>JADCFQ010000049.1 GCA_020249435.1 Roseomonas sp. | reverse complement strand
TGGATGGCGGATAAGCAGCGCCGGCTGGAACGCATCCGCGCGGCGAAGGCGCAACTGGAAGCCGAGGCCCGCGCTGGGGCGGACACTAGCGACGCCCACGGACCTGGCCCGTCCTCTGGCATGCAGGAACGCGGCGCGCGCCTTGGCGGAGGCTTTTACGCGCGACTTCGGGCAGAATTTTGTGGTGACCAGCCAATCCGGCGCTTCCGGCGTGGTCGGCATGCGCGCCCTGATGGCCGCGGCACCTGATGGGCATACGCTGGCCTATGCGCCGCTCGTGCCACTCGCCTTCCAGCCGCATCTGGTGCGCAATACCGGGCTTGGCCCGGATGCCGTGGCGCCGGTCTGCAACGTGACCGAAAACATCCTTGGCATCATGGTGAAGGCCGATAGCCCCTGGCGGACGCTGCCCGATATGGTGGCGGCAGCGAAGCAGCGCCCACTGAGCTATGGTTCGCCCGGGCCGAATTCCGCGCCCTTTCTTGGCGTGCATCGCGTGCAGTCAGCCGCTGGTGGGCAATGGACTCATGTGCCGTTTCGCGGCGACGGCGCGTCATTGACCGAAGTCATTGCCGGGCGCTTGGATTTCGCCGCGATTGTGGTGGCATCAGGCGTGCCCATGGCGCGGGCGGGGCAGACGCGGCTGGTCGCTGTATTCTCCGAAGGGCGGCAACCGGCCTTTCCCGATGTGCCAACCGCGCGCGAACAGGGGATTGATGCCTTCCAACCTTCCTATGCCGCGCTTTGGGCCACACGCGGCACGCCGGAATCGATCCTGGATCGCTTGCAGGAAGCCTGCCGCCGCGCGGTGGAAACCGAAGGGTTCAAGCGCTTCGCGGAAAACTGGGGCGCCGTGGCGCAATTTCGCGGGCGCGCAGAGCTTGGGCGCTTGCTGGCGGCGGAATATGAAGCGACCGGCAGGGCGTTTCGCGACTTGGGGGTGCAGCCGGAATAGGGGCAAGTGCATCCTGACTTGGCAATGATCAGGCCAACGACCCCGTTTGCAAACATTATCACCAGCGCGACCTCAGGGTTAACGTTGATCATTGCGAAATCCCCTGCAAGCGCGCCGATCCGTTCTACCCCCTTGTCCGGGCGTCCTGCTGGGACGCGTTTGCTGCGCCAATCGCTGAATTGCGCGTTTTGCACGCGCATGCTGGAGAATTTGGTAGCGCAATAGCCAAGTGCGATGACGGGGTAGCGTAGTGCTGTCGAGACCTCGACAAGCAAGCGACAAGAATCTTCTTGTCTTTCCCGCTTTGCCATGATTGCATGGCGCGACTTGAAAAAAAGGGTGTGCCCATATGTGTTTAGCGTGTTCCCTTATGTCGCGCCAGAGTGCTGCACCGAATCGTCGCAGCGTGTTGCGCGCAGCCGCCGTATTGGCCGGTTCGCCTCTGCTTGGCGCGGTGCTGCCTGTTTCGGCGTCGGCGCAGGTGGCGCGCGCGGCGCCGCCGGTGGTCATCATTGCTGGAAATCTCTGGGATGGCGTAGCGGACGCACCGCGGGGGCCTGCCGAAATCCTTGTCGAAAACGGACGCATTGCCGCGATTGCCCCCAATGTCGGTCGCCCTTCCGGTGTGCAGGTCGTCTCCTTGCCGGGGCGCATGGTGACGCCCGGCTTCATTGATTCCCATGTCCATGTTACCTTGCGGCCAGAGCTTGAGGATAAGATTTTCGATTTGTCATCCTCGGCAAAAGCGCTTCTGGGCGTCGAGGCTCTCGGTACGCTGCTTGACCGGGGCTTCACTACTGTGCGCGACACTGGCGACATGGATATTCACGGCTACACCACCTGCGACCTGGCGCGGGCACTGGCGCAAGGGCAGATTGTCGGGCCACGGCTGATCCCCTCGGGTCACCTGCTGTCGGCGCGGGGGGGGCACGGCGACGGCACACCGCTGCTGGGGGCAGACAGCCGACCATGGCAAAACAGCCTGGCCGATGGTGTTGAGGAAATACGCCGAGTGGTGCGCACGGAAATCAGCCGCGGCGCACAGTGGATCAAATTCGCGGGTTCCGGCGGTTTCTCGAGCCCAGCCGATGATCCCTCCCAGGTGACTTATAGCCAGGAGGAAATGAACGTCATGGTCAGCACTGCGCGCGACCTTGGCGTTCCGGCGACCCTGCATGTCTATGGCGATGAGGGCATTCGTCGCGCCCTGACAGCCGGGGTTCGCGCCATTGAGCACGGCAACCTTGCCTCGCGGGAGACGCTGCAGTTGATGGAGGACAAGGGCATCTATTTGGTGCCGACGCAAATTGCGGTGATCCGTCAGGCTCGGCTGATTGACGATGATGCGTTCTGGCAAGCGGCGGCAAAGCCCCCCTATGTGCGCCGGAAATACCGCAAATACGCCGCACAGCTGATGGAGGCTGCTGCGAATCTGGCAGCGAGCAAGGTGAAGGTCGCCTTCGGCACGGATATCGGGACGTTTTCATTCGGCACAAATAATGCCGGTGAGTTCGCTGAGCTGATAGCTAATGGCTTAAGCCCCTTGCGGGCGCTTAAGGCGGCCACATCAATTGCGGCCGAGATGCTGCAGCTTCCAGATATCGGGATCCTCGCAGTGGGCAAGACCGCCGATATCGTCGCCATGCCCGGCAACCCGTTTGAGCGTATTGCCGTGACAGAGCAGGTAGATTTCGTCATGCAAGACGGCATTATCCGCAAACAGCCGACCAGGGTGTGATGAGGCGGAGGCGTGTGGAAAGCCAGGCATTCTTCCATGCGCCTGTCTGAAAATCCATTAGCTGCTTGGTGTTATTTCTGATTCATTTGTTTTCATGAGCAAGACCTTCCGAGCGTGGGATGTGGACCAGGGGTGGCTCCTTCCTGCTTCGCTGCATCAGTTTGTTCCCCCCGGTCATTTG
>JADCFQ010000048.1 GCA_020249435.1 Roseomonas sp. | reverse complement strand
CGCAAGCGGATCGAGGAGGCCTTCGGCTGGGCCAAGACGGTGGCTGGCATGCGCAAGGCGCGCCATCGTGGGCTGCCCAAGGTGGACTGGCAGTTCACGCTTGCGATGGCAGCTTACAACCTGGTTCGCCTGCCGAAGTTACTGGTGGTGGCGGCGTGATGCCGGGAGTCTGTCCAGAGTGTGCCGACAGGGCCAAAAAATCACTGAAAATAGCTATGCCCAGGCACAGGCAGCGTTGAAAACATACTCGCGCGCCAAAATTGCGATGCTCAATGACAGCTTTTCAGCAGCCTGTTAGCAAGTGGATGCCCCCGCGCGTTTTCCTTTAGCCCCAAAATACCCTAAACCTTCTCCATGCGATCCCTTCCCCTGATTGGTGTCACCCTCGATTCCGAAGAGGCCGGCGGCTGGTCCAAGCTGCCCTGGTATGCGCTACGCCAGAATTACTTCTCGGCCATTGTGGCGGCGGGTGGCTTGCCCGTGGCCTTGCCCCATCACCCCGAAATGGCGGAAGCCTATATCGCTGAGGTGGATGGGCTGATGGTCACCGGCGGCGCCTTTGATGTGGACCCGGCCCTTTGGGGCGGCGGCGCGCCGCATCCCAAAGTGACCCTGAAGCCAGGCCGGACGGATTTCGAGATGGCGGCGACCCGCGTGGCACTCGCGCGCGATAAGCCCGTGCTTGGGATTTGCGGCGGGCAGCAATTGCTGGCGGTGGCTTTGGGCGGGCGCCTGATCCAGCACATCCCGGATGAGGTGCCGGGTGCCCTTGCCCATGAACAACCCAATCCGCGCACCGAACCGGGGCATGAGGTGACGCTGACCGAAGGCAGCATGCTGTCACGCATCATCGGCAAGCCGCGCATGGCAGTAAATTCCGCGCATCACCAGGCAGTGGCGAGCATTGGCGATGGCGCTTTGGTAAATGCGCTGGCGCCCGATGGCGTGATTGAGGGCATTGAACACCCGGGCTACCGCTTTGCACTCGGCGTGCAATGGCATCCGGAATATGCCGTTGATCCTGATGATCCGGCGATTTTCCGCGCCTTCATCGCGGCCTGCCGCGCATGAGCAGCGAAGAAGATACGGAAGCCGAAGGCCCGCGCGGCGAACGCATTGCGAAGTTTCTCGCGCGTGCCGGTGTGGCGTCTCGCCGTGATGCGGAAAAGCTGATCGCGGAAGGGCTGGTGCGGCTGGGGGGCAAGTTGGTGACGAGCCCCGCGACGTTTGTTGCAGCCGGTGACGCGATCACGGTGAATGGCAAGCCGGTTGCCAATCCGGAACGCACGCGGCTGTTTCGCTACCACAAGCCAACCGGTTTTGTGACGACGCATCGCGATCCTGAAGGCCGGCCCACGGTTTTCGCCAATCTGCCGCAGGGCTTGCCGAGGCTGGTTTCGGTTGGGCGGCTTGATCTGACCAGCGAAGGGCTTTTGCTGCTGACCAATGATGGTGCTTTGGCGCGCAAGCTGGAATTGCCGGCGAATGGTTGGCTCAGGCGTTATCGCGTGCGCGTGCATGGCAAGGTGGAGGAACGCGCCTTGGCCGCGCTGGCGCGGGGCGTGAGTGTGGATGGTGTCGCCTATGGTCCCATCGAAGCCGGGCTTGATGCGCGCATGGGCACCAATGCCTGGCTGACGGTGGCACTACGTGAGGGCAAGAACCGCGAAGTGCGCAAAGTCATGGCGCATCTTGGCCTAGTGGTGACGCGCCTGATCCGCACCGCCTATGGTCCCTTCCAATTGGGGTCCCTGCCGCGCGGCGCGGCGGAAGAAGTGAATGCCAAGGTGCTGCGAGAGCAATTGGGCTTGGATGCGCCAAAGCGCGGGCGCGAAGCGGCAGCCGAACCCGAAGCGCCTGAAGCAGCCGAGGCGAGGCCGCAACGCCCGCCCCGCGCCCGCCATGCCGGGCCGCAAACGCCGCGTCGCGGCAAGGGCTGATGCGCATCATCGCCGGGCGCTGGAAGGGGCGCGCGCTGGTGGCGCCGCCGGGCCTCATGACGCGCCCGACCAGTGATCGCGCCCGGCAGGCGATATTTGACCAGCTTTGGCACGCGCCCTGGGCGGGGCGGGCCGTGTTCGAAAATGCCTTGGTTCTGGATGGTTTTGCCGGCACTGGCGCCATGGGGCTTGAGGCACTGTCACGCGGTGCGGCGCGTGGCTTTTTCATGGAACAGCATCGCGCTGCGCTGGCAGCTTTGCGGGCGAATATCGCGGCCTGCAAAGCCAGTGATGCCTGCCGCGTGATTGCGGGGGATGTCACCGCGCCCCCCATCGCAGCGGCGCCATGCAGCCTTGTGTTTCTGGACCCGCCCTATGGCAAGGGGCTGGTGCCGCGCGCCTTGGCGGCCTTGCAGGCCAAGGGCTGGATCGCGCCCGGCGCGCTGATCATCGCCGAGACGGGACGCGATGAGGAAGCCGTCACGCTGCCCGGCTTTGACGTGATTTCCTCACGAGACCACGGCGCGGCGCGGCTTTGCGCGTTGCGCGCCCTGCCGGATTGCGGCGCGCCCGCTTCCTGATACGCTCTCCCGAAATAAGGGAGGTTCATCATGCGTCATCTGTTGCTTGCCGGGCTTGCTGCCCTGGCCCTTTCTGGCCCTGCCTTGGCGCAGGATCGCACCGTGCGCGTGATCAGCGGTTTTGCCGCCGGCGGTGCGGGGGATTTGATGGCGCGCTTCATTGCCGAATATGCCGCGCCGCATTTGCCCGCGCGCGGCGTGGTTGAAAACCGCACCGGCGCCAATGGGTTGATCGCTGCGGAATTGGTGGCGCGCAGCGCGCCGGATGGCGCGACGGTGCTGCAATGCCCAATGGGCACCATGACCATCACGCCCAATCTGCCAGGTGCCAGCCTGCCGGTTGATCCGCGCACGGAAATGACCGGCATCGCCAATGTTGCTTTATCCACCTATGGTTTGGTGGTGGCGGCGAATGGGCCGCATAAGGATGTGGCGGGGTTATTGGCCGCTGCGCGCGCCAAGCCGGGCGGCTTGTCCTATGCCTCGGCGGGTGTTGGGTCGGCGCAGCATCTGTCGGTGGAATTGCTCAAATCCAAGACGGGGCTTGATATTGTGCATATCCCCTATCGCGGAGCCACGCCGGCGATTGTGGATATTCTGGGCGGCCGCGCGGATTTCATGATCACGAATCTTGGTGATGTGATGCGCCAGATCCAGGGCGGCGAATTGCGCCTATTGGCGCTTGGTGACAATGCGGGATCGCCGCTGTTTCCACAGGCGCGCCCGATTTCCGATTGGGTGCCCGGGCTTGAAATGGCTGGCTGGTTCGGCCTTTGCGGCCCGCGCGCCATCAATGCCGATGCGGCGCGCGCCTGGGTGGAGGCCATCCGCAAGGGGCTGGAAAATCCCACCTTCCGGCAAAGGCTGCTCGATTCCGGCCTGACACCGAATTTTGAGGATATGGCGACATTCAACCGTCGCATCGCCGGCGATCTGCAATCCTGGGCCGAGGTCATTCGCGCCGCTGGCGTGAAAGCCGATTGAAGGGGCAAGCACCATGATCGAACACATCATTGATATTCAAACCCGCGCCGGTGCGATGGAAAGTTTTATCTGTCATCCGGAACGCAATGGCCCCTTTCCCGCCGTGCTGATGCTGATGGATGCACCCGGCATTCGCGAAGAACTTTACGACATGGCGCGGCGGCTTGCCGCCACGGGCTATTATGTGGTGCTGCCCAATCTTTATTACCGCGCCGGGCGAGATTCGAAATTCGGCCCCGGCGTGCTGACGGTGGGCGACCCAGAACGCGACCGCATGCGCGCCATTCGCACCAAAATGACCATTCCGCCGGTGATGGACGACATCGCCGATATGCTGGGTTTCCTTGATCAGCAAAAACACGTGCGCCCAGGCCCGGTTGGCGTGCATGGCTATTGCATGAGCGGTCCCTATGCGCTGGCCGCCGCCGCGCGCTATCCGGGACGCATCGCCGCTGCCGCTTCCTTCTATGGCACCTGGCTGGTCAGTGATGCGGTGGAAAGCCCGCATCTGACGCTGGGGCAAGGTAGCGCGGAACTCTACATCGCCTGCGCCGAGCATGATGAATTGGCGCCGCTGCCCATGGTTGATGAATTGCGCGGATTGTTCGAAGCCTCGGGCGCCAAGGGCGAATTGGAAATCTACCCTGCCGTGCATCATGGCTTTGCCTTTCCTGGCCGCTGGTGTTTCGACAAGCCAGGTGCTGAGCGCCATTGGGAAAGGCTGATCGCGCTCTATCGGCGTTGCCTGGGTTGAGTGGGGGCAAGGTGATGTCAGCCACAACGCGTCGCGCCTTTTTTGCTGTTGCCAGCGCAAGCCTTGCCGCGCCTGCCTTGGCGCAAGGTCCGGCTTGGCCCAATCGGCCGGTGCGGCTGATCAGCCCCTTCGCGCCTGGTGGGCCGCAGGATATTCCGGCGCGCTTCATGGTGGAGTTTCTGACACCGCGCCTGGGACAGCCGGTGATTTATGAACATCGCGCCGGCGCGGGTGGGTCACTTGGCGCGCAATATGTCGCGCAAGCAACCGACAATCACAGCTTCCTGATTACATCTTCATCCATTGCAACCCTGCCCGCCATGCGGCGCGATCCGGGGCTTGATCCGCTGACAGATTTGCAGCCTGTCAGTCTGGTGACGGATGCGCCGCTGCTGATCTCCGGCAGGCCCAATGGCGCAGCGGATTTGGCGACCTATCTCGCGCGCGCCAAGGCCAATCCGGGCAAGGTTTCCTGGGGCAGTTCCGGTGTGGGGTCTGCAACACACCTGGCCGGCGCACTGCTGATGCAGCGTGCGGGCATTGAATTGCTGCATGTGCCGTATCGGGGTGCGACGCTTGCGATGAATGCGCTGCTCGCTGGCGATATTGACAGCATCATCACCGATGTCTCGATCCCGCTTGAGCATTTGCGCGCTGGCACGCTCCGCCCAATTGGCGTCACGGGGACGGCGCGGGCGCCCTTGCTGCCCGATGTGCCCGCCATTATCGAACAGGTGCCGCGCTATAGCGTGCCCTTCTGGTTTGCGCTGATGGCGCCAAAGGCCATGCCGCCCGAGCCCATTGCACGGCTGCTATCAGAATTGGCGCCCTTGGCCGCGCCGGAGAGCGAATTATCCCGCCGCATGGCGGAACGCGGTTCGCAATTATTGCTGAATGGCCCGGCACCTTTGGCGGCGCGTCTGCGTGAGGAAATTCCGCAATGGCGCGAATTGGTCACCGCCGCCGGCATCCAACCGGAATAGCATAGGGGGCTTTCAAAGGCTGTAACAGGCACCACATCAGAACAAACAAGAATAGGGAGCAACCACCATGAAACGCCGGCACATTCTTCTCTCGGCCCTCGCGGCCCCCGCCATCGCGCCGGGGCTTGCAGCGGCGCAGAGCTTTCCATCGCGCCCCATCACGCTGCTGGTGCCCTTCCCGCCAGGTGGCGCCACGGATGTGCAAATGCGTGGCTTTGCCGAAGCCGCATCACGCGCCTTTGGCGTGCAGGTGCTGACAGAAAATCGCCCAGGCGCCGGGGCGACACTTTCCGCCGCCGGCGTCGCGCGCGCGCGGCCCGATGGCTATACCATCGCGCAATTCCCGCTGCCTGCGATGCGGCTGCCTTTCATGCAGCGCATGCCCTTCAATCCGCGCACAGATTTCACCGCGATCATGCATCTGACCGGTTATCTGTTCATCATGTGTGTGCGCGGCGATGGCCCTTATCAGCGTTGGGCTGATCTGGTCGCGGATGCGCGCCGCCGTCCGGGTGAAATTCGCATCGGCAATACGGGCGCAAATGGCACGCCGCATTTGGCGAATATTGATCTCGCCACGCGCGAAAACCTGGACATTGTGCATGTACCCTTCCGTGGAGAGGGCGATGCCGTGCCAAGCCTGCTTGGTGGGCATATTGAAGCCTGCTCCACTGGTTCCGGCACGCTGCCGATGATCCTGGAAGGGCGGCTCCGTGCGCTGAATGTCTGGACACGTCAGCGCAGCAAAAAGCTGCCCGATGTGCCGACGCTGCTTGATCTTGGCTATCAGGATATGGTGATCACCTCACCCTATGGGCTGGTTGGGCCCGCCGGGATGGATCCGGATATTGTCGAAAAACTGCATCAGGGTTTCCGCACGGCGCTGAATGATCCATCGCATCTTGCAACGCTCGACCGCTTGGATATGCCGGTGGAATATCTGAACCCCGCGGATTATGCCGCCTTCATCAAGCGCACGATTGATGAGGAAGAAGCGCGCGTGAACCGGCTTGGCTTGCGGGGGTAAATCCTGATCGGCGTGATCCGCCGCAACGGATCACGCCGTGTCAAACGAAACCTTACGCCGCCAAAGCCGGCCGCTTGCCCCGCCACCCAGCGGCCAATTCATAGGCCTGACCGGCGCGGAGCACAGTCGCATCCTCAAACGGCCGCCCCACAAGCTGCGCGCCCACCGGCATGCCGCCCGCACCAAAGCCGGTGCAAACCGTCAGCGCCGGTTGGCCCGTCAGGTTGAAGGGGATGGTGAAATTCGGCACCTCAAAAGACGCCCATTTCGTCATTTGGTGAATGGGCCGCGCCTCACCTGGTTGCGCTGCGGTCACCAGCAGATCGCAATCGGCCATGGCGGCGGCGACGGCTTCGCAAAGCTCTCGCCGGCGGCGCTGCGCCTGGATGTAATCGGCGGAGGTGATGGTTGAAGCCAGCGCCAGCCTTTCGCGCAAAAACTCCCCATAGGCGCGGTATTTTTCGCGCATCCATGTCTCATGCACGGCATAGGCATCAGCGGCCAGAATGAGCCAACCGGCAGCGTTGAAATCAGCAAGCGGCGGCAGCTTCACCTCGCGAATTTCCGCCCCTTGTGCGGCCAGCGTGCTGGTCAGATGCGCGATGCCCGCTGCCATGCCGGGGCTCACTTTGCAGTCATCCTCATGGAAATGCCGGATTACACCGATGCGCAAGCCCTTCACCCCACCATTAAGGCCGGACAGCAGATCAGGCCGCGGGCGATTGGCCGATGATGGATCCGCCGGATCATGCCCGGTCATCGCATCCAACAACAACGCGCAATCTTCCACGGTCCAGGCCATCGGCCCAGTCGTGTCCAGGCTTTGGGAGAGGGGCAACACGCCAGTACGCGAACACAAGCCGTAGCTCGGCTTGATGCCGGCAATGCCGCAGAGCGATGCCGGGCCGCGAATGGAACCCCCCGTATCAGACCCCGTGCCGCCCAGGATCATGCCGGCAGCAACCGCCGCACCGGTGCCGGAGGAAGACCCGCCGGTGAAATATTCCGTATTCCAGGGATTGCGCGCGGGCGGCCAGGGCAGATCGAAGGAAGGCCCGCCCCAGGCGAATTCATGGGTGGCGAGCTTGCCCAGCATCACCGCGCCCGCTTCGCGCCAGCGTCGCACCACCGCCGAATCCGCCTTCGGCACATGATGTTCCAGCACGCGCGAATGGCCAGTGGTGGTAACACCCGCCGTCTCATAAATATCCTTATGTGCAATGGGAATACCATCAAGCGGCCCATGCAGCGCGCCGGCCGCCTGCCGCGCTTCCGCCGCGCGCGCCTGTTCCAGCGCAATTTCTGGTGTGAAGCGGATGAAGGCATGCAGCGTGGGATTGAGCTTTTCTGACCGCGCCAAATGATCCTTCACCAATTCCACCGGGGAAATCCGCTTGGCAGCGATATCGCGCGCCGCACTCGCAATGGTGGGGAAGCTCGTCATGCGCCTGCCCCCTTCAGGGTGAAGATGGTGGCGGATTCGACTGAGACCTCACGCGGGGTGCGCACGCGCGCGGCGGCGGCCTGGGTATGGGCGGAAGCGGCGCGGATGCCTTCCTTTTCGGCTTCCGTCAGATCAAGCCCGGCGCGGGCCATCAGCGCATCGAATTGCGCCTTATCGAGGGGTTGGGCCATCGGGGCCTCCTTTCTGCTGTGATGGCACTATGGGAAAAACCGGCGCGAGAGGGAACAGGGCGCGGCAAGATATGGCTTGTTCTTATTTTGTTCTTTTGATAAGCTTTCTTTCCCATGACTGCCGCCGATCCCCTTTCCCCCCGCAACGCTGCCCTGGCCCGGCTGCGCAATACCCTGGCCGGGCTGACCACCCGCGCCCCTGGGGGCCATGCCAGCGCGCCCATTCCAGTTTTTGCTGATAATAGCTTGATCGGGGCTGGTCTGGCGCGTGGTGCGTTACATGAAGTTTGCGCCGCAAGTCCCGGATCTGGCGTGGCTTTTGCCGCCATTCTGCTGGCGAATTGCGGCGGGCAGGTGCTCTGGATTGCAACCGAACAGGAATCGAATCTTGTCTGGCCGCCGGGGCTGGTGCCCTTCGGCCTTACCCCGGAAAATCTGATCCTGGCGCGGGCGGCGCGTTGGCCGGAAGCGCTCTGGGCCATGGAAGAAGCCCTGCGCTGCCCAGCCTTGGGCGCTGCCGTGCTGATGGCCGGCAGCGGGCAGGGGCTTGATCTGACCGCAACGCGCCGCCTGCATCTGGCCGCCGAGGCGGGCGGTGTTTTTGGCCTGCTGCTCCGCCCGGATGGCGCCACTGGGGCCTCTGTCGCGCGCACGCGCTGGCATATCGCCCCGCTTTCGGCTGATGCGGCGCCGCGCTGGCGCCTGACGCTGCTTCGCCAACGCGGCGGCGCGCCGGCGGGGCCTTGGGATGTGGCGTTCAACGCTGCGACCAATAGGCTGCATCTGGCGGCGGGGGGCACATGAAGCCCGCGCGGCGTTACCTTGCGCTTCATCTGCCCTTCTGGGCGGCGGAGCATTTGCGCCAGGCCCGCCCCGATCTGCCGGCGGAGCAACCCCTGGTGCTTTGGGCACGCCAAGGCGCGCGGCGCCTGCTTGTTGGGCTGGATCACCAGGCCGCGGCGGCGGGGCTGGAGCCAGGCCAGGCTCTGGCCGATGCCGAAGCCCTTTTGCCCGATTTGCTCGTGCTTCCCGCCATGCCGGAAGCCAGCGCGGCGGGGCTGCGTGACCTCGCCATTTGGGCGCAGCGCTTCACCCCGATCAGCGCTGCCCTGCCCCCCGATGGCCTGTTGCTGGATATCACCGGCTGCGATCATCTGTTCGGCGGTGAGGCCGCTTTGCTCGCCTGCCTTACCGCCAAACTGGCCGAGGCGGGGCTTACCGCCCATGGCGCCATTGCCAGCGCGGCGGCTTCCGCCATGGCGCTGGCGCGGGTGCGGTGCGATGCGCCGATCATCCAGCCAGGGGTTGAAGAAAAGGCCGTGGCGCCCCTGCCGCTTGGCCCCGCGCTCCGCCTGCCGGGGGGCATGGTGGAAGACCTTGGTCGGCTGGGGCTCCGCACCATTGGTGATGTGCTGCGCCAGCCCCGCGCGCCGCTCGCCCGGCGCTTTGGCGCGCCCTTGCTGGATGCGCTGGATGCCGCCACGGGCCGCCGCGCGCCGCCCATCACCCCCATCGCCGCGCCGCCTGATTTGGCGGTGACCCGCGCCTTGCCGGAACCGATCCTGACCGCCGAGGCGATTGCCGCCTTGCTCGATAGGCTGCTGGCAGCGCTTTGTGCGCGGCTGGGGCGCGCCGGGCTTGGCGCAAGGCGGCTTTCCCTGACCGCCTGGCGCGTGGATGACACGGAACAGCGCCTGATGATCGGCACCGGCGCGCCAAACCGCGACCCCGCCCATCTGGCGCGGCTTTTTGCCGAGCCCCTCGCCAGCCTGGCGCCGGAACTCGGCTTTGAGCGTTTCACCCTGCACGCCCTGGCGACCGACCCGATGGGCGCGGAAGGGCAGGGTGCCCTGCCCATGGGCGCCACGCCGCGCCCGGATGGGGTTTTGGCGCAATTGCTGGATCGCCTCGGCCAAAGGCTGCGCCTGGCCCGCCCCGCACCACTGCCGAGCCATTGGCCTGAGAAGCAATGGCGCGCTGCCGCCCCACATGAAGCACCCAACCCCACCCCGCCCGGTTGGGGTACCCGCGCCGCGCCGGTGCTGCTGCGCCGTCGGCCTGAGGCTGTGCAGGTCACTGCCTTTGCCGAAGGCGCGCCCGCTGCGCTCCGCTGGCGCGGGCGGCATTACGCGCTGACCAGCGCCGAGGGTCCGCTACGGCTGGAAGCGGAATGGTGGCATGGCGGCGCGTTGCCGCCAGCGCGGGATTATCACCGCGTGCAACTCGCTTCCGGTGAAAGGCTCTGGCTTTGCCATGCCGATGGGCGCTGGGTGGTGCAGGGCGATTTGCCATGAAAGCGCCCGGCTATGCGGAAGTGGCGGCACGATCCAATTTTTCCTTCCTGGATGGCGCCTCCCACCCCGAGGAATTGGTGGAACAGGCGGCGGCCTTGGGGCATGCCGGGTTCGGGCTTTGCGATACGAATGGCCTTGCTGGTGTGGTGCGCGCGCATGGTGCGGCCAAGGCGGCGGGGCTCGCCTTCGTGCCGGGCTGCCGGCTGCGCTTGGAAGATGGCGCGGAATGGCTGGCCTGGCCCGCGGATCGCGCGGCCTATGGCAGGCTGACGGCGCTGCTTTCAGCCGGGCGCATGGCCGCGCCCAAGGGCGAATGCCGGCTGGATTTCGCCATGCTGTGCGACGCGGCCGAGGGCATGGCGCTGGCCGCCATTCCGCCTGTCGCACCCGCCGCCTTGCGCCGCCTGGGCGGGCTGCGCCTTGCCTTGCCGCCGCTGATTGCTGTGGCGTGCCCCTTATTGGGCGATGACGCGGCGGTGCTCGCGCACCACGCCGCTTTGGCGGAAGCAAATGGCGCGCGGCTGCTCGCCACCAACAACGTGCGCTATCACGTGCCATCGCGCCGGCGCTTGGCGGATGTATTAAGCGCCATTCGCCTGCGCTGCACCGTGGAAGCCTTGGGCCAGGCGGCGGAGCCCAATGCCGAACGCCATTTGAAATCCCCCGCCGAAATGGCGCGACTTTTCGCGCGCTACCCGGATGCGCTGCAATCAAGCCTTGATGTGCTGGCGACCACGCGCGGCTTTTCGCTCGATCATTTGCGCTATGAATACCCTGATGAGGTGCTGGACCCGGGCCTCACCGCACAGCAAAGCCTGGAAGCGCGTGTGGCCGAAGCTGTTGCCGCGCGCTGGCCGGTGCAGGTGCCGGATGCGATTACGGCGCGCATCGCGCATGAAATGAAGCTGATCAATGATCTTGGCTATGCGCCCTATTTCCTGACCGTGCATGAGATTATTCGCTTCGCCCGCGCGCGCAGCATTTTGTGCCAGGGGCGCGGTTCGGCGGCGAATTCCACGGTTTGCTATGTGCTGGGCATCACTGCCGTTGATCCCGAAAAACATGATCTGCTGTTTGAACGTTTTGTCTCAGCCAGTCGCGGTGAGCCGCCCGACATAGATATTGATTTCGAACATGACCGGCGGGAAGAAGTGATCCAGCATCTTTACGCGCGCTATGGCCGCGACCGCGCGGCGATTTGCGCGACACTGATCCGCTATCGCCCGCGCAGCGCCATTCGCGAAGTGGGCAAGGCGATGGGCCTGACCGAGGATATTACCGCGCGCCTCGCCAAGGCCGGCTGGGGGCCGGGGCGGGAGATGAGCCTGGCTGAATTAGCGGCCGATGAGGGCTTTGACATCAGCGATCCGCGTTTGGCGATTACGCTTGATCTGGCTGAGGAATTGCAGGATTTCCCGCGCCATACCGCAACCCATATCGGTGGCTTTGTCATCACGCGCGGCAAGCTCACGGAATTGGCGGTGGTGACGCAGGCGGCGATGGAAGACCGCACCGTTTTGGAATGGGACAAGGATGATATTGATGCACTCGGCATCATGAAGGTGGATGTGCTGGGGCTTGGCATGCTGTCCTGCCTCCGGCGCAGTTTTGATCTGCTGGGGCAGCATCGGCGCCTTGCCTTGAACCTGACAAACCTGCCGCGCGATTGTGCGGAAACCTATGCCATGCTGCGGCGCGCGGATTCTGTTGGCGTGTTTCAGGTGGAAAGCCGCGCGCAGATGAATATGCTGCCGCGCCTCAAGCCCCGTGCCTTTTATGATCTGGTGGTGCAGGTGGCGATTGTGCGCCCCGGCCCCATTCAGGGCGATATGGTGCATCCCTATTTGCGCCGGCGTCAGGGCTTGGAAGCGGTGGAATATCCAGCGCCTGATCCCGCCTTTGGTCCGGCAGATGAATTGCGCCAGGTGCTGGGGCGCACGCTTGGCGTGCCGCTATTCCAGGAACAGGCGATGCGGCTTGCAATTGTCGCGGCTGGCTTCACGCCGGAAGAAGCCGATCAATTGCGCCGCGCCATGGCAACTTTTCGCCAACAGGGGCTGGTGACGCGCCACAAGGACAAGCTGGTGGCCGGCATGACACGCCGCGGTTACGCGCAGGAATTGGCGGAGCGTGTCTTTGCGCAAATTGAAGGCTTTGGCAGCTATGGTTTTCCCGAAAGCCATGCGGCGAGCTTCGCGCATCTGGTCTATGCCTCGGCCTGGTTGAAATGCCATCACCCGGCGGCTTTTGCCTGTGCGCTGCTGAACAGCCAGCCCATGGGGTTTTACGCGCCGGCGCAAATCATGCGCGATGCGCGGGACCATGGCGTGCTTGTGCGCGCGCTGGATGTGAATGCCAGCGATTGGGATAGCAGCCTGGAAGAAGCGCCCGAAAGTGCGGGCGGCCTGGCGCTGCGGCTGGGGCTGCGCCTGGTTGCCGGGCTGGCGCAGCGTGATGCGGAAGCGCTGCTGATGGCCCGTGCCGCACGCAATGGCGCACCCTTTGTGAGTGTGGAGGATTTGGCCTGGCGCGCTGGGCTTTCTCAAGGCGCTTTGAGTGCACTCGCCGCCGCCAATGCCTTTCCCGGCGTGCTGCGCCGTGATGCCGCCTGGGCGGCACGCGGAGCACGGGGCACGCCGCGCGACTTGCCGCTTTTCGCCCCGCGCGATGGCGTGGATGCTGCCCTGGCCGAGGAAGCGCCCATCCTGCCCGAAGCGAAACCCGTATTGCCGGCGGAACATGAGGGCGAGCATATTGTGCATGATTACGCGGCGCTTGGCCTGACGCTTGGGCGACATCCCTTGGCGTTGTTGCGCGCGGAATTGCGTGCCGAGGGGCTTCGCGACACGCGCGATTTGCAGACATGGCCATCGGGCCGGTTGCTGCGTCTGGCAGGGCTTGTGCTGATGCGCCAGCGCCCCGGTTCCGCCAAGGGCGTGATTTTTATCACCATCGAAGATGAGCACGGCACAGCCAATCTGGTGGTCTATACCGATATCGCCGCGCGCGATCGTCGAGCCTTGCGCGGCGCGCGGCTATTGCAAGTGGAAGGCCGGGTAGAGCGTGAGGATCGCCACGCCGAAGTGCCGATCATCCATGTGATTGCGCGCCGGCTGGTGGATCGTTCCGATCTGCTGGAAGGCTTGCTGCGCGACGCGGGCAGTGGCTGGGCAGAGGCAGCGCTTGGCCGCGCCGATGAAATCCGCCGCCCGCAGGATGACCGCCGCCCGCCGCGGGCCAAGCTGCCCGCAAGCCGGGATTTCAGGTAGTGATGTCCCGCCAGGGTCATGACCTCAAATGCGGCCATTGTCAGGGGAATACCGTCTTTCCATTGCGGCAAGGCTGATGGGGACGGACTGTTGATTGCATGAGCCATGCACAGGTCCAAGAATTTCCGCACATGGTCCCTGGCCGTCAACTGCCGCAGTTACCGTGGCGGCACCAATCCCCGCACCAAGCGGGCCGCGATTTCCGGCTGTTCAAGCGGTGTCAGATGCCCTGAGTCCTCTATGGTGAAGAAACGAGCATTCGGGATTCTGCGCACTATTACCTGGGTCTGTGCCGGCGGGTAACGCGTGTCCTCCGCACCGGATACCGCCAGTACCGGCACCTGGATCTGCGGCAGCAGAGGTATCAGTGACTCACGTTCCATAAGCACCGCACGGGAGACAATTTGCAAGCCGCGCGGCGCGCGCGCCGGAAAGGCCGCCACAAATTCCTCGATCACTTCAGGGTTCTGCGCGCGGGTGCGCCCGCTGAAGAAACCCGAAGCCACACGGCGCCCAAAGAATGAGGTATTGCCAAGCAAACCTGTCAGCCAAACGATGAAGCGCGTGCCCAGATCACTGGTCCCGGGACCGAATGGCGTGTTGAAGGCTGCCACCGCCAAGATACGACGCGGCGCCTGCAAGGCCGCATGAAATGCGGCGATGCCACCCCAGGAGTTACCCAATATCGCGGCGCGTTCGATCCCGAAGGCATCAAGCACCGCGATTACGGCCGCACCGCTGGCAGCGTTCGTGAGCGGCAAGTCCGGCGGGCCGCTCGCGCCATGGCCTGGCGCGCTGATCAAAAGAAGTCGGTAGTCCGGCGCCAGCTCCTTCACCAATGGGTCGAACATCGAAGCCTCGGCATACAAGCCGTGCCAGAGTAATAGCGACGTTGAGCCGCTGCCGGCTTCCCGCACCGCCAACTCACCAATCGGGGTGGCCACGCGGCGCCCTGCGGCAGCTTTTGTGGCGGCTGGCGCGCTGGTTGCCATGTTCAGAACACTGGCCGCAAAGCCGGGCGGCAGCAGGACGACGCCGTTCATTGTGTACTCTCCGTCAAGAAAACGAAGCCTGGGCTGTCGGCCAAAGGTGAACGCCAATCACTTTCATGCCAAAGCAGATAAATGTACAAACTTGTAACACTTGATTATTGTCCTTCATCAGCGCCCATGTGCCCGACCCAGCCCTCCGCATAACCTCGCGCGCCCGCGCCTGAACTGTGGACCGCCGCATGCGCGGCGGCCGCAGGTCTTGTCTTTCCGAAACAAGTTTCAGCCACCTGGACGCGCCGGCTGCTCGGTCAGACGGAAAAGTGCCTGATTGTTCATATAGGTAACGCGCTCCGCTTCATGGCAGGACATGCATGCCGCGCGCGCGGTCTGGAATGCCTCCCAGGCCTTTGCCGAATTGCCGGCGCGGAAGGCCGCCAGCGTCGGCTGGAAGATATTGTCCACAAACATCGCTTGCGAGTTTGGCTGGCGGAGTGGCCGCTTCAGGTAGCCATTGACAATCGTGTCGCGTGTTTTTTCCCAGTGATATACAGCAAGCTCCCAGTTTTCATCGGCAAGCGCCTGGTGGATCATGCGGAAGCGTTCGCCCACTTCCCACATTGGCTGATCGAAGCCGCGAAGATAGCGCTGAAGAAGCTGGAACCGCGTGGTATCGTCCGGCGCATTCAGTAGCCAGTCATTGACGTTGCGCTGTGCCTGCTGCTGGGCATAGGCGCCACCGAGTGCCGCCATCACCAGCGCGGCTGTCGCCGCCGCCATCCATTTTGTTTTCTTCATCTGACGTTTCCTTTCCTTTCATGGATGATCCGTATTGATGGCTTCGGTTTTCTCCCCCGCCGGCCATCAAACGCTCTGCTGCCTCGCGCAGGTTTACGCTGGCCATATTGACGGCCTCGGGCGCGGCAGGCGCTGGCTTGGCCAAAAGCAACCAACATCTCATGATGCCTACCCGGCGGGCCTTGATCGCGCGGCTCTGCCAACGCGATCAGCAAATGCCTTGTCCCCCTTTCGACCTCTCTCTTTTCGGCAGGATGCAACGGGGGATAGACTGCGCTGTGTTGTTTAAGGCAGTTTTCGGGGAGCGAGGGCCGCGATGCGGGTGCTGATTGTCGAAGACGAGGTGGAGATTGCGCGGAACCTAAGGGCCGCGCTCGCCGCGGCTGGCATGGCTACAGACATCGCCGCCACGCGGTCGGAGGCGGAGGCAGCGCTGGCCGCGACGCCTTACGACGCTGGCGTTCTCGACCTTGGCCTGCCGGATGGCGAAGGTCTTACCTTGCTGCGCTGGCTCCGCGGACGCGGTTGCGGCACGCCGATGCTCATTCTCAGCGCGCGTGACAGCCTGGAAGCACGAGTGGCTGGCCTTGACGAGGGGGCCGACGACTACCTGGTGAAGCCCTATGCAGAAGCCGAATTGCTGGCACGGTTGCGCGCGCTTCTTCGCCGTCCGGGTGCCGCGCTTGGCCGCATCCTTGCCTGCGGTGGAATCGTGCTCGACAGCATTAGCCGCGCCGTTGAGATCAATGGCGTGCCGCTTGCTTTGCCAAGGCATGAACTTGCGCTGCTTGAGGCGCTGCTGCGCCGGCAAGGGCGCGTGGTAACCCGCCCAGTTCTGCTCGAACAGCTCTATGCGGCGGAGGATGAGCCTGCCTCCAACGCCTTGCCTGTGCATGTCCATAACCTTCGCCGACGGATGGCAGGGGCCGGCGCGACTGCAACGATCATTACCTTCCGCGGCCTTGGCTATATGCTGCGCGCACCATGACACCAAGGTCACTGCAACGCAGGCTGGTGCTGCGCCTCTCACTGGCGCTGACAGCGATTACGGCGACTGGCTTGGCGGCCTTTGTCTGGCACGCGCTGGAGCTGGATGAGGCAGCATCAAGCCCAATCGCGCATGAGGTGATCTGGGAATTCCTGGTAGATGTTGCATGGGCAGTCCCTTTGGGCTGCGCATTGGCGGTTCTTGTGGCATCGCTGGTCGTGCGCCGGGGGCTGGCGCCGCTGCGTGAACTCGCGGAGCGAACCCAGGCGATCCGCCCTGGGGCGCCTCTTCCGCGGCTGTCCAGTGCGAACCTACCGGCCGAATTGATACCGCTGGTCGCCGCCTTCGATGAGGCGGCCGGGCGGCTTGATGACGCATTGGCAGCGCAGAAGCGCTTCACGGCCAATGCCGCGCATGAGCTTCGCACGCCGCTCACCGTGCTGTCCGGACGGCTGGACCGCTTGGTAAAAGGCCCTGTCAAGGCTGAGGATATCCGCATGCTACAGGCCGATTGCCAGCGCATGACACGCGTGGTGGCGCAGCTTACTGCCTTGGCGCGTGCCGAGAGTGTCGTCGCGGTGCCGGAAGCCAGCACGGCGATCGCGCCGCTTTTGCGGGACGTGGCCTGCGGCCTCGCCCCCCTTGCGGCATCGCGCAACGTCAGGATCGGGCTTGATGTCGCCACTGAGCAATTGCGGGTGCGCGGCGCCGCCGAGGCGATCGAGGCAATGATGCGAAATGTTATCGAAAACGCCGTGCAGCACGCCCCAGCCGGGACTGAGGTCGCGATCCGGCTTGGCACCAATGCTACAGTCGAGGTCGAGGATGCCGGGCCTGGCATACCAGCTTCACTCAGAAGCCAGGTGTTCGAGAGGTTTTGGCGTGGCCCCTGGAGCCGCCATACGGGATCGGGCCTTGGCCTTGCCATTGTCGGGGAAGCCGCAGCGCAGATCGGCGCGGCGGTGGCGGTAGAAGACGCAGCCTTGGGCGGTGCTCGTTTCGTGCTGCGTTTCGGCAATGCCTGAGCGCGCGTGGCGTCTTTCCGGCCGCCATGATTTCCATGCCAGACCCGCGATCTCTGCGTGTGGCAGCCATGCGCCTTCTGCTATAGGCACAGGTGATGAGCATCATTGAACAATTCAGCCTGACAGGCCGCACCGCACTTGTGACAGGCGCGCGCCGTGAAATCGGGCGGGCCATTGCGCTGACCCTGGCGGAGCTTGGCGCCAGGCTTGCCATTCATCACGCCGGCACCGCAGAGGAAGCCGCAGATGCCGATGCCGTGGTGCGAGAGATTGAACAGGCGGGGGGTGTTGCGTGCGCCTTTGCGCAGGATTTCGCCTGCGATGATGCTGGCCGGCACTTGGCTGCCGCGGTCGCTATGGAAAATGCAGCCCCGTGGCGGGGACCGGAGCGCAATGGCCATTTTCAGCGCGCGGATCGCCAGATCACGTTTCAGGCGATCACTGACGGCCCAGCCTATGACGCGCCGGGAGTGCAGGTCCAGGATCACCGCCAGATAGAGCCAGCCTTCCCGGGTCCAGATATAGCTGATGTCTCCTGCCCATTTCTGATTGGGTTGATCGGCAGTGAAGTCGCGCTCCAGCAGGTTCGGTGCGATGTTG
>JADCFQ010000047.1 GCA_020249435.1 Roseomonas sp. | reverse complement strand
TAGGCCGTGAAGGTCGCCCCACCCGCCTTCGCCAGAACCTTGGTGATCGCCGCCGTCAGCGACGTCTTGCCATGGTCCACATGCCCGATCGTCCCGATGTTGCAATGCGGCTTGTTCCGCTCAAATTTCGCTTTGGCCATGGCCTTTTCCCGCTACCCTCATTGAACCGTTCACGAAACAACCCCGCACGCCCGCTGGAGCGGGTGACGGGAATCGAACCCGCACAACCAGCTTGGAAGGCTGGGGCTCTACCATTGAGCTACACCCGCGCCGAAGCGCTGTTCCCAACCCCCCTGCCCGTGCCTCGACGAATGCCAAGGCTGACAAGCGCTGATATGGAGGGGGTTGGATTCGAACCAACGTAGGCGCAAGCCAACGGATTTACAGTCCGTCCCCTTTAGCCACTCGGGCACCCCTCCACAGCCGCTCGCCCGTAACCGGGGCTGGCGGGAGCGGGCGGACTATCCGCATTGATGGTTTCCTGTCAACGGATGGGGCGGAAAAAGCCCTGAGGTTTTCATTCTGCCGCGCCCGGCGCATCATGGGGGCGATGCAACCTCCCCCGAAACGGCCCCCTGGCCGCGCCCGCCCGCAAGGCCCTGCCCCACAATCCCCGCGCCGCCCGCGCTTTGATGAACCCGCGGAGCCACCGCGCGGGCGCCGGGGTGCGCCGCCGCCATTTCGCGACTCCGAAGCGCCAGCACAGCGAGGCCGCGGCGCTTCAGGGCCAAGACCGCCGGAGGCCGAAGCCCCCGCCCCGCCGCGCCCCGGTGCCGGCGCGGGATCGGGTGCCTTTTGGCTGTATGGTGAACACGCGGTGGCCGCCGCCATTCGCAACCCGCGCCGCAAGAACCGCCGCCTATTGGTGACGGAAGACGCCGAAAAAAGCCTGCGCGCCGCGCTGAACCGCCCCTGGCGCCTGCCGCCCGAGCGCATTGAACGCCAGCGCTTCGGCACCTTCCTGACCGAAGACGCCGTGCATCAGGGTGTCGCGCTGCTGGTGGAACCTTTGGAAGCGGTCGCGCTGGAAGATGCCATTGCCGCATCCGATGGGCCGGTGCTGCTACTGGATCAGGTGACGGACCCGCGCAATGTGGGGGCGATTCTGCGCTCGGCAGCGGCTTTTGGCGCAGCCTGTGTGGTGCTGCAGGATCGCCATGCCCCGCCCGAGACCGGCGCACTGGCCCGCGCAGCCTCCGGCGCCCTGGATATCGTGCCGGTGGTGCGGGAGGTGAATTTGTCCCGTGCCATTGCCAGCCTGCAAAAAGCTGGTTTTTGGGTGATGGGGCTGGCCGGGGATGCAACGCGGACGCTGGCCGAAGCCTGCCCGAAGGATCGCCGCGTGGCGTTGGTGCTGGGCGCGGAAGATTCGGGCTTGCGGCGCCTGCAACGCGAAACCTGTGACGAATTGGTGCGCCTGCCGATCACGCAAGCGATGGAAAGCCTGAATGTCGCGGCAGCAGCGGCAGTGGCGCTATATGAAGTGGTGCGCGACGCCTGAGAAAATCGGGGGAGTCGCCTCCCCCGATCTGAACTCACTTCTCTTTCGCAGAGATGATGGCGCCGGAAAGGCTTTCCGGAATCCGCTGCGTCCAGCGCCCGCAATCCACTTGCGTCACGAAATCGAGCACAGCGCGATTGAACGCATCCGGGTCTTCCAGGTTCATGGTGTGGCCGCATTTCGGCATGACCAGCAATGCGCTGCTCATGATGCTGCGCTTCAGGAACAGGGATGGTTCCAGCGTGGGGTCATCCTCATCACCGGCGATCACCAGCGTTGGCACCTTCATCTGCTTGAAGCCGGCTTCCAGATCGAACAGAGAAGGCCGTTCGCGCTGCACGCCTTGCATCGTCAGCGCCGAACCCTCGGTTGAATGTTCCGCAAGCTGGGACTGGAATTCCTTGAAGCCGCGCGGGTCTTTTTCCTCAAACACCAGGCGCGTCGGGCCGCGCGAATAAACATTCGCCATCTTGTCCATGCCCTCAGCACGGATGCGCGCGGCGGTGGCATCCACCTCGGCGCGGAATTGGTCGCGCTTGCCGGGGGCAGCGCCATAGCCAACGCCGGCGGCCACCAGGCTGCGCGCCAATTGCGGATGCCGGAGGCCCAGATGCAGTGTCGCAAAGGCGCCCATGGAAAGCCCGACAACATGGGCGGGCGCAAGATTGAGCCCCTTGATCACGGCGGCAATGTCATCCGTCGCGCGGTCCTGGCTGTAGGATCCAACGGTATTCGGCACGGCAGATGGCGGGTAGCCGCGCGCATTGAACACCACGCAGCGATAGCGGCGGGAGAAGAAGCGCATTTGCATCTCCCAGGAACGGGAATCGCCCGCGAATTCATGGACAAAGACCATAGGCGTGCCGCTGCCGGCTTCTTCGTAATGCAGATCAACACCATCATCGGTGCGCAAAATGGGCATGGGATCATCCTGTCAGGGGTTGCTATTGGGCACAGAATGGGCGCGACGTGGCGGCCCGTCCAGCGCTTGACAGGGCAGCGCCTAACCCTCATTTGCAATTCGGACCTGAATAGTCCGGATTGCAGGAGGTTTGCCCGGTGTTGCGGCTTTCAAAGCTGACCGATTACGCCGTTGTGGTGCTGACGCGGCTGGATGACGCGGTGGATGGCGGCGTGCTGACCGCGCCTGGGCTGGCTGGCGCGACAGGCTTGGCCGAGCCAACGGTCGCCAAGGTCTTGAAAATCCTCGCCCATGCCGGGCTGGTGGAAGGCAGGCGCGGGGCGCTCGGGGGCTACCGCCTGACCCGCCCACTGGCCGATATGCCGCTGATTGAGGTGATCACCGCCATGGATGGCCCCATCGCGCTGACCGCCTGCGTGGATAATTCCTTCGGCGTTTGTGAGTCCGAAAGTGCCTGCCCGGTGCGTGGCCGCTGGGACCCGGTGAATGAGGCGATCCGCCGCGCGCTGACCGGCATTTCCATTGCCGATCTGGCCGGCCCGCCCGCTGTGGTGCCGCATCCTGAGCCCGCTTCTCCCATTTTTGCTGGATAGAGCATAACCATGCCCGCCGTTACCGAGACCATCGAAACCGTCCAGGCCGTCACCGAATCCACTTACAAGTGGGGGTTCGAGACGGATATTGACATGGAATTCGCCCCCAAGGGGCTTTCCGAAGACATTGTGCGCTTCATCAGCGCCAAGAAGGAAGAACCGGCGTGGTTGCTGGAATGGCGGCTGCGCGCCTTTGCTGCCTGGCAGAAAATGGAAGAACCGCGCTGGCCGGCAGTGAAATATCCGCCGATTGATTACCAGGATGCCTATTACTACGCCGCGCCGAAGCAGAAGGTCGCGCCGAAGTCCTTGGATGAAGTGGATCCGGAACTGCTGCGTACCTATGAAAAGCTCGGCATTCCGCTGAAGGAACAGGCGATTCTGGCGGGCGTTGAAGGTGCGGGCGAAAGCCCCGCCGAAGGGCGCATGCCCATCGCGGTGGATGCGGTGTTTGACAGTGTTTCGGTGGCGACCACCTTCAAGGATCGGCTGGAAAAGGATGGCATCATCTTCTGCCCGATCAGTGAGGCTGTGAAGACGCATCCTGAATTGGTGCAAAAATACCTCGGCTCCGTCGTGCCGCAGGGCGATAATTTCTTCGCCGCGCTGAATAGCGCAGTCTTCACCGATGGCAGCTTTGTCTATATCCCAAAGGGCGTGCGTTGCCCGATGGAGCTTTCCACCTATTTCCGCATCAATGCCAAAAGCACCGGGCAGTTTGAACGCACCCTGATCATTGCCGATGAGGGGTCTTACGTTTCCTATCTGGAAGGCTGCACCGCGCCGATGCGCGACGAAAACCAGTTGCATGCGGCGGTGGTGGAGCTGGTGGCGATGGATGATGCAACCATCAAATACAGCACGGTGCAGAATTGGTATCCCGGCGATGCCGAGGGCAAGGGCGGCATCTATAATTTCGTGACCAAGCGCGGGGCCTGCCGTGGCGCGCGGTCCAAAATTTCCTGGACGCAGGTGGAAACCGGTTCAGCCATTACCTGGAAATATCCGTCCTGCATCCTGCAGGGTGAGGACAGTGTTGGCGAATTCTATTCAGTCGCCATCACGAATAACTATCAGCAGGCCGATACCGGAACCAAGATGTTCCATATCGGGCCGCGCACCAAATCCACCATTGTCTCCAAGGGCATCAGCGCGGGGCATGGGCAGAATACCTATCGTGGCCTGGTGCGGATTGGCGCCAAGGCCACGGGGGCGCGCAATTTCACGCAATGCGACAGCCTGCTGATTGGTGACCTCTGTGGCGCGCATACCGTGCCCTATATCGAAAACCGCTGCCTGAGTGCGAAGGTGGAACATGAAGCGACCACCAGCCGCATCGCCGAGGATCAGCTTTTCTATTGCCGCCAGCGCGGGTTGTCGCAGGAAGATGCGGTGGGGCTGATCGTGAATGGTTTCTGCCGCGAAGTGCTCAAGGAATTGCCGATGGAATTCGCGGTCGAAGCACAAAAACTATTGCAAATCTCGCTCGAAGGGAGCGTTGGGTGATGTTGGAAATCAAGGGACTGACGGCTGAGGTTGATGGCAAGCCCATTCTGAAGGGAATTGATCTGGTGGTGCCGCAGGGTGAGGTGCATGCCATTATGGGCCCGAACGGGTCCGGCAAATCAACGCTGTCCTATGTGCTGTCGGGTCGTGACGGCTATGAGGTGACGGGGGGCGAGGCGCTGTTCCATGGCCAGGATTTGCTGGCGATGGAACCGGAAGAACGCGCTGCCGCCGGTGTGTTTCTGGCCTTTCAATACCCGGTGGAATTGCCCGGTGTTGGCAATGCGACTTTTCTGCGCACTGCCTTGAATGCCATTCGTCGCGCCAAGGGCGAGAGTGAATTGGACGCCATGCAATTCCTGAAGCTGGCGCGCGAACGCATGAAATCGCTTTCGATGAATGACGAAATGCTGAAGCGCGGCGTCAATGTCGGCTTTTCGGGCGGCGAGAAGAAGCGCAATGAAATCCTGCAAATGGCGCTGCTGCAACCGAAGCTTGCCATTCTGGATGAAACCGATAGCGGGCTTGATATTGATGCGCTGAAGATCGTGGCTGAAGGTGTGAATGCCATGCGCGGGCCGAATTTCTCGGCGCTGGTGATTACGCATTATCAGCGGTTGCTCGATTACATCGTTCCGGATCGCGTGCATGTGCTGATGGGCGGGCGCATTGTGCGCTCGGGCGGGCCGGAATTGGCGAAGGAGCTGGAAGCGCAGGGTTACGGCGCCATCCAGGCGGCGGCGTGACAGCGGCAGTCCAAACCGGCGCGGCAGGCTTCCTGGCGCGCTATCAGGGCCTTAAGGATCATCTGCCGGGTGCGCGGCTGGCTTGGCTGGCCGCGTTGCGCGCCGATGCGGCGGCGCATGTCGCGGCGCGTGGCTTTCCGACGCGGCGGGTGGAGGCGTGGAAATACACCGATCTGTCGCCAGTAGCGCAGGCAGGTTTTGCTGAGCCACTTACAGCCGTTGCTGGTGCGTTGACGCTGCCAAGGCCGCGCGCGGCGGCGCGGGCCGTGTTTGTGGATGGGCGGTTTCGTGCTGATCTCTCGGCGCTGGATGGGCTTGCCTATCGCGTGGCTTCGGTGGCGCAGCATTTGCCGGAATTGGAAGGGCGTTTGGGTGCGCTGGCGCCCTTGGCCGAACACCCGATGACAGCCTTGAATACGCTGATGTTCGAAGATGGTCTGGTTGTGGATGTGCCGGCGGATGCTGATGTCGGGCATTTGGAATTGCTTTCCATCGCGATTGATCCGGGCCGGCCCTTTGCCTTTCATCCGCGCCATATCATCCGCCTGGGTGCGGGCGCGCGGCTGACATTACTGGAAACGGCGATGGGTGGCGGCGCGCAATATCTCCATAATCCAGTGTTCGAGATTGATCTGGCGGAAGCTGCGGTGCTGACGCATGGGCGCGCGCAACAGGAAGGCGATGGCGCCTTTCATCTTTCCATGATCCATGCACGCATTGCCGCTGAAGCACGCTATGACACCATGGCGGTTTCCGCCGGCGCACGGCTGGCGCGCATGGAAATTCATGCGGCGCTGACCGGCCCCAAGGCATCCTGCCACATGAATACCGCGCAATTGGCCGCAGGTCGTGCGCTGGTGGATACCACCACGGCGCTGGATCACGCGGCGCCGGATTGCGCCAGTCGGCAAACCTGCAAGACGGTTTTGGCAGGCCAATCGCGCGGTGTGTTTCAGGGCAAGATTCTGGTCCGCCGTGAAGCGCAAAAGACCGATGGCTATCAGATGAACCAGGCTTTGCTGCTTTCAGAAGAAGCGGAAATGGACAGCAAGCCGCAGCTTGAAATCTATGCCGATGATGTGAAGTGCAGCCATGGTGCGACCATTGGCGCTTTGGATGCGGATAGCCTGTTTTATCTGCGCTCCCGCGGCGTGCCGGCGGATCAGGCGCGGTCCATGCTGGTGCAGGCCTTCCTGCATGAAGCCTTTGAAGGGCTTGAAGATGATGTACTGCGCGAAGCGCTCACCGAAGCCGTGGATGGCTGGTGGGCCCGGCATGGGGCAGCCTCATGAGTTTTGATGTCCATCGCATCAGGCAGGATTTCCCGATCCTGTCGCAGCCGCAGCACGGCAAGCCGCTCGTGTTTCTTGATTCAGGGGCGAGTGCGCAAAAGCCGCGTGCGGTGATTGATGCCATGACGCGCTGCATGGAAACCGCTTATGCCAATGTGCATCGCGGTGCCTATCGGCTTTCAGAAGTGGCGACCGATTCTTATGAAGCGGCGCGCGGTGCGGTGGCGCGCTTCATCAATGCGCCGGATGCGCGGGAAGTGGTTTTCACCCGCAACAGTACGGAAGCGATCAATCTGGTCGCGCATAGCTGGGGCCGTGGCGTGATGCGCCCGGATCAGGCAGTGCTGATTTCCGAGCTTGAACACCACGCCAATATCGTGCCTTGGCAAATGCTGCGTGATGAGCGCGGCAATCCCCTGCGCGTCTGCCGCGTGACGGATTCTGGTGAATTGGACATGGAAGACCTGGCCGCGAAGCTTGCCGATGGCAAGGTGGGGTTGGTGGCGCTCGCGCATATGTCCAATGTGCTGGGCACTGTCACTCCAGTTGAACGCGTGGTCGCGCTGGCGCATGCGCATGGTGCTAAGGTGCTGCTGGATGGATCGCAGGCCGTGGTGCATCGGCGCGTGGATGTGGCCGCCATTGGCTGCGATTTCTACTGCTTCACCGGCCATAAGCTTTACGGGCCAACTGGCATTGGCGTGCTGTGGGGCAAGCTGGAACATCTGGATCGCATGCCGCCCTTCCTGGGTGGCGGTGACATGATTGAAAGCGTCAGCTTCGAAAAATCCACCTGGGCCAAGCCCCCGGCGCGGTTTGAAGCCGGCACGCCCGCCATCATTGAAGCGGTGGGGCTGCATGCGGCGATTGATTACGTGACGGCGATTGGCATGCCGGCCATTGAAGCCCATGAACGCGCCTTGGTGGATCATGCCATGCGAAAACTGTCAGACGTGCCGGGCCTGACGCTGCTCGGCCGCGCGCAGGATCGCGGCGGGGTTTTTGCATTCTCGCTCGATAACGCCCATCCGCATGATCTTTCCACCTTGCTTGATCGTGCCGGCATTTGCATACGCGCCGGGCGGCATTGCGCGGAACCTTTGCATACGCGCTTTGGGGTGGAACAAGGCACCGCGCGCGCTTCCTTCGGGCTTTATACCACGCCGGAGGAGGTGGATTACCTCGCCGGTGCGCTCGTGAAAGCGCGGGAGTTCTTCGCATGAGCGGCGGTGATTTCTTCGGCGATTTGCGTGATCTTTATCAGGAAGTGATCCTGGATCATGGCCGCAAGCCACGTAATTTTCGCAGGCTTGAAGATGCGGATCGCACATCACGCGGCGACAATCCCATGTGCGGCGACCGGATGGAATTATTCCTGAAAATGACGCCGGATGGGCATATTGCCGATGCCGCGTTTCAGGGCCGTGGCTGCGCGGTTTCCATGGCGAGTGCCTCCCTCATGACCGAAACCGTGCGTGGCAAAACGCCGGAGGAGGCGCAGGCGCTTGGCACTGCCTTTCGTGATCTGGCGATGACCGGCCAATGCCCGGCCTGCGCGGCTTCCCTGGAAGATGCGATGGAAAG
Source organism: Roseomonas sp. (assembly GCA_020249435.1). Lineage (GTDB taxonomy): Bacteria > Pseudomonadota > Alphaproteobacteria > Acetobacterales > Acetobacteraceae > Neoroseomonas. The sequence continues at coordinate 33,503 of JADCFQ010000047.1, read as the reverse complement.
GCTGACGCCACTTTCTGGCGTACATGAATTTCCAAGTCGGGTGAAATGCGCAACACTCGCCTGGCATACGCTGAACGCTGCCCTTGCCGGCGCGAAGGAGGCGAGCAGTGAGTGACGACGCAACCAAGACCGAAGCCCAGGTCCATGCTGCCTGGACGCCCGAGGGCGAGGTGAAGCCGCCCGCGCAGCCGGTTTCCGAAGACGCGGTGATCAGCGCCATTTCCACCGTGTTTGACCCAGAAATTCCAGTAGATATCTATCAACTTGGCCTGATTTACGCGATTGAGATCGGCGATGACGGCAAGGTGAAGGTGGAAATGACGCTCACCACGCCATCCTGCCCTTCTGCGCAGGAATTGCCGAACCAGGTGGAAGAAGCCGTGCGCGGGATTGAAGGCGTTTCCGATGTGCTGGTCGAAGTGGTGTGGGACCCGCCCTGGGATCATTCCCGCATGAGCGAAGATGCGCGGCTCGCGCTCAATATGTTTTGAGGTGATGGCATGAATGTGAGCATCGAAGCCAAACCCGCACGGCGCGCCTTGCCGCCGCTGATGTCCCTCACCGATGGTGCGGCGGAGCGTTTGCGCGCGCTTTACGCGAAGGGCGAACAGGGCAAGTTCCTGCGCATTGCGGTGAAGACCAAGGGCTGTTCCGGCCTTTCCTATGATCTTTCCTGGGTGGATGCGCCAAGCGCGGGTGATGAGAGTGTCACGGATAAGGGCGTGACCGTACTCGTGGACCGCAAGGCAACGCTATTCCTGATTGGCACTGTGATGGATTATGAAGTGAAGACCATGTCAGCGGGCTTCACCTTCACCAATCCCAATGAAAAGGGCCGCTGCGGCTGCGGCGAAAGCTTTCACGTCTGACCGCGTGTTAGACCGCGCCTGACCAATCCGCCGCAACGAAGCGATAGCCGCTGCCTTCCTTCGCCAAATAGCCATTGGCGGGGAAGGGGAAGTGATAGCCGGTGACGCGAATGCGATCCGTCGCCACCCGGTCATATATGCGCCGGCGCGTGGCTTCCGCGGCGACCGCATCGAAATCGAAAATAATGTGGAATTCAGGCCGACGCGCCAGCAGTTCCGGACGGTTGGTGGTGTCGGCCACGAACATCATTTGATCCGCGCCATCGGCGATGTGATAGCAGGTATGGCCAGGGGTATGGCCATAGGCCGCGACAGAGCGCACACCGGGGATCACTTCAGCGTCAGGGCCAATCCGCCGCAGACGCGCGGCATAGGGGGCAAGGCGCCGCGCGCTATTGGCGAAGGTCGCGCGTTGGCCTTCGGGGCTGCGCGTTTCATTGGTGGCATCGCCCCACCAGGCAATCTCGGCTTCCGGGACGATCACTTCCGCATTCGGGAAGGCCGCCGCGCCTTCGGCATTCAGCAGGCCATTCACGTGGTCGCCATGGAAATGGCTCATGACCACGCGGGTCACCTTGGTGGGATCAATGCCGGCGGCCTGCATATGGGCAATCATGCGGCCAATCGTGGCGCCGACAGGGGTCACGCCATTGCCGCTATCAAAAACGATCAGGTCCCGCCCCGTGTCCAAAAACGTCACGGTATAGGGAATAACCATGCGGTCAGTGGGCAGGAAAGCGTCACGCAATACACCCTGCACTTCCGCAAGGGGGGCATTGCGCACAAAGCCTTCCAATGGTCGCGCCACGAATCCATCATGCACGGTAGTCACCGTGAAAGAACCAACCTTGAACCGGTAAAAGCCGGGCGCCGGTGCTGCTGGCAAGGGTGGCGTCTGAGCGAGAGGTGCCCTCGCCACAAAGGGTGAGGACAAAAGGGAAGCAGCCACAAAGAGACTGCGACGACGAAAACTGCTCATCTGCGGCTTCCTTTCCGGGGTGAAGCGTCAATCCTGCCTTGATCAATGGAACCTGCGGCAGCTATTAGTATCAATGCAATTTCGTCGCAACGGAAATGTCCCCATCGTGCAGAATTCTGCTCCCCCTCCATCACCTGGTTTTCTTCGGCAACTCATCGATCGAATGACGGGGAATGGGCCTTCTGAAGGGGGTGCGCAGGGTTTATTCTATCTTCGTTCCGAAGTCGCGCGCCTGCAGGCGGCAGTGAAAGGACTTGCCTCTGGCTACGGAAGGCGCGACATCGCCTCGGTCAAGGACTTGATGGAAAGCGCCTATCGCCGCGATTTTGAAGCAGCCGTGCGGGATAGGATACACACCGTCCCGCTGCCTGATGGGACAGTGCTGTGCCGTATACTTGGACGCTACAAGATCTATGTGGATGCCGAGGATACTTCCCTCGCGCCGCATCTGATGCTGGAAGGGTTTTGGCAATATTGGATCACCGCATTCCTGTGCAGAAATCTTGATCGTGGTGAGACAGCTTATGACCTTGAAGCAGGCTATGGCTACTATGCCCTGCTGATGAGTGAACTGGTGGGTGCGCAGGGGCGTGTGGTCGCCCTGGAATACAATCCCTGGCTCTTCCAAATCTTGCGGCGTAACCTAACATTGAATGGCCGAGACAGTATCGTTGCTGCGCATCGGGTCATCGCTGCGGGTCAGGCTGCGGCGGCCAAGGAAATGCCGGTTTCCCTGATGGGGCCCCCGGCGATTGCAAATCAGGCCGTTCAGTTTCGTCGTGATGGCGCCGCCAGCTGCATCGCCCCGGCCATGACGCTTGATGGGCTCGAATCCGGCTCGGCGGATTTGGTGCTCGTGTCTGCAACTGCCCTTGAACAGAATGCACTGCAGGGCATGCAGGGCCTGATGGATCGCAGCCCTTCCCTGAAAATCATCCTCGATTTCAGGGCGGATCGCTGCGCCAATCCGCGAGAAACGCTGGATGGCTTGGCGTCGCGCTACCCGCTTCGGTTTATTGATCATGATGGTCACGCAAAGCCGACAACGCTGGAAAAGATTTTGGACCAAGGCAGCCTAAGCCTTTTTCTTTCTCAGATTGAACCGCGCTGAGAATGCCTTAGCCGATTTGGTCTGCTCATGCGCGCAGCACGGCCCCGGTCGCTTTCGCCACTGCCGCCACAATCTTATCCGCCAGGGCTTCGATTTGCGGGTCGGTCAGCGTTGCCTCACGCGGCTGGATGGTGACTTGCAGGGCAAGGCTTACCTTGCCGGCTGGCAGCTTATCCCCCGCATAACGGTCAAACAGCGCGACATCGGTGATCAGCGTGCGTTCTGCCCCCCGCGCGGCGCGGATCAGTGCCTCGGCGGCCACAGCCTCATCCACCAGGAAGGCGAAATCGCGCCGGAGCGGCTGGAAAGCCGGCAAATCAGGCGCGCCCTTCTTGCGGCGCTTGGGTTCAGGAATGGCATCCAGAAACACCTCAAACGCTACCGCCGGGCCGGGCAGGTCGAGTGCGGCCAAAACGCGCGGATGGATTTCACCAAAGCGCGCGAGCACAGTCTTCGGCCCCTGGCGCACCTGGCCGGAACGGCCCGGATGATAAAAGCCCGGCGCATCGGCGGTGACGGAAAGGGCCGCCATGGGCAGGCCGAGCGCGGCCAGCACCGCCATGGCATCCCCCTTGGCATCCAGCGCATCCACGCTGCGTGCGGCTTCCGCCCAATGGCGCGGTGTGGCGCCATGGCGTACGCCCGCGGCAATCGCGGCCTGGCCAGCCGGCGTCACATCCTGATAGGCAGCGCCGATTTCACAAAGCGCCACATCAGCAAAACCACGCGCCGCGTTGCGCCCCGCTGCCAGCAGCAGGGATGCCACCGGCGTTGGGCGCATCTGGTCCAAATCTTCCGCAATCGGGTTTTCCAGCCGCAACGCTGCCGGGGTTTCGCCAAATAGTGCGGCGGTTTTCGATTCCATGAAGGCGAAGGTCACCGCTTCCTGCATGCCGCGCGCTGCCAGCACGCGGCGCGCGAGGGATGCGCGCGCCTGCTTCGGCGTGAAGGCCGGCGGGGGGATGATCCCGCTCACCGGCAGCGATACCGGCGCGATGGTATTGAGGCCGCGAATGCGCAGCACTTCCTCAATCAAATCGCATTCCGGTTCAATTTCGGCGCAGCCTTCCGCCGCGGCCTTGGCGCGTTCCGGGCTGAGTTCAGCAGCCTGCGCGAGCGCCCCCTTCCCCGCCACATCATTGCGCCAGCTTGGCACATTGACGGTGACGCGCGCCGCATCCCGCGCGGCGACGGTGAAGCCAAGGCTTTGCAGGATTTCAACAGCACGATCCGGCGCCACATCATCGCCGCCATAGCTTGCAAGCCGTTCAAAGCGCAGGCTGGCCTGGCGCTGCCAGGCGGGTTCGGGGCCAGCGCCGACGATGTCACTGGCCTCGCCGCCGCAAATCTCCATCATCGCTTGCGTCGCGAGTTCAAGTGCCAAGCGCGGCAGCGCCTGATCCACACCGCGTTCAAACCGCGCGCGGGCATCGGTGCGCACATCATGGCGGCGCCCTGAAAGCGCGATGCGCACGGGGTCGAAAATCGCGCATTCGATGAAGCATTCGGTGGTGGCTTCATCGCAGCCGGTGGCCTCGCCACCGATAATGCCGCCAAGCGCTTCCGGCCCGGCGGCGTCGGCGATGATGCCATCTTCCGGCGTCAATTCATAAGTCTTGCCATTCAGCGCCAGCAGGCTTTCGCCTTCACGCGCCATGCGCATGGTCAGCGTCTTGCCATGCACCTTCGTCACATCAAACACATGCAAGGGTCGGCCAAGGCCGAAGGTGAAAAGATTGGTCACATCCACCAGCGCATTGATCGGGCGTTGGCCAATCGCGGTCAGCCAATCCTGCAACCATTTCGGCGAAGGCCCGTTCTTAACGCCGCGAATGGCGCGGCCCAATACGTAATCACAGGCACGCGGATCGGCGATTTCCCAGGCAAGTGGTGAAGCATAGGCAGGCTTGATCGCCGGTGAGGGCAGGGGCTTCAGCCGCCCTAGCCCGGCAGCCGCCAAATCCCGCGCCACACCATGGACGGAAAGCGCATCGCCGCGATTGGGCGTCACGCTGATTTCAATGATCGGGTCGTCAAGCCCAGCCCAGCGCATATAGGCTTCGCCGAGCGGCGCTTCCGCCGGCAAATCAACAATGCCGCTGTGATCATCACCAAGGCCCATTTCGCGGGCCGAGAGCATCATGGCTTCCGATTTCACGCCACGAATTTCGCCCGCCTTCAGCGTAATGCCGGTGCCGGGAATGAAGGCACCTGGCAAAGCCGCGACCCCCTTCATGCCCGCGCGCGCATTGGGCGCACCGCATACCACGGACAGCAGCTTGCCATCACCGGTATCAACCTTCAGCGCGCGCAGCCGATCCGCATTGGGGTGCTGTTCGGCTTCTACCACATGCGCGATGCGAAAATTCGCGAGTGCTGCACCGCGATCTTCCACACCTTCAACCTCAAGCCCGATGGTATTCAGCGCGGCCAGGATCTCCTCCAGCGCGGCATTTGTTTCAAGATGCGCCTTCAGCCAGGAAAGGGTGAATTTCATCGCCTTACACTCCTTCCACCAAAGAAGGTGGCGAAAGCGGATCGGCGCCGTAATGCCTCAGCCAGCGAATATCGGCTTCATAGAAGGGGCGGAGATCAGGGATGCCGTGCTTCAACATGGTAATGCGTTCAATCCCCATGCCGAAGGCAAAGCCCTGCCATTCGCGCGGATCAATGCCGCAATTCGCCAGCACCTTCGGGTGCACCATGCCAGAGCCCAAAATCTCCAGCCAATCACCGCCCTTGCCCAATTCGCCGGTTTTGCGGCTCCAGCCGATATCCACTTCCATGGAAGGTTCCGTGAAGGGGAAATAGGAAGCGCGGAACCGCACTGGCAGATCGGCGATGCCGAAAAAGGCGCGCAGGAAATCAATCAGGCAGCCCTTCAAATGGCCGAGATGAATGTTTCGATCAATCACCAGACCTTCCACCTGATGAAACATCGGCGAATGCGTCGCATCATGATCGGCGCGATAAGTGCGCCCCGGCACGATCACGCGAATGGGTGGCGCTTCATTCAGCATGGTGCGGATTTGCACCGGGGAGGTATGGGTGCGCAGCACCGGCCGGCGGCCATCAACGGCGGGCACATAGAAAGTATCGTGATCCTGCCGTGCGGGATGGTGATCGGGGATATTGAGTGCGCCGAAATTATGCCAGTCACTTTCGATATCGGGGCCTTCCGCCACCTTGAAGCCCATGGCGCCGAATAGTGTCGTCAGTTCTTCCATGGTGCGCGCGATGGGGTGGATGCCGCCTTCCGCTGCCGTGCCAGGCGCGAAGGGGCGTGGCGGCAGGGAAACATCCATGCGTTCCGCCGCTAGGCGCGCATCAAGCGCGCGGGCTTCCACCACGGCGCGTTGCGCTTCCAGGGCGGCTTCGATGGCGGATTTCACCTGGTTCAGCGCCGCGCCGCGTTCCTTGCGCGCTTCGGGCGCAACCGCGCCAAGGCCTTTCAGCAGCGCGGTCAGGCTGCCGGATTTGCCCAGAACGGCGACACGCACCGCATCCAGCGCGCGCGGATCGGCAGCGGCGGCAATCGCGGCTTCGGTTTCGGCCCTAAGGGCGGCAAGATCATCGGTCATGATGGCAGGTCCACATGAACAAAGGGCCGCATCCCTGGTTCAGCCAGGAAGCGGCCCTTGCGTGATGCTGGGTCTCCGCCCCGGATCACCGGGGCGGCGGTAATCAGGCGGCGCCGGCCGCCTTCGCCTTTTCCACCAGCGCCGCGAAGGCCGCCGGTTCGTCAAAGGCAAGGGCTGCCATCACCTTGCGGTCCATCTCAATCCCCGCCGCCTTGATGCCGGCGATGAAGCGGGAATAGGTCAGGCCATGCTCACGGACGGCAGCGTTGATGCGCTGAATCCAAAGGCCACGGAAGTCGCGCTTCTTGTTGCGACGGTCGCGATAGGCATATTGCAGCGCCTTTTCCACCCGCTCCAAAGCGGGGCGATAGGCGGTGCCGGACCGGCCGACATAACCTTCAGAAAGCTTGAGAACCTTCTTGTGGCGGGCGTGCTTGGTAACGCCGCGTTTGACACGAGCCATTTTGCGTCCCTCCCTTTACCGGTCCAGCCCATAGGGCAGCCACTGCTTCACGGTATCACCATCCTGCTTATCCAGCACGAAGGTACCGCGGTTCTGGCGCTTCATCTTGGACCGCTTGGCGGACAGCATGTGGCGCTTGAAGCCACCGCCTGCCTTGACCTTGCCGGTCGCGGTCAGACGGAAGCGCTTTTTCACGCTCGATTTCGTCTTCATCTTGGACATTTGGCCCTCCTATGGGGTCAGCCCTTCCGCCTTGCACCCGTTGCCGGGGCCGCACCATGCGGCGGGAAGGGGGTTCCGGCCGGGCATGTCCATAGGGCCACAGCGCGGGAGACGGGGCTATAGCGCCCGAAAGTTTTCCACACAAGACCCGCGCCGCAGAAACGGAGATTTCACCTTTATGGGTGTTTAATGCGCCTGTGATCACCCGGCGGTTTGGCCGCCCTTTGGATTCAGGACAAAGTCTCATGTCGCATTCGCAAGCGGATACGCTGCCGGACCCGGAAGTGCTCAGGGCCGCTATGGAGCCCCTTTTCGGCGATTTGCGCGCCTTTATGGACCGCCGCATCGCCGAAGTGAGCGCCGAGGTCTCCGCCAGCGTGCAGCTTCTGGGCATGAGCGAGGAAAACCTGGCCAGCCAGATATCCTCTGTGCATGAACGGATCGCCGGCATGATTTCCGCCCCGCAGCCGGGCAATCGGACCTCTGGCCAGGAATTGGAAGCGGTGGTGCAGGCAACCGAAGCCGCCGCCAATACCATTCTGGAAGCGGCCGAGGCCATTCAGGAATGGCTGGAAAAGGGCTCCGGCAACCCGGATGCGCTGCCCGCCATCACCGAAAGGGTGAATGCGATCTTTGAAGCCTGTTCCTTCCAGGATTTGACCGGCCAGCGGATCCGCCGCGCCATCCGTGATTTGCAGCAGGTGGAATCCATCCTGGAGGATATCCTGCCTGAGAACGCCCAACCCGGCCCCAATGCCGCGCGGCCCAAGGTGGAGCTGAAGGGTGTGGTGCAAACCGTTGCAGACCCGAAAATGGCCGGCCCCGATCTGGCACAGGATGAGATTGACCGGCTGCTGAACGGGTAAATCTTTCACCGGACCCATAAGCGGGTTCCGGTTCCGCGCTGGGAAGTCTATACCCCGCCCATGCTTTCCTTTCGCAAGATGCATGGGCTCGGCAATGATTTCGTGGTGCTCGATGGCCGCGCCGCGCCGCTTGGGCTGACGCGCGCCCAAATGGTCGCGCTGGCGGATCGTCGGCGCGGCATTGGCTGCGACCAGCTGATCATCCTGGAGCCTCCGCCAGTCGGTGCTGATGTCTTCATGCGCATCCATAATCCGGATGGGTCGGAGGCCGGCGCTTGCGGCAATGCCACGCGCTGCATCGCTTCCCTGATCGCCGCTGAAACCGGCAAGGCGCGGGTGGTGGTGCGGACGATTTCAGGCGATTTGCCGAGTGAATCCCGCCCCGATGGGCTCTGGCAGGTGGATATGGGGCCAGCGCGACTCGGCTGGCGGGATGTGCCGCTCGCGCGGGAGGTGGATACGCTGCACCTGCCGCTGTCTTGCGGCCCGGTGGCAGACCCGGCGGCCTGTTCCATGGGCAATCCGCATGCAACTTTTTTCGTGCCTGATCTGGATGCGCTGCCGATCAGCGATATCGGCCCGCGGCTGGAACATGACCCGATCTTTCCGGACCGCGCGAATATCGGCTTTGTGCAGGTGATGGCGCCGGATCATGTGCGCCTTGTCGTTTGGGAAAGGGGCGCAGGGCTGACGCTTGCCTGTGGTTCCGGCGCCTGTGCGGCGATGGTGAACGCGCATCGGCGGGGGCTCACCGGGCGGGCTGCGCGGATTTCCATGCCGGGCGGTGATCTTTTGATGGAATGGCGCCAGGATGGGCATGTGCTGATGACCGGGACTTTTGCCACCGCCTTCACCGGGCAGGTTGATCCCAAGGCGCTGGCGGCATGAGTGCTTCGGAAGCCCCTCGGCTGCTGAGTTTTGGCTGCCGGCTCAATACCTATGAGAGTGAGGCGATGCGCGATCTGGCCAGCAAGGCCGGGCAGGGCAATGCCATCATCGTGAATACCTGCGCGGTCACGGCGGAAGCGGAACGCCAGGCGCGGCAGGCGATCCGGAAGGCGCATCGCGATAATCCCGGTGCGCGCATCATCGTGACCGGCTGCGCGGCGCAAATCGCGCCCGATAAATGGGCAGGGCTGCCGGGGGTGGAGCGCGTCATTGGCAATGCCGATAAGCTGAAGCCCGAAACCTGGGCCGCCTTGGATGCGCCGCCTGTGCCGGTGACGGACATCATGGCCGCTCGCGAAACCGCCGCCCATCTGGTGACGGAATTCGCCGGGCGCGCGCGCGCCTTCGTGCAGGTGCAGCAGGGTTGCGATCATCGCTGCACCTTTTGCGTCATCCCCTTTGGGCGTGGGCCTTCGCGGTCTGTGCCGATTGGCGTGATTGTTGAACAGCTGCGCGCCCTGGTGGCGGCCGGGTATCGGGAGGCTGTGCTGACAGGGGTTGATGTGACCTCCTACGGGCCGGATTTGCCGGGCAGCCCGACACTTGGGCAAATGATCCGCCGCGTGCTGGCGTTGGTGCCGGAATTGCCGCGGCTGCGCTTGTCATCGCTTGATCCGGTTGAGGTGGATGAGGATCTTTGGCGGCTGATTGCGGAAGAACCACGGCTGATGCCGCATTTGCATCTTTCGCTGCAGCACGGGTCGGATTTGATCCTGAAGCGCATGAAGCGGCGGCATTTGCGCGCGGATGCCATTGCGCTGGCGGCAAAGGCGCGGCGGCTGCGGCCCGATATCGTCTTTGGCGCTGATCTGATCGCGGGTTTCCCGACCGAGACCGAAGCGCAATTCCAGGAGAGTCTTGATCTGGTGAATGATTGCGACCTCTCTTTCCTGCATGTTTTCCCTTATTCGGAACGTCCAGGCACGCCGGCGGCACGCATGCCGCAAATCCCGGTGCCGGAGCGTCGGGCCCGCGCGGCGCGGCTGCGCGAAGCCGGGGCAGCGGCAGCGGCGCGTTACTACGCGGCGCGCTTGGGGCAGGAGGAGCAGGTTTTGTTGGAACATCCCGATCGTGGCCATACGGCATATTTCGCGCCGCTCCGCTTGCTGGGCGGCGCCGGCCAGCCTGGGGAAATCCGCCGGCTGCGCGTGATTGGTGCCGATGCCGATGGGCTTGTGGCGGAGGCCGCCTAATGGCGCTGCGCGATTTCTTTGGCCGTTTGCGTGGCGGCAGCGCGCCGCAGCCAGCGCCTGAAGAGCCACAGGCGGATGCGCCAGCGCCGGTGCAGGACGCGCCACTGCCTGAACCCGAAGCGCCGCCTGTCGAAACACCACCGCCTGAGGCAGAAGCGCCTGCCAAAACCGGCTGGTTCGCGCGGCTCAAGGCAGGGCTGTCGCGTTCCACGGCCAAGCTCACGGAAAGCGTCGTCTCCCTGCTGCACAAAAGGCGGCTGGATGATGAGGCGTTGGAGGAGCTGGAGGAAACCCTGATCACGGCTGATTTGGGTGTCGCGGCGTCACGCCGGATTGTGGAAGGCTTCCGCCGCACGCGTTTCGGCAAGGAAGTGACGGATGAGGAAGTGAAGGCGGCCTTGGCGGATGAAATCGCCGCCATTCTGGAACCGGTTGCGCAGCCAATGGAAATCATCCCCGCCCGCGCGCCGCATGTGGTGCTGGTGGTTGGCGTGAATGGCACTGGCAAGACCACAACTATTGCGAAGCTTGGCCGCCATTACGCCGAACAGGGGCTGAAAATCGGCTTTGTCGCCGGCGATACTTTCCGTGCCGCGGCAGTGGAGCAATTGCAGGTCTGGGCTGGGCGGACCTCGGCGCGGTTTTTTGCGCCGTCCAAACCAGGCGCTGATGCGGCGGGGCTTGCCTTTGACGCGCTGAGCGCGGCGCGCGCTGATGGGCTTGACCTGCTGCTGGTGGATACCGCCGGGCGGCTGCACAATAAATCCGCGCTCATGGAAGAACTCCGCAAAATCATCCGGGTGATCAAGCGCGTGGATGAAGCAGCACCGCATTCCGTGCTGCTGGTGCTGGATGCGACCACCGGGCAGAACGCCGTGCAGCAGGTGAAGGTGTTCAAGGAAATGGTGGATGTCACCGGGCTTGCCGTGACCAAGCTGGATGGCTCGGCCAAGGGGGGCGTGGTGGTGGCGCTCGCGCAGGAATTCGGCCTGCCCGTGCATGTGGTGGGTGTTGGCGAAAAATCCGAGGATTTGCGCCCCTTCGCGGCGCGGGATTTCGCGCGCGGGCTGATGGGGCTGGATTAGTGCATTTGTTGCGGCCCACCCGATCAAACAGGAAATGACAGGGAAACCTCCGATGCGTGATTTTGATGAAAATTCGATCACCGATGCCGTATTGCAACGGCTGGCCGGCGCTGAGGATCCGCGGCTGCGGCAGGTGGCGCAAAGTCTGGTGAAGCATCTGCATGGCTTTGTGCGCGATGTGGAGCCAAGCTTTGAAGAATGGCAAACCGCGATCAATTTCCTGACACGCATCGGGCATATGTGTGATGGCAAGCGCCAGGAATTCATTCTGCTGTCGGATACACTCGGCGTTTCCATGCTGGTTGATGCGATCAATCACCGGATGCCGGAAGGCGCCACGCCCACCACGGTGCTCGGCCCTTTCTATGTTGAAAGCGCGCCGGAATTGCCGCTGGGCGCAGAGGTTGCGCGCGCCATGAAGGGCGAAGCGCTGCATGTGTCTGGCTGCGTTTCAACCGCTGGCGGCGGCCCCATTGCCGGCGCCATCGTGGATATCTGGCATTCGGATGAAGATGGCTATTACGATGTGCAGCGCACCGATCAGCCCGATGCCAATCTGCGCGCGCGCTTTCGCACCGATAGCGAAGGGCGCTTTCATTTCTGGACGCTGACACCCACTTCCTATCCTGTGCCGGATGATGGCCCGGTTGGGGAGCTGCTGCGTGCGACGGGCCGCCACCCGATGCGCCCCGCGCATGTGCATTTCATGATTGCGGCACCGGGGCATGAAACCCTGGTGACGCATGTTTTTGTCGCGGGCGATCCCTATTTGGATAGTGATGCCGTCTTTGGCGTCAAGCAGGAATTGATCGCCGAATTCACGCAACACCCGCCGGGAAAGGGCCCCGACGGCAAGGAGATGCCATCAAGCTGGCGCAAGCTTGCCTATGATTTTGCGCTCAAGCGGCTTGGGTAAAGGCGCGGCAGATCCCGCGCCCCCCTTATTGCGTGGTGCTGCCCGAAACCCCCGCGGGCGACGCCGTACGCCCGCCATCCACGGTATATTCCCCGCCTGTCATATTACTGGCGAGGTCTGACAGCAGAAACAGTACCAGATTGGCGACTTCCTCCGCTGTCCCGTAACGGCGCAGCGGTATGCCCGCCGTATAGCGTTCTTCAACACTCTTTGGATTATTGGGCGAAACCTGGCGGGAGACTTCTTCGATCATCCGTGTTGCGATCGGGCCGGGGCAGACGGCATTGACGCGAATGCCATGCGGCCCGACTTCTCCCGCGACACTCTTCGTCAGCCCATTCACAGCATGCTTGGAAGCGGAATAGGCGGCCATGCCGGGTGAGCCGACCAGCCCAGCGATGGAGGCTGTATTCACCACCGCACCGCGCCCGGCGGCGATCATCACCGGCAATACATGGCGCAGGCCCAAAAACACGCCCTTCACATTGACAGCCATGATCTGATCAAACACCGCTTCCTCATATTCCGCGAGGCGCGCGACACGGCCTTCAATGCCGGCATTATTGTGGAAGCAATCAATGGCGCCGAAACGATCCTGTGCGGCCTTCACATAGGCTGCGACGTCGGCAGCTTTGGTGACATCAGCGGCGCGAAACAGCGCGGCTGCGCCAAGGGATGCTGCCAAAGCCTCACCGGCGGCAGTATCACGATCCACAATCACAATCTTGCCGCCGCGCGCCACAAAACCACGCGCCATTGCCGCGCCAATGCCATTGGCGCCGCCTGTCACAATGCCGACCTTGCCTGAAAAATCCATGATGCGTTCCTCCTGCCCGGGGGTCACCGCCACCCGCTTCGCATCATGCTTGCGCCGCTTGCCCGGAAAGACAAGCGGCACGCAGATATTATCCGGCTGCCTTGGCTTCCCGCCGCCGCGCCGTCAGCACAAATTCAGTATAGCCATTGGGCTGTTCGCGGCCCTTCAACACCAGATCGCAAGCGCCCTTGAAGGCCGGGCCGTCAAAAGCGGGCGCCATGGCGCGATAGGCCGCATCGCCGGTATTCTGCCGGTCCACCACGGCGGCCATGCGCTTCATGGTTTCCATGACCTGCGCTTCGCTCACCACACCATGGCGGAGCCAATTGGCGATGTGCTGGCTGCTGATGCGCAAGGTGGCACGGTCCTCCATCAGCCCGACATCATTGATGTCCGGCACCTTGGAACAGCCGACCCCCTGATCCACCCAGCGCACCACATAGCCCAGAATGCCTTGCGCGTTATTGTCCAATTCCGCCTGCACATCGGCGGGCGACCAATTGGTGTCGCGCGCCAGCGGCACGGTCAGGATATCATCCAGCTTGGCACGGCGGCCGCCCTTGGTGATTTCATCCTGCCGGTCGGCAACGCTGATCTGGTGATAATGCAACGCGTGCAAGGTGGCGGCTGTGGGCGATGGCACCCAGGCGGTGGAAGCGCCCGCCTTGGGGTGACCGATTTTCTGATCCAGCATTGCCGCCATGGCGTCCGGCATGGCCCACATGCCCTTGCCGATCTGCGCGCGGCCGCGCAGCCCGCAGGCAAGGCCAGTATCCACATTCCAATCCTCATAGGCCTTGATCCAGGCTGCGCCCTTCATGTCGTTCTTGCGGATGACGGCGCCCGCTTCCATGGCGGTGTGGATTTCATCGCCGGTGCGATCCAGGAAGCCCGTATTGATGAAGACCACGCGATCCTTGGCGGCTGCGATGCAGGCTTTCAAATTCACCGTGGTGCGGCGTTCCTCATCCATAATGCCCATCTTGAGTGTGGCGCGCTTCAACCCCAGCGCATCCTCGACGCGGGCGAAAAGCGTATCCGCCCAGGCCACTTCTTCCGGCCCATGCATTTTCGGCTTCACGATATAAACGCTGCCGGCGCGCGAATTCAGCCGCTTGCCGCGAATGTCATGCAGCGCAATGACTGACGTGCAGAAGGCATCCAGAATGGTTTCCGGCACTTCCGCGCCATCCAGCTTCACCGCATCAATCATCATGTGGTGACCGACATTGCGCACCAGCATGACCGAACGGCCATGCAGCGTCATGCCGCCACCCGCCGGGCGCTGAAACACGCGATCCGGATTGAGGCGACGCACCATCGTCTCGCCGCCCTTCTCAAAGCTCGCTTCCAGATCGCCGCGCATCAGGCCAAGCCAATTACGATAGACCGCGACCTTGTCTTCCGCATCCACGGCGGCGACGGAATCCTCGCAATCCTGGATGGTGGTCAGCGCGCTTTCCAAGGCGACATCGGCAATGCCCGCCGCATCGGTCTTGCCGATAGGATGCGCACGATCGAGCCGCACTTCGATATGCAGGCCATTATTCACAAACAGCAGCGAAGACACCGCATGCGGCTCACCCAGATAGCCCACGCATTGACCAGGCCGCGCAAGGCCGGTCTTGCTGCCATCCTTCAACGTAATTTCGAGCGCGCCGCCTTCAATCCGGTAACCCGTGGCATCGGCATGCGATCCCTTCGCAAGCGGCACGGCGCTATCCAGCACGCCGCGCGCATAGGCAATCACCTTGGCCCCGCGTTCCGGGTCATAGCCCTTGCCCGAGGCCGCGCCGGGGATGGCATCCGTGCCATAGAGCGCATCATAAAGGCTGCCCCAGCGCGCATTGGCCGCATTCAGCGCATAGCGCGCATTGGAAACCGGCACGACCAACTGCGGCCCGGCCATGGAGGCAATTTCCGCATCCACATCGGTGGTCGCGACGGTCACTTGTGCGGGTTCCGGCAGCAGATAGCCGATTTCCTTGAGGAAGGCGGTATAGGCCGCCTGATCAATCGGCTTGGCGGGGTTGGCGCGGTGCCAGGCATCAATCTTCGCCTGCAAGTCATCACGCTTGGCGAGCAGCGCGGCATTGGTCGGCGCCATCTCACGCAGCGTACGTTCCATCGCGTCCCAGAAGCGCGCGGGCTCCACCCCCGTGCCGGGCAGGGCTTCGGTTTCAATGAAATTCTTCAGAATGGGGGCAACAAAAAGCCCCTTTGATGCAGACATTGGCGCGCTCCCGAACAGGGGGCGGGTCTTGGCCCGCCCGTAGAATCCGGGGGGTTTCATAAAAGGAAAGGCACGGCGGAGCAAACAGGGCGGGGGCTTGCCGGAAGGCCCAAGCGGCGCAAGGCTAGGGCCTCAAGAACCCGAGGAAACCCGATCATGGCCTGGACCCCGCCGCGTCACACTTCCCAGCATTGGCATGTCACGAAGCCTGCTGCCTCTGGCCGCAAGGGCATGGTGGCGTCCCAGGCGCGCGGCGCTGCCGAAGCCGGTGTTGCCATTTTGGAAGCCGGCGGCACGGCGGCCGATGCGGCGGTGGCCACGGCCTTTGCGCTGGCGACGCTGGAGCCCTGGAATAGTGGCCTGGGCGGCATTGGCTTTGCGCAAGTGATGTCCCCCGGTGGCGCCGCCGAGACCTTTGATTTCGGCCCGGTTTCCCCGCGCGGCCTGAACCCAGCCGCCTTCCCCATGACCGGCAAGATGAAGGCGGATCTCTTCACCTGGCCAGAGGTCGTGGAAGACCGCAATGTGCATGGGCCGCTTTCCTTCGCCATCCCCTCGGCGGTTGCGGGCTATATGGAATTGCATGCCCGCCATGGCCGCATGCCGATCAAGGATGTGCTGGCGCCGGCAGTGGCACTGGCCAAGCGCGGCCTGGCGCAGGATTGGTTCACCACGCTGAAAGTGGCCAATTCCGCATCCGTGCTGAAGCTATACCCAGAATCCGCGCGCATCTATCTGCCGGGCGGTCTGCCGCCGGTGGCGCCGTATCAGGGCTCACCGGGCTTTTTCCAGCAGGGCAATCTGGCGGCGACTTTGGAGCGCCTGGCGCATGCCGGCCTCGCTGATTTCTACAAGGGCGATATTGCCGCTGCCATCGCCGCCGATTGCAAGGATATGGGCGCCTTTGTGAGCGCCGAGGATTTGGCGCAGTGCAAGGCGCGCGTGCTGCCCGCGCTAGAAGCCGCCTGGCGCGGCAAGCGGTTGTTCCTGGCCAATGGGCTGACCGCCGCGCCCACGCTGATGCGCGTGCTGGAAGGCATGAGGGGTGCGGATTTCTCCGGCAAGGCACCCTCTGCTGCCTGGTATGCGCAATTGGCCCGCGTGATGCGCGCAGCCTATGCCGAGCGCTTGGCGGGGCTTGGTGATGCAGAACCGAAAGCGGCAGAATCCTGCACCACCCATCTGACGGTCGCTGATAAGAACGGCATGATGGTCGCCATGACCACCACGCTACTGTCCAGCATGGGCAGCCGCGTGGTGCTGCCGAAATCCGGTGTGCTGATGAATAATGGCGTCATGTGGTTCGACCCGCGCCCCGAAGCCGCCAATGCGCTGGCGCCCGGCAAAAGGCCGCTCACCAATATGTGCCCTGTTATTGCTGCTGAGGGTGACAAGCCAGTGCTTGCCACGGGCGCTTCCGGCGGGCGGCGCATCATGGCTTCCGTCTTCCAGATGCTGTCCTTCGTGTCTGATTTCGGTATGGAACCGGAACAGGCGGCGCATCATCCCAGGCTTGATGTCTCGGCGCCTGAAGGTGTCACCGCCGATATCCGGCTGGGCGCGGCAACGCTGGCGGCGCTTGCGGCGGAAGACACAGTGACGGAGGTGGAACACGCCGTACTGCCGGTGAATTTCGCTTGCCCCAATCTGATCCGCATCGGCGCGGATGGGCTGCGCACCGGCATTACCGATGTGATGAGCCCCTGGAGTGCGGCCATCGCCGAAGCGTAAACCACAACAAAGGAAACGCCCATGAAACGTCGTCATTTGCTGCAAGGGGCCGCGGCGCTTGCCGGGGCCTCGGGCTTTGCTGCGCCCGTTCTGGCGCAACCCGCGCGCACCGCAACGCTGCGCTTCGTACCGCAAGCCAATCTGACCGCGCTTGATCCGATCTGGACCAGCGCGATTGTCACGCAAATGCACGGCTATCATGTCTATGACACGCTTTACGCCGTGGATGGCCAGCAGCGCGCCCGCCCGCAAATGGCCGCCGGGCATGAGGTTTCCGCCGATGGTCGCGTCTGGCGCATCAGGCTGCGTGAAGGCTTATTCTTCCATGATGGCGAACCGGTGCGCGCTGCCGATTGCGCGGCATCGCTGGCACGCTGGGCACGGCGTGACGCCTTCGGGCAAATCCTGGCCGCGCAGGTGGATGAATGGCGCGCGGCAGATGACCGCACCCTGGAAATTCGCCTGAAGCGTCCCTTTCCGCTTTTGCTGGATGCGCTGGCGAAACCCGACGCGAACGTGCCCTTCATCCTGCCGGAGCGCCTGGCCCGGACAGATGCCAGCACCCAAATCAGCGAGGTTGTCGGCAGCGGCCCTTATCGCTTCATGCGCGACGAATTCGTCTCCGGCAGTCGCGTGGTTTATATGCGGAATGACCGCTATCGCCCGCGCGATGAGCCATCCGATTGGGCGTCCGGCGGCAAGGTCGCGCATTTCCCGCGCATTGAATGGCATATCCTGCCGGACCCCGCGACGGCAGCAGCCGCGCTGCAATCGGGCGAGATTGATTGGCTGGAACAGCCGCTCGCCGATCTGGTGCCAACGCTGCAACGCAATCGCAATATTGAAGTGGGCGTGCTGAACCCGACGGGCCTGATGAGCATCATGCGCCTTAACCACCTGCAAGCGCCGTTCAATAATCTGCGCGCGCGGCAGGCGGTGGCGCTGGCGGTGGATCAGGCGGATTACATGCGCTCAACGCTTGGCGATGATCGCAGCGTTTGGCAGGAATGCCGCAGCCTATTCCCATGCGGCACGCCGTATGGTGTTGAGAATCTCTCGGAACTCAATGCCCCGCCGCGCAGCCTGGACCGCGCCCGCGCCGCGCTGCAGGCGAGTGGTTACAATGGCGAGAAGGTGGTCATCATCAACCCGACCGATTTCCCGCTGATCGGCCCGCATGGGCAGGTGACGGCGGATCGGCTGCGCCGCATTGGCATGAATGTGGAGCTGGCGGAAACCGATTGGGGCACGGTGGTGCAACGCCGCGTGCGAACCGAACCCGCCGATCGTGGCGGCTGGAGCATTTTCCACACCTATGGATCGTCACTGGCTTATCTGAACCCGGCAGTGAGTTCGCTGGTAAAGGGGCCGGGGGCGACCGGTTGGTTCGGCTGGTATGACAGCCCTGTGATGCAGGAACGCATCCAGGCCTGGTTTGATGCGCCGGATGCAGCGCGGCAAAAGGCGCTGGCGGATGAGATCAATAAGCTCGCGCAGGATGATGTGGCGACCATCCCGCTCGGCCAATTCCGCATCCGCAGCGCCTGGCGGCGCAGCATTACCGGGCTGGCACAGGGCAGCATGCCCTATCCCTGGGGCGTGCGGCCTGTTGGCTAAGCATTTTCAAGCCAAGTGGAATCACTTGGCGACTCGGAAAATGCGATCAAACAAGTTTTTAGTGGGTTGCCCATGAACTAAGGTGAATGGGCAACCCACTAAATCAGGCCGCCTGTTTCGACCGCAAGGCACGCCAGACCGCTTCTGGCGTGATCGGCATATCAATATGCGCAACGCCAAGCGCATCACAGACTGCTGAGATGATGGCGGGCGGCGCACCACAGGCGCCGCCTTCACCCGCGCCCTTCACGCCAAGATCATTGGATGGGCAGGGCACCACATTCAGATCAAGATTGAAGGACGGCGCATCACCCGCGCGCGGCATGCAGTAATCCTGGAAAGTCGCGGTCAGGAATTGGCCACTTTCCGGATCATATTGCGCATGTTCCAGCATGGCCTGACCAATGCCGGCCATGATGCCGCCATGGCATTGGCCATGCACCAGCATGGGATTGATCGGCACGCCAACATCATCCACCGCCGCGTAATTGGCGATGGAGACTTCGCCAGTGGTCGGGTCAATTTCTACCTCGGCAACGTGGCAGCCATTGGGGAAATTGCATTCCGTGTCGCGCGTATAGGTCAGTTGTTCGTCAAGGCCGGGCGTTTCGTTGGGCGGCAGGCGTGCCGGGTCATGCGCGGCAGCAATCACTGCGGGCCAGCTTGTGGCGATATCCGTCCCCGCCACGCTGAAGCGGCCATTGAGGAATTCAATATCCGCCACCCCCGCTTCCAACAAATGCGCCGCGATGCGCTTGGCCTTTTCAACGATCAGCGCGGCAGCGCGACTGGTCGCCACCCCGCCCATCTGGGATGAACGGGACCCACCCGTGCCACCACCCTTCAGCACCACATCCGAATCGCCCTGCACCAGATCAATGGCACCAAACGGCAGACCAAGCTTTTCAGAGAGGATTTGCGCAAAGGCCGTTTCATGCCCCTGCCCATGGCTGAAGGTGCCAACCGTAAGCTTGGCGCGGCCTTCGGGCGTGAGTGCCACGCGCGCCCATTCAAACGGCTGCCCGCCTGAGGCTTCAATGAAATAGCCAAGGCCGATACCGCGCAGCTTGCCCTGCTTCGCCGCTTCCGCACGGCGCGCGGCGAAGCCTGACCAATCCGCCAAGGCCAGCGCCATATCCTGGGTTTCCGCAAAGCGCCCGGAATCGATCACATTGCCGGCGACGTTGCGATAGGGAATTTGATCCGGGCGAATATAGTTGCGCCTGCGAATTTCGTCCCGCCCAATGCCGAAGGCAGCCGCCCCTTGGTCGAATAACCTTTCCAGCACATAGGCTGTTTCGGGCCGGCCAGCGCCGCGATAGGCATCGGTCGGTACCGTATTGGTGAAGACGCAACGCACCTGCACATTCAAGGCCTGAAGGTCATAGACCGTGCCATTGATGCGCCCGCCCGCCATGGTGGACACGCGCGGGCCGAAATCCAGCAAATAGGCGCCCATGGCGGCCAGGGTGCGAATACGCACGCCAATCGCCTTGGCGTTTTCATCAAAGGCCATTTCGGCATGCGTCACATGATCCCGCCCATGCGGGTCTGACAGGAAGGTCTCCGTCCGGCCCGCGCGCCATTTCACCGGGCGGCCCAGCTTGCGCGCCGCCCACAGCACCATGGCACTTTCGGGAAACAACTTGCCGCGCAAGCCGAAACCACCGCCAACATCGGGCGAGATGACGCGGATTTTCTCGATCGGTACGTTGAAGACCAGCTTCGCGAGATTGTCGCGCACCTTGACCGCGCCCTGGGAAGGGGAGACCAAAGTCCACCTCTCCCCATCCCAATCGCCGAGGGCGACACGCGGTTCCATCGGATTGCCGACAATGCGGTTCTGCAACAGATCAACCGAGACCACGCGCGCGGCCTTGCCAAAAGCTTCATCCGCTTCTGCGGCGCGGCCACTATCCCAATGGACGCAAAGATTGCTGCCCTGGTCTTCCCAGAGCACCGGCGCATCCGCATGAAGCGCCTTGCCGGTTTCCGTAATGCTCGGCAGGGTTTCGTAATCAATCTGAATGAGCTCGGCAGCATCCATGGCCTGATCACGGGTTTCGGCTACCACGAGTGCCACCGGGTCCCCCACATAGCGCACGCGTTCGGTTTGCAGGATATGGCGCGTGGGGGCGAAAAGCGGCTTGTCCTTGCCGGGTACTTCCACCTGCACCGGCAGCGCGCCAATGCCATCGGCAATCGCATCATGCCCGGTGAGTACGGCGACAACGCCGGGGGCAGCGCGCGCTTCACTGACATCCATGGAGATGATGCGCGCATGGGCATGCGGTGAACGCAGCACCACCGCATGCGCCTGGCCCGGGCGGTTCATGTCATCCGTATAGGTGCCGCGCCCTGTCAGTAGCCGTACATCTTCCTTGCGCCGTACCGGCTGACCAATGCCAAACTTATCCATGCCCTATATCCCCGTTATTTCCTGCAAAGCCTGCGCAATGGTGGTGATGCGCGCCACCGGGCGCAGCCCTTCAATCGCCGCCTGATGCACAGCTGATGAAAACGCCGCGCAGCCATCTTCCAAAACCGTCACATCAAATTCGCGCACATGCGCACCGCGCACGGTGGAAGCGACACCTCCATTGGTGACAATGCCCGCGACCAGCAGCTTGCGAATGCCAGCCTTGCGCAAGGCCCATTCCAGGCGCGAATTCCAGAAAGCGTCATAGCCGATTTTTTCAACGATCAGATCGGATGGCGCCAATTCATCCACCAAAGCCTGGCCCCAGGATGCCGGCGCGAAATCCCCCTTGCGCAAAAAGGGCCGCATTTGCTTGAGGTGTTCAGCAATGAAGGGCTCGCCCCCCTTGCCCGGCACCAGCGTGAAATGGGTGGAGGCGATCCAGCCGCCTTTTGCGCGCATCGCTGCACAAAGCGGCGCAAGCCGCGCGGGCAGGGCGGCGATGCTCGCATCGCCTTGCCCACCGCGCGCATAGGCACCCTTGGGGTGGATGAAATCATTCTGCAAATCACAGAGCAGTAAAGCGGTTTCGCTGATGGGAATGGCGCCAGCCATGATCACGCCCTTTCGATAATCAGATTGCCGAAGCGATCCACCCGCGCCATCAGGCCAGGATCCACCACCACGGTTGCGTCGGGTTGTTCCAGAATGGCGGGGCCGGGAATTTCAGCGCCCACCGGCAGGTCAAGCCGCGCATAAATGCGTGCCTCATGCCAGGCGCCATCGAACCAAACCTGCCGCGCGCCAAGTGCAGCCTTAGCAAGGCTTGCATCCGCGTCAGGCGCAAGTGCCGCCAAATCAAACGCGGGGCGTCGACCAATCGCGGCGGTCCGCAAGGAAACAATCCTGACGGGCAAGCCGGGCAGCAAGCGGCTGAAGGCGCATTGATAGGCCACTTCAAAAGCCTGCCGCACAATCGCCTGCGTTACGCCAGTGCCATTGCCCGCCACCGTCACGGGCAAGGGCACGGCAACAGTGTGCGTCTGCCCCGCGTAGTGCATATCAAGCGTGAAAAGCGTTTCAATCGCCTCCACCGTAAGGCCGGCATCGCGTACCACCGCCACAGCCGCGCTTGCTTCGCGCACCAGATGCGCATCCAGCGCGGCGGGATCGAGGCTATCCAAATCCAGATTGAGCGTGCGCACCTGGTCATGCCGCACATCCGCAATGATGCAGCCAAGTGCCGAGGTAACACCCGGAAAGCGCGGCACCAAAGCTGCTTTCAGCCCGACCTCGGTCAGCAAGGCGCCAACATGCAAAGCGCCACCTCCGCCAAAGGGGAGGGCGACAAACCGCGCCGGATCAAGCCCGCGTTCGATGGAAACAAGCCTGATGGCGCCCGCCATTTTCGCATTCGCCACGCGTAGAATGGCCTCTGCCGCCGCCATGGCATCCAGCCCCAAAGGCAGGCCGACATGCTGTGCAATTGCGGCCTTCGCGGCATCCACATCAAGGCTGGTGAGCGCGCCACCAATCGGCCGCGCGGCATTGATGCGGCCCAGCACGAGGTTCGCATCCGTCAGCGTCGGGCGATCATTGCCCTGGCCGTAACAGACCGGCCCTGGACGACTGCCGGCACTTTCCGGCCCCACTTGCAGCAAGCCACCACGATCCACCGCCGCGATGGAACCGCCGCCCGCGCCAATGGTGGTAATTTCAATCATGGGGGAGCGGATAACCAGGCCAAAGTCAATCGTCGCCTGTGCGGCCAAAGCCATTTGCCCATCAGCAATCAAAGACACATCAAAGGAAGTGCCGCCCAGATCGCAGGTAATCACATGGCTGAAGCCGGCAGCCTTGGCGATGGCACCCGCGGCAATCACGCCCGCCGCCGGGCCCGAAAGTGCGGTGCGCGCAGGAAAGCGCCGCGCCGTTGCGGTGGACATGATCCCGCCATTGGATTGCACAATATGAAACCGCCCACCGAAACCTTCATCGGCGAGTGCGCCTTCCAACTTGCCGAGATAACCCGCGACCAATGGCTGCAAATAGGCGTTGAGTGCAGTGGTCGAAGCGCGCTCAAACTCGCGAATTTCCGGCAGGATTTCGGACGAAACCGAAACATGCGGATTGGGCCAAATGCGCCGCACCGCCTCAGCCGCTGCCTGTTCATTGGCAGGATTGGCATAGGCATTAATGAAGATAATCGCGCAGGCTTCCGCACCGGCGGCCAGCAATTGCGGCGCGGCTGCTTCCACCGCCGCGATATCCACCAGCGTGTGGATACTGCCATCAGCCAGGCAACGTTCCGGCACTTCCAGGCGCAAATCCCGGTCAGCAATCGGCTGGAAATCGCCCCACAGCCCCCAGGTATGGCGGCGATCACGGCGGCGCATTTCCAGCACATCGCGAAAGCCGGCGGTTGTGATAACGCCAAGCTTCGCACCCTTTCGTTCAAGCAGCGCATTGGTGCCAACAGTGGTGCCATGCACCACCGCCACCATGCCGGCAGCGCCACCAAGCGCGCGCAACCCCGCGAGAAAGCCTGACGCCTCATCGCCGCGCTGGCTTGGCACTTTCGCCGTCTGAAAACGGCCTGTCGCGGGATCAAACAGAAACAGATCAGTGAAGGTGCCACCGACATCAACACCGACAATCGCGCCACTCATGATGCGCGCCTTCCATAATCGCGAAGCGCGGCTTCGGCGCTGACATAACCCAGGCGAATATCACGCGCGATGGCCTTCATGGGCCGCGCGGCGGGATCGCCCCAGCCGCCGCCACCAGGTGTCTCCAGCCGCACACGTTCACCTTGGCCGATGGAAACACCAACAATCTTGCTTGCCATCGGGGGCGTTTCACCCGCACTGCCCCAGGTGAAGCGATTGAGCGCACCATCTGCACCGCCCGCGACACCGAAGGGCGCGAAACGCCCGCGCTCTCCGAGCAAGGCAACTTCCGTGCGAGCAGGGGCGAGCGCTTCAATCTCATAAACCGCGCCAACACCGCCGCGATGTTCACCTGCGCCACCACTATCAGGGCGAAGCGCCCATTGCGTGAACATGACCGGATAGGCGGCTTCCAGAATCTCGACGGGCGGGATCGTCGCTGTTGAGATCGGGTTATTCGCGTGATGCAGGCCATCGGTTGCGGGATTGCCGCCAAGCCCGCCGCCGAAGAAGGAAAACATTACCCAGCGCGTGCCATTCTGTCGCTGGCCAGACAGCGCCAGCGCATTGATGGTGCCAAAAGGCGCGGCAGTCGCGGTGGCCGGGCGCGCCTTGCCGAGTGCGCCGAAGATCACACCAATCAGCCGCAGAATGGTTTCCGTATAGCCTGCAACCGGGCGTGGCGCCTCGGCACCCAGCAGCGTGCTTGGCGGTGCAATCACCTCCACCGGGCGCAGCACACCCGCATTGGCCGGCACATCCGGGAAAGCGTGCTTCAGCGCGACATAACAGGCAGCCACCGTTGTCGCGACCGAGATATTGAGCGGCCCTGCGCAGGGTGGTGAGGAGCGCGACATATCCAAAATCAGCCGATCACCCGTGATGGTCAAATCAAGCGCAATGCGCAGCGCCTCATCCTTCACGCCGTCATTATCCAGGAAATCATCAAAGCTGTAGCTGCCATCTGGCAGGGCCGCGATTTCAGCGCGCATCAGCGCTTCGGCGCGATCCGCCAATTGCGCGAAGGCCGCGGCGATGCGCGCATCGCCATAATCATCCAGCAATTCCAGCAGCCGCTTTTCACCGAGGTCGAGCGCATTCAACTGCCCGTTCAAATCGCCCCAATTGGATTGCGGCACACGCGAATTGGCCGCCAGAATATCCAGAATATCCTGCTGCATTTGCCCGGCGCGGATCAGCTTCACCGGCGGGAAACGCACGCCTTCCTGATGGCTTTCCGTGGCGCGTGGGTTGTAATTGCCAGGCACATCGCCGCCGATATCCAGCCAATGCCCAACACTCGCCATCCAGCAGAACAGCTTACCCGCGCGAAAAATTGGCCGCACCAGGCGGAAATCGTTTAGGTGCGTGCCACCATCATAAGGGTCATTGAACAGGAAGGTATCGCCAGGCTCCAGCCCGCCATCCGTCGCCACCTTGCGAATGACAGAGCGCACGGCGAAGGACATGGCGCCAACAAAAATCGGCAAGCCCTTGGTGCCTTGGACCAGCGTATCGCCGGTGATCGCACCATAAACCCCATGGCAGGCGTCACGCGCTTCGGCGATGATGGGGTTGAAGGCGCTGCGATACAGCGTTGCATCCATCTCATCGGCAATTTGTTCAAGCCGACCCTTCAAGACGGCCAGGGTCACGGCATCAAGGCGTTCGGCTACAACTTCGTTCATCTCACAATCCAAGATAGCTGCGGCGCAGTTCTGGGTCAGCGGCGATATCGCGCGCCGTGCCACTCAGGCTGATCACGCCATTTTCCAAGACATGCGCCTGATCCGCCACTTCCAGGCTTTGCGCGACATTCTGTTCCACCAACATGATGGTGAGCCCATCCGCATGCAGGCGCCTTATCAGCGTGAACATTTCCTCGACCAGCAAAGGCGAAAGGCCAAGCGATGGTTCATCCAGGATCAGCAGCTTCGGTTCCGCCATCAGCCCACGCCCGATGGCGAGCATTTGCTGTTCGCCACCTGAAAGCGTGCCGGCGGCCTGGCGTGTTCGTTCCTTCAGGCGCGGGAAAATGCCGAAAACGCGTTCCAGATTGCGCGCACGATTGGCCCGGGCACGACGATAGGAACCAAGTTCCAGCACTTCCCGCACATTCAAATTCGGGAAAATCTTGCGCCCTTCCGGCACATGGATCAGGCCAAGCGAAACGATCTCCGGCGGGGATAGCGCGGCGAGGCTCTGCCCCGCGAAGCGGATTTCCCCACCGCGCGGGCGCACCACACCGCTGATGGTCATGTTGAGCGTTGTCTTGCCCGCGCCATTGCCACCAAGCACCGCAACCAAGGCGCCTTCCGGCACATTCAGATCAATGCCGCGCAGAATGAGCGTTTCGCCATAGCCCGCTTCAAGCGCCTTGATTTCAAGCATGGCCGGCCAACCTCTGCGCGGCGCCATGGCCCAAATAGGCCTCAATGACGGCGGGATTGCCGACCACCTGAGCCGCCTCGCCCGAGGCGATGATGCGCCCGCCCGCTAGCACATGCACGTATTCGCACAGGCTCATCACCGCCTGCATGACATGTTCGATCATGAGGATGGTGACACCACCCGCGCGAATATCCTGAAGCACCGGCAGGAAATCACGCAGTTCGGATGGGTTCAGCCCTGCCAAAACCTCATCCAGCAATAATATGCGCGGGCGTGTTGCCAATGCGCGCGCCACTTCCAGGCGCTTACGCCCCGCCACTGTCAGCGCTGCCGCGGGTTTGTCCAATTGCGGGCCAAGGCCCAGGCGTTGGCCGACTTCTTCCGCCAACGCCAAGGCATCACGACGTTTTGGCAGGCGCAGAAAGGCACCCACCGCGATGTTTTCGCGCACGGAAAGCCCGGCGAAGGGCTGCACAATCTGGAAGGTGCGCGCTAGGCCAAGCTTCGCCAAATCATGCGGCTTGCGGCCAGTGATTTCCTCACCATCCAGCAACACCAGGCCAGCGCTTGGCTGCTCAAAACCCGCGATCATGGCGAATAGCGTCGTCTTGCCCGCACCATTCGGGCCGATCAGCCCGGTGATGGACCCTTCACGCACATCGAAGGTCGCGTCAGACACTGCCGTCAGCCCGCCAAAGCGCTTGGTGAGATCACGCACCGCGAGGAAAGCGGGGTCCCGCCCTTGCCCTGTCATGGCGCCCCCTTGCCGCGCCAAAGCGCAGCGATCACGCCCGGAATGCGGTGCAACGGAAAGCGCACCACCAGGATCAGCAGCGTACCAAAGATGATCAGATCAACACCGGGGATTTTGCCGATCAGCATCTTCGTCCCCTCACTGAGGCCTTGCAGGATCAGCGCACCAATCAATGGGCCAAAGACCGTGCCCGCGCCACCAATAATCGGGGCAAGCAAAGCCTCCACCGAAATCCAGGTGCCGAAGGCAATATTGCTGTCAATATAGAGGAAATACTGCGCGTAAAGCGCGCCCGCCGCGCCAGTAAGCGCCGCCGATAGGCTGATGGCGCGCAGCTTCACCGCCAGAATATCCACGCCAAGCGCGGCAGCGGCGGCTTCGTTTTCCCGCACTGCGACAAGCTGCGCGCCAATCCGGCTTTTCTCCAAGGCGAGCGTGATCAGCATGGCAAGCGCCAGCAGCACCGCGCCCAGAATCAAAAAGCTCGACCGATTGGCGAATTGCAGATTGCCGGCACCGAGATTGAGGCTGATCAGCAAACCCGCCGCACCGCCCGTGATCTCGGTCGCATTCGCCAGAATGCGCAGCACCTCGGCAAAGGCCAGCGTCACCAGCGCGAAATAGGAACCGCGCAAGCCAGCGCGAAACACCATGGCACCTATCGCGTAGCCAAGCAGCGCGGCGGCGGCGATGCCAAAAGCGGCGGCGGGATAGGCATTCACGCCAAAGCGCTGCTGCAGAATGGCGCTGACATAAGCGCCCATACCGAAAAACGCTGCATGGCCGAAGGAATATTGCCCACCATAACCACCAAGCAAATTCCACCCTTGCGCGGCGATGGCGAGGATCAGCGTGAATACCAAAAAATTCAGCACGACATTGCTGGTGACGAAGAGCGAAACCAGCACGGCGACCACCAGAAAGCCCAGAATGGGCAGGGTGTCGCGGGCGGTCATGCGCGCGCCCCGAACAGCCCGGTCGGGCGCAGCAGCAGGACCAGAATGAAAATCAGGAATATCCCGATCTGCCCAAGGCTATCGCCAAAATAAAGGCCGGAGAGGCTTTCGACCACGCCGATGAAAAGCCCTCCCAATAGCGCCCCCGTCACGCTGCCCATGCCACCCAGCACCACGATGGTGAAAGCCACTAACACAAAGGCATTGCCCACGCGGGGCGAGACATAGAAGGACGGCAGCAGCAGACAGGCCGCAATGGCAAGACAGGCCGTACCAATACCAAAGGTCACGGCATAGATGTGTGCCACATCAATGCCGACCAAAGCCGCACCGGTGCGTTCCTTCGCCACCGCGCGAATGGCGCGGCCCGTATCGGTGCGTGTCATCAACAGGAACAACAAGGCCGCCAGCAGCAGTGTCACACCAAAGCCGATCAGGCGCGGGACGGAAAGCAGCACATCGCCAAGCTCGACCATGGACATGGCATAGGGCAGGCGGATCGTCATGGTATCAGACCGGAAAATCGCCAGCATGGCGTTTTCGATAATGATCGAAAGGCCAAGAGTGACCAGCAACATATTGGAATCATCGCCGCGACTGGCAGGGCCTATCACCAGGCGCTGCACCAGATAGCCCAGCACAAAGAACACCCCTGCCAGCGGGATAATTGCCGCGTAAGGGTCAAGCCCAAAGGCGCCATGCGCGACAAAGGCCGCATACATCGCCAGCGTCAGCAGCGCGCCATGGGCGAAGTTGATGATATGCAGCACGCCGTAAACCAGCGTGAGGCCAAGCGCCACCAGCCCATAAACGGCCCCCATCAGGAGGCCGTTTGCCACGGCCTCCAGCAGAATTTCGGGCGGGTAGCCCATCTCAGCCGGTGACGGGATAGATCGGCTGGGCGTCCGCAAAATCGCGCGGGAAGATCACCTTGATATCGCCATTTTGCACTTGCGTATTGACCGGCTTGCCGCCCTGGTTCTGACCATTGACGAATTGCGTCGGCCCATAAGGCATGATGTGGCTATCAAACGCCGGGCCTGTTGCCGCCAGCGCCTGGATCAGCGCGCCACGATCCGCCCGGCCCGCGCGTTCCAGCGCATCGGCAAACAGCATCACGGCGGAATAATTCAGCGGCACATTGTATAGCCAGAAGCGATTCTGCGCTTCCACACGCCGACGCACATCGGCGGTTCTGGCCTTGCGCGGATCAGCCCAATGGTTGCAATCCATCACCAGATTTGCCGCTTCCGGGAATTCCCGCACGAAGCGGAAATTGGAAGCCGCGCCATTCAGGATGCAATAAATTCCCTTCGGGCGAATGCGGCGCTGCTGCAAGGTTTGCGACAGCAACACGAATTCCGCGTAATAGGATGACGGGATGATCAGATCAGGATTAAGCGCCCGGATCCGCAGCGCCACATTGGACATGTCACGCGAAGGTGTTGGGTGCGCAATTGTCTCCAGCACCTGGAAACCGCGCTTTGGCAATTCGGCATTCAACAGCCGCGCCATGCCGGACCCGAACAGCCCATCCTCATGCACAATCACCGCGGTGCGGGAAGGCTTGCCGGCGGCATCATTGATCGCGACCAGATTATCCAGGGCCGTTGCGGTCACGGTGCCAAAGCCAGGCCCGAAGCGGAAGGTATTGGTCAAGCCACGAGAGACGATCTGATCGGATACGCCCACATCCACGATATAAGGCAGATCGTAACGCGATGCGGCTTGCGATGCGGCGAGGCAAATCGGGCTTGCAAAGCCCCCCACAATCGCGAGCACGCCTTCGGCCTGCATTTTCTCAACCTCGGCCACGCCACCATCGGGGGTGGAGCGCGCATCGCCGAACACCATTTCAATCGGCGCGCCACCCAGCGCCTTGATGCCGCCGCCGGCATTGATATCGGTAATGGCGAGCTCAGCGCCCAGGCGGCCATATTCGCCATCTTGCGCCAGCGCACCCGTCACGGGCTGGATGATGCCAAGCTTGATCGCGCGCGACTGCGCCCGCGCAATGGATGGTGCCGCGAGCATCGCGGGGGCGGCCAGCAGCGCCTGCCGCCTGGAAAGGCTGAATGAAGACATTGGAGACTCCCCTGTTATAAGCCGGAAATGGTCATGCCCCAGGCTTTGCCAATTGGCCAGAGGGAAGAAAAGCCAGAAATCCGCCACCCTACCCATTGGGACTACAGTTTAGCAGATGCTCAGCGATATTTGTCTCACCCTACCCAAACATCATGCGGCGGGGGATTGCCTGGCATGATCACCGCATCTGACGGCAAGCGCCGCAACATGGCGCTGTTGGTGGGGGCGATTGTGCTGACGCTTTCCGTCTGGTTTGCCGGCACCGCTGCGGTGCCGGCGCTATTGGCCGAGGGGCTGATCACGCCAAGCCGCGCTGCCTGGCTGACCGCCTGCGTCCAATTGGGTTTTGTCCTTGGCACGCTGGTGAGCGCGGTTTTCTCCCTCGCGGATCGTTGGCCGGCACGGTGGCTGTTCCTCGGCTGTGCCATGCTGGCGGCGGGCGCCGCGCTTGCGCAAACCCTGGTGGCGCCAGCGGGCGATGTGGCGCTGCTGCTCCGCTTCATCGCGGGTGCGGCCATGGCGGGGGTTTATCCGGTTGGCATGAAGCTCGCTGCCTCCTGGGCCAAGGGCGATTTGGGGCTGCTGATCGGGCTGGTGGTGGGCGCGGTGACGCTTGGTTCCGCGCTGCCCCATGCGCTGCCGGCTTTGGTTGGGGCTTTGGATTGGCGCGCGGCCTATGCGGGGGCAGGGGTGCTCGCTGCCCTTGGCGGGGCGCTGATCCTGGGGTTTCAGCCGGGGCCTTTGCTCGGCGCCCGGCCGCCCTTTCGCCCGGCGCAGATGCTGGAAGCCTGGCGCCATAAGGGGCTGCGCTTGGCCAATCTGGGGTATCTTGGGCATATGTGGGAACTCTACGCCATGTGGGCCTGGATTGGCGTTTTTCTGGCGGCGGTGCTGGAAAGCCCGGCCATCGGCCCCTGGGTTTTCGCCGTGGTGGCCGCTGGCGCGCTGGGCTGCATCCTGGCGGGGCTCGCCGCCGATCGCTGGAATCGCGCCAAGGTGGCCGGCGCCTGCATGTTGGCGTCGGGCTCCTGTGCGCTGCTGATCGGCCCGGCCAGCGCATGGCCGGTATTGGCGCTGGTGATTGCCTTCATCTGGGGGCTGACGGTGGTGGCCGATTCCGCGCAGTTTTCCGCCTGTATCGTGAGCCTTTCGCCGCCCGATTACGTAGGCACTATGCTGACCGTGCAAACCGCGCTTGGCTTTTTGCTGACGGCGGGCACGATCTGGGCCTTGCCGCGGGCCATGGAAATGCTTGGCATGTCGGCGGGTTTTGCGCTGCTGGGCATCGGGCCGCTGCTTGGGGCCTGGGCAATGTGGCGGTTAGCCCCCTTGCTACCCCGCCCGCGCTAACATGGGTGTTTGACTTCCGGCCCTGCTGCCTTATCTCCGCCCTTGAAAACGCCAGCGCTACGCCGCGCCGGCACCCCCGGGACCATCATGACTGACACGCCGCTTTCGCTGATCCGCAATTTCTCGATCATCGCCCATATTGATCACGGGAAATCCACGCTTGCTGACCGGCTGATCCAGCAGACCGGCGCCCTTTCCGCGCGCGAAATGAAGGAACAGGTCCTGGATAACATGGAGCTGGAGCGTGAACGCGGCATCACCATCAAGGCACAGACCGTCCGCCTGACCTACCCTGCCAAGGACGGCAAGACCTATGTGCTGAATTTGATGGACACACCCGGCCATGTGGACTTCGCCTATGAAGTCAGCCGGTCGCTTGCTGCCTGTGAAGGCTCGCTCCTAGTGGTGGATGCGTCCCAAGGGGTTGAGGCGCAAACACTCGCCAATGTCTATCAGGCGATTGATGCGGGGCATGAGATTGTGCCGGTGCTGAACAAGATTGACCTGCCGGCGGCAGAGCCTGATCGCGTCAAGCAGCAGATTGAAGACGTGATCGGGCTTGATACTTCGGATGCGGTGATGATCAGCGCCAAGACGGGGCTCAATATCGAAGGCGTGCTGGAAGCGATTGTGGAACGCCTGCCGCCACCGAAAGGTGATGCCGCTGCCACCACCAAGGCTTTGCTGGTGGATAGCTGGTATGATGCCTATCTCGGCGTCATCATCCTGGTGCGCGTGAAGGATGGGCATTTGCGCAAGGGCCAGCGCATTCGCATGATGTCATCCGGCGCGGTGCATACCATCGAACAGGTTGGTGTCTTCACGCCAAAGCTGGTGCCGGTGGAAAGCCTCGGCCCCGGTGAGATGGGCTATCTGACGGCTGCCATCAAAACCGTGGCGGATACCAATGTTGGCGATACCATCACGGATGACCGCAACCCAGCCGCCGAGGCTTTGGCTGGCTTCAAGCCCTCCATCCCCGTAGTGTGGTGCGGGCTTTACCCTGTGGATGCGGATGATTTCGAAAAGCTGCGCGAATCGCTCGGCAAGCTCAGGCTGAATGACGCATCCTTCCATTATGAACCGGAAACCAGTGCGGCATTGGGTTTTGGTTTTCGCTGCGGCTTCCTGGGGCTTTTGCATCTGGAGATTGTACAGGAACGGCTTTCACGCGAATTCGATCTTGATCTGATCGCGACCGCGCCTTCGGTGGTGTACAAGGTGCACAAGACGAATGGCGAAATGTTCGAATTGCACAACCCTGCCGATATGCCCGATGGCAGCGTGCTGGATCACATTGAAGAACCCTGGATCAAGGCGACCATCATGTTGCCCGATGATTACCTGGGTTCTGTGCTGGCGCTGTGCAATGAACGCCGCGGGCAACAGGTGGAACTGACCTATGTCGGCTCTCGCGCCATGCTGGTCTATCGGATACCGTTGAATGAGGTGGTGTTCGATTTCTATGATCGGCTGAAGTCAGTGTCGCGCGGCTATGCTTCCTTCGATTACCAGATGGATGGCTATGACGAAGGCGATCTGGTGAAGATTTCCATCCTGGTGAATAACGAACCGGTTGATGCGCTATCCTTCATGGCGCATCGCGCGCAGGCAGAACGGCGCGGGCGGCAGATTTGCGAGAAATTGAAGGATCTGATTCCCCGCCAATTGTTCAAAATCCCGATCCAGGCAGCGATTGGTGGGCGCGTGATTGCGCGTGAGACGATCTCCGCCCTGTCCAAGGATGTCACGGCAAAGTGCTATGGCGGGGATATCAGCCGCAAGCGCAAGCTTCTGGAAAAGCAGAAGGAAGGCAAGAAGCGCATGCGGCAATTCGGCAAGGTGGAAATCCCACAAAGCGCCTTTATCGCTGCGCTGAAGATGGATAGCTGACGCGCTTTGGCGCAGAATTGTGCTTGGGAAGTCCGGTCAGCCAGTTTTGAACACGGCGCTACGTGACGCGATCGGGTGTTCGCGTAAATCTTCCGCCAGAGGCATGACTTTCTGGCGTTCACGTTCCAATTGATCCGCCTTGCTGGCGTGCTGGATGCCCCAACCGCGCGCCAAATCCTTCGGGTCAACCCGATCCAGTATCTGCATCTTGCGCTTTAGCAGGCTGCTGAAATTCGTAGCCTGATTTGCGTATTTATGATTCACTGTCGTTGCATTTGGTCGAGGTTGCGATGCGTGGCAATGACGCGGTGGCTGGTTCCCTGTTCAGCTATGTTGATCTTGAAAAGCGGGTGCG
>JADCFQ010000046.1 GCA_020249435.1 Roseomonas sp. | reverse complement strand
CCGGGAGTCTGTCCAGAGTGTGCCGACTGGGCCAAAGAATCACTGAAAATGGCTGTGCGCAGGCACGCGCAGCGTTGAAAACATCCGCGCGAGACAAAACGACGATGCTCAATGACGGCTTTTCAGCAGCCTGCTAATGCGGCTGACTAACGCGCAGCCGCTCCATCTCCTCCTTCAGCCGCAGCTTTTCGCGCTTCAATCGTGCCAGGGTTTCGGCGTCTGGCCTCGGTCGGTGGTCTTCCTCAAAAATCTGCGCCTCAAGCGCGGCGTGACGGTTATTGAGGGAAGCGATCCGGGCATCCAAGCGCATACCAAGGCATCCTTTGCTGTGATGCCGCCCGGGCGGTTGGCCCTGTCCCGGGCAGCCAGGACATGCTACTCTACCTCGCCCTTAAAAAGCATCAAGAGATTTCACCTGGCCCCGCGATGATCGCTGACCGAGAAGCCCTGCTCCGCCGCCTGCATGAACTCCGAACCGAGCATCGGGATTTGGATACCGTCATCGCGCGGCTTGATGCCGGGCCGGTGGATCAATTGCAGCTGCAGCGGCTGAAAAAGCGCAAGCTGAAGCTGAAGGACGAAATCGCCTGGCTCGATAGCCAGCTTTTGCCCGATATCATCGCCTGAAAGGGGCTGGATATGGCCGAATTACCGCTTGTGGGCGTGATTATGGGTAGCCGTTCGGATTGGGAAACGCTGCGGCATACGGCGGAAACGCTCGAAAAACTGGGCATTCCCCATGAAACCCGCGTGGTTTCCGCCCATCGCACGCCCGAACGCCTGTTTGATTACGCCAGGCAGGCGGCGGGGCGAGGGCTTCGTGTTATCATCGCCGGCGCTGGTGGGGCGGCGCATCTGCCGGGGATGGCCGCTTCCATGACGCATCTGCCGGTACTGGGCGTGCCGGTGCAAAGCGCTGCCCTGGCTGGGGTGGATAGCCTACTGTCCATTGTGCAAATGCCGGCCGGGGTGCCGGTGGGGACACTCGCCATCGGGCGGGCGGGGGCGGTGAATGCGGCTTTGCTCGCGGCCTCGATCCTCGCCCTGCAAGATGCTGCGCTCGCCACACGCCTGATCGCCTGGCGCGCCGCGCAGACCGAAAGCGTGCCGGAGAGCCCGGTATGACCCCTCTGCCGCCCGGCGCCATGCTGGGCATTCTGGGCGGTGGGCAGCTTGGGCGCATGTCCGCCATGGCGGCGGCGCGGCTTGGCTATCGCTGCCACAGCTACGCCCCCGGCGCGGATGAGCCCGGCATGCAGGTGGCCGCGGCGCGCACGGTCGCGGCCTATGAAGACCATGACGCCTTGGCGCGCTTCGCCGCGCAGGTGGATGTTGTCACCTTCGAATTTGAAAATGTCCCGGCGGAGACAGTGGAAATCCTCGCGCGCCGCGTGCCCTGCCGGCCTGGGGAAAAGGCACTGTCCATTTGCCAGGATCGCTTGCAGGAAAAGGCGTTTCTGGAAGGGATCGGCGTGCCCGTCGCCCCCTGGCGCGCGGTGCGCACGGAAGCGGAATTGCAGGCTGCGGTCGCCGAACTTGGGCTCCCTTCCGTTCTGAAAACGACTCGACTTGGCTATGATGGCCGTGGCCAGGCGGTGCTGCGCCACCCGGATGATCTGGCCGCTGCCTGGTCAAGGCTGGCACCGCGCCCGCTGATCCTGGAAGGCTTTGTGCCCTTCACGCTGGAAGTCTCCGCCATCGCGGCGCGCGGGGCGGATGGGGCGCTCGCGGTGTTTGATGCGACCGAAAACGCGCATCGCCATCATATCCTGGACATCAGTTATGCGCCGGCGCGTGTGGCGCCTGAGGTCGCCGCCGCCGCGCGTGACCACGTCGCCGCCGTTGCGCGCGGGCTTGATCTGGTCGGGCTTGTGGCGCTGGAGATGTTCCTGCTGCCCGATGGCCGGTTGATCGGCAATGAAATCGCCCCGCGCCCGCATAATTCCGGGCATTGGACCATGGATGCCTGCACCGCATCGCAATTCGAACAGCATATCCGCGCCGTGGTCGGGCTGCCGCTTGGCGCGCCTGATCGTCACCATGACGCGGTGATGCGCAATCTGATCGGCCCGGAAGGCATGGCCGCCTGGCCCGGGCTGCAAGGGCAAAAGGGCATCGCGCCGCATCTCTATGGCAAGGCGGAGGCGAGGCCAGGGCGCAAGATGGGCCATGCCAATCGGCTTTTGCCGCTGGGCGCGCTGGCTGGTCTGGATGATGCGGCGGCTCTTGGCCCGCTGGCGGCCATTGCGGTGCAAAAAACATGAGTGGCGATACGCTATGGTCTTCTTTTGTTAAGAAACTGCCGCTAGGTTGCATCGCATGAAGTTCCGCCCAACCCCGCTTGGCATCCTGCTTGCCGCCGCCCTGACATTAGGGCTTGTTGCGGCACTGCCAGCGCGCGCGCAATTCGTCGAAGGGCCTTACATCGCCGGCGCGATTGGCATGAATTACCTGGATGACGCCAAATTCCGCCTGGATGGTCGGCTCAATCAGGGCATGGCGGCGCTGGGTCAGCCCAATGGCGGGCAGCTCGGCTTTGATTATGGCGGCGTGGGTTTGCTCAGCCTTGGCTGGGGCTTCAGCAATGGCATCCGGCTTGAAATCGAAGGCAGCTACCGCACCAATGAGGTGGATAGCGCCAATGGCGCTGCTGGCCTTGCAACGCCCGGCGGGCATAGCGGGCGGCAGGATAGCTATGGGCTGATGGGCAATGCGCTGGTGGATCTGGTGCGGATTGGCCCCTTCCTGCCCTATGTCGGGATCGGTGCCGGCTATCTTGTCACCAGCTTCAATGATCTGACCGGACGGCCCGGCAATGGCAGCCTTCGGCTCCGTGCCGATGATACGGGCGGCGCCTTCGCGGTGCAGGGCATTGCCGGCATTGGCTTCACGATTGACCAGGTGCCGGGCCTGACGCTGACTGCCGAATATCGTTACCTCGAAAGCCTGGGGCCGAGCATTCCCGTGCGCTATGTGACTGCTGCGGGTGCCACGGTGCTGTCGGGCAAAGCGGATACGGAAAGTCGCAACCAATCCTTCCTGCTCGGCCTGCGCTATGCCTTCAATGCGCCGGCTGCCGCGCCCGCCGCTGTTGCGGCGCCCGTTGCGGCGCGGAGCTTTCTGGTATTCTTTGACTGGAACCGCGCTGATCTGACCGCACGCGCCCGCCAGATCATCGGTGAAGCGGCGGAAGCCGCGCGCGCCCAGCCCACGCGGATTGAATTGGCGGGCCATGCGGATCGCACCGGAACGCCGCAATACAATCAGGCCCTGTCGCGCCGCCGCGCCGACACGGTGGCGGAAGAACTGATCAAGCGAGGCATTGCGCGGCAGGACATTACCATCACGGCCCTTGGTGAAACGCAGCCCCTGGTCGCGACCGCCGATGGCGTGCGCGAACCACAAAACCGGCGCGTCGAAATTATCCTGAAATAAGCGCTGATTTTGGCGCAGCACTGCGCCACTGGCGGAGCAGCATGGCGCCCGCGACTGTCAGCCCACCCAGCGTGCCAATGACGCCCGCCGCATTCAGTGCGAACTCCTGCCCGAGTGCCGCCGGCACAGGCCCCGCCAAGGCATAACCAAGCGCGCCAAGCGCCGCGCCCAAAGCCGCACCACCCAAAACCTGCGCGCGATAGGAATCTGTCAGCAAGCGTATTGCCGCCGCCGGGCACACCAGCATCGCCACCACCAGAATGCTGCCCACCGCTTCAAAGGCGGCCACTGCTGCTGCCGCCACCATCAAATTCAGCGCCAATTCCAAACCGCGTGCCGGCAGGCCAATCGCAGCCGCGTAATCGGGGTCGAAACAGAGCAAATGCAAGGGCCGCCAGAGCAGCGCGACCAGCCCGGCCAGCACAAGCGCAACCGCTGCCAACAGGAATATCTGGCGCGGCAGGGAAGCCAGCGCCGCAGGATCAAACAGCGATGCAACACCCTGCGCTTCCAGCCACACCAGGCTTTCCAATTGGCCGAACAACACGCAATCCAGATCAAGATCAACGCTGCGCGCGCCGGTCGCTTCAATCAGCATCAGGCCAAGCGCGAAAAAGCTGGTGAAGACCGCGCCCGTTGCCGCGCCTGATTCCAGCTTGGCGACACGTCGCACCAGGCTGATCACAAATACCGCCGCCAATGCCGCCGCCAGCGCACCCAACAACATCGGCAAGCCCGCCCGCGCGCCGGTGATCGCAAAGCCCGCAATAATGCCCGGCAACACCGCATGGGACAGCGCATCCCCCAGCAAACTATCACGCCGCAGCAAGAGAAAAGACCCAAGCAAACCACACAAACCGCAAGCGAGGATCGCCGCCAGCAAGGCCGGCAGATCGAGCCTGAGGAAATCCACCGCCGTCATGGTTCAGTGCCCATCCGCTTCGCGTCCGCGCAGCGGACGGACACTGAAATTTTGTCTTGTCGCATTTTCCGAGTCGCCAAGCGTATCCGCTTGGCTAGAAAATGCTCCCGGCCCCAAAGCATGCGGTGAAGCAGGCAGGGACGAAGGCTCTGCCAATAACCGCGTCGCCATTTCCGCCGGCAGGCGATGCTCCACCAAATCCGCCAAGCGATCTGCGCCCGCGATATCCGTGGCCCCAAGGCCAAGCAGATGAATCTCGACCGCGCGATGCGCGCGCACCGCGCGCCGCGCGGCAGCGGCGCCGCGCGGTGTCAGATGAATTTCTCCATCTGCCCGCGCCACCAAGCCGCGCAGCCCAAGCCATAATGCAAGGCGTGATGCATGGCCTTCAGACCAGCCGCGCGCAGCAGCCAGCGCGGCAATTGGTGTCCAGCGATCGCCCGCCGTGCCGGGGCCGGCGCCGGCGGCTTCCTGCGCCTCCCAGGCGGCGCGCAGGAAATGGCTTTCGGTCGCGGCAATGCGTCGGCGCGTGCGGCGCCAGGCTTCGGGCAGCACGCCGCGTTCTGGCGCCAGCAGCAGCGCCAGCGTGAAGAAAATCGCGCCCGCCAAGACCACTGCCGCGCCCGTCGGCCATTCCGGTTCAAAGGCGGAAGCCGCCGCGCCCAAAGCCCCCGCCAAAGCCCCCAGCAGCGCCGAGACCAGCAACAGCACGGGCAACTGATGCGTAAGCAAGCGCGCCGTTGCCGCCGGCAGAATGAGCAAGGCCACGACCAGCACCAGCCCCACCGCCTGCAAGCCTGCCACCGCGACAATCACAATCAGCGCCAGCAGCATCAGGTCGGTACGCGCTACCGAAAGCCCCATGACTCGCGCGTAATCGGGATCGAAGCAGGCGGCGCGCAAACGCTGAAACAAGGCCAGACAAATCAGCACGGAAAATGCCGCAATGCCGCCAGCCCAAAGCGCATCCTCCGCACGCATCGCCGCCGCCTGACCCAGAATGAATTTGCCAAGCCCCGCCTGCGCCGCTTGCGGCATGGTCTGCACATAGGACAGCAGCGCAACGCCAAGCGCGTAGAAACTGGAAAGCACAATGGCGATGGCTGCGTCTTCGCGAATGCGCCGCCCGCGCGTGAGTGCCTGCACCGCCAGCACACCCAATACGCCCGCGACCAAAGCGCCCGCCAGCAAGGGCGCCAGCGCGCGCGGATTGCCGCCAAAGCTCGCGACCAGCATCGCTGCCAGCACCACACCTGGCAGCGCGGCATGACCCACGGCATCAGCCATCAAGGCGCGCCCGCGCAACAGCGCAAAAGCGCCAACCGTGCCACAGGCCAGCCCCAGCAAGGCACAGCCCAGCAGAACAACCAGCGTGTTGTAGCCAAGACTCACCCGAGCCCGCCTTCCGCCACCGCCTGTTCCAGCACATTCAACCGCCCGCCATAGGCGCGCGCAATTGAATCCGGTGTGAAGGCGGATTTCACAGGACCGGCGGCGACCGCGCGGCCATTCAGCAGCAGCACCTGATCGAAATAGGCCGGCACGGTTGAAAGATCATGATGTACGGCAATCACGCTCCGCCCCGTTGCCACCACGCGGCGCAGCACGGCGATGATCGCCTGTTCCGTTGCTGCATCAACCGCGGCGAAGGGTTCATCCATCAGATACAAGTCAGCATCCTGCGCCAGCGCACGCGCCAGAAACACGCGCTGCTGCTGCCCACCGGATAGCCTCCCGATTTGCCGATCCGCCAGATCAGCCAGGCCCACCTGATCCAGGGCAGCGCGTGCGGCATCCCGTTCCGCTTTCGGCACGCGCCCCCACCAGCGCATGCGCGGATAGCGTGACATGCAGACGACATCGAGCGCAGTTGCCGGAAAATCCCAATCCACCGAGGCACGTTGCGGCAAATACCCGACGCGGTTGCGCACCTCATCCAGCTTGCGGCCAAAGAATCGCGCCTCGCCGGCGATGCTCGGAATCAGGCCGAGCGCGGCACGCAGCAGCGTGGATTTGCCGGCACCATTCGGCCCGACAATCGCCGTCAGCCCTGGTGCTGCCTGCCAGGTGATGTCCCAGAGCACCGTCTTGTCGCCATAAGTGACGGTCAGATGCGTGATGGCGAGCGGTGCGGGCGCTGCAATGCTCATGCGGCGCTCAGGCGGCCAAGCATGCCGCGCGCCGGCGCCTCCCCACCAAGCGCGCGGGCGATGGTGGTGAAGTTGTGATCCAGCATGCCGTGATAGGTGCCTTCATAGGTGCCGGGCTTGCCCATGGAATCGGAAAACAACGTGCCGCCCAAGGCCACACGCTGCCCGCGCGCCCCGGCGCCTTCAATCAGCGCCCGCACGGCGCGATCAGGGACAGAGGTTTCGGCAAAGACCGCCGGGATGCGCCGTTCCACCAGGCTGCGCACGATGGCCTCGATCCGCGCGAGGTTCGCTTCCGATTCGGTGGAAAGCCCCTGGATACTGTCCACTTCCAGCCCGTATCGCGCCGAGAAGTAGCCGAAGGCATCATGCGCGGTGACCAAAAGGCGTTGGCGCGGCGGAATGCTGCCCATCACCCGCGCGCCATATTCATGCAGGGCGGCAAGGCGGCTGCGCAGCGCGGCCAGGTTGGCGGCGAAAACATTGGCTTGGTCGGGGATCAGCCGGGTGAGCCCGGCGGCGATGCTCCCCGCCGCTTCGGCCCATAGAACCGGGTCCATCCAGACATGCGGATCGGCCGCGTCCGGGTATTCCGGATTGGCGCGGAGGCTCGCGCGCGGCAGGCTTTCCGCGACCATGACCACCGGTTTGCCATTGGCAGCGGCGCGGGCCAGCACATCACCCATGCGCCCTTCCAGCCGATGGCCATTGGCGAAGATGATATCAGCGGCCAGCAGCCGCGCCGTATCGGCCCGGGTTGGGCGAAACAGATGCGGGTCCACGCCTTCCCCGATCAGGGTTTCGGCGCGGATGCTGCCTCCGCCGATCTCGCGCACCAGATCGCCCACCATGGCAACAGTTGACAGCGCGCGGGGCTGGGCGCGGTTCTGGGCCCGCGCCGTGATGGGCGTCAGCGCCAATAGCCCAAGGCCAAGGCCCCGTCTGCCAATGGCTGAACACCTGTTCATTTCTGCATATATTCCTTATTTTTCAGAGGCTTATTCTGTGGATAAGCTTGGCCCTGCATGCCGTGTCGTCAAGCCCCCCGCGTCCCGCCTTGCGGAAAACCCAAGCCCGGCGCCATGGTGGGTCCGTAACAACAGCGGCGATGATCCCATGCGGGGGCGTTTTCGGATTGGTGATGATTTGGTGGTGGAATTAGCCGAGACCTTTCGGCTGATGAGCGACCCGACGCGCCTGAAGATCATCCTGGCCTGCCGGGATGCGCCGGCGGCGGTGAATGAAATGGCGGAAAAGCTGGGTATTTCTCCCTCCCTGGTTTCGCATCATTTGCGCCTGCTGCGCGCGGCGCGATTGTTACAGGCGGACCGGCGCGGGCGGCAGGTTTTCTATGTGGTCGGCGATGAGCATATCCGGTCCATGCTGGCCGATATGGTTGACCACATCAGTGAGGAAGAAGCCGCGGATAATGAGGCCTGAGGCGGCTTCGTGCGGATTATGCGGCTTTTGTGCTTCCCCTGCCCTTGTGCGGTGCGGGGGGGCCGATTATGGTCCGGCCTCAATTGGGACTCCGGGGTGTTTGGCCCTGGTGAACCGGCGGTTAATATCTTGAAACGGCGCGTTTTTCGCGACCGATAAGGGATGGGTTGATGAAGGTTTTCAAGGCAAAGTGCCGGGCATTCGGCATGGGTCGCTTTTTGGCGAGCCTCGCGGTGCTGGCGATGGGTGTGGTGCTGACGGTGCCAGCCCTGGCAGAGACGATGGTTGGCGCGCCAGCCGCTTGGGGCATGGGCTTGCAGCCCTCCGGCGGGGTGATCAAGGAACGCATTTCATCCTTCAACACCATGGTCTTCGCGATCATTACGGTGATCACGATTTTCGTGCTGATCCTGCTGGCCTATTGCGTGTGGCGCTTCAGCGCGGCGCGTAACCCGGTGCCCTCCACCACCAGCCATCACACTGGGCTTGAGATTGCCTGGACCGTGATCCCGGTGCTGATTCTGGTGGTTATCGCGATCCCATCCTTCCGCTTGCTGTATTTCCAGGATCGCGCGGTGGATGCGGATATGACCATCACCGTGCAAGGCCGTCAGTGGTACTGGAACTACACCTATTCCGACCATGGCAATTTCACCTTTGACAGCTACCCGCTGCAAGAAGCTGATCTGAAGCCGGGGCAGATCTTCAAGCTGGATGTGGATAATCAGCTCGTTATCCCTGTTGGCGCGAATATCCGCGTGCTGACCACGGGGCATGATGTGATCCATTCCTTCTTCGTCCCCGCGCTTGGCATTCAGAAATACACCATTCCGGGCCGCACGCTGGAAACCTGGATGCGCGCCGATCGTCCCGGCATTTTCTACGGTCAGTGCAATCAGATTTGCGGCACGAATCACTGGTTCATGCCGATTGCCGTGCGCGCCCTGCCGCGCGCCGAATTCGATGCCTGGGTTGCTGATGCGCAGAAGCGCTTTGCCCAGGCTGATGGCAGCGCGCCGGCGATCGCCGCTGCGCCAGCTGCTCAGGAGCAACTTCAGATCGCGGAGGCCCGCCGGTAAGGCGCGGTTCAGGGAAGAAAAACATGGCAACCACTTCGCACGCCCATCACGACGATCATCACGATCACACGCCGGGCTTCGTGTCCCGTTGGTTCTTTTCGACGAACCACAAGGATATCGGTACGCTCTACATCATCTTTTCGCTGGTTGCGGCGGTGGTGGGGATCGGCATTTCGCTGCTGATGCGCCTGGAACTGATGTATCCCGGCATGCAGATTTTCGCCGATGGCCAGATGTGGAACGCCTATATCTCGGCCCATGGCCTGATCATGGTGTTCTTTGTGGTCATGCCCGCGCTGATCGGCGGCTTCGGCAATTGGTTCGTGCCGATCATGATCGGGGCGCCGGATATGGCCTTCCCGCGCATGAACAATATCTCCTTCTGGTTGCTGGTGCCGGCCTTCCTGCTGCTGGCAGCGAGCCTTTTCGTGGGTGAAGGCCCTGGCGCGGGTTGGACGATCTACACGCCGCTGTCCGATAGCCAATTCCATTCCAGCCCGGCGATGGATTTGGCGCTGTTCTCGCTGCATTTGGCGGGCGCTTCATCCATCATGGGCGCGGCCAACTTCATCACCACCATTTTCAACATGCGCGCGCCTGGCATGACGCTGCACAAGATGCCGCTGTTTGTCTGGTCCATGCTGGTGACGGCCTTCCTGCTGCTGCTGGCGGTGCCGGTGCTGGCGGGCGCGATCACCATGCTGATCACGGACCGTAATTT
This sequence comes from Roseomonas sp., assembly GCA_020249435.1. GTDB lineage: Bacteria > Pseudomonadota > Alphaproteobacteria > Acetobacterales > Acetobacteraceae > Neoroseomonas. The sequence goes on along the minus strand of JADCFQ010000046.1, from coordinate 30,337 downwards.
CGGCACGGCCTTCTTCAAGCCAGAAGGCGGCGGGGACCCGGTGCTGTTCCAGCATCTGTTCTGGTTCTTCGGCCATCCGGAAGTCTACATCATGATCCTGCCGGGCTTCGGCATTATCAGCCACATCATTTCCACCTTTAGCCGGAAGCCGGTGTTCGGTTACCTCGGCATGGCATACGCCATGGTGGCGATTGGCTTCGTCGGCTTCATCGTGTGGGCGCACCACATGTACACCTCCGGCATGAATGTGGACACGCGCGCCTACTTCATGGCGGCGACGATGGTTATCGCGGTGCCGACGGGGGTGAAGATCTTCTCCTGGATTGCGACCATGTGGGGCGGTTCAATCCGCATGGATACGCCGATGCTTTTCGCCGTTGGCTTCATCTTCCTGTTCACCGTTGGCGGTGTGACGGGTGTGGTGCTGGCCAATGCAGGCATTGATGTTGTGCTGCACAATACCTACTACGTTGTCGCGCATTTCCATTACGTGCTGTCGCTTGGTGCGGTGTTTTCGATCTATGCCGGTTTCTACTACTGGATCGGCAAGATGTGCGGGCGGCAATATCCTGAGACGCTCGGCAAGGTGCATTTCTGGCTGACCTTTGTGGGCGTGAACCTGACCTTCTTCCCGATGCATTTCTCGGGCAATCAGGGCATGCCGCGCCGTTACCCGGATTATCCGGAAGCCTTCTGGGGCTGGAATTATGTGGCCTCCATCGGGTCCATCATTTCCGTGGCGTCGTTCCTGCTGTTCTTCTATGTGATTTGGGCCACCTTCCGCTCCGGCGCCAAGGCTGCGGCCAATCCCTGGGGTGAAGGTGCGACGACCTTGGAATGGCAGGTATCTTCGCCGCCGCCCTTCCATACCTTCGAGGAACTTCCCCGCCTGCGCTAAGGCGAAACAACGGACATCATCACGATGAGCGATTCGGTCATCGAAAACGGCAAGGGGGGCACGGCCCCCCTTCCTGTTTCCTACAATATCTCCGAAGTGCGCGATTGGGTCGCACTGCTGAAGCCGCGCGTCATGTCGCTGGTCGTATTCAGCGCGGTTGCCGGGCTTTTGGTGGCACCTGGGCATTTGCATCCCTTGCTGGCGGTGATTGCGATTCTCTGCATCGCCGTGGCCGCCGGTGCCTCGGGTGCCATCAATATGTGGTATGATCGCGATATTGATGCGGTGATGCGCCGCACGGCGCGCCGGCCCATTCCCGCCGGGCGCATCGCACCCGAAGCCGCGCTTGGCTTTGGCATTCTGCTTGGTGTCGGGTCCGTGGTGGTGATGGCGTTTGCCACCAATTATTTGGCCGCTGGCGTGCTGGCCTTTTCGATCCTGTTTTATGTCGTGGTCTATACCATGTGGCTGAAGCGCCGCACGCCGCAGAACATCGTCATTGGCGGTGCGGCTGGCGCCTTTCCGCCGCTGATTGGCTGGGCCGCGGTGACGGGTGACATCACGCTGGTGCCGATCATGCTGTTCGCCATCATCTTCATCTGGACGCCGCCGCATTTCTGGGCGCTGTCGCTTTGGGCGCATGAGGATTACGCCAAGGCCGGCGTGCCGATGCTGCCCGTAACCGCCGGCGCGCGCGAAACCCGCAAGCAGATTCTGTACTACACGCTGGCCCTGGCACCGCTTGGGATGGCGCCCTGGCTGATCGGCTTTTCCGGCCCGGTCTATGGCGTGATTGCAGCACTTCTCGGCCTCAATTTCATTCGCCACGCGGTCGCTGTTTTGCGTGAAACGCAGGACGGGGAAGGCCGCAGCCTTGCCGGCGATAAGGCCGCGAAGAAATGCTTCCGCTTTTCGCTGACCTATCTGTTTGCGCTTTTCGCTGTGCTGGCCGCTGAAAAGCTGATCCTGTCACCATGACACCGGAAGAGCGCGCGATATTCGAAAAGCGGCGGCGCGGGCGCAATATCGCCCTGCTGCTGGTGCTGGTAGGGCTCTCGGTATTGTTCTATTTCATCGGCATTGCGCGCCTGATCCGGGCTTGAGCAGGGGCGCCGCGCTTCCCACATGACCAGCATGGATCAGGAACAGCGCAATTCAGAACTCGCGCGGCGGAACCGGCGCACCGGCATCGCCGCAGCCGGGCTTGTTACATTTATGGTCGGGCTGTCCTTCGCCGCCGTGCCGCTTTACGATCTGTTCTGCCGCGTCACGGGTTTTGGCGGCACCACGCAACGCAGCGCGGCCGCACCGGGCGCGGTGGGGGATCGGCAGATCACCATTCGCTTCAATGCGACCACCCATCCTAACCTGCCCTGGCGCTTTATCCCGGAACAGCCAAGCGTGACGCTGCGGCTTGGTGAAGAAGGGCTCGCCTTTTATTCCGCAACGAATCGCTCTGAGGCGCCCGTCACGGGGGTTGCGACCTATAATGTGACGCCGGAGAAGGTCGGGCGCTATTTCCACAAGATCGCCTGCTTCTGTTTTGATGAACAAACCCTGACACCCGGCGAGCGTGCGGATATGCCGGTCACCTTCTGGGTGGACCCGAAAATCGCCGAAGACCCCAGCACGCGCGATGTCACCACCATCACGCTGTCCTATAGCTTCTTCCGCACCATCGAAGACGCGAAAAAGGCCGGCGCGCTGGCCAATGCGGGGCCGCATGTCGGGCGGGCCAATGCCAGGCAGAATTGATTGACGCATAAACCCGGTTTTCATGCTTGGTGGGCTTGATTTCGGGGGCGGTTTCAGGATTGATGCGGGCGTCCGTTTCGGGCACTAAGCCCGTGACCGAGGAAGGCACCAGGACTGACAATGGCAAGCACATCTCACGCACAGGCAACCACGGCGGAGGGCGAAGCGCCGCCGCTGCATAAGCACCCTTATCACCTGGTTGATCCGTCACCCTGGCCTTTGGTTGGGTCCTTTGCTGGTGGCGCCTTGGTGCTGGGCATTATTCTGTGGGCGCATTACGGCAGCCGCGCCGTGTTCTTCGTGGGTCTGGCCGGCATTCTGGCGACCATGTTCTTCTGGTGGCGCGATGTGGTGAAGGAAAGCCGCACGCCCGGGCTGCATACGCCAATCGTGCGCATTGGGCTCCGCTACGGCATGACATTGTTCATCGCCTCCGAAGTCATGTTCTTCGTCGCCTTCTTCTGGGCCTATTTCCATTTCGCGCTATTCCCGGAACATGTCTCGGGCGCTGAGGTGGCGATGTGGCCGCCCAAGGGCACGCTCACCTTCGACCCCTTCGATCTGCCCTTCCTGAACACCATGATCCTGCTGCTGTCGGGCTGCACGGTCACTTGGGCGCATCACGCGCTGCTGAATAATGACCGCAAGGGGCTGATCCGGGGGCTGACGATTACGGTGCTGCTCGGCGTGCTGTTCACCACCTTGCAGATCTGGGAATACAGCATGGCGCCGTTCAAGTTTTACGGTGGCGGCGTCTATTCCTCGACCTTCTTCCTTGCGACCGGCTTCCATGGCTTCCACGTGTTCGTGGGCACGACCTTCCTGTTCGTCTGCCTGATCCGCGCCATCAAGGGGCATTTCTCGCCGGAGCGTCATTTCGGCTTTGAAGCGGCTGCCTGGTATTGGCACTTCGTGGACGTGGTGTGGCTGTTCCTGTTTGTCTGCATCTATTGGTGGGGCGCAGGCGAAATCGCGCATCACTGATCGGCGCCGGGCTTTTCCGGCGTGCTGAAATCAGCCTTGCTTGGCCGCTGCCCGCGATGCGGGCGCGGCCATGTTTTTGTGGGGCTATTGGATGTCCGCCCGGCCTGCAGCGAATGCGGCCTTGATTTCACCGCGCATGATGCCGGCGATGGGCCGGCCGTGGCGGGCATTTTCCTGATTGGTGCCATTGCCGTTGGGCTGGCGCTTTGGGTGGATCGGCGGTTCGAGCCCGATCTTTGGGTGCATGCGCTGATCTGGCCCGCGGTGGTGCTGCCGCTTTCGCTGCTGGTGATGCGCTTTGCCAAGGCCATGCTGCTTGGCTTGCAATGGCGGCATCGTAGCACAAGCTAGTTCAGGGATGATGTCGCGCCGCCTGCTCTGGCCCGCCTTGGCGGGGCTGCCTGTTCTGATCATTCTGCTTGGGCTTGGGACTTGGCAGGCGCAGCGCCTCGCCTGGAAGAATGATGTGCTGGCGCGCATCGCAACGGCTGAAGCCGCGCCGCCTGCCCCCTTCAGCGACCCGCCAGTACCCTACGCCAAGCTTGAAGTGCTTGGGCGCTTTGATCATGCGCGCGAGGCGCTGCTCGGCGTTGAAATCCGCGCCAATCGGATGGGTGCGCGGCTGGTGGTGCCCTTCCTGCGAGATTCCGGGCCGCCCTTGCTGGTGGATCGCGGCTGGGTGCCGCTTGATGGGCTGGCCGGCCTGCCCCGCCCCGAAGGCCCGCAACGCATCATGGGCTATGTGCGCTTTGGCGAACCCGCCGGGCGCTTCGCGGCGCAGGATGATGTCGCGGGGCGGCGCTTCTATCACTATGACCCTGCGGCGATTGGCGCGGCGCTTGGCGTGCCTGGGATGGCGCCCTATGGTCTGGTGCTGCTGGGCCAGGCGGGCAGCCTGCCAGAGCCCGCGCAGACCCTGCCGCGCCCGCGCAACAATCACCTTGGCTATGCCATCACCTGGTATGGCTTGGCGCTATCGCTGATGGGTGTCTTCGCTGCCTTTGCGTGGCGCAACCGCAAGAAGGCTTGAAGGCTGCGCCGCGCCATCGCTTCAGGGGAGTGCTTCAAGTGCCGGCATGGTCCAGCGCCCTTCAATGATTTCGGCGCGCGGGCGATAGAGCCGCAACACGGCATTCCAGGGGCTGGGCACGGGCAGGCAATTCGGCGTTGTGTTGGTGCAGCCGCCGAATTGCACGACAAATGATCCATCGGCGCCGCGCCGCGCAGTGACATTATTGACGGATACGGCGTTGCTTGGATTGGGTACCATGAAGCCGCGTTCGTCATACATGGTGATGGACCAGAAACCATCCACCGGCACATCGGTGAGGCGCATCCGCCAGCTGCGGCCGGGCTCGGGTGGCAGGATGGGCAAATAAATGGCCGCATGGGGCGGATTGCCGCCCCAGCCAGCGGCAGTAGCCACCAGGCGCGCCACCGGTTCAACCTGACCGCGCGCACCAAAGCCATTCTTGAATTCAGCAAAGGGTACCAGCGCGCTCAATGCCTTGCGCAAAGCCTCTTGAGAGGCCGTGTCCCATTTCGGCGCCTGCCACACACCGGGTCCGCCTGGCTGTTCCAGCCGTAAGCCATCCTGTGCGGCGCGGGCTGCTGCAACATCGGCGGGGTCATTCGGGTTCAGGAAGGTGCGCACGGCCAGGGCAAGATAGCGTGTGCCGATTTCGGCGCGCGTGAACCGATGCTTGCCGGGCGCATAGAAGACCGCAGGGTTGTAATGGTCATGGTCAATCAGCAGCATTGACATGAAACGCCCGCTCGTATCGGGCAATTCCACCGTGACCGGCCCGGCATCGAGATCCAGGATCGCCAGGGAATAGAGCGTGTCGCGATTCATGCGAACGATATCCTGCTTGTCCAGCGGCGTGACATCGCGCAGATGGAAAAACCGCCCAAGCGCGCCCTGCGCAACATAGGTGGCGAAATAGAGATCGGTTTCCGCGCGGGCAAAATTTTCTACCGTCACGCGCTGTGGCGCTTGAGCCTGCGCTTGCAAGGGCAGAGCAAGCGCAAGGCAGATCAGCAACAGGTGTAAAAGGCGATTCATGTGCGGTGCTTCCCCATCATCGCGACCCAATGCCGCCGCGTGGCATTATCCTTGGCCGCGAAAGCCGTTATGCTCTGTGTCTAGAAGTAACCCGCTTATTCAGGATTGACCCATGTCAAACACTGCCTACGCCAATCTGAAAGCCCGCTTCGCCCGCATCGCGGCGCTCAATGAAGCTGCTGCCATGCTGCATTGGGATGCGAGTGCCATGATGCCGCCGGGCGGCGGTGCGGCGCGGGGCGAGCAATTGGCGACGCTTGCTGGCCTCGCGCATGAATTGCTGACCGCGCCGGCGGTCGCGGAAGATCTGGCGGTTGCCGAGGCAGCGGGCGATTGGGACAGCGCGAACCTTGCCCTGATGCGCCGCGCCCATGCGCGCGCCACTGCCTTGCCGACCAGCCTGGTGGAAGCCACCACCCGCGCCAATTCGGCCTGCGAGAAAATCTGGCGGGACGCCAAGGCGCGCGCTGATTTCGCCATGGTGCGCCCGGCGCTCACGGAAGTCGTCGCCCTGCAACGCGAAACCGCCGCAGCGCTCTCAGCCGCGCTTGGCATGGCGCCTTATGATGCGTTGATGGATGGCTACCAGCGCGGCGTCACGGCCGCGGATGTGGAACCGGTCTTTGCCGCCTATGAGGCGTTTTTGGCCGAAGCCCTGCCGCGCGCTGAAGAAATCCAGGCCAGGCGCGGTGTGGCCCTTCCGCTGACAGGAACATTTCCCGTCGCGGCGCAAAAGGCGCTGTGCCAGGCGCTCTCGGCGCGCATTGGCTTGGAATATGACCATGCGCGGCTGGATGAATCGCTGCATCCCTTTTGCGGCGGCACGCCCAGCGATGTGCGCATCACGACGTTTTATGATGAGGGTGATGTTGCCAAGGCGCTGCTTGGCGTGCTGCATGAAACGGGGCACGCGCTTTATGAACGCGGCTTGCCGACAGCCTATGCGCGCCAGCCGGTCGGTGAAGCGGCGGGCATGGCGGCGCATGAAAGCCAATCACTGATTGTTGAAATGCAGGCCTGCCGTTCAGATGCGTTTTTGCGTTTCCTGGCCAGCGAATTGCGCAGGCGTTTCGGCTGTGATGTGGCGGTGGTCGCACCCGAAAATCTTGCGCGGCTTTGGCGGCGCGTATCGCGGGGGTTCATTCGCGTGGATGCGGATGAAATCACCTATCCCGCCCATGTCATTCTACGCTTCAGGCTTGAAAAGGCGATGATCGAAGGCGCGCTTTCAGTCACGGATTTGCCGGGGGCGTGGAATGAGGGGCTGGAGAAGCTTCTCGGCATTCGCCCGCCCAATGATGCCAAGGGGTGCTTGCAGGATATCCATTGGCATGACGGCGCCTTTGGCTATTTCCCATCCTATACTTTGGGCGCGATGGCGGCAGCGCAATTGATGAAGGCAGCGCGCGTGGCGGAACCAGGTTCGGATGCCGCGCTGACACAGGGCGATATGGCGCCGTTACTTGGCTGGCTGCGCGCCCATGTGCATGGCAAGGGATCGCTGCTCGGCTTTCAGGATTTGTTGCGCGCCGCAACGGGCAAGCCGCTGGACCCGAGTGATTTCATGGATCATTTGCGGGCGCGGTATTTGGAGCATTAGCCGTTTTAAGCAATTTCCCGCAGCATCTTGGCGCGCATGGCGCGGGCGAAATCGCGCCGCGTTTCAGCGACCATTACAAAGGCGCCAGGCCCGCCCATCACGTTGCGTTCATAATGCACATGCAGCGGTTCATTGCCGCGCGTCACCGGCGCGATTTCAATGGCGAGACCATTGATGGTGATGCCCTGCGCCACCGCTGCATCCCGCGCATCGGGCGCGAGGATGTTGGAACGCATATCCGGCCCATCACCGGCCACATCAATCACGCGCTCATTCGCGCGGAAAGGTGCCGCGGCAATTAAGGCCGCCGCATGGCTGATCGCATCCCCAATCGCGTTGTAGCTTTGCCGTGATCGTGGCGCGGCCAATACGGCATTGGAAAAAACCTGGGCCGAGGCCGCATCGCCCACGCGATGCCAATCCACCACCAGCGCCGCACCTCCAGGGCTGCCCCATTCCGTCATCGCAATCGCGATGGCACGGCGCGGATTGGCTGCGATGGCGGCAAGCACCGCAGGGTGAATGATGGCTTCGGCAATGCCTTCGCGTTGCAGGCGAAACTCATCCGCATCAATGGAGCCAGACGCATCCATTGCCAGCACCAGCAGCAAATCCACTTCGGGTGCGGCTTGCGCCTGCGCCGCAGCACTGATTAGCGCTGGCGCGAAAAGCACACCACGGCGTGGCCATTTCAGCATCAACGAGCCCTTCCCAATAGCCGCCTCGCGCGTTCTACCACGGGAAGGTCAATCATCGCACCTTCAAAAGCGACCGCGCCCTTGCCTTCCGCCAAGGCCACGTCAAAGGCCGCAATCAGCCGGCGCGCGCGCTCCACTTCCGCCGGTGCTGGCCCGTATTCCTCATTCACCACGGACACTTGCGCGGGATGGATGCAGGCAGCACAACCGAAGCCCAGCGCGCGTGACCGCCGGAGCGACGCGCGATAGGCATCAAGATCGGAAAAATCCGCGAAGACACCGATGGAGCCCAGCGGCAGGATACGCGCCGCACGCGCTGCCGCCACCGCCATCATGCCATAGACATAAAGCGAGTCAGCGCCCGGCACCGCTTCCAATTCGGTCGAGAGATCTTCCGAACCGACGCCGAGTGCCGCCATGCGCGGATCAGCCATGGCAATCGCATGCAAAGCGGGCAGCGCATCGGGCGTTTCCACCACGCCGATGAAGCGCGTATGGCCAATCCGCATGCCAAGCGCTGCCTCCCGCGCTGCCACCACTTCCGACAAAAGCCTGATATGTTCCGGCCCCATCACCTTGGGCAGCATCAGCGATGACACTTCCGGCATGATCGCCGTCGCGATATCCGGCACGGCCAATTCCAAGGGCCGATTGATGCGCACGCAAATTTCCTGCCCATGCGCGGCAATGGTCTTGGCCGCAGCGGGCAGCGCCGCGCGCGCAGCGTCTTTCTCACTGGGCGGTATGGAATCTTCCAGATCAAGAATGATCACATCCGCGCCGCGCGTATGCGCCTTGGCGACGAAGCGCTCCGCCACCGCCGGGATGAACAGCAAGGATCGCCAGCTATTCGGGTTCGATGTCGGCATCAGACGAACGCCGCTTCCAGCTTGGCGCAGAGATAGCCATCCTTATCCGCCGCCCAGCATTCCATCTTGCCATCCGCCTGCGAGGCACCGCAGAGCGTGACAGTATCCCCCACCCAAAGCGGCCGCGCGAGGCGTGCCGTGAAGCCAACCAACCGCCCGGTTGCGCGCTTCAACGCGGCATCCAGAATCAACTGCATGGTCAGGCCACCATTCTGCACGGTTGCCTGATAGCCTTCCTCATCACGTGCATAATCAGCATCGTAATGGATGCGATGCGCATTCCAGGTGACCGAGGAATAGCGAAACACCAATGGCGAAGACAGCAAGACCTTATCCGACCAGGCGGCACCCTCTGGCGCCGGCACCGGCGGCGTTGCGGTGGTTTTCTGACCCGGAGGCGTCGCTTCGCGATACATCGCGTCAAATTCCTCAATGGCAATGACCTGGCCGCGGCTTTCGATGGTGTGGCGCATGGTCAGCACCGCCATGCGGCCCGTGCGGCCATGCTTTGGAATAATGGCCGCGACCTCGGCCTTTTTGATCGCAGGTTCACCAACAATCAGATTGCCATTGATCGTCACACGCCGCCCCGCCCCCATGCGGCGCGGCAGCGGAATGGGCGGCAGGAACACGCCCTTATTCGGGTGGCCATCCGGACCGATATCGCTTTGCTTGGCGATATCGGGAAAGAACATGCTGAACCAATGCGGCGGCAGCGCCATGCCCTGCGTGATGCTGGCAGGGTCCATATCCAACATGCCGGCAATGCGGCGCGCCGATGACAGGCCGATTTCATCTTCCACAATACGCGTCCGCCCTACCCAAGGGGCAAGCGCGGCAATCGCCGCATCAAATTCAGCATCGGTCATGGCATTGCATCCCAACATAAACGTGTCAGCCGCCCAGCGGTGGCGAAGGCAGCGGTAAAGCCCGGCATGCCATCCGGCAAGGTCTCCGGCACCCGATCCGTAAAGACACTGATGATGAAACGCGGTGTCGCGCCACGATAGACAATGCCGGCATCCATCCGCCCGCGCGGCCCGCGCCCGGTTTTATGCGCAACCTTGGTCTTGCCTGGCAGCATGGAGGGAATAAGATTGCGCAGCCTTTGCCAGGACAGGATATCAAGCCCAAGCTGGCAAAGTCCCCTGCTGGCACCGAGTTCCGCCGCCGCACCGGCATCAGCCGCGCCCTGCAGCATCCTATCCAGCAGAATGCCCTGATCATGCGCGGTGGTGCTGGCGACCGCTTCAATCGGATGATCCCACGCAAGGCCCGGTGGCGGGAAATTCACCCGATGCGTCGTGCCCTTCATGCCAATCCGCTCGCACCAGGCATTCAGTGCATCACGATCCAGCCTTTCCAACACAAGCTGCGTGCAGACATTGTCGCTGGTGATAATCATATTCACGAAAGCATCGCGCAAAGGAATGACACAGCCTGGCGTCATGTATTGATAGGTGCCGCTATCCACCCCTTCCTGCAGCCGCGCTTCAATGGTGCAGGGCTCATCAAGCCGGAGCGCACCCGCATGCACACGCGAAAGCGCATGCATAAGGATGGAGGTCTTGCGCGTGCTGGCGGATGGCAGAACCAGATCACCATCACGATCCGCTTCCTGGCCGGTTGCCAGATCCTTCACATACCAGCTTGTGGTGAAGGGCTCTGCGTCACAGACCGCATTCATGCGCGCGATCAATTCTTGCATGGGCGTTCTCCTTATCCATTAACGCTAACCCTTGCCGGGCAGCATGGCCAGGGCGCGGCTTTTCCGGTTAGGCTGGCGCCATTCAAGGAGGATCGAAGCATGAGGCAGAATATCAAGCATGTCGCGGTAATTGGCGCGGGCACCATTGGCGCTTCCTGGGCGGCGTATTTCCTGAGCCGTGGCCTGAGTGTGACGGCAAGCGACCCTTCCCCGGGCGCGCCGGATTTGATCCGCCGGATGGTGGAGGCCGCCTGGCCGATCCTGATGCGCCTTGGCGGCAAGGCAGATGCCAACCCCAATGCCTGGCGCTTTGAAGCGGACCCGGTGGCGGCGGTGGCCGGGGCGGATTTCGTGCAGGAAAGCGCGCCGGAGCGCTTGGAGGTGAAGCAGCCCTTGCTCGCGCGGATTGATGCTGCGCTGCCGGCGGATGTGGTGATTGCGTCCTCCACCTCCGGGCTGCTCGCCAGCCGCCTGTCGGAACAATGCACGCATGCCGAACGCGTGGTGATCGGCCACCCCTTCAACCCACCGCATCTGATTCCCTTGGTGGAGGTTGTGGGTGGCGCCAAGGGCAGCGCTGAGGCCGTGCAGGCAGCGATGGAATTCTATCGCGCCATCGGCAAATACCCAATCGAAATCAAGAAGGAAGTACCCGGCCATTTGGCGAACCGCTTGCAGGCGGCGCTCTGGCGCGAAGCGGTGCATCTGGTGGCGGAAGGGGTTGCGAGTGTTGCCGATGTGGATGCCGCGATCAGCGAAGGCCCTGGGCTGCGCTGGGCGCTGATGGGCCCGCACACCACCTTCCATTTGGCGGGCGGGGAAGGCGGCATGGCGCATTTCATGCACCATTTGCTGCCGGCGGTGACAAGCTGGTGGGATGATCTGGGCCATCCCAGCGTGGATCAGGATTTGCAGCGCGTATTGGCCGAAGGTGTTGCGGAAGGCACCAAGGGGGCGTCCACGCGTGATCTGGCGGCGTGGCGTGATGCGGCTTTGGTGCGGCTGCTGGAAGCGCGGGGGAAGTAAGGCTTGTCGCGCGCCGCACGTCTGCTCGAATTGCTGCAGCTTTTGCGGCAGTATCGGCGGCCGGTGAGCGGCGCGGCGCTGGCGGCGGAACTCGGCATCAGCCTGCGCAGTTTGTATCGCGATATCGCGACCCTGCAGGGACAAGGCGCTGAAATCTCCGGCGAGGCGGGCATTGGGTATGTGTTGCGCCCTGGATTTCTGTTGCCGCCCCTGATGTTCCAGGAAGAGGAGATTGAAGCGCTAGCACTTGGTTTGCGTTGGGTAGCGCAACAGGGTGATGAGGTATTGGCGGATGCCTCTCGTGTGGCGCTGGCAAAAATCGCAGGTGTCTTGCCCGCTTCGGCACGCAGCGCGCTTGAAGAATCCTCGCTTCTGGTGCCGCCCACAGATCAATCGGTCAATGATTTGCTGCCGGTGCTGCGGCGCGCCATCCGCGCCGGCCATAGGCTTGTGCTGCGCTATCGGGATGAGAAGGGGCAGGAAACAGAGCGGGGCGTTTGGCCCTTTGGCCTGGTCTATTTCGATCAGGTACGGCTGCTCGCGGCCTGGTGTGAATTGCGCGAAGATTTCCGCCATTTTAGGGCTGATCGCATCACTGGCCTGACGGAAACCGGGCAGCGCTATCCGCATCGGCGCCAGATGCTGCAGAAGCAATGGCACGAAATTGAGTGCAAAGGGCCCCTGTGAAGACTGCTGACAAAATCTGTCAGTGCCAGGGATTAGGTTCGATCTCCTTCACAGGAGGAATCCGATGCCTGAACCCAATTTCACCGTGCTTTATGTGACGGATGTTTCGGCAAGCACCGACTTCTACACAAAACTACTGGGTCGCCCGCCGGTTGAGGCATCGCCGGGTTTCGCGCTTTTCGCGCTGCAAAGCGGCATGATGCTGGGCTTATGGCTGCGCTCGGCAGTTCAGCCCCCTGCCGGGGCGGCCGGGGGCTCTGAGTTGTCATTTCAGGTCGCGGATGCCGCAGAGGTCATTCGGCTACATGCGGATTGGGTGGCGCATGGCCTGGACATCATATCTGCGCCAGCACGGCTGGATTTTGGCTTCAGCTTTCTCGCGCAGGACCCCGATGGGCATCGGCTGCGCGTATTCGCCGAACCATGAAGGGCGGTTGGATTGCGGTTGCCTGTGCTGATCATGTCGCTTCGGGCGTGGCGGGCGGCTTCATGCAGGTGTGCCATGGCAAGGCAGCGCCGCTCCGCCGCATGCGCCCCGGGCAGCATGTCGCCTACTATTCGCCGACCGAGGCGTTCCGCGGGCGCCACCCCCTCCAAGCCTTCACCGCCATCGGCATCATTCGTGATACGGAACCATATTGCTTCGATATGGGCGGCGGATTTCAGCCCTGGCGGCGCAATGTTGATTGGCTGGTGAGCGAAAAAGCAGATATCCGCCCCTTACTGGGAAAGCTTGAATTCACGGCGTCCCAAGGTTCTGCCTGGGGCTTTCCGCTTCGCTTTGGCATCTTGGCGGTGAGCGATGCGGATATGGCGGTAATCGCCGCTGCGATGCAGGCAGAATTATAGGCTACCCGAACAGATGCGCTGCGGGGGAAAGTCAGGCGCGGTTTTCAAGCCACCCTCCCCGCCCGCAACAACCGCCCCGGCAACGCGCCGGTCGCGACACCTTCACGATAGGTCACCGCACCATTCACAATGGTCGCGACATAACCATCGGCCTTTTGCAGCAAGCGCCGTCCGCCCGCCGGCAAGTCACGCACCATGCGCGGCGCTTGCAGTTTCAGCGCGGCGAAATCAATCACATTCAGATCAGCCTTCATGCCAGCACGCAAAATGCCGCGATCATGCAAGCCCGCCGCACGCGCCGTGTCCGAAGTCAGGCGGCGGATCATGTCCTGAACGGGAAACACCGCTTCCTTCGCATCCCGCGCCCAATAGGCAAGCAGGAAGGTCGGGAAGGACCCGTCCGAGATGAAGCCGACGTGCGCGCCACCATCGGAAAGCCCGGCAATGGCATTTGGATGGCGGAGACACTCCGCGCTCGCTGAAAGTGTGTAATCGGCGAAATTCGTGAGTGGCGCGAAGATGAAGCCACGCCCGCCATCGGCGATCAGCAAATCGTAAGCGACTTCTTCCGCACGGCGCCCTTCCCGCGCGGCCATGGCGGCGATGGATGCCGAAGCCGGCGGCGCGTAATCCGGCGGATCGCCAAAGGGAAACATGCGTTCAAACGCAAGCCTGGAGATCAGCGGAAAATTGCTGCCCGAAATGCGATCTTCCGAAAGGATGCGCGCGCGCCGGCTTGGTTCCGCCATGGCGGCGGCACGATCAGCGGCGGGCAGATGCGCGATTTCCTTATAGCTTGCGCAACCGGAAAACGGATTCTGGCTGCCTTCCAGCCCCAGCAGAATGCCAATCGGCCGAGGCGGAAATACCGGGCGGATCGGCAGCCCTGCCGCTGCGGCGCCATCGGAAAGGGCCAGCACTTCCTTCCAGGCTTCCGTGCGGTCATGCCGCGCCGTCAGTGAAAACACGACAGGCTGCCCCGTCGCTTCCACCACGCGCCGCACCATGGCGAATTCGGTGGCGGGGTCAGGTGTATTCCAATCGGACACCAATTCCAGCAAGCCGCCGCCACCATCGCGCAAGCCCTGCGCCAGACCGCGCAGTTCATCTTCCTGCGCGCGCAAGGTCGGTGTCGGGTCGCCCTTCAAGGTCTTGTGGCTGATGGTGCGTGATGTGGAAACACCAAAGGCTCCGGCGAGCACCGCATCGGCGGTGATGGCGCGCATGGCGGCGATATCGGCCTGATTGGCGTTTTCCAAATTGAGCGCGCGTTCGCCCATGACATGCACGCGCACCGCGCCATGTGGCAGCAGCGCGCAAATATCCATATCGCGCGGGCGGGTGGCCAAGGCATCCAGATATTCGGGGAAGCTTTCCCAGGACCAATTCAGCCCCTCATGCAAAATGGGACCTGGAATGTCTTCCACGCCTTCCATCAATTCGATCAGCTTGTCGCGATCCGCGGCACGGCAGGGCGCGAAGCCAACGCCGCAATTGCCCATGACGGCAGTCGTCACGCCATGCCAGGCGGAAGGTGCCAAATGCGAATCCCAAACCGCCTGCCCGTCATAATGCGTGTGGATGTCAACAAAGCCAGGTGTCACCAGCTTGCCGCGCGCATCAATTTCCGTGGTCCCGCGTTCCGGTACATTACCAATGGCGGTGATGCGCCCGCCGGCCATGGCGACATCCGCTTCGCGCGGCGCAGCCCCTGTGCCATCCACCACAACGCCGCCACGGATTACGATATCCGTCATGGACAAGCCTCCTGTTTGTTGACGGGCATATTATTCAAGATTGAAGCGTCTGCCAGCCCGCGTTTCAAGACCAATGAAAGGTTGGCGGCGCGATTTGCTCAGCTTGGCGATGCGCCCAATCCTGCTTTGGCACCTTGGTAATCACGCGCTGCTGCGCTTCATGCAGATGCTCGGCCGCCTGGCGGTAATCCATCGTCAGCACCTCACCATTTTCCACCACCTTGCGGCCATCCACGAACACGGCCTTCAAGGCGCGGTCACCGGCGGCATAGATCAGGCTGCGAATGGGGTCATAGGCCGGGCGAATCATTGGGTGCGTGATATCCACCAGGGAGAAATCCGCCTTGCAGCCCACCGCAAGCCGGCCAATATCGTCGCGACCCAGCGCCACCGCGCCGCCAATGGTTGCGGCATTGAACAGATCCGTGGTGCGCAGCGTGCGCGGTGAATTGGCCTGGGTGCGCGCGATATGCGCGGCGAGGCGCATTTCATCCAGCATGTTATGCGGATAGGTATCCGTGCCGATCCCCATATTCACGCCATTGCGCATATATCGCCCCAGATCACGCAGGGCGATCCCGCGACGCGCAAAAACCGTTGGGCAATGCGCAACGGTCGTGCCGGTCTCCGCCAACCGCTTCAAATCGGTTTCGGTATGCCAGCGGGTGGAGGGATGATCATCCAGGAAAATCCCATGCCCGATAATCGCGCGTTCGCCCAGAAGCCCGAGTGAATCCAACCAGCCGATTGGCGTCATGCCATGCCGGCGCGTGATTTCGTGGAATTCCACCACGGATTGCGCCGCATGCACTTGCCAGGAAAGCCCGCGCTTATTGGCCTCCGCCCGGCTATCCTTCAACAGCCCGGCGGAGCAGGTATCAATCTGCGCCGGAACCACCATGCCGAAAAGCCGGCCGCATTCATGCTGTTCGGCGCGCTCCACCAGGCGTAGCGCTTCTTCCATCGCTTTTTCGCCGGCTTTTTCATCCCATTCATATTCCACCACATGGCCATTCTTCGTGTACCAGCGGGCAGAACGGAACATCGGCGCCACACAAACCCGCATGCCCGCTTCGGCGAGCAGATCAAGCCAGCCCGGATGCGCCATGGAAAGATCAGCAAGCGTGGTCACGCCCGAAAGCAGCAATTCGGAAAGTGCTACACGCACACAATGCGGCACCGCTTCGGCATCCGCACGGAAGATCGGCATGTATTCATAAAGCGATGAGTTATAGAGCCCCGGTGAGCCAACCTCATCCAGGAAACCCTTATTCATGGGCTCGCTTGATGGGTGGGAATGGATATTCACGAGGCCCGGCATGATCATCAGGCCCTTGCCATCCATCACCTCATCTGCCGGGCCTTCATAATGGCGGCCAACAAAGCGCAGCACGCCATCGGTGAAGGCCATATCCGCATCGGGCAGATAGGTATGCGATTTCTCACTCGCATCCCAGGCGACAATAAGGTCAGCCTTGCGGATCAGCGTTGTTGGCATGGCGGCATTCTCCCGGCGGCTTCAGCGCTCAAGCATAGAGTGATCAGCCCCGCCAAGTCACGCGGCGCAAGGCTGGTGGGCAATCATTTCTAACGCGGAGAGGTCGGCCTATCGCCGCTGGCGCTTTCCAGGATTTCGCGAAATAGCCGCGCGGGCAGCCCGCCGCCCGCGACATTATCCATGGGCACGCCATCATCATTGCCAAGCCAAACCCCCATTACCAGCCCGCCGGTGATGCCGATGAACCAGGCGTCGCGATATTCCTGGGTGGTGCCGGTCTTGCCGATCACGCTCCGGCCCGGGATCGCCGCCGCGCGACCGGTGCCGCGCGCCACCACCGCCGCCATCATGCTGCGCATCGCTTCCATATGCTCAGGCGCAAAGGCGCGTTCGGGCTGGGGCCGCGGCAAGGGCCAGGGGCGGCCTTCGGCCTGCACTTGCGCCACACCAAAGGGCTCCACACGCAAGCCGCCATTGGCGAAGGGCGCATAGGCCGCGACCAGATCAAGTAGCGTGACTTCGCCGGTACCAAGCGCAATTGTCGCATCGCGCGGGAAAGGGCCATGCAGCCCCGCGCGCCGCGCCGCTTCCGCCACTTTGCGATGCCCACCCGCGCGCTGCATCAGCCGCACGGCCGAGGTATTCACACTATGCGCCAAAGCCTCTTCCAGGCTGATTTCGCCGCGTGCGCGCCATTGCCCATTGCTCGGCGACCAGCCACCAAGATTGAGCGCGGTATCCAGAACCATATCCTGCGGCCCAAGCCCCGCTTCCAGCGCCGCGATGAAGATTAAAGGCTTGAAGGCACTACCTGGCTGGCGCCGCGCCTGGGTCGCGCGGTTGAAGGGGCTGTTCCGATAATCCTTGCCGCCCGCCATGGCGCGCACCGCGCCGGTTGCGGCATCCAGCGCCACTACCGCGCCCTGATGCACCCCGGCCCGCGCGCCGGGTCCGGCCAGGATCGCGTCAATCCGCGCCTCGGCAGCGGCTTGCAGCACCGGGTCAAGCGTGCTGCGCAAGACCAGATCAGCATTGCCAGGCGCACGCCCCACCATGCCTTCCTGAACCCAATCAGCGAACCAGCCGGCATCGCGCGATGGTGCAGGGGGGAAGCTTATGGCCTCAGCCGCCCGCAAGGCCTGGGTCGCCGTCAGCACGCCGGTTTCGGTCATGGCGGTCAGCACTTCCAAGGCGCGCGCGAGCGCTGCCCCCTCATTGACGCGCGGATTGAGGCGCGAGGGCGATTTCGGCAGCCCCCCCAGCACCGCCGCCTGCCCTGGCGTCAGCCGCCGTGCCGAAACACCAAAATAAAGCCGCGCTGCCGCATCCACGCCGTAAGTGCCGGCGCCAAGATAAACGCGGTTCAAATAAATCTCCAGCAATTCATCCTTGCTGAAGCGCTGTTCCAACCAAAAGGCGAGCATCGCTTCCTGCGCCTTGCGTTTCATGCTGCGTTCTGGAGTCAGAAACAGGTTTTTTGCCAATTGCTGCGTGAGGGTTGACCCCCCCTGCACCACACGGCCCGAAGTGAAATTGGCATAGACAGCACGCGCCAACCCGATCGGGTCTATGCCCCAATGGTCGCGAAAGCGCCGATCTTCGATGGCGATGAAAGCCGCCGGCAGATGCGCCGGCATATCGCGCAGCCTGAGCGTTTCCCCATAGAGATCGCCATTGGTGGCGAGCAGCTTGCCATCCGAAGCAAGCAACGTGGTGGAAGGCCGGCGCGTGGTCGCAAGTGCCGATTCAGGGCGTGGCAAATCCCAAGCCAGGGCAAGCAAAACAAGCGAAGCCGCGATCAACCCCCAAATCATCGCAAGAAAACCAAAGCGCAGCAGGCCCCAGCGCCGCCGCGGACGCGCCGCAGGACGTGAGGGGGGGGCGGAAAGACGTGCGCCGAGAGCCTCTCTGGCCGGGCTGCGGGGGGGCGCGCCGCGACCTTGTGAGGATTTGGCCGATGCTCGGGCCATGCGCGTGCATATCACGCCGGGCGTCACCGCGAAACAGCGATTGACGGGGCAGCGCAACGCCCGGAACATCAGGGCAGTTTCAGGAGCGCCAGGCTTGGCAAGTTCTCGTGGTATTTGGGTGATTGGCGCGGCGGTCTTCACCATTGGCTTTTCGACAACCCTCGCCATGCCGCTTTTCACCACCTATGCGGCGCGGGATGGCCAGGGCGCGGGCGGGCTTTCCGCGGCCTTCATCGCCTATGCGGCGAGTGCGATCATCTCAGCACCCCTATTGGGCGGCATGTCGGACCGCATCGGACGCAAGCCCTGCATTCTGGCCGCGCTGGCGCTGACCATTTGCGGCACGATCGCGCTGATCACGGCGCCGGGGCTTGCCGCACTCGCCTTCGCGCGCGGCATGCAGGGCCTGGCGGTGGGTTTGCTGGCCGGTGGCGCCACCGCCTGGGCAGCGGAATTGGCTGGGGGGCCTGAGGCTGGGCGCCGCGCCGCGCAAGTCACCACGCTTGCCAGCGCGAGTGGTTTTGCGGCGGGTGGCATCGCCACCATGATCGCCATTGAAATCTTCGGTGGCCGCGAACCGCCGCTGACCTTCTGGCTGCACATGACAGCGCTGGCGACGATTTTTGCATTGGTGTTTTTCCTACCCGAAACCAAAACCCCGGCGCGCGTGGCGTGGCTCCGCATGCCGAGTTTTCCGCGCGGCACGCTGCCGCTTTCATTGAGCATGCTGGCCGCCTGGGCGGTGACGGGCACGGTGATCACCGCCGTACCAACCGCGCTGACCGAGGCCGGCTATCCGCGCATGGGCCCACTTGCGGTCTGTTTCATGATTCTGGTGGGGGCTTTGGTGCAGCAGCTGATGGCGCGAATTGCCGCGCGCCGTTTGGTATTGCTTGGCCTGCCAGTGCTGGTGTTCGGTGCGGGTTTGGTGATGTGGGGCACGCTGAATGCTGCACTACCCGCGCTGCTGCTGGGCGGGGCGCTGGTCGGCAGCGCGGCCTATGGGTTTTTGTATATTGGCGGGCTGGCCGGCGTTTCCGAAAAGGCGGGGCTCGATCGCGCCCGCGCGGCAGCGGGCGTTTTTCTGGTGGCACATATCGGCTTTTGCATCCCGCCGCTAATGGCGGGATTTGCGATGGATGCCTTTGGTGCGGGGGCGACCCTGACGGTGTTTTGGCTATTGTTGGCTGGGTTCGCGGTGAGCCTTATGTGGGCGCTGCGCGGCGCGGGTGACCGAGCCCCGTCAGACCGATAGCGGCATCGGTTGCAGAAAGTAGTGCAATTCACTATATTTGTGTCATGGATCATCTGATCTCAGCCGCCGAGGCAAACCGCGCCTTTTCCCGCCTGCTCCGCGAAGTGCGCGAAGAAGGTCGGCGTTTCGTGGTGACATCCCATGGCGAGCAGGTTGCCCAGATCGGGCCTTGCAGCGCCGCCAAAACAGGCCGCAAGGCTGCGCGCGAGGCTTTGTTGGCACGCCTTGCAGCGCAGCCCGTTCAGAATATAGGCCGTTGGAGCCGCGACGAATTATACGAGCGCTGAAATGCGCGTCGCACTCGACACCAATATCCTTGCCTATGCCGAAGGCGTGAATGGCCAAGCGCGCAAGGATGCTGCACTGAAAATATTACAGGAATTCGGGGAGCATGAAGTGATGCTTCCCGTTCAGGCGCTTGGTGAATTGTTTGTTGTGCTGACGCGCAAGGCCAAGCGCGAGCCTGCCGAAGTGCGCAGTGCCTTGCTTGGCTGGTCAGATAGTTTTGCGATGATTGAGACAACACCGGATGTGATTGTGGAGGCGATGGAATTGGTAACCACCCATCGCCTCAGCTTTTGGGATTCCGTGATGCTGGCCGCGGCAGCGCAGGCCGGCTGCCGCTTCCTGCTTTCCGAAGACATGCAGGATGGCTTTACCTGGCGCGGGGTGACGGTGCGAAACCCCTTCAGCAATACGCCAGATTAAGCGTCCCGCGATCCATGACACACCCGGATTGAATCAGGCTCCGCGCCAATCAATGGCGCGGTCGGCGGACCGAGCATGATCCGCTACATGTCAGAGTTTCAGCTATACCAAACCCTCTTCCCGCGCCTTGATCTGCATCGCCAGGTACTTGGAATACATCCGGCATTGCGCGAAGGAACCGCCGGTGAACCACAGGCCCGGCTGCGGCGTTTCCATCCACATATTGCGCAGCTCCTGATCAGCCTCATCAAAGCCCCAAACCTTGCCGACGCGATCCGCCACCGCATCGCCAAAGAAGCCGCGCACCAGATGATCCTGGCCCTTATAGCCGGTGGCCAGCACCATCAGCGCCGCCGGCACTTCGCGGCCATCCTTCATGCGCATACCGGTCGCGTTGAATTCCGCGATGTCGTGATACTGGATCAGGCCCACTTCACGCCGCACCAGCAAATCCGAACAGCCGACATTGAAGTAATAGCCACCACCCCGAGAGCGATATTTCAGCGGCCAGCCCGTGCCATTATCGCCGAATTCCAACCGGAAGCCGATCTTCTCCAGCCCATCCAGCAAGGGCTTGTCCAATTCGCGCGTCTTGTCGGTCAGGATCTTATGCGCCTGTTTCATGACTGAAAGTGGGAAGGACACATTGATCAGATCGCGGTCTTCCAGCGTCGGCCCCTTGCCGTAATAGACGCCATCATAAAGCTGCGCGCTCGGTTCCACATTCACGATCAGCGTTGGGCTGCGCTGCACCATCGTTACTTTCGCACCATTGCCATGCAGATCCTGCGTGATGTCATGCGCGCTGGTGCCGGTGCCAAAGACGAATACCGGCTTATCCTTCCACTCCGCGCCATTCTTGAAGCCCGAAGAATGCACAACTTTCCCCTTGAAGCGATCAAGGGTTGGGATATCCGGCAGGTTCGGCGTGCCACTCACGCTGGTGGCCATGATGATATGGCGCGGGCGCATGATGCGTTCGCTGCCATCGGCCAGCTTCAGCCGCGCGACCCAGCACTTCGCCGCCGCGTCATAGGTGGCGCCTTCGAAGCTCGTTTTGGTCCAGAAATTGATCTCCATCGTCTCGACATAGGATTCGAGCCAATTGGCGATCTTGTCCTTCGGGATGTATTTCGGCCAGGTCTTCGGGAAGGACAGAAACGGGAAGTGATTGCTATGCACCTGGTTATGCAGCTTGAGGCCATGGTAGCGCAGCCGCCAATTATCGCCGACCCGCGCCATGCGATCCACAATGAGGGATTCGATATTGAGCGCACCAAGCCAGGCGGCGGCAGTGATGCCGGCATGCCCGCCGCCCACAATCAGCACTGCCGGATCGCGCCCCTCAAAACGCGCGGCCTCACGCCGCTTATCGAGCCAATTCGGGCCGTTGAATTCGCGTTCAAAAGCCGGCTCTTCCCGCGCTTCACGCATGGTATCCACATCAAAGCCGCGCAGGCTATCGAGCGCCGTGGTCAGCACCCAAGCAACCGGTGCATCGCCTGACGCTTCCGCGCGTTTCAGCCGCAGCAGCGCCGCGCCGGTACCGATTTTCGTCTCAAACCGCAAAATGGCTTCAATCGTGTCTTCGCCGGCGCGTTCCACAAAGCGCGGCGCGGCGCGTTCCTCATCAATCGCAAAATCGCGCGCACCGGCTTCCTGCACGGCGGCCAGCAGCGCTTCCACCAGCGCCCCCTGCCCGCTCACGGTCCGGATGCGCCGGCCCAGCGCCACAATATCGCGCCAATGGCTATCGGTGCGGAACAGCGCGCCAAGCGCTGCCTTGTCGCCCGCCGTCAGCGCCGCATTGAAGCGCTTCAGCCAGGCTTCGATGATATGGCCAATGCCTTGTTCCGAAATGACGAGCATCTGCTTCTGCCTTCAACCTTCTGCGCCGGACGGGGCGCCACATATTCCCCAATCCTAAGCCCCCCGGCGCAGCGCCGCAAATCCCGCCCAGGGGCGGATTTCATCGCCGGGCGAATGCGCCTATCCTGCCTGCCGAAAATGGAGAAACGCTCATGAACACTTCCCTTGCGGGCAAGGTCGCGCTGGTTACGGGTGCGGGCAAGAATATCGGTCGCGCCATTGCGCTCCGGCTCGCTGCCGATGGCGCTGCCATTGTGGTGAATGGCCGATCGGATGAAGCCGCCATCAAGGCCGTGGCCGATGAAATCATCGCCTTTGGCGGCCGCGCCATGGCCTATCGCGCCGATATCTCCAAGCCCGAGGAAGTGGCCGGCATGGCCGCGGCTGTCGCTGCCGAAATGGGCGGCGTGGATATTCTGGTGACCAATGCGGGGCTGCGCCGCCAAACCGGCTTCCTGGATATGTCCTTCGCGGAATGGCGAGAAATTCTCTCCGTCGCGCTGGACGGCGCCTTCATTGTCACGCAAGCCTTTGTGCCGCAGATGATTGCGCGCGGGGGCGGTTCGATCATCGGGCTATCGGGGATTTCCACCCATGTCGGCACGCCCAATCGGGCGCATGTCTCGGCTTCAAAGGCAGGGCTTGAAGGCTTGATGCGCGCGCTGGCTGTGGAATTGGCGCCGCACGGCATTCGCGCCAATAGCGTCGCCCCCGGTGCAGTGGATACGGTGCGCGGTGCCTCGGCCGGGTCCATGCCGAGCACCCTGGCAGATAATGGCATTCCCATGCGCCGCCGCGCGAGTGTTGCCGAAATCGCCGATGTGGTGCGCCTGCTGGCGGGGCCGGAGGGCGGCTATATCACCGGCCAGACCCTGCATGTGAATGGCGGGGCGTTTTTGACCTGAAAGACGGTAGGGGTGACCCAGCCTGATGGGGCACCCCTTGCACGTCACCCCGGCGCATTGCCCTGGGCATTGAGCCGCAGCGGCACAAAGCGCTGCCCACTGGCGTTTTCCACCGCAAACAGCCCGACATTGCGGTTCTGCCGACGCAAGCGCTCAATCTGTTCCTGCACCTCCGCCGGCGTTGTCACGCGGTTCTGCTGCACTTCCACAATCACATCGCCAGGGCGCAGTTCACGCTCTGCCGCCGGGGTGCCGGGGATCACTTCCACAATCACCACGCCGCGCTGTTCGGGCTTCAGGTTGAAGCGCTGACGAAGCTCATTAGTGATGGTCGCCACCCGCAGCCCAAGCCCGGTCAATTCCACCGGCCCCTGACCGGCAGGAGGCGCCGCCGGAGCACTCGCCTGGCGTTGTTCCGTCGGCAATTCGCCCAGCGTCACACTCACGGTTTCTTCCTTGCCATCGCGCCAGATCACCACGGGCACGGCACTGCCGACATTATTATCCGCGACAATCCGCGGCAGCGCCCGCATTTCCGGCACCGCGACGCCATTGAAGCGGATGATCACATCGCCCGAGCGAATGCCGGCCTGCGCCGCAGGGCCATCGGCTTGCGCATTCGCCACAAGGGCACCGCGCGTGCCCGCAGGCAGGCGAAGCGCTTCGGCAATGTCATCCGTCACCGCCTGGATATTCACGCCAATCCAGCCGCGCCGCACGCGCCCAGCGTCACGGAGCTGCGCCACAACGCGCGTTGCCAAATTGGACGGGATGGAAAAACCAAGCCCGGCAGAAACACCGCTCGGTGAGACAATGGCAGTATTGATGCCAATCACCTGGCCGCGCATGTTAAACAGAGGCCCACCAGAATTGCCCTGATTGATCGAAGCGTCCGTCTGGATGAAATCATCATAGAGCCCCTGGCCGATATCGCGCCCGCGGGCCGAGATAATCCCCGCCGTGACCGTACCGCCAAAGCCGAAGGGATTGCCGATGGCAATGACCCAATCACCCACTTCCGATTGATCCGAATCGCCAAAGGGTACGGCGGATAGCGGCTTGTCATGCTTGATGCGCAGCACCGCGATATCCGTGCGCGGGTCCGTACCCACCAATTCGGCGCGGATGCTGGTCTTGTCCTGCAGGATCACATTGATTTCATCAGCGCCATCAATCACGTGATTATTGGTCACCACAATCCCTTCGCGGGCATCAATGATGAAGCCGGACCCGAGCGATTGAGCGCGGCGCTGGCGCTGCTGCGGGCCTTCGCCCTGACCTTGGCCCGGCGGGCGGTTCCGATTGAAGAAATCGCGGAAGAATTCCTCAAAAGGGCTGCCCGGCGGCAATTGCGGCATTTCAGGCGCATTCGGGCGGCCGCCGCGCGGGGCGACATTCTTGGAGGTGGAGATATTCACCACCGCCGGCAGCAATTCCCGCGCGAGTGGCGCAAAGCTTTCCGGCGCGCGCTGCTGCGCCTGGGCCGTGCTGATCAGGGGCAGGGGGGCGAGCGGTGCCAAGGCCATGGCGCCGGCAAGGGCAAGATGGGCGATACGCAAGGAAGCTCTCCTCGGGGCAGGCATCTATAATCCTAACAGATTGGCGTCGGTCAGGCGAATTTAAGCCATCTCACTGCAACGAAATGCGACAAAAAGCGACCGCGTCACCAAAGCCTGAGCAGCCAGGCAAGGCCAATACCGCCCGCCGCCGCGATCAGCCCGCCTATTCTGAGCCGTGCCTCGGGCGTTTCAGCCAGGCTTGCCAAAGCGCGCCGCATGAAGCCCGGCGCGATGGCATAGGCCAAGCCTTCCAGGGCCAGCACAACGGCAATGCCCTGGAGCAGCGTGGTAAAGCTCACCGCGGCGCAGGCGCCGGGGCTTGAAGGCCATTCGGACTTTCGCGGAAGTAGCGGAAGAATTCCGAATCAGGCGTCAGCACCAGCCGCGTATCGCCTTCGGCAAAGGCTTCACGATAGGCCTGCATGGTGCGCCAGAATTGGAAGAAGGCCGGGTCGCGCTGGAAGGCTTCCGCGAAGATGCGGATGGCTTCCTGTTCGCCCTGACCGCGCAGGATATCGGCCTGCGCCTGGGCTTCCGCGATCAGCACCGTGCGTTCGCGTTCAGCGCCCGCCCGCACGCGCTGCGCCACTTCCGCACCTTCCGCGCGGGCTTCGCGCGCCACGCGTTCACGTTCGGATTGCATGCGCGACAGGATGGCTTGCGTGTTTTCGCCCGGCAGATCGGCGCGGCGGATGCGCACATCCTCAACCGCAATCCCGAATTGGCGCGCTTCCTCATTCACCTGACGGCGAATTTCACCCATGATGCGCGCGCGATCCGTGGACAATACCGCCAGCAAGGGCTCATTACCCAAAACGCGCCGCAAGGATGAAGTGACGATGGAATTAAGCCGTGCGCGAATGCCGGCCTCGGTCGCGCCCACCGTTTGGAAGAAGCGTAGCGGATCAGTGATGCGATAGCGCGTGAAGCTATCCACGATCAGCCGGCGCTGGTCACCCAGGATCACTTCTTCGCCCGGCGCATCAAAATCAAGCAGGCGCCGATCAAAGCCAATCACCGATTGGATGAAGGGCAGCTTCCAATGCAGGCCCGGTTCCTGGATCACGCGGCGCGGTTCGCCGAATTGCGTGATCAGCACCTGCTGCGTTTGGTGCACGGTAAACAGCGTGGAAGACGCGGTGAAAATCGCCGCCGCCAATACGCCAAGCAGAATGATGGAGCGGTTCATCGCGGCACTCCCGTGCGATTTTGCATCATGGGTGCGGCAGCCGCACCTGGTGGCAGCGGCGCGGGCCGCTGCTGCGGCACGGCGGCAGGCGGCTGACGCGCGCCACCCGTTTCACCCAATTGCAGGAAGGGCACCACGCCTTGCAGTCGGTCATCCACAATCACCTTGGGATTGCGGCGGAGTATTTCTTCCATGGTTTCCAGATACATCCGGCGCGTGGTCACATCGCGCGCCTGTTCGTAAGCCGAAAGCACGGATAGGAAGCGCGCACTTTCACCGCCGGCACGCGCCACCTGGCTTTCGCGGAAGCCCTGGGCTTCCTGCACCATGCGTTCAGCCTCACCACGGGCGCGGGGGATGATGTCATTGCGGAAGCTTTCGGCTTCATTGCGCTGACGCTCACGGTCGGCATTGGCGCGCTGCACGTCGCGGAAGGCATCAACCACCTGCGCCGGCGGGTCCACCTTCTGCAATTGTACCTGCGTGATTTCAATGCCGGCCTTGTATTGGTCCATGATCGCCTGGGCACCGCGGCGTACTTCCTGTTCGATCTGCGCACGCGCTTCGGTCAGCGCCGGCTGGATCGCGGTGCGCCCGATCACTTCACGCATCACGCTCTCGGCGGCGGTTTTCACCGTGCTTTCTGGGTTGCGCGTATTGAACAGGAATTCGCCCGCATCGCGGATGCGCCAGAACACGGCGACATCAATGTCAATGATATTCTCATCGCCCGTCAGCATCAGGCTTTCTTCGAGCACATCACGCGCAGGCAGAACGCGCCCACCGGCAATGGCCCCATCCTGCGCGCCGACAAAGCCGATATCCACGCGGTTGATGCGTGTGACACGCGGTGTGGTGTGGCTTTCGATCGGCCAGGGCAGGCGATAATTCAAGCCAGGCTGAGTTGTATGGCTGAAGGCGCCGAAGCGCATGACCACGCCCTGCTCATCAGGCTGCACCCGATAAAAGCCGGAAAGCGCCCAGCCGAGCACCACCACAATGCCAACCAGGGCGATAAGCTTGCCACCGCCGGCACCGCCGCTCGGCAGCACGCGCCGGATAGCGTCCTGCGCCTGGCGGATCGCGTCATCTATATCCGGGCCACGGCCACCCTGGCCGCCACCACCACCGCCACCCGAAGGGGGCTGGCCCCAAGGGCCCTGAGGGCGCGGATTGCCCCAGGGGCTTTGACCGCCACTATTGTTATTCCAGGGCATGAAAGGCTCGGCCTCCAGCAGGTGAACGTCAAAAAACCAAAGGCCCAAAACCGGGCGGGATGCTTCAAGCGGGAAGCCAAGCCCCATATAGAGGCGCGCGACCCTCCCGGAAAGCAGCTAACGGCGCTGTAACCCCGGGCTGGGCGGATATTGACCATGAACAGGGGCTTTTCAAGCGATGGCGGATGATTTGGCGGCAGCGGTGACCAAGGCCCTGGCGGCGGTGAAGGACCCGGCTTCGGGCCGGGATGTGGTTTCGGCAGGGATGGTGCAGGGCCTGGTGGTGCGCGATGGCATGGTGCATTTCGCGCTGCAGGTGGCCCGCGAAGCCGCTGCCAGCCTGGAACCGCTGCGCGTGACAGCCGAATCCGCCGCCCGCGCCGTGCCGGGGGTGATCTCAGCCACCGCGGTGCTGACGGCGCATCGCGCCGAAGCCCCGGCCCGCCCCACCGCCCCGCGCGGCCCGGCCAGCCCCGGCCCCATGCTGCTTTCCGATGTGCGGGCGATCATCGCGGTTGCGTCAGGTAAAGGCGGCGTCGGCAAATCCACCACGGCGGTCAATCTGGCGGTGGCCTTGGCTGCTGATGGCCTCAAGGTCGGGCTATTGGATGCGGATATTTACGGGCCATCGCTGCCGCAAATGCTCGGCACGCGGGAAAGGCCGCGGTCTGAGGGGCAGCGCATCACCCCGCTCAGCCGTTGGGGGCTGAAGGCCATGTCCATCGGGTTCCTGGTGGAAGAAGAAACACCCATGATCTGGCGCGGCCCCATGGTGATGGGCGCGCTGGAACAGATGATGGGGCAGGTCGCCTGGGGCCCCTTGGATGTGATGATTGTGGATATGCCGCCGGGGACGGGGGATGCGCAATTGACCATGTCTCAACGCGTGCCCTTGGCGGGGGCGGTGATTGTCTCCACGCCGCAGGATGTGGCGCTGCTGGATGCCAGGCGCGGTGTGCGGATGTTTGAGAAGGTCAATGTCCCGGTGCTGGGGCTCATTGAGAATATGTCCTTCTTCTGCTGCCCCAATTGCGGCCATCGCGCGGATATTTTCAGCCATGGCGGCGCGCGGCGCGAGGCGGAGAGGCTGGGCGTGGAATTCTTGGGTGAATTGCCGCTGAAGCTTGAAATTCGCGAATTGGCCGATGCCGGCACGCCGATTGTGATGGCGCGGCCTGAATCGGATGAAGCGCAATCCTATCGGCGCATTGCGCGGCGCGTTTGGGAAAAGGCAGCAGCGAAGGCGGATGCGGCGCCGAAGATTGTGATGGAGTGAGGGGACCCTCTAATTCGCGATTTCGAACGCAACGATAAGTCTGCCTCACCCGCCTGGCGCCAGGCCTCACGCGGTACCACGCCGGCTTCTTCCCAGGCAGCGTGATAGGGCAGGATTTCACGCGCCACAAAACGACAAACGCATTTGCCGAATTGTCCATGGGCTGATGAAACATGATGGTCGGCATGTGGTCTTGCCAAGCCACGGGAAAGGCAGTCTCGTATGACATAATGTCGGATCACGGAGACATCTGACCTCGGGTATCGGCAATCGAGAGAAGCGATAAGGAAGGCCCATGCCGCATCTTGCCAATCTGGCGCGCGCAACACCCGACAAGCCTGCCGCCATCTTCCCAGATAGCGGCACTAGCCTCAGTTTTCGCGCCTTGAATGAGGCCGCGAATCAGGTCGCGCATGCGCTGGTGGCTTTGGGGTTGACCCCGGGGCAGGGCATTGCCCTATTGCTTGAAAACACGCCGGAATTCCTGATCCTGACCTATGGCGCCAAGCGCGCCGGTTTGATGGTGACGCCGCTTTCCATCCATTTGCGCGCGCAGGAGGTAGCCCATGTACTGCGCGATTCCGGCGCGGTGGCCTTATGTGCTGAAGCGACGCTCAGCACCTTGGTGGCGGCACTGGATCTTCAGAACCTGCTCCATCGCTTCAGCCTGGGCGGGGCCATTCCAGGCTTTGCGCCGCTGCATTCCCTGATGGAAGGCCAACCCATGACCTGGCCCGATGGCGAAAGACCCATCGGTCGCGAGTTTCTTTATTCATCGGGCACCACCGGCCTGCCCAAGGGTATTCGTCGTCCACTCATTCCCTTTGCGGATCGTCATAAGCCCGAATTCGACATGAGCTGGAAGGGCTTTTACGGAATTGATGCGGATACGGTATACCTTTCGCCAGCGCCGCTGTATCACGCGGCGCCCAATCGCTATGTCCAACGCACGATTGACGGTGGCGGCATGGCGGTGATTACGCGCAAATTCGATGCGGCAGCAGCTTTGGCGCTGATCGAAAAATATCGCGCCACGCATAGCCAATGGGTGCCCACCATGTTTGTGCGCCTGCTTGCGCTACCGGATGCGGTACGAAACGCTTTCGATCTTTCCAGCCATCGCTGCGCCATTCATGCCGCAGCGCCGTGCCCCATTCCGGTGAAGCGGGCGATGCTGGATTGGTGGGGGCCGATCATCCGCGAATACTATGCCGGCAGCGAAGGCATTGGTGTTTGCTTCATTGATAGCGCGACCTGGCTGCGCAAACCTGGCAGTATCGGCCGCCCCGCCTATGGCGCGGTGCATATCCTGGATGAGGAAGGCCGCGCGCTCCCGCCCGGAGAGATTGGGCGTATTTGGTTCGAAGGCGGGGCGCGCTTCGCCTACCATAATGATCCCGAAAAAACCGCAGCCGCCTACAATGATCGGGGCTGGGCGACGCTGCATGATCTTGGCTGGTTGGATGAGGAAGGTTTCCTGTTTCTGTCGGACCGTCGGGCTGATCTGATCCTTTCAGGCGGCGTCAATATCTATCCGGCCGAAATCGAGGCTGTGCTCGGCCTGCATCCGGCGGTGGCGGAAGCTGCGGTGATTGGCGTGCCAGATGCTGAACTGGGTGAACGCCCGCATGCCCTTGTCGTGCCACGCGATGGCGCAAGCAATGCCACGCTTGCTGAAGGGATTATCGCCCATTGCCGCGCCCATCTTGGTAGCCTGAAGATTCCGGTTGCCATTGATTTTATGGAGGCATTGCCGCGCAGCGAAGCCGGTAAGCTGCTGCGCCGCGTATTGAAGGAACGCTTCCGCTAGGAGCCTGTCTGAGAATTCGCTAGTTTTTTTGGTATTATTTCTGATTCACTTGTTTTATGAGCAAGACCTTCCGAGCGTGGGATGTGGACCAGGGTTGGCTACTTCCCGCTTCGCTGCATCAGTTTGTCCCCCCCGGTCATTTGGCGCATTTTGTGCGCGATTCGGTGCGAGAGGCGCTGGACCTT
>JADCFQ010000045.1 GCA_020249435.1 Roseomonas sp. | reverse complement strand
CTGACGCCGTCAGCCTGTCCCGAGCGTACCTACCGGGCCAAAAAGCCATAGGAAATGGTTGTGCTCAGGCGCAAACAGCGCTGAAATCATGCTCGCGCGCTAAATCAGCGACGCTCAATGACAGCTATTCAGGAGCCTGTTGGGGATGCGCCGGGGGCATCTTCGGACGGGAGGGGGCAACATGACCCGCACCACAAACTTGCGCGGCCTGGGCTGATCCCCTATAGGCCCGGTTCCCTAGGCGGCCGGTCGGTATCGGCGGCCCAATTCTTGTGAGCATGCGCCATGAAGTCCGATATCCATCCCGATTATCATGAGATCAACATCATCATGACCGACGGGACCGAGTACAAGACTCGTTCCTGCTACGGCAAGCCTGGCGATACCATTCGGCTCGACATTGACCCGAAGTCGCACCCGGCCTGGACCGGCCAGCAGCGCATTATTGATACGGGCGGTCAGATCGCAAAGTTCAACAAGCGCTTCGCCGGCATTGGTGCGCGCAAGTAGGCATGGGCGCCGGAATCGCGGCTATGGCTTTGTGACCCGTGCAAACGGGCCACGGGGCCGGGAGTAAGGCGATAAAGCTTGAAGAGCCCGGCCTTTGCTGGGCCTTTTCGATTTGGTCTATAGGCCTGCGGCAGGTTTCCATAAGTATAAGGGATACCGTCGGCATTTCGGGAAAGATTCGTGCGTTTTGGCAGCCATTCTGATGGTAAATTCTTCGCCAATACCGAAAACGCTGATAGGCGGGGCGCTTTGGTGATGGCCTTAGCTTCCTGACGCAGGGATTGGAGTGAGCGCGAGGTCTCGTGGCGAGGTCATCGGCCTTCGGTCTTGCTGACACAAGACCCAAGACGCGCTACCTTCGACATCTGGACTCAATTGAATTAGAAATGGGATCGGAATGGCCTCATTGAACGCGTTACCGGATCCGTTATCATCGCTTCTGCGTGAAGACGGGGAATGGGTGCCCGAACATATTGTTGAAAGTGCATGGCTGGAACATACACCTTTCGCAGCCTGGCTGATGGCGGCACTGGAACCCGGGATTTTTGTAGAACTGGGAACGCATCGCGCCGTCTCCTACATGGCCTTCTGCCAAGCGAATTTCCGGCGCGCGAAACCGGGGCGCTGTTTTGCCATTGATACCTGGAAGGGCGATGAACACGCCGGGCTTTACAGTGAAGACATATTCGCCGCAGTGGATGGTCTCAATCAGAGATACCAGGCATTCTCAACCTTGATGCGCAGCACATTTGATGGCGCGCTCCCATCATTCGCCGATGGATCAATAGACCTGCTGCATATAGATGGCTTCCACACCTATGAGGCTGTCTCCCATGATTTTCATTCCTGGCGCCCCAAAATATCGGACAAGGGCGTGGTTCTTTTTCATGATACGGAAGTCCGGGACAAGGATTTTGGCGTCTGGCGGCTTTGGGCCGAATTGACCTCAAAATATCCATGTTTTCACTTCCGCCATGGTCATGGGCTTGGTGTTTTGGCCGTGGGCCCCGTGATCCCGCCGAAAATCGCGCCACTGCTGAACCCTGATCTGGCTGCGCAGGATGCGGAACGGTTCAGGCACCATTTCATGCAACGTGGAGGGGAGGTGAGCCGTCTTTACCGCGAGAAATTCAACATCACGCCGGGAAAACCCAAAAAGACGTTCCGTTCACGTCTACTCAGCCATATTCGATCGCTACCGCAACGGTTCGGCGCCAAGTGATTTGCCGAGCCCGGTATGGCACAAACCGCGCCACAAAAACGCTAAGCATCGGATTTGAGAACACTGCATTTTGGGTTGATCTGGTGGAGCTGAGCGGGATCGAACCGCTGACCTCGTCATTGCGAACGACGCGCTCTCCCAACTGAGCTACAGCCCCGCACCAAGGCGGCGGTGAGTGCCCCAGGCTGGAGGTAAAGTCAAGGCAGTGCCCAGGCATCAGTTTCACCCCAAATGACCCTTCCACAGCAGGGGCCTTGCAGCCTGAACCCTTCTTCAAGATATAGGGGCTAATCCTTCCGGGTCGCGAAGCTGCGCGGCAGCGCCCGGGGGCGACAGGAGGCTTCATGCACGCGTTATTCTGGCTGGTTGACACGGCGCTTAGCCTTTTCGTCTGGGCGCTCATTATCGGGGCGGTCGTATCCCTGCTGATTGCCTTCAATGTGCTGGATACGCGCAACCGCGCGGTCTGGGCGATTGCCGATTTCTTCCATCGGCTAACAGAACCGGCCTTACGGCCCATTCGCCGCTTCATCCCGAATCTGGGCGGCATTGATATCTCGCCCGTGGTGCTGATCCTGCTGTTGCAGGCGGCACGTATTCTGCTGGCGGAAATCCAGTTCGGCCTGCTCGGCAGCGGCTTTGGCCGATGAGAGGTTTTGGCGCGCCGAGGCGGGCGCGCTGCTGGTTCGCATAAGGGTGCAGCCCAAATCGCGCCGCCCAGGGCTTGAAGGGCTGCGCCCCAGCGCCGATGGGCCAAGGCTACGGGTGGCCGTGACCGAAGCGCCGGAGGATGGCCGGGCCAATCGCGCGGCCTGCGCCGCCTTGGCTTCGGCATTGGGGGTTCCCGCATCCTTGATTGAGGTTGCCCAAGGCGCGACGGCGCGGGAGAAGACGCTGCGCATTTCGGGCGACCCTGCCCAACTTATTCCACGGATTGAGGCTCTGGCATGACCGCACGCATTCTTGATGGCAAGGCGCTGGGGGCGCGGCTGCGCGCCGGATTGGCTGAGCGCATCGCTGGGCTTTCCTTCAAGCCAGGGCTTCGAGTGGTGCGTGTGGGTGATGACCCCGCCAGCGGCGTTTATGTCCGCAACAAGGACCGTGCCGCGGCGGAAGCAGGGTTTGATAGCGCCACGATCCATTTGCCGGAAAATACAACCGAAGCTGCGCTGCTGGCCGAAATTGCCAGGCTCAATGCCGACCCGGCCGTGGATGGGATTCTGGTGCAGCTTCCCCTGCCGGCGCATATCCGGGCCGAGGCCGCGATTGCTGCCGTGGACCCAGCCAAGGATGTGGATGGCTTCCACCCGCTTAATGCCGGGCGGCTGGCCGCGGGTGAGCCCGGCCTGGTGCCCTGCACCCCGCGCGGGGTGATGCATCTTCTGGCGGAATCGGGTGTTGCGCTGCGTGGTACGCGGGCCTTGGTGCTTGGCCGGTCGCAGATTGTTGGGCGGCCCATGGCGCAATTGCTTCTGGGTGCGGATTGTACCGTGACCATCGCCCATTCGCGCACGCGGGATTTGCCGGCGGAATGCCGCCGCGCGGAGATTCTGGTGGCAGCCGCCGGGCGGGCCGAAATGGTACGCGGCGATTGGATTGCCCCCGGTGCGGTGGTGATTGATGTCGGCATTAATCGCCTGCCCGATGGCAAGCTGGTGGGTGATGTCGCCTATGCCGAGGCGGTCGGCCATGCCGGCGCCATCACCCCTGTGCCGGGCGGCGTTGGCCCCATGACCATTGCCTGCCTTTTGGAAAACACGCTGGAAGCGGCGCTGGCGCGGCGGGGGTAACCCCTACCAGCGCAGACTGCGTAACGCTGCCAGCGGCGCCACTTTTTCCGCCGCCGCAACAGCGGCCAGGGCTTCACCGCTCGGGTCCGCGCCATGCGCTTCGCCGGCCAGGCCCGTCAGCGCCCAAAGCGCGTCAATGCCGGTGGCCTGCGCGCCCGCCAAATCCGTGTGCGGGCTATCGCCAATCGCGAGCACGCGCGCCTTCGGGATCGGTCCCAGCAATTCCATCACGGGTTCATAAACCGCCGGGTCAGGCTTGCCGATTTCCAGCACATCACCGCCAAATTCGCGATAAACATCCGCAAGCGCGCCGGCGCAGATCACCTTCTCACCCGCCACCATCACATGCCGATCTGGATTGACGCAGAGCATGGGCAGCCCGGCATCGAAACAGGCGCGGAGCGCCGCGCGATAGGGTTCCGCGCTTGTCGTGCCGCCATCCGCATCAGGGCCGGTGTTCAGCAGGAAATCAGCTTTGGTCGGGTTGGTCACGATCTCGGCCGCGTCTTCCTCCACCACGGAAAGATCACGCTCCGGCCCGATATGCACAACACGGCGACCAAGGCGCGCGAACCAAGGGTGCTTGCGTTCCTTCATGAGACGCCAGGAAGCCTCACCGGAGGACATGATGCCATCATAAAGCCCGCGATCGAGCCCCATGCGGTCCAGCATGCCTTGCACAAACCAAGCACGGCGCGGCGCATTGGTGAGAAAGACAATGCGCTTGCCGCGTGCCTTCAGTGCGGCCAGTGCCTCCGGCACGCCGGGATAGGGTTTGCGCCCATCATGCACGACACCCCAGAGATCGAGCACATAACCGTCATAACGGTCGGCCAGGCCAGCGATACCTTCCAGAATTTGCATCACGCATCCTTGCCGACAGCATCGGCGATCGAGGTAAAGCCATCACGCACGAGCAGTGCCGCAAGGCCATCGAGAATCTGGCGCACCAATACAGGCCCGGCATAAGCGAAGCCGGAGTAAAGCTGCACGAGCGAAGCGCCGGCGCGGATTTTGGCATAGGCCTGCTCGGCACCAGCAATGCCGCCCACGCCAATCAGCGCAAGCCGTCCCTGTGCGATATGGTGGCAGCGGCGCAGCATTGCAGTGGAAAGCGCGAAAAGCGGCGCGCCGGAGAGCCCGCCTGCCTGGTCCTTAAGGCCAGAACGCAGCGAAGCGGGCCGCGTAATGGTGGTGTTGGAGATGATCAGCCCGGTAATGCCCTGCGCGACACAGGCCTCCACAATCGGCCCAAGCGCATCATCGGCCAGATCAGGTGCGATTTTCACGAACAAGGGCGGGCGCTTGGCGAGCCCCGCGCGGCGCGCATTGATGGCGGCCAGGATGGAGGCAAGGCGTTCCTCCCCCTGCAAATCCCGCAAGCCCGGCGTATTGGGGGAGGATACATTGACCGTCACGTAATCGGCGTAGGGCGCCAGCGCTTCATATAGCGCGGGATAGTCCCGTTCCGGATCGGCACCTTCCTTGTTGATGCCGATATTGGCGCCGAAAACGCCGGGTAGTAGGCGCGGCAAGGCCCTGACCCGCGCCAGATAGGAATCGAGGCCCGCATTGTTGAAACCCATGCGGTTGATGACGGCTTGGTCTTCGGTCAGGCGGAACAAACGCGGCCTTGGATTACCCGCTTGGGGTCGCGGCGTGACGGTGCCGGCTTCCACAAAGCCGAAGCCAAGCCGAAGCAGCGGCAGCACGGCTTCCGCATTCTTGTCGAACCCGGCGGCAAGGCCGAGCGGATTGCGAAAGCGCAGCCCCGCGACTTCGGTGGCAAGGCTTGGGTGATCCGCGCCGCGATCCTGGCCAGCCAGGCCAAGGGCAAGGGCGCGCAGCGCAATACCATGCGCGGTTTCAGCATCCAGGCCGCGCATAAGCGGCATGAGGGCTGAGGCAATGGCGGGTGTCATGACCCCCTTCTGCCCTGGACTGGGTTTCGGGGAAAGGCCCGATGGGCGGGCTTACATACGATGATGATGGTGGCCATAAAAAAGCCGCACCCATTTGGGGTTGATTGGATTGCTCCATAGCAATACGCTAACCCAGAATTTAGCGGTCGGCGCAGGGTGCCATGGCGCGTTTCAGTTGCAACATTGCCCAAGATGAAACGCGCGACCTTGCCGGCTGCCGCTGCGTTGGCTGCCAGGAAGTGGTGAAGGGGCCGGCCAGTGGGGAGCCCGGGCTGCCGCCTGAACAGGGAACCGTGGATACGGTGCCGGGCAATAGCTCAACAACCGTGACATTGGCCATCGGCGGCTCGCTGAGTGGCGCCGTGAATAGCTGGGGGGATCGGGATTGGTTCGCCGTGAATCTTGTGGCTGGGCAGCGCTATAGCATTTCTCTGGATGGCGCCGGCTATGCCGGCTACGCCGCGCTTTATGACCCCTATCTTCAGTTGCGTGACGTCAGCTCCAATCTGGTAGCGCAGGATGATGATAGTGGGCCGGGATTGAATTCCCTCCTCACCTTCACCGCGTCGGCCACGGGGCGATATTACCTTGATGTTGGTGCTTATGATGAATTGAATGTCGGTGGTTATCGCCTCGCCATCAGTGAAATTGCGCCGCTTCCCACCTACACCCTGGATCAAATCGCGGATTATCTGATCAATGGCTATTGGGTCCTCGATGGCGCGCATCGCTGGGACACGAGCAGCGACAATATCGTCACCTATAATCTGACCGCGCTGACAGGTGCCGGACAGGCGCTCGCTCGCGCCGCCTTTCAGACCTGGGCCAATGTGACCAATCTGGTGTTTCAGGAAGTCTCCTGGGGCGGTGATATCCTGTTTGACGATAATGAGGATGGCGCTTTCGCGGATGGCAATTGGGATTGGTGGGGCGGGATCACCTCCATGCGGGTGAATGTCAGCACCCAATGGCTTGCTGATTACGGGACCAGTTTGGATAGCTACTCATTCCAGACCTATGTGCATGAAATCGGCCATGCGCTTGGGCTTGGGCATGGTGGGGACTATAATGGCTCAGCGTCCTATGGGGTGGACAATCACTACCAGAACGATCACTGGGCTTATTCCATCATGTCCTATTTTGATCAGGCAGACGCCGGCTTCGGCAGCTATCGTTTCGTGATGGGGCCAAGCCTGGCTGATATCGTGGCGATGCACAGCATGTATGGGGCGAATACGACTTTCAATTCAGGCAATAGTATTTACGGCCGAAATGCGACCGCCGGATCGCTCTATGATTTCGCGAATTACAGCACAACGCCGGCCTTCACCATCTATGACACGGGCGGATCTGATACGCTTGATGCTTCAGGCTATGGCGTAAACCAGACCATTAATCTGAACCCTGAGGCCTTTTCTTCCATCGGCGGCCTTATCAACAATATCTCCGTTGCGCGTGGCGTGGTCATTGAAGGCGCGGTAGGCGGTAGTGGCGCAGACAGCGTGCTCGGCAATGCGGGTGACAATTTGCTCTACGGCAATGCGGGTGCGGATACGCTGAATGGCGGTGCAGGAAGCGATGTTCTTTATGGCGGCGCTGGCAATGACATGCTGATCGCTGATGGTGTTGGGGATTACCTCAACGGTGGCGATGGCAATGATGTTATTCTACTGGGCAGCACCTCGTTGTCTGATGTCCTTAGTCTTTTCTCATCTACAGGTTAGACCCTCTGAGAACGCCTGAATACCGCTTCATTGCGACCGTTAAGATTGCAACAGTTAAGCCAATCCCAGAGGCAGTCTTGGCACAAGCCGGAGCAGTTCCTTGGCGGTTATCCTGGGCCTTCAGGTCACAAGGTCCCGCGTGGGAAGCTGCCGGTACAAAGTCCGTCGGGAAAGAGTAATCTATATGCAACCTTTCTTGCTTCACACTCAACCGTGATGCTAGTGAATCTCGGGTTCAGAGGAGTTTTGTAGGCGTATGGCGGGTTTCGTCTGCACCGATGTCGGCGCGGAACAGGGCGCGGGCTCTGGCTGCCAATGCGCCGTCTGCCAGGATGCGGTTGGAACGGCGATGCTGGGCGGCCACGCCCCTTCGCCCGCCAATGGCGCGACCGATGTGCCGGGGGATTTTACCACCACGGTTTCCCTAACGGTCGGCACGCCGATCACTGGCGTGCTGGAGGTGAATGGCGATCATGATTGGTACGCGGTTAATCTAGTAGCCGGTACGCGATACCAGATCACGCTGAATGGCGTCGTTCTTGATGAGTATGGCGCGCTGGAAGACCCTTATCTTTATCTGCGCAACGCCAGCGGAGGCCTGATCGCGCAAAATGACGATATCCGCAATGGAGTCATTCGTAATTCGCGCATCAATTGGGTGGCGACTACAAGCGGACAATACTTCCTAGATGCCAGCGCCTGGGATGAGAGATTCGTTGGCGGCTATCAGCTCTCCATCATTGAATTTACGCCGCCGACCTATACGCTTGATGAAATCGCGGATTTCCTGACCACGGGCTTTTGGGGTGATGGTGGTCGCCGTTGGGACATAAGCACTGACAACATCATCACCTATAATGTGACGGGGCTCACTTCTGCCGGCCAAGCGCTGGCGCGTGCGGCCTTTCAAAGCTGGGCCAATGTCACCAATCTGGTGTTTGAGGAAGTCACCTCGGGCGGCAATATTACCCTTGACGATAATCAATCGGGGGCTTTCGCGTCGTCTTCAGTCAGCAATGGCTTCATCACTTCGGCAGGGATCAATATCGGCACCGGCTGGCTCAATAGCTATGGTACCGCGATAGATAGTTATTCCTTCCAGACCTATGTGCATGAAATCGGTCATGCGCTTGGCTTCGGGCATGGCGGCGCCTATAACGCGACCGCAACCTATGGCGTTGATAATCTCTATCAGAACGACATCTGGTCCTACACCATCATGTCGTATTTCGATCAGGCAGATGCGCAATTTGGCAGCTATCGCGTTGTGATGGGACCAAGCCTGGCTGATATCGTTGCCGTGCAGAACCTTTATGGCGCGAATACGACATTCAATTCGGGCGACAGCGTTTATGGCCGCAATGCCACCGCTGGGTCGCTTTATGATTTTGCGAATTATACAATTGCCCCGGCCTTTACCATTTATGATACAGGCGGAGCAGATACGCTGGATGCTTCAGGCTACGCGGCAAACCAGACCATCAATCTGAACGCTGAAGCCTTTTCGTCCATTGGTGGCATCAACAATAACATAACGATAGCGCGCGGGGTGGCCATTGAAGGCGCGATTGGTGGGAATGGTGCGGATGGCGTGCTTGGCAATTCAAATGCGAATTTCCTGGCCGGCAATGCGGGCGCTGATACGCTTGACGGTAGCGCTGGCGATGATAGCCTTGATGGGGGCGCAGGCAATGACCGCCTGGTCGGCGGCGAGGGTTTTGATCTCGCCGATTATCACTCAGCAAACGAAGCCGTCTTTCTTGATCTTTTGTCTGGTGCGGCCTCTAGCCTCGAACACGGCCAGGATGTGCTGATCGGCATTGAAGGCGCCGCTGGCGGGCAAGGTGCCGACAGCTTCATGGGCGATGCTGGCGCCAATATGCTCATTGGCAATGCAGGAGACGATACTCTGAATGGTGGCCAGGGTGCCGATAGTCTTTACGGCGGCGCAGGCAATGATCTGCTGATCGCCGATGGGCTTGGTGGTGTTTTCGACACTGGCGATGGCGATGATGTGGTGCTTTTGGGCGGCACCCAACTCGCCGATATCCTGGCCCTGTTCGGGTCCTGGGGCTGACGATCAGCCAACCGCTTGACGCCCCCTGATCGCGGGGCGAGAAACCTTCTGCCGAAGCCCTTTCGGCACCATGCCAGTCCGGGATCTCCATGACAAGCTACAAGGGGCCGCTGCTGCTGGTAGGGGCCATGGCGCTTTTTGCGCTGCTCGATGCCAATTCGAAGCTGCTGGCTGGGCGCTATGGCGCGGATCAGGTGCTGATCATTCGCTATGGGACCTTGCTTGTCCTGCTCGGCGCGCTGCGGCTTCTGCGGCGCGGCGCTGGCGGGCCGATTGCAACCCCGCGCCCTGGGCTGCACTTGCTGCGCGCCTTGTGCATGGCGGGTTCCGCCTATGGCTTTTTCCTGGCCTTTCGCGACATCCCCTTGGCTGAGGGCTATCTGGTTTACTTCACCGCGCCCTTCTTCACCCTGCTTTTGGCCACGCTTGTCCTGGGCGAAAGAAATGGCCGCGCTGTCTGGTTCTGGTCCGCAATCGGGTTTCTGGGCGTGATGGTCGCGATGTTGCCCGCGCTGACGGCTTCGGCTTCTTTGGTAGCTATCCCGTGGCATGCCTATGGCTGGGCGTTTCTTGGCACCATGACTTATGCCGGGTTTCTGACGCTCAGCCGCATATTGCGCGCGGAACAGAATCCGGCGCGGCTGATCTTCTGGTCATCCGGGCCGCTATTTCTGGCGATCTTGCCATTCGCCATTGCCGAATGGGTCGCCCCCAGTGGCCATGATTGGGTGGCGCTGATCGCCAATGGGCTCTTTGCCGGGGGGGCAACGCTTGCGCTAGCCATCGCCTTCAGCATTGATCGCGCCGCACGGCTGGCACCGCTGGAATTCACCGCCCTGGTCTTCGCGCTGATCCTGGATGCCGCCATTTGGCAGCTCTGGCCTGGCCCCTGGACCCTGGCAGGCGCTGCCATTGTGGTCTTTGCCTGCCTGATGAGTGAACGCGCGGCGCGGCGCGAGGAAGGCTGAGCGGCTTCACATGGTGGATTGGCTGAGGCGCGAGCTTTGTCTTTCTGACCATTTCGCCTAAAAACCATCGGGCCGGGTAGCGTTTCCCGCCCGATGGAAGATGGAAATCCCTGCCCATGTCCCACACCAACCTTGCGTCCATTGGCTTCCCGGCGAAGGAAGGGGCACGCGGCTTCACGACGCGCCCGGAAATCAGCGGCACCTTTGGCGCGGTGGCCTCCACCCATTGGATCGCCTCCCAGGTCGGCATGGCGGTGCTGGAACGGGGCGGCAATGCCTTTGATGCGGCGGCCGCCGCCGGCTTCACGCTGCAAATTGTGGAGCCGCATTTGAACGGGCCGGGCGGCGATTGCCCGATCATCCTGCATAGCGCGCGCAGCGGCGAGCAGCAGGCGATTTGCGGCCAAGGCCCCGCCCCTGCCGGCTTGAATGTCGCGCTGATGAAAAACCTTGGCCATGAAATCATGCCCGGCACCGGCATGCTGGCAGCACCCATCCCCGGCGCCTTTGATGCCTGGATGCTCATGCTTCGCGATCACGGCACCTGGAAGCCGCGCGATATCCTGGCCTATGCCATTGGCTATGCGCGCCATGGCGCACCCATGGTGCCGCGTGTGCGCGCCACGATTGATTCGGTGCGCCCCTTGTTTGAGGCGGAATGGAAAACCTCTGCCGCGCTTTGGCTGCGGGGTGGCGGCCCGGCGCCGGGCGGGCTTTATGCCAACCCGACATTGGCTGACACCTATGAACGCGTGGTCCGCGAGGCGGAGGCCGCCGGCAGCGATCGCATCGCGCAAATCGAAGCCGCACGGCGCGCCTGGTATCGCGGCTTTGTGGCGGAAGCCATTGATCGCTTCTGCCGCACAACGGAAGCGATGGATACATCAGGCCGCCGCCATCGCGCCGTGCTGAATGGGCAGGATTTGGCTGGCTGGTCCGCGCCTGTCGAAGAACCGCTTGGCTTGGATTACCACGGCCATCGCGTGCTGAAATGTGGCCCCTGGAGCCAGGGCCCCGCCATGCTGCAAACCCTGGCCTTGATCGCCGGCGATGACATTGCGGCGATGGACCCGCTGGGCGCGGATTTCATCCATCTGGTGACAGAGGCGATGAAGTTGGCCTTCGCGGATCGTGAAGCCTTTTATGGCGATCCGAATTTCGTTGATGTGCCGATGGCGACTTTGCTTTCGCCCGCCTATAACGCCGCGCGTCGTGCGCTGATTGGCGCCGCCGCCAGCATGGAATTCCGCCCCGGTTCGCCCGATGGCCGTGCCCCGCGCACTGATTATGCCGCTGCCATCCGCCGTGCGCAGGAAATGGCCGCCGCTGCCGGCAGTGGTGAGCCCACCGTCTCTCGCCTTGGGGCTGCGGGTGGCGATACCTGCCATGTGGATGTAATTGATGCGGCCGGGAATATGGTGAGTGCGACACCTTCGGCGGGCTGGCTGCAATCCTCGCCTGCAATTCCTGAGCTTGGCTTCTGCCTTGGCACGCGCTGCCAAATGTTCTGGCTGGATGAAACGCTGCCGAATGGCCTGCAGCCTAACAAGCGCCCGCGCACCACGCTGTCACCCGCACTTGTGTTGCGCGATGGCAAGCCCTGGATGAGCTTCGGCACACCAGGTGGCGAGCAGCAGGATCAATGGCAGCCCATCATGCTGCTGCGGATGTTGCATCATGGCATGAATATTCAGGAAGCGATTGATGCGCCTTCCTTCCATTCGGAACATTGGATCAGCAGCTTCTGGCCGCGCGGTGCGAAGCCCGGCAAGCTGGTGATTGAAGGCCGCTATACGCCGGAAGTGCTGGCGGCGTTGAAGGCGCGCGGGCATCAGGCGGAAGCGGGCGGTGATTGGTCTGAAGGGCGGTTGACCGGCGCGCGGCGTGAAGCCGATGGCACCATCCGCGCCGGGGCCAATCCGCGCGGCATGCAGGGTTATGCGGTGGGGCGGTGATGGAAAAACCGAGTGAGGCCAAGCGGGAATACCATGCGCGCAAGCGCATTCTGGTCACCGGGGGCGCCGGCTTTGTCGGCAGCCATTTATGCGAAGCGCTATCGGCTGGGGGGCATGAGGTGCTTTGCGCCGATAATTTCTTCACCGGCAATAAGGCCAATATCGAAACGCTATTGGCGCACCCCTATTTCGAATTGCTGCGCCATGACGTGACCTTCCCGCTTTATGTCGAGGTTGATGAGATCTACAATCTTGCCTGCCCCGCATCGCCCATCCATTACCAGCATGACCCGGTGCAGACGCTGAAGACCAGCGTGCATGGCGCGATCAATATGCTCGGCCTCGCGAAGCGCCTGAAGGCGCGGATTCTGCAAGCTTCCACCAGTGAGGTGTATGGCGACCCGAATGTGCATCCTCAGCCTGAGGAATATTGGGGCAATGTGAACCCGATCGGCCCGCGTTCCTGTTACGATGAAGGCAAGCGCTGTGCGGAGACGCTGTTCTTCGACTACCACCGCCAATTCCGCCTGCCGATCAAGGTGGCGCGGATTTTCAATACCTATGGGCCGCGCATGCACCCGAATGATGGGCGCGTGGTGTCCAATTTCATCGTTCAGGCGTTGCGGGGTGACCCGATCACGATTTATGGCGATGGCAAGCAGACGCGGTCCTTCTGTTTTGTCTCAGACCTGGTTGAGGGTTTGCGCCGGCTGATGGATGCGCCGGAAGATGTCACGGGGCCGATCAATCTTGGCAATCCGGGTGAGTTTACCATGATCGAATTGGCGGATGCGGTGATCCGGCTGACGGGTTCCGCTTCCCGCATGGTCTTTCGCCCCGCGCCGGTGGATGACCCGCGCCAGCGCCAGCCCGATATCACCAAGGCGCGCAGCAAGCTTGGCTGGGAACCGACCATTCCGCTGGAACAGGGCCTGGTGCATACCATCGCCTATTTCGATAGGCTGTTGACGAGAGGAAACGCCTGAGCATGCGCATCCTGCTCACCATCGCGCATTTCTTCCGTGCGGAGGAAGGATCAAACCACAGCTCCACCGATGCGCATCGGCGTGATCAACGCGCGGCGGCGATCCGCAGCGTGATTGATGCCTGGCGTGGCCATTACGGGCCGGTTTCCAGCATCAATGTCTGGCAGAAGCGTTTCGAGCCCGTGATAGGCGTCGCGGATCAGCTTGATATCATCGTGCTGGTGAATGGCGACAATCATTTGCTGGATGCGGATTACTGTCGCTCCCGCGGCGTGCGGCTTTATGATGCCAAGCTCGATAATCCGCGCATGCTGGGCTTCGCCGCGCATAAGCTTTTTGCCGATGCACGCAATGGCTATGATGTCTTCGCCTTTTCGGAAGATGATCTGCGCCCTACCGGCGGCGATATGATCCCGCGCATCCTGGCCTTTCAGGATGATTATGGCTGGCGGCGCGTCCTGTTTCCCAATCGTTTCGAATTCAATCCGCGCGGCCCGGCGCTGAAGACCTATATTGATGGCATGCTGCGCCCTGGCTTGCTGGCCCCCTTTGAAGCGGCGCTGCCGGATGAGCGTTTCCTGAAGGGCCGCCAAGGCGCACGCCCCCTCACCTTCCAGCGCGCGACCAATCCGCATTGCGGGTTTTTCGCGCTTAGCGCCGCGCAATTGGTGCATTGGATGGCGCAGCCGCAATTTGGTGATCAGGATTGCAGTTTCATCTCACCGCTGGAAAGTGCCGCGACGCTCGGCATTCTGAAAACCTTCCCGATCTACAAGCCCTTTGGCCGCGATATGGGATGGCTTGAAATCGAACATCTGGATACGCGTTTTTCCGGCATGAATTTGCCGGGGCGCCCACAAGCGGCACCCCGGCCAGGCTGAATTCAGCGCGGGCGCGGGCCGCTTCGCCGCGGTGCCGGGCCGCGTGCGGCTGTCACCGGCATTGCCGCTGCCGGTGCCGCCTTGCCCGATTGCGCGCGCAAATCGGCAATGGTGGCG
Source organism: Roseomonas sp. (assembly GCA_020249435.1). Lineage (GTDB taxonomy): Bacteria > Pseudomonadota > Alphaproteobacteria > Acetobacterales > Acetobacteraceae > Neoroseomonas. The sequence goes on along the minus strand of JADCFQ010000045.1, from coordinate 61,735 downwards.
CGATTGGTGACCTGTTCCGGGTTCATGCGGATTTCCACAAGCGCGGGCTTGCCGGAAGCGAGCGCCCGCTGGACTGCCGGCACCATTTCCTCGGTCTTTTCCACCACCTCACCATGGCCGCCAAAGGCTTCAATGAAGCGCGCGAAATCCGGATTGGTGAGCGCCGTGCCGGAGACACGATGCGGATAGGTGCGTTCCTGATACATGCGAATGGTGCCATACATCTGGTTATTGAAGACCAGAATGACTGGATTGACCGAATGATGGAAGGCGGTTGCGATTTCCTGCCCTGTCATCAAGAACCCGCCATCGCCAACAAAGCCAATCACCGGCCGTTCCGGATGCACAATCTTCGCGCCAATCGCGGACGGTACCGCATAACCCATGGCACCATTGGTGGGGCCAAGGAAATCCTGCCCCGCGCCCACATGCATGAAGCGCGTCGGCCAGGTCGCGAAATTGCCGGCATCGGTCGTGTAGATGGTATTGGTCGGCAGCGCCTTTTCCAAATCCTGCAACGCCTTCGCCAAATTGAGCGGCCCTTCGTAATCGGGCGCTGCCGCCTGCTTCATCCGCGTGGCGCGCAAATCCCGCGTCCAGCCCGCCCAGGCGGGTTTCTTGATGGGCGTTGCCGCCTTGGCCGCCGCGGCAAAGGCATTGAGGTCTGCCGTGATGCCAAGCGCCGGGCGATAGACGCGGCCGATTTCGGCTTGTTCGGGATAGACATGCACAATCGGCGTCGCGCCGGCCATATCGAGCAAGGTATAACCCTGGCTGAATGTCTCACCCAGGCGCGAACCAATCGCGATGATCAAATCCGCATCCTTGGCGTGCGAAACGAGGCCCGGATCGGCGCCAACACCCAGATCACCGACATAGTTTTCCGAATTGCCATCAAAAATTCCCTGACGGCGGAAGCCGACCGCAACAGGCAAATCATTCGCCAGCAGGAAGTCGCGGATATCGGCCTTGCCCTGATCCGACCAGCGTGACCCACCAAGCACGGCCAGCGGGCGCTTGGCCTTGGCCAGCATCGCCATCATACGTTCAACAGCGTCAGGCGCCGGGTACGGCGGCAGCACGGTGGCGGGGCCGATATCCGGCACATTCGCCATGCGCTTTTGCATTTCCTCACTGATCGCAATCACCACCGGGCCGGGGCGGCCAGATACCGCGACATCAAAGGCATGCGCCATCAATTCGGGGATGCGCTTTTCATCATCAATCTGCGTCACCCATTTCGCGATGGGGCTGAACATGCGGCGATAATCAACTTCCTGGAAGGTTTCGCGGTCTGTCTCCTCCACCGGGATTTGCCCGACCAGCAGCACCAGCGGCGTTGAATCCTGTTGCGCGACATGCACGCCAATCGCGGCATGGCAGGCGCCAGGGCCACGCGTGACAATCGCAACGCCTGGCTTGCCGGTAAGCTTACCATAGGCCTCCGCCATATGGATCGCGCCGGCTTCGAAGCGGCAGGTCACCAATTGCAACCGGTTGCGCACGGAATAAAGACCATCGAGCAGATCAAGATAACTCTCACCCGGCACGCAAAAGGCGTGGGTGACGCCTTGGGCCACCAAGGCATCGGCCAAAAGCTTGCCGCCCGTTCGCCCTGTTTTCGCTTCCGCCATAACCGCTTCCCCAATGATTCGAAATCAGGGGGAAGCTAGCCGATAAATCCAGGGCGTGAAATCACCCTGAGCGGAGGCAGCAGCGTTATTCCGCCGCCTGATGACCGTGGCTTGAGGCGGGCTTGGATTGGAGTTCCGCGAGCTTGGCCGCAATGGCGCCAATCGGCTTGGTATAGGGCGCCAGCAGCAGGTAAAGTGCCGGCACCGCGTAAAGCGTTACAATCGTGGAAAGCGAAATCCCGCCCACAATCACCACACCAAGCGCCTGCCGGCTTTCCGCCCCCGCCCCGGTTGCCATGGCCAAAGGCACGGCACCAAGCACCGTTGCGATGGAGGTCATCAGGATCGGGCGCAGCCGCACGACGGATGCTTCCAGCACCGCATCACGAATGCTCATGCCGCGATCACGGAGCTGATTGGCGAATTCCACCACCAGAATGCCGTTCTTCGCCATGAGGCCAATCAGCAAGACCATGCCGATCTGGCTGAACACATTCAGCGTCTGCCCCGTCACCCATAGCGCCAGAAGCCCGCCCGTCACGGCAAGCGGCGTGGACAGCAGAATGACGAAGGGATGCACAAAGCTTTCGAACTGTGCGGCCAGCACCAGGAATACGACCAGCAAAGCCAGCGCAAAGGTCACGTACAACGCGCCGGAGCTTTCGCGGAATTCCAGGCTCTGCCCCAGATAGGAAATGCGCGCTTCCTGCGGGAGCACTTCCTTTGCGGTACGGTCAAGGAAATCCAGTGCCTCACCAAGCGAATAGCCAGGCGCGAGAGAGGCCTGAATGGTCACGGCCCGCACGCGATCCTGCCGCGAGAGGGTTTGCGCCCGCGCACGTTCAGACAGCGTCACCACATTGGAAAGCGGCACCAGCCCGCCAGTGCCCGTGCGCACAAAGACATTTTGCAGATCATAAGGCGAAATCCGCGCGGAATCGGGCGCCTGCAACAGCACCTTGTATTCCTGTCCACCCACGACATAGGTGGTGACTTCGCGCGACCCCATCAGGGTTTCAATGGTGCGGCCAACGGCAGCGATGGAAATGCCAAGATCGGCGGCCTTGCGCCGGTCAATATCCACGCGCACTTCCGGCTTGGTTTCCTTGAAGTTGTGGTCGAGGTTGAGCAGGCGCGGATTGGTGCGCGCCTTCTCAATGAAGGCATCCCGCCAGGCGATCAGCGTATCATAATCCGGCCCACCGATCACGAATTGCACCGGCGGCTGGAACCCGCGTTGGCCGAGCGATGGCGGGTTCAGCGCAAAGCCGCGAATGCCCGGAATACTGGCCACCAGCGGGAAAATCTCGGCAGCGATGGCCTGCTGCTTCCGCTCACGCTCGCTCCAGGGGGCCAGGCGCACAAAGACATTGGCGATATTGCCGACGGCCGGGCGCTGGAAGCCGCCCACGGTTGCGAATACCGCGTAAGCTTCCCCACTATCCAGATAGCGTTGCAGCAAATTCTCAAGCCGGATCACGTGTTCAACCGTATAGGGGAAGGAAGCGCCTTCCGGCCCCGTGGTTGGGATAATAACCACACCACGATCTTCCGTCGGTGCGAATTCCTTGGGCAAAGCATTGAACAGCACCACGGCAAACAGCGACATGGCCGCCGATGCACCCATCACCAGCAGCGGTGCGCGGAGCGCCTTATCCAAGGTCCAGCGCAGCGCCTCATTCATCGCTACGAAGAAGGGCTCGGTCATGCGGACCAAAAGCCCCTCACCCTCATGCGCGCGGAGCAGCTTGGAACACATCATGGGTGTCAGCGTGAGCGCTATCAGCCCCGAAAACAACACCGATGCGGCAAGGGCTATGCCGAATTCCGTGAATAGCCTGCCCGTATTGCCCCCCATGAAGGATAGCGGCAGGAAGACCGAAACGAGAACCAGGGTTGTCGCAATAACCGCAAAGGCAATTTCGCGCGCGCCAAGCAGGGAGGCGAGCAAGGGATCCTCGCCAAGCTCAATCCGCCTGTGGATGTTTTCCAACACCACAATCGCGTCATCTACCACCAGGCCAATCGCCAGCACCAAGCCAAGCAGCGTCAGCACATTCACCGAAAACCCAAATACCGCCATGGGAATGAAGGAAGCGACGATGGAAACCGGAATGGCGACAGCGGGAATGATCGTGGCGCGCACCGAACGCAGGAACAGGAAGATCACGCCCACCACCAGCGCCAGCGCGATCATCAGCGCATGCTCAACCTCATAAATGGATTGCGCGATGAACAGGCTTTCATCATAGCCAATGGTGGCATCCACGCCGGGCGGTAATGTGGGCTTGATGCGTTCCAGTTCTGCCTTCACACCATCGGCAACGGCCAGCGTATTGGCCGTGGATTGGCGCAAAATGCCAAGGCCGATGGATGGCCGACCATTGATGCGATAGCCGCCGCGCGTATCTTCGGCGCCAACCTCAACCCGCGCCACTTCGCCCAGCAATACCTGCGCGCCCCCGCTGCCGCGCGCCACCACCACCTGGCGGAATTGCTCGGGCGAGCTCATGCGTGTGTCGGTGCGCACGGTCAATTCACGGGCCGAGCTTTCAAGCCGCCCGCCGGGCAATTCCACATTCTCGCGCCGGATCGCGTCTTCCACATCCTGCACCGTCAGCCCACGCGCGGCGAGCGCTTGCCGGTCCAGCCAGATGCGCATGGAAAAGCGCCGCTCACCCAGCACCAAGACCTGCGCAACACCTTCCACAATCGCAAGCCGATCCACAATGCGCCGGCGCGCGATATCGGTCAGGTCCAGCGGTGACAGGGTTTCGGAATTGAGCGCGATCCACAAAATCGGGCGACTATCGCCATCCACCTTTTGCACAATCGGTGTATCGGCCTGTTCCGGCAGCCGCGCCAAGGCGCGCGCCACACGGTCTCGCACATCATTCGCCGCACTATCCACATCACGCGTCAGGCGGAATTCCAGGGTGATCTGGCTGCGTTCATCGCGCGATTGGGATTGGATGGATTTGATCCCCTCAATCCCCGCGACGGCACCTTCCAGAATTTCCGTGATCTGATTATCCACCACGGGCGCCGAGGCACCGCGATAGGTCGTGACAATCTGAATGATCGGCGGGTCAATCTTCGGGTATTCCCGGATCGGCATTTTATAGAGCGATGCCAAACCAAGCACGATCAGCATCAGGCTGATCACAGTCGCAAAAACCGGCCGCTTGATGGAGATATCGGAAAGGACCATGGCGATACCCCTTCTTCAGCTTGTCGGGCGCGTAATGGTTTCGATGATGCGTACCGGCGCATCCGGGCGCAGGCGCTGAATGCCGCGCACCACAACCGATTCACCAGCCGCAACGCCTTCGCGGATTTCCACCTCACCCGGCAGGCGGAGCCCGAGTTTCACTTCCTGGCGCTTCGCGCGCCCATCGCGAATCACATAAACAAAGGCGCGGTCACCCACCGGGTCAATCGCTTCCTCGGCGACTAGTAGCGCGGTTGGGCGTTCTTCCAGCACCATTTCCACATTCAGGAACAGGCCGGGGCGCAGCGCTTCATCCGCGTTATCAAATTCGCTGATGACGCGCACGCTACGGGTTGCCGGGTCAATGCGTGTATCAATGATCGCGACCTCGCCATTGAAGCGCCGGTCGCCATAGGCGGTGCTACGCGCCTGCACCTGGCGGCCAATCTGCACCCGCGCCAGAAACACTTCCGGCACCGCGAATTCCACCCGCACGCGGGAGAAATCATCCAGCGTGGTGATCGCCGTGCCGGGCTGGATCAGCGCACCAAGGCTGACCTGCCGCAATCCAACGCGTCCGGCGAAGGGCGCGGTCACGCGCAATTCCTCAAGCTTCGCTTCAGCCTGACGCACGCGGCCCTCGGCCTGGCGGGAAAGGGCTTCAAGCGTGTCCAGCCGCTGCGCCGCAATGGTCTGGCCCGCCTGCAAGCCGCGCGCGCGCTGCAATTGATTGCGCGCATCATCCAATAGCGCGCGCGCCTGATCGAGCTCAGCGGAAACCGCGCCGGAATCAAGCTCCACCAGGGTTTCGCCCGCCTGGACCTTCTGGCCTTCGGTGAAGCGGATTTGCGTGACAATGCCAACGATCTTGCCGGTGATGGTGACAGCCTCACGTGCCCGCACCGTGCCGATGCTTTCGACCTTATCCACCACCATGCCGGTGCGCACTGGCTGGACAATAACGCCAACAGGGCCCGAGGGGCCACCGCGCGCCGGACCCTGGCCTCCGCCGGGTTGAAGCCCAACCAAAGCGAGTGGCGCTGGCAGGCCATATTCCTCGCCCTTGAAATGCCAAGCCGCGCCAGCACTGGCGATCAGGGCCAAAAGACCTAGCTGCGTAATGGTCCGCATATCATTCCAACCCAAGCCGCCCCCGCAGGACCGGCACCATGGCAGAGCGTGACCGCAAAACGGCCTCGGCCCGCGGGAAAGAGCCGGGCGAGAGCACCCGTCTCAAAAAGGCTTTTGCCGCGCAGCGAAGGCCACGGCAAGTTTCACTTTTTTTAGATATGGGGTGCCCTCTCGCCCGCCGCTACCCTGATGCAGCGCGCTTGCCGCCCAGGGACAATCTGGCGGAGCGGCGGCACCCCATTATGGCAGCAATCAATCATCTCCGCGCAGCGCGGCGCAAAGGCGCAGCCAGTCGGCACCTTATCCAGCATGGGCGGCGCGCCGGGGATGGTGGTGAGCCGCTTGCCGCGCATGCCGGCATGGACCGTCGCGCCCAACAGGCCCTTGGCATAGGGGTGCAGGGGGCCGGCCATGAGCGCGCCCACGGGGCCTTCCTCCACCACCTTGCCGGCATACATCACCGCCACCCGGTCAGCGATTTCGCCCGCAACACCAAGGTCATGGGTCACAAACACCACCCCCATGCCAAGCTTTTCCTGCAAGGACCGCAGCAGCAGCAGCACCTGGATTTGTACCGTGGCATCCAAGGCCGTGGTGGGTTCATCGGCCAGCAGCAGCTTGGGCCGGCAGGCGAGAGCGACCGCAATCATGGCGCGCTGCCGCAGCCCGCCCGATAATTCATGCGGATAGGCGGAAAGCCGCCGCTTGGCCGAGGGGATTTGCACCAATTCCAGCAATTCCAAGGCCCTGGCATCGGCGGCGCTGCGGCTGGCGCCTTCATGGCGCTGCACAGTTTCCGCAATCTGCCGCCCAATGGTGAACACGGGGTCGAGCGCCGTCATGGGTTCCTGGAAGATCATCGCCACATCGCCGCCGCGAAAATCGGCAAGCTGGCCTTCATTCATGGCCTGCACATCGCGCCCGGCCACCTGAATTTCACCCGTGACCTTCGCGGTTTTCGGCAAAAGCTTCATCAGCGCGCGGAGCGTCACGGATTTGCCGGACCCTGATTCGCCCAGGATGCAGAGCACCTCACCGGCGGCGAGGTCCAGATCAACGCCATTCACCGCATGCACGGTGCGGTCGCGGCTTTCGAACTTCACATGCAGATCGCGCAACCGGATCAGCGGTGCCTCATTGGCCGGTTTCAACGCCGCGCTCATGCCGCCATCCCCCCGGCCTTGCTGTGGCCACTACCGGGCAGCGCCATATGGCAGGCAGCGGTATGGCCGGGGCTGAGCGTGGCCGCGACAGGCGGGATTTCGGCGCAAACCGCCTCGGCAAAAGGGCAGCGGGTGCGGAAACGGCAGCCGGAAGGCGGGTTCACCGGGTTGGGCGGGTCGCCCGTCAGCGGCGGTTCAGTGCGGCGCTGCGCCGGGTCCATGGAGGGGCGCGACGCCAAAAGTGCCTGGGTATAGGGATGCGCCGGGCGGCTATAGATCTCATCCACCGGGCCTTCCTCCGCCACCTGGCCCAGATACATCACCAGCACGCGGTCGCTGATGTATTGCACCACATTCAGGTCATGGCTGATGAAAACATAGGTCAGGCCAAAGCTTTCCTTGAGGTCCACGAGCAGGTTCAGCACCTGCGCCTCCACGCTTTTATCGAGCGCCGAGACCGGTTCATCCAGAATGACCAAACGCGGGCGGAGCGCGAGTGCGCGGGCGATATTCACCCGCTGGCGCTGACCGCCGGATAATTCATGCGGATAGCGCCGGGCGAATTGTGCGGGTGCCAGGCCAACGGCAGCGAGCAATTCCCGCGCCCTTTCGCGCGCTTCCGCCACCGGCACGCCATGCACTTCAGGGGCGAAGGCGATGCTGTCTTCAATCGGCAGGCGCGGGTTCAGGGAGGCGTAGGAATCCTGAAACACCATCTGCACCTGGCGGCGATACTCTTTCAACGATATGCCGCCGCCCAGATCATCCCGGCCGACCGGTTCGCCATCAAATATCATCTCCCCCGCGCCGGGGTCGAGCAGGCGCATCAGCAGCCGAGCCGTGGTGGATTTGCCACAGCCGCTTTCGCCCACAATGCCCAAGGTCTCCCCCTTGCGCACAGTGAGGGAGACGCCATCCACCGCGCGCACCTCCCCCATTTGGCGACCAAACAGGCCACCCCGGATGGGGAAATGCTTCACGAGGCCACGGGTTTCGAGCAAGGGCTGGGCGGCGCCGCCGTGATCTGGGGCAGGAGGGGGCAAAACCATGTTCCTTGTTAAGCAAGCCCTATGCCGCCTGGAGAGGGCACCCGACCGGCTTTTGGGCGATTTTTCGCCCAAAACTTAGTCATAATGCCATGCGCTTTGCAAATTAACCCGGCCTGCGGTGCGGGCGCGTTTCCCGCGGGGCGGGTTCCGCGTTAGCATATGCTGGTTCCAGGAGGGCCAATGCCATGCGCGCCATATTCGTGATGATCAAGTGCGAGATGGGCCAAGCCTATCGCGTGGCGCGCGAGATGGCTGATGGCATCCCCGAGCTTTCAGAAATGCATTCCATTTCCGGCCAATATGATTTGCTTGGGAAATTCTATCTGGAAGCCGGGCGCGATATCGGGCTTTTCGTGGTGGAAACCATCCAGACCGTGCCCGGCGTGAAAGACACCTATACGCTGCAAACCTTCAACGCCTTTTCCGGGCGCGGGGGCTGAAGCACCGCGCCCGACATAACCTCAATTCTGCGGCATGCCTTCCGGTACAATGGTCCGCACTAGGCTGGCATCAAGCGATTCATAGGCGTGATAGCCAATCGTCTCATACAGCGCCGCGCGGGTTTGCATGCGCCCGACCATGTTATGCGTGCCGCCATCAGCCTTGATCGCACCATACAAATCTTCCATGGCGCGGGCGGCGATGCGCAGATGGCTGACGGGCCAGATCACCATCGCATAGCCCATTTGCTGGAATTCGGTTGCCGTGAAAAACGGCGTGCGGCCGAACTCGGTCATATTTGCCAACAACTTCACCCCCGGCATGCGCGCGGCGAATTCGCGAAACATCTCAGCGGTGGTCAGCGCTTCTGGGAAGATCGCATCGGCGCCGGCTTCCAGATAGCGCTTGGCGCGATCAACGGCGGCATCCATGCCCTCATTCGCCACAGCATCGGTGCGCGCGATGATCACCAGGTTGCGCCTGGCCTTACGCGCCGCCGCGACCTTGGCCGCCATTTCATCCACCGGGGCCAGTTTCTTGTCGTTCAAGTGGCCGCATTTCTTGGGCAGCAACTGGTCTTCCAAATGCACCGCGCCGGCGCCTGCTTCTTCAAAGCAGCGCACCATGTGCATGACGTTCAGCGCCTCACCATAGCCGGTATCGCCATCCACCAGCACCGGCAGGGCAGAAGCACGCACCACCTGGCGCACATGCCAGGACACGTCATCCACCGTGATCATGCCAAGATCGGGCAGGCCCATGGTGGCCGACATGGCAGCGCCTGACATATAGAGCGCCTCAAACCCCGCCTTTTTCGCGAGCAAGGCAGCAATGCCTAAATGCGCGCCCGGCATTTGCAGGATTTCTGGGCGTTCCAGCAGGCGGCGGAAGCGCACACCGGCGGGTTCATGGGGCAGATCATCAGCGATTACGTAAGGCATCGAAATTTCCTCAGAAGAAGATGAAGGTCACCAGCACGAAAAGCGGGATCAGGACCACAAGGGCCCAGGCGCAATAGCCAAAGAAGGATGGCATGCGCACACCCTGTTCTTCCACAATCGCCTTGACCATGAAATTCGGCGCATTGCCGATATAGGAATTGGCCCCCATGAAGACCGCGCCGCAGGAAATCGCGGCGAGTGTCAAGGCACCTTCCGTCATCAGATGCGCGGGATTACCGCCGGCAAGGTTGAAGAACACCAGATAGGTCGGCGCATTATCCAGAAAGGAAGACAGCGCCCCGGTCAGCCAGAAATAGACCCAGGGAATCGGCTCCCCGCCCGCGCCGGAGGTCAGCGCCACCAGCGGCGCCGCCGCGCCCGCCGTGCCGGCGCGGAGTATCGCAAGCACCGGGGCCATGGTCACGAAAATGGCAGCGAAAAGCTTGGCGACTTCCAAAATGGCGCCCCAGGCGAAGCCATTATCATCGCGCAATTGCCGCGGCGTGACCCACATGGAAATGGCGGCAATGGCAACAAACACCGCCACACCCACCAACCGTTCCAGGCCGATCTTCTCGCCAAACAGCGCCACATCACCTGGCCGCCAATAGCCCTGCGCCAGCACCATCAGCACCACCGCGCCAATCAGCCACAGATTGGCATAGCCTTCGATGGAGAGTTTCTCGCGCTTTTCAATCACTGGTGCCACCGGCTTCTCACGCGCCCAGGCCCAACTATCCAGCACATAATAGGCCGCAAGCAGCAGCACAGCGCAGAGCAGGAATTCGCCGAACATATGCGTCGTGGTCCAGAAGAAGGACACACCCTTGAGGAAGCCGAGATAAAGCGGCGGATCCCCCAGCGGTGTCAGTGATCCGCCGATATTGCTGACCAGGAAGATGAAAAACACAAAGGTATGGATCTTGCGCTGACGAAAGGCATTGGCGCGCAAAACAGGGCGGATCAGCAGCATGGAAGCGCCTGTGGTGCCCATGACACTCGCGATCACCGTGCCGAAGGCGAGCAAGGCGGTATTGGTGGCCGGCGTGCCGATCAGCGTGCCTTTCAGCAGCACGCCCCCACCCGTCACGTATAGCGCCAGCAGCAGGGCGATGAAGGGGATGTATTCCTGCAACAGGATATGCCAGACCTCGGACGCGGCGACTTCCGGCCCGAAAGCAACGGCAAAGGGCAGCACCAGCAGCAAAGCCCAGCCGGCGGCGATCTTGCCGTAGTGATGGTGCCAGACATGCCCCGCCAGCAGCGGCATCAGCGCGATGGACAGCAATAGCCCGGCAAAGGGCAGGCCCCAGGCCAGGCTCATGCCCGCGCCGGAAACCCCAGCGGCCTGAACCGGCAGGGGCAGCGCCAGGAACAACATCAGGGCGAAGCTGGTCGCCTTCATGGGCCAGGGACTCCCTCAAACCTTGCGGGCTGATACCCGTCAAAAGCGTGATTGCCGGATGATCCGCCTCGCCACAAGGGGGCGCCCCCTTTCCCCCATGGCCTTGCGCCCCTAGTTTGGGGGGAAGCAGGAGATCACCCCATGGATATGAATGGCGAGCGCCGCATCCCCGCGCCCCGCCAGCGCGTCTGGGACGCGCTGAACGACCCCGAAATGCTGAAGGCCGCGATTCCCGGCTGTGAAAGCGTGACCAAAACCGCCGATGACGCGTTTGAGGCCAAGGTGGCGGTGAAGATCGGCCCCATGGCCGCGAAATTCGGCGGCAAGGTGAAGCTGGAGAATATCCAGGCGCCGGCTTCCTACACCATTTCAGGCGAAGGCAATGGCGGCGCCATGGGCTTCGCCAAGGGGGGCGCTGACGTATCGCTGGAAGAAACTGGCCCCAATGAAACGCTGCTGAAATTCGCGGTAAAGGCCCAGGTCGGCGGCAAGATGGCGCAGCTTGGTGCGCGGCTGATTGATGCGACCGCCAAGCAAATGTCCGATCAATTCTTTGATCGCTTCGCTGCCGCCGTCGCCGCTGCGGAACCCGCGGCCCCCGGCGCCGCGCCCGTCCCCCTGCCTACCCCGCCTGCCGCTGGCGGCGGCATTTCAATCTTTGAATTGCTGCCGGAAGCGCCGCTTGGGATTCCGCTGCTCGCCTGGGTGGGGGGCGCGATCTGGCTTGCTATTGTCGCGTTGATGCTGAAGTGAGCCTGCCCGCAAGCGTTGCCGAAACCCAGGCGCTGCTCGGCGCGGGTGGCTATGTGGCGGATCGTGCGCTCGCCACCACCATCCATCTGGCACTGACCATGGGCCGCCCGCTGTTCCTGGAAGGCGAACCGGGCACCGGCAAGACGGAAATCGCCAAGGTGCTGGCGGCCAAGCTGCCGCGCCGGTTGGTGCGGCTGCAATGCTATGATGGCCTTGATATTTCCTCGGCGGCCTATGAATGGAATCACGCGCGGCAATTGATGGCGATACGCCTCGCGGAAGCTGCCGGCGATGTGGACCCCGCCGCGCTTGATCGCGGGATTTATGACCGCAAATTCCTTCAGCCGCGCCCCTTGCTGGATGCGCTGGAAGGCAGCCCCGCCGTGCTGCTGATTGATGAGCTTGACCGCGCCGATGAACCTTTTGAGGCGTTCTTGCTGGAAATCCTCGCGGATTTTCAAGTCACGATTCCTGAGCTCGGCACGGTAAAGGCCGCAACCCCGCCGGTTGTCATCATCACCTCCAACCGGACGCGCGAAGTGCATGATGCCGTGCGCCGGCGCTGCCTCTATCACTGGGTGGATTACCCGGATGCGTCGCGTGAACGCGCCATTCTGAAACTGCGCGCCCCTGGCCTGCCGGAAGCGCTTTCCGCCCAGGTGGTCGCCTTTGTGCAAAAGCTGCGCGATGGCGATTACTTCAAGCTGCCCGGTGTGGCCGAGACGATTGATTGGGCGCAGGCTTTGGCCGCATTGGATGCCAAGGCGCTGGAGCAGGGCGTGGTGGATGAAACCCTCGGCGTTTTGCTGAAATACCAGGATGACATCGCCAAGCTGAAGGGCGAGGAAGCCGCGCGGCTTATTGCGGAGGTTCGCGCGGGGTGACGCCGGATCGCGACCCTGCCCGGATCATCGCTGGCGGCCAGCCCTTGCTGGCCACGGCGCCGGGTGCGGGTGGGCATCTCGCCGCCAATCTGCTGGCTTTCACGCGGCTGCTGCGCCGTTCCGGCCTGCCGCTTGGGCCTGGTGAGGCCCTCAGCGCCCTCGCCGCCTTGAACGCGATTGATATCGGGGATCGCCGGCAAGTGCATGCTGCTTTGCGCGCCGTGATGGTGCATCGGCGCGAGCATTTCGAGTTGTTCGATCAGGCGTTTCAGTTGTTCTGGCGCGACCCGGAAGCGGCTGCGCATGCTGCCGCCATGGCGGCGCTGGATGGCCATAAGCCACCTTCCGAAAAACCCCCACCGGCATCGCGCCGTTTGGCCGAAGCCATGCAGGGCGAAAAACCCAAGCCCCGCCCGCCTGAAGAAGAACCACCGCGCCATGATATGAGCTTCACGGTCAGCGACCGCGAAAAACTGCAAAAGCTCGATTTCGAGGCCATGTCAGCGGCGGAGATTGCTGCCGCCAAGCAGGAAATTCGCAAATTATCGCTGCCCTTGGATGAAAAACCAACGCGGCGCTTTCGCACCCATCCTTCAGGGCGCATCGTGGATTTGCGCGCGACACTGCGCCAAAGCCTGCGGCTTGGGGGCGATATCCTGAAGCTGGAACACAGGCAGCGGCAGGAAAAGCCGCCGCCCTTGGTGGTGCTGTGCGATATCAGCGGCAGCATGGCGCGTTATGCGCAAATCCTGCTGCATTTCCTCCATGCCGTCACCAATGAACGCGACCGGGTGCATAGCTTCCTGTTCGGCACGCGGCTGACGAATGTGACGCGGCAATTGCGCCATCGCGATCCCGAATTCGCCTTTGAGATGGTCTCCCACATCGTGCCCGATTGGTCGGGTGGCACGCGGATTGGCGAAAGCCTGGGCCTGTTCAACAAGCTTTGGGCGCGGCGCGTATTGGGCCAGGGGGCGGTGGTGCTGCTGATCACGGATGGGCTTGATCGCGAAGGCGCGGCAGGGCTGGCGGAAGCGACCGAGAGGCTCCGGCAATCCTGCACGCGTCTGATCTGGCTCAATCCGCTGTTGCGTTTTTCGGGCTTTCAACCGAAATCCCAGGGCATTCGGGCCATGCTGCCCCACGTGGATGATTTCCGGCCCGTGCATAATCTTGAAAGCCTGCGGGCGCTGATCCAAACCTTATCCGATCCGCGCACAGGCCAAAGCAGGAGGATGGTCGCATGACCCAGAACGACAATGCCGAAGATATCCTGGCCATCGCTGCCAATTGGAAAGCGGCGGGGGAAGATGTTGCCATCGCGACCGTGGTGGAAACCTGGGGGTCCTCGCCACGCCCGGCGGGATCGCGCTTGGCCATCACCAAATCGGGCAAGCTGGCGGGATCGGTTTCTGGCGGCTGCATTGAAGGGGCCGTTGCGGATGCCGCGCGGCAATCCATGGCAAGCGGCGCGCCGCAATTGCTCGATTTTGGCATTTCCGATGAGCGCGCCTGGGAAGTCGGGCTATCCTGCGGCGGCAAGGTGAAGGTGTTTGTGGAGCCTTTGTCATGAAGGCCAGCACCCTCGCGCGGTTGCAAGCCGAACGCGCTGCCAAGCGCCCCGTTGTGCTGCTGACGCGGCTTTCCGATGGCGCGCAGCTGCTTTGGCCCGGTGATGATATGCCGGCGGCGCTGGTGGAAGCGTCCAAGGCGGCACTCGGCAGCGAAGAAGCCGGCAATGTGACGCTGGCGGATGAGACCTGGTTTGTGCATCCGCATAACCCGCCGCTCCGGATCATTGTTGTGGGTGCCGTGCATATCGCGCAGGCCATGGCGCCGATGGCCGCCCCGCTTGGCTTTGCCATGGTGGTGGTGGACCCGCGCCGCGCCTTTGCCAGCGAAGAACGCCTGCCAGGGGTGACGCTTTCCACCGATTGGCCGGATGAGGCGATGGAAGCCTTGGCGCCTGATGCGCGCACCGCGGTGGTGACTCTGACGCATGACCCGAAGCTGGATGACCCTGCCTTGGATGCGGCGCTGAAGAGTGAGGCGTTTTACATCGGCGCACTCGGCAGCCGGCGCACCCATGCCAAGCGCATCGCGCGCCTGACGGAGCTTGGCCATAATGCGGAAGCCATGGGGCGCATCCATGCGCCAGTTGGCTTGAACATTGAAGCGATCACAGCGCCGGAAATTGCGCTTTCCATCATGGCGGAAATCGTAGCTGCCCGGCGCGGTGCCGCGCTTGGCGCCGTGCGGCCCATCCCCGGTGTTGCGGCATGATTTTCGGCCCGACGCGGCTTGAAGAAGCGAAAGGCGCGATCCTGGCGCATACCATGCGCCTGACCGGGCGCGTGCTGAAAAAAGGCACGGTGCTGGATGATGGCGCCATCGCCGCGCTGCGTGAGGGTGGCCATCGGGAAATCATCGCCGCCCGGCTTGAAGTGGGTGATGTGCCGGAAGATGAAGCCGCCGAAAGGCTGGGGCAGGTATTGGCCGCGCCCTTGCTCGCGCGGTCTCGCGCGGCCACCGGGCGCGTGAATATCCTGGCGGAAACGGCTGGGCTTTTGGTGCTGGATACCAAGCGCATCGCGCGCATGAATGCGGTGGATGAAAGCCTCACCATCGCAACGCTGCCGAATTTCACGCCGGTGAACACCAAGGAAATGGTCGCGACCATTAAGGTGATTCCCTTCGCCGTACCGGGGCAGATGCTCGGCGTGGTGGAGGCTGTGGCGAAAAGCGGCGCGGGGCCGGTGCTGGCCATTCATCCTTTCCGCGCCTTGAAGGTTGGGCTGGTGCTGTCTGAACTGCCCGGCATCAAGGAAAGCGTCATGGAAGGCGCGGTGGAAGCGACAGAAGAACGCATCGCCGGGCTTTGTGGGACTTTATTGCCCGTTGAGCGCGTGCGCCATGATACGGTCGCGATTTCCGATGCGCTATCGCGGCTCCGCCGTGCGGGGGCTGAGATGTTGCTGGTGGCCGGCGCTTCCGCCGTGGTAGATCGGCGCGATGTCGGCCCCGCCGCCATTGTGCGCGCCGGGGGCGTGATTGATCATTTCGGCATGCCGGTTGATCCAGGCAATCTGCTCTGCCTTGGGCATATCGGCAAAATCCCCGCCATGGTGCTGCCTGGCTGTGCTCGCAGCCCCAAGCTGAATGGCTTTGATTGGGTGCTGCAACGACTTTTCGCGGGGCTTGAAGTCACGCCGGAAGATATCGGCGCCATGGGTGTGGGCGGTCTTCTCAAGGAAATCGAAGTGCGACCCTTGCCGCGAGACCAGGCGCCGCGCACGCCACCACCCGCCCTCGCACCGCGTCGCGGGCGGCGCGTGGCGGCGATTGTACTGGCGGCTGGCCGGTCGCGGCGCATGGCGCCGCTGAACAAGCTATTGGTCACGGATAATGATGGCGTGCCCATGGTGGTACGCGTGGTGGATCAGGTGCTCGCTTCCCATGCGCGGCCCGTGGTGGTGGTGACAGGGCATGAGCATGACCGGGTGGAAGAAGCGCTCAGCGGCCGTGCGGTGCAATTCGCGATTGCCGAGGATTATGCGCAGGGGCTTTCCGCATCATTGAAGGCCGGGCTGCGCGCTCTGCCCGAAGATGTCGAAGGCTTCATGGTCTGTCTTGGCGATATGCCGCTGGTGAGTGCGGCCATGCTTGATCGGCTGATGGCGGCCTTTGACCCGGAAGAAGGCCGCGCGATTGTGATGCCGACCTTCCGCGGCAAGCAGGGCAATCCCATGCTCTGGTCACGCGAATTTCTGCCTGAGATGCTGGCCATTACCGGCGATGTCGGCGCGCGTCACCTCGCCGGCAAATACGCCGATCGCTGCGTTGAAGTTGAAATGGCCGATGACGCGGTGCTGCGCGATTTCGATACGACCGAGGCACTGAAAGGCGTGCCGGGCTATAGCATGGTGCGGTGAAGGGTGATCCGCTTGCGCGGATCACGTCAAAGCGTCACACCTTGCGGGCCTTCAGCTCATCGCGGATTTCCGCGAGCAGCGTTTCCGTGGGCGTGGGTGGCGGCGGCGTGGCAGCCCTTTCGACAGCTTTGGAGGCTTGCAGCTTGCTCAGCACCTTCACCATCCAAAACACCGCGAAGCCCACGATGACGAATTTGATGATGGCATTGATGAATTTGCCAATCGCGAGCACCGCGGCGCCACCATCGCGCGTCGCGGCCAGCGTTGCCTTGCGTTCACCGGAAATCACCACGAACAGGTTGGAAAAATCCATCCCACCCATCAGCAAGCCGATGATGGGGTTCAACAAATCCTCGACCATGGAGGTCACGATGGCGGTGAAGGCGGCGCCAATCACAATGCCAACGGCAAGATCAATCACATTGCCGCGCATGATGAAGGCCTTGAATTCCTTCAGCCATTGCGGTTCTTTCACCGGTATCTGACCGGTGATCTTGTTTGCCAAATCGCTCATAGTGCTTCCCCGTCAATAAGGAGTCCTTGGGTTCGGACTCATGCTTCGGCCGGATGCAAGCGGATTGATTGCCGTTTGTAAAGTGTAACAGGGTATGACCGCCCCCTTGGCGAAATGGGTGGCGCCCTGCGTGGCCGGCGTTTAAGCTTCCCTCATGGAACCCAAGACCTTCGCCCAACAAATCACCTTCCTTTATGCGGAAGATCCCGCCGCTTCCTGGGATTTCTATGAAAACAAGCTCGGCCTTGCCTTGATCCAGGATCAGGGCACCTGCCGCATCTATGCCACGGCGCCGGGTGAGCGTGGCTTTCTGGGCATATGCCGTGCGCGGGCGCCGCGGGCTTCAGACAACCCCCGCGTGCAGGGCGGCGTTGTTTTCACCTTTGTTGATCCGGATGTGGAAGGCTGGCACGCGCGGCTGAAGGCGCGCGGTGTCACTGTTCCGGAACAGGTGGAATATTCCGAAGCCTATCGCGTGACGCATTTCTTTTTCCACGACCCTGCCGGCTACCTGTTGGAAGTGCAGCGCTTTGAACGGCCGGATTGGCCAAACCCAGCGCCCTGATCAGCCCGACAGCATGGTCGCTGGCAGCCATGTGACGATGGCGGGAAACAACGTGACTATCGCCACGGCCAAGACCATCATGAAGAAGAAGGGCAGGGTGTAACGCGCCACCTGGAAAATACCCATATTCGTCAGCCCCTGCAGCACGAATAGGTTGAAGCCCACCGGCGGCGTTATCTGCGCCATTTCCACGACCAGCACGATGAAAATACCGAACCATACCAGGTCAAACCCAGCACCTTGGATGATCGGCAGCACGACAGAAACCGTCAGCACGATCATGCTGATGCCATCAATAAAGCAGCCCAGCACCAGATAGATGATCGTGAGGCACGCGATGATCATATAGGGGCTGAAGCCTTGTGCGCCGACCCAGGCCGCCATGGCAGCGGGAATGCCGGAATAGGCCATGGCCTGCGTCAAAAAGGCTGCCCCCGCCAGGATCAGATTGATCATGCAGGAAAGCCGCACCGCGCCCATCAGACTATCAATAAAGCTTTTCCAGGTCAGCGTGCGCCCCCAGGCGGAAAGCGCCAGCGCCCCCACCACACCAAAGACGGCGGCTTCAGTCGCTGTCGCCCAGCCGAAATAAATACTGCCCATGACGAACATGATCAGCAGCACCACCGGAATAAGCTGGCCGCTTTCCTTCAATTTGCGCGACAGCGGAATGGAAGGATCGCGCGGCGGTGTCAGGCTGGGGTTCATCATGGACCAAAGCATGATGTAGCCGCTGAACAGCACCATGAGCATGATGCCCGGCAGCACACCCGCGATGAACAAGCGCACAATGGAAACTTCCGCCGCCACGCCATAGACGATCATGACAATGGAAGGCGGAATCAGCAGCCCGAGCGTACCGGCCCCAGCCAGGCTGCCCACCGCCATCGGCACATGATAGCCGCGTTGCGTAAGTGCCGGCAGCGACATTTTGCCAATGGTCGCCGCCGTCGCCGCGGAAGAACCCGAAACAGCGGCAAAAATCCCGCAGCCGATGACATTCACATGCATGAGCCGCCCCGGCAGGCGCTGCACCCAAGGGGCAAGGCCGCGGAACATATCCTCAGAAAGCTTGGTGCGGAACAGGATTTCTCCCATCCAGATGAATAGCGGCAGCGCCGCCAAGGTCCAGGATGCAAGTGATTGCCATATCGCCGTGCCCATCACCTTCTCCGCCGGGAAACTCGGCATGGAAGGCATCAGCATGGGCAGCAGGATCACACCGCAAAGCCCGACAAGCATCAACCCAAGCCCGATCCAAACACCAAGGCCAAGGAACAGGAACAGCAGGCCCAGCAGTAAAAGCCCGGCTTCGGTTTGCGCGAGTTCCATCAGAGTTCCTCCCCCGCGCGGTCAAGCGCAGTCATCTCCGCGGCCTTGCGATAGGATGGCGTGCCCCCGGTGAGATGCGCTGCCAGATCATCCAAAAGACAGAGCGCGAAAAGCGCGGCACCAAAGGCACAAAATGCTTGCGGCACCCAAAGCTTCCAGGCGACGGAACCCTGCGCCACATCCTCAAACTGGAAACTGTCAAAAGCAAGATCAGCCATGGAATACGCAAAAAATAATGTGAGCCCCGTGGTCAGGATCAGCGCGATGCTTTCCATGATGAAGCGGCTGGAACCCTTAAGCCGCCCAATGACCAAATCCACACGAATATGTGCGCCATGGCGGAAGGCATAGGCCAGAGGCAAGGTTGCTGACGCTGCAACCGAAAACGCGGTCAGGTCATCGGCGCCCAGAACGGTGATGCCGAATTGTCGCCCAACCACCTGCGCGATGATGATGGCGGCAATGGCCGCCAAGGCAATGCCGCCAAGCACGCCCCCCAACAGGTAAAGCGAATCAAGTGCCTTGCGCATCAGCCCCCACCTTCAGCAATCAGAAAAACGGGCGGAGGAGACCCGCCCGCATCATATTCAAGCAATGGCCGCCCGATAGGCGTCCATCAACCGCTTGCCTTCCTCGCCCGCCTTGGCCACCCATTCATCGGCCTGTGTGGCACCAATGCGCGCCAGGCCCTGCATCAGCGCCGGCGATGGCGTGCCAATCGTCATCCCGCGGCTGCCGAGCATATTCTGCCGTTCCACCGTTTCCACTTCGGATGCCTGCCAGCCACGCGCTTCCGCCGCCGCCGCAGCAGCACGAATGGCGCGCTGGGAAGCTTCTGGCAGGGCCTGCAAGGCGCGGGTTTGCACAAACACCGCATTCTTGGTGCGGGTGAAGCCGATCGGCGTGAAGAATTTGCAGAAATCCCAAGCCTGGACGTCAACACCGGTCGCGGCCGAGGTCACCATGGCATTCACCACACCGGTCGCGAAGGCTTGCGGCACTTCCGCCTGCTGCACCAGGGTTGGTGTTGCACCTGCCAGGGTTGCGAAGCGATTGGTCAGCGCATTGAAGGTGCGCATCTTCGTGCCGCGCAAGGTCTCAACACTTTCCACCGGCACATTGGTGTAGAAGCCAGATTGTGGCCACGGCACCATGTAAAGCAAGGTAATGCCCTGGCGTTGCAGGCGCGCTTCCACATAGGGGCGTTGCAATTCCGCGAGTTTCCGCGCCTGTTCGGTAGAAGTCACCAGCTGCGGCACGCTATCCACTTCAAAGAAGGGGTCTTCATTGCCATAGGCGGAGAGCAAAATCTCACCAAGCTGCGCCTGGCCGGTCTGCACGCCGCGCTTGATTTCCGGCATCCTGAGCAAGGATGCATTGGAATGCATCTGGATTTGCAGCCCACCGGCTGCTGCCTGCACTTCCGTAATGAAGTCACGCAAATTCCGCGTGTGGAAATTGCCATCCGGATAGGCGGTCGCCAATTGCCAACGCGTCTGGGCAACCGCCTTGCCGATGAAGGATGCTGCAAGCGGCAGGCTGGCGGCGCCGAGCAGCATGGCGCGGCGTGACAAAAAATCCATGATGAGAGCCTCTCCTGTTATTGCTTGAAGGCTCTGTTTTCCCCCTTGCCGCCGCACATGGCAAGGGGCGTCGCGGCGGGGTAAAGCCGCGCGACGCCCCGGTTTGCCCGCTTTCTGTTCAGGCGCTGGCGCGATAGGCTTCCAAAAGCTTCTTGCCATCCTCACCAGCGCGCTCAACCCATTCATCGGCCATGGTGCGGCCAACGCGGGTCAAATCCTCAAGCAGCCTTGGTGTCGGTTGCAGCACGCGCATGCCGCGCTGGCCGAGCGTTGCCTCGGTTTCCTTGGCGGCTGCTTCTGAAACCTCATAGCCGCGCTTTTCCGCCGCTTCCGCTGCCGCGCGGATCATTTGCTGCTGCGGTTCTGACAAGCCCTGCAGCGCACGGCGAGAGATGAAGACCGCATTCTTGGTCATGGAAAAGCCGAGTGGCGTGAAGACCTTGGCGTAATCCCAGGATTGCGTATCCACACCCGTGGCGGCCGAGGTGATTTGCGCCTGCACTACGCCTGTTGCGAAGGCTTGCGCCAATTCCGCCGCCTGCACCAGGGTGGGCTGCGCGCCGATCAATTGCGCGAAGCGATTGGTCATGGGGCTGAAGGTGCGGAAGCGCTGACCGCGCAATTGTTCAAGCGAGGTCACGGGTTCCTGCGAATAGAGCCCCGCCGGCGGCCAAGGCACCATGTAAAGCAGGCTGAGCCCCTGGCGGGCCAAACGCGCTTCAATGAAGGGGCGCTGCAAATCCGCAAGCCGCTTGGCCTGTGCGTAATTCACGACAAGCTGCGGCAGCGCATCGGCATCAAACAGCGGGTCTTCATTGGCATAGGCGGTCAGCAGAATCTCACCGACCTGCACCTGGCCGGTCTGCACGCCGCGCTTGATTTCGGGCATCCTGAGCAAGGAGCCATTGCTGTGCAATTGCACGGTCAATTGGCCATTGCTGCCCTTTTGGATGTCCTCAATGAAGCCGCGGACATTACGCGTGTGGAAATTGCCATCCGCATAAGGCGTGGCCATTTGCCAGCGCGTCTGGGCTTGGCCAAGGCTGGGGGCAAGGGCGGCAAGACCGGCCGCGCCGGCCAGGATTTGGCGACGATGAAGCTTCATGGGTTTCTTCCTTCTTCTGCCCGGCCCCGCCCCCGCCCGGCTTTCAAAGCGGGTAATCGCGCGCCGGATCCACCCCAGAATGCGTCAGAAACTGGCGAATTGCCACTACCTCATCCTTGGAAAGGCTGTGCTGGCTATTGTGGAAGGCATGCGCCTGGCCATTCAGCTTCACCGCCAAGCGGCCAGAGCCATTATGGGAGACCTCGCCCCCCAATTCCTCAAACACGGCCTCAACCGCCTTGGGGTCAATATTGGCGCTGACGGGATGGGCAAAGATGGCGTGCAATACCTTGCGATGACGATGATTCATGATGGGGTCCCTCCATTACGGGTTTGACCACCCCATCCTGCCGCACCATCACGCAAATGCCTTGATCATAATCAAGTGCTGGCGGAACCGGTCAGCTGGGTGCGCACCAGCTCCGCAAAATGTCCGCCTTCCGCCACCAATTCCTTGAAACCGCCGCGTTCGGCGATCTGCCCGCCGGCGAATACCAGAATCTCATCCGCATCGCGCACGGTCGAAAGCCGATGCGCGATGATGAAGGTGGTGCGGCCGGCCATCAGCGCGGCCAGAGCCTTCTGCACCCGGGCTTCGGTCGCGGCATCAAGCGCACTGGTTGCCTCATCCAAAATCAGCACGGGCGGGTCTTTCAGCAGCGCGCGCGCAATCGCAAGCCGCTGGCGCTGCCCGCCGGAAAGGGAACTCCCGCGTTCGCCGATCATGGTGTCATAGCCATGGGGCTGGCGCTGAATGAAATCATGCGCTTCCGCGAGCCGGCAGGCCTGTTCCAATTCTTCCTGCGTGGCGTTCGGGCGGCCAACCATCACGTTTTCGCGAATGGTGCGGTTGAACAGCATGCTTTCCTGAAAGACCACGCCGATATTCCGCCGCAGGCTTTCCAGCGAAATATCGCGCAGATCATGCCCATCCAGCGTGACGCGCCCTTCCTTCGGGTCCCATAGCCGCTGCAACAGCGCCATGGCGGTGGATTTGCCCGCCCCGGTTGGCCCCACCAGCGCAATGGTCTTGCCGGGCGCTGCGGCGAAATTCACATGGCTGAAAATCATCGGCCCGCCTGGATAGGCGAAGCCCACATCTTCAAACACGACCTCACCTTTTGCGCGCGGGATATCCAGGGCATTGGGCTTTTCCGGCACGGTGGTGCGCGCATCCAACACCGCGAAAAGCTCAGACAATGAGGGCATCAGCAGCACAAGGCGTGATGCAAAGCCCACCGCGCCTTCGAGCTTGCCGATCAGCATGGTGGCGAAACCCATGAAGGAGACGATCTCCCCCACCGTTGCCTGCCCGCGCAGATGCAGCCAGGTGCCCAGGACGAAAATCATGATGACGCAAATCGTGGAGGCAGCGGAGGTCATGACCGACACCACCGCCCACCAATTCAGCACGGGGAATTGATGCGTGATGACCTGCCGGATGATGTCGCTGAAAAGCCGCGCCTCACTGGAAAGCCGCGTGAAGGATTGCACCACCATCACATTGGAAAGCGCATCCTGGGCGTTGCCGGCCAATTGCGTATGAAGCGCTTCCACCTGCCGTTGCGCGTTTTCCGTGCGGCGAATGACAAAGGCGGCGAGGCTGCCGAAAATCACCACAAGCCCAATCAGCAAAAGCCCGAGCCGCCAATTGAGCATCAGCGTCAATGGCAGCAGCACAATGGCGGAGATAAAGGTTGTCAGATGCTCCCGGAAAAAGGACAGCCAAAGCCCGAATAGGTTATCGGCCCCAACGAGCATAACCTTCATCAGCCGGCCCGATTGCGTATCCCCATGGAAGGATAGCGGCAGGGAAAGTACATGCTGGAAATAATCATGCATGACCTTCAGGCGATTGCGATGCGCCATGCGGTCCGCAAAAAGCGCCACCGTGACATTGGCACCGATGGCCGAAAGCCCGATGGCCGCCCAGAGAATTAGCAGCGAAAGCGCTTCCGCCCAAACCGCCGATTCCTGCATCCGATCAGAACGGGCGAGCAGATCAATCACCCGCCCGAACAGCACCGGCTCCAGGAATTGCAGCCCGGCAATGGCGAGCGCTGCCAAGGCAAGCCCAATCGCAACAGCGCGATCTGCGGCCAGCAGCCTGAGCACCCTTCCGTAAAGCCGCAAAAAATCCATTGCCCCCATCGCTCCTGAAGCAAAGCGATCATAAGGGGCGAATCGGTCAAACCAAAACCCGGGCCCAAACGGGTTGATCTGGCACGGTTCACGGGCCACCTTGCTTGGTAATCGAACCACCGGGAGGCAATATCATGATCACCCGCCGCAGCCTTGGCGCGCTTTCACTTGGCGCAGCCCTGCCCATGCCCGCCCTCGCGCAGGGGCTGTCCAACCGGCCCATCCGCATGGTTATTCCCTTCACCCCCGCCGGCACCACGGATCTGGTCGGGCGGCTTACCGCCGAGCGTCTTTCGGCCAGGCTTGGTCAGCAGGTGGTGGTGGATAACCGCCCCGGCGCTTCGGGTAATGTCGGCGGTGAATTCGTCGCACGGTCAGAACCCGATGGCCATACGCTGCTGCTGACCACCATCGGCACCGGGGCGATCAATTTCGCCGTTTTCGGCAATCGGATGCCCTTCAAGCCCGAAGATTTGGCCGCAGTCGGCCTGATGTGCCGCGTGCCGAATGTGCTGATGGCGGCCAATCGCATGCCCATCCGCACGCTTGCCGATATGGTGCGTGAAGCGAAAGCCAAGCCCGGCGCGCTGAATTACGGCACGGCGGGGATCGCCACTTCGCCGCATGTGGTGATTGAACAAATCCGCCTAGCCCAGGGCATCCAGATCACCCATGTGCCCTTCCGCGGTTCCGCCCCCATGCTGACCGAAATGGTGGCGGAACGGATTGAGCTTGGCATGGACAATATCCCCTCCGCGCTCACTTTCGTGCGTGAGGGTAAAATCCGCGCCATTGGCGTGACGGGCGCCCAGCGCAGCGCCGTGCTGCCGGATGTGCCGACCATTGCCGAACAGGGCATGCCTGGTTTTGAGGCAACCGCCTGGTTTGGCGTGCTGGCGCCAAGCGCGACACCGGCCCCAATCATTGCGCGGCTGGGTGCAGAATTGGACGCGATTGGCAAGGAAGCGGAATTCCGCGCCCGCATCGCGGCCTTTGGCGCTGATCCGCCGCGGCTCACGCCCGATGGTGGCTCGAGCCCGGAAAGCTTCGCGGCCTTCATGCGGGCCGAGGTGACGCGCTGGGCCGATGTGGTGCGCCAGGCCGATATTCGTGTGGAATAAGGAAAACAACATGACCAAGAACACCGCCCTGCTGGGCCGCCGCATCATCCTGGCCGGCATGGCCGGCGTGTTGGCCGCGCCCGGCATTGCCCGCGCGCAAGCCTTTCCTTCACGCCCCTTGCGGCTTGTGGTTCCTTTTCCTCCGGCCGGGACTACAGATATTGCTGGGCGCATCTTGGCTGAACGGCTTGCCGCGCGTATCGGCCAGCCCGTGATTGTCGAAAACCGCGCTGGTGCCACGGGAAATCTCGGCGCCGATATGGTCGCGCGGTCGGAGCCTGATGGCTATACGCTCGTGATGTGCACCATCTCCACCGCCGCGATCAATTACTCGCTCTGGGGTGCGCGCATGACCTTCAAGCCCGAGGATTTGGCAGCGGTTGGGCTGGTGATTCGGGTGCCGAATGTGATTTTTGTGCCGGCCAATTCGCCCTATCGCACCGTGACTGACCTGATCGCGGGGGCCAAGGCCAATCCGGGCAAGCTCAATTACGGCAGCAGCGGTTCGGGGGGTTCGCCGCATATGACCATGGAAATGTTCAAACTGCGCAGCGGTACGGATATCACCCATGTGCCATTCCGCGGCGCCGGGCCGATGTTGGTGGAGGTTGTGGCAGGGCGGCTCGAATCCGGGTGCGACAATATGCCAAGCTGCATCGGCCATATCCGCGATGGGCGGCTGCGCGCCTTGGCGGTTTCCAGCAATGTGCGCGCGGCTGCGCTGCCGGATGTGCCGACGCTCGCGGAAGCCGGCA
The DNA here is from genome assembly GCA_020249435.1 of Roseomonas sp. GTDB lineage: Bacteria > Pseudomonadota > Alphaproteobacteria > Acetobacterales > Acetobacteraceae > Neoroseomonas. The sequence continues at coordinate 36,074 of JADCFQ010000045.1, read as the reverse complement.
TTCGCGACTTTGAAGCAACCGCCTGGTTCGGCGTGCAGGCGCCAGCGCGCACCCCACGCCCGATTATTGAAAGGCTGGGGGCAGAGATTGATGTCATCACGCGCGACCCTGGCTATCTGGCGCGCATTGCCGAACTTGGCGGCGCACCGCCTGCACTGACGCCAGCCGGCGGCACCAGCCCCGAGGCGTTTGAGGCTTTCATCCGGAGCGAAATCACCAAATGGGCCGAGGTGGTGCGGGTTTCCGGCGCCACGGTGGATTGATGTTATGGGGCGCTTGCGGGCGCCCCACCCTTATCTCTAGTCTTGTCCTTATCAGCAGGGAGCAATTGAGATGAAGATCAGCAGACGAGGCCTTGGCCAGGGTATGGCCGCCGCCGCTGGCGGCTTGGCTTTGACGGGTATTGGCGCTGGGCCGGTGATGGCGCAGCGCAGCGCCAATACGTTGCGTGTCGCCTTCCGCGATGCCGTGCCGAATATTGACCCCTATTTCAATAGCCAACGCACCGGGATCATCATTGCGCACCAAGCCATGGATGGGCTGGTGCATCGTGATCCCGATACCTTCCGTAATGTGCCGGCGCTCGCGACCGAATGGGCCTGGCAGGGCAATACGGCGCTTGATTTCAAGATCCGGCCCGGCGTGAAGTTTCATGACGGCAGCGATTTTGGCGCCGATGATGTTGTTTATACCATGAATGGCATTGCCGAATTGGGCGGGCGGCTTTCAACGCCGGGGAATTATTCCTGGATCGAGGGCGCTGAAAAGCTGGATGCCAATACGGTGCGCATCAAAATGAAGCGTCCGAACCCCGCCGCGCTGGACTATCTGGCGATGGTGACGCCGATCTGGCCCAAGGCTTACCGCGAACGCGTGGGGCCTGAGGGCTTTTCGCGCATGCCGATCAGCACCGGGCCGTATCGTTTCACCAAGGTGGATGTCTCAAACGGCGTGGAATACGAACGCTTCGATGGCTATTACCAGGGTGGCCCCAAGGGACGGCCTGCGATCCAGAAAATCACCGCACGCTATTTGTCCGATGCCGCCACTGAATTGACCGAGCTTTTGGCGCAGCGTGTGGATTGGATCTGGAACATGAATCCAGACAATATCGCCAATGTGAACCGCTTGCCCTTCCTGCAGGCGCTGCAACAGGAAACCATGCGCGTGGGTTACCTCGGCATGGATGCGGCCGGACGGACCGGCGCTGGCAACCCCATGACGCATCTGAAGGTTCGGCAGGCGATTTTCCATGCCATTGACCGGCAGGCCATGGCGGAAAAGCTGGTGACGGGCGGTTCGCGCGTGCCGCCGGCGCCCTGCTACCCATCGCAATTCGGCTGCAATGGCGATGTCGCGACGCAGTATGAATACAACCCAGCCAAGGCGCGGCAATTGTTGGCCGAAGCGGGTTTTGCAAACGGCTTTGACGTGGAGCTCACTTCCTATGTGCAGCCGCGGCAATGGTCGGAAGCGGTGCAGAACTACCTGCAAGCCGTTGGCATTCGCGCGCGGCTCAATCTGATGCAGGTGGCGGCGCAGATCCAGCGTTCACAGCGCGGCGAATTGACGCTCGCCATGGGAAGCTGGGGCAGCTTTTCGATCAATGACGTCTCCGCCTTCCTGCCGCAGTGGTTCGCCGGCGGGAATGAGGATTACGCGCGCGACCAGCAGGTGATTGACCTGGTGAATGAGGGCGGGAGTTCAGCTGATGAGGCGGTGCGCAAGCGCGCCTATGATGCGGCGATCAAGCGGATCACGGAACAAGCCTATTTTGTTCCGCTGCACACTTACGTCAGCACCTATGCCTATCAGCGGCAATTGGAATTCAAGGCCTATGCCGATGAATTGCCGCGCTTCTATTTGGCGAAGTGGAAGTAAGGGGAATCGCTTTCCCGCAAAGCCCCGCTCGGTCATGCCGGGCGGGGTTTTTTATGTCGCGTTCAACCCGCCAAATGGCATTCCACCAGCCCATCTTCCAGGCTGGTGATGCGCGGTGCGGTCGCAGCGCATGGCGCGAAGCAGGCCGGGCAGCGCGGATGAAAGCGGCAGCCGGGTGGGATATTCGCGGGGTCCGGCATGATATCGCCAAGCCCGACATCCGGCACGCCAAGCCCAGGTTCGGGCGTCAGCACGCTATCCAATAGCGCCCGCGTATAGGGGTGGCGCGGGTCGCGGAACAGCGCCTCACTCTCACGCTTTTCCACGATGCGGCCCAGATACATGACAGCGACTTCACTCGCGACATGTTCGACCACTGCAAGATTATGGCTGATGAACAGATAGGTCAGCCCAAGATCACGCCGCAATTCCGCCAGTAGATTGAGGATTTGCGCCTGCACCGAAACATCCAAGGCGCTGGTTGGCTCATCACAAACGACGATGCGCGGGCGCAGCACCAGGGCGCGCGCGATTGCCACACGTTGGCGCTGACCGCCCGATAGCTGAGATGGAAAACGCGTGCCCTGTTCCGTGGAAAGCCCGACGCGCTCCAGGCTTTCAGCCACGCGGCGATCAATTTCCGACGTTGTCACATTGCCCTGTGCCACCAGCGGCATGGCGATGATATCGCGCACCCTCCGGCGCGGATTGAGCGATGAAAACGGGTCCTGAAACACGGGCTGGATCAGCCGCGCACGCGCGCGGCGATCCATGCCTTCCAGCCGCTTGCCATCCACCAAAACCTCACCGCCGCTTGGCTCCAAAAGGCCCAGGATCATGCGTGCGAGTGTTGTCTTGCCGCAGCCGCTTTCGCCCACCACGCCAAGCACGCTGCCGGCGGGGACGGAAAAGCTCACATCATCAACGGCGACAACGCGGCGCGGTGGCGAGAAAAGCCCCTGGCTTGCACGGAATTCGCGCCTCAGGCCGCGAACTTCAATCGCGGGCGTGCTCATGCGCCGGCCCCTTCCGGCAGGATGCAGAGCATTTCATGCGCGGGCCCAACATTACGGCGCGGCAGCGGGCCAGCGCAGGCGGCTTCGGCAAAACTGCAACGGTCCCTGAAAGCGCAGCCGGTGAAGCCTGGCGGGATGCGCGGCACCACACCGGGGATGGACCCCAGCGGTTCATCGCGCTTCACCTTGCCCGGCACCGGCACGCAGGAAAGCAGGCCGCGCGTATAGGGGTGGCGCGGCGCGCGAAACAGCTCGGCCGTTGGCGCGCTTTCGACCACTTCGCCGGCATACATGACGGAAACGCGATCAGCGACGCGGGCCACAATGCCAAGATCATGCGTGATCAGCAGAATGCCAAGGCCAAGATCCTTTTGTAGTTCTGCCAGCAAACGCAGGATTTGCGCTTGCACCGTCACATCAAGCGCGGTGGTCGGTTCATCGGCAATCAGCAATTCCGGATCGCACATCAAAGCCATGGCGATCATGACGCGCTGCCGCAGCCCACCGGAAAGCTGATGCGGAAATTGTCCAAGCCTGAGGCCGGGCGCGGTGATGCCAACCCGCGTCAGCAATTCCACTGCGCGGTCCACGGCTTGCGCGCGCGGGGTGCCGCGATGGCGGCGCAATACCTCGGTCATTTGCGAACCGACCGTATAGGCCGGGTTCAGGCTGGTCATGGGTTCCTGGAAAATCATCGCCATGCGATCACCACGCAGGCGCGACATCTGTTTTTCGTCGTAATCGCGGATATCGTCACCGGCAAAGGAAAGCCGTGCCGCTTCGCGCTTGCCGCCTTTGGCGAGCAGCCCCATGACTGCAAGTGAAGTTACCGATTTGCCGCAGCCGCTTTCGCCCACCAGGCAATGCGTTTCGCCTTTCTCCACGGTCAGCGAAATGCCGCGCACCGCAGCCGTGCCACCGAAGGTCACGCGCAGATCGTCAACTTCCAAAAGCGCGCTCATCGTGACAAATCCGTGCCCAGCATGTCACGCAAGGCATCGCCCAGAAGATTGACGCCGAGCACCAGGATGAACAGCGCAATGCCAGGGATCATGATGATCCAGGGGCTGAAGAACATGTATTCCTTGGCTTCCGAAATCATCAGACCCCAGGAAGGCAAGGGCGGCGGTACGCCAAGACCCAGGAAGGAAAGTGCGGCTTCCAGCAAGATAGCGAGCGCCATTTCAAGTGTTGCCACCACGGCCAAATGCGTCGCGATATTGGGCAGCACTTCCTTGAGCAGCACGATCATCGGCGAACAACCGGCGCAGCGCGCGGCGGCCACATAATCCAGATTGCGGATTTGCATGGTGGTGGACCGCGCCACCACGGCAAAGCGATCCCACAATAAAAGCCCGAGCACCAATATCACCAAGGTAAAGCTGGTGCCCAAAAGCCCCGCTACTGCCAGGGCCACCAGCACCACCGGAATCGAAAGCCGCGCAGTGATGGCAAAGACCACCGCATCATCAACGCGCCCACCATAAAACCCACCCATCACGCCAAGAAAAGTGCCGATAATGCCGGAGGTGATGATGGTCGCGACCCCAATGATCATGGAAACCCGCGCGCCATAAATCAGGCGCGAAAGGTAATCCCGCCCCAATTGATCCGTGCCGAGGATATTGGCCGGCGTGCCGCCTTCCATCCACATGGGCGGGATTACGCGCCGCCCAAGATCAATGGTGAAAGGATCATAGGGCGCCAATAAAGGCGCGAAAATCGCGACAAAGGTGATGAAGCCGACAATGCCGACACCCAATATCGCGCCGGCATTGCGCCAGATGCGCCGACGGCTGCTGGCGCCGGCAGGTTGCAACACCGTGCTCATGCCGACCTCAAGCGCGGATCGAGCACGGCATTCAGCAAATCGGATAACAGTGTCAGGCCGATATAGATCAGCGCCAGCACCAGAACCACAGCCTGCACCACGGGGAAGTCGTTCTTGCTGATGCTCTCCCACGCCAGATAGCCAACGCCATGCAGCGCAAAGACCGTTTCGATCACAATGGACCCGCCCAGCATGAAGCCAAGCTGCACGGCAGCAATGGCAACCACCGGAATGGCGGCATTGCGGAAGCCGTGCTTCACCAGAATGGAAAGCCGCGACAGCCCCTTCGCCCGCGCGGTACGGATGTAATCGGAAGCCAGCGCCTCGATCATGCCACTCCGCGTCAGGCGCATCAGCGATGGAATGGCGGAAAAGGACAGCACGATGGAGGGCATGACGTAATGCTCCCAGGACCCGGTGCCGGAGATCGGCAACCAGCCCAGGTTCAGCCCCAGCACCACCATCAGGATCAGCCCGAGCCAGAAGGAAGGCATGGCCTGGCCGATCAGCGCCACCATCAACACGCTGCGATCCACCCAGGTATTTTCGCGGACCGCCGCCAGAATCCCCAAGGGCAGCGCCACACATAACGCGATGAACAGGCCGCATAGCCCAAGCGTCATGGTGATTGGCATGCGTTCCATGATCAGGCGGGCCACGCGCGTCTTGAAGAAATAGCTATCGCCGAAATCGCCCTGCAGCGCGCGCCACAGCCAATCGAAATACTGCACCCAAAGCGGCCGATCGAGCCCATAGGCGCGGCGGATCAATTCAATATCCTCCTGCGTCGCATTCGGCCCGGCAATGGAAATGGCAAGATCACCCGATAGCCGCGTGAGCAGAAAGCTCAACGTCAGCACCGTCAGCGCGACCAGAATCGCAACCGTCAAGCGGCGTCTTAGAAAATGAAGCATCCCATCAACACCCTAGGCTTGATGGGCGAGAGGCGACAAGGGGGCCATCACCAGGCCCCCGCCCAGCCATCCCGCCGCGGATCGGATGCCGCCATGCGCACGCCATTATCCAACACGCGAATGGCCTCCACACTGCACGGGCCTTCCAGATCGGGCACAGTTTTCACGCGATGGCCGCGCGCTTCCAGGGCGCTGATCACCTCGGCACCCATGCCGCGTTCGATGGTCAGCACATCCTCACCGCCATGGGGGTAATTGCTTTCCTGACCGGGTTGGGAGGATGTCCAACGCGGCGCCTCCAGCGCCTGTTGCGGGTCCATGCCGAAATCGGCGCAGGCGACCAGCACCTGCGTATTCACCTGCACCTGATTATCGGCACCGGGAGTCCCAAAAATCAGCCAGGGCTTGCCCGCCTTCATCAGCATGGGCGCATTCATGGTATGGCGCACGCGCTTGCCGGGGGCCAAGGCATTGGCGTGGCCCTCATCCAAATGCCAATAGCTCATGCGGTTGTTGAACAGGATGCCGGTCTGCCCGCCCGTTACGCCGGAACCGAAGGCGGAATTGATGGATTGAATGGCGGAAACGGCGTTGCCGTCGTGATCCACCACGCAGAAATAGGTGGTGTCCGTTTCCGGCGCGCCGCGCACCGGCAGCTTCGCCGCGCGGTCCGTAATGGTGGCGGCATGTTCGGCAGCACGTTCGGCGGATAGCAGCCTATCAAGCGGTGGGTTCACCGCGCCCGCATAGGCTTCGCGGTCCAGAAAGGCGCGCTTTTTCGCTTCCACCATCAGGTGGATCAGCGCGGCACTACCCCAGCCAAGCGCCGCAAGATCAAAGCGATCCAGAATGCGCGCCATTTGCGCCATGGCGAAGCCCATGGAATTGGGCGGTGTCTGGCGGAGCTCAAACCCGCGATAGGGCACGGCGATGGGCGGTGCGATCACCGCTGCAACAGCGGCCAGATCCGCCGCACGCACCAGGGCACCTGCCGCTTCAAGATCAGCCGCCAGCATTGCGGCCAAGCGGCCCTGATAGAAATCAGCAGGCCCGGCCGAGGCCAAACGCTGCAAGGTCGCTGCCAAGCCAGGCTGCACCAGCAAACTGCCCAAACCGGGCGGCTTGCCTTCCGGCAGAAACAGGGCGGCACTCAACGCATCAGGCGCTAGCCGTGCGCGGTTCTCGCCCGCGAAATGCCGGAGCGCATGGGTGGCCGCAAAACCATCCCGCGCCGCTTCAATGGCGGGGCCGAATAGCGCGCCCCAGGGCTTGCTGCCTTCCGCGCCATGCAGCGCGGCAATGCCGGCCACCATGCCTGGCGTTTGGATGGAAAGCGCGCCATGCACCGGAATACCGCCCGCCGCGCGATAATGCGCAATGGTTGCCGCCGCCGGCGCCGCAGCCGTGCCGTTATAGGTGGTGCTGACGCCGGTTTTCGCATTCCAGGCATGGTAGAAACCATCTCCACCCAGCCCCGACATGTGTGGTTCCACCACACCGAGTGTGAGGGCAATCGCCACAGCCGCATCAGCGGCATTGCCGCCGGCGCGGAGAATCTCCATCCCCGCCGCAGTCGCCACCGGATGGTTGCTTGCGACCGCGCCGCGCCGCCCCATGATCAAAGGGCGATGCGCGCGAATGCCGTCATAAGCCATGGCTCAGCCCCCGAGATTCATGCGCGAGACAATCGGCGCCCAGCGTGTAACTTCTGCCTGCACATGCGCCGCCGCCGCTGCCGGCGAAGGATCGGGCCAGGTTTCAACGCCCGCTGCTGCCAGACGCTGCTTCACGGCAGGGTCCGCCACGGCGCGCAGCGCTGCGTCACGAATGGGGGCCAGCGCTTCTTCCGGCGTGCCAGGCTTGCCAAACAGCACCTGCCAGGCCGTGACTTCATAGCCAGGCACGCCAACCTGCGCGAGTGCGGGCAGGCCTGGCACAAGTTCGGATGGTGTCGCGGAACTCACAGCCAAGCCCCGCACGCGGCCATCACGCATCAGCGGCGCCAGCATGGTGGGGCTATCAATGGTCAGGTTCATCCGCCCCGCGAGCAAATCCTGCACTGCATTGGCGGCAGTACGATAGGGCACGATGGTGAAGCTGGCGCCGGAGAGCTGGCGGAACAATTCGCCCGCCAGATGGTTCGTCGCGCCGGGATTGGTCGCGCCGTAATTCGCTTCTTCCTTTTTCTGCGTGAGCCACGCGAGCAAGGAGGCGACATCGCGCGCCGGCACATCTGGATGCACCGCCAGCACAAAAGGCTGTCGGCCAATCAGCGCGAGCGGCACAAAATCCGTCACCGGGTCATGCGGGAAATTCGGATAAATCGCGCGCATCACGGGATGGTTATTGGTGCCGATGAAAATCGTATTGCCATCGGCGGGCAGGCGATGAAACGCTGCCGCCCCCACGGTGCTGCCAGCGCCGGCGATATTCTCCGGCACCACAGGCCGGCCAAGTTGGGTTTGCAAGGCATCGGCCAGGATGCGGCCCACCACATCCGTGACACCGCCCACACCAACCGGGATGATCATGCGCAAGGGCCGCGCCTGGGCAAGCGCCGGGGCAGCCAGGCCAAGCGCAGCAGCGGAAAGCAGGGAACGACGCAGCATGGGAAGGGGACCTTTCGGTTTTGCCATGCCGCAACCCTAGCCTGCCCTGGGCATTCTGCCAGCCCTGCCGCGCTTGGCTTTCCAAGCATGGGGTTTCGCGCTTAGCTGGGCTTTAAAGCGGGGGGCACGATATGGCGAGCATTGTTCTGATCCACGGGGCCTATCAAGGCGGCTGGATTTGGCGCTTCGTCGCCGAAAGGCTGCGCACTGCCGGCCATGATGTGCATGCACCAACGTTGGATGGCTGCGCCGAACGCCGCCACCAGATGCGCGCCGGCATTGATACCGAAAGCCATGGCCAGGAAATCGCCGAATACCTCCATTTCCATGATTTGCGCGATGCGGTGCTGGTGGGCACCTCGGCTGGCGGCATGGTGATGGCGGCAGCGGCAGAGCGGGCACGCGACCGCATAGGGCGTCTGGTTTTTGCCGATGCGCTGGCCTTGATGGATGGCGAGAAGATTCGCGACATCGTCACACGCCCCGCCGCCATCAATACCGATATCGCGCTCGGCCCAAGCCGAGAGGATGCTTTGGGCAGGCTTTTCCTCGGCATGGAAAAGGGCCTCGCCGCATGGGCAGCGGATCGCATGACGCTTCACCCAATCAAAACCTTCACCCAGCCGGTGAAACTGCCAAGCTTCTGGCAGCAATCCTGGAACGCTTCCGTGATCTATTGCCCACAAGCGGCCAATCCAGGTGAGGCGCATCAGCGCCGCTGCGCCGAAAAACTCAATGCGCGCTGGCATGTGATTGACACGGGCCATTACCCCATGCTGACCACGCCGGATGAGCTTGCGCGCATCATCATCTCCGGCTGAGCCCTACGACCTCGCCATCATTGGTGGCGGCATCAATGGCGCGGGCATTGCGCGTGATGCGGCAGGGCGCGGGCTTTCCGTGGTGCTGTTCGAAAAAGGCGATCTCGGCGGCGGCACTTCGGCCAATTCCACCAAGCTGATCCATGGTGGCTTGCGTTATCTGGAACATTACGAATTCCGCCTGGTGCGGGAAGCGCTGATTGAACGCGAAATCCTGCTGGGTATCGCGCCGCATATCATCTGGCCCTTGCGCTTTGTGCTGCCGCATCACCAGGGCCTCAGGCCCGCCTGGCTGCTGCGGCTTGGGCTGTTTTTGTATGATCATTTGGGCGGGCGGAAGCTGCTGCCGGCAACCAAGCGCATTGACCTGACACGCTCTCCGCTCGGCGCGCCGCTCAGCCCCGGGCATGCCATCGGCTTTGAATATTCCGATTGCTGGGTCGAGGATTCGCGCCTGGTGCTGCTGAACGCCAAGGATGCAGCGGAACGTGGTGCCGCCATCCATCCGCGCATGGCGGTGAGTGCCGCACGGCGGGAAGGCGCGTTGTGGCACATCACGGCAAAGGGCAGGGCAGGGGAGGTCGCGCTTCGTGCCCGTACCTTGGTCAATGCCGCCGGCCCCTGGGTTGGCGCGGTGCAGGGGCTGGTCATGGGCAGCAATCAGCCGGCGCGGCTTCGGCTGGTGAAGGGCAGCCATATTGTGCTGCCGCGGCTTTATGATCACGACCGCGCCTATATTTTCCAGAATGCCGATGGCCGCATCATTTTCGCCATTCCTTATGAACGTGACTTCACCCTGATCGGCACCACCGATGAGGATCACCCGAACCCGGAAGAGGCGCCGCAAATCTCTGATGGCGAAATCACCTATCTCTGCACTGCCGCATCGGGCTATTTCCGCACACCCGTCAGGCGCGAAGATATTGTCTGGACCTATTCGGGGCTGCGCCCGCTTTATGATGATGGCGCAAGCAAGGCGCAGGAAGCGACGCGCGATTACGTGCTGAAGCTGGATGCGCCGGCGGGCCAGGCGCCGCTGCTCACGATCTTCGGCGGCAAGATCACCACCTATCGCAAACTGGCCGAGGCCGCGCTGACTGAACTTCGCCTGAAGCCCGAGAAGGCCGGCTGGACCGCCCGCGCAGCCTTGCCGGGCGGGGATTTCGCGCCAGATGGCTTTCCCGCGCTGCTGGCGGATTTTCAACGCGACTTCCCCCTGCTGCCGGCGGCCCTTTGCACCCGCTTGCTCCGCGCCTATGGCACCCGCGCCTGGAGGATTTTTGCCCCTGACCAGGACCCCGGCCCGGCCATTGGCGCCGATTTGCACGCCGCCGAGCTGGACTATTTGCGGCGGGAGGAATGGGCCGAATCGGCAGAAGATGTGCTCTGGCGCCGGAGCAAGCTTGGGCTCCGCTTCGATGCCGGGGCGCGGGATAGGCTGGCGCGGCTGATGGGGGGCTGAAAAACCCGCAACACAAGCTTCGCGAAACCGTCTTTTACCTGTAATAGAGGCTCAGTATCGGGCAACGATCGCCAACATTGAGGGAGCGAGAAAATGAATCGTCGTGACATTCTGCTGGGAACATCGGGGCTGCTTGCGGCCCCCTTCATTGCGCCATCCGTGCGTGCCCAGGGCCGCACCGAAATCCAGTTCTGGTATGGGCTGGGCGGTGCGCTTGGGGAGCGCGTGGCCGAACAGGTAACGCGCTTCAATGAAAGCCAATCGCGCTTTCGCGTGAATGCCACCTTCCGCGGCTCCTATGTAGAAGTCATGACCGGCGCCATTGCCGCCTGGCGCGCCGGTACGCCGCCCCATATCGCGCAGGTGTTTGAAGTCGGCACCGCCACCATGATGGCCGCCGGCCCCGCCATCCGCCCGACGCATGAACTGCTTGGCGAAGCAGGCATTACGCTTGATCCCAAGCGCTATCTGGCCGGTGTGCGTGGCTATTATTCTGACACGCAAGGCCGCATGGTTTCCATGCCGCACAATTCATCCTCGGCGGTCATGTGGGTCAATCTGGATGCCTTCGAAAAGGCCGGGCTTTCCACGACCGATCTGCCGAAGACCTGGGCCGAGATTCGCGCTGCCGCGCAGAAGATCAAGGCGACCAATGCCGCCGAAATCCCGATCAGCACCGCCTGGCCGACCTGGGTGATGTTTGAACAAATGTCATCCCTGCATGATGTGGGCCTCGCCACCAAGGCCAATGGCTTTGAAGGCCTGGATGCGCAAATGAACCTTGGCGCGCCGATCTTCGCCAAGCACACCAATATGCTGCTTGAGATGCAGCGTGAGGGGACGTTTGTTTATGGCGGGCGCGATGGTGATGGCTTCGCAAGCTTCCCAGCCGGCAAGGCCGCCATGTCCTTCAATTCTTCGGCCGGTCGCGCGCAGGTGCAGCGCGAAGCGAAGTTCCGCTGGGCTTCCATCGTGCTGCCTTATCATGGTGATGTCACGCAAGCCCCGCGCAATGGCGTGATCGGTGGCGCCAGCCTTTGGACGCTCACGGCGCGCAACCGCACGGCGGAAGAATATCGTGGTGTGGCGGAATTCTACCGCTTCATCTCCGAAGTTGAGCAGGATAAGTGGTGGCACCATGTGACAGGTTACGTGCCGCTGACGCTGGCGGCTTATGAGGCTTCACGCGCTGAGGGCTTCTATACCCAGAACCCTGGCGCCGATGCCGCCATCATCCAGCTTTCCCGCGCGGAACCGACGCCGAATAGCCAGGGCTTCCGCCTGGGTGGTTTTGTGGAAATCCGCAATATCATCCAGGAAGAGCTGGAACGCGGCTTCCAGGGCCAGCAGAATGCCGAAACCCTGCTGGGCAACGCCAATCGCCGCGCCGATGTGGTGCTGCGCAATTTTGAGCGTGCCAATCGTCGTTGATCGCGTATCGGGGCCGCCTTCAGGGCGGCCCCCCTTCTTGTCATGTGTTTGATCGCATTTTCCGAGTCGCCAAGTTATACACTTGGCTTGAAAATGCTCAGTTGAGGCCCCATGCAGCGCAAGGCGATTTTCAACAATAAGCTGCTGCCCTATCTGCTGCTGGCGCCGCAGCTTGCCATCACCTTTGTCTTTTTCTTCTGGCCGGCGGGGGAAGCGGTCTGGTATTCCTTCATCCGTCAGGACGCCTTTGGCATTTCCAAGCAATTCGTCTGGTTTGAGAATTTCACGGACCTATTCGCTGATCCGCTCTATCATCAGGTCATCCTCAATACGGTGATCTTCTCAGTCTCCGTCACCGTGCTCGCCATGGGTTTCGCGCTTGGCCTGGCGGTGCTGGCGGATCGGCATATTCGCGGCAAGGATGGCTATCGCACGCTGCTGATCTGGCCTTATGCGGTGGCGCCAGCCATTGCCGCCATTCTCTATATTTTCCTGTTCCATCCTGACATTGGGCTGATTGGTCGCGCGCTGAAGGCGGCAGGTATTGCCTGGAATTATACGCTGAATGGCAATCAGGCCATGCTGGTGGTGGTACTTGCTGCTGCCTGGAAACAGGTTTCCTATAATTTCCTGTTCTTCCTGGCCGGGCTGCAATCCATCCCGCGTAGCGTGCTGGAAGCCGCCGCCATTGATGGCGCTTCGCCCATGCATCGCTTTCGCACGGTGATTTTCCCGCTGCTGTCGCCCACCACCTTCTTCCTGCTGGTGATCAACATCACCTATGCCTTCTTCGACACCTTCGGCATTATTGACGCGCTGACCAAGGGCGGGCCGGGCAATGCCACGCAAACCCTGATCTACCGCGCCTATATTGATGGGCGCGTCAATCTGGATATCGGCTCATCCTCCGCGCAATCGGTGGTGCTGATGATTGCGGTGATGGCGCTGACGCTGGTGCAATTCCGCTTCATTGAACGCAAGGTGCATTACTGATGGCGGAAGCGCGCAACAGCATCGCGGCCCCCATGGGCATGGCCGGCAGCAACCGCCGCGCCGATATGCTGACGCATATCATCCTGGTACTCGGCGTGCTGCTTTTCGCGCTGCCCATCTGGATTGTGCTGATGGGATCCACCCATGATGCCGGCACCATCGGGCGCGGCGATGTGCCTCTGCTGCCGGGCGCGGAGGCCGCCGCCAATTACAGCGCCGTCTGGAGCCAAGGGAACAAGCAGCGCGCCGGCGTGCCGGTTTCGACCATGATGTTCAATAGCGCCATCATGGCGCTGCTGATTACCTTCGGTAAGATCGCGATTTCCATCATCTCGGCCTATGCGGTTGCCTTCTTTTCCTTCCCCGGACGCATGCTGTTCTTCTGGGCAATTTTCATCACGCTGATGCTACCCGTTGAGGTGCGGATTTTCCCGACCTTCCAGGTGGTCTCCGACCTTGGCCTGGTGAATACCTATGCTGGCTTGATCGTGCCGCTGATCGCGTCTGCCACGGCGACCTTGCTGTTCCGCCAATTCTTCCTGACCATCCCGGATGAGTTGGTGGAAGCCGCCAAGATGGATGGCGCAGGCCCTATTCGCTTTTTCAAGGATGTGGTGCTGCCGCTATCGGCCACGAATATCGCCGCGCTTTTCGTTATTCTGTTTGTCTATGGCTGGAACCAATATCTTTGGCCTTTGCTGGTGACGACCTCCACCGATGTGGAAACCATCATGATCGGCATTGTGAAAATGCTGGGCTCCCAGGGTGATACGGAATGGCATCTGGTCATGGCGACCACAGTGCTCGCTTTGCTGCCGCCCGTTGCCATTGTGATCCTGATGCAGCGCTGGTTCGTCAAGGGATTGGTCGAGACCGAGAAATGAGAAACCCCCATGGCTGAACTGAAACTTTCCGGCATTGTGAAGAATTTCGGCGCGGTGCGCGTGCTGCATGGCATTGATCTGACCGTGCAAAATGGGGAGATGATTGTCATTGTCGGCGCATCCGGCTGCGGCAAATCAACCTTGCTTCGTATCGTGGCAGGGCTGGAACGCGCGACGGGTGGCACGGTGCTGATTGATGATCGGGACGTGACCGCGCTTGAGCCAGCCGCGCGCGATATTGCCATGGTGTTCCAGAATTACGCGCTTTATCCGCATATGCGCGTCTTCGACAATATGGCCTATGGGCTGCGCATTCGTGGCCTTGCCAAGGATGATATCAAGCGCCGCGTAGGCGAAGCCGCCGAATTGCTCGGTCTTTCCGCTTTGCTGGATCGCCGCCCACGGGAGCTTTCCGGCGGCCAGCGCCAGCGCGTCGCCATGGGCCGCGCCATTGTGCGCGAACCGAAGCTATTCCTGTTCGATGAGCCGCTTTCCAACCTGGATGCGAAGCTCCGCGTTGCCATGCGCGCGGAAATCAAGCGCCTGCAACGCCGGCTTGGCGTCACCAGCCTTTTCGTCACGCATGACCAGGTAGAGGCGATGACCTTGGGCGATAGGCTTGTCGTCATGCATGAAGGCCGCGCGGCGCAAATCGCCTCCCCCATGGAGATTTTTGAACGCCCTGCGGATACCTATGTCGCGGGCTTCATCGGCAGCCCGGCGATGAATTTCCTGCCTGCCACCATTACGGAAGATGGCAAGGGGGCCACGCTTTCGGATGGCAATGTCATCGCCCTGCCACCTGGCCAATTTGCCGCGCAGCCGGGGCAGAAAGTGACACTTGGCATTCGCCCGGAACATATCAGCCTACCTGGGCCACTCCGCCTCACGACCGATTTGATTGAACCGCTGGGCTCCGAAAGCGTGGTGCATGGCAGGCTGGCATCGGGTGAAACCATGGCCTTGCGGCTGCCCGGCGCGCCGCCTTCAGCCGCCGTGCTGGAAATCGCACCGCGCAGCGAACATTTGCATGTCTTTGATGCTGAAACCGGCAAGCGCCTGCCGCCGCCTGCCTGAAGCATTTTCAAGCCAAGTGGAATCACCTGGTGCCTCGGAAAATGCGACTAACAAAATCTTACCAGGCTTGGCCCCATCGCCAGGCAATCGGGCAATTGGAAAGGTAAGCCCTCCATCCGGGGCGGACGCCAACAGGTCCGGTAGGGGCTTTACATGCCGGCCCTGCTCACCATCAGAGTTTGATGACGTTACGCTGCACCATAGCCTGAGTTTCTGAGGTAATTGGCGCATTCATGTGGCGGGAATGCATTGAGCAATGCATCGATGCGGCGCCATGTTGTTTCGACGGATCGTTCTGCCGCCATTCGCAGGAGGTGCTTGAGCTTGGCAAAGACTTGCTCAATCGGATTGAGGTCGGGGCTGTAGGGCGGCAGGAACAGCAGCCTGGCACCTCTGGCCCTGATCGCAGCGCGAACGGCAGGTTTCTTGTGGCTGGCGAGATTGTCCATGACGACGATGTCTCCGGACACGAGCGTCGGGCAGAGATGTTCTTCGACCCATGCGGTGAAGCTGGCGGCGTTGATCGACTGATCGAACACGAAGGGCGCATCGATCCGGTCGCAGCGGAGGGTTGCGATGAAGGTCATCGTTTTCCAGTGGCCGTAGGGCACCTTGGCATGGAGCCGCTGTCCGACTGGAGCCCAGCCTCGCAAGGGTGCCATGTTGGTCTTGGCCCAGGTCTCGTCGACGAAGACCAGGCGGCGGGGATCAGCTCGTCCCTGGAACTTCTTCAACTGCTCGCGACGCCGGGTGATCTTTGGCCGCAGTTGCTCGGCGGGAAGAATGCTTTTTTTGAAGCTCAGACCCTCGGCGTGACCGAAGCGCCAGACCTGAACATAGTCCACCTTTACGCCCAGCTCGGCCACCAGCCCCCGCAGGGTGAATTCAGCCTTGGTTCGATCCAGCAGCCAGTCACGCAGTTCACCCGTCAGCAACTGTCCGAACTCTCTCCCCGGTCACAACACGCGCTATCGCGCGCTCCCTCAAATCCATCGAATAGGGTCTGGTCATCGCTGCTGGCCTTCCAAACCAGCCAGCAGCTTGAATCAGAAAATCACGCCCACGTGAATCCAATTCGATTCAATCAAACGGTCATCCCGCGCTAGCTCCGCTGACGGCGCAGGAAAGCAGGAATTTCCAGGCTCATTTCATCCTGCTGCGCGGGTCGCGGGGTCTCTACCCGTGGCGCTGGCGCGGCCATTGGTTCCATCCGCGCGGTGGGCACACTTTCGTGCGCGAAGCTTTGCGGTTCAGCCTGCGGCGGTAGGTTGCGCTTCATCATGCCGCCCATGCCGGTAACCTTGCCGAAAAGCCCGCGTAGCCCGGCAGACCGCGGCGCATCTGGTGCCATTTGCGGTTCAACCGGTTCGCTGACCGGCACACGAAGCTGCGGCGCTTCCTGCACGGGCGCCGGTGCCGGCGCCAGCATCACTGGCGGTTCCGCAACTGGTTCCAGTTCAATGGCCGGCGCTGCTTCCACAATGGCCGGGCGCATCGCCGGCGCGGCCTGCGCAGCACGACGCATGAAGGGCAAACCAGGCCCCCCGGCTGGTGCTGCACCAATCGTCTGGTTCGCGACAGCATTCACCGGCTGGGCCGCACCGCCACCCATCGCGACCAGCTTCGGCTTTTCTGCTTCTCTGAACTGGGCTGCATCAATACCGGTTGCCACCACGGAAACACGCACGCGACCATTCATGGATTCGTCAACCGAGGTGCCGAAGATGATATTCGCATCCTCATCCACTTCTTCACGGATGCGATTGGCCGCGCCATCCACTTCAAACAGCGTCATGTCATAGCCGCCGGTGATGTTGATCAGCACACCCTTGGCACCGCGCATGGAGATATCTTCCAGCAGCGGATTGCTGATCGCGGATTCCGCCGCACGGCGGGCGCGGTCTTCGCCTTCCGCCTCACCCGTGCCCATCATGGCCTTGCCCATTTCCGCCATGACAGTGCGGATATCGGCAAAATCCAGATTGACCATGCCGGGATTGACCATCAAATCCGTCACACCACGCACGCCCATGTAAAGCACATTATCCGCCATCTTGAACGCTTCCTGGAAGGTGGTGCGTTCATTCGCCAAACGGAAGAGATTCTGGTTCGGGATAATGATCAGCGTATCCACGAATTGCTGCAATTCCTCGATCCCCTGATCGGCGGATTTGCGCCGCTTCGGCCCTTCAAAATCAAAAGGCTTGGTCACCACGCCAACCGTCAGGATGCCACGTTCACGCGCCATGCGCGCAATCACCGGCGCTGCCCCCGTGCCGGTGCCGCCACCCATGCCGGCGGTGATGAAAATCATGTGCACGCCTTCAATATGGCGGGCCAATTCCTCGGTCGCTTCTTCTGCCGCAGCGCGGCCAATTTCAGGCTTTGCGCCGGCGCCAAGGCCCTGCGTGAGGTGCGGGCCAAGCTGCACGCGCCGATCAGCGCGGGAATGGATCAGCGATTGCGCGTCCGTATTCGCCACCAGAAATTCCACGCCATCCAGGCCCATGGAAATCATGTTGTTGACGGCATTGGTGCCACCGCCGCCAACGCCCACCACCGTAATCCGCGGCGTGAAATCCGTATGTTGATTTTGCGGAATCGTCAGGTTCAGGGTCATTGAGTTTCCTCCTCACGCATTGATGGGCAGCTTGGGTTGGCAGGGGCGGCGAAAGATGCGCGCATCACACACGATCCTTCAGCCAATGAATCAAACGGCGAAACGCGCCGCCGGCCTTCACGGGGCCTGGCGCGATATCCAGAACGGGGCGACCTTCACCGGCGCCCCACATCAAAAGCCCGACCGCACCGGCAAAGGCGGGGCCGGAGGCCGCTTCGGCAAGGCCACGCAAGGCTTGCGGGCGGCCAAGGCGCACCTGGCGGTCCAGGATGCGCGCGGCCATTTCGCGCACGCCGACAAGCTGCGAAGCACCGCCGGTCAGCACCACGCGCGCACCACCTTCCTTGCCAAGCCCGCTCTGATCCAGCTTGTCCTTGAGCAATTCGAAGGTTTCTTCAAGCCGTGGCTTGATGATGCCAACCACCATGGCGCGCGGAATGCGCGCGATGTGATGTTCATCTTCGCCCAATAGCGGCACGGGCAGATATTCGCGTTCATCATCCGCGCCGCCATGCACCGCGCCATGCAGCGTCTTCATCCGTTCGGCATGCGCAACCGGCGTGGACAGGATGGTCGCGAGATCATTCGTCACCTGCCCGCCGCCCACCGGAATTTGCGCGGTATGTACCAGATGCCCTTCGCTGAAGACGGCAAGGCTTGTGGTGCCGCCGCCCATATCAATCACCGTGGCGCCAAGCTGCTTTTCATCTTCTACCAAGGTCGCAAGTCCGGCGGCCAGCGGGGCGGAGACAAGTTCCTCAACTTCCAAATCACACCGCATCAGGCAGGCACCAAGATTGCGGAGCGATGCCTCAGCGGCCGAGACCATATGCAGCCGCGCCCCCAGCACATCACAGATCATGCCGCGCGGATCATCAGCGCCTGGCGTCGCATCCACCGTAAAGCCAAGCGGGATCGCGTGTACGGTTTCGCGGCCTTCTTCGGCGGTGCGACGGCGCCCATCGTGCAAAATGGCGCGCAGATCGGCTTCGGTTACCGCGCGGCCACCAATATCCCATTGCAGGTGCAGTTGCCGACTATCGGGCTGGCCACAGGAAAGATTGACGATGGCACCGGAAAGCCTTGTGTCGGCCATTTCTTCCGCCTGACCAACCGCAGCACGAATGGCGCGTTCCGCTTCTTCCAGATCCACAATGGATCCGCCCTTCACACCACGCCCGCGCTGCCAGCCAAAGCCCAGCACACGCGGGCTGCCATCACTTTCAATGCGCGCAATCAGGCAGACCACTTTCGTGGACCCGATATCAAGCACGCCAAAAACACCACTGCGCGCCTGACGGCGACGACGCGGCGGGGCGGTTGCAGGTTCAAAAGCGCCAGGCAGGCGGGTGAGCTGATTCATCCGCGTTCCCTTCGCGCGACTGGGCGTGCTGGCTGATTTTCGGGTGTTTCACGATTGGTGCGCACCACCAGCCGATCCGGCAGACGAAGATCAATCGCCGCCAAGGGCCGATCCAAAAGCTTCGCCTCCTGCTGCAATTCTGCCAGGCGCTTGATGGCAGCGCCTTCAGCAGCTTCAGGCAAAAGCACATCGGTGCCGCTATGCAACCGGAGATTCCAGCGCCTTTCGCCGATGCGCACCATGGCCTGCACGCGTTCCGCGACCGCAGCCTCCGCCGCCAACAGATCATAAAGCTGTGCGGCAGCACGATCCGCGCCGGGGCCAACAATCAGCGGCAGCGGGCCGAATTGATCAAGCCCATCAGTCGCCACCGTCTTGCCTTCGCGGTCCACAATCACGAAGCGGCCCTGATTCTGCCAAATGGCGAAGGGACGGCGTTCTTCCAGGCGCAGCACAATGGTGCCGGGCAAATGGCGTTCCACATGGGCACGCGCTACCCAGGGAATTGATTCTAGTCTTTGCCTTGCAGCCTCTGGCGAGAATTCAAGCATCGAATCGCCGCGCGAGACGCCAAGGGCTTCGCGGATCAGTGGTAGCGGCGTGTTCTGCCGCCCATCCACGATCACCGCCTGCACGGTCATGCTACGATCCGGCCCGATCATGGTGACCTGATCCAGCATGCGCCGTGCCTGACCTGCGGGGTCCACCATCGCGATGCCGTAGGCAATGGCGCCAAAGCCGCAAAGGATCAGCACGCCATAAAGCGCGGGCCGCGCAAAACGACGCGACCGACGGAGCGCGATGCGGAGCGCCGAAGGCCGCCCTTGCTCCTTCTTCTTGCGCGTTGAGGTGGTGACCAAGCGTTCACGCGCCATGGCGGGCTTGCTCCACCATCCAGGCGCAGAGCGCAGGGAAGGACATGCCACAATGCGCCGCCTGTTCCGGCAGCAGCGATGTTGGCGTCAGGCCGGGTTGCGTATTCACTTCCAGCAGAATCAGTCGGCCAGGCTCACCTTGCGTGTCATCATAACGAAGGTCGGTGCGTGAGGCACCGCGGCAGCCAAGTGCGTGATGCGCGCGCAAGGCGATATCCATCGCCTGCGCATAAGCCTCGGGCGCCATGCGTGCGGGTAGGATGTGGCGCGAACCACCAGCGGCATATTTGCTTTCGTAATCATAGAATTGCCCGGCATCGGCAAGGATATCCGTCACCGCCAGCGCGCGATCCCCCATCACGCCCACGGTCAATTCGCGACCGGGGATGAAGCGTTCGACCATGATGGCATCGCCATGCGTCCACCCACGCGCAATGTCAGCGCGGCGATTGTCACCTTCCTGCAAAATGGTGACGCCGACAGAAGACCCCTCATTGACAGGCTTCACGACAAAGGGACGCGGCAGCGGGTCAGCCGCTTCCAATTCAGCGCGCGTCACCACGCGATCTTCTGCAACCGGCAGGCCAGCTGCACGAAACACCGCTTTCGCAGCCGCCTTATCCATCGCAAGCGCCGAGGCACGCAGACCAGAATGCGTATAGGGAAGGCCAAGCCAATCCAGCACACCCTGAATGCAGCCATCCTCACCAAAGCGCCCATGCAGCGCATTGAAGACAACATCGGGGCGCGGATCGCTCAACGCCTGGATCACGGCGGCCAGATCATCGCCAACATCAATCGGTGACACCGCAAAACCCGCTTCCTGCAAAGCGGCAATCACCTGGCGCCCGGAAGAAAGGGAAACCTCGCGTTCTGCGGAACGCCCACCATAGAGAACGGTGACGCGCTTCTTCATGGCCGCGCCCTTCCGATGCGGCGGATTTCCCATTCCAGCGCAATGCCGGAATGCGTCAGCACACGCGCGCGCACTTCCTCACCCAGCGCTTCAATATCGGCGGCAGAAGCGCCACCAAGATTTAGCAGGAAATTGCAGTGTTTTTCGCTGACCTGCGCCGCACCGCGCGTGAGCCCCCGGCAGCCGGCGGCATCAATCAATTCCCAGGCCTTGCGCTCACCAGGGGGATTCTTGAAGGTGGAGCCACCGGTGCGCGCGCGTACGGGCTGCGTTGCCTCCCGCGCGGTGCGAATTTCATGAAGCCGCCCGGCAATCGCCGCCTTGTCACCCGGCATGGCGCGCAGCCTGGCGCGCACCACAACGCCGCGCTTTGGTAGTTGCGCGTGACGATAGGCGAAATGCAGCGCAGCCGCTTCCATGCGCAACAAACCTTCAGGTGTCGCGATTTCCGCCCAATCCAGAATATCCTTGATCTCAACGCCATAAGCGCCGGCATTCATAGCAACCGCGCCGCCGATACTGCCTGGAATACCGACCAGAAACTCAAGCCCACCAAGCCCCGCAGCGGCAGCGGTTTCCGCCACAGTCACATCAAGCGCAGCGGCGCCGGCAATGATGCCATCAGCATCCACCACCACATCACCGAAACCACGCGCAAGCCGCAGCACCACACCTGCAATGCCACCATCACGAATAATCAGGTTGGAAGCGGCACCCAATACTGTCAGCGGCATATCCGCCGGCATGTCGCGCAGCAGCAACAACAGATCATCCAGATCGGCGGGCCGCACCAGCACATCCGCTGCGCCACCCACGCGAAACCATGTCGCGGGGCCAAGTGGCGCATTGCGTTCCACGCGACCACGTAAGGGGGGCAGCACGGCCTGGCTGATGGGCTGAGGCATCATTTCATCGCCCCCGCCAGCCGCCCCCGCGCGCGCGCCTGCAACTCCGTCAATTGCGCGGGCAAAGCATGCGCCCAATTGGTGATGCTGCCGGCACCCAGGCAGACAACATAATCGCCTGGTCGCGCAATGGCGTGGATCATCTCAGCCAGGCTATCGGGGCCGGGCAGCGGCACCACGGAACGATGCCCGCGCGCGCGAAGCCCCTCCACCAGCGCATCCTTGTCCACGCCTTCCATCGGCGCCTCGCCAGCGGCATAGACATCGGCAACAATCACCGTGCCTGCATCATTCATGCAGGCGCAGAATTCCTCGAACAGGGATGCAAGCCGCGTGTAGCGATGCGGCTGCACCACTGCAATCACATCACGCGCGCCGGCCTGCCGCGCAGCCTTGAGCACGGCAGCGATTTCCACCGGATGATGGCCGTAATCATCAATTACCGTGACGCCACCTGCTTCACCGGTGCGCGTAAAGCGTCGCTTCACACCCTTGAAGCCGGCAAGCGCGGTCCGAATTGTTGTTTCATCCACGCCCATCTCAGCCGCGATGGCAACGGCCGCCAGCGCATTCTGCACATTATGCTGACCCAGCATGGGCAGGCGAAAGGGCTTCATATTTCGCACGCGCCCACTCAGCCGATCCGTCACGGTCACTTCAAAAGTGGCACCCATACGGTCCGTGATCACACGATCCGCGCGCACATCGGCTTGTGGCGAAAAGCCGTAAGTGACGATGCGCCGATCCGAAAGGCGCGGGATCATTGCCTGCACTTCGGGATGATCAATGCAGAGGACCGCGAAACCGTAGAAGGGAATATTGCCGACGAATTGGGCGTAGCCTTCCTTCATCGCATCTTCCGTGCCCCAATGGTCCAGATGTTCCGGGTCCATATTCGTGACCACAGCAACAACGGCAGGGAGTTTCAGGAAGGATCCGTCGCTTTCATCGGCTTCCACCACCATCCATTCACCGCTGCCCATGCGCGTATTGGTGCCATAGGCATTGATGATGCCGCCATTGATCACAGTGGGATCAAGCCGAGCCGCTTCCAACACAGCAGCAACCAGGCTTGTCGTGGTCGTCTTGCCATGCGTGCCACCAATGGCGATGGACCATTTGAGGCGCATGAGCTCGGCCAGCATTTCCGCGCGGCGCACAATGGGGATCAGGCGCTGCCGCGCTGCCGCCACTTCCGGATTGTCGCGCTTGACGGCGGTGGACACCACCAGCACCTGCGCATTGCCCAGATTGGCCGCGTCATGGCCGATCATCACTGGAATGCCAGCAGCGCGCAGCCGCGCCACATTGGCGCCTTCCGAAATATCGCTGCCCTGCACCTGGTAGCCCAGTGTGTGCAGCACCTCTGCAATGCCGGACATGCCAATGCCGCCAATGCCGACAAAGTGAATGGCGCCAATGGTGATGGGGAGCGCACGCATCAGGCAGCCCCCACCAGATTGCGCCGCGCCAGCGCCATGACACGATCCGCGAGCTCTCGCGCCGCATGGGGCCGCGCCAAGGCCGCGGCAGCCGCGGCAGCGGAAGCCATGCGCGCCGGGAAATTCAGGAAAGACGCCAAGGCATCTGTCAGCGCTTGCGGTGTGAAATTGGCCTGCGTGAACACCTTCGCCGCATCTGCCGCCGCCAAGGCGCGTGCATTCGCGGTTTGATGGTCATCAATCGCGGATGGCAGTGGCACCAGAATGGAAGGCCGGCCAGCGCAGGCAATCTCAGCCACGGTTGAAGCGCCCGCGCGACCAATCACCAGATGCGCGGTAGCGAGCCGCCCGGCCACATCAGGAAAGAACGGCGCCAAATCAGCAGGCACGCCTGCGGCTTCATAGGCGCTGCGCGTGCGCGCCAAATCCTCCGCACGGCATTGCTGCGTCACCAAAAGTCGGGCGCGCAAGGCTTCCGGCAAGGCGCTGATCGCTGCCGGCACCACATCGGCAAAAATCCGCGCACCGAGCGATCCACCCAGCACCAACACACGCAACGCCGCAGCTTCTGCCGGCAGCGGATAAGGCTGCCCCGCCAAGGCTGCGAGTGCAGGCCGCACCGGATTACCGACAACAGCGCTTGTGGTGCCCGCCGGCACCTTCGCCGTATCGGCATAGGAAAGTGCCAGCAAATCAGCGCCACGCGCCATCAGCCGATTGGCGCGGCCCAGCACGGCATTTTGTTCATGCAGGATCAGCGCAGGACGACGCGATGCACGCATCAGCCGCGCCGCAGCCAAGGGCGGGAAGGAAGGATAGCCGCCGAAGCCAACAATGGCACTCGGCGACAAATCACGGATATGCCGGCGCGCCTCAAGCGTGCCCATGAACAGCGCCGAGGCACCACGCAGCGCTTGCCGCAAGCCACGCCCGGAAAGGCCTGACCCTTGCAGCACAAAACGTTCGGCATTCGCAAAAACCGGGCTGTCATAAGCCGCCGATCGCGCATCGGTCATCAAGGCCACACGTTCGCCACGGCGGATCAGCTCTGCCGCCAAAGCCTCGGCGGGGAAAAGATGCCCGCCCGTGCCGCCTGCGGCGATGATGATGGGCTGTACCATGGGGCCCCTCACCGCGCGCCACCCGCGGCCAGCGCACCGCTTGGCAAGCCAGTGCTGGCGGCGCGTTCACCAATGCGCTTGCGCGTGAGGGCCAACAACATCCCCATGCCAAGCGCGATGGCGAGCACGGAAGACCCGCCATAGGAAACGAAAGGCAGCGTCATGCCCTTGGTCGGGATCAGATGCAGCGTGGATGCCATATTCACGAAAGCCTGCAAGCCGAATTGCGTCAGCAAGCCGGTCGCGGCGAGCACCACGAAGAAATCAGTCTCCGCCAAAAGTCGCATCAGACCGCGCAGCACGACAAAGGCGAAAAGCGCCAGGATGACCAGGCACACCACCATGCCGAATTCCTCGCCAGCGACGGCAAAGACGAAATCGGCATGCGCATCCGGCAGCACATTCTTCACGCGTCCTTCACCCGGCCCGCGCCCCAAAAGCCCGCCATTGGCGAAGGCTTCCATGGCGACACTCACCTGATAGGAATCGCCCGAATTCGGATCCAGAAAGCGATGCACGCGGGATTGCACATGCGGAAACAACAAATAGGCGAGAACACCAACCCCAGCGCCCAGCACGGCAAGGCCACCGACAATAAAAAAATTCAAGCCAGCGACCACGAATTGCGCGAATAGCACAGCGGTCATGACCAGCAGCATGCCGATATCGGGCTGGCTTTTCATGATCACGGCGATCACTGCAAACAGGCCAATCGCGATGGCGCGTCCCCAGACGCGCGAACCGGGCGCCATGCCCTCCGCGATCAACCAAGCGGCCACCACAGCGAAGAAGGGCTTCAGAAATTCCGATGGCTGCAAGGAAAGTCCAGGGATCGGCAGCCAGCGCCGTGCGCCCTTGATTTCAACGCCCACCACCAGCGTTGCTGCCGTCAGCACCAAGGCCCCGGCGCAACCAAGCAAGGCAAAGCGGCGCACACCACGTGGCGAAAGCAGCGAAACCACCACCATCACCGCTGCCGCCAGGCCCAGATAAAAAACCTGCTTCAGAAAAAACATATGGCGCGATGACGCGCCAATACGCTCGGCCACCGCGGGCGATGCCGCCAGCATCATCACATAGCCAAAGGCAATCAGCACCATGAGTGCGGCGAGCGTCCAGCGATCCACTGTCCACCACCAGCGCCCAAGAATGGAATTATCCGCGCGGGAGAGTGCCATCAGCTTGCTCTCCTCTGCTGTCCCGCGACCAGCGCGCGCGCCAGATCACGAAAACGATCGCCGCGCGCATCAAAGCCGCTGAACTGGTCAAAGGAAGCCGCTGCCGGCGAAAGCAGCACGACCGGCGCCGCACCGGCAAAGGCCGCTTGTGCCGCCGCCGGCACTGCCGCTTCCAGGCTGCCGATAATTTCATGCGCCACACCGGCTTCGCGCAAGGTCGCTGCCATGGCCGGCGCATCGCGCCCGATCAGAAACGCCTTGGCGATACGCGGAAACAACGGCGCCAGCGGTGCAATACCGCCTTCCTTCGCAATCCCGCCCGCAATCCACACCACGCGATCATAGGAAGCCAGCGCGCGGGCAGCGCTATCGGCATTGGTCGCCTTGCTGTCATTGACGAAGACAACGCCCTTGGACTCGGCGACGATTTCCTGCCGATGCGGCAGGCCGGGGTAGCTGGCAATGCCGCGCGCGATATCCACCCGCGCAACGCCAAGCGCCATGCACGCCGCCGCCGCCGCCGCCGCATTCTGTGCGTTATGCGCACCGGGCAGCGCTGCCGCTTCGGCCAGATCAAGGATCGGCCCGCTATCATCGCGCAGTGAGCGCCCTTCGGCCCAAACCCCGCCAGGCTGGGGCGCGCTGCCCGAGATCGGCACCAACCGCGCCGCCAAACCGGCACCCATTTGCGCCGTCATGGCATCGTCCTGGCCCAGCACCGCGACATCGCCAGCCCCTTGGCGCGCGAAGATTCGTGCCTTCGCAGCGGCATAGCCGGCCATGTTCCCATGGCGGTCCAGGTGATCGGGGCTGAGGTTCAGCATGACAGCTACGTTGAAGCGCAGTGTTGCGATTCGCTCCAACATGTAAGACGACATTTCGAGGGTATAGACGCCCTCGGACCCCAAGATATTGAGATCGAGTGCTGCGGGGCCCAGATTCCCACCCACCGCGCAGGCCATGCCCGCCCCCTGCAAGATATGGTGGATCAGCGCGGTGGTGGTGGATTTGCCGTTGGTGCCCGTCACGCCGACGAAGCGCGCCTTGGAATGGCTGGCCAGTACCGCGCGGTAGAGAAATTCCACGTCACAAAGGATCGGCGCGCCCGCCGCCGCCGCTGCGCGGGCCGCCGGATGGGGGGTGGGCAAATGGTGCGGGATGCCCGGTGAAAGCAGCAGCGCATCAGCGCGGAAGGGGCCGGCAGTGGGGTCCTGCACCGTCAGCCCTGCGGCTTCGGCGGCGGCGCGTGCCTCGGGCCTGTCGTCCCAGACCGAGACCTCGGCGCCCCAGGCAGCGAGGCGTCGTGCCGCCGGCAGCCCAGCGCGGCCGAGCCCGACCACGGCAATGCGCGCACCGGGGAAGGGGGTGAAAGGGGGGCTTGGCGCTGTCATCTGATTTTCAGCGTCGAAAGCCCGACAAGGGCCAGGATCATCGCAATGATCCAAAAGCGAATGACGATAGTGGGCTCGGCCCAACCTTTTTTCTCAAAGTGGTGATGCAGCGGCGCCATCAGGAAGACGCGGCGGCCCGTGCGCTTGAACCAGAACACCTGGATGATGACGGATACGGTTTCTACCACGAAAAGCCCGCCCACAATGGCAAGCACGATTTCGTGCTTGGTCGCAACCGCAAGCCCGCCCAAAGCACCGCCGAGTGAAAGCGACCCGGTATCCCCCATGAATACTGCGGCAGGCGGCGCGTTGAACCACAGGAAGCCAAGTGCGGCCCCCACCAAGGCCGCGCAAAACACCGCAAGCTCACCCGTGCCGGGCACGTAATGCAGTTGCAAATAATCGGCGAAAACACGATTGCCGACCAGATAGGCAATCAGCGCAAAGACCGTCGCCGCGATCATCACCGGCACAATGGCGAGCCCATCCAACCCATCGGTCAGATTGACCGCATTGGAAGCGCCCATCATCACCAGCGCGGCCAATAGCGGAAACAAAATGCCAAGCGGCAGCAGCAATTCCTTGAAGATCGGGAAAGCGAGCTTGTCCGAGAGCGCGCCTGGCATCAGCCAGGTGATCCAGATGGCCGCAACAAGCCCCAAGCCTGCCTGCACCAGCAGCTTCATCCGGCTCGATACACCTTTGGTATTGCGCTTCGTGACCTTCAGCCAATCATCGGCAAAGCCTAGCGCCCCATAGCCGCAGGTGATGAACAGCACGGCCCAAACAAAGCCATTGCGCAAATCCGCCCAAAGCAGCGTGGACCCCACCATACCCAGCAGGATCAGCACGCCGCCCATGGTTGGTGTGCCTTTCTTTTCGATGATGTGCCGCGCCGGACCATCTTCGCGGATTGGCTGTCCGCCGCGCTGAAAGCCGCGCAGCCAATTGATGATGGCAGAACCGAACACCAGGCTGATCAGCAGCGCGGTCAGGCAGGCAGCACCGGCACGAAAGGTATGGTAGCGCGCCAGATTGGCCAGCGCATATTCATCAACAAAGGGCAGGAGAAGATTATAGATCACGAAACTTGCTCTCCTGCCGTCAATGCCTTGATGATCACGCCCATGCGCGAACCGAGTGAGCCCTTCACCAGCACCGCATCACCGGGCTTGAGCGCGGCGCGCAAGGCGGGGACAAGGCTGGTTGAATCTTGAAAATGCCCACCACGCTGCGTGGCCGGCAGGGCTGCAAACAAATGCGTCGAAAGCGGGCCGCAGCAGAAGACCAGGTCGCAGATCTTCTCAGCATCCTGGGCCAGGGCAGCGTGCTGCGCCGGGCCTTCCGCGCCCAATTCCAGCATATCGCCAAAGGCAAAAATGCGTCGCGTTGCGGGTTGCGCGGCCAATACGGCAAGCCCGGCACGCACGGAGGCGACCGAGGCATTGTAGCTATCATCAATCAGCAACGCTTCTCCACCCGCAACGGCGATGCGACGCAACGCGCCACGGCCGGCACCTGCGGTGAAATCGGCAAGGGCATGCGCAGCGGTATCGGGTGCCAAGCCAAGCGCCTTGACCGCAGCCAGAACAGCGCAGGCATTCAGCGCGACATGGCGACCGGGTGTGCCAAGGCGGAGCGACAGCTGCTGCCCGGCCAGCATGATTTCCGCATCGCCGCCTACGGCTGACGGCTGATAGGATAGCAGCCGGGCATCGGCGCCTTCGGCTTCCCCATGCGTCATCACCTGCAACCCGGCATCGCGGGCGCGCGCGGTCATTGCTGGCAGAAACGCACTATCGGCGGGCAGGATGGCGGTGCCCCCGGGTGCGATGCCGGCGATGATGTCGCCCTTTTCCGCGGCAATCGCCGCCTGACTGCCCAGATTGCCGATATGCGCCGTGCCGATTGAGGTGATAATGCCGACATGAGGCTGTGCAAGGCGTGACAGCGGTGCGATTTCGCCCCGATTATTCATGCCCATTTCAATTACGGCAAAAGCTGCATCGCGCGGCAGGCGCGCGAGTGTCAGCGGCACGCCCCAATGATTATTGTGGGACGCGGCGGAGGCATGCGTCGCACCAAAGACACCCAGCGCCACACGCAGCATTTCCTTGGTGGTGGTTTTGCCGACACTGCCCGTGACACCCACAAAACGCGCGGCAGCGCGCGCGCGCCCTGCGGCACCAAGCGCGGTCAGGCCCGCGAGGGTATCCGCCACACGGAGCAGCTTTGTCGTATCCACCGCCCCTTGTGGCGTATGATCCACCATCGCAATCACCGCACCACGCGAGAGTGCATCCGCGACAAACTCATGCCCATCGCGCTGATCGCGGAGTGCTATGAAAATATCGCCCTGTGCAATGCTGCGGCTGTCAATCGAAACGCCAGTCACGACAACATCCGCCGCAAGCGTGCCATTCGTGGCAGTGCGCAATTCCACGCTGGTCCAAAGCGGCGTCATGATGCGCGCCCCGCCAGCTTGCGGACCACGGCGACATCATCAAACGGGTGAATCGTTCCGGCAATTTCCTGGCCGGTTTCATGCCCCTTGCCTGCAACGGCCAGCACATCGCCGGGGCCGAGCGCGCCCATGGCTTTAGCGATCGCTTCCTCTCTTGCACCGGCATCAATCGCGCCTGGGCAACCGGCCATGACAGCGGCGCGGATGGTGGCGGGGTTTTCGCTGCGCGGATTATCATCCGTGATCCAAACACGATCCGCTGCTTCGGCTGCTGCACGTCCCATCAAAGGGCGCTTGCCAGGGTCGCGATCTCCGCCCGCGCCGAAGACCACATGCAAGCGCCCCGCGACATGGGGGCGGAGTGCGGCCAGAAGCCGTGTCAGCGCATCGGGCGTATGCGCGTAATCCACATAAATCACAGCACCATTGGGCAGCAACGCCGCGCGCTCCATGCGCCCGCGCACACCCTGCAAACGGCCAAATGCGGCCAGCGCCGCGTCTTCGGAAACACCTGTTGCCAGCGCCAACATCAGCGCCAGCAAGGCGTTATCGGCCTGAAAGCGCCCAGGTAAAGGCAGCAATATTTCGTGTCGCGCCCCCGCGATGCGGAAGACAAGCTCCTGACCTTCCGGCAAGGGCCGTGCTGTCTCCAGCGCCAGCGCCTCACCACCCGCCCCAACCAGCCGCAGATCAAGCCCGCGCCGCGCGGCAATTTCACGCAGCGCGGTGAGAGTCTCGGCTTCCATATCCGCCATGGCGATCGCAGGCGCGCCCTTCGGCAACAGCGCATCAAACAGCCGCAACTTTGCCGCGCGATAGGCCGTCATGCTGCCGTGATAATCCAGATGATCGCGCGTGAGGTTGGTAAAGCCCGCCGCCATCAGGCGCACACCATCCAAGCGACGCTGATCTATCCCGTGCGAGGATGCTTCCATGGCAAGCGCAGCCACCCCATCACGCGCCAGCCGCGCAAGGTTTTCATGCAGCGTCACCGCATCAGGCGTGGTAAGCGATGGCCCCGGCGGCACGCCTTCCGCAATCAGACCGAGCGTGCCGAGCGATGCGGCCTTCCGGCCGGCATCACGCCAGATCTGGCGCAGAAAATCCACGCTGCTCGTCTTGCCATTAGTGCCGGTAATGGCGACCACGCATTCCGGCTGGGCGGCGTAAAACGCAGCCGCCATCAGCGCCAAGGCGCGGCGCGGATCGGGGGTGGTAATCAAGGGTCGCGCTGATACCTCAGCAGGCCACGCAGTACCTTCTGGCGCCAGCACCGCCGCGGCACCACGCGCCACGGCATCAGCAATGAAGCCGCGCCCATCGGCGCGCATACCTGGCAAAGCGGCAAAGACCATGCCTGGGCGCACCGCGCGGCTATCGGCGGTGATGCCTGTTACCTCCAGCGCGGCATCGGCTTCAGCGCCACCCCATCCGCGCATGAGATCACCGAGGCGCAAGAGCAGCCTCGCGCTGGGTGACAGCGACGCGCGGCGGCGATTCAGTGGTTTGCCGCGTCGGCGGGCGATTGGCGGCCGGTGTTGCAGGCGGCGGCGCAGCGCCAGGCACGCCGCGTCCATTCATTGGCATTGCGATAGCGCGTTGAATCTCGGGTGTCGCTGGTTCCGGCAGCATGCCCAGGATGGGCGCGATGCGCGAAATCACCATATTCGCCGCCGGCGCCGCCACCCAGCCAGCCGTTGCGAAACCATGGCTGCGCGCATTTGGCTTGGGTTCATCCACCATCACGTAGACGGAATAGCGCGGCGCCTGCATGGGAAAGGCGCCGATGAAGGCAGCGATGCGCTTGTTTTCCAGATAGCCACCGCGCGGCCCGGTCTTTTGCGCCGTGCCGGTCTTGCCGCCGACGAAATAGCCCGGCACTTCGGCGCCCTTGCCAGACCCATCGGTCACGACCAGACGCATCAGCCGCCGCAAGGTTTCTGATGTGCGTGGTTCAAGCACGCGCACCCCTTCGCGTTCCGCGCCGGGCGGCTGCGCCAGGATGGTCGGCTGGCGCAGAATGCCACCATTCACCAAGGTCGCGCCTGCCGTTGCGACATGCAAAGGTGTCACGGAAATGCCGTGACCAAAACCAATGGTCATGGTGTTCAATTCGCGCCAGGTCTTTTGCCCGGGCACCAAGGGCTGCGCTGTTTCCGGAATCTCGATGCTCAGGCGCGATGTCATGCCCATGCGCTGCATGAATTCACGGTGCCGCGCCGGCCCCACCGCCGCCGCCATATGCGCCGATGCCAAATTGGACGAATAGGCCATGATCTCCGGCAGGGCGAGCCAGCGATTCTTGCCGCGATAATCATTGATCTCATGCCGCCCGACGCGAATGGGGCGCGATGCGTCATAACCGCCCCAGGTCTGCACCGTGCCGAGATCGAGCGCCATGGCGGCGGTCAACAGCTTGAAGGTTGATCCCGGTTCATAAACACCGACCGTCACGCGATTGAAGCGCTGATCGGTGGTGGCACCACCAACATCATTTGCATCGTAATCGGGAAGGCTCACCATGGCGAGAACTTCGCCCGTGTGCACATCCATCACTACGCCAGCGCCGCCAATACCGTTGAAATCCGTAATCGCGTGCTGCACGGCATCGCGCAACGCCAATTGCACGCGAATATCAAGGGAAAGGCGCAGTGTTTCGCGGCGCAATGTGCGCAGCCTCTCGTCGAAATATTTCTCGACCCCCGCAATGCCATTGCCGTCCACATCCACACCACCGATGATATGCGCTGCTGTGCGGCCTTGCGGGAAGAAGCGACGCTCCGCATCCTCAAAATACAAGCCAGGAATGCCAAGATTATTCACCGCCTGCATTTCGCGCGGCGTCAACGCGCGGGCGACATAGGCGAATTGGCGTTCGCCGGTGAGCCGCGCGATCAGCCTCTCACGATCAAGCTGCGGCAACACACGGCGGAGCTTGTCGGCAGCCTCAGTCGGATCATCAATCTGGCGCGGATTGGCATACAGCGCCGTCAGCGGCAGTGACACCGCCAGCACTTCGCCATTGCGATCCGTCACCGCCGCGCGTGAGACGGGCGTTTCCACCGGCGGCGCTGGCGGGCGGGAGAGAATCGCGGCGCGCTTGGGTTCGGCGGGATCAAAGACGGTTGCAAGAGAAAGCTTCACCGCGACCGCGCCAAACAGCACCAAAAAGCCAAAAGCCGCCAGCAACAGGCGACCACGCGATTTTTCCAATTGGGCGTGGCGCAGCAGATCGGGCTGCGAAACCCGCACCAGGGCGCGGCTTGTGGATTCCGCTACTGCCGGTTCGCGTAGCCTATTGCCTGGCAGGGCATCGGGTGAAGGCGGCTTCGGATCATGGGGCGATGCCTCGTTCATGCAATGGCCACTTCACTCAACGAATCACCCCTTGCGGGGCTCCGGCAGGGATGGGGCGAGACAGCGGGACGGGCGGCGGCAATGCCGCGCTGGCGCCACCCAGCGCCGAGGTGACCACCGCGGGCGGCGGTGGCGCGGCAGGCGCGACATGCAGCGCAGGTGTCACCCTTGGCGGCGTGGGCGGCGGCGTGGGTCGCGGTGCCGGCGGCGGCGCCATGGCCGCGCTCAGGCGAGGAGGCGGTTCCACCTGCGCTTGTCGGGGCGGTGCTTCTGGTCGCGCCGGGGCAGCGGTGGGCGGCGCGGGGGCCGCGGCAAGCGGGCTTGGCACCATCAGCGCTTCCGGCACTGAGGGCGGCAGTTCAGGTGGACCGAAAAGTGATGGCGGTCCGGTAAAGGGCCGCGCATTGGGCAAGCGGCGTTCAAGTTCCGCTTCACGAATGAATTGCGCCGGTGCCATGGGCTCCAGCGCCAGATGCCGCTGCGCCACTTGCCTGAGCCTATCCGGTTCATTCAGCAGCGCCCATTCCGCGCGCAATATTTGCGTGCGTTCGCGCACCACTTCCGTCTGGCGATTCACGTCGCGCAATTCGCGATCCAGCATGGAGACGGAATGCTTGACCTGATACAAATAAAGCCCTGCACCAGCAGCGGCGATCAGGCTGACAAGGGTAACCGGGCGGATCATGCGGCGCGCTCCTGCACCAGGCGTTCAATGCCGCGCAGCCGCGCAGAACGCGCGCGCGGATTGGCGCTGCATTCGGCATCATGTGGGCGGAGCGCGCGTGGTGTCAGCAAATGAAAGGCTGGCTTGGCGCGACCAGACAGCGCCGCCGGATCGTGGCGCGAAGCCCCACCCCGGCCGGATGCCGCTGCCATGGCCTGCTTGACGATACGATCTTCCAGAGAATGAAAGGCAACAACCACAAGCCGCCCACCGGGGGCGAGCATTTCCATGGCGGCGGCAATGCCGCGTTCTACTTCGCCCAATTCATCATTCACGGCGATGCGCAGCGCCTGGAAGCTGCGCGTTGCGCCATCAATGCCGGAAGGATCACGCGGCACGGCACGACGCACGAGTGCAGCCAGATCAGCCGTTGTGGTGAAGGGCGCTTCCACGCGACGCGCAACAATGGCGCGCGCAATGCGGCGGGCGAAACGTTCTTCACCAAAGCGAAAAATGATATCGGCCAAATCGCGCTCCGGCAGACCATTCACCAGCTCTGCCGCGCTGGGGCCGGATTTTTCCATGCGCATATCAAGCGGGCCATCGGCGCGGAAGGAAAAGCCGCGCTCTGCCTGATCCAATTGGAAGGACGAAACACCAAGATCCATCACCACGCCATCAAGCGCTGCAATACCGCGATCACGCAGCAGAGACAGCATATCGCCGAAGCGGCCTTCGATCAGATGCAGCCGGCCAGAGAAGCGCTGCGCCAAGGCGGCACCGCGCGCAATCGCATCCGGGTCGCGGTCAATCGCGAAAACCGTGCAACCAGGTGCGGCTTCCAGAATGGCGCGGGCATAGCCGCCGCCGCCAAAGGTCGCGTCCAGATAGGTGGCACCATCCTGCGGCGCGAGGCTTGCCAGCACCTCCGCCAGCATCACCGGCACATGGCCTTCTGCGATCATGGCGTACGCCCCGCTGCCGCCGGCAGCGTCAGGCCGCGTTCGCGCGCGCGGAGCCTGGCTTCTTCCGAGCGTCGGCGCGCCGCTTCCGGTTCCCAAATCTGAAAAATCCGCCCCACGCCAACACAGGCTATGGTATCGGTCAGCGCTGCATGGGCAATCATCGCTTCGGGCAGGATCAGGCGCCCGTCATCATCAGGACGTGCCGGATGGGCATCAGCAAAAAGCGCGGCGGCCATATCATCCGCCTGATCGGAAAAGGCATCCAGCCGATCGAGCCCGGAAGCCAGCGCCTCAAACGCTGCAAGCGGCCAGGCTTCAATGCAGGACGCGCGATGGGAAGGGCGCAGCACGAGGTCTTCAGCCCCGGTCCGTTCCAAAACGGCACGAAAGGGCGCAGGGACGGAAATCCGCCCTTTGCGGTCCAATTTGCCGATATGGGTGCCCAGAAATTGGGTCATCGCCCCCCGCGCGCCTGCCTTGCGCCAATAACAACGACCGGGCTTTTCAGCGGCCGACGGGGCCCCCCGACCCCGCCGGCTCGCCCGACCATCCCGCTTAAAACCTCGCTCGCCCCCCCGAGCGTCGTGAGGCCTTGGCGGGATGCTTCGGGATAACATGGGCGGTTGCGGGCCGACAAGCCAAAAAACCGCTTTCTGGAGGCATTTGACTCATAAATTTGCAAAACGTCGGGCGGTTCGCGCGCGGCGGCGGCTGCGGGACGGCGTTGTGGCTGAAAAGCAGCGTCAGACGGCCTGTAAGCCGGGTTCTGTCTTGCCCCTTGCGGGGCATGGACGGCCATTCCTCTGGAGCCCGCATTGCTGCGGGCTTCGCGCGGCCAACCCGGGCGGAAGGGCGGGAGTGCCCCTGCGCCAGCACCTTGCGGCGCCGCGCCGTCCGCCCCTATTCGGCCTTGCTCCGGGTGGGGTTTACCCTGCCACCCCCATTGCTGGGGGCGCGGTGCGCTCTTACCGCACCGTTTCGCCCTTACCGCGAGATGTCGCCACGCCGCGGCGGTTTGATTTCTGTGGCACTTTCCCTGAGGTCGCCCCCGCCGGCCATTAACCGGCACCCTATTCCCGTGGAGCCCGGACTTTCCTCCAGCCCGTGATTACCTCACGAACCAGCGGCCGCCCGGCCGTCTGACGCTATGGGCATCTGGGGCTAGGTGGGTGGGGTGGTCAAGGGGAGGCGGTGGTAGGGGGTGATGGTGGCCGAGGTGCTGGCAAGTGTCGCCGCATCTACAATCCGTCAGTGCGGCTTAAGGGGAATGATCGCCCAAATTTCTGCCCAGGAAGACTGCGGTTGGAAATAGTAATGTGGGACTCAGAGGCCCGTTTTTGTATCCACGGTTGAGTCCCTGGTAGAGAGAGCACGCGCACTCAAACAGACGCCGGCAACTTTTGCTTTCTACTGCGTCGCTTTGACGCTTCAAATGTATGTCTGCGCGTACGTTTCGAGCTCTGGGGAATTCAGGGAAGCAAGCTGGTTCAATAATCGGAGCACAAAAATGGAAGTCGAGACTTATCGCACAAGATTCCGATTCCGCGTCGGAAAGAAACTTAGTGTGAAAGAAAACTCGTACAGTTTTCAGGTGAACGGCCGGGATGCGCTTCTCCAGGCGCAGAACGACGCAGAAGCGATTGAAGATAGCGAGTGGCTTATCATAAACACGCGTGGATTCGCAGATGACGCCGCAGCACGTGAATTTGGAGATAACCTGAGAAAGTCCCTACATTTGGCTTCTGCGGTAACACGCCTAGCAGGCTGCTGAAATTCGTAGCCTGATTTGCGTATTTATGATTCACTGTCGTTGCATTTGGTCGAGGTTGCGATGCGTGGCAATGACGCGGTGGCTGGTTCCCTGTTCAGCTATGTTGATCTTGAAAAGCGGGTG
>JADCFQ010000044.1 GCA_020249435.1 Roseomonas sp. | reverse complement strand
TGCCGGGAGTCTGTCCAGAGTGTGCCGACTGGGCCAAAGAATCACTGAAAATGGCTGTGCGCAGGCACGCGCAGCGTTGAAAACATCCGCGCGAGACAAAACGACGATGCTCAATGACGGCTTTTCAGCAGCCTGCTAGACGCCCCCGGCAAGCCAAGGGCGGTAGTGATTGCGCGAGGGTATAATGTAGAGGCGGCTGAGGTGAATTTTTTGATGGACTCGGCCGCCTTCGGACCATGGTGGAGCCGGTCTGTTATGATGATGCGACTCTGCTCTATATCATCGCGTCGCACCACGGCGTCCTAAAAAGGTATTGCCACGATCCGCCATGACATGTTTGGCGAAGCGATAGACGTGCAGGGAATCACCGCAATTGCGCTGTTTGCTCACTCTGTCGCACCGCTGGCGACCGCGGCGTGAAGGCAGCGTTTTGCAATTTTTGGCGCTGACGGCTTGCGCTGCCGCACCCGAACCCTGCCCCCTGGGCACGGAGCCAGTGATTTGTAAGGTCAATACATGCTGCCCAGCCGGGAAAACGATGTTGACGCACTGTTGATTGCTGCGCTAAAGTAATTATGTGTGTTTAGGTGTTTTGCTTCCTGGGCTTCCTTCAGTTGGAGAATTTTACATGGCGACGGTTCTTGCAACATCTGCTCTTCATATGAACAATCTCAATTTTTATGAGGTCACTGCTGGCACATATGATAGACAATTCCGTGATAATGTTTATCTTTATGCAGGAGGACGAATATTTGAAGATATGTATACTGTTTACTGGCTTGGGGAAATGAGGCAGACAAGCACGTACCTTGGGAGTAGTTTTGTTCTGGATGGTCAAAGAAATATCATTTCAGGTACCGTCAATGCTTATGTGTCCCTCATGTGGTATGGTTCTACCTTCGCTGAAGATTGGGAAATCTCAAATTTTTCAGTCAGTGCAAGCAGCCTTTACAATGCACATATGACGCCAGGCACCAGTGATGATTTTGCGATTATTCAATCCATACTCTCTGGTGCGGACAACCTCACCGGCAGTTCGCAAGCAGATTTTCTCTCAGGCTACGGGGGGGATGACGCGCTTGGCGGCAATGCTGGCCCTGATACCCTGGACGGTGGCGATGGCAATGACAC
Organism: Roseomonas sp.; assembly: GCA_020249435.1. GTDB lineage: Bacteria > Pseudomonadota > Alphaproteobacteria > Acetobacterales > Acetobacteraceae > Neoroseomonas. Next base: position 6,022 of record JADCFQ010000044.1, on the reverse strand, counting down.
GCTTGATGGCGGCGCAGGGGCCGATAGCCTGGCCGGCGGGGCAGGTAATGATCGGTACGTGATCAACGATACGCTCGACTTCCTGTTTGAAGCGGCCGGTGGCGGTACCGATGTCATCATCACCTCAGTCAGCAGAGGCGTCCCCCTGAACGTGGAAGAAATCCGGATCGCAGCAGGGTCAAGCGGCCTGACGATAACCGGTGGCCTTGGCAGTGAAACCATCATCGGGAATGGTTTGTCGAACAGCCTCTATGGCGGTGCGGGCGATGATGTACTGCTGGCTTCTGCCATGAACCCTGCTGATATCTTGGCCCTCTTCAATGGCTGGCCAGCCATTTAAGGCCTCGCGTGAGACGGCAGAACGTGCCTCACCTCAACCGCCGCACCGCCACCCGAAACGCCAAATTCGCCGCCATGGTCAGCGCAAACAATGCCGCTGCCAAAATCAACGCATCCTGCGGCGCGCCGGTGCGATCCACGATCCAGCCCGCCAGCGCCGGTGCAGGTGCGGTGATGGCGTAATAGATGGTGGAAAATACCCCCATGCCAAAGGCACGCCGCGCCGGCGACATGGCTTGTCCCGTCAGCGCCATGATCACCCCTGCCGGCCCCATGCCAATCAACCCAAACAACACACAGGAAACAACAGCGAAGGGCGCATAGGGCAGTGCCAAAAGGCAGATCACGCCAACCGCGCTACAAAGATACAGCACCGCATCCGGCCGCCCGCTGCGATCCGCGATAACGCCACTCACGGGGATTGAAATCATCATCAGCGCGCTCGCGGCACTTACCATCGGAATGGCCTGCTGCGCGGCAAAACCGCTATCCAGCAGCGCCTTGGGTGCGAAGCTCAAAAACACCAAATAGCCTGCATTGAAAAACGCCCAGACACTGGCGGCGAGCAGCGTGAGCCATAATTCGCGCCGCGGCAGGCCAGCGGGTGCGGCAGCGCCACGCGGGGCAGCAACACCAGGCGGGGCGCGATAGCCAAGCCAAAGCGCCAACGCCGCAGTGGTGCAATAGGCGGCAGCAATCGCAAAGGGCAGGCGCCAATGAAATTGCGTCATCAGCCAATCATGCGCGACCTGACCGATGGCGATGCCGAAAGGCCAACTCACCACCAAGATGCCCATAGCGGTCGCCAATTCCTTGCCGCCGAACCAATCCTGCACCATTTTCGCGAAATAGATCGTGCCAATGACAAAGCCGATACCGCATAGAATGCGCCCCAGCGCCAGCATCCCAAAACCTGTGGCAATCGCGGCTGTCGCTCCGCCAAGCCCCATCACGAGAAGCCCGAGCACGAGCAAGCCCTTGTCGCTCATGTAGCGCGCCGCATAGCCGCTTGGGATGGAAAGCACCACGCCGGGCAGCATGAAGAACCCGATCAGCGTACCGATTTCCGTGAGGCTGAGGCCAATCTCCGCCGTGACCCCAGGTGCTGCCGATCCCATGGTCTGGAATTGAAAGCCAAGGCTGGTACGGCAGAAGAACAGCAACGCCAGGATGGCCCAGCGCAAGCGGCCTTCCTCGTCCATGTTCGTCTGTCCTGAACCCTGTTGCGGCGCCATGGCCTGGCCCTATCTTGTTACAGTAGCGCATTGAGCAAGGCAGGGCTGGCCCTGTCAATCACGCGGGCAAAACCGCGTGTTCCGTTGCAGCGCAATCCGCTCTAGAACCCGCCCCATGAAAATCAACGGCATCCCCTTTCGCAGCATCCGCCTTGATGAGGCTGATGGCTGGTCCGTCCGCATCCTCGATCAAACGCGGCTACCTTGGCAGGTGGAGTGGCTCCGCCTGACCGATGAGGATCAGGTCGCGCATGCCATCCGTTCCATGCAGGTGCGCGGTGCGCCGCTGATTGGCGCGGTGGCGGCTTATGGCTTGGCGCTGGCGATGCGGCGTGATCCCGCTGCACTCGAACCCGTGGCGGCGATGCTGGGCGAAACCCGCCCGACTGCGATCAATCTGCGCTGGGCTTTGGAGAAAATGCTCGCCGCACTGCGCCCGCTGCCCGCCGCAGCACGCGAAGCGGCTGCCTATGCCGAAGCGGCCGCGATTTGCGATGATGATGCCGCGACATGCGAGGCGATTGGCCGCCATGGCCTGCCGCTGTTGCAGGAGATTGCGGCACGCAAGCCCGGCAAGCGCGTGAATATCCTGACCCACTGCAATGCCGGCTGGATCGCGACGGTGGATTGGGGCACGGCACTCGCGCCGATTTATATGGCGCATGATGCCGGCATTCCCGTGCATGTCTGGGTGGATGAAACCCGCCCACGCAATCAGGGCGCAGCGCTGACCGCCTGGGAATTGGGTGCGCATGGCGTGCCGCATACCGTGATTGCCGATAATGCTGGCGGGCATCTGATGCAGCATGGCAAAGTGGATATCGTGATTGTGGGCACGGATCGCGTCACGCGCCGCGGCGATGTTGCGAATAAAATCGGCACCTATCTGAAGGCGCTGGCGGCGCAGGATAATGGCGTGCCGTTTTGGGTGGCGCTGCCGCATTCCACGCTGGACATGCGCGTCGCCGATGGCGTGCGCGATATCCCAATCGAAGAACGCGCGGCTGAGGAAGTGACCGACATCACCGGCCAGGATGCTGAAGGGCGCATCACGCGCATCAGGGTGGCCGCCGCCGGCAGTGCTGCCGCCAATCCCGCCTTTGATGTCACGCCGGCGCGGCTGGTGACGGGGCTGATTACCGAACGCGGGCGCGTGGCCGCAAGCGAAGCCGCGCTGGCCGCGCTCTATCCGGAAAAGCTTGTAAGCTAGCCGCCATGTGCGGGCGCTATTTCCAGCATCGCTCGAGCAGCGAAATCGCGCGCTATGCCCGCGCGGTGAATGCGCCGCCCAATCTGGTGCCGTCCTTCAACCGCGCGCCGACGCAGGATGGGCTGGTGCTGCGCCGCCATCCGGAGACCGGCGCGCGGCATTTGGATGCGCTGCGCTGGGGCCTGATCCCGCGCTGGGCGGATGATCCTTCGATTGGCAGCCGCATGATGAATGCGCGGTCCGAATCCATCGCCGAAAAACCATCCTTCCGCGAGGCTTTCGTGAAGCGCCGCGCCATTGCCTTTGCCGATGGCTTCTATGAATGGCAGCGCCTGGGCGAAGGCCCCAAGGCGCCCAAGCAGGCTTTTGCCGTTGCCATGGCCGATGGCGCGCCCATGCCCCTTGCGGCGCTGTGGGAAGGCTGGCGCGGCAAGGATGGCGAGATCATCCGCAGCTACACCATCATCACCACCAATGCCGCGCCGGAATTGGCGCCCCTGCATGATCGCATGCCGGTGATCCTGCCGCCCGAGGATTGGGATGAATGGCTCGGCGAAACAGCCGCCGAACCGGCGCGGTTAAAAGCACTGCTACGGCCCTTCCCGCGCCAGGGGCTTTGCGTGTGGCCGGTATCGTCGCGCGTCAATCGCATCGCGGAAGATGATGCGGCGCTATTGGAACGTGATCCGCTGGCCGAGCCGCCACCCGGCTTGGATGATCCGCCGCCCTGGTAGGAACCCCCTGGCACGCGCCCCCCTTGCGTGATTAGCTTCCCCCAACAGGAATGGGGGAAGGAAATGCGCCAGAAATTGCTTGCCGTACTGCTGGTTTTTGGCGGGCTCTGCGGTTTTACCATGACGGCCAAAGCGCAAAGCGCCGAGACCACTTGGCCAACGCGGCCCATCACCATGGTGGTCGCCTATCCGCCTGGCGCCATTACCGACACGGTCGGGCGGCGCGTGGCGGAACGGCTTTCCCAGGCGCTTAATGTGCAAGTGGTGGTGGAAAATCGTGGCGGTGCCGGCGGCAATGTCGCAGCCGCCTTTGTCTCTCGCGCGGCGCAGGATGGCTATACGCTACTGTTCACCTCCTACGGTAATCTGATCATCGCTGCCGCCGCTGATTTGAATGTCGGTTTTCATCCGTGGCGGGATCTGGCGCCGGTTGGCATGATCGGCCCCATGACGGTGGTGCTGCTGGTCCGCCCTGGACTGCAAGTGAACACACTACAGGATTTCGTCCGCCACATCGCCGCCAATCCGGGCCGCGTGAATTTCGCGAGTGTTGGTGTCGGCAGTTCCTATCATTTGCTGATCGAACAGATGATTGCCTATGGCAAGCTCAATATGACCCATGTGCCCTATCGCGGCGGCGCTGCGGCCATGACGGATTTCCTCGCGGGCCGGGTGGATGCGACACTCGCGACACTGCTATTTGCGCGGCCCTATATGCAGGATAATCGCGGCATTGGGGTTGCGGTGGGCAATGCCGAACGCTCCCCCGTGCTGCCCAATGTGCCCGCGGTGCAGGAGGTGATTCCGGGCGCCAAACTGACCGACGGTCTGGCCGTGCTGGCGCCGGCCGCGACACCAGCGGCGATCATCGCGCGCGCCAATCGCGCGCTTCAGGATGTGATCAACCAGCCCGCCATGCGTGAATGGCTGACGAATGAAGGCGTGCCCCCGCGCCCCGGCCCGCCGGAAGCCTTCATGGCGGAAATGACGCCAGCGACCGAGGAGTTGCGCAAATTGCTGCGCGATGCCGCGATCAAGGTGGAATGACCATCACGTGACGCTTCCCCGATATGGGGCTGGTAAGCTATGCACCCCCCATGTCGGATCATGACCCGGATGCCGCGCTTCGCCTGACGCTCAAGCGCCATCGTGCCTTTGCGACGGCTTTGCTGGTCGCCATGGCCGCGCTTATTTTGTTCAGCTACCAATTACCACCAGGCTATTGGACCGAAATGCTGCAAGCCGCCGCCAAGGCCGGGCTGGTCGGCGGGCTCGCGGATTGGTTCGCGGTCACGGCGCTGTTTCGCCGCCCGCTTGGCCTGCCCATTCCGCACACCGCCATCATCCCCAATCAGAAGGATCGGTTGGGCCGTGGCCTTGGGCGCTTTGTGGCTGGCCATGTCTTTACCGAAAGCGAAGTGCGTCGCGTGCTGGCAAAGCTCGATCTGGCGCGCATCCTGGAAGGCTTCCTGCGCGACCCGGAAGCCTCCCGCCGCGCTGCCATGGCGCTTTCCGCCAGCCTGCCCCGCATCCTGGCGAGCCTGGAAGATGGCCGGGCGCGGCGGCTGCTGGCACGGCTGCTGCCAAGGATTGTCTCTGGCCCCGCTGGTGCGCGTTTGCTGGCGCGGATTCTGCGTGCAGCGGTCGCTTCGGGCCAGCATCAGGAAGTCTTCAGCCTGGCGATTGGCCAATTGAAGGTGCTGCTGGCGGCGCGGGAGGAAAACCTGCGCAGCGCCATTGAAGCGCGTGTGCGCGCGGAAGGCGGCGCCTTGGTTGGTTGGCTTGCTGGGGCGACGATTGCCCGGCGCATCCTGAATGCCACCAATACCGAATTGGAAAAGATCGGCCCAGATGATTCGGATTTGCGCGCTGCCTTCGCCGAATGGCTCGCGCGTGAGATCGAAAAACTGGAAACCGATCCCGAACGCGCCGCCGCCATTGGCCGACTGATGCGTGAGGCACTTTCCCACCCCTCCGTCGCCGCCTGGCTCATGGATGTCTGGGACAGGCTGAAACTTGCCTTGGCGGCCGATGCCGCACGGCCGGATGGGCGGAGTGTTGCGTTACTATCGGGCATTTTCGCCAATGCAGGCAGCTTGCTTGCGGAAGATCAGGGCGCGCGGGAGAGGCTCAATCGCGCGGCTGAGGGCGTGCTGATGACGCTATTGCCCTCAGCCCAGGTGCAGCTTGCGGATTTCATCGCGGGCGTGGTGACGAATTGGGACGCGGCGACGGTCACTGAAAAGATCGAACTGCGTGTAGGGCGCGATCTGCAATATGTGCGGATCAATGGCACGCTGGTGGGGTTTCTGGCGGGCGGGGTGTTGTTTGCCGTGTTGACGGCGCTATTCGGGCGCGTTTCTCACTAGCAGGCTGCTGAAATTCGTAGCCTGATTTGCGTATTTATGATTCACTGTCGTTGCATTTGGTCGAGGTTGCGATGCGTGGCAATGACGCGGTGGCTGGTTCCCTGTTCAGCTATGTTGATCTTGAAAAGCGGGTGC
>JADCFQ010000043.1 GCA_020249435.1 Roseomonas sp. | reverse complement strand
GCGAATGGGCCATGATCTGCACCGCCCACAACATCCTCAAGCTCTACAAGGCAACAGGATAAACAAAGGGGGACACGAACCAAAAACCAAGCCATCATCTGCGTGGAAAAGACTGACGGCCATTTTTTGACAGGCTCCTAGAGCCCTTCTTGGTGAAAGTCGACGTCATGGCTGTGCCGGTCTCGGTAAAGATCAGCCCTTTCAGTAAGGCTGGCGTGCGCGCTCGAGAATTAATGGCAAGCAGTTGCGGGCTGGTTTGCTGTCCAGCGTCAATCCAAAAGACCCGTGGCGCGCCGATAGCGGTTACAATCGGGCGTAGCAAAATACAGGTTAAGCCCGCCGCCGCATGGGTGACACAGGCTTCAACCGAAGGCTTTCTGCCCGGCGACCCAGGTCTCGATTACCCTGATATCCATAATCTTCTCCGGATCTACGCTTGCCGGATCGCTTTCGAGGATGACAAGATCAGCGTCCTTTCCCGCCTCCAGCGTCCCGATGCGCTCGCCGAGGCCAATCTGCCGCGCAGCGTCAATCGTCACTGCGCGCAGCGCCTGATCCGGTGTGACAGCCTGCTCCGGCCCCACCAGCGACCCGTCTATGGCGCATCGCCGCGTCACCGCCGCCTGCACCAGCCGCAGCGGCCCGGCGGGTGAACACGGAGCATCGGTGTGCAGCGTGAAGGGGATGCCCGCCTTAACGCAGGCCCCGGCCGGGTCCATGAATGCCGTCCGCTCCGGTCCGAATAGCTGGTCTCGATATGCCGCTCCGTAGAGGAAAACATGGTTCATCAGAAAGGTTGGCTCTACGCCGAGCCGTTTCATGCGTTCGAGCTGATCCTGGCGCACCATGGTCGCATGCTCAATCCGGTTGATACCCTGGGGCGGATGGGCGCCATAGGCGACCTCAATGGCATCGAGGGCGACATCGATCGCGGCATCGCCGTTGCAATGAATGAGGATAGGCCAGCCAACCGCCTTGGCCTGCTGGCATAGGGCGAGGATTTCGGCAGGCGAGAAATTGGTCGCGCCCTTGCTGTCGGTATTCAGATAGGGCCTCGTTTGCGCCCCCGTCATCGTCTGGTTCGACCCATCGCCAATGATCTTGATGCCATAGAGAGAGAAGCGGCTATCCGGCAGCATGGTCGCCCTGGCACCGATGCCAAGGGTAGCGAATTCGCGGCTTGCCGCTATAGCATCGGCCATCAGGCTGGCGCTAAGCCTTAAGGCGATGCGGTTTGAAAGCTCCGCCAGGGGCTTCACCCATTCCGGCTTAATCGTGCCGGGCTCATGCAGGGTGGTGTTGCCCAGGGCCACAACTTTCTTCGCGTAGTCCTCTAGCGCCTTGGCGATCAGCGCGGGCGTGGGGGCAGGCAAGGCGAGGCCGACGAATTTCAGCATCGCCGGCTCCTCATAGATCAGCCCATTGAATTTTCCGTCCGCGCCACGGCCGAAATGCCCGCCGCCGGGCAGGATACCGACATCTTCCGGGATCTTCGCCAGGCGGAAAGCCATCGAATTGGCCGCTGCGTCATGCATGTTGACATACCAGATGAAGATCGGGTGGTCGGTGGAAATTGCATCCAGCTCCGCCATGGAAAGATCGCCGCCCTGCAACAGATTGTCGAAGGAGCTGGCGAGGACCCACTGGCCCGGCGGCGTCTTCGCGACCTGCGCCTTCAGCGCCGCGATCATCCCTGCCCGCGTCGGGTATTTGGTGTAGCCAACATCCATCAGCATCTCGGCAAAGAGGGCAGCGGCGACGGTGTGGTGGTGCGGGTCAATGAAGCCTGGAAGTACGGCGCGACCGGCCAGATCAATGATACGGGTGGCGGGGGTCCGCAGCGCAGCGACCTCGGCCTCCGATCCGGCAGCTAGAATTCGTCCACCACCGATAGCCAGCGCGTCCACCGTCCTTCGGGGGCCGGCCATCGGGATGATGGTCCCGTTGCGAAAGACGACCTCGGCTCCATTATCCGCACTTACCGGGCCAGCCAAGGTAACAGAGGCTGCGGCGGCGCCTGCAACGGCGGCATAGGCCATGAACTGCCGGCGGCCCGGCGCAGCGCGGCCCAGTCCGGAGGCAAGCCCATTGGTGATTAATGTGCTGACGCAGGCACGGCACATGGGATGCGGTTCCTTTTCTATACGGGGCTGGGTCACGGGCGACGCAGCGCTGTCCCGTGACCCGGCCTGTTGGAGGAAAAACGTGTCGACGACGGCAAAATGGGGTTACCCTTGATCATGCCCGGGACCGATGCACCAGATCTTCGAGTTGGCGCCATTCCTGTGGGATAGGCACGACGCATTCGATCAGCCGCGGCCCCGGCTCTGACATGGCTGCATGAAACAGTGCGTGGAAGGACTCCGCGCTGGTTGCCTGCGCGCCCGGAACGCCGAGACCCTGCGCCAGATGAACCCAGTCGATCACGGGATTCGCCAGGCTCATCATGGATTCCATGCGCGCATTCGGCTCCGCCTCCCGCACGCGGGCCATTTCCAGACTGAGAATATTGTAGCGATCGTTGCGCAGCACGACGATCACGATGTCCGCGTGCTCACGCGCCATGGTCCAGAGCGCCTGCACCCCATACATGCCGCTGCCATCTGCTTGCAGCAGCACGGTCTTGCGCCCCGGACATGCAATGGCGGCGCCGAGCGCCATCGGCAGGCCGCCACCGATCGCCCCACCGTTCAGTGGATTGAGATAGTCGTGCGGCCGCGCGCCCCTGGTCCCGGCGAAGATCCAGGGTGCGTTGGTTGCGGCCTCATCCACCAGGATGGCGTTCTCGGGCATGAGCAGGCTCAGCGTCTCGCCAATCGCTGCGGCTGTGAGCGGCCCGGATGGGGCGGGGCCGACGAAGGGCGCGCTTCGCGCCACCATCGCGCCCTCAGCACCGCAGGCGGCGGCCAGCCTTTCGAGCGCAGCGCCAAGGTCCTGCCGTACGCTTGCCATCTCGAACAACGTGCAGTCGTTTGGGGACTTCATGACCGGCTTGCTGCGATAGGCGAAGGTCGCCACCGGAAAGCCCGCGCCGACGAAAATAAGCTGTTCGAAGCTGGCAAGAAATTGCAGCGCCATTTCGAGCTCATAGGGAATGGGCTCGACTACCGGGCGCCCAGCGCCACGTTCGAACCGGCGCGAGGCGAAGGTCTCGGATAGCAGCGTCGCACCGGTGTGGCCCGCAATCCGCCCCGCAGTTTCCAGCGCCGCGCCGTGCAGGGCGGCATTGCCAATGACCAGCCCGGTTTTCCGACCGTTCCGCAGCAGGCTCGCCGCATGTTCGATCGCCTCTGGTGCCAAGCCGGGGCGTATCGGCGGAATAGGTGGTGGTGGTGGGCTGGCGTCTTCCCAGTGGCAATTGGTGGGCGCGATGATGGTGCAGACTTGGCCTGCCTGCGCAAGCATCGCGGCCTCGCGGCCAAGCTCGCCAAGATGCGACGCGCTGCGCGCTTCCTGGCTCCAATGCGATACGGTCCGCGCCAGATCACCAATACGCCCATTGATCAGTTCATGTTCAGGATAGTTAGGCTGGTGGTAGGAGGCATTGGCGCCGACAACGTTCACCACCGGGGCATTGGCCCGCCCGGCATTGTGCAACATAGCTATGCCGTTGGCGAAGCCGCTGCCGACATGCAGCAGCGTCACGGCCGGGCGCCCTTTCATGCGGGCATAGCCATCGGCTGCGCCAGTCACGATATCCTCCTGAAGACAGAGAATGGGGCGCAAGGCATCTGACAGGCCCATCTCGTAGACGAGTTGCATTTCCGACGTGCCGGGGTTGGCGAAGCAGGTGGTGATTCCGGCGTCTACCAAGGCCTTGAAGAGCGCCTGTGCGCCGTTCACAGCGCAACACCCCAAAGTGCAGCGGCCTCGCGGTATGTTGGGCGCGCTGAGGGAGGCTTACAGCTAATTGTGCGAGAGAGGCTCGTAGCTACGCAGGCATGGTGCATCGGCCGAACTCCTTTTCAGCAGTCGTATCCGAAGATAACTCGCGGCCAAAGAGGCTGCCACGCGGCGCACATTGATGTCAAGGATGACAATGTTGGCGAGACCGGCATTGAAGTACAGTAAGGATTAAAAAGCACGTCAAGCCGCATGATCTCTGCCGCTCGACCTTCCGTAGGCGTATGCGCAATTTCGAAGAGCCGCAACAAAACTGGACAAAAGTTTATCTTCAGGAGATTGATTGTGCTGCGTATTGCGCGCTAACGACCAATTTATACCGTCGAGAGGTCGTAAATCCATGTGCCTCGCGTGTTCGATCATGAGCCGCCTTGGCCCGTCAGTGGGTCGCCGGGCTCTGCTGCGGGCGTCAGCCGGGCTAGGAGCCTGTCTGAAAATCCATTAGCTGCTTGGTGTTATTTCTGATTCATTTGTTTTCATGAGCAAGACCTTCCGAGCGTGGGATGTGGACCAGGGGTGGCTCCTTCCTGCTTCGCTGCATCAGTTTGTTCCCCCCGGTCATTTG
>JADCFQ010000042.1 GCA_020249435.1 Roseomonas sp. | reverse complement strand
GCCGGGAGTCTGTCCAGAGTGTGCCGACTGGGCCAAAGAATCACTGAAAATGGCTGTGCGCAGGCACGCGCAGCGTTGAAAACATCCGCGCGAGACAAAACGACGATGCTCAATGACGGCTTTTCAGCAGCCTGCTAGTGATGGACATGGGACCTTCCAGTTGCAGCGGTAATGCCAGTGATACGGAAACGAAATGCTTGGAAAGCTTCATTTTAACGTGAAGCTGACTAATGTCGAGGTAAGAAAATGATCTGTAACACATTGTGGCGGATGCGCTGTCGCAGTGGGGGCGACTGCACCGCGGGTTTGGGGGGCGCTCGGGCGCATCACCTGGCGGCCCGAAAAATGTCGCGTAACGACGGATGGAAGCATATCGGCCAGGCGGATGGGTGGCAGACATGCCCTGGAAGGACGAGGACGAAGGCGCATTGGCCGCTTAGAGCAAATCGCGTTCAGATGGAAAATCTGAACGCGTGAAGATGCTCGCAAAACAACGAGATAGAGCGGGTTGCGTGAACCCATGTGAACGCAACACGCTCTATGGGCTTATTCGGTGGATGAGTGCTTGGCTTGAAAATGCTAAGCCGCTCGCCAAACCACCGGAAACACCTCACTATCCATCGCGGCACCATGTGCCGGTGCATTCGCGGGCGCGGGTGGGCTTTCAATCCCCTTGCGGCGCGTGAACACCGCATCATCGCCCGTCCAACGCGCTGATACCGCGCGGCGCCGCAGCTTTCCGCTGCGATTGCCAGGCGCGCCATGCAGCGTGAGCCCATGGAAAGCGACGCAATCGCCCGGCTGCAAATCCCAGCCCAGCAGCGTGTACTCACCCCGATTACCCTCAACATCGGGCACCGGCAGAAAGCGCGGATCATCGGAAGGATGGTCAACGCTATCGGCGAAGCGCTTCGGCTTGAACCATTCGCCGCGCCGATGCGACCCGGCCACATATTCAACGCCATTCTCCCGCGCCACGGGGTCAAGCGGTATCCAAAGGGAACACACCTGCCAGCCCTCAACCGTCCAATAGGGCTGGTCATTATGCCAAGGGGTTGGTTCTTCCGTGCCGGGTTCCTTCACCAGCACATGTTCATGAAATAGATTGACCTTGCCGCTTTGCATCAGCGCGCCGGCAATGGCGGCGGCGGGGGAATGGCGCAAGAACGCCTCATATTCCGCAATGCGCTGCCAGGAGCAGTAATCGCCAAAGAACATGCCGGGCTTGCCTTCCGGCGTGTAGCGTTTGCCGAAGGGGCCGGGTTCCCGCAGATTGCGCTCAACGCCGGCGGCGAGCAATTCAACCCAATGCGGCGCGAAAGCGCCACGGATCACCACCGCACCATCGCGGTCATAATCGGCGATGATCTGGGGGGCGAGGATCTGGGGCATCGCGTCTCTCCTGATGTTGCAACGACCTTAAGGGGCCAAAGCCGCGCGCGCAAAGCGGCGGACAAACTCTTCCTGCCCAGGCGTTTCAATCGCCTCAGCATTATAGGCGGCGCGCAACCATGAAACCGGGTCGCCCTCAGCCGCGCCCGCCATGATGGCAAGGCAGGCCATTACAGTGCCCGTGCGGCCAATGCCTGCCTTGCAGCCGATGTGATAGGCGCCATCGGGGGCAGCGCGCATCGCTTCCAGCATTTGCGTCAATACTGTTCGCAAACCGGCCTCATCGGGCAGGCCAAAATCCGGCACATCAAGCTGCCATTCGGCTTCCGCCACACGCGCTGCGCGCGCTTCCAGGCAAAGCCCGCGCGCCCCTTGCGGCATGGCATCAAAGGGCCCGCCCGAGATGCTGATCAGCCTGCCGTCAAGCGGCAATTCAAGCCGGCCGCGCAGCATCAGGGCGCGGCATTTCCCTTGCCATTATCGGCAATCAGCACGGGTTCCAGCAGGCTTTCCGCTTCCTGCTTCAGGCGCAAATAGGACCGCACGGAAAAGGGCAACATGCCAAGATAGATCATGCCCGCCATGGCGAGCGCCCCCCACGGCTCGGCAAACAACAGCGCCATGTAAAGGCCAATGCCCAATAGCAAGGGCAGCACCGCCGCGCGCGGCACCTTGAAATTCTTGAAGGACCAGGTGGGCAGCGTGCTCACCATCAGCCCGCCGACCAGGATCAGCACACCCGCCACCAGCACGGGGTTGCGCATGATATTGGCGAGCAAGGGCATCTCAACCTGAGCAAATAACAGCCCAGCGAAAAGCGGAAACAAGGCACAGCCCGCCCCCGCCGGCGCCGGCACGCCGGTGAAGAAATTATAGGTATAGGCAGGCTTCGGCGCAGGCCCGACATCCAAAGCAGCATTGAAGCGCGCGAGCCTGAGAGCGGAACACACCGCAAACAGCAAGGCCGGCGCAAAGGCAATCGCGCGATAATCCTGCAAGGCCCACAGATAAAGCACCAGCGCTGGCGCCACCCCAAAGGACAGAAAATCCGCGAGACTATCGAATTCCGCCCCGAAACGGGATGTCGCCTTCAACAGCCGCGCAAGCCTGCCATCCAGCCCATCAATCACGCCTGCCACCACAATCAGCACAGCCGCTTCGGCAAAGCGTGCGTCAAAGGCCGCGCGGATCGCAACCAAGCCGCAGCAAAGCCCCAGCATGGTCAGGATATTCGGGATCAGGCGATTGAAGGATTGCCCTTCAAAACGCGGGCGCGTGCGCGGGCGAAAGCGCCGCCTCAGGCGCCGCATGCGTCCTGCCCCACCCATATCGCGCTCAGTGCTCATCGCGCCTGCAACTCCGCCAACACTGTCTCACCACCAATCATGGTCTGGCCCACGGCGACCATGGGCTCAACGCCCGCCGGCAGGTAGATATCCGTGCGACTACCGAAACGAATAATGCCGAAGCGATCACCCGCCTGCACCGCATCACCCACCTTGGCATCGCATAGGATGCGTCGCGCGATCAGCCCCGCAATCTGCACCACCGCAATGTCGCGCCCATCGGGCAACCGCAACGCAAGCGCATTGCGTTCATTCTCATCACTCGCCTTGTCCAGATTGGCGCTCAGGAATTTGCCGTGGTGATAGGCAATGCGCGTCACCGTGCCATCGCAGGGCATGCGGTTCACATGCACATCCAGCACGGAAAGGAAAATCGCGATGCGCCAGCGGGTTTCCTCACCCATGCCCAATTCCACCGGCGGCTTGGCCGGCATGACAGACACCACATGCCCATCCGCCGGCGCCAGCACCAGGCCAGGGCGCGCGGGCGGGATGCGTTCCGGGTCGCGGAAGAAGTAAAGGCAGAACAGCGTGAAGGCCACGCCAAGCCAAAACAGCAAGCTGCCCAGCAGCGCGCCGCCCAGCAGCGCCACTGCCGCGCCGCCAATCAGGAAGGGCCTCGCCGCCGGATGCGGTCGGGCGAGAACCATGCGAAGACTTTGTCCGAGTGCCATGCGCCCCCGCTTACAGTGTTTTTACCAAAAATGCACAAGAATGCGGCTTATGGATGCGATGACCCTTGGCCCCCTGGCCATAGACCCCGAAGGCCGCCTTGCCCCCAGGCAGGCGGACCGCCCCCTGGAATTCACTTTCGACTGGCGTGGCCGCCGCTGCCGGGCGGAGCTCAGCGCTGAGGGGTTGGTGGTCGAAACCGATGCCGCGCGCATCCCCTCCACCACGGAAGGCCGGGATTTGCGCCAAGCGAGCTTTGCCACCCTGGCCGCGCTGAACCCTGGCCTGCCGGAAGGCTGGTCCATGGGCCTCACGCCCGATCACCGGATTCGCTTTGAAGCCGATCTGGCGCTGGTGCCGCCCACCAATGCGCCGGAACTGGTCGCGGCGCTGGTGCGCTTTGTGCTCGCGCTTGATCCCTATCTGGACCGGCTGGAAGCCGCCGGCGCCGGTTGGGCAACCGGCAGCGCGAAGACCTGACCGGGGTAGATTTTGTTTGGATCGGCGATCTGATCCTTATTGGCCTGATAAATCACGGTAAAGCGAATGCCCCGACCATAGGTGGCGCGGGCGATGCGCCACAGATTATTGCCCGGCTGCACCACAATGCGCTGCTGGGCAAAGGCCTCGGCGGGGAGTTCTTCCCGCTGGAAAGGCACTTCAGCGCGCGCCAGCACGCGCCCATCGGCGGGTGAGACCTGGTCAATTCGCAGCCGATGCCGCCCGACGGAGGGTTGGTTTTCCGGCTGCAAGGCCCAGCGCCCTAAGGCATCGGCAACGGCTTCGCCGATATGCTGATCATCCACATAAAGCCTGAGCCTGCCGCCGGGCGGCGCAGCGCCCGCGAAGCGCATGGACCCGCCCTGGTCATATTCAACGGAATCAATGCCAAGCCGTTGCGCCGTGCCGGCTGGCGGGGTTGGTTCCGGCACCTGCAACAGGCGCGGGGCGGCGGCCTCTGAGCGGCCTGGGATCAGTACTGCCAAGGGTCCGGTCGGCGCTGGGGCTTCTGCCTGGGTCGGGCGTTCTGCCGGGGGCGGCGCGGCTTGCGCTTGCGGGGTGGGGCGCTCAGCAGTCTGGGGCTGGGCGCTGGCGGTGGGGGCGGGTGCCGGCGCGGGGCGCGGCGCTTCGGCGGTTTGTACAGCCGTATCGGGTACCATCAGCACCACCGTATCCGGCCCGGCCATTTCCTGATCCCCAAGTCGTGCCCTGAGGCTGAGCTCCATTGCGCCGGGCGGCAGGGGCTCGGCGGGCAGGATCACGAATTCGCCGCGCCGGTCGGCCCGGGCGCGGCCCAATTCACGGCCATTATCGGCGAGGAGAATCACTTCTGCCCCCGGTGCGGCGCGGCCGGCCACGACAGCACTGCCACGCGCCCCGACCCGAACCACGTCAAAACGCGGCGGGATCATCGCAACGGCTGGGGAGGCCGCGTTGGGGTCAGGCCGGGCGGCCTCGGTGCTTGGGCTCGCCAGGTCAGGTGGTGTCGGGGCGGGCGGAGTCGCGGGCCGCGCGGCCTGGCCCGCACCACCTGGCCCGGAGGCCCCAGAAGGCGAATCCGCCACGGGGGCACGCGCAATACCTGTGACGCCCGAGGGATCGGGCGAAAAAACGCCGCGCCAGCCAAGAAACACCAGGATCGCCAGCAGAAACAGCACGGCTGGGAAGATCAGCTTCTTGGCGGCGCCTCCGCCGGCATTCTGCTCATTCATGCTGCACTCCCCTGCCGCGCGCTGCACCGCGCCATAGCCTTGCCCAGGTCTTGGAAATTATGAAATCCTTCTAAGTGTCTTGTCATTGGCCTGCAACACGGCCCGCAAGACCGCCTTCGCTGCTGGGGAAAAATGAGCGAGAAAACCATTCGACTTCCAATCTGGGATCGCCCGGTCAGGCTGTTTCATTGGACCCTGATCCTGTTGGTCGCGCTATCCTTCGCCAGCGCCAAAAGCGGCGCCTGGGGGCTGCATTACGTCTCCGGCTACGCGATTCTGACTCTGGTGCTGTTTCGCATCCTGTGGGGGTTTTTCGGGTCGGAAAACGCGCGCTTTGCCCATTTTCTGAAATCCCCCGCAGCGGCGCTGCGGCAAGTGGCGCGCTTCCCGCAGCGTGAGGCAGACCGCGAAACCGGCCATAACCCGGCCGGGGGCTGGATGGTAGCGGCGCTGCTGGCCCTATTGCTGGCGCAGACCATCAGCGGGCTCTTTGCCAATCATGATCCCGGTTTCACCTATTCCCAGCATGGTCCGCTGGCCTTTTCGGTGAGCAGCGCAAGCTCAGCCGCCGCCAGCGCGCTGCATCTTGCCGTGCAGAATTACCTGCTTCTGGCGATTGGGCTGCATGTGCTGGCGATCATGCTCTACAAGCTGGTGAAGGGCCATGAATTGGTCATGCCGATGCTGACCGGCGAGAAAATACTGCCTGAGGGCGCCAAGGCGCCGCGGCTTGCCCCTGGCAGGCTGGCGCTTGGGCTATTGCTGCTGGCCGGGGCGGCGGTGTTTCTGTTCATTCGCCTGTTCTGAAAGCCCTGACTCGCCCTGGCCTATCGGGCGCGGCTGCGAAATGGGCGATGGCAGGCGCTGCAAGTGGCGGCGGCCTGCTGGAAGGCCGCCTGAAATGTGGCCCGATCCCCGGTGGTCGCCGCATTCTCCAGGCTGCGCAGGCTGGTGAGCATATTCGCATTGGCCGCCGCGAAACCCCCTGGATCGGACCAGATGGTGGGGCGCGCGCGCGTATCGCCTTCCCCACTATTTGGCGGGAAAAGCGCGGGCAAGCCTTCGAAAAAACGGATCATCTCAGTCGTCGGGGCCACGGCCGCGCGGGTATCTCCACGCTGATCAAGCAGGGCTTCGATCCGGTCCATGTGATGCCCGGCTGCCTTCAGCCCATCTCGCCGGGCTGAGATAACATCCCCAGGCACCAAGGCAGCGGCCGTAAAGGGCACAAGCAGCACAAGGAGAAAGCCTGTCTTCCAAGCCATCATTACCGCCTTATTGCTTCATCGTAAGGCGAGACTTGGGGCGGGATGGTCGCCGCGCCAAGGGGCGCCCACCCGCTTGCGGCCTTCTCCCCCGCCCGCTATAGCCGCGGAGACGTCACGGTCGGCCTCGGAGTGTAGCTCAGCCTGGTAGAGCACTGTGTTCGGGACGCAGGGGCCGGAGGTTCGAATCCTCTCACTCCGACCATTTGCCCGAGAAGCCCGTCGGAAAATGATGCGGCCCACCTGATCGAATTCGGGTTGTCTGTTTTCTCGAACGCCATGCTTGCGACAACCGGGTTACGCAACAGCGCGCGCGGCTTGGAACCTTGTATGCGATCACGGGCGCGCCTTGAAGCGCGTTTCGTGAACCAACACGAAGCAGCGCGGCTTCAGGGTGACAGTGACATACCTGCGAAGGCAGCGGCATAGGCCCCAGCGGTCAAGGCCACCCAAACGCAAGCAGCAAGACCAACAGCAGCTGGCGTTACGGATCGCATCACCAGCACCAAGGCCGGCAGGGCCTGCATGGCATGCACTGCAAGGAAGTGTGCCGCGCGCAAATCGCCCCCATCACGAGACCAGAAGAAGGGCGCGAAATTAGCGGCATCCGTCATGGTGCCGCCAACATAGGGTGTTGTCACGCTTGAGATTGTGGCGCCGGTGATGCCCCCAAGAATCCCGCTGATGACCAAGCCAAGCCCAACCGCCAGCCGCCAATTCTTGGGCTGCTGCTGATCGCCACGCAGCAGCACCAGCAGGCCGAGCACGAAGGCCAAAAAGACCAGGGTCATGGCGCCTAGCCCCATCAGCCGATAGGCGATCTCACCAAGCCGGTCTGTGGCAAAATGGCTTGGTTGCCCAAGGGCAGCGCGAAACAGGATCCAAGCTTGTTCAGAAATCGCTGCCAGCACTGATCCCCACAAGACGATGCGCGCCACCCAACTGTTACGCGCGGTTGGCGCAAGCACCCCCCAGGCCCATGCCATGGTCCAGAACCAGGCGACGAAGGACGCCGCGAATTTCGCGGGCTTCACCCAAACCGAAACGCCTTTGATCGTTCGGCCATCAATCATCGCCGCCATCAGGCAAAATACCACGATGATCAGCATCACCCAGCCCAGACGGGCAAGGATTGGCTGGCGTTGATCCAACGCCGCGAAGATCGCCCGGAGTTTTGTCATGATGGCTGCCCCGGGCTGACGCGCCGCAGGAGAAAAAATCGCAGGATCAGGAACAAAAGAAGCCCAACCGGTCCCACCAGAAAGGTTGGCGGCAGGCAAAGCCGCACCGCCCAGGGATTCATATGCTCGGCAGCGGCAATTCGGCACATCCAGGCGCCGATGAACATGTCGAAGGCGAGGTAATGCACCCAACCCGCGAGCAATACGCCATCATGGCGGAACAAAAGGGCGACCTCAGCCAGGGATGAAAAGCCCCCTTCGGCATGCGGCGCGTAAAGCAGGATGAAAAGCGTGTAGAGCGCGGAAAATAGCGCTGGGATGCCAAAGCCGCAGATCCACCAGATGACAAGGCGCGTCCGCGGCGCCACGAGCATGGCCAACCATCCCGCCATTGCAAGCTTATTGGCCGCCGAAAAGACCATTGCCGGATCCATGAGCTACCTCTATCTTTCCAATGGTCAGTTTTTAGCCGTAAGGATTTTCTATTGTCAAGCCATGCGTCAGACAGCATGGTCGTTGCATGACGGCCACACCGAAGCCCAAGGGTAGACACCACCATGGCGCGCTCCGCCGCGCGCTGCTTGATGCCGTTGCCGATATTGTGTTGGAGGCCGGGCCGGATGCGGTGAGCCTCAGGGAATGCGCCCGCCGGGTTGGCGTTTCCCATTCCGCGGCCGCGCCACATTTCGGCGATCTGCGCGGCCTGCTGACAAGCTTCGCCACTGAAGCTGAAGCTCGCTTGGCGCAAACCATGAAGAATGCGATCAAGGCCCTGCCGCCCGATGCCGATGCACGCGGTAGGCTCGCCGCCACAGGCCATGCCTATATGACGTTTGCGCGGGACAACCCTGCGCATTTTCGCCTTATGGTCAGGGGCGACCTTTTGAATAGAGCTGATCCAGCATGGCGACTGGCGAGTCAAGAAGCCTGGAGACCACTTGCGGACGCCATGACCTCATTGGTACCAGGCATTAGTGAACGCGGCTTGCGAGCGCGGCTCGCGCTCGCCTGGACCGCCGTTCATGGATTCTGTTCTTTGCGCGCCGAAGGTTCAGGGGGAGATCTTTGGAACCCCGAGGATCGCGCGCAGGAGGTGGCAGATGACCTCATTGAGCTGATCGTGTCGGCATGCGCCATGCCCGGCGATGGCGACTGACGGCTGATTCCTGTCTTTTAGTCAGATTTCGGTTCACCTGCGGTCCTGCCACCTACTTTAACGCCTTTTATTGGGTCGTCGGCTGACGCCAACCCACGCGAAATCTTCCTAACCCAGCACTTCACTCGCCTCCGCCGAGGTGGTTTACCCGCAACAATATGTTACATAAAATACATCTGGACAATGGTCAGTTTCGCGTTAAACTAAATTCAGGTGAGCGCTTCGTCCCCGCATCCGCAGTGCCGATGCCTCGCATAACAAGGATTACCGTTTCAACCGAAAGGCCCTGCGTCCATGAATAGAAATAGCCACTCTCCGCTGGTCGCTCTCGTAGCGCCCCTTCTGCTGACGGGTCTCGCCGCCCCGGCCATGGCCCAGTCCGACCCGCGCATTTCGGGTTTCTTTGCGCTCGGTGCCCTCTCTACCCCAGAGTATCAGGGCTCGAGCGACCGGACGGTCGGCCCGCTCATCGCCGCGCGCCTCGCTTACGATACTTATTACATTGAAACTGCCACGCTGGCCGGCGGCTTTGGCGCGCGTGCCAATATCTTACCCTGGTCTGGCATCGAAGCCGGCCCGGTTCTGGGTCAGCGCCGTGGTCGCTCCGACGTCGAGAATGAACGTGTCAAGCGGCTCGGCGATATTGATGATGGGACCATAGCCGGCGCCTTCATGCGGCTACCCTTTCGTGATGTTCTCACCAGGCGCGACGAAGCCGCGATTGAATTGGAGTATCACCATGATGTTTCTTCGACCGCATCCGGCGGCCTGCTGTTTTTTGGTGGCAGCTATCGCTTCGACCCCACGGAACGGCTGCGGCTACGGGCCATCGCGCTCGCGTCCTATGCCAGCGATAGCTACAATCAGACATTCTTCGGTGTGACACGGGCTGGCGCCACCGCGAGTGGCCTGCCGGAATACAAGGCCGGCGGTGGCATCCGCGATGTCGGCCTCACGCTCACGGCAAATTATACAATCTCCGGCGGCTGGGGCGTCACTGGGTTGGTTACTCTCCGGCGCCTGTTGGGCGATGCTGCGGACAGCCCCATCGTCTCCCGTGAAGGTGAGGAAAACCAGATAAGCTTCGGCCTTGGCCTGAGCTACAGGTTCTGAGGCTGCCTCGGCGACCCTGGCATGGCTGTCATCAGACTCGATTGCTTCTGCGCCGGCCATCATCCTGCGCCAATCACCCTTGATGGTAATGCAACAAGGAACACACCATGTCAGACAAGCCAGCTACCGCGCCGATGACCCGCGCCGAAACCATCGCCCTGGTGCTTCTGACCTTGTCTCAACTGGTGCTTTTCCTGATCCCCGTCATCGTGCTGGGTCAGGCGATTGGCTGGCCCGCCAGCTTGAGGCTGCCGGCAAACCAGGCGCTTCCCCTTGTCGCGGCCAATCCCATCGCCATTCAGATTGGCTATTGGGGCTATCTGCTGACGGCTATCGCCATGGTGCCCTTCGGTATCGCCTTGCGGCGCTTCGCCATGGCACATGGTGCGGGCGGCATGCTGGCCGACACCATGGCGGCCTTCGCCATTGCGGCCGGCATCCTCAAGACACTCGGCATTGTTCGATGGCTCACCACCATGCCGATGCTTGCCAATCTTTATGTTGCGACACCCGACCCGGCGACCCGCAGCATGATCGAGATCAACTACATGACGCTCAACGCCTATGCAGGCGGCGTCGGGGAGCTTCTCGGCGTGCAGCTTGTCTCCGGCCTTTGGTTGATTTTGCTTGGGCTGGTCTTCCGAAAGCTCGGCATGAGGATAAACGCCATCATCAGCGTGGTTCTCGGCATCGCCTTCGCACTCACGGCCTTCAGAACCGTAGTGCCGGAAATGAATGCCCTGAGCGCCACCGTCCCGCCCTTTGCCCTTGTATGGCTGGCCGCGCTTGCCGTGACCTTCTGGCGCAGAGCATCAGGATCAAACGCGTAGGAGACCCGGAAAATGTCTACTTCGATGATAACAGAGAATAGGATTATGCCAGGCGGCAGCACCGACAAGACGCGTTGGCTCCGCCTTGCCATCGTGATTGTCACCTTCCTTCTGCTGCTATACGGATTAACCACCCTCTCCGCTGTCCTCGGCTTCTTTGGTGTCACGCAACGCTCGTCGCACGACATCATCGCGTTCTATGCGGCAAACGCGCCGACCCTACAAAAGGCACTATTCGCAACGCTCCTTGGCTATCTCCTCTCGGTGCCAGTCATGGCGATGGTGACGCGGCATCATTGGGGAGCGGACCGTGGATTTGGATCTGGGGACGTGATGCTGGGCCTTGTCTGGGGCTCACTCGCGCTACGTCCTCTTTGGTGGGCAGCGCATCTGGTGCTTATGCCAAACATCCTGGCGCTTGGCGCCCGAGGAACAGACCCGGCCGAAATCGCCAGTTTCATGAGTGCCTTCCGCATGCTGGATACCGTTCTGAATACGGCGACCGAGGATATCGCGGTAAATGTGCTGGGCGGCGCCTGGTTCGTGCTGATTGGGCGCGAAATTCTGCGCAAGGGTGGGCGGATGGTCGCACTCGGCGCCATCACCATACTCATCGGCGTTTTGTATCTCCTCTCTTCAGCAGAATTGCTGGGCATGTCCTTTGGCGAGGGCGGGGGCATCCTCCCTGTGGTCGTATCTGTGTCAGGACCTTTTTGGATGCTTTTCGTGGGCAGTGTGGTGGCTTTGCGCCCCCGCTGACGCCACAGATCCATGCCCTTCGCCCTTCCATGGCCGGTCGCGCTCGCTGTGACCTTCGGGCGCAGAGCATCAGCGCCATCCTTATAGGAGACCCGAAAACATGCCCTGGGAAGTAGGTAAGGCCGAGCATATGCGGGGAAGCGGTGCCAGAAAGAAACCGTGGCTTCGCGTTCAGGCACGCCGCTGCCGGCCAGAGCCGTCGGGAGCCGCTCATTCATCCGCGCGACCGCTTGTTCAATGGCCCGATACGGGATTCCAGCCCGCCCTTATACCCGCTGCGGCTGAATCGCGCTTCGCAAAAGCGGCGCGGCTTCACCGTTCAATGCTTATCCTGGAGCAGCGCCAGCTTGGCATTTTTGGAATCCATAACAGGCATGCGCAAGGCGGCGCTGGCGCGCCTTGGGTTGATTTTGGTTTTGCCCAGGACGGTTTGGAGGCTCGATCATGTCCGATTTCCTGATCTCACGTCGCGAAATGCTTGCTGGCCTTGCTGGCCTTATCAGCCGCCCGGCGCATGCGCAGCAGATTGATATCACCCGCGCCACCACCTTTGTGGATAAGGCGGGGCGGGAGCTGGTGAACGCCATCAATGACCCGCGCCTCACTCAGGTGCAGCGGCGCGATCGGGTCGCCAGCATCCTTCGCGTCGCGATTGATATTGAAGGCACCGGCCGCTTCATCCTTGGCCGTTATGTGCGCCAAGCTACGCCAGGTGAATTGCAGGATTACCTGAAGCTTTTTGATGAAATCATTATCCGCAATCTCTCATCCCGCTTTGGCGAGTATCGGGGGGTTAAATTCTCCCTGGGCCGCTCCCAGCAGCGCACGGAAGAAGATGCGCTCGTCAGCACCCTGGTCGAGCGCCCCAATTCGCCGCCATTCACGCTGGATTGGCGCGTGGCGGAAATCGCGGGCCAGCCCAAGGTCGTGGATATGGTGGCGGAAGGCACGTCGCTTCGCCTGACGACACGCAGCGAATATGCCGCCGTCATTCAACGCAATGGCGGGCGCGTGACGGCACTTTTGGATGCCATGCGCGGCCAGATCGCCCAATTGGCGGCCAGGGAAGGGGCTTGAACCGATTTCCTATCGTGCTGCCCAGATGATCAGCGCCTTGGCAGGCCAGACCCAAACGATCCCGGCCAGCGCGAAATAGACGAATTCCACCGTCCAATGCGTGCCAAGCACATGATCCGCAAGGATAATTACCACCGCCACATAGAGCAGGAAGCCGATAATGCCGATGATCCCGGCGAGCATGGGTTTGGACATGGCCCGCAAATAGGCGCGCGGGAGAATTTTTGCCAGCACTGTCAACTTTACTGGACATTTCCACTGTCACGTTGATATGATCCACGCGGAAAGGCTCAGCAGGCCCGCACCGATCGGTGCCGGGCACGGCGCAATCAAGACAGCAAGCAGAACGTGACAGAAGCAAACGACCAATTGGACCTTAGGGCGCATATTCGCGGCATCCCGGATTTTCCAAAACCGGGCATTCTTTTCTATGACATTTCCACCCTGCTGCGGCATGGCCCCGCCTGGCGCATCGCCATGGCGCGCATGGCGCGCGCAATTCGCCCGCATAAGCCTGACCTTTTGGCGGGCGTTGAAAGCCGCGGTTTTCTGGTCGCCGCACCGCTCGCGCTGGAATTGGGGCTTGGCTTCATCATGCTGCGCAAGCGCGGCAAACTCCCCGGAGAGCGCATCGGCCTTGATTACGCTTTGGAATACGGCACGGACCGGATTGAAATGCAGGCCGACGCCGTGAGCCCCGGGCAACGCGTTGTCCTGCTGGATGATCTGCTGGCCACCGGCGGCACCATGGCTGCCGGCATTACACTGCTGCGCCATGCGGGTGCGGTGGTGCCGGCTGCCGCCGCCTTGATTGAACTTTCTTTTCTGAACGGGAGGAAGAAGCTCGATGTCCCATTCGAAGCGCTCGTCTCCTACAGCGAGTAGCCTCGCGGCCAGTCTGCCGACGCCCTTGCAGGGTGTGCTGAGTGCTGCCGTGCTCGCGACACCGACGGGCATTGTGATCTGCGATCCAAACCTGCCCGATTGCCCGATCATCTACGCCAATCCAGCCTTTTATCGCATCACCGGCTATGCGGAAGATGAGGTGATCGGGCGCAATTGCCGTTTCCTGCAGGGCCCAGGCACCAATCCGCGCCACATCAAGGCAATCCGTGAGGCGGTTGAAACCGGCAAGGCGCTGGATGTTGAAATCATCAATCACCGCAAGGATGGATCGCGCTTCGTCAATGAACTGCATCTGTCGCCAATTTTCGGCGATGATGGCGAAGTGCGCTATATTTTCGGCATTCAACATGATGTCTCGGCACGTGAGCAATTCGCCCGCGATGCCGAACGCGCCCGCCGCGCGGCGGAACGCGCCAATGCCGAGAAAAGCGATTTCCTTGCCTTCATGAGCCATGAAATCCGCACGCCGATGAATGGCGTGATGGGCACCATTTCACTGCTGCTGGACACGACGTTGGATGCCGAGCAGCACGCCTATGCGGAAACCGCGCGGCGCTGTGGTGAGCTATTGCTCGCAACCGTCAATGAAATGCTTGATCTGTCGCGCATTGAAGCCGGGCATTTGGCGATTGAGGAAGAAACCTTCGATCTGGCCGCGCCGGTTGCCGAGGTGCTTGATCTGCTCGCCCCTGCCGTCGCGGAAAAGGGCATTCGCCTGTCCGCCAGCATTGATCCGCTTTTGCCCGCGCGCGTGATTGGCGATGCCAGGCGCCTGCGGCAAGTGCTGCTGAACCTTGCCGATAATGCCGTGAAATTCACTGCCGTTGGTGGCGTTGGCATTCGGGTGGAGCGCGCAGAGAACGCCAATCTGGTGCGCTTTGCGGTGGCTGATACCGGCATCGGCATGCCACCTGAAGTACAGGCGCGGCTATTCGGACGATTCGCCCAAGGCGGGCCGGAAACCGCGCGGCGTTATGGTGGTTCTGGCCTTGGCCTGATGATCTGCAAGCGGCTGGTGGGGTTGATGGGCGGGCGGATTGTGCTCGCCTCCACGCCCGGCAAGGGCTCCACCTTTTCCTTTGAAATTCCGCTGCGCCCCATTGCGGAATCGGGCCGGCCGCCGAGCACGCTATTGCCGAAACCCGCACTCGCAAAACCCTTGCCGGGGGCGCGCGGGCGTATCCTGATTGCGGAAGATGGCGAAGCCAATCAGCTTGTCGCCGCCGCCATTCTGCGCAAGGCCGGCTATGCGGTGGATTTGGCGCGGGATGGTGAAGAAGCGCTTGGTGCCGCGCGCACCGCCGCTTATGATCTGGTGCTGATGGATGTGCGCATGCCGCGCATGGATGGCTTTGCGGCAACAGCGGCGATTCGCGCCCTGGAAGGTGCTGCGGGGCGCGTGCCGATCATTGCCATGACCGCCGCCGCCATGCCCGATGAGGTTGCGCGTTGCCTTGCCGCCGGCATGGATGCGCATGTCGCCAAACCCATGGATTTGACCGCGCTGCTCTCGGCCGTGTCGGACATGCTGGAAAGCCGCCCGCGCCGGCCGCGTGTTGCAAGTGATGAACCCGATCCTGCTGGCCCGACGCTGATTGACCATACCACCCTGCAGGAATTGCGCGCCGCTGTCGGCCCTGGGCGCCTGCCGCGCCTGATTGGTGTATTCGCCGAAGAAACCCGTGCGCGCGTGGCGCGACTGACGTCAACCGATGATGTTGGCGTAATCGAGGAAGAGGCCCATGGGCTGAAATCCGCCGCCGGCACTTTTGGCGCAGCAGCCTTGCGTTCCATAGCCTCATCGCTTGAGGAAGCCTGCGTGGCGCGCGACCTGCCGAAGATTGAGGAGCTGCGCGATGGCTTGCCCAATCTGGTGGAAAAGAGCCTGGCGGCCTTTCCGATGGCGCCGGGTCCTGTGAACGCCGGGCGAAAGGGCTGACGCCAGATTCAGGCAATCTCGCGAATCAGCTTCCGCTTAACGGCCTGGCCGAAACTGTTGAAATCCTCAGCCACGATGTGAAAGGCCCCTGGTCCGCCAATCACGCGATCCCGAAAATAGAGATCGAGATTGGCCGGCGGTGGGCGGCCAAAGGTCGGGCGGTCATTCACAATGGGCAGGCCATTGATGACAATGCCTTCAGCCACCGCTTCATCACGCGCCACCTCAACCAACGGCCCGCTGTTATTCACCCCATCGCCAGACACATCAATCACACGCCGGGTTGCCTCAAACGGGCAAGCGGCCAATTCGCGCCGTGCATGGATGATGGCGCCGGAAATGGAGGTCCAGGAAAGCGACGCGCGCGGCGCCCGGGCGAGATCTTCGGCCCATTTCCGCGCATCGGCTTCTGTTGCGATGCGTGTCCAGGGCAGGACGGTACGCTGATACTCAATGCCCGCCCATTCGATATAGACCAAGCCAATCGCGCCTATCATCCCGCCGCGAATGGCCGCCAGCACTGCCGGATCGCTGACCGCTTCGCGGTAGCCTTCGCGCTGCAGCTTCGCCTCATCCTCATCAATCGAGCGCGAGACATCAACCGCCAGCACCAGCGCGACATCAACGGGTTCCTCCGCGCGCGCCCTGGAACTGACTGCAAGAACGGCACCGCCAGTGGCGGCCAAAAGCCTGCGACGCTGCATGACGCGCCCCTTTGGTTGGAAGCTGCCATGCTGGCCAAAAGCCAGGCGCTTTACAAGTTTTTCAGCACAATTTCTGCCACGCGCGCGGCATCTTCTTCAGTCATATAGGCATGCATCGGCAGCGACAGCACCTGGCCTGATAGCCTTGCGGCGGGCTTCAAGTCGCGTCATACTCGCTCTCTCTATCCTATCCGCGATGCTCCGGTCAGATCAGTCTCGGCGCCGCACGCTGCGAGTCGGGGCAAGAGCTGACTTCACCGACCATCGCGAAACCATTCAAAGCATTCCCCTGGTCACGCCCCTTCGCTTGCAGAGGCCATCCAAAGATGCGGTATCAACTGGCACTGAGCGCGGAAGATATCAGAGACTAAGTCTGGCACGAATTCGCCGGCGTCGGCTTGCTGCGCGGCGAGTATATCCTCAGGAAGGCCGGGATATTCTCCACCCACCCCGAAGCTAAGGCTGTGATCAGAGCGTATCTTGAACAGGTGTGCCGGCTGTTCCCTTCTCAACCCGTTTGGTATCGGTTTAGCGAATTGGAGGTTGCCGAGGCGAATGCCTTGGCCGAGGTGGACCATATCCTCCCCGTTGAGCGCAATCCGGTTATTGGCTTGCGTGGGGTAAGGCGGGCTGTACGGTATCCGGAAAGCTTCGGCACGGAAATTGATGCCATCCTTCCCTGCCTGCGCAAATACTCTCAACTTGGTGTGATCGTGCCTTTCGTAGGCGACCCCTCTGAGGTCGTTTTCGTCAAGACAGAGCTCACGCGCAGGGGTGTATCACCGCCTTTCGGCATGATGGCGGAAATACCAGCCGCCATTCTGCGGCTGGAAGACTTTCTGAAGCTTGGCGTTGAATGCGTGTTGATCGGGATGAATGATCTGACGGGCCTGGCGCTTGGGATTGAGCGGGGAAAAGATAAGGCATGTTTCAGACACCCCGCAATGCGGGAGCTGATCTCAATGGCGCGCGCAAAGACGACCGCATTCGGGGTGACGCTATCCGTCGCCGGCTACATTGACCGCCCGTTCCTGCGGATGGCCGCCGACATTGGGGTTGATTACGCGATACTGCATTATAGTAGTCTGAATGAGATTTTCCCTGAAGAGTTCCCAAATTTGCCCGAGCAGCATAACCTTCGGGCAATCAAGGAAAAAACCAAACGCATGATTGCGGATTTTGAGGCCACTCGAAGTGCTCTTACGCCTCGCGCCGGTCACATGAGGGTTACGACCTCGGATTGACTGGCGCATGCACCTTACAAGTTTTTCAGCAGAACTTCGGCCACCCGCGCGGCATCTTCTTCATTCATATAGGCGTGCATCGGGAGCGACAGCACCTGACCCGCCAGCCTTTCGCTGATGGCAAGCGGCGGTGCCTCACCGGCAAAGACGGTAGCGTGATGCGCGGCATAGGCTGGCTGGCGATGCAGGGGTTTCGGGTAATAAATGCCGCTGCCGATGCGTTCTGCCGTGAGCGCTGCTTGCACCTTGCTCCGCTGGTCAGGGTCACGCAGACGGATGGTGTAAAGCCCCCAGGCATTCACCGCCTCGGCCGGTGCCGCCTGAATGCCGACCCTGGCACCAAAAGCTGCGTTATAGACAGCCGCGATCTTGGCACGCGTGGCGAGCTCGCCCGCGAGCAGCGGCAGTTTGGCGGCCAGGATGGTCGCCTGGATCGTATCAATCCGGCCATTCATGCCGGTGCGCTCCACTTCATAGCGCGTCTTGCCTTCGCCATGGGTGCGGAGGCTCCGATACAATTCCGCCCGCGCAGGATCATCGGTGATCAAGGCGCCGGCATCGCCATAAGCCCCAAGCGTCTTGGTGGGGTAGAAGGAAAGCGCTGTGGCATGCGCCCAACGCCCGAGCTTCTTGCCATTGATACTGGCGCCAAAAGCCTGCGCAGCGTCATCCAGCGCGAACATGTCCTCGCGCGCACAAATCGCCTCAATCGCCGGCCAATCGGCGGGAAGGCCGAACAAATCCACACCCACCACGGCGCGGGGACGCAGCCAGCCGCGGCGCTTCACTTCCTCGATACGCCGTTCAAGGTCCGCGATGTCCATATTGTAGCTGTATTTGTCCACATCCACGAAAACCGGCGTGGCCCCCAGCACCAGCGGCACCTCTGCGGTTGCGGTGTAGGTGAAGGCGGGCAGGAATACCGCATCGCCGCGCCCGATCCCTTCCGCCATCATGGCGATTTGCAGCGCATCCGTCCCCGATGACACACCCACGCAATGCGCCGCGCCGGCAAAGGCGGCGAGGCCCGCCTCAAGCTCCGCCACCTCAGGGCCCATGATGAAGCGACCCGAATCGAGCACCGCGGCGATGCGCCGATCAAGCTCTGGCCGGATCAGCTTTTGCTGCGCCATCACGTCAAACAATTGAATCGGGCGAGGTTCGCTCATCAGCTACGGGACCCTTTCGAAAAATCAGGGGCGAAACTGAACCCCAAAGGCCCGAATGCCAAGGCTTGGGCCATCAACAATCCTTTCCGCCTGTTTCAAGGCAGAATTATGCGCCCTGTTTTGGCGCCTTCAGGCGCGCGGCGCGGACCGCTTCCAGGCATTCGGCCAAGGGTGTTTCAAGCGCAGCAAGCGCCTCGGCATCCAAAGTGCCAAGCGTGTCGCGCAACGCGGCCACCAGGGCCTCTGGCGTTGTGTCTGGAACTTTGGACGCTTCGGCATCATCCCAGACGATGTGTAGGGCCTCGCCCTGGCGGCGGGCTTCGCTACTGGCCGCGAACCCCTCGACCAGGCTGCGGCGGCAGCCGGGGTCAGCCTCGATTACGTCCCGGTGATGGCGATAGCCGCCCTCATCCGGTCCGCGCAGCAGGATGCGCCGGTAAAGATTGACGATGAATTCATGGTCAGACCCCTGCATGAGGTCCTGACCCTTGAGTACGCGCATGCGGCCTTTCCCATCATCAACCAATCATGATTAACGCCTTATCCTGGCAAAGTTTCGCCGCCGTCAACGCCGAGCTTGAAAAAATTCGCGCAACAGGCCAGCAGATTCGCCTTCCCTGACACCGCCCACCACTTCCGGCTGGTGATGGCAGGATGAAGCGGCGAAGACCCGTGCCCCATGATCCACCCCCCCGCCCTTCGGGTCATAGGCGCCAAACACCACGCGCGCCACGCGAAAAAAGGACGCCGCCTGGGCGCACATCGGGCAGGGTTCCAGCGTGACCGTCAGCGTGCAGTCACCAAGCCGAGTCTGCCCAAGACGCTGCGCCGCGGCGCGAAGTGCCAGCATCTCCGCATGGGCAGAGGGGTCATGGCGCGCTTCCACCTCATTGCCGGCGCGCGCCAGCACCAGGCCGGTCTTGTCCGTCACCACGGCGCCGACCGGCACCTCACCGCGGGCAGCGGCGGCGCGGGCTTCTTCCAGCGCGATCTCCATGGGCGTCATGGCGCCTTCCTGCCTTGCCAGGGCTTGCCGGTCCAGGGGGCGTGATTCCCTTTTCAGCCAATCCAGCCTAAAGCTAGGAGCCTGTCTGAGAATGACCTTCGGCTCTTTCTCGCGCTGGTACTAGCGAGGTTTTTGGTGCGTGTGCCCTTTTGTTTATGCTGTTGCCTTGTGGAGCTTGAGGATGTTGTGGGCGGTGCAGATCATTGCCCATTC
>JADCFQ010000041.1 GCA_020249435.1 Roseomonas sp. | reverse complement strand
CTGACGCCGTCAGCCTGTCCCGAGCGTACCTACCGGGCCAAAAAGCCATAGGAAATGGTTGTGCTCAGGCGCAAACAGCGCTGAAATCATGCTCGCGCGCTAAATCAGCGACGCTCAATGACAGCTATTCAGGAGCCTGTTAGTAAGAGCTCACCTAGCCCGCCTGGCGGAATGGTAGACGCAGCGGACTTAAAATCCGCAGCCCGCAAGGGTGTGGGGGTTCGAGTCCCCCGGTGGGCAAGCTTTTATAACGATACTTTATTGCAATAATTTATTGCGCTTTCTTGCAATTTTTGTGCTTTGCTGACCTGGTGCAGTACTTAAAGACGCTGGCTCTGCTGGTCGCAGCATTTGATGTTCACACCGATGCCATCGGGAATTGCCGACATCAGCTCCTCCAAGGGTCTGCTTTGTTTCCGAGTCATTGGATTGCAATGGCGCGCCGCGGGAGCATTTGGGCAAGTTGGAGGCACAACATAGGGAGCAGCGCGTATTTCAAACAAGTCATCTATGCTGGTACTGAATAAACTCGCTTGTCTGCGCTGATGCTCTGCCCTTAGGGCCCACTTTTTCAATCGGAAGGATAGCTGGAAGTGGCGAAATAGTTGCTGCACTCATTTGGTCTGACAATGCCGATCAGCGCTCTGGCCTTTCGCCAGGTTTCTTCCGCGGTGCGTGGCTGTACGGCGCGCATGAGGTGCTTGAGCTTGGCGAAGAGTTGCTTGATCAGATTCAGGTCGGCGCTATAGTTCGGCAGGAAAATCAGATGAGCCCCTTTAGCACGGATGGCGCGCTTGATGCCGTGCGCGGCCAATCCGTACAGGCGCCGCTCAGGATGTATGGTTTGTGACCGCCCTGCTGGCCTGGCGTCAGCGCCGTCGTCTCGCGCTGCCGCTTCCGCCATTTGGAGATGCATGATGAACTGATGCACAAGGCAGCAGCGATCGAGCAGATCGTCTCGCCAGCCTCGGCACGTTGAACGGCACGCTTACGGAGACCTTCGGAATAGGGGCGCATCCATGCTGGCCGCCTCAAACCTGCACGGAGCTTGAAGCAGAAAACACGCCCGTTCGGGAATCCCGATTAAATGAAAACCAGCTTGCTCCAAATCGGCGATACTAAATGACTGCTTTTCAGCAGCCCGCTAAAGAGGCGGCTTGCCGCCTTTCAGAGGACTGGGAGATCGTATTTTCCTCAGAATTGCACCACAGCCCTGGCGGGCGCATGCGTCACGCCGTAACCTCAATTGCCGCTAGCCCCGCCGCCAAAACGCGCAGAAGATCACGCTGTTCCAGCGCGATGCAGCCCTCGGTCGGGGCGAAGCTGGGCCTGGCAAGGTGCAGGAAAATCGCGCTACCCCGCCCGCGCGCCACCGGTGCATCATTCCAGCCAAGCACGCCGATCACATCGTAGATTTCATCCGCGCGCCAAAGCTGTTCATGCCGGGCAGAATGCGGCAGGCGGATTTGCGAATTGTAATCGGCATGCGTCGGATCATCGCACCAGCCATCATCGGGGGCGATGGGTGCTGACGGCACCGCGGCGCGCGGCGGGGCCAGACGATCAGCGCGATACAAAACACGGCGTAGCGGCAATAGGCCCACCGGTGTTGCGCCATCCCCTTCGCGCTTATCGGCCCGCCTGCCACCCTTGCCGATGGCGCAACGATAAATCCCGCCCTGGAACCGCAGCAGCCCATCCGGACCAAGTTGAGCCGTGCTCCCTTGGCGCATGACCTACCCCAGCATATGCCCGAAGCGGCGCGCCTTGGTGTCCAGATAGGCGTCATTCACGCCATTAGGATCGAAAGCATGGGCTTCGCGGCCCACAACCTCAATCCCGCAAGCGGCGAGCCCCGAAAGCTTGTCGGGATTATTGGTCAGCAGCCGCACGCGCGGGATGCCCACCTCACGCAACATGGTTGCTGCGACCAGGAAGTTGCGTTCATCCGCGCCATAGCCAAGCGCGCGATTGGCATCGAGTGTATCAAGCCCACGATCCTGCAGCGTATAGGCGCGCAGCTTATTCACTAGGCCAATGCCGCGCCCTTCCTGCGCCAGATAAAGCAGCACGCCACCCGCCGGGTCTTCCGCCATGCGCTTGATCGCGCCGCGCAGCTGCGGCCCGCAATCGCAGCGGAGCGAGCCCAAAAGATCACCCGTAAAACACTCAGAATGCGCGCGGACCAAGGGTGCTTGGCCGGCTGCGGTGCTAGCTTCCGGATCGCCCACCAGAATGGCGAGGTGCTCAATCCCGCCATCGGCGGCGCGGAAGGCGATGATGCGCGCTTCCGGCGCATCTTCCAGCGGCACGCGGGCTTCGGCCACGCGCTTCAGGCTGGCAGCAGCGCTGATGGGGTAGGCCAGGATATCCTCGGCCGGGACTGACAGCAGCGAAAGCCGCTCGGCCACACCGGGGGCAACAGGTGCCGCCACCAAGGCCGGCAGCAAGCGGCCAAGCTTGGCGAGCGCCAGGGCAGCGCCAGAAAGCGGCGGTGGCGCCAATTTCTCGGCTTCGGTCGGCAAAAGGCTTTCGGCGGTGGGGTCGGCCAAGCCGCGCAGCCTTGCGGGGTCCAGTGCTGCCGGCGGCAGGCGCAGCGCGACAACCGGTTGATCTTCCGCCTGCGTCACGGGCCGGCGCAGCAGCGCCGCGGCACGCGCCGGCGCCAGCAGCAAAACCGGCGCGGCCAGAGCCGCATTGGCAATGTCAGCCAGGCCCGCCGCGCCCAGGGTTTCCGCCGCGCCCACCAGCAGCGCCGTTTCCTGCTGGACAATCAGCACGGGCGTCCCGCGCCGCAGATCGGAAAGGGCACGGTGCACACCACGCATTGCAAGGCGGCGTGGATCAAGGGCGGGCTCTGGGCTTTGTGACAAAAGACTACCTTGTTTGGACATATGACGGGTTTCCAATACGCTTCTATTCAACCATGGGGAATGTGGCACTGATACGGCGCTTTGCGAGCCCAAGGTCAGAAAGAAGCCCAAAGCCGCCAAGCCTGTCTTGCGGTCAGGTATGGGCGGGTGGCATTGATACCGCTCAAGCCCGGGCGCTGTTGCCATCTTGGCGGTGCCGCATGACCAGGAATAAGGCCCAACGCCGATGACCGCCCCGCATCCCGTATTGATCGTGGATGACAATGAAAGGCTTCGGGCGAGCCTGGCTGAGCAATTGGCCTTCGGCGGCGAATTCACCGCAACGGGGGCTGCCAGCATCGCGGCGGCTGAGGCCACGATCCGCGCCGATGGCGCCCGTTTTGCCGCCATTCTGCTTGATCTTGGGCCGCCGGATGGCTCAGCGCGGGAGTTTTGCGCCAAGCTCCGTCGCGCGGGTCTGCGCCTGCCCATCATCATCCTGGCCGGGGCGGCGGGCGAGGCCGAGGTGCTGCCCTGCCTGGATGCCGGGGCGAATGACGCCATGGTGAAGCCCTTCAGGGTGCAGGAATTGATCGTAAAACTGCGGGCGCAGATCGCGCGCCTGGCCGATGGAACGGATGGCGTTTGCACCATCGGCCCTTATGAGTTTCGCCCCACCGCCAAACTGCTTCAGGAACCACGGCGCGGGCGCAAAATCCGCCTGACGGAAAAGGAAACGGCGATCCTCGCCTTCCTGCTCAGCGCCCGCGGCGCCGCTGTTTCCCGCGAGACTTTGTTGAGCGAGGTTTGGGGCTACAATAGCAAGGTCACCACCCATACGCTGGAGACCCATATTTATCGCTTGCGTCAGAAGATCGAAGCCAATCCGGCAGAGGCGCGCATTTTGTTGACCGATGCCGGTGGCTATCGGCTGGAGGCGGGTTAGAGTGGAGCCCGTTCAGATGGAATGATCTGAATGGGTGAAGGGGCTCGAAAACCAACGATGTAGAGCGCGTGCCTTTAACCCCTGTGAACGCAACACGCTCCAGCAGGCTGCTGAACTTCGTAGCTTGATTTCTGCCTTCATGGTTTACGATTGTCGCGTTTGGTTGAGCTTGCAATGCCTGGCAATGACGCGGTGGCCGGTGCCTTGTTCAGCTATGTTGATCTTGAAAAGCGGTTGCGCCCTGACCCTCTGCTGCGGGTTATCCGCGGCCTTGTGAATAGCGTAGTGGCGGCTCTTTCTTCAGCCTCTGATGCGCCCTATTCGCCATTCGGTCGGGGAGCGATCCCGCCGAAGCGATCACTCCGCGCCGGGCTGTTGTAGGCTTTCTACTCAATCCGGTCGGCGCGGCAATTGGTCGAGCGCATTGGGTTTGACCTTCTGCTCCGCTG
>JADCFQ010000040.1 GCA_020249435.1 Roseomonas sp. | reverse complement strand
GTCATGGGATTAGCGAAGCGACATTCTACAAGTGGAAGGCCAAGTTTGGCGGCCTGGAAGTGACGGAGGCGAAGCGGCTTCGCACGCTGGAGGAGGAGAACGCCAAGCTGAAGAAGCTTTTGGCCGAGGCAATGCTGGACAGTATCCATCCGGGGAGCCCCACCTTCCTTTTCAGGTGAAGCCTCTGTCATCTGTTCTTATGGACGATCTTAAGGTCGCTCATAAGTACGGGGGGTGATGATGGGGCTTGAGATAATTTCTGGGGTTGAGCGGCGGCGCCGTTGGTCTGTGGCTGATAAGCTTCGGATTGTGGCTGAGGCTGATGAGGCTGGTGCGAAGGTTGCGGAGGTTGCGCGTCGGCATGAGATCAGCCGTAGTATTTTCTGGGCCTGGCGCAAGCAGGCGCGCGCTGGCGTGCTAGCAACGCCAGACCCGCTCGATTTTCTGCCTGTAGTCGTCGATGCAGTAAGTGCTGTGGCTGAGCCAATCGCGGCGGCCAGTGCGCCATCGGCGGCGCCCTTGCAAGTCGATGCTCCGCCGCCGCCAGATCAGCGTGCGATCACGATCACGCTTGCTAATGGCACGCGGCTGGAACTCAGCGCGGCACTCAGCCTGCCTGCGCTATCCTGCATCATCGGCGCGCTGCGCTGATGCTGGCAGTTCCGCCTGGCATGCGTGTTTGGCTGGCGTCGGGTCATACGGATATGCGGCGCGGCATGAACGGCCTAGCGGCCCAGGTGCAACAATCGCTGGGGCGCGACCCTCACGCGGGTGATCTCTTTGTCTTTCGTGGTCACCGCGGTGATTTGATTAAGATCTTCTGGCATGATGGGCTTGGCATGTCGCTTTATGCCAAACGGTTGGAGCGTGGTCGTTTCGTATGGCCCTCGGTAATGGCGGGATCGGTCTCGATCATGGGCTCGCAGCTTGGCTATATGCTTGAAGGCATAGACTGGAGAAATCCGCAGCACACCTGGCGTCCCACCAGCGCGGGGTGAATGAATTTATTTGCTGGTGCCGCACATTTCCTCTTTGCAGATCGCGCGTGATGTGATTCGATTCTTGGCGTGACATCGCCCGCGGCACATAACCCCGAAAATATTGAGGCACTGCGCGCAGCTTATATAGCAAGCCAGGAAGCGCTTGCGGCGGAGAGATCGGCCCTCATCGCAGAACGCGCAGGGCGCGCTGCCGAACAGGCAGCATTGGCGAGCGCGGAAAATACCATCGCTCATCTCAAGAAACTCATCGCGCGCCTGCAACACGACCGCTACGGCGCAAGTTCCGAACGCAGCCGCAAGCTGGTTGACCAATTGGAATTGCAGCTCGCCGAACTCACCACCGCGCAATCCGAAGCCAAGACGAAAGCGGAAATTAATCGCCTCGCCAGCACACAGCCACCCCAAAACAGCAAGCAGGACAAGGCGCCAAACCACCCCAAGCGCACCCCACTGCCCGATCATTTGCCGCGCGAGAGAATCGTCCTGCCATCACCAAGCGCCTGCCCCTGCTGCAGCGGCACCCTCGTGAAACTCGGCGAGGATGTGACCGAAACGCTGGAAGTCATTCCCCGGCAATGGAAAGTCATCCAGACGGTGCGGGAGAAATTCGCCTGCCGCAGTTGTGAGGCCATCACTCAGCCGCCCGCGCCCTTTCACCCGATCATGCGCGGCAGGGCGGGGCCGCATCTCCTGGCCACCATTCTGGAGGCGAAATTCGGCCAGCACCTGCCGCTTAACAGGTTGAGTGAGACCTTCGCGCGAGAGGGCATCTACCTCAGCACCTCGACGATCGGGGATTGGGTGGGCGCCAGCACTGCAACGATCACGCCGCTCATGTTCCTGATCGATGCGCATGCACTGGCCGCCGAGCGGCTGCATGGTGATGACACCACCGTGCCGGTACTGGCGGCGGGCAAAACCGATGTCGGGCGGTTTTGGACCTATGTGCGTGATGACGCGCCCTTTGGTGGCACGGATCCACCCGCGGCGATGTTTCGCTATTCCCGCGATCGAAAAGCCATCCATCCTGAAAGCCACTTGGCCAATTACACCGGCATTCTGCAGGCGGATGCTTATGCCGGGTTCAATGGGCTCTATGCGCCAGGGCGACAACCAGGGCCGATCCTGGAGGCCGCGTGCTGGGCGCATGGCAGGCGCAAATTGTTCAAGCTGGCCGAGCTGCAGCACATGCCGCTGGCCGTCGAGGCCGTGCGCCAGATTGACGCGATATTCGTGGCCGAACGCGCGATCAATGGACAGCTTGCGCCTGAGCGGCTTGCGGTGCGTCAGCGCGATATCGCGCCATTGGTAGCCGCGCTTGAGGCATGGATGCGTGCCGAACGGGCAAAGCTGTCGCACCACAATGACCTTGCGCAGGCCATGGACTACATGCTGAAGCGTTGGGGGGCTTTCACGCGGTTCCTGAGTGATGGGCGCATCTGCCTGACGAATAACGCTGCCGAGCGCATGCTGCGCGGTGCGGCACTTGGCCGGAAGGCTTGGCTCTTTGCGGGTTCTGACCAGGGCGGAGAACGCGCCGCCGCCATGTATAGCCTGATCCAGACCGCAAAGCTGAACGGCGTTGATCCGCGCGCCTGGCTTGCTGACGTCCTGGCCCGTATCGCCGATATGCCGCAGCAGAGACTTCATGAATTGCTCCCCTGGAACTGGAAAATGCAGCAAAACATGGCACCCAGCACGGCGTGAAGATCAAAAAGATGTGGGGCTCGCCGGATGGTTACGCTTTATCGCGAGGAGGGGCTGAAAGTGCGTCGGCGCGGCGGCCGGAAACGGGCGCTGGGCACCAGGGTCCCAATGGCGCTGCCGCAGGGGCCGAATCAGCGCTGGTCGCTAGATTTTGTCTCTGACGCCTTTGGCTGCGG
>JADCFQ010000004.1 GCA_020249435.1 Roseomonas sp. | reverse complement strand
TGCCGGGAGTCTGTCCAGAGTGTGCCGACTGGGCCAAAGAATCACTGAAAATGGCTGTGCGCAGGCACGCGCAGCGTTGAAAACATCCGCGCGAGACAAAACGACGATGCTCAATGACGGCTTTTCAGCAGCCTGCTAGGCCTAGTCGCTCAAGATTTTCTAAGCAGCGCGCAGTTCCATGCGCGCCTAGATCTGCGTGTGAAATCACAAGCTCAGAAATATGCCGTAAATATATCATACGCAAACGATCTGGATTGCGAATGTAAAAATTTATAATGGGGAAATTCGAGGGATTGTCTCCGAATCCAATAACATATTTCTTTCCTAGGTGGTCAATAATTTTTGCGTCTTCAGCAGAAAAGCCTTGAATTATCGACACAAAAGCAGGATGCACACATCCTTTCGTACGGATATCCGAGGCTGAAGAGATCAAATTGGCGAACATTTCTGATAAATTATCATCGTCGAGGCTAAATTTTGATCCCTCCAAGGCGAGGCCGACAATATTTTTGTCCGGTAGAACACGATTATTTTCTGGTATTTTGTTTATCTTATCTATAATGATTGGTATCAATTTATTTTCTACTTGCCGATAGCCCCATATCACGGCGCGAAATGGAGCAGTGGCAATATCCACAAGGCCAGCGGCAGTATGCCCTAATGTCTGCCCTGCCGCTGAAAATTCCGTCCCAAAATCACGCGTCGCAGGCGCGAGTGCATTTTCAATAAGGCCTGCTGCCGCCGACTTCACATCTTTCGGTCTGCCTGGTACCGGCTGCTCTTTGCGAACAGCCCGTCGCGCCCGTCTAGTTACGGATCCATCTTTAGTCTTCGGGGGTTCCTTAGCCATCGGCGCGTAGTACCCAGGGCAGGTTATGGATCAAAGCCATGGCAGCACCGAAGGCTTGGTCTGCATTCAGCGCCGTTGTGTCTATTTCGATGGCATCCGGGGCCGGCTTCAGGGGGGCGACGGGGCGATTGGCGTCCTGCGCGTCGCGGTCGCGGATTTCGGCTTCCACCTGGGCGGGGTCTGCGGCGACACCGCGCGCCGTCAGTTCCAGAAAGCGCCGGCGGGCGCGCTCAGCCACACTCGCGGTGATGAAAAGTTTGACCTGGGCATCGGGGAACACCACGGTGCCGATATCCCGCCCATCCAGCACCGCACCCTGCGCGGCGCCGAAGCGGCGTTGGAAATCGAGCAAGGCAGCGCGCACCGCGGGAATGGCGGCGACCTTGCTGGCGGCCATATCTGCCAAGGACCCGCGCAAATCGCCCCGTGCGAGGTCTTCGGGCGTCAGGGCGCGGGCCTCGGCTTCGGCGATGCGAGCATCTTGCGGGTCTATGCCGCGATCCAGCACGCGCCGCCCGACCGCGCGATAAAGCAGGCCAGTGTCGAGGTAAGGCAGGCCAAGCTCAGCCGCCAGGCGCCGGGCGAGGGTGCCCTTGCCCGCGGCGGCGGGGCCATCAACCGCAATGACAGTCCCCGGCGGCAGCTTCATGCGGCGCGGATCGCGTCCGACCCGACCAGGCGGTTCATCAGCGCGGCGAAACCGGGGAAGGAGGTGTCAATGAAGCTCGCATCATCCACGGTGACGGGGTTTTGCGTGGCAAGGCCCATGACCAGGGCGGCCATGGCGATGCGGTGATCCATATGCGTGGTGACCAAGCCGCCGCCGGCGGGTGGTGCGCCCGTGCCATGGACCAGCAGGTCATCGCCTTCAATCGTCACCTTGGCGCCATTGGCTTCCAGCACCGCGGCGGTGGCGGCCAGCCGGTCGCTTTCCTTGACGCGCAATTCCGCAAGGCCGCGCATGCGTGTGGTGCCCCGCGCAAAGGCAGCCGCCACGGCCAGGATTGGGTATTCGTCAATCATGGAAGGGGCGCGGCCCGGCGGCACATCCACGGCCTTGAGCGCAGTAAATTCACCGATGATATCGCCCACCGCCTCACCGCCTTCGATCCGGGCGTTTTCGATCTTGAGCGCGGCCCCCATTTCTCGGAGCGTGGTGAAAAGCCCGGTGCGGAGCGGGTTCAGCCCGATCTGCGTGAGGCTGATGCGTGACCCCGGCACCAAAAGTGCCGCCACCAGCGGGAAGGAGGCTGAGGAAGGATCGCCCGGCACCTTGATGGGCGCGGCCTTCAATTCCGGCTGGCCATCCAGGCGCACCACGCGGCCTTCTTCCGTGTCTTCCACCGCCACCATGGCGCCGAAATGGCGCAGCATGTTTTCCGTGTGATCGCGTGTGGGTTCCGGTTCCACCACGCGGGTGATGCCAGGCGCGCAAAGCCCTGCCAGCAGGCAGGCGCTTTTCACCTGCGCCGAGGCGACCGGCAGGCGGTAATCCAAGGGCAGCGGGTCTGCCGCGCCGTGCACCGCGAGTGGCAGGCGCCCGCCCTCCCGCGTCCAGAATTGCGCGCCGGTTGCTGAAAGCGGGTCGGTCACGCGCTTCATGGGCCGGCGGCGGAGTGACGCATCGCCGGTCATCACCGCGAACAAGGGATGGCCGGAAAGCAGGCCGAGCAGCAGGCGGGCCGCCGTGCCGGAATTGCCCATATCGAGCACATCGGCGGGCTCAGTCAGGCCGCCGACACCGCGGCCGGAAACGCGCCATTGGCCGGGGCCAAGTTTCTCAACCTCGGCACCCAGCGCGCGCATGGCGGCGGCGGTGCGGAGCACATCCTCACCTTCCAAAAGCCCGGCGATATCGGTGGTGCCAACCGCGAGCGCGCCGAACATCAGGGCGCGGTGGCTGATGGATTTGTCGCCGGCCACCCCGGCGCTGCCGGAAAGCGGGGCAGAGGGTTTGCTGGAACGGAAGGGGCGGGGCGGGGCAGAGGACATAAGGTCGGTTTGACATGGCAGGGC
This sequence comes from Roseomonas sp., assembly GCA_020249435.1. Classification (GTDB taxonomy): domain Bacteria; phylum Pseudomonadota; class Alphaproteobacteria; order Acetobacterales; family Acetobacteraceae; genus Neoroseomonas. The sequence continues at coordinate 82,971 of JADCFQ010000004.1, read as the reverse complement.
AGGGCGTGGCAATGCGCGCCTCCCTGTTTTTTACGGGATCGGTCTGGTCATGCCGGGGCGGTTCCTTTGCAAAACCGCGCCCAGCGGAATTCAAGAGGCGTTTGCATGGCGAAGCCAGAACTCGGCCTGAAGCGGACTTGCGTCGCTTGTGGCGCGAAATTTTATGATTTGTTGCGCGCCCCGGCGGTCTGCCCGAAATGCGCCACAGAACAGCCGGCGGAACAGCCGCGCCTGCGCCGCAATGGCGCGAACCCGCTGGATGAGCGGGTGAAGAAGGCGCCCGGCACGGCGGAGGCCGAGACCGATGATATCGAAGTGGCTGACATCGAAGGCGATGAGGCGATCGAGGACGCCGAAGAGCTGGAAGATGACGCGGAGGATATCGGCGAGGATATCGAAGTCGGCAACGACCGCGACGAAGAACAGTAATCCTGTTGGGCGGGCCTTACCCGGCCCGTTTTTTTGCGTGATGCGCGCGCCAATCCCCTGAGGCGATGATGGGCGCGGCGCCGAGGTTTTCCGTTGCCATCACATAGGCCCAGGCGCGGCGGCGCTGCCCAGCCTGATCCGTCACGGTCAGGATGGTGCGGCGATACATGCCGGAAGCGCTGCCATCGGGTGCGGCATCTTCGATGTCATCCAGAATGGGCAAGGCGCTGGCGATATCCTGAAAGCTCAGGATTTCGCCCTGGATGGGCGTGGCTGCCCCGAGCGTGAGGGTGGGGTAATCGCCAAGATCAAATAGCGTGCCGGTGGCCTGTGCCGGCGTGATGGCCGCGATGCCCGCCTTGGCGGCGGGACCATGCCAGAAGCCGCCTTGCATGAGCGTGCCATAGACAAACACATCGGGCAGGTGGTGGCAGCCTTCCTCATCACGCGCTGCGGCTTCGACGGGTTGCGGGTGCAGGCCATGGGCGGCGAAGCCTCGGCGCACTGCGGCCAGATATGTGGCGGGTGGGGCGACAAAACCTTGTTGGCGTTCGGGCGTGACCTGATAGGCGATGGCTTCAAGCGCGGCACCATCGGGCATGATGATGAGGCGCGTACGGCGCTGATAGGCGTGTGGCGCGCCTTCCTTTCGGTCGAGCGCCTGCCAGCCGGCAGCAGAGACTTCCAGCACCACGCCTTCAATGAAACCACCGAGACGGCTTTGGAAATTCAGCGCACCGCCGCCACGGCTTTGGCTGAAGAAATCGAAGGTGAGGCGCGCATCGGGCAGAATGCCGGTGCTGATTGGGCGGATCGCTGCCGGGTCATGGCCAGTGCGCGCGCACCAAGCGCGCCAATCTTGTTCGTCGGTGTTGGAGCCGTAGGCGAAGCTGTAGCGTGGGGACAACACTGGCTAGCGGAGGGCTAGAACGAGAAGCATCAGGCTACCCAACGCAATGCGATAATAGCCAAAGGGCGTGAAGCCGATGCGTCCGATCAAAGCCAGTACGGCGCGCACCGTGATGAAGGCGACGATGAAGGCAGCGATGAAACCAACCGCGATCTGCCCGAAGGCGCTTGGGTCAATCTCGCTGCGTGCCTTCCAAAGACTATAGAAGCTGGCGGCAAACATCGTCGGGATGGCGAGCACGAAGGAAAACTCGGCCGCGGTGCGGCGTTCTACGCCGATCAGCAGCGCGGTGATGATGGTCGCCCCTGAACGCGATGTGCCGGGGATCATCGCGAGCGCCTGGCCAAGCCCGACCAGCACGGCGGCGAGGGGCCCGATTTCCGGCACGCTATGAATGCTCGGCGCCGGGCGCAGTTTTTCAATGGCGATGATGGCAATGCCGCCAAGAATAAGCGCGATGGACACGACCCAAGGGTTGAACAACAACGTCGTGATGGTTTTGTGAAACAGAAAGCCGATAATCGCCGCCGGCAGGAAGGCGAGCATGAGGTTGATGACGTAATAGCGTTCTCGCCCTGGCCGCCACATGCCACGCAGCAGATCCACGATCAGCGCGCGATAAATCCAGCACACGGCAAGAATGGCGCCAAGCTGGATGGAGATTTCAAAAACCTTGCCGGGCGGGCCCTGAAAGCCGATCAATTCGCCGAGCAGGATCAAATGCCCGGTCGAGGAAATGGGCAGGAATTCAGTGAAACCTTCGACAATGCCCATGAGCAGGGCAGAGAAAAGGGCGCTCAGGTCCATGCGCGTGATCCATGCGTGGCGCGGGCGGGGTGCCCGATTCGCTTGTCCTACATGGTTGCGCCGGGGTGGGAGCCATGTCCACGCCCCGGCGCATAGAGTTCCGGAGTATTTTCAAGCCAAGTGGGACACTTGGCGCCTCGGAAAATACGACCAAACTAGAGTTCAGTAACGGTATTGTTCAGCCTTGAAGGGGCCTTGCGCATCCACGCCGATATAGCCGGCCTGCTGCGCGGTGAGCTGCGTCAGCGTCGCGCCCACCTTTGCCAAATGCAGCGCCGCCACCTTCTCATCCAAATGCTTCGGCAGGGTATAGACCTTGCGCTCGTATTTGGAGGTATTGGTCCAGAGTTCGATCTGCGCCAAGGTCTGATTGGTGAAGGAAGCCGACATCACGAAGGAAGGATGGCCCGTGGCATTGCCAAGGTTCACCAGGCGGCCTTCGGACAGCAGGATGATGCGCTTCTGGTCAGGGAATTCGATTTCATCCACCTGCGGCTTCACATTGTCCCACTTCATGTTGCGCAGACCAGAAACCTGAATTTCGGAATCGAAATGGCCGATATTGCAGACAATGGCGCGGTGCTTCATGGCGCGCATGTGATCAACCGTGATCACATCCACATTGCCAGTCGCGGTCACGAAGATATCGGCCATCGGCGCGGCCTGTTCCATGGTGACAACCTGATAGCCTTCCATGGCGGCTTGCAGGGCGCAGATCGGGTCAACCTCGCTCACCATCACGCGGCAGCCGGCATTCCGTAGCGACGCGGCGGAACCCTTGCCCACATCACCAAAGCCGCAGACCATCGCGACCTTGCCGGCCATCATCACATCGGTGCCGCGACGGATCGCATCCACCAGGGATTCGCGGCAACCATAAAGATTATCGAATTTCGACTTGGTGACGCTGTCATTCACATTGATGGCCGGGAAGAGAAGGCGCCCTTCCTTGGCCATGACGTAAAGCCGATGCACGCCCGTGGTGGTTTCTTCCGAAACACCCTTGATGGCACCGGCAAGCTTCGCGAACCAGCCTGGCTTGGTCTTGAGGCAATTCTTGATGAGGGCGAAGAAGACTTCCTCTTCCTCATTGGTGGCCTTGTCCAGAAACGCGGTATCGCCCTGCTCGGCGCGCAGCCCGTAATGCACGAGCAGCGTCATGTCGCCGCCATCATCGAGCAGCACATTAGGCTCGCCGCCATCGGCCCATTCCAGCGTGCGCTGCACATATTCCCAATATTCCGGGAGCGTTTCGCCCTTCACGGCGAAAACCGGCGTGCCGCTTTCGGCAATCGCAGCCGCCGCATGATCCTGCGTTGAAAAGATATTGCAGGAAGACCAGCGCACATCGGCGCCAAGATGCTTCAGGGTTTCGATCAGCACCGCGGTCTGGATGGTCATGTGCAGGCAGCCCGCAATGCGCGCACCCTTGAGCGGCTGGGCCGCGCCATATTCGCCGCGCACCGCCATCAGGCCGGGCATTTCATCCTCGGCCATGGAAATTTCCTTCCGCCCCCAGGCGGCGAGGGAGAGGTCTTTCACAACATAGTCTTGGGCGGGCATGGCGCGATCTCCTTGAATCTGGCGCGGCGGGTAACACGGGGCGGGGCGCGGGGCTAGAGGGAAAGAAGAATATAAAGATACCTTTATGTCTTTTTCGGACTGGCCCGTTTTGCAGGGCGGGCTAAGCTCGCCCGTCAAACCCCGGGGAGGCGCTTATGGCCGAACAAAGCTTAGGCATTCTTGAACAGCGGCGGATCGAAGCCGCCTTTGCCAAGGGCATTTATGAGGAAATGAAGGCACAGGTCGGCGAGGAGAAGGCAAAATCCATCCTGTCTGCCGCCATCATCAAGCTCGCCAAGGAAACCGCGGCAGAGATGGCGAAGCAGGGGCCTGAGGGGAGGCCGTCGCTCGAGCATTTCATCTCCCTCCAGCCGCTCTGGACCAAGGGGGATGCGCTGCAAATTGAAACACTCCACAAGGACGCCAAGCATTATGATTTCAACGTGACGCGCTGCCGCTATGCCGAGATGTATCGTGCCATGGGCCTGGCGGAATTGGGCGCGATCCTGTCCTGCAATCGTGATGGCGCGTTTTGTGAGGGCTATGACCCGAAGCTGAAGCTGGAACGCACGCAAACCATCATGGGCGGCGCAAGCCACTGCAATTTCCGTTACAGGTATGAGGAATAGCGCGCATGTCCGGCTACGCCGCAACGAATGGCGCGGCTTATGAACGGAGCATGGGCCGATGGTCCCGCAAGCTGGCCGATGCCATGCTGGATGCGCTGGCGCTGCCGCGCGGTATGGCGGTGCTGGATGCCGGCTGCGGCACTGGGGCGCTCGCGGATGCCTTGGCGCAGCGCGATCCCATGGCGCACATTACCGGCATAGATATCAGCCCGGCTTTTTTGGAGGCCGCGCGGGCGCGCGTGCCGGGCGGAGAGTTCCGCCAAGGTGATCTTTGCGCGCTTGATCTGCCTGATGGGGTTTTTGATGCGGCGCTTTCCCTGCTGGTGCTGCAATTCGTTCCCGATCGCGCCAGGGCGGTGGCGGAAATGCTGCGCGTGACCAAGCCAGGCGGCGTAGTGGCGGCAGCGATGTGGGATTTCACCGGCGGTTTTTCGTTTTTGCGCGCCTTCGCCGATAGTGTCGCCATCACCGAACCGGAAGGCGAGGCGTTTCGCGCGCGCTATTGGGCGGACCCGGTCGGTGCGCCGGGGCGCATGACGGCCTTGTTTGATGCGGCCGGCATTGAACGGGTGACGGAACGCGATATCGCCATCCGCCAGGATTTCACGGATTTCGAGGATTGGTGGGACCCCTGGGCTGCTGGCGGGCAGGGCATTGCCGGGGCCTTCATCGCCGCATTGCCGGCTGAGCGCATTCCACCGATCAAGGATATTGCGCGCCGTGCCTATCTGGCCGGCGGCGCTGATGGGCCGCGTTCCTTCGTCGCGGTGGCGCGGCTGGCGGTGGGGCGGAAGCCCGGCTGAGGCTATTCACTACGCGCAATCCGGTGAAGACTGCCCCTTCGACTGCGGGAGGAAGGCAGCGCCATGGATATGGAACGCATCGGATTTCTGGGGCTGGGCGCCATGGGCGGCCCGATTGCAACGCGCATGGCGGATTGGGCGCAGCGCCATCCAGGCAAACGCATTCTGGTTTTCGATCCCCGCGCTGAAGCCATGCGACGCGCGACCGAAGCGGGGGCCGAGGCCATGGGATCGGTCGCCGCGGTTGCCGCGCAATGCAGCGTGGTCTTTGCCTGTCTGCCGAGTGCCGAAACATCCGAACGCGTGGCCTTGGGCGCTGAGGGTATTGCGGGGATGCCGGGCGCGGTGCGCAGCTATATCGAAATGTCCACCATTGGCAGCGCAGCGGTGCGGCGCATTGCGGCGGGCCTCGCAGAAAAAGGCATTACGCTGATTGATTCGCCGATCAGCGGCGGTGTGCCGGGGGCAGAGACCGGCGCGCTTGCGGTGATTGCTTCTGGCGCCCCGGATGCGCTCGGCGCGGTGATGCCTTTGTTGCAGGTGGTGGGGCGCACGGTCTTCACCATTGGCGATACGCCGGGCCTAAGTCAGACCATGAAGCTTGCGAATAATCTGCTCTCGCTCGCAGGCATGGTGCTGACGGCAGAGGCGTTTTCGCTCGGCGCCAAGGCCGGCATTGATACGGCGCTCATGTGCGATGTGATCAATGCCAGCACGGGGCGCAATAGCTCCACAGTGACGAAGTTTCCGCGCGCGGTGCTGAATGGGCGGTTTTCGGGTGGGGCGAGCAATGCCATCGTCTCAAAAGATTTGTCGCTGGCGGTGGCGGAATTTTCGGCCTTCGGGCTTTCCGCGCCCATGACGGCGCTGGCGCGTGAAATGTTGAGCATTGCGAAGAATCGCTTTGGCCCGGATGCGGATATGACCTCCGTCGTGCAGCTTTATGAGGAATGGGCAGGCGTTTCGATGCAGTCGCCCAATACGGTAAAAAGTGCTGGTTGAAGGGAACGGAAAATGCGTCTGAAGGACAAGATTGCCATCATCACCGGCGGCGCGCATGGCATGGGCGAAGCCGAGGCGCGGCTATTCGCCAAGGAAGGCGCAGTGGTGATCATTGCGGATCGTCGCGCTGATCTTGGTGAAGCGCTGGCGGCCGATATCACCGCAAGCCAGGGGCGCGCGAGCTTCATCGCCATGGATGTGGCGCAGGAAGCGGATTGGAAGCGGCTGATTGAAAAGGCGCTGTCCGATTATGGGCGGATTGATATTCTGGTGAATAATGCAGGCATCAGCGGCAGTGCGGTTGGCGATATGCTGTCACTGGAAGGCTGGAATCAGCTGATGGCGATCAACGCGACGGGCGTCTTTTTGGGTACGACCTTGGTGGGCCAGGTGATGGCAGGGCAGGGCAAGGGCTCGATTGTCAATATCTCCTCCATCATGGGGTTCGTCAGCAGCGCGGAAGGGCATCCGGGCTATTCCGCTTCCAAGGGCGCGGTGCGGTTACTCACGAAAAACGCTGCTGTGCGCTGGGGGCCGCAGGGGGTGCGCGTCAATTCCGTGCATCCCGGGTATCTGCCGCCGATGCTGGGCGGCACGAACGGGCCGGGGCGGTCGGCGAAGATTCCACTCACACCGCTGCGCCGGCTAGGGGAGCCGATTGAGGTTGCCTATGGTGTGCTGTTCCTCGCTTCCGATGAGGCATCCTTCATTACGGGAACCGAGCTGGTGATTGATGGCGGGTTCATCGCGCAATAGGGGCGGGTTTCATGAAAGTTGTTGATGCGCAGATCCATATCTGGTCGAAGGGCACGCCTTCCGGCCTGCATCGGAAAGTATCTTCCTTCACGGCTGAGGAAGCGCTGCGCGAAATGGATGAGGCTGGTGTGCATGCCGCGCTGATTCATCCGCCGGCAAGCTGGGACCCTGATTCCAACGCCATGGCGGTGGAAGCCGCGCGGCGTTATCCGGAACGCTTTGCGGTCATGGGCCAATTCCCGCCAACGCGCCCGGAATTGCGCCATTTGATTCAAGGCTGGAAGAAGCAGCCTGGCATGCTCGGCCTGCGCTGGGCCTTGCTGCATCCGGAAGAACAGGTCTGGTTGCGCGATGGTACGCTCGATTGGCTGTGGCCGGCGGCGGAGCGTGAAGGTCTGCCGGTTTCCTGCATGGGTGGCTTGTTTTTGAAAGAGTTTCGGCAAATCGCGGAGGCGCATCCCAACCTCAAGATGATCCTGGATCATTGCGGGCTGGTGCGGACGGGCCAGGATGACGCTGCCTTTGCCAAGCTTGATGAATTGGTGGCGCTGGCGAAGCTGCCGAATGTCGCGGTGAAGGCGACCGGCGCGCCGCATTATTCAACGCAAGGCTACCCGTATCGCAATATCCATGATGGCTTGCAGTGTATTTTTGATGCCTTTGGGCCAAAGCGGTTTTTCTGGGGCACGGATATCACCCGCATGCCGTGCAGCTACCGCCAATGCGTAACCTTCTTCACCGAGGAATTACCCTGGCTGAAAGGCGCTGATCTGGAATGGGTGATGGGTCGCGCTGTGTGTGAATGGCTGGGGTGGGAGTTGCGCTTCGATTGAAGCAGCACAAGAAAGGGGAAGGCGCAATGAAAGCTGATTACGTGATTGTTGGTGGTGGTTCGGCGGGCTGCGTGCTCGCCAATCGTCTTTCCGAAGACCCGGGAAATCAGGTGCTGCTGATTGAAGCTGGCGGCAAGGATTGGAATCCGTTGATCCATATTCCTGCGGGCTACATGAAATTGCTAGATCACCCGACGCTGACTTGGGGCTTCAAGGCGGATCGTGAGTCTGGCTTGAACGGGCGCGAAATCAATTATCCGCGCGGGCGTGTGCTTGGCGGGTCAAGTTCGATCAATGGCATGATCTATATCAGGTCTCAGCCGGAGGATTATGATCACTGGGCGCAGCTTGGAAATCGTGGTTGGTCTTCGGGTGATGTGCTGCCCTATTTCAACAAATCCGAGAAATGGCAGGGGCCGGACAAGGCCGCGCATAGCAAGGATGGCTACCTTTATACCTCGCCATCACAGGATCAGCCGGAACTCTGCCAGGCCGCGATTGAAGCGGGCGAACAGATGGGCTGGGCGTATCGCGAGGATTTGAATGATCTGCCGCATGGGCTTGGCGATCATATCGGCTGGGTGCAGCAAACCCGCGGCGGGCGGTTTCGCGCGAGTGCGGCGCGGTCCTATCTACGCCCAGCCATGGGGCGCCCCAATCTGCGCGTGGTGACCAATGCGCTGGTCCATCGTGTGGTCTTTGAAGGCAAGCGTGCGGTGGGTGTGGAGTTTTCCCGCGCAGGTGTCACGGAACGCGCCGATGCGGCGGCGGAGGTGATCCTTTCGGCTGGTGCGATTGGATCGCCCCATATCCTGCAACTTTCCGGCGTGGGGGATGCCGAACATCTGGCGGGGCTTGGCATTCCCGTGCTGCATGAATTGCGTGGCGTGGGGCGGAATTTTCAGGATCATTTCCTGGTGCGCGTACAAGCCGTGGTGAAGGATGTGGCCACCTTGAATGAACGCACGCGCGGCTTGCGGCTGGCTGGTGAGGTGCTGAAATTCGCGATGTTTGGGCGTGGTGTGCTTACCTATGCGGCATCGCTGCTTGCGGCATCCTTCAAGGCTTTGCCGGAAAGTGCCACGCCCGATATGCAGGCGCTGTTTGCTTCAGCAAGTTATGCGCCAGGTGCCGCGCGGGTTTTGGATAGCAGGCCCGGCATGACCGCTGGCGTTTGGCAAATGCGCCCGGAAAGCCGCGGCTTCATCAAGGCGCGCAGCGCCGATCCGCGCGAACAGCCGATCATCAATCCGAATTACCTCGCGGAAGATCGCGACCAGCGCAGCATTGTCGCGGGGCTACGCCTGATGCGTGAATGGTTCAGCAAGCCCGCGCTGCAGCGCTATATGGTGGCGGAATCCATGCCAGGGCCGGAAGTACAAACCGATGAGGAATGGCTGCATTATGCGCGCCAGGTGGGCAGCACCGTGTTTCACGCTTCCTGTTCCTGTCGGATGGGGCCGGATGTGATGTCGGTGGTGGATGAAAGGCTGCGCGTGCATGGGCTTGAAGGGCTGCGGGTGATTGATGCTTCCGTCATGCCGGCCGTGACCTCCACCAATACCAATGCGCCGACGATCATGATTGCCGAAAAGGGCGCGGATATGCTGCGCGCGGATGCGCGGGCGCGGCTGGCGGCGTGAACGGGGCGATGTTTCGCTGAAATTTGTGCCGCATCGGTATGAAAAACGCGATTCAACCCTTGCGGCGGGGCGCGTTTCAGCCTTCCATTACTGGCAGTGCCCTCAGGGGCTTGGGGAGGAGAAAGAACATGATCAAAAAGCTTGTATTGGGCCTGACGGCGGTAATGCTCGCCGCGCCGGCCTTGGCGCAGCAGGCGCCTGTGCCCGGCTGGGCCGTGGGGCGGCCTGAAGGGTCAACCCTTGCGCCGCATGCGCCGCGCCTGACCGTGACGCCGCTCGCCGAAGTGCCGGTGGGTGCCATTCGCCTGCCGCCTGGCTTCCAGGCCGAGGTTTTTGCCCATGGCATTCCGGGTGCACGCATGATGGCGGAAGGCCCGCGCGGCACCATCTTCGCGGGCACGCGCGCCATTGGTCGCGTTTATGCCATCAGCCGCAATTCGGATGGCACGACGCGTACGCGCATCATCGCCGAACGCCTGGTGCAGCCAAATGGCATCGTGGTGATTGGCGACAGCCTCTATGTCCTTGCGGCCAATCGTGTGCTGCGATATGACAATATCGAAGCCAATCTGGATAATGTGCCGGCGCCGGTTGAATTGACAGCGGCCTTTGCGCTGCCGACCGAACAGGAACATGGCGGCAATCACCATTGGAAATTTGCGTCCGTTGGGCCGGATGGGCGGATTTACACAAATGTCGGTGTGAACTGCAATATCTGCGAGTTTGATCGTGACAAATTCGCGTTGCTCGTATCCTTCAATCCCGATGGCAGCGGTCGGCGGATTGAAGCGCGTGGCGTCCGCAATAGTGTCGGCATGGCACACCATCCCGTGACGCGGGAACTCTGGGCCACGAATAATGGCCGTGACTGGGCGGGCAATGAATGGCCGAATGATACGCTGCATCGTGTGCGGCAAAGCGGGGAAGATCACGGTTTCCCCTATTGCACCGCCGGTGATCCTGATCCGCAATTCAATGCGGGGCGGAATTGCGGTAGTTTCGTGAAGCCCGCTGCCCTGCTCGGCCCGCATACTGCGGCGCTTGGCATGCGCTTCTACACGGGCACCATGTTCCCTGAGCAATATCGCAACATGGCCTTCATCGCGCGGCGCGGATCCTGGAACCGTGACAAGCTGAGCGGTTATGATGTTGTCGTGGCGCATACGGATGCGCAGGGCAATGTGACCCGCGTTGAGGAATTCATGACCGGCTTCCGCGATGATGCCAATCAGCGTTTCCATGATCGCCCGGTGGATGTGCATGTGATGCGCGATGGGTCTTTGCTGGTCGCGGGTGAGCAGATGGGTGCGATTTACCGCATCACCTATCGCCCGTGAGGTTGCGCGTAACCCTGGCGGCGGTCCTGGTGGCCGCCGCCTTTTCCTTGCCGGCCATCGCGCGTGATCCCGCGCGCGGGGCGGAGATTGCGGCCGAACGCTGCGCCGCCTGCCATGGAATTGATGGCCGCAGTAGCCTTGCTGAGATTCCACGCCTCGCGGGTCAGCAATCGGGCTTCATCACCCTGCAAATGATCCTGTTTCGGGAAGGCATTCGCCAAGTGCCGGCGATGCAAAGCCCCACTGAAAAATTGAGCGATACGGATATTGAGGCTGTGGCGGCCCATTACGCGGGCTTGCCCTCAGCCGCGCCCGAAGATCGCACGCCGCGCGATGCGGCGCTGATGGCACGCGGGCAGGCGATTTCGGCGGCGCGCAATTGCGGTGTCTGCCATTTGCCGAATTACGCAGGGCGCGCGCAAATGCCACGGCTGACCCATCAGCATGAGGGTTTTCTGGCGCATACCATGGCGGAATATCGCGATGGCCAGCGCATTGGCATTGATACGCAAATGAATGGCGCCGTGCAGGGGCTATCGAATGCGGATATCGCCGCCCTTGCGCATTACCTTGCGCATCAGGATTGAGCGGCCGAGAATTCCCGATAAACAAAGGCAGCATCACCCGCTTCGGCAATGGCAGAAGCGAGCACCGCGTGATGCGGTGACAGCGCGCAGGCCGGGTCGGTCGCGCCGGCATCGCCGATCAGCGCAAAGGCCTGGCAGCGGCAGCCGCCCCAATCGCGTTCGGCATGCTCACACCCCTGGCAGGGGCTTGGCATCCAGGCGGTACCGCGAAAGCGATTGAACGCGTCACTTTCTTCCCAGGCCGCACGCAGGCTTGTGCTACGGATATTGGGGAAGACCATGCCGGTAATGGATTCCGCCGCATGGCAGGGCAGCACATTGCCGGCGGGTGAAACTGCCAGAAAGCGATTGCCCCAACCGCCCATGCAGGGTTTTGGCCGCGCCGCGTAATAATCCGGCACGACATAATCAATCACGAGCCGCCCCTTGTGGTGCGCACGCGCTGCTTCGACAATGCGCGTGGCCTCATCCAATTGCGCGCGCGTCGGCAAAAGCGCGGCGCGATTTTCGAGCGCCCATCCATAATATTGCACATGCGCCACTTCCAGCCGCGCTGCGCCAAAGACCAGTGCCAATTCGATCATCGCTGATAGATTATGCAGATTCTGCCGATGCACCACAGCATTGAGCGTGAGTGGCAGGCCCGCTTCGCGCACCAACCGCGCCGCTGCCTGCTTGCGCGCATGGGCGCCCTTCATGCCGCCGATGCGTTCTGCCCCCCCGGCCTCGGCATCCTGGATGGAAAGCTGCACGTGATCCAGGCCCGCTGCCTGCAACCGCGCGAGCAAGGGCGCATCCAACAATACGCCTGCGGTGATCAGGTTCGTGTAAAGCCCTGCCGCACGCGCGGCAGCGACGATGTCTACAATGTCGCGCCGTGCGGTCGGCTCCCCGCCAGAAAGATGCGCTTGCAGACAGCCAAGTTCAGCGGCTTGCGCAAAAACAGCGGCCCATTCGGCGGTGGTGAGCTCGCCGGAAGCGCGTGTGAGTTCAAGCGGGTTGGAACAATAGGGGCAGCGCAGCGGGCAGCGATGCGTCAGCTCCGCCAAAATGGCCAAAGGCGCATTCATGCCTGAAGCGCGCCGCGATTGGTCAAATCTTCCACCATGGCGCGCACATCGGCGGCGATCACATCGCGCGGTGCTGCGAATTTCTCGACCAGCGCATCAATAATGGCGTCCAGATCACGCTTGCCATCCACCAGTTGCAGCACCTCAAGCGCGGTTTCATCCGGGATGAACATGCGCTCCGGCGCCATCACCACCCAGCGCGCTCTCGCCTTGTCGTGATGCAGCCTGACACCTGGGGGAAAGCGCGGGATCATGGGCGGAAGGCGCCAGGTGGCGGTAGGCCAGGTGCGACATAGGCAAAATGCAGCGCATCCAATTGTGCCCACAGCAGATCGCATTTGAAGCGGAGTGCCGCCAATACCTGTTCCTGCTTTTCCGCCGTATCCGCATGGTGCTTCACATAGGAAAGCGCGAAGGCAACATCCTGCGGCGCCTGGGTCAGGCGCGGCGTGAAATAGGCCAATGTTTCGGCGGTCACGAAATCATAATTGCGCAACATGCCCGACACACGCTGCGAAATGATATTGGGCGAGAACATTTCCGTGAGCGAGGATGCAATTGCCTCCAGCAGTGATTTTTCGCGCACGAAGCGCACATAGGCATCCACGGCAAAACGCGTCGCAGGCAGCAGCCCTTGCAGCGAAACCACATAGGCGCGGTCAAGCCCAAGCCCATCAGTCAAGGCGAGCCAGCGTTCCACGCCGCCCGGATGCGTGCCATCCCCATCATGATCCACCAGGCGTCGGCGCCATTCGCGGCGAAGATCAGGCGTGGGTAGTCGCGCGAGCAGCGACGCATCCTTGGCCGGAATGGACGCCTGATAATAATAGCGATTGAGCGCCCAGGCCTGCACCTGCACCTTGGTCAGCTTGCCGCCATGCAGCAAATGATGAAACGGGTGATGGATATGGTAGCGTTCCTCACCAATCGCGCGGAGCGCCGCTTCCAGGGCATCGGGTGACATCAGGCTCACAGGCAAAACTCCATACCATCTTCGGCCACTTCCCAGCCGGCAGCGGTCAGCATGGCGCGTTCCGGGCTGTCGGCCAAAAGGGCGGGGTTGGTATTGTTGATATGCACGAAAATCCGCCGTGCCACAGGAATATCGGCAAAGGCTTCCAGGGTGGAATCGGGGCCTGTCATGGGCATATGTCCCATGCGGCGGCCGGTCTTTGGCCCGGCACTAAGACGGATCATTTCATCATCGGTGAATAGCGTACCATCGAACATCACTGAGGCCGCGCCCCCAAGGCGCGCGCGGAGTGGCGCGGTCATCATCGCGCAACCTGGAATGTAATGCAGCGTGCCGCCGCCCGCCGATAGCGCCAAGCCAAGCGCTTCGCCATCCGCAGCGATGGCGGGTGCGGCACTGTCTTCCGCAAAAAGTGGCACCTTGCCCGGCACCGCATAGGCGGTGATGGTGATGCCAAGCAGGGTGAAGGCTTCGTCCAGCGCAATGGTATGGCGTGTGACATTGGCGGGGTTGAGCGCACGAAAGATCGGGTTCTGATCCAGCACCGCGATGCTTTGCGGCGCGCCGTACAAGCCGAAGCGATGGCCTTCGCGCAAATGCAACAGTCCGGCGATGGTATCAACCTCGGCACCAGTGAGGAGCACGGCTTGGATCGGTGAATTGCGCAACCGATCAGGGCGCGGATGCAGCGCGGGCGTGGCGGCGATTTGCTGGCGCAGATCAGGGCTGGCGTTAATCAGCAGCCAATGCTCGCCGTCAACCGAAGCGGCAATGCTCGCCTGACTGCGGGGCGGTGCGGCGGGGTCGCCCGCGCGGGCTCTCTGGCAGCCGGAGCCGGCGGAGTTCCATTGCGGAAACCCGCCCCCGGCGCCGGCGCCGAGTATAATGACCCGGAGCATAAATCAGCGCCCCGGGCGGGCTGTTCAGCCGATTTCGGCGCAGGCGTAGCAGTTGATTTCGCTCGCGAGCGACACTTCGACGATCTTCGGGGTCTTCCAGGCCATGATTTTCTCCTCCGGTTGAAGCTCCGGCTGACTGCCGGCTTCCGGCATATTGGCCATTTCGTCCGGTTTCAGCAAGCGGCATTTGGGCGGTCTCGCGCGTTTCTGCGGTGGATCAAGGCTAATGGGGTCAGCCTTGCCATGATGGCGCTTGGCTTTTCTGGCATCTGGGCCAGAATGGGCAAGCCGCACCAGGGAATAGGGAATAATGGGCATGAGCGCAGTGATGGAAGCGACACGGGCAAAGGGCAGCGAAAAGGGGCTCGATTACGACGCCATTGTCATTGGCGCGGGCATGTCCGGGCTTTATCAGCTGATCCGGCTGCGCCAATTGGGCATGAAGGCACGGGTGTTTGAAGCCGGCACCGGTGTGGGCGGCACCTGGTATTGGAACCGCTATCCCGGCTGTCGCTTCGATTCGGAAAGCTATTCCTATGGCTATTCCTTCGACAAGGATTTGCTCAAGGAATGGCATTGGACCGAGCATTTCGCGCCGCAGCCGGAAACCGAACGCTATCTGAACCTGGTTGCCGACAAATATGATTTGCGCCGCGATATCCAATTCTCTGCCCGCGTGAAGGCGGCGCGCTGGGATGAGGCTGCGCGCCATTGGACGGTGGAATTGGAAGATGGGACTGCGCATAAAAGCCGCTTCCTTATCACGGCGATTGGCGCACTTTCCGCGCCCACCATGCCGCAATTTCCGGGGATTGCTGATTTCAAGGGTCAATCCTTCCATACGGGTATGTGGCCCAAGGAAAAGGTGGATTTCGCCGGCAAGCGCGTGGCCGTGATTGGCACGGGCGCATCGGGCGTGCAGACCATTCAGGAAGTGGCGAAAACCGCGAAGCAGCTTGTGGTGTTTCAGCGCACGCCCAATTGGTGCGCGCCCCTGCATAATGGCAAGATCAGCGCCGAGGAAATGGCAGAAATCCGCACCCGCTATGATGAGATTTTCAAGCGCTGCCAGGAGACTTTTTCCTGCTTCCTGCACACGCCCGATCCGCGCAATACCTTTGATGTCTCGGCCGAGGAACGTGAGGCGTTTCTGGAAAAGCTCTATTCCGAAAAGGGCTTCGGGATTTGGGTGGGCAATTTCAAGGATTTGCTGACCAATCGCGCGGCGAATGAAGAAGTCTCACGCTTTGTCGCGAACAAGATCCGCCAGCGCGTGAAGGACCCGAAAGTGGCGGAGATGTTGATTCCGAAGAATCACGGCTTCGGCACCAGGCGCGTGCCTTTGGAAACCTTCTATTTCGAATGCTACAATCAGCCGAATGTGACGCTGGTGGACAGCAAGGCAACACCGATCGAACGCATCACGCCAACCGGCATCAAGACCAGCGATGCCGAATATGAATTCGATATTGTTGTCTATGCCACGGGCTTTGATGCTTTGCGCGGTGCCTTTGACCGGATCGAATTCCAGGGTGCCGGCGGCGTGACGCTGAAGGAAATCTGGCAGGATGGCGCAACATCGCTGGTTGGCATGTTGCAAAAGGGCATGCCGAATATGTTCATGCTGCTGGGCCCGCATACCGCGCTTGGCAATATTCCACGCTCCATCGAATTCAATGTGGAATGGGTGAGCGATTTGCTGGCCTATGCGCAAGCCAAGGGCATCACGCGCGTGGAAGCCACCGAAGATGCCATGGAAAAATGGATGGATCACGTCATGGAATTGGCCAAGGGCCTGCTTTCCATGGAGGTTGATTCCTGGATGACCGGCGTCAATCTGAATGTTGCGGGCAAGCAAAAGCGCATTGTGGCGCGCTATACCGGCAGCGCACCAAGCTATCGTGCTTGGGCCAATGATATCGCGGCGGCAGGCTATGCCGGGATTACGCTGGAATAAGCGTCAAGTCAGGCATTGAAGGCAACGGCACCAAGCGCGGCAAGATCATAACCGCCGAGCCGTGCGGCGCGCGTGGCGAAAACCTCGCCCCGCGTGAAGGCCAGTAATTTCTGCACGGGATCGCTAAAGAAATGGCGGCGATCCATCACCAAATCAAAACGCTCACGAAACAGCGGCAGGAAGGTCAGGCCGCGCGCTGCCGCTTCGGCGCGAATGCCAAAACCCGCATCGGCAAGGCCTTCGGCGACACTCGCCGCGACCTCATCTTCCGAAAGGGCGGGGTTGGGCAGGAAGCCGATCTGATCAAGCCGCAGCCCCGCTTCTGAGAGCAAATGCGTTAGCAAGACATGGCTGCCCGCGCGCGGCTGCCGCCCGGCAATGCGCAAGCCAGGCCGAGCCAGGTCTGTGATGCCCGTCAGCGCGGCGGGATTGCCCGGCGGCAGGATCAGGCCTTGTTCTCGCCAGGCCCAAGTAATGCCGACAAAGCCGCGCCCGGCCAGAAACTCCCGCGCCGCGGGCTCGTTGAAACTATTGCTGTCGGGGTCGAGCAAATGGCTTGCGGCGACCAATGCCTCATTGGCGGCAAGCGCGATCAGCCCATCCAGACTACCCCCACCACGCAGGGCGAGCCCGCAGCCGGATTGCCGTGCGGCCCAATCGAGCAAAGGGTCATGGCTGCCGGCGAGGATAGGCGGCGGGTCGAGGCGCTGCGCAGCGCCGGCATCGGCCTGGGCGGCAAGCCAGCGTTCCAACTGCCGGCGCGGGAAAAGCCACTTCCCACCAAGCTGCGCCGCCGGGAGCTTTTGCGCGCGTGCAAGCTCATAGAGCGAGCGTTCGGAAAGGCGGAGGAAGCGCGCGGCTTCCTTGAGGGTCAGCACATCAGGCATTTGCTGGCGAAATTCGGCAAAAAAGGGCAAACAGTCAAGCTAGGCGCGTAATTGACCCGGGTTCCAGCCATCCGCATCTAGGTCGGATACCGGGAGGATCGGGTGGGGGATCTCGCCAGTGCATTCAGAACAGCCCTTGGCCTGATCCTGTCCCTGGATCCGGCGGTGCTGGCCATTGTGACGCTCTCCTTGCGCGTGAGCCTCTCGGCCCTGGTGCTGGCGGCGCTGATCGGCCTGCCGATGGGGGCGCTTTTGGCGGTGGCGCGGTTTCCGGGGCGGGGCAGCGTGATCACGCTGATCAATGCGCTTATGGGGCTGCCGCCGGTGGTCGCGGGGCTGTTGATCTATCTTTTGTTGTCGCGGTCCGGGCCCTTGGGGTCTTTCGGGCTGCTGTTCACACCCTCAGCCATGATCATCGCGCAGGCGGTGCTGATCACGCCCATTCTGGCTGCACTGACGCGCCAAGTGCTGGAAGGCATGTGGGAAGAATATGCCGAACAACTCCGGTCCTTCGGTGCGGGGCCGTGGCGCGCGGTGCCGACCCTATTATGGGATGGGCGCTTTCTGCTGCTGACAGTGTTGCTGGCGGGCTTTGGCCGCGCGGCAGCGGAAGTGGGCGCGGTGATGGTGGTGGGCGGCAACATTGAAGGCTTCACCCGCGTGATGACAACCGCGATTGCGCTTGAAACCAGCAAGGGCGATTTGCCGCTGGCGCTCGCGCTTGGGGTGGTGCTGATGGCGATTGTGCTTGGCGTGAACGCACTCGCACAAGGCGTGCGCGGGATTGCCGCGCGCTGGGCGGGCTGACATGCGCGCCCCTGATTCCATCCTGCCTTTGTGTGCGGAGGGGCTTTGCTTCAGCGCCGGCGATGTCGAGATTCTGCGCGATATCTCGCTGACGATAACCGCAGGCGCACCGACCCTGCTGATTGGCGCCAATGGCGCCGGCAAAAGCGTATTGTTGCGGCTTTTGCATGGTTTGCTGAAGCCCTCGGCCGGGCGTGTGTTTTGGTCCTGCCCGCCCGAGCATGCGGCGCGGCGCCAGGCGATGGTGTTTCAGCGCCCGGTGCTGCTGCGCCGATCCGTGCTGGGTAATACGCTTTACCCCATGGTTTTGGCCGGTGTGCCGCGGGTGGAACGCGAAGCGCGTGCGGCGGAAGCTTTGGCGCTGGTTGGCCTTGCTGATCGCGCGGCGGATCCGGCGCGCAAGCTTTCCGTGGGGCAGCAACAGCGCCTTGCCTTGGCGCGCGCTGCTGCCTTGCAGCCGGAATTGCTGTTTCTGGATGAACCTTCCGCCAGCCTTGATCCCGCCGCAACCCGCGCGGTGGAGGAGATTGTGCTGAAGCTCGCCGCACGCGGCACCAAGATTGTCATGACAACGCATGACCTGGCGCAGGCGCGGCGTCTGGCGGGCGATATCATCTTTCTGCATCGCGGCAGCGTCTTGGAGCAGGCGCCAGCTGAGGCGTTTTTCCAACAACCCGCTTCAGCGACCGCGCGCGCCTTTTTGCGTGGCGAATTGGTGTGGTGAAGCCTTTGAAGCAAGGAGACGAAACATGATGGGCATTTTCCGACGCGGCGTTTTGCCTGTGCTGATCGCAGCTTCTGCGCTGCCGGCCCTGGCGCAGGAGCGCAGCATTACGATCGCTTCCACCACCAGCACGGAACAATCCGGGCTGTTTGGCCATATCCTGCCGATCTTCACGCGCGAGGCCGGCATTGCCGTGCGTGTGGTTGCACTCGGCACCGGGCAGGCCTTGGATGTCGGGCGGCGCGGCGATGCGGATGTTGTTTTCGTGCATGATCGCGCGGCGGAAGAACGCTTTGTCGCCGAAGGTTTCGGCGGGCCGCGGCGGCATGTCATGTTAAATGATTTCGTAATCACCGGCCCTGCGGCCGATCCCGCGCGCATCGCCGGGCTTGGTGATGCGGCGGAAGCGCTGCGCCGCATTGCCGCCGCGCGCGCGCCCTTTATCAGCCGAGGTGATCGCAGCGGCACCCATGCGGCGGAGCTTCGCCTGTGGCAATTGGCCGGCATTGATCCCGCAAGCGGGCGCGGCCAATGGTATCGGGAAGTGGGCCAGGGCATGGGGCCGGCCTTGAATACCGCCGCCGCGCAGGGCGCCTATATTCTGGCCGATCGCGGTACCTGGCTGAGTTTTCGCAATCGGCAGGATCAGCGTATTTTGATCGAAGGCGATACGCGGCTGTTCAACCAATATGGCGTCATGCTTGTGAATGCGCAGCGCCATCCGCATGTGAAGGCGGCCGAGGGGCAGCGCTTCATTGATTGGCTGCTTTCACCCGCCGGGCAGGCCGCGATTGCATCCTATCGCATCAATGGGGAGCAGCTTTTCTTCCCCAATGCGGATAAGCCGGAACCGGTTTCGTGAAACGGCGCTACGCCACCGCGACGCGCGCTTCGGCGCGCGCCTGACGGCCTTTTTCATCCGTCCAGATGAATTCAAAATGGCCTGGCTTGTCCAACCGCACGAAAAATACGTGATAGGGGTTGGTCGCGGTGCCATTCTGGAAATCGGCGGCAAGGAGCGTTTCACCATTCAGCCGCACCATCAGTCGTGTCAGCATATCGCGCGGCAAGGCGCGGCCTGCTTCATGGCGCAGCCCGGTTTCCATCGGGTGTTCGATCAGGGTGCGGATTTCAATCACCTCACCAGCGCGGGCGCTGCGCGGGATGCGAATGCGGGGCTGGGATGGCAGCGCGCTCATGAAAGGCACCCCCCGGCGCCAACTCGCAATTCCGCGCTGGCGCGCAGGACGCGGCCAGTGCTGGTTTCCGCCAGCACGATCAGGCGCTGATCTTCGGCGAGGCGAATGCGCGTTTGCACTTCAGCGCGCGCCAGCAAGGGTGTCAGGCGAAAGGTCGCTACCCCTGGCGTCGGGTTGCGCGTGGCAAAGACGTGAATGGCTGTGACATGATCCTGTAGCGTCATCGGGCTTTCCACGACGATGCCAAGCGGTACCTGCCCTCCATTTTCAGCGAGTGACGGGACGCGGAGCGTAATGCCACCATCAGCCACGGGCTTATCCCCAATTGCGTCGCGTATGGCTGTGCGAAGCGCTTCTTCGGTCTGCGCGGCGGCTGCGAAGGGCAGCGCCAGCAGCGCAAGGCAGGTTCTGCGGTGTATGTTCATCAGCCGAACATGGATTTGGTTATGGATTCATACCAGGCATCTGCATAAATTGCTTCAAGTCGGCGCTGTTCCGGAAGGTCGCCTCGTGGCGACACACCACCCGAATTGGGTACTTCAGCAATCGCGGTGCCATCCGCATTGGGGCGGAAGATGCCCACAATGGAAATACCGTAATCCGCGCCGACATGACTGTAGCAGGTGTTGAAATAAACCGCTTCTGGTGGCGCTTCCCCGCGCAGCCCGCCCAGGGCGCTGGCAACCGCCTGTTTCGCTGTGGAATATGCGATATAGCCGGATTTCGGCATAGGCCCGGGGATATTTGCATCGCCAATGACATGAATGCCTTGCGCGGCACGCGCTTCAAAGCTGCGCGTATTCACCGGCACCCAGCCACTATCATTGGCAAGCCCAGATTCAACGGCAATGGCGGCGGCGGATTGCGGCGGAATCACATTTGCCACATCTACCTTGTGGCGCGTACCGAATTCGGTTTCCAAAACCCTCTCACGCGGGTCAACCTTTACCACGCGGCCATCACGATTGGCGGGAACCCATTCAATCATATTCCCGTAAAGTGCGCGCCAACCATCTTGGAAGAGTCCTTGCTTGCTGAAGGCTTCCTTGGCATCCAGTGCCAGAATCTTGGATCTTGGCTTATGCTTCTTCAGATAATGCGCAATCATGCTGATGCGTTCATAAGGTCCAGGTGGGCAGCGGAAGGGGTTGGCCGGAATGGCAAGGCCAACCACGCCACCATCAGGCATCGCTTCCAATTGGCGTCGCAGCATTAGCGTTTGTGTGCCATCCCCTGGAATCCAGGCATGGGGCATGACTTCCGCCGCCGCCTGATCATAACCTTCAATCGCCCCCCATCGTATGGCGATACCGGGGGAGAGAATCAGCCGATCATAGGCAAGCGTTTCTCCTCCTTGCAGCCGCACCCGCTTGGCCGGCGGGTCAATGCCCATGGCGCGGTCATGAATCACGCGGACACCGCGCGAACGCAGCCCATCATAGGAATGGCTGATCTGGTTGATCTGCCTTTCACCGGCCAACAACAGATTGCCATAAGGGCAGGTGACGAAACGCTGATTGGCTTCAACCAGCGTCACTTGCACATCAGGGTAGTGCCGCCGGGCGAAGGATGCCGCAGAGGCACCACCAAAGCCACCACCAATGATCAACAGGCGCGCGGTGGTTTGGGCGCGGAGCGTAGCTGGCGCGGCGAGAAGTGCTGAGGCGGCAAAAAGCGTGCGGCGGGTCAAGAAATTGGGCATGGCGTGATCCTCAACGCAGACGGGCTATATGGTCGGCGATGGCCGCAATTTCGGGGTCGCTGTAGCCACGCGCGATACGCCCCATAATGGTGCCAGTGCGTTCGTTACTGCGGAAAGCAAGGAGTGCTGCAGCCAATTCAGCCTTATCCCTTCCAGCGATAGCGGCGCCGCCAGTGGCACCTTGCCCGTTCGGGCCGTGACAACCGAAGCAGGCCTCAGCCAGGATGGCAGCAGCCGTAGATGGGGCCTGCGCATTGGCCCCACCGCCAAGCGCGCATAAGCCAAACCCCAGAAAAAGGACGCGAAGCATAACTTTCTCCCAAATGGGCGGGTTCACGCCCTTCTCAGCAAGGATATGACTTCGGCGAGGATGCGCCGCAAGTGAAATAATTTGCTGCTATCTGTCTAAGGAAGCGGCGAATAGGCCTTCTGTGGTGCCGTAAAAGCGTGAAAAATCTTCCTCAGCGATCCAGGCGGAATAGTGGGCGCAACTGCAGCCCAACCCAATTGCCGGCGAGCCCCGGCAGTATCCAAAGCCAGCCATGCAGGCTGCCGGAAGCGATCCCCGCGACATAGGCGCTGATATTGCAGCCCGAGGCCATGACGGCGCCATAGCCAAGCAGGAGCCCACCCAGCACGGAAGCGCAACCATGCCGCCAGGGCATACGCCATTGCGGCTTGATGCGCGCGGCAAGTGCCGCGGCGAAAAACGCACCCAGCAGCAGGCCGAAATTCATGACACTGCTGCGTTCCGCGAGCAGCGGGCGGAGAAAGGCTTCCGTACGTGTCGGGTCTTCCCAAAAGGCCCAGAAGGCGGGTTCGTCCCAGCCAAATTCCGCGACGGCGCGCGACCCCCAGAGTGGGAAAGACGCGGTGATCACCCAGGGTCGCCCAGCAACCCAAAGCGTGATGATGTTGAGCGCGGCAAGAATAATGGCGGCCAAGCCCCAAGACCAAAGCCGTGGTGATGCTGCTGCTGGCGCGCGGAAGATCGGTTCAACACGACCATGGTGGCGTTGTTCGATCACGCGCGAAGCCAGCGCGACGCAAAGGAAAACCGTGAGGCTGCCTATTATCGTCGGCCATAGCCCGATCAGCTCCGGCAGGGATGTCGCGGCAAGCGCCGGCAGATCGGCCCATCTTTCGGAATCATAGGCCGCGATGGTGGCGCCGATGATGAAAAATACCAATGTCAGCAACATGCGCGTATTGCCACCGCCTGCGGTGTAGAGTGTGCCGGAAGCGCAGCCGCCACCCAATTGCATGCCGATGCCGAAGATGAAGGCGCCGATGATCACCGCAACACCGGTGGGAAAGACAATACCACGCACTGGCGCACCGGCGAGTGTTCCGGCATGAATGGCCGGCAGCATGATGACAACCAGAATGCCAAGCATGAGCATTTGTGCGCGCAGTCCTGCCCCGCGCCCTTCTGCCAACACTTGGCGAAAACCACCAGCAAAGCTGAAGGCACCGCGATACAAAGTGAAGCCAAGCGCTGCACCAAGCGCCCAAAGGAGGGCGTGATTGCTACCATAGTGCAGCGCAAGCCCAAGCGCGCCCGCCAGCAAAAGCAAGGCTGCGATGATGGCTAGCAGGGCTTGGGGCAAGGCGTTGGGCCTTTCGCGTTAGAGAATGAACACCGGAATCAGCGACGCCACTAATGCCAAGGCCATGGCGTAGTTGAAAAGCCGAAATGCGCGATCGGAGGTCAGCAGCCGGCCAATCGCCACACCAAACCCGCACCATAGGGTGCAGGAGATGACGCCGGAAAAAAGAAATGCCGCTGCCACGCGCGTAGCCTCGGACCAGACAGGCGCCTCGGGCAGGGTATAGGCGGCGAGTGCGCCAACCGCCATGATCCAGGCCTTGGGATTGACCCATTGAAAGCCTGCCGCTTCAAAAAACCCGATGGGCTTCGCGGCGCCAGCGCCCTTGCCGCGACCGGCAGTGGCGATGCGCCAGGCGAGGTAGAGCATATAGGCAGCGCCGACATATTTCAGCGCCAGATGCAGCCAAGGCAGCGCGGTGAAAACCGTGCCCAGCCCAAGCCCAATCGCGAGTACCATGGCCGGAAAGCCAAGAATAATCCCAAGCATATGCGGCACGGCGCGGCGGAAGCCGAAATTGGCGCCGGAGGCTGTCAGCATGGCGTTGTTCGGCCCTGGCGTGCAGCTTGTGGTCAGGGCGAAACCAAGCAAAGCCCAAAAAAGCGGATCATGCACAGCGGTTTTCCCCAAGGTTGCGCAGGCGGAAAGCGCGGTTCCTAGGCGGCCAGTGATGTGATGGCAATGGCGCGCGCAGCATGGCGGATTAAGGCGCGGTCTGGACGCGCGCGCCAAGCTGTATCACGCTGCGTGTAGCATTCGCCTAATCGGAGACGCCCCATGAGTTCCCTGCTTTTCTCGCCGCTCACCATTCGTAGCGTGACGATTCCGAACCGCGTGGTCATGCCGCCGCTTTGCCAATACTCAGCGATCGAAGGTTTGGCGAATGATTGGCATATGGTGCAGCTTGGCCGCTTTGCGGTGGGTGGCTTTGGGCTGATCTTCACGGAAGTGACTTCCGTGATGCGCGAAGGCCGCATTACCCATGGTGATCTTGGGCTTTGGTCGGATGCGCATATTGAACCGGTGCAGCGGCTTGCGCGATTCATCAAGGCGCAGGGCGCGGTGCCAGCGATGCAGCTTGGCCATGCGGGGCGCAAGGGTTCGTCGCAGCGCGCCTTTGAAGGCAATGGACCCTTGGGCGCGCCTGAGGCCGCCAAGGGCGAAAAAACCTGGCCATTGGTGGGGCCGACCGCGATGGCGATTGGTGAAGGCCATGTGCAGCCCGAAGCACTGACCAAGGAAGGCATGGCCGATATTCGCGAAGCCTTCGCGACCGCCGCGCGTCGTGCCCTTGCCGCCGGATATGAGGCGATTGAGGTGCATTGCGCGCATGGCTACCTGCTGCATCAATTCCTTTCGCCCTTGTGCAATACACGCAATGATGAATATGGCGGTGATCTCGCCGGGCGCATGCGCTTCCCGCTTGAGATTGTGCGCGCCGCGCGTGAAGCCTGGCCGGAAAACCTGCCGTTGTTCGTCCGTATTTCCGCGGTGGATGGCGCTGATGGCGGTTGGGAAATGGAAGATAGCGTGGCTTATGCGCGCGAATGCCAAAAGCTTGGCGTTGATGTGATGGATTGTTCTTCAGGTGGCATTGGCGGCAGCGCCACCGGCAGCAAGCGTGTGCCGCGTGGCTATGGTTTTCAGATTCCCTATGCCGCGCAAATCCGGCGGGAGCTTGGCATGAAATCCATGGCAGTCGGGCTGATTATCGGCCCGCATCAGGCCGAAGCGGCCTTGGCCGCGGGTGATGCTGATCTGATCGCGGTTGGGCGTGAGGGCATGAACAACCCGAATTGGCCCTTGCATGCACGCGCCGTGCTGGAACCTGGCACGACCGAGGAAGTTTTCGGCTGCTGGCCGCCGCAACATGGCTGGTGGATGGAAAAGCGTGGCGCGGTGATGAATGCCCTCGGCACCCCGCCGGCATGACGCATTTGGAATGAGACAAAGGAAGGAAACGCAAGATGAAACTCGCCTATTCACCCAATAGCCCCTATGTGCGGAAATGCGTGTTACTCGCCATTCAGCGCGGCATCGACAAGCAGATGGAGCTTTGGACGGTTGGCACCACCGATCCGGCGCTGGTGAAGGTCAATCCGCTTTCGAAAGTGCCAACCTTGGTGTTGGATGATGGCACTGCGCTGTATGACAGCCCGGTGATTTGCGAATATCTGGATAGTGTCGGCGATGGGCCGAAGATGTTTCCGGCGGCTGGCCCGGCGCGTTGGAAGGCGTTGCGTCAGGAAGCCTTGGGCGATGGCATTCTGGATGCCACACAACCGCGCCGGCGCGAAATTGCGCTGCCGCAGGATGAAGGGCGGCAGACCTACATCGCGCTTCAGCAGGGCAAGGTGAAGGCCGCACTTGCTGTGCTGGAAGCGGAAGCCGATAGCCTTGGCATGCTGACGAATATTGGTGAGATCACCATTGCCTGCGCCTTGGGCTATATGGATTTCCGTTATCCGAATGAGCCGTGGCGGCCTGGACATCCCAAGCTTGAAGCCTGGTATGCAAAGGTTGCGGCCATGCCGGCGATGACGCGCATGGTTCCTCCGGGCTGAAGCAATGTTTTGTCGCGCTGCGGCCTGCGTTCACGCGTGGGTCGCAGCGCGCCAGGCTTTCGCAATATCCATCCGCCGCGCCACCCAGATTTGATCACCCAATCCCGCCAGTCTCGCCAGCACTTTTTCAAAAGCGGGGAAGCGCGCTGGTCGCCCCGCGATGCGCAGATGATAGCCGATATTGAGCAGACGCGGCTTACCCTGGCTTGCTTCGGCGAGCAGCACATCCAGCGCGTCATTCACATACTCCACCATCTCACTGGCGCGCACAAAGCCATTCGGGTGGAAGAACTTCATGTCATTGGTGTCTAGCGCATAGGGCAATACAAAAAGCCCAGGATGTGCAGGATCATCATAGGGTAAATCATCATCAAAAGCATTTGACACCCAGGCAAAGCCGCGTTCCTGCAATAACCCGCGCGTCCAGATGCTTTCCGAACCTCGGCAGAAAAATCCTTGTGACGCAATGCCACACGCCTTGGCGATGGCAGCGATGCAACGATCAAGATCAACAGACTCTGCCTCACGCGATGTGTAATCGGCCTGCGGACGCCAAAGCCAACCATGCGCGGCGGCTTCATGGCCGCGCCTTGTGACCTCCGCCGCGAGTGAGGGTGCCCGTTCAACTGCGCGACCGCACATCAGGAAGGTTGCGGGAATCGCGTGACGGTCCAGCGCATCCAACATGCGCCAAAAGCCGGCGCGCGTGCCATAGGCAAAAATCTGTTCCTGCCCCATATCGCGCACACCCGGGGCAACGACGCTGATCACCTCGCCGATGCGCTCGCATTGCGGGTCACCATCACCTACTTGCTGTTCCGCACCTTCTTCAAAATTGACAGCGACGGAAACGGCAAGCCGCGCGCCATTAGGCCAGGCCATATCGGGCCATTTGCCGCCATAGCCAACCATATCGCGTGTCATGTGAAATCTCCCCTGCGCGCATGGCGCCCGAACCAGCACAGCGCTGCGCCGGCAAGCGGCAGCATTGCCAATATCGCGAAAGCGTAGCGATAGCCGTGCAATTCCTGGCCGAGCACGGCGATCAATGGCGGGCCGAGCACGGCGCCAGCGAAGCTCAGCGAAATCACCGCACCGGATGCAGCGCCCGCCGCACCTGGCGGTGCAAGGCGCACACTTTCTGCGACCAAGACGCCATTCCAGCCGGCGGTGCTGGCGCCGATCGCGACAAACAGCAGTACCAGCAACAGCGTCTGCGTACCGCCAACCAAAGGCAACATCATCAGAAAAATTCCGGATAGAGCACCAATCAGCATCAGCGCACGCTGACCGCCCACGCGTGTATCCGCCACCAAAGCCCAGCCAATGCGCGAAAGCCCGCCAACGACCTGACAGAGCCCCACGAGCGCGCCAGCTGAAACGGAATCCCAGCCATAATCGCCAATCAGCATCGCAACCATATGCGCCCCAAGGCCGATCTGCACCAAGGCATAACAGGCAGCCGCAAGACCAATCACGCCAAGCGCGGGCGATTTCAACAGCAGCAATGGCCCTGCCTGCACAGCAGCCGCGCCGCGATCCTGATCCCAATCCGCGCGCTTCAATTGCAGCCCAATCACCATCATCAGCAACATCGCCGCCGCAATCAGCATGGCGTTACGCCAGCCCAGGATCTCTGCCGTGCCAGGCAGCATCAAGCCTGCCAATGCAACGCCAAAAGGCACACCCATTTGCTTCAGGCCGAAAACCATATTGCGGCGTGATGGCGGCGCAAGCTTGCCAAGCAATTGCGACGCAGCCGGGTTGGTCAGCCCATAGGCCAGCCCGATCAAAATCGTGGCTGGTACCGCAACGGCAAGCTCAGCAAAACTCAGCGTGGCAACGCCAATCGCCGCTGCAAGAAGTGCGATTTGTGTGGTACGCGCCGGCCCCCATATCGCGAGCCAGCGTGGCCCATAAGCGGAAGCGAAAACCGCGCAGAGATAAACCAGGCCCACCTGATAGCCGATGTTTGCGCGCGCCACCCCAAAATCCGGCGCGGCATAGGCGACCAACACGGGCAGCGCATAAACCGCCATGGTCGCCAAGGTTTGCGAACCCGCCAATAGAAAAAGCGCGAGCGTGAGGCCGTGAGCGCTACTCATGCCGCGGTCCCGATCACGCCTGATGCAGGCCCCGCCGATAGGTTGAAGGCTCCATATCCTTCACCGATTTCGCACGTTTTTCGAGCCAATAGCTCTGCGCCTGTGGCATGGCATCAAAAGCCCCATCCACGCCAAGCTTGCGTGCGGCATCGGTTGGCCAATTTGGGTTGTAGAGAATCTCTCGCCCAATCGCGACAAGATCAGCATCGCCGGCTTGCAGAATTGCCTCGGCCTGATCGGCATGCACAATCAGACCGACCGCCATGGTGGCGATGGGGGCCTCGTGCCGCAACCGCCGCGCATAAGGCACCTGATAGCCATAGCCAGGCCGCGCGGCCTTGGGCGGACCGCCCGTGATGCCACCCGATGAACAATCCACCACATCAACACCAGCAGCGCCGACAAGCGCGGCGAGGCGAATGCTTTGTTCCACATCCCAGCCGGCATCATCTTCGACCGAGAAACGCATGAAGAGTGGCTTATGCGTGGGCCATACCGCGCGCACTGCCTCCACGACTTCAAGCGCAAAGCGCATGCGGTTACGCTCCGAACCGCCATAATCATCATTGCGCCGATTGGCGGAAGGCGAGAGGAATTGATGGATCAGATACCCATGCGCCGCGTGGATTTCGAGCACATCAAAACCCGCAGCATCGGCGCGCCGCGCGGCATCCGCCCAATGCTGCACCAGCTTTGGAATTTCATCGCGCGTGAGCGCACGCGGCATGGGGTCACCCGCATCGCCGATCTCGGCACTCGGTGCCACAAGTTCCCAAGCTTCCCAATCCGTGATCGCAGGGCTTTGCAGAAGTGGCGCGCCACCTTCCCAGGGACGAAAACGCCGTGCCTTGCGGCCGGAATGGCCAATCTGGATTGCTGGCACTGAACCATTGGCACGAATCAAATCCGCCACACGTTTCATGCCCGGGATGAAAGCATCATCCCAAAGCCCGGTATCGCCAAGCGTGCCGCAGCCGCGCCGTTCTACCTTGGTGCTTTCCACCATCACCATGCCGGCACCACCCGCGGCAAAACGCCCAGCATTCATCAAATGCCAATCGGTGATGAAGCCATGGTCCGCCGCATATTGATGCATCGGCGCGACCACCACGCGATTTTTCAGCGTAACGCCGCGCTTGGTCCAAGGCGTGAAGAGCAGGGGCAGGGTCATGGTGCAATCCTCCGTGGCCGAGCCTAGGCCAGGATGATTGCGCTGGTAAGGGGTTCAGCCCGTCACATAGCCAAGCGCGCGATCAGTCTTGTGCTGTTCTGCTGAACGCCTCATGGGATCACCAAAGCCGCCGCCGCCGGAAGTTTCCAGCCGCACAATATCGCCCTTCAGCAGACGCACTGCATCGCTTTTGGGCGCGATGGGGGTTTCCTGCCCGTCACGAATGCGCAACAAGCGCCCAAGGCTTGCGGGTTTGCCTCCGGCAAGGCCATAGGGCGGGAGACGGAAGCGATCCATATTCGCGGTGAAAATCCCGGCCGGACTATCCACGCGCCATTCGCGGATAAGCCCAAGCCCGCCGCGATATTGCCCATCTCCGCCAGAATCAGGCTTCAAGCCGTAATGCGTGATCGTGAGCGGCATTTGGCTTTCGATCATTTCAATCGGGATATTGCTATTGTTGTGCATGCCAAAGGACCAGGCATTCACACCATCCTTGGCGGGGCTGGCGCCTGTGCCGCCGATTTCGATCTCCACCAGAACCTCGCGCCCGCCATGCGCGGCTTCGGTTTGGAAGGTCGCCACATAGGAACCGCCATAATAGGCCGCCGGCATGCGATCCGGCAGCGCCTGATGCAAGCAGCCGAACATGACATTGGCCAGCCGATGGCAAACTGCCACACGATGCGCAACGGAAGCCGGCGCGCGGCAGGAAGTGACGCTGCCTTCGCGGTGGCGAATACGGATCGGGCGATAGCAACCCGCATTGGCCGGCATCGCTCCATCTGTCGCGGCAATAATGCTGTAATAGACAGCACAATTCGACATCGCCGGCGTGCAATTGATGGGGCCGCGCTGCTGATCAGCGCAGGCGGTCAGATCAACTTCAATCTCATCACCCTTGATGGTGAGCGATGCATGGAGGCGCACAGGCTCACCAGAGACACCATCATCATCCAGGAAATCCTCAAAACTATAGGTGCCATCAGGCATGGCGCTGATGGCGGCGCGCATCGCGGCTTCACTCTGATCCAGGATGCGGCTGGTGGCTTCGATCAGTGTTTTGGCGCCGTAACGCGTCGCGATACGGCGGATGGAAGCGGCACCAACTTCAAGGCTCGCCAATTGGCTTTGCAAATCACCCAGCATCAGCGCGGGTTTACGCACATTCTGCCCGATCATGGCGTGAACGGATTTGTTCAACACGCCACCTTCAATCAGCTTAAGTGGCGGGATGCGCAGCCCTTCCTGAAACACCTCAGTCGCCGTGGCGGCATAGGAACCAGGCGCCATGCCGCCCATGTCAATATGATGGCAGAGCGCGCCCACATAAGCCACGCGTAGCCCTTCGTGAAGCACCGGCTTGAAGACAAGAATGTCGTTCAAATGTTGCGCACCGCAATAGGGATCATTGGTCGCAACCACATCGCCTTCCCGCCAGTCATTCGCATCCACAAAGCGATCGAGCAGCGTACGCAAAGCAGCACCCATGGAATTCAAATGCTGCGGAATGCGCGCAGATTGCGCGACATTATTGCCTTCAGCGTCGAAGACTGCAGTTGAGTAATCCAGCAATTCGCGCACGGTCGTGCTGCGGCTGGTGCGCCAGATGGTGATATCCATCTCCGCCGCCGCGGCGGTCAGCGCGTTGCGGATCACTTCAATTTCGATGGGGCCGAGGCTCATTGTGTGATCCTCCTTGCGATCAAGGCGCCGCCGGCTGCGAGCTTTGCTTGCCAGGCGCGGGAAATCCAATGGGTGGCGAAGGCTTCTTCGATGATGGCGGGGCCTGTGATGACATCATCAGCGCCTAGGGCTTCACGGTCCCAGACGGTCACCTCACACCATTGCGCGCCATCAAAGGCGCGGCGCTTTGCCTTTTGGGCGGGGCGTGACGCTGGCGTTGGTTCGCGTATTACAGGCTTCGCCAACTTGCCGGTGGCAATGGCGCGGAAGGTAACGATTTCAACCGCCTCATCCGGATTGGCGTAGGAAAAGCGCTGCTTGTGTGTTGCGTGAAAGCGTTGCAGCAGCGTTGCCAAATCAATCTCATTCGGTGTCTGCACCGCGCCCCAGGGCACGAGAAGTTCAAAGGCCTGGCCATGGTAGCGCATATCGGCCGCGATGTTGATATCGCGCTCACCAGGTGGAATACCGTCTTGGGCAAGGCGTGTATCGGCGGCGTTGCGCAATTCGGCGATGGTCTCGCGCATCTGGGGCAGGCCCGCGGGTTCCGCGCGCGTCAAGCGCGTGCGGGCGAGATCCTGCACCAGATCAGAAAACAGAATGCCATAGGCGGAAAGCGTGCCTGGTTCACGCGGGAAAATCACTTCGCTGATGCCCATTTCTTCGGCGACTTCAGTTGCATGCAGCCCGCCGGCACCGCCGAAGGAAAGCAGCGCAAAGTCTCGCGGATCAAGCCCTTTCTCAAAGAGTGAAAGTCGTACGGCGGCACCAAGATTGGCGTTTGTCACGGTGAGCATGCCTGCAGCGGCTTTCTCAAGCGAAAGGTTCAGCGGTGCAGCGATGCGGGTTTCAATGGCGCTGCGCGTTGCCGGCATATCGAGCTTGATCGCGCCGCCGAGGAAGAATTCGGGATCAAGCCTGCCAAGTGCCAGATTGGCATCGGTCACGGTAGGTTCCGTGCCGCCGCGCCCATAAGCAACTGGGCCCGGACGCGCACCGGCACTGCGCGGACCCATGGTGAGCCGCCCGGCGGCGTCAACCGAGCCGATCGAACCGCCGCCCGCGCCGATGGTGCGCATTTCAACCATGGGCAGACGTACCGGCAGGCGGTCAATCTCGCCTTGTGTAATCACGGAAACACGCCCGGATTGCACCACCGAAACATCATAGGATGTGCCGCCCATATCTACGGCAACTAGGTTGGGGCGTGACAGCATCTCCGAAATGCGCCCAGCCGCAAGTGCGCCGCCCGATGGGCCAGAAAGCAAAAGCCGCGCCGGCTGTTCCGCCGCGACACGCAAACTGCAAACCCCACCATTGGATTGCACCAGGAATACCAGGGGTGAAAACCCATCCTCGCCCAGGCGCTTTTCAAGCCTATCCAGATAAGCTTTGACCACCGGCATCAGAAGCGCATTCAGCACTGTGGTTGAACAGCGCTCATATTCGCGAATTTCCGGCGAAATGTCAGATGAAAGCGAAATCGGCAGGTCGGGCCGCGCTTGCTGGATCAACGCTGCAAGGCGCTTTTCATGGATGGGATTGGCATAGGCATGCAGCAGGGAAATCGCGATGGTTTCCGCGCCCAAAGCTTCGATCTGTTTCAGCAGCGCAGGTAGTTGTGCCTCATCAAGCGGTGTTTCCGCCGATCCATCAGCTCGCAGGCGTTCCGTCACGCCAAGCCGACGGTCACGCGGGATCAGCGTTGGGAAGGGCTCCTGCGCCAGGCCGTAAATATCACGCCGGACATGGCGATTGATTTCCAACACATCCTCAAAACCTGCAGTCGTCAGCAACACACCGCGGGCGAGTTTTCGTTCCAGTACGGCATTGGTGGCGATGGTGGTGCCGTGTAGCAAAAGCCCAACATCGGCCAAGGCAAAATCAAAGCGCTCCGCCGCTTCCTTCACGCCGGCCAGCAGGCCAATGGAAGGGTCTTCCGGTGTTGTCGGCGTTTTCCACGCCTGCGCGATACCAACCCGCGCGTCAAGAATCTGCAAATCGGTGAAGGTGCCGCCAATATCAACGGCGATGCGGATGGGGCGAGAGGAGGTTTCAGTGCTCAAGGTCAGGGTCCGTTGAGAAAAGGTCAGCTCATAACACTTGGTAGCCACAGCGCGAGGCCAGGGAATACCATTAGAAGCGCGACCGCCAAAAGATATACCGCCAGGAATGGCATGACGCCGGCAAAGACATCCGTGATCGGGCCGGGGCGTTTTCGCATGCCTTGCAGCACATACATCACCGTGCCATCGGGCGGGCTGATTTGGGCGATTTCCACAAGCATGGTGACAATCACGCCGAACCAGATCGGATCATAGCCAAGCGCGGTGACGATGGGGAATACCACGGGCACTGTGGTGATGATCATGGAAAAACCTTCCATGAAGGTTCCAAGCGCCACGTAAAGGGCGATGATGCAGAGCATGATGGCCCAAGGCGGAATGGGCAGGCCAGAGATCATGCCGGCGAGTGCCTGCGGCACATTGATCAATGTCAGGATATAATTCAGCAAATAGGCGCCGAACAGGATCAGACCAAGCAGTGCTGTATTGCGCGCCGTCGCCTCGGCTGAGGCATTCAGCATGCGGAGCGTCAGCTTGCCTTCAAGTGCGGCAAAAATCGCAGCACCAACAACACCAAGTGCCGCTGCTTCCGTGGGGGTGGCAAAGCCGCCATAGATGGACCCTAGCACCAGCAGGATCAGGAGAAGCGTCGGCACCAGATCAAGCAATGCACGCAGTTTCATGGCTAGCGGCAGCTTGGCCGGCTTCTCCATGGGATGCTTCAGGCCATGGGCGAGAATGACCAGAATGAAAAGCCCGGTGACGAGCAGCGAAGGAATGACCGCCGCGATATAAAGCGCGCCGACCGAGGTTTCCGTAATCAGCCCATAGATGATGAAGGTAATGCCTGGTGGAATCAGATTACCCAAGGCGCCGCCCGCCGCCAGCGAGCCCAGCACCATGCGTTGGCTGTATTTCGTATCCTGGAAATAGGGCAGCGCCACCGAACCCATGGTAGCGGCGGTTGCGACCGAGCTGCCGGAGATGGCCGAAAATACCGCGCAGGAAACAATATTGGTATGAAGCAAACCGCCAGGCATACGGTTCAGCCAGACGTTCAGCGCGCGATAGAGCCTGTCAGACAGTCCAGCACGCAGCAGGATTTCACCCATCAGCAGAAACAATGGAACCGCAACCAGAACGAAATTCGAAGACGGCGCCCAAAGTGTTTGTCCCATAAACGCCCACCAGGGACGATCAGAGAATAGGAAACCGATCAAAACGCCAAGAATACCCAGGACAGCCGCAATATAAACGCCGGAGCCGAAGAATAGTACGAAAATGCCGACTAGCATCATGATCTCGGCAATCGGCAGCGCTTGCGCGCCACTTGCTGCGGCGAAGATGGTGACAGCCAATAGACCGAGCAGAAAGACAATCGCGATCATGGCTTGGGCCCCGGCCCTTCATGCGCCATGGCAACCGCTTCCAAGGCTTCCTCAGTCTCATCCTGCAAGGTGCGGGAACCAAGCAGGGTATCCAAAGCCTCGGGCTCTCCGGCGAGGATCGAAAGGCTCGCTTCCAGCATCAGAACCAGTGCCATGACGGCAAAACTGATGATACCGAAGGCCCAAATGCCTTGCGGCCAGATCATTTCAATGCGCAAGGCGGAATTGTCATGCGCGTTAAACAGCGCACTTTCATCCACCAGTTCAAGCGCTGCCCAGGCGAAGAAAATCCCAAGCCCCAGAAGAAGCGTAAGGGAGAAAAGATGCAGCCAGGCCCGCAGACCAAGCGGCAGGCGCATCATGAAGACATCTACGCGAATATGCGCGCGCCGCGCCAGCGTATGCGCCAAGGCCCAGGCAATGCCGCCGGCCAGCATATAGCCGGTGACTTCGACCGTCGCCTTGGAAGAAAAACCAAAAAAACTCCGCGCCACGATATCAAAGGTGATGAAACAGGCGCAGAGAATGTAGTTCCAGCCGGCAATATGCGCCATCACGGCAGCAACGGCGGCGACCCAGATCCTGAGTCGCCGTGCTGCATGCAGCCATGCGGGGGCCGTGCTGGCGCCGTTGCTCATCCGCCGAAGCGCACACCGCTGATCGGCGCGATCACGTCATTATAGACCTCACCGCACCGCGCACCGCAGCGCCGCACCCAACCCGGCAATACGGTGGTGCGGAAAATCTCCTTCGCCTGGGCCTTATCGGCGGCCGAGGCACTTACTTCCGTCATGGGGCGCGCGGCGAGGTTGTGGATGCTGCAGCCCGCAGCGCGGCCAATATTGCAATCAATGCCATCGCGCGTTGCGGCAAGGCCGAGCGCCCATTGCTGATTGCTCACTTCCTTCATGGTCGCTTCCATGAAATCGCGCACGGCAGGTTCCAGACGGTTCCACCAATTCAAATTCACGAGATAGCCCGCAACCGCCCAGGAAACCGGGAGGTCAGAGATATGCGTGGAAACTTCCGGCCAGCGCGCCGCCGCACCCGAACCGGAACCCGTGATGGCGCAATCCACCACGCCACGTTCCAGCGCCGAATAAACTTCCGGGAAGCCGATGCTGACGGGCTGCGCGCCAAGCGCTGTGAAGAAATCCACCAGCGAATTGCCGAAGGTACGGATGCGCCGGCCGCGCAAATCATTCAGGCTCGTGAAGGCAGCACGGCAAAAGACCACTTGCGCCGGGAAGGGATACATGGCGACAAGCCGCGCACCGAAGCGTTCCAAATCGCGGTTCGCAACAGGCAAGACTGCTTCGGCAATGCGCCGTGCATCATTGATGTCAGGCGCCAGACCGGCAAGGTCGATACCATCCAGAATGGGCACGTCACCCGAAAGTGTGGTCAGCGTACCAGCGCCGATTTCCACTTGGCCAGACCGCACCAGGCGCACAATCTCATTGCCCGCGAGATTGCGTTCCGCATGGGTTGAAAGCTGCACCTGCACGCGGCCATTGCTGCGCGCTGCCGTGCCGTCGCGCAGCACCGGAATATCCACGCGCGTATATTGCGGCTGAGTCGGTAGCGGCTGTGTCACGGCAGAGATGCGGATCGGCGCGCCGGCGGGCAGTGTCGGCAATTGCGCCGCAGCCGAGAAGACGATGCCGGATGCCATTGCGACACCGGCCAGGAGTTTTTTCAACATCATGAAGACCTCCAAGGTTTGGTTATTTGTCTCAGTTCATCATGTTCACGCCACGACGTCGAGGGCCTTACATCACTTCGCCGGATGCACCGCCATCCAATGTCGGGCAATATCCACGCGGCGCGTGATCCAGACATCGCGCTTATCCGCCATGTAATCCAGCAGCCTTTGCAGCGCGACCGCGCGCGCCGGGTGGCCAATCAGGCGCATATGCAGCCCAACTGACATCATCTTGGGTTGCCCCTTGCGGCCTTCTTCATAGAGCATGTCGAAAGCATCACGGATATAGGAAAACCATTGATCGGAGGTGCCCATCCAGCCGGCATATTTGCCATCATTATTCGTGAGCGAATAGGGCACGATCAGATGCGGTTTGTCGTTCACGCGCGTCCAGATCGGTAATTCATCGCCGTAATAATCGCTGTCGTATAGAAAGCCGCCTTCTTCCACGACCAACCTTCGCGTGTTCACCGAAGGTCCATAGCGGCAATACCAGCCATCTGGCCGATGCCCGACAGTCTTTTGCTGGCTGTCAATCGCCTTGCGGATGTGGTCGCGTTCTTCTTCCTCCGACAGCTCAAAATGCTTGACCCAACGCCAACCATGGGAACAGACATCATAGCCCGCAGCCTTGATGGCGGCGGCGGCTTCCGGGTTGCGTTCCAATGCCAGCGCGCAGCCGAAAATCGTCACCGGCAGGTTGCGTTCCTGAAACAGCCGCTGCAGGCGCCAAAAACCAACGCGGCTGCCATATTCAAACATGCCTTCGGCGGCCAAATCGCGGCCTGATTTCACCTGATTGAGGCCATGCGCTTCGGTCAACCCGTTTTCCGTGACGCCATCACCAAGTTCGAAGGATGGCTCGCTGCCTTCCTCATAATTGATGACAAAATTCACCGCGAGCTTCGCGCCACCTGGCCATTGCGGATCGGGCGGATTGGCGCCGTAGCCGATGAAATCTCGCGTGACTTGATAGGTCATGGCATCAATTCCTTTCATTGGAGGGGGCGTTTTGAAGTGCGCGCCAAATCTTCTCGGGCGTTGCGGGCATATCGGGCGCGGTCGCACCGCGTAGCGCCAACGCATCCGCAATGGCGTTCATCACTGTTTGCGGCGCGGCGATGGCGCCCGCCTGACCAGAGCCTTTCACGCCGAGTGGGTTGGATTTCGTTGACGTGCCTTCCAACAGCACTTCAATCGCCGGTACATCATCCGCACGAGGTAGCGCGTAATCCATCAAGGAACCGGTCAGCAATTGGCCTGACTCGCGTTCATAAATAATGTCTTCCAGCATGGCTTGACCAATGCCCTGCACCAGCCCGCCCTGGACC
Organism: Roseomonas sp.; assembly: GCA_020249435.1. GTDB lineage: Bacteria > Pseudomonadota > Alphaproteobacteria > Acetobacterales > Acetobacteraceae > Neoroseomonas. The sequence continues at coordinate 45,828 of JADCFQ010000004.1, read as the reverse complement.
TGCCCTTGCGTCAGGCGTGGATTTATCAGGCGCCCGTAATCATCCACCGCGACATAGCGTGTCAGCCGCGCATGCCCAGTTTCCGGGTCAATCTCAATTTCTGCGACCTGGCTACCATTGGGGAAGGTCACGAGGTCGGAGGTATTGTGACCGGATGCGGTAAGCCCTGGCACCATGCCTTCGGGAAGGCTCGTGGAATCTTCTGCTGCACGCGCGATTTCTGCCAAGGTGATGAAGCGTTCTCCATCCGGCAGGGCAAAGCGCCCATCTGCGAAAGCAAGCGCAGCCGGATCGGCTTGCAGCAAATGCGCAGCAATCAGGCGCGCCTTTTCCATCAGCGCATCCAGCGCGAGCACCAATGCACCACCGCCCAAATGCAGTGAACGCGCGCCGCCATGGCCATTGCCATTAGGCAACAGTTGCGTATCGGCTTGCTGCACAAGCACCTCGGCGGGGGTCAGTCCAAGCCGGTCCGCCACAATCTGCGCATAGCTGGTTTCATGCCCCTGGCCGTTGCTTTGTGTGCCAATCGCCGCGCGTGCCTGCCCGGATGCATCCACGCTTACCGAAGCCCATTCGCCCGGCGCACCGCGCGCGGTTTCCAGAAAACAGGCAATACCGCGGCCAAGCAACATGCCGCGCTGCGCTGACTCCGTGCGCCGAGCCGCAAAACCTTCCGCATCGGAAACCTTGTCAAGGACTGCAAGATTGGCGGCGAAGCGCCCGCCATCCACGGCCATGCCCATGGCGGTGCGATGCGGCGCATCAGGCAGCATATTCATCGCGCGCAAGGCTGCGGCATCGCGCCCCAACTGGCGCGCGGCGGCATCCACCAGCCTTTCGATGATATAATTTGCCTCTGGCTTGCCGGCGCCGCGATAGGCATCCACCGGCAGGCTATTGGTGAAGGCACCGCGTACTTCCAGATGCATGGCGGGGATGGCATAGACGCCGCCCATGGCGGTGGAGAAAGCATTGGTCGGGCAATGCGGACCAACGGCGGAAAGATAGGCGCCCATATCGGCAATGCTGCTGATGTCCAGTGCCAGAAAGCGACCATCATCAGCCAGCGCAAGCCTTGCCTTGGCGCGTAAATCGCGGCCATGCACGGCGGCGGCGAATTCCTCGCTTGGTTCCGCTTGCCAGGCAATGGCGCGGCCAAGCCGACGCGCGGCCCAAAGCGCCAGCACATATTCCGGGAACAGAAAGTTTTTGGCGCCAAAGCCGCCCCCCACATCGGGGCAGACAAGATGAAAGGCATCTTCCGGTAGGCGAAACACCGTCGCGAGTTGTCGGCGAATGCCATGCACGCCCATGCCGGTGAAAATCAGTTCAAACCGCCCATCATCAAAACGCGCCAGCGCTGCACGCGGTTCCATCGGCACGGCATGAACGCGGTTATTGAGCAGATCAAGGCTGACAATATGATCGGCCTGCGCGAAAGCCGCATCGGTGGCAGCGCGATCGCCTTTCAAAAAACGAAATGCCTCATTGCCTGGCGCTTGCGGCCAGATTTGCGGTGCCTCCGCGCCAAGGGCAGACGCGCCATCAATCACGGCGGGCAGGGGATCGTAGCTCACCTCAATCGCCTCCGCCGCATCACGAGCGGCAGAGGCGCTGGTCGCGATAATCAGGGCAACCGCCTCACCCAAATGCCGCACGCGATCCGTTGCCAGCACAGGGCGCGGCGGTACGATCATCGGCGCCACACTCGCGACTACTGCGGTGCAGGGCAAAGGTGCCAGATCATCGGCGGCAAGCTCGGCGGCAGTAAAAACACCCACCACACCTGGCATGGTGCGCGCTGCTGCTGTGTTGACCTCATGCAATACCGCATGGGCATGGGGTGATCGCAGCACCACAGCATGCAGCGCATCCGCTGGGATGATGTCCGAAACGTAACGCCCGAGCCCGGTCAGAAACCGTGCATCTTCCAGCCTTGCGACGGATTTGCCGCTGAACATCAAGTGCCTTTGCTCAAGCGCTTGGCGACGAATTCAAGCCTGTCCTGGCCCCAGAACATATCCTCACCAATCACATAGCAGGGCGCCCCAAAGACACCGCGTTCCAGCGCGGCAGCGGTATCGACCTTGCGCTGTTCCAGCCAGCGTGGGTCTTCTGCCAACCGCAGCAGCGCATCCGCATCCAGGCCGCAGTCGCGCATCAGCGCCGCGAGGGTCGCCGTGTCGCCCGTATCCTGTTCTTCCTGCCAAAGCGCTTTCAGGATGCGATGCGCCAGGCGAATGGCCGGCGCATGGCCCTGTGTTTCGCGTAGTGCAATCACACTGGCCGCGCCGGGCAATTCATTGGCCGGGGAATATTTGGGATGAATATTGATCGGAATATCAAGCGCATCGCGCCAGCGCCGCAATTCCTGCAAGCGATAAGCTTGGCGCTGCGGCGAACGCTTGGGCAGCGGCAAACCACCGGAACCGGCGAAGATGGTGCCGAAATCCACCGGCCAGATGTGCAGTTCCGCGCCATGCTGCGCTGCCAAGGCTTCAATCCGCGCTGCGCCCAAATGGGTCCAGGGCGAATTGAGCGAAACATAATAATCAATCAACTGGGGCATGGGGTTTCCTCAAGCGATGATGGGGCAGGCAGTGGCGGCGCGCACTTCTTCCAGCGTCACATCCGGGGCCAGATCGCGCAACGCGAAACCCTCACCCATGGGCGCGAAAAGCCCAAGATCCGTCACCACCAAGGTCACCACGCCGGCGGCAGTGATCGGCAGGCTGCAACGCGGCAGTAATCGGGAAGCGCCATCGCGCGTGCGATGTTCCAGCATGATAAAAACACGCTGCGCACAGGCGGCCAAATCCATCGCCCCGCCAATGCCGCCACCCTTGGCGCCTTTCAGTTTCCAATTGGCGAAATCGCCATTGGCGGCGACTTCATAGGCACCCATCACTGTCACATCCATCCGCCCACCGCGGATCAGCCCAAAGCTATCCGCGTGATGCACAATGGAAGCACCAGGGTTCAGCACCACATTCTGCCCACCCGCATTGACCAGATTCAGGTCTTCCGTACCCGGCGCGCAGACCGCGCCATAACCAATCACCCCGTTTTCGGCATGAAAGATGATGTCGCGATCACCCATGGGCACATCGGCAATCATGGTTGGCATGCCGACACCAAGATTGACCACCCAACCATCCTGAAATTCGCGCACCAGCCTTTCGGCCATTTGCATGCGTGTCCAGCTCATCGTGCGGCCTCCCGCTTGCGGGTCCAAAGTCCCATGGGTGGAGGCGGTACGCGGATCAGCCGATGCACCACCAGGCTAGGCGTATGCACATCATCCGCATCTATCGCGCCGGCGGGCAGAATGTCTTCTTCTACCTCCACAATCGTGGTTTTTGCTGCCATTGCCATCAATGGATTGAAATTGCGCTGGCTGCGATGGAAGCGCAGATTGCCCGCCGCATCTGCCCGCGCCGCGCGAATAAAGGCGAAATCCACCGGCAACGCGTACTCCAGCAAATAGCGCCGGCCATTGATGTCGCGCGTTTCACGGCCTTCCGCCAATTCAGTGCCCACCGCGGTTGGCGTATAGAAGGCGGGAATGCCGGCACCCGCAGCGCGCAGCCGTTCGGCCAGCGTGCCTTGCGGGACGATTTCCGCGGCGACTTCGCCTGATTCGTAGTATTTCGTGAAGGGCAGCACATCGGATGCGCGTGTCGCGGCGGTAAAGGAGCAAATCACCTTTGCGACCTGGCCGTTTTCCACCAGCATGCCAATATCGGGCATGCGCGGTTTATGCGCGCCGCCTGTGGTATTGGCGATGCAGGTCAGGCGCTTGGCGCCGCGCCGCGCCAAGGCGGCAATCAGATTATACGGCGTGCCGGGGCCGGCGAAGCCGCCAATGGCAATCACGGCGCCATCGGGAATATCCGCCACTGCCGCATCGAAATCCGGATAGGTCTTGTTGCGCGCCATGCGGAGCCCCTTTGCTGGTCCGGCTTATGCTTCGCCGAAGTGGCGCCGATGGCAAGGGGGCATCACGCTTTCCGGGACCGGGTTTCGGTGATGGCAATGTAAAGCCCGGCGCCGATGATGATGCTGGCGCCAAGCCAAGTCCATTGATCCGGCCAAAGCCCGGTAATCGCATAGCCCACCGCGATGGCGCCGATCATTTGCCAATATTGGAAGGGGGCGATGACATTGGCCGCGCCATAGGTCATGGCCTTGGCCACGCACCAATGGCCCGCCGCGCCCAGGATACCCAGCATCAAATGCCAAAAAACATCTGCCCAATTATGGAAGGGCACCCAGAAGAAAGGAATGACGCAGCACATCACCAAGGCGCCAAAAAGCCCGCTATACATCACGGATGTCTCAGGCCTATCGAGCCCGGCAACCTGCCGCGTCAGTATCTGATAAACGCCGTAGCAAAACGCACTGGCCACAATGCCAAGGGCGGCGGGCTGGAAAACCTCTGACCCCGGACGGATCACCACCAGCACGCCAAGGAAGCCCACCATCACCGCAGCCAGGCGCTTCCAGCCGATCTGCTCACCCAACATGGGCAGGGCCAGCAGGGTCACGAAAAACGGGGACATGAAGGAAATGGAAGATGCCTTGGCCAGCGGCACATGCTTCACCGAGAAGAAGAAAAAAGTGGTGGAGGTCAGCAGCAGGAGGGAACGCGAGATTTGCACCCAGGGCTTGCGGCTTTTCAGCACACCAAGCCCGTAACGTGGCACAATCAGCGCCAGCACAATCAGCAAATGCCCTGTCGTGCGTGCCCAGATGATCTGTTCGGATGGGTAATCCCGGCTCAAGACCTGCACAATGCCATTCATGATGGGAAACAATGTGCAGGCCGCACACATGAAGAAAATGCCAAGCAGCAAGCTGGTCTGACGCGGCGGTACCGCGGTGGTGGTCATGAGGCTTGCGCCCTCCCGGAGGCTTCTGGCCAGGGGCAGGATAGGGCAGAAGCTGGCAGGTGGGAAACAGCGCTCCTTGGCGACTCGGATGAGTGGAGGCACTGCCGGGTTGGATGGGCGGGCCAAATGATCGCATCGGTGGCGCCCAATGCACCAAAAACAGGCGATGCTGGCGGGATTCACCCCGAGGAACCGCCCAAAGCATTGGCATATGCCTTGCTGCCACCATCTGCCTGAGGCATTGAGACGCCCCAAGCCGCCCCCAGCGAGGAGAACGCCCCCATGAGAAACAGGTATCGGATTGAACGCCGCGCATTGCTGACAGGCGGCACGGCCCTTGTGCTTTCAGCGGTGGCCGGCGCGCGGGTGCCGCTGGCGCAGACACTCGAAAAACTCTCCTTCCAGACGAATTGGCGCGCCCAGGCGGAACATGGCGGCTATTATCTGGCGCTGGCCAATGGGCTTTATCGTCGAGCCGGCATTGATTGCGAAATCCGCATGGGCGGTCCGCAGCAGAACCCCGCGCAGCTGCTGCTGGCGGGGCGGGTGGACATGATCATGTCTTCCGGCTTTCAAGCGCTGAATTATGTGCGGGAAAACGTGCCCTTCATGGCGATTGGCGCCATCATGCAGAAGGACCCGCAAGGCTTCATGTTCCATGCCGAAGCCGGCTTCACGAGCTTTGAGCAAATGCGCGGTCGGCCCATTCTGGTGGGCGCTGGCGGGCGCGTGACCTATTGGCCCTTCCTGCGCCGGCGCTTCGGCTTCACCGATAGCCAGATCCGCCCCTATACCTTCAATGTCCAGCCCTTCCTCGCGGATAAGCAGGCCATTCAGCAATGCTTTGTCTCATCCGAGCCCTTCGCGGCGCGACTGGCTGGCGCTGATCCGCGCGTGCTGCTTTTCGCTGATGCGGGCTTCCCGAATTACCAGACGACGATTGATATCTCCCGCAAGCTTGTGGATGAAAAGCCTGATCTGATCCAGCGTTTTGTGGATGCCACCATGCAGGGTTGGACGCAGTATTTGCGCGGGCAGGATGTGGCGGCGGCCAATGCGCTCATCATGCGCGACAATCAGGAAATGACGCAGGAGAAGATTGATTACGCCGTGCGCGCCATGAATGAACGCGGCATTGTCTTTTCGGGCGATGCGGAACGCCTTGGCATCGGCGCCATGACAGATGAGCGCTGGGAAGCCTTCTACACCGCCATGCGCGATGCGGAGGTGATGCCGCCTGGGCTTGATGTGAAGCGCGCCTATTCGCTGCGCTTCGTCAATCGGCGGGCTGGCCTGGCTTGAGCCCTCGGCGCCCGCTGCTTTCGCTCACCGGGGTTTCCAAGCGCTACGCCACGGGAACCCTGGCTTTGGATGGCATTGATCTGACGATCATGCCAGGCGATTTCATTGCACTTCTGGGGCCTTCAGGCTGCGGCAAATCCACGCTGCTGCGCCTGATTGCGGGGCTGACGGCGCCGAGCGGCGGGACCATGGAATGGCCGACCGCCACGCATGACGCGGCCGGCGCTGCGGAACGCGATATCGGTTTTGTATTCCAGGAACCAACCCTGATGCCCTGGGCCAACTTGATCCGCAATGTCGCGCTGCCGCTTGAATTGGCCGGCATGAAGCGGCGGGAAGCCGAAGAACGCGCCGCCGAATGGATTGCCCGCGTTGATCTGAAGGGTTTTGAGAAAGCCTATCCCCGCGCCTTGTCAGGCGGCATGCGCATGCGCGTTTCCATCGCGCGCGCCTTGGTGACGCGCCCGCGTATTTTGCTGATGGATGAACCCTTCGCGGCGCTTGATGAAATCACGCGTTTTCGGCTGAACAATGATCTGGTGCAGCTTTGGGCGCAGGAACGTTTTACGGTGATTTTCGTGACCCATTCGGTGTTTGAAAGCGTCTATCTGGCGGACCGCATTGTGGTGATGGCCCCGCGCCCGGGCCGCATTGCCGAGGAAGTGCGCATCACCGCGCCGGCGGAACGGGGCGAGGAGTTCCGCACCTCCCCCGAATACGCCGCGCAATGCCGCACCGTATCCCATGCGCTGTCTTCCGCCATGGGAGGTGCCCATGAGTGAGAGCACGGAAGCCACACCCGCCGCCGGCAGCTTTTTGGAAGGCCCTTGGCTGCGCATTCTGGCGCCCACATTGCTGGCGCTGCTGTTCCTGGGTGGTTGGGAGATGATGGTACGGGTGCGTGAAATCCCGCCCTATATCCTGCCAGGGCCGATTGCCATTTGGCAGACTCTGCTGCGCGATTGGGGATCGCTGTCTGTATCCTTGCTGATCACGCTGAAGATCACCTTCCTGGCGCTATCGGTGGCGGCGATTTTGGGTTTGGTGCTGGCCATTCTTTTTGCGCAGTCGCGCATCATTGAATTGTCGCTGTTTCCCTTCGCGGTGATCCTGCAAGTCACGCCCATCGTGGCGATTGCACCGCTGATCATCATTTGGGTGGATGATATTGCGATATCGCTGCTGATCTGCGCCTGGATCGTCGCCTTCTTCCCGATCCTGTCGAATACGACCGTTGGCTTGAACTCGGCGGATCATAATTTGAAGGATCTGTTCAAGCTGTATCGTGCGTCGCGTTGGCAGGTGTTGACGCGCCTGCTGCTGCCCTCCGCCCTGCCTTACTTCCTGGCGGGGTTGCGGATTTCCGGCGGTTTGGCCCTGATTGGCGCCATTGTTGCGGAGTTTGTGGCCGGCACCGGCGGTAGTGCTTCGGGCTTGGCCTACCGGATTCTGGAAGCAGGGTATCAGTTGCAAATCCCACGCATGTTCGCGGCCCTTGTGCTGGTTTCCACGACAGGGATCGCGATTTTCCTGGCACTCAGCCTGCTTACGCATTTGCTGCTGCGGAACTGGCATGAAAGCGCCATGGGGCGGGGGGATCGGCGATGAGTAGCGCCATGGCAAAGACCCGCGCTGCCTTGGCCGGCGCGGGCAGTGATTTCTGGTTGCGTGATGCGCGTGCCCCGGCCGCAGTGCTGGAAGGCGCGGCTGCTCTGCCCTTGGACCGCGATGGCATTGCGCGGTTTGATCTGCGTGTTGAACAGGGGCGCATTGCTGCCATCGCTCCGCTCGGCTCTGCCCCGGATGGTGTGTCCCTCGATGGCGGGCAGGTCTGGCCCGGCATGCTGGATGCGCATACGCATCTGGATAAGGGCCATATCTGGCAACGTGCCGCCAATCCCGATGGCAGCTTCTTCGGTGCGCTCACCACCGTCATGGCGGATCGCGATGTGAATTGGTCCGAAGCCGATATGCGCGCGCGGGCCGAATTCGCGCTGCGTGCGGCTTACGCCCATGGCACGGTTGCGCTGCGCACGCATCTCGATAGCTACATGCCCCATGCGCCCAAGGCCTGGCGCATGTTCCGCCAGCTGCGCGATGATTGGGCGGGGCGGATCACCTTGCAGGCTTCCTCCATCGCGCCGCTTGATCGCTTTGCGGGGGATGAGGGCGCGCAGCTTGCCGATATTGTCGCGGAATCCGGCGGCGTCCTGGGCATGGTGACGCGGCTTTCCGGCGGCATTCATGACGATATTCCGCCCGAGTTCCACGCCATGCTGGATCATTTCTTCGCCCTTGCCGAAGCGCGCGGCCTCGATCTTGATCTGCATGTGGATGAAAGCGGGGAAACCGGCGCGCGCGCCTTGCGTGAAATTGCGCTGACCGCCATGCGGCGCGGCTTCAAGGGGCGCATCCAATGCGGCCATTGCTGTTCCCTCTCACGCCAGACAGATGAATTCGCGCTGGAAACCATCAAGGCCTGCGCTGATGCCGGCGTTGCGATTGTGGTGCTGCCCATGTGCAATATGTATTTGCAGGACCGCGAGCCCGGACGCACGCCGCGTTGGCGCGGTGTGACTTTGGTGCATGAAATGCAGGCGGCGGGTGTTTCTGTCTCCCTCGCTTCCGACAATACGCGCGATCCTTTCTACGCCTATGGTGATCTCGACATGGTGGAGGTGATGCGTGAAGCCACGCGGATCCTGCATCTGGATCACCCCTATGGTGATTGGCCGCTTTCCGTTGGTGCGCGCCCTGCCGCGGCAATGGGGCTGCAAGGGGCGGGCATGATCCGCACGGGCGCGCCGGCTGATCTTGTCCTGTTCCGCGCGCGCCACATGACCGAATGGCTATCGCGCCCGCAAGCGGACCGCATTGTGCTCCGCAATGGCAAGGTGCTGGATGCGGAAGTGCCGGATTGGCGCGAATTGGATCATTTGTTTGAGTAATTTTTTGATCGCATTTTCCGAGTCGCCAAGTGAGTTCACTTGGCTTGAAAATGCTCTACCAGCGGCTAAGCCGCGCCTTCACCTTCGCCAGAAACGCTGCGCGTTCCGGTGCGCTGCGCTGATCCATCCGTGTCAGTAAAAGCCAGTCTACACGACAGCTGCGCGCGCATAACCGCCTGAGGCCGCGATTGATCAGCTTCTTGTCCGGCCAGCCAATCAACCACAAAAACCACAAGGGCGAGCCATAGGTCGTGACCACACCGATGCGCTTGATGTTCGTCAGCAGCGGTTCAATCGCGCCATCGCCAAGCCTGAAGGCAACCCCGGGCGCCCAGATGCGATCAAGCCAGCCCTTGAGCATGGCGGGCAGCCCATACCACCAGGTGGGATAAACCAGCAGCAAAGCCTCGGCCCGTTGCAGTGAAGCAACATGATCCGCGACATCCGGCGGATGGCTGGAGGGATCGAGGTAATCGCGATGCTCGGCATCACTGAGCGCTGCGGTGAAGCCCTCCGCGTAAAGATCACGGCATTCCAACTCGTGCCCGGCGGCTTGCAATGCTTCTCGCGCGGCATCGCGGAGCGCCGCCGAAAAACTCTCCGCACGCGGATGGCAATGGATCAGCAGCACCCGCACGGCGCGCGCCTAATCCAGCTTTTCTTCAATCTCGGGCGCATCCGGATCGCCATACATGTAATGTGTGCGCGGGCGTTCCGGCGACCATTCCGGATCATCCCAGGCGAGCATCTTGCCGGGGTTGAGCAGGCCAAGCGGATCGGCTTCCTTCTTGAAGGCCAATTGCCGCGCATCAACGCGCTTCATGCCGCCTTCTTCCAATGAGAACGCATGCGGGTTGAAGACAGGGCAACCATTGGCTTCATGAATACGAATAATCTCGGCCAGGCGTTCTTCACTGGTATAGCGCACCAATTGCAGACCAAAGCAGGTGACATGCCCGCCAAAGCGCACGAATTCCAGATGCATCGGCACTTCATCACCAAACAGTGCTTCCATCTTTTCCACCAAAGCCATGTGACCGGGCGGCGGGAAAAGTGTCTGCAGATAGGTGATACCGCGATCCAGCTTCAGCGCTTGCAGCGTGGTGTGGTTCCAAGCGTGTTCATAAAGCGGCACGGTGGCTTCTTCTGTCGGACAGCGATAGATTTCCGCCTGCACAGCACCATGCTTGATTTTCAGCGCCTCAAAAGCCTCCAGGAAGGGCGCGGCGATCATCAGCATGGTAATGCTCATGCCCGCCGGAATACGCCCTTCGAAATGGCGGAAATATTGTTGCGGCACAGGCGCCGCGACAACGGTGGCGAGCTTTTTCACAATGCCATCAGCCAGTGTCACGGCTTCTGCAAAACGTGCGGCTTCCATGAAACTCGGGAAGGCCATCATCACATCCACCCAATCATGAGCGGGGGCGAGCGGCATCTCGACCTCAGTAATGATGCCATTCGTGCCATAGGCGTGATTGGCTTTTTCAATCTCCGCGCCACGCAATTCCAGAATGCGCGGCGTGGCTTCCATGGTGATCACGCGAAGCCCGAGCACATTGCCAGGTTCCCGGAAGGACCCCCACATGCAGGAACCCGCCCCCGCCGAACCGCCAGCGACAAAGCCACCAATCGTCGCTGTGCGCTTGGTGGAAGGATGAAAGCGCAATTCGCCGCCCACTTGCTGGCGCGTTTGTTCATCAAGCGTGATAAGCTTGGCGCCGGCTTGCGCGCGCATCATGCCGGGCTTGGCCCACAGCAGCTTATCAAGCCCCGAGACATCCAGCACCACACCGCCAAAAAGCGGCATGGCCTGGCCGTAATTGCCGGTGCCGGCACCGCGCGGAGTCACTGGAATGCGCCGCGCATGACAGGCTGCCAGGATGCGCACCACATCAGCCTCATCCTGCGCTTCGGCCACCACATCCGCGCTTACGCCATTCAATTGGCGCTTCAGCACAGGGCTATACCAGAAGAAATCACGGCTGCGTTGGCGCACCAGCGCGGCATCCGTCACCCAGCGAATATCGGGGAGGGCGGCCATCAGGCCAGCGATATCATGCTTCATGCGGCGTTGCTTTCTGGTTCATCGAAACTTTTCATCTTGCCGGGATTGAACAGACCCAAAGGATCAACGCGGCGCTTGAAACCCAGCTGATCGCCTGGCACGCGGCGATAGCCGGAACCTTCCTCAATGGTGAAGAAATGCGGATTGGCAATGCCGGCACCGGCCGCTTCAAAGCCGGCGATGATCTCGGCAAGCCGCGCATCGTCTTTCCAGCGAATGACCGGCAGGGCGGTCATGGTGGTACGCCCGCCGAAGCGCACGCATTCCGTGTGCATCCAAACCTCATCCGGGAAGGCAGCGCGTACTTTCTCGACCGATTCCAAAGTGCCTTCAAAGGGAAAGCGGCATTGCAGATAAGTCACGCCGCGATCACGCTTCAGCACCTGCAAGGTGGTGTGGTTCCAGCAATATTCATAGAAAGGGGTCGCTTCCGGATCACGCTCAGCCGCGACCGTGTCCTGATCCGCGACAATCCGCCCACCATGTTCGCGCGCCATATCGCGCAGCGCGACAAGACCGGAAGGGGCGACCATCACCAGCGCCAGCGCGTGATCCGCCGGCACCACATCCGCAATGGCACGGAAGAAAGGCGGCAGCCGCGCATCAAACACGCCGCACATTTTCTTGGGGATACCATCAGCGAAGGCCAGCGCCAGCGCAAAACGCCCCGCCGCCGCGAAATCCGAAAACACCACGGCAATATCGCGCCAATCCTGCGCCGGCGTCAGCGGCAGGCGTACGCGTGTGATAACGCCCGTGGTGCCATAGGTGCGATTGACCGGATTCGCCTCATCACCTTCCAGATCAAGCAGTGCAGGAGGGTCTTGCAGCGTCGCCACACGCACACCAAGCAGATTACCGCGTTCGCGCATGGTGCCGTGGCTGATGCCGCCAACACCTGCGCCACCACCAGCAACAAAGCCCGCAATGGTCGCGGTGCGTTTGGTGCTGGGCCAAAGCCGAAGCTCCCAGCCGCGTTCGCGCGCCCAAAGGTCAAGATCAATCATGCGCGCACCGGCTTCGGCTTCCAGCACGCCATCCTTCAGCGCAATCGGCGCTACCATCGCCGTTGTGTCCAGAACAGCACCGCCATTCAGCGGCACGCACTGGCCGTAATTGCCGGTCGCACCTCCGCGCACCGTAATCGGCACGCTATGCCGGCGTGCGGCATGCAGGATACGCATCACCTCATCTTCATTCTGCGGGCGCAGCCAGATATCCGCGCGCTTGCCATCCAATTGTCGCGTCAGGATCGGGCTGTACCAATAAAAGTCGCGGCTTTTCTGCCGCAGCAGCGCGGCATCAGTGGATTGTTCAAGCCCGCCCAACTCAGCGGTGAAGGCAGCAATATCAGGCATCGGGATTCGGCTCCTGATCCAGCCAGCTTGAAATGTCCATGGTAGCCACCTGCTGCCAGAGTGCCGCCATGCGTTGCGCGGCGTGGTCCAACAGCGCCTCCCCAATTTCCACCGTGGCGGCTGAGGCATTGCCGACCGCGCCCGCCCCACCAAGATCCTGCGCCTGCCAGGCGGGCGGCGCACCGGCATCGGGCGCCATGCTGGGTGTCGCCGTTGAAACACCCTGCCAGCGGCTCACGAAATTCCGCGCCTTATCCATCCGCACCAGATCAGGCCGCAGCGCCAGCATCACCGCGGTTTCATCGCGTCCGGCATGAATGCCAAAGCGTGCTTCTACCGGATCGCGCAAGGCTTCCGGCTTGCCCATGCGCGCCCACATGGCATTCACCACGAAAAGCCCGTGCTGAATGCGCAAGCGCCGCGCCGCGATATCAAGCGCCGAGACATTGCCGCCATGGCTGTTCAAAAACACCAGGCGCTTCACACCCGCACGCGCGACCGAAGCGCCGATATCGCAGATCAGCGCAAGTAATGTCTCCGCGCTGGTGGTGATGGTGCCGGGAAAGCGCAAATGCTCCACCGAAAGCGCCACCGCCTGGGTTGGCAGCACCAGCACCGGCAAATCATCCGGAATGACTTTCAGCGTGCGCGCGACAATCCCCTGATTGATCGCAGTATCCACCGCCACCGGCAGATGCGGCCCATGCTGTTCAATGGCGCCAACCGGCAAAACCGCGACGGTATTGGCGGGAAGGGCGCGAAAATCCGGCCAGGTGAGGTCCTGCCAATAACGGCTGGGAAGGGGCATTGGGGGGCTCCGCCTTTGCTTGCTGCTGCAAGGCTGGTATCGCGGCGCCCCCTCAGAGTCCAGGGTGTTTGGGTGGCCTTAGGGTCGGCCTAAAATCTCCTGATTATGCTGCCCGATGCGCGGCGCTGGGCGGCGGGAAAGCGGTCGGCGACGGTTGAAGGAAATCGGCAAACCAACCACGCGCGGGCCGCCCTCGGGCAGGCTTTGCATCATGCTCATCGCGGCGAATTGTGGGCTTGCGGCGAGCTCCGCAATGTCATTCACCGGGCCGCTTGGCACGCCCTCAGCCTCCAGCGCGGCCAGCCAATGATCGCGCGGCTGCAAGCGCAGCGCCTCCGCAATCAAAGGCAAAAGCGCGGCCTTGTTGCGCACACGCGCCGGGCCTGTCGCGAAACGCACATCGCTTGCCCATTCCGCATGCCCCAAAACCTTGGCGCAGCGCGCCCAAAGCCGATCATTCCCGGCAGCGAGGCAAAGCGGCCGATCCGCAGTATCAAACACCTGATAGGGCACAATCACGGCACCACCCGTGCCGTGGCGCTTCGGGATATCGCCGCTTGCCACGTGATTATTCACATGGCCTTCCACCCAATGCACGGCGGTCTCAAACAGTGATGTATCCACCAGGCAGCCCTTGCCGGTACGATCGCGCTGACGCAAGGCCGCCAAGGCACCGATCACGCAGAACATCCCCGTCGCCTTGTCATTGATCGAAGCGCCGCAAAAGGTCGGCGGATCTTCTGGCCGGCCCGTAACAGACATCATGGCGCCATAGGCTTGCAGCAGCGGATCAAAACCAGGTTTCAGGCGCATCGGCCCTTCATGACCAAAGGCCCAGATCGAGCAATATACCAGCCGAGGATGCCGCTTCAGCATCGCTTTCGGCCCAATGCCGATTTCATCCACCACGCCAGGGCGCAGATTCTGAATCAGTACATCCGCCGTTTCCACAAGCTTGTGCAGCGCCTCCACATCCTCGGGCTTTTTCAGATCGAGCGTGATGGAGCGCTTGTTACGATTCTGCCCGTGAAAATAGAGCGATGTCTCACCATCCGGCCCGAAGGGAGGTCCCCAGGCGCGCGCATCATCGCCGCCATCTGGTTTTTCCACCTTGATCACATCGGCGCCCATATCCGCCATGATCACCCCGGCGAGGGGGCCCGCCAAAGCCTGGCCCACTTCTATCACGCGCATGCCGTGCAGCGGCAATTCCATTGTCTTTCCCTTCGGATTCTACAACATGGGTTCCAATGGCGGGCGGCCACGAATGAAATCCGATGCCTTTTCCGCAATCATCATGGTGGTGGCGTAGGTATTGGCCGACGTCATATTCGGCATCACCGAAGCATCCACCACGCGCAAGCCTTCCAGCCCATGCACGCGCAACCTGTCATCCACCACAGCGGTTGGGTCCGTATTCGGCCCCATGCGCGCCGTGCCGATCAGGTGATAGGTCGTTGACCCATTACGCCGCGCGAAATCCATCAGCTCATCATCGGAATCGATATGCGGGCCGGGCAGGGTTTCGGCTTCCAGAAAGGGCTTAAGTTCCGGCGTATTGAGCAAGCGCCGGATCAGCCGAATACCGCCCAGATGTACGCGCCGATCCATGGGGTCTGACAGATAATTCGGCTGGATTTCCGGATCGTCGAAGACATCAGCAGTCTTCGCGCGCACCCAGCCGATGCTTTCTGGCCGATGCTGCCAGGCGCCAGCCGTCACCCCCGGATAATCATCCAGCACATAGACCTTGCCTTCCGCATAAGACCCCGGCGTGAAGACACATTGCAGATCGGGCTGATCCAGCCCTTCAAAGGATTTCCAGAAAACATAGACATGCGACGGCACGGTCGCGAGGATGGAGGGCCGCCCCATCGCCCAACGCGCCACTTGCCCCGCCAGCTTCACGCCACGTGCCAATTCATTCAGCGTGGTGACACCTGGCTTCGCACGCATGACAACGCGGGTTGCATAATGGTCGCGAAAATTCTCACCCACGCCGCGCAATTCATGCAGCACAGGCACGCCGAGTTTCTGCAAAAGCCAGCCAGGACCAATGCCGGAAACCTGCAACAAGCGCGCGGTGTTCGCGGTGCCGGCTGAGATGATCACTTCCCGCCTGGCGCGCACTTCACGCGGCGTCCCGCCGCGCTGGTTCAAATAGCGCACACCAACGGCGCGCTTACCTTCCAGAATAATGCCGCAGACGCGCGCATTGGTGCGCACATCAAGCGTCTTGCGCGCCATGGCAGGATGCAGAAAGCCGCGCGCGGCTGAGATACGCCGGCCACGATGAATGGCGCGCTGGAAATACCCAACGCCGGCCTGATTGCCGTTATTGTAATCCGGGTTGCGCGGAATACCGGAAGCGACACAGCCGGCGATAAAGGCTTCCGATACGGGATTGAACCAATCCATGTCTGTCACGGGCACGCCGCCATCACGCCCGCGCCGTTCCTCACCAAAGCCGAGGCGCTTCTCGCTCCGCTTGTAATAGGGCAGGCAATCCGCATAGCCCCAACCGCGATTACCGCGCTGCGCCCAGCTATCCTGATCCCCCGGCTGTCCGCGATTATAGATCATGCCGTTGATCGAAGAACCGCCACCCAAGGTGCGGCCTTGTACGGTTTTCACGCGGCGCCCGGCAGTATTCTCGGTGGGCTCGGTGCTGAATTGCCAGGTGATATCGGGATTCACCAAAGCCTTGATGAAACCAGCAGGAATATGAATGAAGGGGTTGGTATCGGGCGGGCCGGCTTCCAGAACGCAGACGGTGGTCTCCGGGTCTTCCGTCAGCCGCGCCGCGAGGATAGACCCCGCCGCCCCGGCACCCACAATCACGTAATCGAAAGTATCGGCATCCGCTGCAGCCATGGTTGCTTCCTCATGCATTTCGGCCCGAAGCCTAGCAAGGATTGGCCGGGATGCCAGCCCAAGACAGACGCGCCATTTTGCCCCATGATGCCGCGAAAGCCTTGGGGAGCAGACCGCCATGACCAACCCAGCCGCATTTGCCGCACCGCCTCGTCGTGCCGGCTGGCTTGAACGCCCCGATGCGCGCATCCGCTATGAGGTGACGGGCGAAGGCCCCGCCATTGTCTTTGCGCATGGGCTCGGCGGCAATCTCATGTCCTGGTGGCAGCAGGTCGCACATTTCGCACCGCGCTATACCTGCGTTGCCTTTTCCCATCGCGGTTTTTTCCCTTCCACCGCGCCGGCGGAAGGGCCTGATCCCGCAGCCTATGCCGCTGACCTTGCGGCCTTGGTGGATGAGCTCGGCCTTGGCGATATTCGCATCATTTGCCAATCCATGGGCGGCTGGACCGGCGTTGAATATGCGCTGCTGCGCCCGGGGCGTGTGAGGGCGCTGGTGCTAGGGGCGACCACCGGGACACTCGACCCGCGCCAGATGCGCGAGCCTGAAAGATCACGCCTGAAAACCTGGCAGGAAGAAAGCGCGGCAGCGCGTGAGGCAGGGCTGAAGCGCAATATCAACCCGGCGGCTGGTGCGCGCATGGCGGCTGAACAGCCCGCACTTTATCACCTCTATAACCATGTCTATGGCCTGACTTCTGGCTTTGATCGCGAAGCGGTGCGGGCGCGGCTCCAGGTGGGGCGCAACCGCGCACCCGAATCCTTCGCCGCCGCGCAATGCCCGCTGCTGTTCATCCCAAGCGAGGAAGATATCGTGTTGCCGCCCTTCGCCGCGCGCGCGATGGCCAGCGTTATTCCTGGCGCGCGCTGCGCCGTGCTGCATAAGGTCGGCCATTCCGGCCATTTTGAGCGCGCGAGTGCCTTCAACGCCTTGGTGGATGCTTTCTTTGAGGAGATTGGCGCATGAATGCCATGACACTTTCGATTTGCGTGGATGATTACCCGCATACCATGGCGCTGCATCGCGGAGAGACCGCGAGTGCCTCGCTTAATCTTGCGATGCAGGTGGTGAATCCCATCAGCAAGGCTTTCGCGCCCATGGTGCGTGAAGGGCGTTTCGATATCAGCGAAATGGCCATCGCAACTTTTCTGATGGCAAAAGTTGCCGGCCGAGATTTGGTGCTGCTGCCTTTAGTCGTGGCGGAACGCTTTCAGGAAACCGCGATGTTCTGCCGCGCGGGGAGGGGTATTGAAACCCCCGCCGATTTGGCCGGCAAGCGGATTGGCGTGCGCGCCTATAGCCAAACCACCGGCATGTGGATCAGGGGCGTCTTGCAAGAAAGCTTTGGGCTACGCGCGGATGCGATGCGCTGGGTGACATTTGAAGATGCGCATGAACCAAGCTTTCGCGACCCTGCCTGGGTGCAGCGCGCCAGTACTGGCGAGACCTTGAATGGCATGTTCGAAAGCGGAGCGTTGGATGCCGCCATCATGGGTTTTGAATTGCCCGCCGGCGATGATGTGCGCACCGTCTTTCCTGACCCCGCCGCAGCGGGTGCCGCTTTTCAGGCGCGCTACGGCTTCAAGCCAGTGAACCATCTTGTGGTAATGAAGGGCGCCCATGCGCGTGATGCCGCGCTGGTGGCCGAAGTGCTGCGCCAATTCAACGTTGCCGGCACCACACCACGTAGCCGTGCCGCGCTGAACCCAGCGCTGGAACTGGCATCACGCTGGTGCGCCGATCAGGGTTTGATGGCGCGCCCGCTCAGCCTTGAAGAAATCTGGGCGGGCTTGCCGGCAGCGGTGGCGTGACGGCCTAAGCCGCCTTGGCGCCGCGTACCAGGCGCCCAGGCAGCGCGCCGGTTGCCTCACCTTCGCGATAGACAGGCGTGCCGGCAACGATGGTGGCGACATAGCCTTGTGCCTTTTGGATCAGGCGCTTGCCGCCGGCGGGCAGATCGTAATGCATTTTCGGCATCTCCAGCGCCAACCGGCCGAAATCAATCACATTGATATCGGCCTTCTTGCCCTGCGCCAGCACGCCGCGATCCTTGAGGCCAAGCGCATGCGCATTGTCGCGCGAAATGCGCTTGACCACGAATTCCAACGGCAGGCGCGGCCCGCGCGCGCGATCACGCGCCCAATGCACCAGCATATGCGTCATGCAGGACGCATCGCAGATATAGCCGACATGCGCGCCACCATCGCCAAGCCCCATTAGTGTGTGCGGATGCGTCACCATATTGCGAATGGCGGTCAGGTCTCCATCGGCATAGTTCAGGATGGGCCGGTTCAGAATGGCGTGGCCATCCTTTTCCAGCATCATGTCATAGCAAAGTGCCGCCGGGTCCATGCCACGCGCTACCGCCATCGCCGCCACTGATTTTTCTGGCGGGGGTTCATAATCCGGCGGATCGCCCAACGCAAAAATCTTTTCCCAATTATTCAGCCGCACGCGCAGTGCTGGGTCTTCCGTTGGCTCTGCCAGGATGCGCGCGCGCAATGCCGTGTCGCGCAAGGCAGCGATGCGCTGTTCAAACGGCAGATGCGCAATCGCCTGATAGGAAGCGCGCATCAGGAAGGGGTGCTGCGAAAGCTCAAAGCCGAACATCAGCCCAACGGGTCGGCCCATGACCTGGCCATACATGGGCACGCCGGCCTCATGCGCCGCCTCCACCTTATCCAGTAGCCAGCGCCAGAGCCCCGGCTTGGATTCCCGTTGCAATAGGGAGAATGTCATCGGTCGGCCCGATGCCGCCGCAATGCGTTGCAGGCGCGCGAATTCATCTTCCGGATCGTCAAAATCCGAAATCACCTGCATCCAGCCCGAACCTTGCGCACGAATGGCGCGCGCGATGGTCTCCAACTCTGCCTCGGGCGTGCCGAGGGTTGGGATATGCCGCCCATCCAAGGTACGATGCGCAATGGCGCGCGATGTCGAAAAGCCAAGCGCACCGGCGGCCAGGCCTTCCGCCGTCAGCCGCGCCATCTCAGCGCATTGCTCGGGTGTCGCCACCGCATGCGCCTCGGCCGCTTCGCCCATCACATGCACGCGCAAGGGCGCATGCGTCACCATGGCAGCGACATCCATGTCATAGGGCCGCGCATCAAGCGCATCCATGTATTCGGGGAAGCTTTCCCAATTCCAGGGCAGGCCTTCAGTCAGCACAACCTCCGGCAAATCCTCCACACCTTCCATCAGCTTCACGAGCATGTCGCGCCGATCTGGCCTGCACGGCGCAAAACCCACGCCGCAATTGCCGAGCAGCGCCGTTGTCACGCCATTGATGGATGAAGACAGCAGCCGGCTGGTCCAAGTCGCCTGCGCATCGTAATGCGTATGGATATCCACAAAGCCCGGCGTGACGATCAGGCCCTTGGCGTCAATCTCCGCCGGCGCGCGCGTCAAGATCTTGCCGATGTCCAGAATACGCCCATCGCCAATGGCGATATCGGCTTCATAAGGGGGCGCACCTGTGCCATCCACCAGCGTGCCACCACGAATGATCAGGTTTGCGTCGCGTGCCATGGGGGTTTCCTTCAGGTTTTCAGGATGATTTTGCCAAGATGCGCATTGGCCTTCATATGCGCCAAAGCCTCAACCGCGTCATCCAGCGCAAAGACGCGGTCGATTGGCAGATGGAACACGCCTTCATCCACGCCCTTGCGCAAATCGCGCCTTGCCACGCGTTCTTCTTCGCGGATTTCAGCCACACTGCGCGTGCGATGCGTCACACCGATATAGGCAATGCGGCGCGTGGCGTGCAGATCAAAATCGAAATCGCCATGCGTCCCGCCAAGCCGACCGACATTTACAATGCGCCCCAGAATGGCGGTGGCGCGCATGGCGGCATTGATGGTCCCGCCCGAGACCTGGTCAATCACCAGCTGCACACCGCGCCCTTCGGTCAGTGCCAGCACCTGATCCGCCCAATCCGCATCATTGGTATTCACCGCGTGATCCGCACCGAATTCCTTCAAACGCGCGCGCCGTTCGGCATTGGTGGAGGTGCCAATCACCAGCCCCGCCCCCATGTATTTCGCAATCTGCATGCCCATCAGCCCAACGCCGCTGGAAGCACCCAGGATCAGTACCGCTTCGCCCTTGGCCAAACGTCCATTGGAAATCAGCGCATCATGCATGGTGGAAAGCGCCACCGGCAAAGTCGCTGCCTCTTCCCAGGACATGTTGCGATCCGGTACCGGTTGTACGCGGCCCATATCAGCAATGGCATATTCCGCATAACCGCCCGAACCCGCGCACATCACGCGATCACCTGGCTTGATGCCGGCTACACCCGCGCCCACGGCGGCAACCTCACCCGCAAATTCCAGCCCCAGAATAGTGCCCGCGCCGCCCATGCGCCCATGCGCATGCCCCGCCGCGACACCAAGATCAGCGCGGTTGAGACCCGCCGCGCGCACCCGCACCAATACCTGTTCCGGTCCCGGCACTGGGCGCGGCGCTTGCTGCACCCTGACACCTTCCGCAGTGACTACCGCTGCCTTCATGGTTTCGGTCATGCTGTTATCCCCTTGCGCCTGTCAGGCCCTGAATACGGATGATGCCATCGGGCACCGGTTGCAGCCCTTGTATCGCGGCGCCCACACCATGCAAGACGCGCGAATGCCACAAATAAATATAGGGCCGATCCGCCAGATAAATCCGCGCTGCCGCTTCATAAGCCACAGCGCGCGCGGCCGGATCAACACTCTGCCGCGCCGTATTCAGCGCTGTATCCAGCGCCGGGTTGCAATAACGCCCGCCATTCAGCGCCTGCCCACAAGCGTAGAAGTTGTAAATGTTCTGGTCAATATCAACGCGACCCGACCATTGGATGATCAGCGATTCAAACTCGCCCGATGTCCATTGGCGGAGCAAGGTCGCGGTTTCGATCACCTGCAATTCAATATCTATCCCGGCTTCGCGCGCCATGGCCTGGATCACTTCAGAAGCTTGCAGGTAATCCGTGGTATTGGGCACGGAAAGCTTCATCCGCACGCGATCATGCCCGGCTTCGCGCAGCAGCGCCCGCGCCCGCGCCACATCACGCGGTGGAATAGGCTGGCTATTCGCATAAAAGGCATGGCCTGGCGGGACGGATTGATTGCCCGGAATCCAAAGCCCCTCAAAGGCGACATTGACCAGCGCCTGCCGATCAATGGCGCGTTCCAAGGCTTCGCGCACCCGCGCATCACGCCCAAGCGGCGTATTTGCCGCTGTGCCATGCGCGACATTGATCGCGATATAAAACGAAGCCAAAGATGGCGCTTCCACCAGCCTTGTGCGCCGATCGCCGCGAATATCAGCCACATCGGAAGGGCTGATGCGTTCGACAATATCCAAGGCGCCAGCGCGTAAATTCGCCATGCGGATTGTGGCATCGGTAATGGGCCGATAGGTCACGCGCTGCGCATGAATGGCAGCCGCGTTCCAGTATTCATTGAAGCGCTCAAGTTCGATCCTGTCCTGCGCCACGCGGCGCGTGAGGCGGAAGGGGCCGGCGCAGGCAGGTTCGCGCTGAAAATCCGCGCCCAATACCTGCGCCTGCCGCGGTGAAACCAGCATCCCCGCGCGATCCGTCAGCGCCGCCAACAAAGGGGCAAAGGGCTCTGACAGCCGAATGGTCACTTCCATCGGCCCGGTCGCGGCCACTTCGCGCACTGGCCCAAGTTCTGCCTTACGCGTGGAAGCCGCGGTTTCGATATGTCGGCGCAGCCCAATCGCCGCTGCCTCACCATCCAGCGCCGCACTATCATGAAAGCGCACACCAGGCCTGAGGGTCAGCACCAGCGCGCGGCCCTGATCTTCCCAGCGCCAGGCGGTGGCAAGCTGCGGCACGATGCTCAGCTTTTCATCAATATCCACCAGCTTGTCGCACATGGCGGCAAAAACCTGCCGCGCGGCCACGCTGCGCGACAGCGTCGGGTCCAGTACATCGGGGTCTGATGCGATGCCAATGCGCAAATGCTGCGCGCTGGCGGGCAGGGAAAGCAGCCCCAGCAGGGTCAGGGCAAAAAGGCGGATCATGGCGCTTGCTCCGGCATTATGCGCCCTATCTCACCGCCTTCGGCGGCTTGGCGCAATGGTCAGCGCGGCAGGTTGGGATTCAAGCGCCACATGGTGAAATTGAGCAGCCCGGCAAAGCTTACCCAGGCCAGATAGGGCACCATCAGCAGCGCGGCGCGGGCATCAATCGGCCAGAAGACAATGATGCAGGCCAGGATGGAAAGCCACA
The DNA here is from genome assembly GCA_020249435.1 of Roseomonas sp. Classification (GTDB taxonomy): domain Bacteria; phylum Pseudomonadota; class Alphaproteobacteria; order Acetobacterales; family Acetobacteraceae; genus Neoroseomonas. The sequence goes on along the minus strand of JADCFQ010000004.1, from coordinate 23,336 downwards.
GCAGGCATAGCTCGGCAAAGGCCAAATCCATCCGCCGCATGCCGAAGAAAATGCCGGACCAGGCGGCATTCAGCACCAATTGCAGCGCGAAAAGCCCAAGCGCCAGCGCGCCGCCGGCAAAGCCCACAGCCTCCCAGATCAGCCAGCCGGCAATGGCAATCATCAGGAACAGCACAGCCCAGGCCGGGGCAAAAAGCCAATTGGGCGGGCACCAGCTTGGCTTTTTCAGCGCGTCATACCAGGGGCCCGGGGTGAAAACGGCACCCGACATGGCCGCCGCGAAGCTCGCGCCCAAAAAGCCCAGAAAACCGTAAATTGAGGACCATTCCATGCCCCCTTATAGACCAAGATTGCAGCTTGCCGAGGGGTAATGGCATGCTGTCGCCAGAAACAGGGGGGCAGCCGCCATGGCGCAGCACGAATCGGATTATGTCATTCTGGGTGGGGGCTCGGCCGGCTGCGTGCTGGCGACGCGGCTTTCGGAAGACCCGGGCACGAGTGTGACGCTGCTCGAAGCCGGCCCCTGGGATCGCAACCCCTGGATCCATATCCCCATGGGCTTTGCGCGGCTTTATGTGACGAAGAAATTCGATTGGAATTACCAGACCGAAGCGGAAGGGGAGCTTGGCGGGCGCAGCGTCTATTGGCCGCGCGGGCGCGTGATTGGTGGCTCCGGCAGCGTCAATGGCCTGGTGTTTCTGCGCGGCAGCCCGCGCGATTATGATCGCTGGTCGCAATCCGGCGCGCGCGGCTGGTCCTATGAAGACTGCCTGCCCTATTTCAAGCGGCTTGAGAATTTCGCAGGCCCGGACAGTGAATTTCGCGGCAAGGATGGCCCGATGCGCATTGGGGAGGTGCCTGAACCCTCACCAGGTTGCCGCGCCTTTGTTGAAGCCTGCGTCAAGCTTGGTTTCACGCGCAATCGCGACAATAACGGCGATTGGTATGAAGGCGTTGCGCCCAATCAATTGAATGTGCATCGCGGGCGGCGCTGGAGCCCGGCTGTGGCCTATCTGCGTCCTGCCTTGAAGCGGCCCAATCTGCGCGTGGAAACCGAACGCCTGGGTCAGCGCATCCTGATCGAAAATGGCCGCGCCGTTGGCGTGGTGGTGCGCGGCCCGGTAGGCGAGGAAACCTATCGCGCGCGGCGGGAGGTGATTCTTTCATCCGGCGCCATCGAAAGCCCGAAAATGCTGATGCTGTCTGGCATTGGTGAAGCGAATGCGCTGCGGGAGATGGGCATTCAGGTGCAGGTGAATGCGCCGGAAGTGGGCAAGAATTTGCAGGATCATTTCATGGTGCGCTTTGCCTATCGCACCAAGCCTTGCGGCACCTTGAATGAGATCCTGGCCAACCCCATTCGCGCCGCCGGGCTTGGGCTGGATTGGGCGCTGCGCCGCAAGGGCCAGATGGCGGTGGGCGCCTCGGAAGCGAGCCTTTTTGCGCGCGTGCTGCCGGGGTCGGAAGAACCCGAAGTGCAATTCCAATTCGTCAATTTCAGCCTGGGCGGTAATCAGGGCACTTCGGCGAATTCACTTGCGAAGCATCCGGGCTTCACCTTCAATTTCTGCGTCTGCCGGCCGGATAGCCGCGGTGATTTGACGCTGCGTTCGCCAAACGTCGCCGACAAGCCAGTGATCCGCGCCAATTACCTGACCGCGCCTTCCGATATCCGCATCATGCTTGAATCCGCCAAGCTTGGCCGGCGCATCGCAGCGACCCAGCCCTTCGCCGGCCTGATCGAAAGCGAACAATTCCCCGGCCCCAGCACGGATTCCGAGGATGAAATGCTGGATTATATCCGTGGCAATGGCACCACCGTGTATCACCCTTGCGGCACCAATCGCATGGGCGCGGATCAACGTTCTGTGGTGGATGAGGAATTGCGCGTGCGTGGCGTGCAGGGATTGCGCGTCGTGGATGCTTCGGTCTTTCCGCTGGTGCCATCTTCCAACATTCATCCGGCGGTGCTGATGCTGGCGGAACGCGCATCAGACCTTATTCGCCGGGCAGCGTGAAAGGACGCATGATGTCCCACTTCCATCCGACCCGCCGCGCCACGCTTTCGGCGCTGCTGGCGACACCCTTTCTTGCCACCAACGCCAAGGCGCAGGGGAGCGATTGGCCCAATCGCCCGGTGCGTGTGGTGGTGCCCTGGCCGCCAGGTGGCGGCGCCGATACCACGGCGCGGATGATCTTCCCGAAGCTCGCGCAAAAGCTTGGCCAGCCTTTCGTGATTGAAAACCGCCCCGGCGCTTCCGGCAGTATCGGTGCCGCCGAAGTCGCGCGTGCTACGCCCGATGGCTATACGATTTTGCATGATGCGACACCGCTTGCGATCAATCCTTTCCTGATCCGCGTTTCCTTCGATGCGCTGGCTGATCTGAAGGCCATTTTCCTGCCCATGCAGGTGCCGATGCTGCTGGTGATGCACCCGAACCAGCCACCGAAAACCTTGGAGGAGGTGATCGCCCTTGCCAAGGCGCGTCCAGGCTCGCTCGATTGGGCGTCATCGGGCAATGGATCGGCGCAGCATTTGGCCTTGGAACTCTTCACGCGCGCCGCGGGCATCACTGTGAACCATGTCCCCTATCGTGGCGGAGGCCCGGCCTTGACCGATGTGGTGGCCGGGCAGGTCGGTTACTTCTTCAGCAATTCGAATGTGTCGCTGCCCTTCGTGCAGGGCGGGCGTGTGCGTGCCGTGGCGCATACCGGGCGCGGGCGCATTGCTGCCTTCCCGGACCTGCCCGCCATTGGCGATACGCTTGCGGGTTATGAGGCCTATGAATGGAACTGCATCCTGGCCCCCGCCCGCACGCCTGCTGCCATCATCGAAAAACTGAATGCGGCCCTGAATGAGGTGGCGCAAGACCCCGAAGTCGTCGCGCGCTACACGCAGCTTGCCATGGTGGTGCAACCCAATTCCGCAGCCCAGGCCGAAGCGTTTTTGCGGAGCGAGACTGAAAAATGGGGCCGCGTGATCCGGGAAGCGAATATCAAGTTGGAATAGCGGGGTTGGTTACCCCGCCAGGAATCTCTCCGCCGCACTTGCCAGCACCTGGCAGCCCAGCGCCAAATCCTCATCCTTCGTGTCTTCCGCCCAATGATGGCTGATGCCGCCGATCGAAGGCACGAAGATCATGGAAGCCGGCATGCGCCGCGCGATATATTGCGCATCATGCCCTGCGCCTGATGGCATTTGCTGCCAAAGCCCTGGCGCATGCGCCTCTGCCGCCTGTTCAAGTGCCTTCATCATGGCGGCGTCACAAATCGCAGGCGTGGCGCGGCTCATTTGCGTGAGCGTCGCCGGGCATTTCTCGCGCCGATTGCTTTCCTGCACCAGGGCACGTAGCCCGGCTTCCATGCGTTCCAGCACGGGCACGGAGACATCACGGAACTGAAACAACACATCCGCGCTGCCGGGAATGATGGAAGGCGCGCCGGGGTCAAGGCTGATGCGCCCGGTGGTCCAGGTGCTGCGCGGGCCACAAATACGCGGGAATTCCTGATCAATCGCCGCCAGCAACCGCACGGCAGAAAGCCCCGCATCCTTGCGCTCCGCCATGGTGGTGCCGCCGGCATGGTCCTGCTGACCCTGGAATTTAATACGCCATTGCCAGATAGCAACAATCCCGGTCACCACACCCACACGCAGCCCGGCATTTTCAAGCTGCGTGCCCTGTTCGATATGCATTTCATAGAAACCCTTATGCCGCCCGGGTTCCAATTGCATGCGCGGCTTGCCGGCCAGCCCTGCGGCGGCCAAAGCATTACGCAAGGGCGTGCCATCATTGCGGCTGCGGCTGCGATCAATTTCTTCTTCGGTCAATTCACCAATGATGGAACGGCTGCCCAGAAATCCGCCTTCGAAATGCCCTTCCTCATCCGCGAACGCCGCGACATCCACGGGCAGCCCGGCACGTGCCAAGGCAACACCGGCCATGACACCTAGCGCACCATCCAGCCAGCCGGCATAATTCTGGCTTTCAATATGGCTACCCACCAGCAAATGCGGCCCGGGTCCCTTGTGGCGGCCATACACATTGCCAATGCCATCAATGCTCGCTTCCAGCCCGCATTCGCGCAGTTTTTCGATCAGCCAATGGCGGCTTTCCATATCCTGCGGCGAAAATGTCGGGCGATGCACGCCTGTCTTATAGGCGCCGATTTTGCGCAGCTCATGAAGATCGGCAAGGAAACGCTCGGCATTGATCTGCACCATGGCGGGAACCCCTGGTTGAAAATTTTACTTTTGCTTAATACCAAAAAATTCTTAGCAAGAAAATCGCTCGGAAACCACTCCTGTTAACTGTTCGACAACCAGGAATGGGCTTTTCTTAAACGCGTCACAACAAGCGTGACTCTGAGGAGCGAAAAATCCATGCTTACCAACCGTCGCATTGAAACACCCGAAGCCGCTTTCACCTGCGTTGCGCTGCTGGAAACCAGCGCCGGCGCTGAACTCCATATGCGTGACGGGCAGGGCAGGCTGCTCCGTCTGCCGCTCCGTGATGCTGATCATGGCAGCCATTTGGCGATGCTGGCGGCCTTCAGCAGCCCGGCACATGCCCGCAGGCAACGTGGCCGCCACCACTGAAAAGGCGCTACAGGGTTAGCCCACCATCCACCACAATGGTCTGCCCGGTCACCATGGCAGCACCTGCCAGCAGAAACACCATGACTTCCGCCAGATCCGAAGTCGTACAACGCCGCTTCAGCAGCGCATTCTCGATGCTGCCGCGGCGCTGTTCTTCGGTCCATTCAATCATCCAGGTGGAATCAACCGCGCCCGGCGCCACCGCATTCACGCGCACTTCCGGTGCCAGACCGCGCGCCAGATTCTTGGTCAGGCTCACCACACCGGCCTTGGTCGCGCCATAGGCCATGGAAGACCCTGCGTGATTAAGGCCAGCGATGGACGCCACACTCACCACCGCGCCACCGGCAGCGCGCAGCGCGGGTGCCGCTGCCTTGGTGCAGCGAAACACGCCAAGCAGATTAACCTGCAGCACCGTATCCCATAATTCTTCCGTCAGCCGGTCAAATTCATTGGGTGCAATCGTGGTTTTCGTCCCCGGCGTGCCGGCATTATTCACCAAATAATCCAAACGGCCGAGCTCAGCCACCGCCTGTTCAACCATGCGTTTGCAATCCGCCGCATCGCCAACATTGCCGGGGGCCGCAATTACATCGCGCCCCATGCCGCGCAGCCGCGCCACTTCAGCCGCGCCACGCTCATCCCCCACCAAATGATTGATCGCGACCTTGCAGCCATTGGCTGCGAGCATCTCCACAGTGGCGAGGCCAATGCCGGAAGCACCCCCCGTCACCAGCGCGGTCTTGCCTTTCAGATCATAGCTTGCGGTCATTGGTCACGTTCCTTTTCTGTCAGGGTTCCAATTTCACGCAGCGCCTTGCGCAGCGCGAGGAGACGACGGTCCCGATCTTCGAACAAAGTCGCGGGATCCTTGCCGCCCCAATCATAAAAGCCAGCGCCGGACATCACACCGGTCTTGCCTTCGGTAATCAGCCTGTCCAGTGATTCACTATGCCCGCGCACTGGCGGCGGTTCATACATGCGATTCTTGAGTGCCAATTGCATCATCGGCAGGCCGGTGAAATCCGCCTTGGCGAGCACCCCCAGAATCGGCAGCCGCAACGCAATGCCATGGATGATGGAAGCATCAATTTCCGCCGCATCCGCCACCCCCTCATCCAACAGCTTTTGCACTTCAAGCCCAATCGCGGATTGGATGCGATTGGCGATATAGCCGGGGATGAATTTGCGCATGACAATCGGCTTCTTGCCCATATCGGCGCAAAGCTTGCGTACCATCTCCACCGCCGCCGGATCGGTTTCCGGTCCTGCGACAATGTCCACCAAATCCACGAGATAGGGCGGCGTATACCAATGCGCGATCAGCGTCTTTCTCTGCCGCGCCGCCGGCATCAGCGGAAAGATATCCAGATAGGATGTATTGGACGCAATGATCGCATCCGCCGGCGCCAGCCTGTCCAGTTCCGCATAAAGCAAGCGCTTCACATCGGGGTTTTCCACCACCGCTTCGACAATCAACTCGGCGCCATCAACACATTCGCGCAAATCCTCATGCCGCGTGATGGCCTGCGCCAAATGGGCGGAAGTCCAGCCCTCTGGCGCTTCGCCCGCTTCGGCCAATGTTGCCAAAGCCTTTTCCATCAACCCTTGCGCGCGGCGCAGGGTTTCGGGGTTATTGTCGGTCAGGCGCACCTGATGTCCGCCAAGGGCAAAAACCAGCGCCAGCGCATGGCCCATGGTGCCAGCGCCAAGAACGGCTACGCGTGTCATGCTCATGCTCCTTCCGGCGCCCAGGGTGCGGGCGCGCGTGCTTCAATATCCGTCACCACATCCACCACCACGGTTTCCGGTGAGGCCATGGCTTCACGCAGCGCGGGGCCGATATCCTCTGGCCGTTCAACGCGAATGCCATTCAAGCCGAAGGAACGCGCGACGGCGGTAAAATCTGTCGGTCCGAAACGCAGGATTTCTTCCGCCGCGCCGGGGCGATTCCCCGCGCTCCGCTTTAAATTCGGCCAGCCCTGGCCGAAGCCGGAATTATTGTTGACCACCAGCGTTACCGCAATGCCGCGCCGTCGCGCTGTCTCAAGCTCCGCCAAATGATAATAGAGCGCACCATCACCAGACCAGCAGACAACTTTCCGATCAGGTGCCGCGCATTTCGCACCAAGTGCGGCCGGGAAAGACCAGCCGAGTGATCCCGCCGCGCGCAAGTAACTCTGCCCCGGTTCCAGATCCACCATGGTCGCGGTCCAGATACCGGAATAGCCTGTATCAGCCACGAGAATCCCATCGGCGGGCAGGGCAGCGGTGATCTCTGCGGCAAGCCGCGCGGGGTCAATGGGTTTGGCATCGCTTGCGAAACGCGGCGCCATTTCCGCGCGCCAGGCCGCCATTTGCGCCTGGGCTGAGCCCAAATAAGCCCCATCACGCTTCGGCGTACCAAGCGCCGCAGCCAATGCCGCCAGCGCCGCACGCGGATCACCTTGCACCGCCACCGCCGCCGGGTAGGAACGATCAAATTCATGCGGATCAGCATCAATCTGCACAACCTGCGCACCTGCGACCGGTGTGCGCCAGTAATTCGTCAGCATATCGCCCGTATCGGCGCCAACAAATAGAATCAAATCCGCCTCATGCAGAATGCGATTGGCCGGCGGCGCGGCATAGGCGCCAGCCACGCCGATATGCAGCGGATGGCGCGTTGAAATCATCCCGCGCGCGCCAAGCGCTGTGGCAACGGGCGCGGCCAGCGCTTCAGCCACCATCAAGACTTCCGCCCCGCACCCCGAAAGCGCCGCCGCATCACCGGCAATAATTGCAACCTTGGGTGCAGCCAGCAACGCACGTGCTGCCGCTTCAATCGCTGCCATTTCCGGCCCTGGGCGATGCATCGGCACGCGGAAGGCAGAAAGATCAGCGACGGACGCTGCAACATGGCCATTTTCAATAACCTCAGCCTGCAGACCGAACAGATCAAGATGCACCGGGCGTGGTGGCAGTGCCACGGATGCAGCAAACGCCTGGCGCAACACGCGCGGCAGATCGGCCGCATCCGCGACATCTGTTTGCAACTTTGTCACGGGTGAAAACAGCGGCGCGTGATCCACTTCCTGATAGGCATTGCGGTGCTGATGCGCCGGCACCTTACGCCCGGTCAGCGCAATGATCGGCGCGCGCGACAAATAGGCGTCTTGCAACCCGGCCGCGAGATTCGCCGCCCCCACCGATTGTGCCGCAACTATCCCCGGCCTGCCCGAAACCCGCGCATAGCCATCCGCCATATAGACCGCAGCTTTTTCGGTATGCGCCAATACGGGCTGCACCCCGGCATCACCCAGCGCCAAAAGGGTCCGCCGCAAGACGGCATCAACGAAAAACACATGCGTCTGGCCTGAAGCGGCGATGCTGCCGGCCAGCCATTGCGCCCCTGTCATGGTCTCAGCCATGGCGCTTCCCTTTCCTTGCTCTCTGAGTCTAGCCTGCCTTCATCAGCCCGCGCCGACAAGCGGGCAGGAGGAACCCTATGCAGAGATATCTCATCGCGCTCGCCGCAATCCTGGGCCTATGGGTAGTACCGGCCTCAGCCCAGATTTCCATGGTGGTGAATTTTTCCGCCGGCGGACCATCGGATATCGTCGCGCGGCTCATGCAGAACGACATGGCGGCCGCGCTTGGCCAGCCTGTGGTGGTGCGCAATGTGGTGGGCGCTGGCGGCACTATCGGCACGGCGGAAGTAGCGCGCGCGCGGCCCGATGGGCAGACCATCCTGCTTTCCCCCATCGGCCCCATCGCCATCCAGCCACATTTCCGTAGCAACCTGACCTATAAGCTCGAAAACCTCGCCGCGATTTGCCAGGTGGCCGATAGCCCGGTGATCATGATGACGCCGAAAAATTCCGGCATGAAGCGCGTAGCCGATGTGATCGCACGCGCACGGACTGAGAATGGCGGCATGCCCTTTGCCTCCACCGGGGCGGGCAGCATTCCGCATATTTCCATGGTGGCGCTGATGCGCGCGGCGAATATCCAAATGAACCATGTGCCGTTTCGTGGCTCAGGAGAGGTGATGCTCGCTTTCCAGCAGGGGCAATTGCAGCTTTTCACCGACCAGACCTTGTTGATCCGCCAATATGATTTGCATCCAATCGCCTTTCTGACCGCAGCGCGCAACCCGGAATTCCCCGAAGTGCCCACCATGCGCGAAGAAGGCCATGACCTGGTCTATACGATCTGGAGCGGGCTTTACGCCCCCGCCGGCACGCCGGAACCCGTCATGGCGCGGCTGGAAGCCGCCTGCGAAAGGGCAGTGAAGGCCGATGGCTTCATTGAAGGCATGAAGCGCGTGGCCCAGCCCATCTTGTATCGAAACCGTGCCGAATTCGCCGCTTTCTCGCGTTCCGAGAGCGAAAAATTCCGCAGCCTGATTGAAGCCACCGGGCTTCGTTCCGCCGAATAAGGCCCCCAGTACCGGGGCGGGCCGGTTGCGCCGGGGGCGGCTTCGCGCTACCGCCCCCGCGTGCTGGCTCAACCACCTCCTTTGCGGCTGGATGATTATGATTTCGTCCTGCCTGAACACCTGATCGCGCAGGCGCCCATCCGCCCGCGCGATGCGGCGCGCATGCTTGTGGTGCGCCCGGATGGCCTGGAAGATCGCGGCGTGCGCGATCTGCCCGCCTTGCTCGGCCCCGGCGATGTCATGGTGGTGAATGATACGCGCGTGATCCCCGCGCGGCTCCATGCCAGGCGCGGCCAGGCGCGGGTTGAAATCATGCTGAACCGGCATGAGGAATCTGGCATTTGGCACGCGTTGACCCGCAATGCGCGCCGCCTCAAGGCCGGCGATGAGATCGTGATTGAGGGTGCCGAGGATTGCACCGCGCGTGTGCTGGATGATCCCGAAGGCGGTGCCGCGCGGCTTGATTTCGGCCCGGATCAGGCACGTTTGGCCGCAGCGCTGGAAAAGGCCGGTGAGGTTCCCTTGCCGCCCTATATCAGCCGCCCCGAAGGCCCAACCACTGAAGATACCAGCGATTACCAAACGATTTTCGCGCGTCGGCCCGGCGCTGTCGCTGCCCCCACCGCAAGCCTGCATTTTACCGAGGCGCTGCTGCAAGCGCTTGATGCGCGCGGTGTTGCGCGCGTGACGGTCACGCTGCATGTCGGCGCCGGCACCTTTCTGCCGGTACGCACCGATGATGCGCGGGCCCACAAACTACACGAAGAATGGGGTGAGATCACCCCGGAAGCCGCCGCCCAATTGAATGCCGCGCGTGCGGCGGGCGGGCGCATTATCGCCATCGGCACCACCGCCTTGCGCTTGCTGGAAAGCGCAGTACGTCCGGATGGCGGCATTGCGCCCTTCCGGGGCCTTACTGACTTGTATCTGCTGCCGGGCCATGAATTCCGCAGCGCCGACGCGCTGATGACGAATTTCCACCTGCCACGCAGCACCTTGTTCATGCTGGTATGCGCTTTTGCGGGTGATCAGCGCATGCGCGCGGCCTATGCACATGCCATCGTGCAAAATTATCGCTTCTACTCCTATGGCGATTCATCCCTACTGTTTCGCGCGGGTGATGCGCCATGACACTGACTTGGCAGCATGAAGCGCAAGATGGCGCGGCACGCGCGGGTGTGTTGCACACGGCGCATGGCACGGTGCCGACACCCGTCTTCATGCCTGTTGGCACTGCCGGCACGGTCAAGGCGATGACCGCGGATGCGGTGCGCGCCACGGGTGCGCGCATGGTGCTCGGCAATACCTATCATTTGATGCTTCGTCCTGGCGCTGAACGTATCGCGCGGCTGGGTGGTCTGCATCGCTTCATGGATTGGCACGGGCCGATCCTCACCGATTCCGGCGGCTTCCAGGTCATGTCGCTGGCAGGCTTGCGCAAGATGGATGCGGATGGCGTCACCTTCCAAAGCCATGTGGATGGCTCTCGCCATCGGCTGACACCGGAACGCAGCGTGGAAATCCAGCATCTGCTCGGCGCTGATGTCACCATGTGTTTTGATGAATGCACGCCCTTTCCCGCGACGCATGAACAGGCCGCGACATCCATGCGGCTTTCCATGCGTTGGGCGGCGCGCAGCCGCGCAGCCTTTGTGCCGCGTGCGGGGCATGGCCTGTTTGGCATTGTCCAGGGCAGCGTTTTTCCTGATCTCCGCGCCGAAAGTGTCACCGCACTCACCGATATCGGCTTTGAAGGCTATGCGGTGGGCGGGCTTGCGGTGGGTGAGGGGCAGGAAGCCATGTTCACCACTTTGGAATGCACCACGCCGCTGCTGCCCGCCGACAAGCCACGCTATCTGATGGGCGTTGGCACGCCTTCCGATCTGATCGGCGCCGTGCGCCGTGGCATAGATATGTTCGATTGCGTCATGCCAACGCGTTCCGGCCGTACCGGGCGCGCCTATACGCGGGGTGGCGTGATCAATATCCGCAATGCCCGCCATGCCGAGGATAATCGCCCGCTCGATCCCGGCTGCGCCTGCCCCGCTTGTCGCAACCATTCGCGTGCCTATCTGCATCATCTGTTCAAGGCGAATGAGATGCTGGGGCCCATGCTGCTGACGTGGCACAATATCCAATACTACCAGGATCTGATGGCGGAACTGCGTGCCGGCATCCTGGCGGGCGATCTCGCCGGCACTGCCGCGCGGATTGAAGCCGGCTGGCAGGCGGAAAAGGAAAATGCAGCATGAGTGATCTTTCGCACCTGACCCAGCTTGGCCAGGCCGCCCAGCAACCACAAAGCCCGGAACAGGCGGTGCTGGAACGTGTCGGCAATCCGCATCCCGGCCTGCGTTATTGCATCCGCTTTACCGCGCCGGAATTTACTTCGCTCTGCCCACTAACGGGTCAGCCGGATTTTGCGCATCTGGTGATTGATTACGTGCCGGATGGCTGGATTGTGGAAAGCAAATCGCTGAAGCTCTACCTTGCATCCTTTCGCAATCATGGTGCTTTCCATGAGGCCTGCACGCTGGATATCGCGCAACGCCTGGTGGGTTTGCTGACGCCGCATTGGCTTCGCATCGGTGGCTATTGGTATCCGCGCGGCGGCATCCCCATTGATGTCTTCTGGCAAAGTGGCACGCCACCGGAAGCGGTCTGGATTCCGGCGCAGGAAGTGCAGCCCTATCGTGGGCGCGGCTGACGCCATCAGGGCAGAGGCTGAGCGCCTCGGCTTCGATGCCATCGGCTTCGCCCCGGCGCGGCTGGGGCCAGAGGCGCGCGAAAGGCTCCGTGAATTCCTCGCGGCCGGTATGCATGGCGGCATGGGTTGGATGGAATCCCGCGCCGAACAACGCGCCGACCCGCGCGCATTATGGCCGGAAGCACGCAGTGTGATCGCACTCGGCCTTTCCTATGCGCCTGAAACAGATCCTCTGGAAAGCTTGGCCTGGCAGGACCGCGCGACAATCAGCGTTTATGCCCGCAATCGCGATTATCATGATGTGGTCAAGAAGCGTCTGAAGCCTTTGGCGCGCTGGATGGTGGCAGCATTTGCCGATACGGGCGTGAAGGTTTTTGTGGATACCGCGCCGGTGATGGAAAAACCCTTGGCACAACGAGCGGGTTTGGGCTGGCAAGGCAAGCATACCAATCTTGTCTCCCGCACCCATGGTTCATGGCTATTTTTAGGTGAGATTTATACGACGCTCGATCTCTGCCCCGATGCGCCTGAGGTTGATCATTGCGGCAGTTGCACGCGATGCCTGGATATCTGCCCAACCAAGGCATTCCCCGCGCCTTATCGGCTGGATGCGCGGCGCTGCATTTCCTACCTGACGATCGAACATCACGGCCCAATCCCGGAGGAGTTTCGCAAACCGATGGGCAATCGCATTTATGGCTGTGATGATTGCCTCGCGGTTTGTCCCTGGAACAAATTTGCTGCCGCGCATGAGGAACCGGCCTTTGCACCACGCGTGGAACTCACTGCGCCAAAATTGGCAGACTTGGCCGCGCTGGATGATGCCGCCTTTCGCGCCATGTTTTCTGGCAGCTCCATCAAACGCATCGGGCGCAACCGCTTCATCCGCAATGTGCTGATCGCCATTGGCAATTCTGCCGATCCCCGCTTGCGCGAGACTGCCCACGCGCTTTGCACCGATGCCGATCCAGTGGTGGCAGAAGCCGCCGCCTGGGCCGCCGCACAATTGGACCAAACCGCATGACACAAAAAAAATCTCTTGTCCTGTTCAGTGGCGGGCAGGATTCCGCAACCTGCCTCGCCTGGGCCTTGGATCGTTTCGCAGCGGTTGAGACCATCGGCTTCGATTACGGCCAGCGTCACCGGATCGAGCTTGATATCCGCGAAGCCTTTCGCGCGGCGCTGCTGCAAGCGCGCCCTGAATGGCAAGCGAAACTCGGCCCCGATCATCTGATCCGCCTTGATGCGCTTGGCCAGGTTTCCGATACCGCGCTCACCTCAGAAGCCACCATCGCCTTTAATGCCGATGGCCTGCCCAATACATTCGTGCCGGGTCGCAACATCATTTTCCTGAGCTTCGCCGCCGCCATCGCCTATCGTCGCGGCATCAAGCACATCGTGGGCGGCATGTGTGAGACGGATTACTCGGGCTATCCCGATTGCCGGGACGACACGATCAAGGCCCTGCAAGTGGCGCTCAACCTCGGCATGGATCGGCGCTTTGTTTTGGAAACGCCGCTGATGTGGCTGGACAAGGCCGCGACCTGGCGGCTGGCGGAAAGCCTGGGTGGCACGGCTTTGGTCACGGCGCTCCTGGAACACACGCATAGCTGCTATCTGGGGGATCGCAGCCAGCGACATGCTTGGGGCTATGGCTGCGGCAGCTGCCCGGCCTGCGACTTGCGCGCCAAGGGCTGGGCGGCCTATGCAGCGCCGGAAATCCCATGAACCTCTCCCCCCGCCTTCAAGGCTTTGCCTTTCTGATTGGCTTCGCGCTCTGCATTCCCGCCGCAAATTGGATGATCGGGAATCTCGGCAGCTTCTGTGTGCCGAATGGCCCCTGCCTGATCCCGGTCGCGCCTGGCATCATGGCGCCATCGGGCGTGCTGATGATTGGTCTTGCGTTGGTGCTGCGGGATTTGGTGCAGCGCCGCCTTGGTCTTGCCTGGGCCTTTGCTGCCATTGCGGCGGGCGTTGTGCTTTCCGCGCTGCTCGCGCCGCCCGCCTTGGTGCTGGCCTCGGCCACTGCGTTCCTGTTGAGTGAGACCGCTGATTTGGCCGTCTATACGCCACTGCAAAGGCGCGGCCTGACGCTGGCAGTCGCGGCCAGTGGTGCGGTCGGGCTTGTGGTGGATAGCGTGGTGTTTTTGCTTCTCGCCTTTGGCAGCCTTGATTTTCTGGCAGGGCAGGTCATCGGCAAGGCCTGGATGGTATTGCTGGCCTTGCCCTTCATACACTGGCTGCGCCGGCATGATGCGCGGCGTGGGATTCAACCCGCCTGATCAATCCGGGCGGATATTGAATTCGCGCACCACCGCGCCCCATTTCGCCACTTCGCCATCCAGAAAACGCGCCAGCCCCGCGGGGTCTGAAAGCACCAGCCGAGCCTGTTGGGTTTGCGTCATTTGCGTGCGGATGCGCTCTTCCGAAAGCGTTTCACGCAAAGCGTTATTCATGCGCGTCACCAGTTCCGCCGAGGTTCCAGCAGGCGCGAAAACGCCCCACCAGGCTTCCGCCTGCAAGCCGGGAAAGCCGCTTTCTTCCGCGGTCGGCAAATCACTCAGCGCCGGCAGTCGTGCCGGGCCGAATTGCGCCACCGCGCGGAAGGTGCCGGCAGCGATCTGCGCTGCCACCAGCGCGGCCGAGCCGATCATCATATCCACCGTGCCCGCCATGGTATCATTCACCGCAAGCCCGCCGCTGCGATAGGGAATATGCGTGAGCCGCGTGCCGCTGCGTGCCTGAAACTGGATCATGGCCAAATGCCCGATGGTCCCATTGCCCGTGGACCCGAAGGAAACCGCATCCGGCCGCGCCTTCGCCGCCGTCACCACATCCGCGAGCGACCGAAACGGCTTATCCGCACGACAGGCAATCACATAAGGCGCACCGCCAATCAGCATGACCGGATCAAGATCACGCGTCAGGTTGAAGGGCAAATTCGCGAGCAGCGCCGGCATGGTCGCGTGGCTGTCAAAAGTCAGCAGCCAAGTCTGACCATCGGGCCGCGCCTTGGCCACCGCATCGGAACCAATGGACCCCGCCGCGCCGGGGCGATTTTCTACCACAATCGGCACGCCAAGCCTTTGCATCAACCCTGGCGAAACCAATCGTGCCACGGCGTCCGTGGACCCACCCGGCCCGAAGGGCACGACAATACGAATGGCATTGCCCTGCGCCTGGGCCGGCAGAATGCTGGCCGCAGCCAAACCACCCAATACCGCACGACGCGTAAACTTCATGATGCCGTCTCCCTTTTTTGCTTGTGCCTATTCCGTCAGATCGAGCACGGATGGATGAAACAATTCCTCCGGTTCTATCTGCCGCGCGGCCAGCCCATCTTCCACCGCATAGCGAATCATGGCGGCGATTTCATATCGATTGCGCTTGAAGCCATAGGGCCAGGGATTGCCGCCAAAGATCGCGCTTTGCGCTTCCGCTTCCGCCGCAATCCAGGGCAGCGATACGCGCAGCACATTCACCAGCGACATTTCCGCAAGCGAAGCCGCCTTGGCTGCGCTAAAGGCACGGAATAATTCCACCGGCAGCCATGGGTAACGCTCGGCCACATCCTTGCGCACAGCAAGACAATGCATGATCGGGAAAAAGCCCGAAGCACGAAACCAGCTTTCCTCTTCCCGCCGATAATCCGGAAAAAGCCGCGCCACCGGCGCGCTGCCCGTATTGAAACAGGCGGGTGGGCGCGGCGCGATCAACGCATCAATCCGCCCGGCGGCCAAAGCTTCTTCGAGCGATTCACCCATCGGCTTCACCTTGAAGCCTTCAGGCAACGTAATCGCAACACGCTCCCCACCCGTGCGCCAGGAAATGCCCTTTGTATCCACGCCGTAATGGTCACGCAAAATGCCACGCACCCAAAGTGCTGCGGTTTGCTGATATTCCGGCAACCCGATCTCCCGCCCCGCCAGATCCGCCGCGCTCTTGATGCCGCGATCCGTGCGAATATAAATCGCCGAATGCCGAAAGGCGCGCGAAAGAAAGACCGGCACGCCGATATAGGGCGCATCACCGCGCGCGCTGGTGACAATATGGCTGCCCATGGATAGTTCCGAGATATCAAAGGCACGATCCCGCAGCGCGCGGCGAAAAATATCCTCAGGCTCACCAGGCAGGAAGGTGATGTCAGCGCCTGGCACCTGGAGGCGCCCTTCCATCAAGGGGCGCGTGCGATCAGTGGCAGTGCAGGCAAGGCTCAAGGAAATCATGGCAGGATCAATTCGCCTTCATGCCGGAAATGCGGATGCCTTCCGCCTGGCGCGTGATATCCTCACGCAGGAAATCGCCAAAGGCAGCGGCAGTCATCGGGTTCACCTCAGCGCCCGCACGCAACTGCGCCTCACGCGTTGCCGGCAGAGACATCACACGATTGATTTCCGCATTCAATCTTTCAACGATGGGCGCAGGGGTTTGCGCTGGCGCCATCACGCCAAGCCAGATGCTGGCCTCATAGCCGGGCAGGGCTTCCGCAACGGTGGGCGCATCCGGCAAAAGCGGGCTCCGCCGAGGCCCGGTGGTGGCCAGTGCACGCACGCGCCCGCCACGCGCCTGTTCCGCCATGGTCGGGATGGCGTCAAACATCATCGGCACCTGGCCCGCAATCAGCGCTGTGCGCGCCTCATTCGAACCTCGGAAGGGGATATGCGTGATTTCAATCCCGGCCATGGCGCGGAAAATCTCGCCCGCCACATGGTAAGGCGTGCCGGGGCCGGAAGATGCGTAATCCAACTTCCCCGGATTGGCCTTGCAATAGGCAATCAGCTCGGCGAGCGAATTCACCGGCAGGGATGGATGCACCACCAAAACGTGATGCGCGACATTCACGAAAGCGACCGGCGCCAGATCACGCAGCAGCACATAGGGGCGATTGGGCAGCAGCGTTTCATTGGCGGTATGGGTATTGGACATCAGCAGTAGCGTATGGCCATCGGGTGTCGCCTTCGCCACCTGATCCGCCCCAATCGTGCCACCCGCACCGGGGCGGTTTTCCACCACCACAGGTTGGCCCAAAGCCTGCTGCAAGGGCTCCGCCAAAAACCGCGCCGCGACATCGGCCGAACCGCCAAGCCCGAAGGGCACAATCATGCGCATGGGCCGCGTGGGCCAGGCCTGAGCCTGCGCCTGCCGCCCCGCGAGCAGCGCCGCCCCCGAAGCCAAAGCTGTTCTGCGTGAAATCATGACAATTCCCCCGGACTATGCCGGGCTCATCTGGCCCAAGCCTGCCCGGCCCGCAAGGGTCAATCCGCGATCCATCCGGGGGAGGGCAGGGCGCGATAGGCTTCGCGCAAGCTATCCGACCAGCGCTGGCTGACCTGCCGAAAATACGCATCCTCTTCCGTAATGCGCCGGCTGAGCGAGACCTTCTGTTCGCCCTCACGATAGACCATCAGATCAATCGGCAACCCGACGGAAAGATTGGAACGCAAGGTGCTGTCCATGCTGATCAGCACCAGCTTCACCCCATCGGCGAGTGACGTGCCATGCTTCACCACGCGGTCAAGAATGGGCTTGCCGTATTTATGCTCACCGATTTGCAGGAAGGGCGTATCTGCCGTGGCTTCGATGAAATTGCCGGCAGCGTAAATCAGGAATAGCCGCATCGGCCCGCCGGCAATTTGCCCGCCCAGCAGAAAGCTTGCCTCAAAAGCCACACCCTGCGCCTTCATCGCAGGCCCGTCATTTTCAAACACATCGCGCACCGCCGCACCCACCAATTGCGCAGCGCGGAACATGCTTGGCACATCGCGGAGTGTGTGGATTTCCTCACCCAGTGGGAAACCCTCCTGCACGCGGTTCCACACCGCCTGCGTGATCGCCAAATTGCCCGCCGACATCAGCGCCAGCATGCGTTCCCCGGGCTGTTCCACAACATGCATCTTGGAAAAGCTGGAGATATGATCCAGCCCCGCATTGGTGCGCGTATCGGAAAGCAGAACAAGCCCATCCTTCAGAAACAGGCCGACGCAATAGGTCATGGCAAGCGCTCCGCGCCCTATCAATTGTGCAGGTAAAACTCGGCGATTTGACCGCCAAGATCAATATTACGCGCCATCATCTCATTCAGGAAGGTTTCAAGCCCTTGCGCGAAGATATCCTCAACCCGGCCGAAACGCAGCCGCGCGTGGATTTCCCCCGCACGCCGATGGCATTCCCCGCGCCGCCCGCCATGGGCTGTCGCGATTTCTTCCAGCACGGCTTCAATCCGGGCATGGCAGGCAATCATGGAACGCGGCAATTCCCCGCGCAGGATCAGCAATTCCGCAATCCGCCGCGGTTCAATCCGCCCGTGATAAACCCATTGATAGGCACGGAGCGCGGTGAAGTTCCGCAAGATCGCCTGCCAATTCAGGTAATCCTCGGCCGTGCCGGCTTCCGCGATACTCAGCGCCCCGGCATGCGCATGCAGCACGCGCGCGGTATTGTCGGCGCGTTCCAGCATGGTGCCAAGCCGCACGAAGCGCCAGGCCTCATCGCGCAGCATGGTGTCATCATAGGCGCCATTGAAAAGGATGGTCTGGCGCTTCACCCAATCCAGAAAGCCCGGCAGATCATCCGCACTCGGCATGGCGTCATCCATGCGCCGCATCTGCCCCCAGGTGTCATTCACCGCTTCCCACATATCAACCGTGAGCGCCGTGCGTACCTGGCGCGCATTTTGCCGCGAAGCTTCAATGCAGGATTGGATGGAAGAAGGATTGGCGCGATCCATTACCAAATGCTGGATGATCTGCACAGCATCAGGCGCCGCACCAAAACCCTGCAATAGCCCGATATCGCCACTGGTCAGCAAAAGCGCACGCCAGCCTTGCCCCTGCGCTGGCCGCCCGCCACCCATGCCGGCCTCGCGCAGCGCCACTTGCAGCGCGCGCGCCGTATTGCCGGCACGTTCCATATAGCGCCCGAGCCAATAAAGGCTATCTGCCGTGCGGCTCAGCATGGCGCATCCGGGGCCAGGACCCAGGTATCCTTGGTGCCACCGCCTTGCGATGAATTCACCACCAGCGATCCTTCCCGCAATGCCACGCGCGTGAGGCCCCCCGGCACAATGCGCGTCTCCGCCCCGGAAAGCACAAAGGGCCGCAAATCCACATGGCGCGGCGCGGTACCGCTGCCGGTGAAGGTCGGCACGGTGGAAAGCGCAAGCGTCGGTTGCGCGATATAATCCCCTGGATGCGCCTTGATGCGCGCGGCGAATTCAGCGCGCTGTTCGGCGGTGCTATGCGGCCCGACCAGCATGCCATAACCGCCCGAGCCCTTGGTCAGTTTCACCACCAATTCATGCAAATGTTCCAGCACATAGGCGCAATCATCCGGCCTTTCGCATAAATAGGTGGGTACATTCGCCAGGATCGGTTCCTCATTCAAATAGAAGCGCACCATCTCCGGCACGTAAGGATAAACCGCCTTGTCATCGGCAATACCGCCACCTGGCGCATTGGCGAGTGCGACATTGCCAGCGCGATAGGCTTCCATCAGCCCGCGCACCCCCAGCATGGAATCGGCACGAAACACGGCCGGGTCCAGATAATCATCATCAATCCGGCGATAGATCACATCCACACGCTGCGGCCCGGCGGTGGTGCGCATGTAGACCACGCGATCCTCAACGAATAAATCCTGGCCTTCCACCACTTCCACGCCCATTTCATCCGCCAGGAAGCAATGTTCGTAATAGGCGCTGTTATAGGCGCCAGGTGTCAGCAGCACCACGCGGGGCAGGCCGCGACAGGCGGGTGGCGCCACGGACATCAGGGTTTCCAGCAAATCGCTCGGGTAATGGCTGACGGGTGCGATGCGATGCGCCGCGCAGAGGCCAGGGAATAGCCGCAGCATGGCTTCGCGGCCTTCCAGCATATAGGAAACGCCCGATGGCGTGCGGCAATTATCTTCCAGCACATGGAATTGCGCCGCATCCGTGCGCACCACATCAATGCCCGCAATATGCACGTAAATCCCACCGGGCGGTGTGATGCCGCGCATTTCCGGCCGATACGCTTCATTCTGCAAAATCAGCGCTTCGGGTATGCGCCCGGCCTTCAGGATTTCCCCCGGCCCATAGACATCGGCCAAAAACATATTGAGCGCACGCACACGTTGCGTAAGGCCGCGCGACAAATGCTCCCATTCCTGCCAGGCCAGAATGCGCGGGATGATATCAAAGGGGATCAGCCGTTCCGGATCACCGCCTTCGCCATAAACCGCGAAGGTCACGCCGATGCGGCGGAACAAAAGCTCGGCTTCCTGGCGCTTGCGTTCCAATTGCGCGATGGGTGTGGCCTCCAGCCAGCGCGCGATTTCGCCATAGGCCGCCCGAGCCTTTGCGGGTTCGCCCATTTCGTCAAAGGCTATGATGGGTTCCGCCATCGCCTGACCGACCTCCTGTTTCCCAGAAGATCGGGTCAAAGGCCGCGCCACACAAGCGGGTGATGCCCAAAAACTGGGCCGGGCGGCACCTTATTGCCTGCCCGGCAGCCTGACGCGCCCATTTCCTGGGCAGCGGCCCCTGTCACAGCGCAGGGACGCGCTTATGCCAATCCGTCACGCGCTGATAGGCATCGGCCACCGCCAGTACTCGCGCCTCGGCAAAGGGGCGCGCGGCCAATTGCAGGCCAATCGGCAGGCCGCGATCATCAAAGCCGCAGGGCACGCTGATGGTCGGCAGGCCCAAATAATTGAAGGGCCGCGTATTGGCCGAAACCGCCATGAAGCGCGACCAATTCGCTGCATCAGCATCAATATCCGTCTCAGCCAGGGTGGGCACGCGGGTGCGTAGCGCCGGGGTTGCGACAATCTGATGCCCCGCCATGGCCTCGGCGCAGAATTGTCGGAGCAGCGGGCCGCGGCGCGACAGCGCTTCAATGTAGAGATGCGCGGGGATCGGGAAGCCACCATAGAGCCGGGACGATAGATGAATGGAATAATCCGCGGACCTTTCGCGCATCCATTCGGCATGAATCGCCGCTGCCTCTGACCGGCTGACCAGCGCGGTATAGGCCGCAATGGCGCGGAGTGATGGGCAAGACAGCCGCGTGATTTTCGCCCCGCGATCGCGCATGGCATCAAGCGCGGCATCGAACGCCTTCACTACCACTTCATCCGCGCCATCAAAGAAATATTCCTGCGGCACGGCAATGGAAACGCCGCGCAAATCGCCGGTGAGCGCGGCCTCATAATCCGGCACGGCTTCGCGCGCGCTGGTGGCATCGCGCGGGTCATGGCCGGAAATCACCCGCATGAAGCGCGCCGCATCGCGCGCCGTCTGCACCAAAGGCCCGACATTATCAGCCGAAAATGACAGCGGCATCACGCCCGCCCGCGACACCCGCGTCTGCGTGCCCTTGATGCCGGTCACGCCACAAATCGTCGCGGGCAGGCGGATGGAACCGCCGGTATCGGACCCAAGCGCACCATAGAAAAACCGCGCCGCAACGCCCGCGCCAGAACCCGAGGATGACCCGCCCGTGCAATAGCCATGCTGCCAGGGATTATGGCAATGACCGAAATGCGCATTATGCCCTGTCGGGTTCTGGGCAAATTCCGCCATATTCAGCGTGCCCATATCAATCGCGCCCGCGGCATCCAGCTTTTCAAGCACGGTCGCGGTCACCTTGGGCACAAAATCCCGCCGGATTTTGGATCCGCAGGTCGAAACCTTCCCCGCGCGATAATACATATCCTTATGCATCATCGGCACACCACCAAGCGGGCCGAGCGCCTTGCCCGCCTTGCGCGCCGCATCCACGGCCGCTGCCTGTTCCAAGGCGCTGTCGCGATCTAGCCGGATCACAGAATTCACCTTGCCATCATGCGCAGCAATGCGCGCAAGGCAGCTTTCGGTCAGCGCGGTCGCCGTCACCTCACCACGTGCCACCGCATCGGCGGCTTCCGTCATGGAAAGTTCATGCAAAGCGCTCATGCATCCTTCTCCTGCTCGGCGCGCAGTGCCGCTTCAAAGCTGGAAGGTTCATCCTCAAACGCGATGGTGCCACGCAGGGCGGCCAATTCCTTGAGCAAGCCGATATGATCGGCCAGGCCAAGCCGCGCTGCCTCATTCGGGCATTCAACGCCGCTCCATAGCCGGATGGCTTCCATGCTGGGGGGGATGGGATCGGGTTTCATGCCAGGGCCTCCTCTGCGATGGGGCATGCTGCGACGGGTGCCAAGGCTTTGCAAATGCCCGGCCAAGGTGGCAGGCTCAGCCCCTGCAAGCATGAGGATCGCCGCATGAAAATCGTGGACATCAAGGCATTCCCAACCTCCTTCCCGCTGCCGGCCAATTCCGGGCCGCGGCTTGGGATTGGCCAGGCAGTGAAGCGCGATGCGGTGATGGTGAAGGTCATTACGGAAGATGGCATTGTCGGCTGGGGCGAAAGCCATCATGGCCGGGCGCATACCGCCATCGCGAAATTGCTTGAAACCACGCTCCGCCAATTGGTGCTCGGCATGGATGCCTTTGACACAACGGGCATTTGGGCGCGCATCTACAAATATCAGTTGGCGAGCCACGGCATGGGCGCGGCCACCGCCATGGCCATGTCGGGGCTCGACATGGCGCTATGGGATGCCAAGGGGAAGGCGCTCAATCTGCCGCTATACAAATTGCTCGGTGGTTCAGCGCGCCCCGTGCCGGCCTATGCCGGTGGCGTGGCGCTTGGCTATCAGCCGCCGGCGCAGCTGATTGATGAAGCCGCACCACATATGGAAGCGGGCTATAAGGCCGTGAAGCTTCGCGTGGGCGATACGGTGCGCGATGACATTGCCCGCATGGAAGCCGTGCGCGATGCCTTCGGCCATGAGCTTGAAATCCTGACCGATGCCAATATCGGCTATAACATCGCGCAAGTGCGGCAAGTAATGCCTGAGATGGATCGGCTTAATATCGGCTGGCTGGAAGAACCCTTCCCCGCGCATGATCACCGGTCTTACGCGGAAGCGCATGGCTTCGGCAGCACGCCCTTGGCGGCTGGCGAGAATCACTTCACCCGCTTCGAATTCACCCGCGTCTTGGAAGATGATGTGATCCGCATTTGGCAGCCGGATCTCTCCAAATGCGGCGGCGTGACCGAGACCATGCGCATCGCCGCCATGGCATCGGGCTTCAAGATCCCGATCCACCCGCATTCATCCATGACCGGCGTCAATCAGGCGGCATCCATCCATTTGCTGGCTGCGATTGATAATGGCGGCTATTTCGAAGCCGATGTCTCGCGCGCCAATAAGTTCCGCGACGAATTGGGCAGCGAGCCCTGGCGCATCGGCAAGGATGGCTGCGTGCGTCCGCTGGAATCGCCCGGTATTGGCGTGGAAGTGGATGAGGCCTTCCTGAAAGCGCATCCCGCCATCGAAGGGCCGGGTTATGTGTGACCCGGCGCGGGAAACCGCGGCGGAGCATTTTCAAGCCAAACGGAATCGTTTGGCGACTCGGAAAATGCGACCGTAAGCAAGAGCATTTGCAAGCCAAACGGAATCGTTTGGCGACTCGGAAAATGCGACCGTAAGCAAGAGCATTTTCAAGCCAAACGGAATCGTTTGGCGACTCGGAAAATGCGACCGTAAGCAAGAGCATTTTCAAGCCAAACGGAATCGTTTGGCGA
>JADCFQ010000039.1 GCA_020249435.1 Roseomonas sp. | reverse complement strand
GCCGGGAGTCTGTCCAGAGTGTGCCGACTGGGCCAAAGAATCACTGAAAATGGCTGTGCGCAGGCACGCGCAGCGTTGAAAACATCCGCGCGAGACAAAACGACGATGCTCAATGACGGCTTTTCAGCAGCCTGCTAGAGCGGTGCCCGTTCACCTGCGTTCACGGGACACGCTCTAGATTTTTGTTTGGTCGCGTTTTCCGAGCCGCCAAGTGAACTCACTTGGCTTAAAACGCTCAAACACGCCGTGCCGGCACGCCAGCCACGCGTGCGCCGGGGGCGATATCTTCGACAACCGCCGCGCCAGCACCAATCACCGCGCCCGCACCAATGGAGACGCCCGGGCGCAGCACCGCGCCCGCGCCGACCAAGGCACCCGCCCCAATACGCACCCCACCGGCCAGCACGGCGCCGGGGCCGATATGCGCGGCCTCGGCCACCACACAATCATGTTCCACAATAGCGCCGGTATTGATCAGGGCGAAGGGGCCGATCTCAGCCTCCGGCCCGATCACGGCGCGGGCGAGGATGGCAGCGCCATCCGCAATCATCGCGCCATGGCCGATCAGCGCCGCAGGGTGGATCAGGCTTGGCAGGCCAAAGCCGGCAGCGCGGAGGCGACCCGCAGCGGCAAGGCGTTGGGCATTATCGCCAACCGCAGCATGGGCCAGCGTCACCCCCTGCCCGGCTAGCGCGGCAAGCTGGCTTTCATCCCCCAGCACCGGCAGGCCCAGCACCTGGCTCGCCTTGGGCGCCGCATCCACAAACCCCGCAATGACGTAGTTGCCACCCGCCAGCACCAGATCAGCGATGGCCTTGCCATGCCCGCCCGCCCCCAGCAGCAGGATGCGCTGGCGTGTCACGGCGCCGCGCCGGGCCGGGGGAGCGCCGCCGCGCGGGGTGGCAATGCGAGCCCCCCCGGTGCCGCATTGGGTTGCGCCTCCTGGCCTGTGGCGCCCTCGCGCTTCGGCATGCCGCCGGCGTTTTCGATCACGCGCTGCACACCGCCCGCGGCCTCGGCCGCCGCGGCGAAGGCGATATCGCCCCAATGCCGGTCCAAAAGCCCCGCCGGGATTTCATTCATTTGCAGCACGCGGCCCAATTCCTGCCCATCGCGGCGGGAGATGATCCAAAGGATTTCCACCCTTTGCATCCCCCGTCCGACCGCCACGACATTGACGCGCCCATCAGCGGCAAAGCCCGCGCCATCCGCCACTTCCTGCGCCAGAATGCCGTTATCGCCAAGCGAATCACGCATGCGCGCTGTCAGGCTATCATTGCCGTCACTGGGGGCGCCCCTTACCGGCAATAGATAAAGACGTGGTGGCCCTGCGGAGGCCAGCGCCGCCGGGTTGGTGGATTTCCGCGCCGCTTCGGCCCGGAGCAGCAAATCCGCCGCGCGGCGGGACGCATCATTGGCCACCTCCGCAAACAGATCCGCGCTGGGGCGCGCCCAATCGCGCGCCGGGATGGCGCTGCCCTCGGCCACCCCTTGCGGGGCGCCATCGGGGTCGAAAAGCGCGTAGCGCGGCACCACCCGGTTGCCATCAAGGCGCATATCCACAGCAAGGCGCCAATCGAGCGGCAGGGGCGCATCGGCCACCGCCGGCACTTCGCGCTTGAGCAAAGCCTCTGCCACGGCCTTGGCGAAGGCTTCCGATTCGGTGGCGGTAAGCATTGCGGCTTCGGGCGGCGGGACCACCAGGCGATAGGGCGGCGGCACCGCAAGCCGCCCCGCCATGCCGCCCGGATTGCCTCGGAAGGGCTGCGGCAGATCGCCACAGGCCGCCAGCGCCAAAAGCGCCAAACCCGCAAATAAGCGCCGCATCATAGCATGACACAGGTGGCAAGCAGCGTCAGGAAGCTGAGGACCAGGAACATGACAAGGTAAGGCATGGGCGCTTCATGCCATGGCCGGACCCAGGCGGGAAGATCGGGGCCGATTTCCCCAAGCCGGTTTCTGTTCTAAGCAGGGGTTAGTCTCCATTTCTGTATTGGCTTTCGCTTCACATGAACACTACCCCAGCAGCGGCTGAGAAAGCCGCGCCGCGTTATGATTTCACCCATGCCGAGCCGCGCTGGCAGCAGGCCTGGCAGGATCGCGCCTGTTTTGTGGTGCCCGATGTGCCGCCTGAAGGCGCGCAGAAATACTATGTGCTGGAGATGTTCCCCTACCCGAGCGGCAAGATCCATATGGGGCATGTGCGGAATTATACGCTCGGTGATGTGGTGGCGCGCTACAAGCGGGCGCGCGGCCATTTGGTGATGCATCCCATGGGCTGGGATGCCTTTGGCTTGCCGGCGGAAAACGCGGCGCGCGAACGTGGCATTCACCCGGCCAAATGGACCTATGACAATATCGCCAATATGCGCGCGGAATTGCAGCGTATGGGGCTATCGCTTGATTGGGCGCGGGAATTCGCAACCTGCGATGTGGAATATTACGGTCGGCAACAGAAATTACTTTTGGATTTCTGGCGCGCGGGCCTGGTGGAGCGCAAGGAATCCTGGGTGAATTGGGACCCGGTGGATGGCACCGTGCTTGCCAATGAACAGGTGATTGATGGGCGTGGTTGGCGCTCTGGCGCCTTGGTTGAGAAAAAGCAGCTCAGCCAATGGTTCTTGAGCATTACGCAATTTGCGCCTGATTTGCTGGAAGCGCTCGGCGGGCTGGATCGCTGGCCGGAACGCGTCAAGCTGATGCAATCAAACTGGATTGGGCGGAGCGAAGGGGCGCGGGTGAAGTTTGCCCTGACGCAGGCCGCGGGCGATCTTTCCGAGATTGAGGTTTTCACAACCCGACCGGATACGCTGTTCGGCATGTCGTTCCTCGCCGTTGCTGCGGAGCATCCTCTCGCTGCCGCTGCTGGCGCGCGTGATGCCAAAGCTGCCGAGTTCATCGCCGAATGCCGGCGGATGGGCACATCAGAAGCCGCCATCGAACAGGCAGAAAAGCGCGGTTTTGATACGGGCTTTCGCGTCAAGCATCCGCTGAATGGGCGCGACTACCCGGTCTGGATCGCGAATTTCGTGCTGATGGAATATGGTACGGGTGCTATTTTCGGCTGCCCCGCGCATGACCAACGCGATTTGGATTTTGCCCGCAAATACGGGCTTTCCGTCACCCCCGTTGTGCTGCCACCCGGTGCCGATGCCGCAACCTTTAGCGTTGGCGATGTCGCGCATACGGAAGATGGCGTTGCGTATAATTCAGGCTTCCTTGATGGGCTTGGTGTGGCGGCTGCCAAGCGGCGCGTGATTGATGAGCTGGAAAAGCTCAGCGCCGGTCAGGGCATTGTGAATTGGCGGCTGCGCGATTGGGGCGTTTCGCGCCAGCGCTATTGGGGCTGCCCCATCCCCTTCATCCATTGCGATGATTGCGGCGTGGTGCCGGTGCCGGATGACCAATTGCCGGTGCGCCTCCCTGATGATGTGGATTTCGCCAAGCCCGGCAATCCCTTGGATAATCACCCAAGCTGGAAGCATGTGGCTTGCCCGAAATGCGCGAAGCCCGCGCGGCGGGAGACCGATACCTGCGACACTTTCGTTGATTCGTCTTGGTATTATGCGCGCTTCTGTTCGCCGCGCGCGGCGGAGCCAGTGACCAAGGGCGCGGTGGATGCTTGGCTGCCGGTTGATCAATATATCGGCGGCATTGAACATGCGATCCTGCATTTGCTCTATTCGCGCTTCTTCTCCCGCGCCATGAAGGAAGCCGGCCATCTTTCCGTGGATGAGCCCTTCGCCGGCCTTTTCACGCAAGGCATGGTACAGCATGAAAGCTACAAGGGCGCTGATGGCCGCTGGCTTTACCCTGAGGAAGTGGACTTCGCCGTTGCCACCGATGGCACGCGCAGCGCAACCGTGAAGGGCAGCACCGAAACTGTCACGATTGGCCGGGTTGAGGCCATGTCCAAATCCAAGCGCAATACGGTGGATCCGGGTGCGATCATCGCGAAATACGGCGCCGATACCGCGCGCTGGTTCATCCTTTCCGACAATCCACCCGAACGCGATATGGAATGGACCGAATCCGGTGTTGCTGGCGCCTATCGCTTCACGCAGCGCGTATTTCGCATTGTGGAAGCGGCACTCCCCAGCCTGCCACCCGCAGGCACGGCGCCGGAAGAAGCCGGCAAGGCGCTGCGGCGTGCCACACATCGCGCCATTGCAACGGTGACCGAGGCTCTGGAGACTTTCGCCTTCAATGTCGCGGTCGCGCGCCTTTATGAATTCGCCAATGCCATTGAAGCGGCGAAGGATGCGCCCGTTGGGGCAAAGCGGGAAGCGCTTGAGATGCTGGCGCGGCTTTCTGCGCCGATGATGCCTCATTTGGCTGAGGAAGTTTGGTCACTACTGCGGCCAAATGATGCGGCGCTGGTCGCTGAACTCCCCTGGCCGGAAGCCGATGCCGCGTTGTTGGTTGCGGAAAGCGTGACGCTTGCCGTGCAGGTTCTGGGCAAGCTCCGCGCCACTATCGAAGTGCCGGTGGGTGCGAGCGAGGAAGCGATTTTCGCGGCTGCAGAGGCCGAGGAAAACGTGCAACGCGCGCTTGCCGGCAAGCCGATCAAAAAGCGCATCCACGTGCCAGGACGGGTGGTGAATTTTGTCATCTAGACGCGCCCTTATTGCGCTTGGCCTGCCGCTGTTGGCGGCGGGTTGCGGCTTTCGGCCCATGTATGGCCAGGGCAGCGGGCCGGAAGATGCGAAGGTCGCAGAGTCGCTTGCAGCCGTGAAGGTCGGGTTGATGCTCGAACGGCATGGGCAATTGCTACGCCGGCGCCTGGAACAGGGCTTGGCACCTAAGGGGCGGGCAGGTGTTCCGCCAAAATATGATCTGCGCGTCGGGCTCGCCTATGGCTTCGAGCTGCAGGGGTTTCGCCGCGATGGTTTTCCAAGCCGCGTGCGCTTCACTGCAACGGCCAATTGGTTGCTGTTTGATCGTGCGGCGCCACCGCAGGAAATCGCGCGTGGCACTGAACGCGCATCCGACGCCTATGACATTCCGGAAAACCAGTTCTTCGCCGCCGATGTCGCCCGCGATACCATGGAACGCCAATTGATCGAACAATTGGCGCAGCAAATCCTGGAACGGCTGGCCATTCATTTCAGCGGTGCACCTCAAGGCACGGCGCCGGCCTGATCATGGCCAAGATTGATGCGCGGCGCATTGCGGGCTTTCTTTCCGATCCGCCGGCCGCCACGCGCATTGTGCTGATCTATGGCGATGATCTGGGGCTGGTGCGCGAAAGGGCGGATCACCTCACCCGCGCTGTGGTGGGCGATGATCCTTTCGGCCTGGTGGAGGTGCCGCGCGACGCCGCCAGCCGTGACACCAGCATCCTGGCCGGGGAAGCCGCGCAACCTGCGCTTACCGGCGGGCGGCGCCTGGTGCGGGTGCGTGACGCAACAGATGGCCTCGCGAACGCTGCCAAGGCAGCGCTGGCTGGCCCCGGCCCTGGGATTGTATTGCTCGAAGCTGGCGCCTTGGCCGGCAATAAGGGCCTCCGCCCTGCTTTGGAACGCGCGAATGACGCGGCGGCCGTGATTGCCTGCTACCCCGAAACGGGTGCGGAGCTTGAAGCCAGTATTGGCCGCATGCTGAAGGAACGCGGTGTTGCAGCGGATAGCAGCGCGCTTGCCTTCATGGCCGCGCGGCTTGGCGAAAACCGCCTGCAAATCCGCCAGGAAGTGGAAAAACTGGCGCTTTATGTCGGCCCCGCCAAACGCGCGACGGAAGAAGACGCCATTGCCTGCATTGCTGAGGGCTCCACGCTTGATCTTGACCAGGCGTTGCTTGCGGCAACATCGGGCGATGCGGCGCTTGCGGATCGCGCGCTGGATCAGGCCTTTGCCGAAGGCGCGGCGGCAGTGCAAGTGGTGCGCGCGGCACTCAGGCATGTGCAGCGCTTGCATCTGGCGGCACTTGCCGTGGCGAAGGGATCAAGCCCTGGCGATGCGCTATCTTCGCTGCGGCCCCCTGTGTTTTTCAAAAGCCGCCCGGCTTTCGAAAGGGCGCTACGCTTATGGCCCGCGCCAGCCCTCGCCGCCGCCGGAGAGGCACTTATGGAAGCCGAACGCCAAACCAAAACCACCGGCATGCCGGATCAGGTGATTGCGCGCGCCGCCGTGATGGCGCTGGCACGCGAAGCAGTGCTGCGGCGGCGTTAGAGCAGATCGCGTTCAGATGGAAAATCTGAACGCGTGAAGATGCTCGAAAAACAACGAGGTAGAGCGGGTGGCGTGAACATATGTGAACGCAACACGCTCTAGCAGGCTGCTGAAATTCGTAGCCTGATTTGCGTATTTATGATTCACTGTCGTTGCATTTGGTCGAGGTTGCGATGCGTGGCAATGACGCGGTGGCTGGTTCCCTGTTCAGCTATGTTGATCTTGAAAAGCGGGTGCG
>JADCFQ010000038.1 GCA_020249435.1 Roseomonas sp. | reverse complement strand
CTGCTGGGCAGCACCACGGGCGCCAACACACTCCTCGGCGGTGCTGGCGATGATACGATAAATGGTGGCGGTGGCGCTGACCGCGCTTTGGGCGGCGATGGGAATGACTACATCTACGCGGTGCTTGGTACGGATATCGCGATCGGCGGCAGCGGCAATGATACGCTGGATACAACCGCCTGGAGTGGCAGTTATCAGGTCAACCTGCAGACCGGAACCACCAACTTCACCGGCGAAAGCTACACCGAATTCGAAGCGGTCATTTCTGGCAACGGCAATGACAGCATATTGGACAATAGTGCTGCCAACCTTCTGGTTGGCGGTTCTGGTGACGATACGCTGAGAGGCGGTAACGGCGGCGCCGATACATTGGATGGTGGCGCGGGGAACGACTATATCATTGACACCTTCAATACCCGCATCGGTATTGGTGGCGCGGGCAGTGATACCTTGGACCGAAGCGCCCGCAGTTCGGTGAGCTTTTTGATGGACCTGCAAACCGGGCTCACGACTGGTATGTCAGATGAAACCTTTGCCGGCTTCGAAGCGGTCTTGTCCGGCGCTGGCTTCGATACGCTGATTGGTACGGACGGCGACAATTTCATGCATGGCGGCAATGGGAATGATAGTATTCGCGGCAGCACAGGCGCCGATACGCTGATGGGTGGCGCAGGGGATGACACGCTGGTCGGTGATGGTACGACGGACATGATCAATGGCGGTACCGGCGAAGATGTCATTCTTTCTGGAGCCGCCGACTTGGCGTCCATCCTGGCGCTCTTCAACACGCCCTGACGGAAGCCTTGCCTAACGCCCGCGCCCGCGCAGCCTTGCGCGCATTGCGCCCCATGCGTCCAAGAACCGCGCAAGCGTATCCGTCCCCGCATTCCACGGCAGCGAAACGCGGATCGCGCAGGCCGCTTCCGCCCCATAGCCCATCGCCGCCAGCACATGGGATTGCCGCACCTTGCCCGATGAACAGGCGGCGCCGGCGGAAACCGCAACCCCGGCCAAATCCAGCGCAATCACCTGAGTTTCCGCCGCCACGCCAGGCAGGATCAGGCTGGTCGTATTGGGCAGGCGCGGTGCGGCGAAGCCAGCGATAACCACCTCAGGCGCCAGCGCCTTGACGCCGGCCTCGATCGCATCGCGCAGCGCGGCCAGGCCTTCCGGCAAAGGGCAGGCGATGGCGGCGGCGAAGCCGGCGATGGCCGGCAGCGCCTCGGTCCCGCCGCGCCGGCCGGATTCCTGCCCACCGCCGGTCAGGATTGGTGCGGGGTCCAAACCGGGGCGGAGGATCAGCGCCCCAACCCCCTTGGGGCCGCCAAGCTTATGGGCGGAAAGCGCCATGGCATCGGCGGGGCCGAGCGCGAAGGGCAAGCGCCCCGGCATTTGCACAGCGTCCAGATGCAAAAGCGCACCATGCGCCCGGCAGAGTTCCGCGATGGCGTCCACGGGATGCAGCACGCCGGTTTCATTATTGGCCGCCATGACAGCGACAAGGGCCGGGCCGCCCGCGCCCAACGCCGCTTCCAGCGCTGCAAGGTCCAGGGTGCCATCGGCCAGCACGGGGATCACTTCGGCATCCGGCCCAGCCGCCGCCAAAACGGCTGGGTGCTCCGTCGCGCCCACCAGTACTCGCCGCCCGGCAGCAAGGCCGCGCAGGGCCAAGGCATTTGCCTCAGTCCCGCCCGAGGTGAACACCACATCCCGCCCGCGCGCCCCGAATCGCGCCGCAATCGCCTCCCGCGCTTCTTCCAATATGCGCCGCGCGGCGCGGCCTTCGGCATGGACCGAGGATGGATTGCCCGGCAAGGCCATCGCCTCAGCCATGGCGGCGATGGCTTCGGGGCGCATGGGTTCGGTCGCATTGGCGTCCAGGTAAAGGCGGGGCATGGCAGGTCAGCCTGGGGGCAGGGGGGCAGCGGCGCGACCCAAAACCCGCCCGGCCAGCACATCGGCCAGCGTCACCCCGGCCAGGAAAAGCCTGATCTGCCCGCCCAATTCCGCCCAAAGATCATGGGTGTCGCAGCGCTGGCCCGCCAGGCAGCCTGGGTTCCCTTCCTCACACCTGGTTGCCGAAATCGGTTCTTCCACCGCATCTATGATGGCGGCGATGGTGATGTGCTCGGGCGTAGGCAGCAGCCGATAGCCGCCCCCCGGCCCGCGGGCCGATTCCACCAGCCCAGCGCGGCGCAGCCGGCCAAAAAGCTGCTCCAGATAGGCCGCTGAGAGGTGCTGGGCAGCGGCGATATCGGCGATGGAGGCTGGACGCGCCTCCATCGGGTCGGTCTGCCCAGCCTCCCGCCGCGCCATTTCGGCGAGCGCCATGACAGCATAGCGACCACGGGTTGAGAGCCTCATTTGTCAGCCCAACCTGACACCAAAAGAGGGGGGCAAAAAAATCGCGACTCCCGGCATGAAAACATTAGGAATTTCCAGTCTCGATCGTTATATAACGGGTTCCTCTGAGGGACGGGAAACCCCTCTGAGGCATCGGGGTGGCGGCTTCGGCGGCACCTCGGCGATAGGATGCCGCGGCGCTCCCGTGGCAATGAAAGCTAGGTTTGCCGATCTTGGCGGTCAAGATTTCCGCGTTCGGCAAGTGAGCGATCAAAGCGTATCCTGGTCGTAGGCTTTGGTTTCCCTCAAATGCGGCGCCGGTGCCGCTGGGTTCGCATCGCTCATCCCCCGTGGGCGATGATGCGTGAACCCCGCACCGGCCAAGAATGGAATGGACAGAAGAAGACCATGCCAGAAGTAATGTTCGCCGGGCCTGATGGCCGGCTTGAAGGACGCTACCACCATTCCAAGCGCCCGAATGCCCCCACGGCGCTTTTGTTGCACCCGCATCCGCTCCATGGCGGCACCATGAATAACCGCGTCATTCATGCGCTGTATCAGCGTATGCAGGCGCTCGGCTTTTCCGTGCTGCGCTTCAATATGCGTGGCGTGGGGCGCAGCCAGGGCCGCTATGATGGCGGCATTGGCGAAATCTCCGATGCCTGCGCGGGGCTGGATTTCCTGCAAACCGTGAACCCCAACGCGTCTTCGCAATGGGTGCTGGGCTATTCCTTTGGTGCCTATGTCGGCATGCAGGTGCTGATGCGCCGTCCGGAAATGGGTGGCTTTGTTTCCATCAGCGCGCCGGCTTCGCATTATGATTTCGGCTTCCTCGCCCCTTGCCCCTGCGGCGGGCTGATCCTGCATGGCGCCGATGATGAATTGGTGCCGGAAATTTCCGTGAAGAAGCTGGTGGAAAAGCTGAACACGCAGAAGGGCGTCAGCATTGATTATCGCGTCATGGCCGGGGCTGGTCATGTCTTCACGCCGGAACAGACCGAAAGGGTTGTGGATGCGGCGGAAGATCACGTGATGGGCATTCTGAACCGCAATCGCATGGCGCTGGCGGCTGATTAAGGCTTGAAGCCACGCTTCGAAAAAAGGCCGCGCGGGTCATTCCGGGCGGCCTTTTTCATGCGCGGCGTTTGTGCTTGGATCGTCAAAATAACCGGGAGGTCACCATGAAGCTTTCACGTCGCGCGCTGATCGCCAGCGCCCTTGCCACCCCTGGCATCGCCCGTGCGCAAGGTGGCTGGCGGCCGGATCGGCAGATCACCATGATTGTCGCCTTTGCTGCCGGCGGTGGGACTGATGTCGCCGCGCGCACCATTGCGCGCTTCATGGAAGCCGATCTGGGGCAGCCAGTTGTGGTTCTGAACCGTCCCGGTGCGGGTGGGGAGATCGGCTTTTCCGAATTGGCCCGCGCGCGGCCTGATGGCTATACGATCGGTTTCATCAATACGCCCAATATCGTGACCATCCCGATCGAAAGACGTGCGCGCTATGCACTCGAAGATTTTTCGCTGATTGGCAATATCGTCGATGATCCGGGCGGCATGTGGGTATTGCCGGATAGCCCCTATAAGACGCTGGCTGATCTGTTGGCGGCGGCGCGCGCCAATCCGGGCACGATTGGCTATGGCACCACCGGCATTGGTTCAGATGATCATTTGGCAATGCTGGCCTTGGAACGCGCTTCGGGCGCGAAATTCCTGCATATCCCCTTCGCAGGTTCGTCTCAGGTGAAGCAGAATGTGCTGTCGCGTACCATTC
The DNA here is from genome assembly GCA_020249435.1 of Roseomonas sp. Taxonomy (GTDB): domain Bacteria; phylum Pseudomonadota; class Alphaproteobacteria; order Acetobacterales; family Acetobacteraceae; genus Neoroseomonas. The sequence goes on along the minus strand of JADCFQ010000038.1, from coordinate 21,122 downwards.
CACTCGCGGTGATGAATGTCGCGGAAGGGCTGAATGATTTGCGCCAGGGGACACTGCATCCCATTGCGCAAATGGGTGAAACCCGCTGGGACCGCGCGCCCACCATCCCAACCCTGCGCGAATTGGGCTTTGATGTGGTGGAAGGTTCCATGCGCGGCATGGCCGCACCTGGCGGCATGCCGACCGAAATCATCACGCGGCTGGCGGATTCAGTGAAAAAGACCGTGGATAACCCCGAATTCCAGAAGCTTGCCGATCAGCAATTCCTGCCGCTGCGCTTCCTTGCCCCCGATGCCTATCGGGCGGAGCTTTTGGCGCTGCGGACGCGCTATCAGGCCTTGTGGAATCTCCATCCCTGGCGGGAGTGATGGTGGTGTGATCCGCGTAGGCGGGTCACGTCACCCCGACCATTTATCGCAAAACGCCACGATATCCTCCTGCTGGAAATCCTGAAGCCGGGCCATGATCACCTCAAAGGGCCAATCCCACCAGGCGATGGCTTGCAAGCGTGCGGCGATATCACGCGGGAAGCGTTCCTTGATCATGCGCGCCGGCACGCCGCCCATAATCGTGTAAGGCGCGACATCGCGCGCCACCACCGCACCGGCGCCCAGCACCGCGCCATCACCCACCGTCACGCCAGCCAGCACCGTGACGCCATGGCCGATCCAGACATCATGGCCAATCGTCACACGCGCCGCGCGCCGTTCGGCAAAAAACGCGCTGTCGCGCTGCTTCGTCGCATCATAATATTCCGGCACATAAGTGAAGCGATGCTGCGCCGGACGACCCGTGGGGTGATTGGGCGGGCCGATCCTGACGCAAGCCGCTATGGCGCAGAATTTTCCGATCTGGGCATCCGCCACGTGGCAGTCATGGCCAAGATAGGACGCATCGCCAAGCGTCGCATATGCCAGGGAAGACCGTTCCAGAATCTCGCAACGCGCGCCAATCTGTACCTCGCGCAGTTTAACGCTTGGATGAATGAAGGTTTCGGCGATTTTCGGCCCAGGTTGCGTCATGCCGGTGCTCCTTTGCGAGACACAAGACAAAACGCCCAAAAGCACGCCGCAGGTCAATTGGATGGGTCGGCCAGCCATCCAGCCAGCGCGCGGTTTCTTGATCTTCCTCAATATGCGCGCTCTGCCCCTTGGCATAACGTGAAGGCTGCGCTTCAAGTGCGGCGCAACAATATCAGCCGCGCAGCGCAACAGGACGCGGCTTTGGGGGTATGATGGCTGAGATTGATCATCTGGTAATTGGCGCTGCCACGCTTGAAGCTGGCGCCGCCTGGCTGGAACGGCATTTGGGCGCGCGCCCGGTTCCTGGCGGGGCGCATCCGGGCGTTGGCACGCATAATATGCTGCTCGGCCTTGGGCCTGACCAATACATCGAAATCATCGCCCCCGACCCCGCCCAGGGCACGCCGGCCCATCCCCGGCCCTTCGATCTGGACGACTCAGCGCTGAAACTCGCGCTGGAGGCCGAACCCCAACTGATTGCCTATGTTGCGGCAACCCCGGCGATTGAAGCTGTGGTGGCGCGGCTTGGTGCCTCCCATGCCGGGGAAGTGCGCGCCATGCGCCGCGGGGCGCTTTCCTGGCGCATGGCCTTTCCGCCGCAGCGCCAGGATATGGGCAATCTGATCCCGCCCTTGATTCAATGGGATGGCGCGCGCGCCGCCGCGCAAATTCCCGATTCCGGTTGGCGACTGACTGGGTTTGAGGCACAGCACCCGGATATGGATGCGCTGCGCCAGGCCATCGCTGCCCGGGGCCTGGAAGAGGCCGTGAAGCTCCGCCAAAGCCCAAGCGCCAGGCTGATCGCGCATTTGCGCCATCAGGATGGGCGGGAAGCCGTGCTGGCCAGCGCCTGAGGCGGGCGGGCAAAACCCTTTGGTCGCTCTATCCTTGCGCGCGGTTTCGGGACATATTTCCCGCATGGGAAGCATTCACCCCGCTTTGCGCCACCGCTACGCCTGGGCATCATCGGCGGTTCCGTTTGCCGGGCGATCCTGTGAGGGATCGGCCTCCGCATGACCGCGCGCGTTCTGGTGGTGGATGACAGCCTGCCCAACCGCAAGCTGCTCGAAGCCCGGCTGCAGGATGAGTATTTTGAGGTTCTGGGCGCCACCTCAGCCGCCGAGGCGATCACACTTGCCCAGCGCTGGTCTCCCGACATCATCCTTCTGGATGTGCTGATGCCGGTGATGGATGGGTTTGAGGCCTGCCGGCGCCTGAAGGCCCAGCCGGCCACAGCGCATATCCCGGTGGTCATGGTCACCTCACTCAATGACCAAAGTGAGCGCGTGCGCGGCCTTGATGCCGGGGCGGATGATTTCCTGGTGAAGCCGGTGGATCAGGCGACGCTTTTCGCCAGGCTGCGGGCCCTGCTGCGCGTGAAGCAGGTGCTGGATGCCTGGCGCCTTCGGGCGGAGACGGTGCGCGATCTGGGGTTTGAGCCGCCAAGCGCGCCGCCCGAGGATTTTGAGGGTGCGAAAGTTCTTCTGCTTTCGGATAATGCCGCTGAGGCTGCAGCACTTTCCAGCGCGCTGTTGGCCGATGGCATGGCGCTTGAACAATTCCGCGATGAAAAAACCGTCTGGGCCAGGTTGCAGGACCCTAAGGCGCATTATGATCTGGTGCTGACCTCTCTGCCCATGCGGGAGGGCGATCCGCTGCGCCTTGCGTCACGCTTGCGCGCCGAGGCAGAAACGCGTGATTTGCCGCTGATGCTGATTGCCGATGATGCGCAGCGCGATCTGGTGCTGCGCGCCTTTGAACTGGGTGCATCCGATCACGTGCTGCGCCCGATCAATCAAGAAGAATTGCGCGCGCGTGTGCGCAATCAGGTGCGGCGGCGACGCTATCAACTGCGGCTGAGGGCGGAATTTGATCGCTCACTTGAATTGGCGGTGACGGATGGGCTGACGGGCCTGCGCAATCGCCGTTATGTCTTTCGCCATCTGGAGTCCCTGCTAAGGGCAGGCACCGCCTGCGGCGTCCTGATGATTGATGTGGATCGCTTCAAGCCGCTCAATGATTATTACGGTCATGCGGCGGGTGATGCTGCCCTGCGTGAAGTGGCGGCACGACTGCGTGAGCATGTGCGGGCTTCCGATATTGTCGCGCGATATGGCGGGGAGGAATTCCTGGTGGTGATGTCTGGCGCCGGCGCTGAGGAAACCGCCGTCATCGCCGAAAGGCTGCGTGCGGCCATTGATCATCGCCCGATTGACCTTGGCCAAGCCAAGCTGCCGGTCACAGTGAGTATCGGCAGTGCCCTGGCCGGCAGCAATACTGAAGCCCCATCGCTGATTGCCGCTGCAGATACGGCCATGTACCGGGCGAAGTCATTGGGACGCAATCGCGTGGAAGCCGCGACCGAGGCTGATTGGCGGCCTTAGAGCCTGCGGACACTTATCTTAACCACAGTATGGTAGCTGCGAGTTTCACGACGGCGAGGTAGTTTCTTGCTGTTTTTTCGTAACGCGTTGCGACGCGCCGGAATTGCTTTAGCCTGCTGAAGCAGCACTCGATCAAATGACGCTGCGCGTAGAGATGCCTGTCAAAAGGATGCTTTTTCGCACGGGATGGGTTGTTCGGAATAACTGCAATGGCGTCTTTTTCCGCAATAGCTTCGCGTAGTGGATCAGCATCGTAGGCGGCATCAGCAAATAAAAACATCGGTGGGAAGCCCCTCAATGAGCCGATGGGCCTGAGGGCAATCCCCACGTTGGCCCCCAGTGAGGACAAATCGCACCGGGCCGCCCAAACCGCGCACAGCCATGTGGATTTTCGTACTCAACCCGCCGCGCGAACGGCCCAGGGCCTGATCTTCAGCCCCCCCTTTTTCGCGCCGGAAGCGTGTTGATGGGCGCGAATGATGGTGCTGTCCACGATCAGGTATTCAAAATCCGGATCGTCAGCCATGGCTTCGAAAATGCGAAGCCAAACACTCTTTTGGCTCCAGCGGCTAAAGCGGCGGAATACGCTGTTCCACTCGCCAAAGGCTTCCGGTAGATCGCGCCACGGTGAACCAGTGCGCACAATCCATAGCACCCCCGTCAACAAACATGCGGTTATCGCGCCCAGTCGAACCTTTCTGATCAGGGCGACCGATAATCAATGGCGCCATCCGTTCCCAGGCATCGTCGCTCAATACCAGCCGGTCCAAAACCCCCATAGGTGCCCCCAAAAAAGCACCTTGAATCACATATCAAAAAATTGGGGAATCCCTAGAGTCCACAGGACCTAGAGCGACATCAATTCCATTACGCTTTGGAGGAGATCAGGCTGGCCGTCATGGTCATGTAATTCACAATGCCTGCGGCAATGCCGGCGATAACTCCAAGCAGCAGCACGGCCACGGCAAGCGACACTTCAATTTCACCCATGAAGCGTTGCCATACCACGGCACCGGCAACGACCAGGCCGAAGGCAAAAATGCCGTGCTTGATGGTGAGCCAGAATACGGACGGAAAGAAAGGCCGCTTGGGCGTCTTGATCGTTGTATAGGCCACCACGGTCAGGATCATCGCAAGGCTTACGGCAAGTGGTACGGCAGCGCCGAGAACAGTGTGGCGATCATTCACAATTTCGTTGACGGTAAGCGGAATACTGCTGGAAGCCCGCATCAGGAAGAACTGGATGGCGCCATTGATGACCGCATTGATCAACCCACTCACGATGGCCCCTTGTAGGATCTTGGGCGGCTGCATGGGGGTGTTCATCTGGGAAGTTGTCATGGTCATCCTCACCCTATGCCTTTCACAAGGTCCAATAAAGGCTTGCCTGCAATGTGGTCCAAGGGCGGTCCGCGCCAATATCGCTTAACGCCTTTCCAGGTAGAGCAATTGATGCGACACATTGAAGATAAAGCTGCCGCGTTATTGACCAGCGCGCCGAAAGGGAAAACTCCTGCCCCAAATCAGATGAACGCAGCGTCGCCAAGGCGGGATTTCCACCCGCATTCTGTGTTTCCGCGGCGCGCAGCAAATGATAGTCAAATGTCACATTCAGGTCCGGGCGCGGTGCGACATTGAATTGAACGCGATGCGTAACAAGGTTTGAATTTGACGTGAGCTTGCCAAAATTGATGCCCTGCAACCAAATCCCAAGACCGGTCGAAAGCAGCGAATCGAACCGCTCATATCGCCGGGTTGATGGGTCATCGCCCGAAAATTCCGCATAGCGATAGGAAAGGCTGGGCCGCCAGGGTAGTTCCCGCGCGTGATACCCAATCAGCCCGTAACCCGCCCAGGCCGACATATCGATCTCATCGCTTGATTGATGGGCCACTTCCCCTTCAAGCCATAGCCCCGGCAAGGTTATAGCTTCGCGCCACAAGGCATGGGCGGCGACGGTGCGGATGCCTTCCCGCGAGAGCTTCAATCCTTGCGGATTTGCAAGGTTTGAATTGGATTGCGGAATGGTGATGAAGCTTGCGTCAAGGGAAAACGTACTGGTGATATCGCGTTTCAGATTGGCGCCCAGAAAGGTGGTTCTGGAATCAACCGCCGTGATTTCATCGGGATCGATATAGAATGCCTGGAACGTCCAATCATCCGCCTTGGCATGAAGTATCGTCGAAAATTCGTTGCGAAGACGCGGCCCAAGATAAAGCGCGGCCCTGCCGCCCGCGTTTGTTGACCCCTTCACCTGATTGATCAGAAAGCCGTCATTCAGGGTAAAGACTTGTCGCCCAGCGGACAGGGTAAGGCTGTGTCCCGTATCCGGATCAACCCAGGTGAAGCCGGCATAGGCGCGTTCGATGCCGGTGACTGAGCGCGGATCATCGCGAAAGATGTCCTGCCCTAACGACCAGGATGACAAAACCGAAAATTCGCCAAAGAGGTAAAGCGGCAGAAAGCCCTGCTGAGTGGCCCCGGCAAGCCCAGCCTCGACATAGCCTTCGGTCCAAGTGGCGCGGCCACCAGGTAGCTGCCGTGCCAGCGGATTGCGATTATTGAACAGGGATGGTTGGCCAAACCAAGGATTGCCATCCGAATAGAGGCCAAACCCGCCGGACACAGGGCTCATCAAAAGGCTTCGCGAATCACGCCAAAGCACCGGGAAGCCTTCACCGGCGTCGCTCAAGAGCCCTGTCGCGGCATCGGGCGGCAAATCAGCAAGTGACGTGTCCAGGTCAACGCGCAGCATAACGCTGCCATCTGGCCCATCGCCCAAAAGCCGCCAGCTTATGCTGCCCGTCCCCATGCGTGCGCGCAGCGGCGCCAGGCGCCGTTCAACCTCGACCTGGCTGAAACCGCGCCCAACCAATGGCGAGAGGCTTGATCGCAACACGCTGGAAAGCGCTTCATCCCGTGTGGCATTCCCGCCGCTGCGGCGCAGTTGGACCTCTACCGCCGTGACCCGCGCGCCCGCGGCACCACTCGCCAGCGGAACCGTACCGGGGCCTGTCTGGCCCGCGGCCCCGGAGGTTTGCGCCATGACGCTGGCCCAGTTGATCTGCACAAGGGCCAGCGCCCCCAGCAGGACAATATGGAACCAGCGCCGCGCCATGCTTCAGTGCCCCATCAGCCGATAGACAGCACCGCCGCCATGCACATTGATGATCTGGCCGCTGACCCATGACCCGGCCGGCGAGGCAAGCCAGAGCATCGCATTGGCAATATCCTCAGGCCGCCCTGGACGCCCCGTAAGATTGTCCGGGTGCATCATTTTTTCTTGCGTCGCCGCATCAATCCCGGCCGAGGCATAGCCCGCCGTGATGATGGTGCCGATCAAGACGGAATTGACGCGAACCTTTTGCGCCAGCGCATGCGCAAGGCTGATCATGAGCTGGTTCAACCCGGCCTTCGCGGTGGAATAGGCGAGGATGGGATAGGCCGGAATAGCCGAGGAGAACGAGCCGCTATTGGTGATGGTCGCATTCTTGGCCTTGAACAGATGCGGCGCGCAGGCGGCGCTCATCCGATAGGCGCTGATAGTGTTCAACTTGTAGGAGGCGAGCATATCCTCAGCGCTCACCGCCAATGGGTCCGGATTCACAGCGCCCCAGCCCACATTATTCACCAGCGTTGATATGCCCCCGAAGGCTTCTGCGGTGGCGCTTACAACGGATTGAATATCGGCTTCATTGGTCACATCGCATTTTGTGCCGAGCACATGGCCGCCAGTAAGTGCGGCGATTTCGGCGGCCGTTTCCTTCGCCTTGTCGCCGTTCAGATCGGCGATCATGACCTTGGCGCCAGCGCCAGCAAGGCCTTTGGCGACACCGGCGCCAATATTCTGCGCGCCGCCGGTAATGAGCACCGCATGCCCATCCATACGGAATTCGGCTAAGGGATCATAATTTGGCATGAAGGAATCTCCTTTGATTCAACGGGGTTGACGGGAAACCGGGCCGGCTCAGCATGAAGGAAATTGCTGTCCTTGCCCTTTATTGAAGAAGCGCGACTTATCTCCGGTGCATGCGTGTTCACCCAACATACACAGAAGTTTTGTGCGCTTATCTCGCCGAAGCATGGGCTGACCCGCCCCGGCGAGCGGCTCAGCCATCATGTGAGTAATGCCCATAAGCGGCGTTCATATGCCGCCGATATGGGCCTAATCCAATTCCTGCACACCGCCGCCGCTGACGGTCAGTATCTGCCCACTCATCCAACTGGAAAGCGGCGAGACAAGAAAGAGCACGGCATTCGCGATGTCAGAAGGCTCACCAAGTCTGCCGAGAGGCGTATGCTTCAGCATGGTCTTTTCCATCTCAGGCGTCAGCACGCTGCCCAAGGCCGCTGTGCGGATAGCACCCGGTGCGATGGCATTGATGCGAATATTCATCGGACCCAGATCGAAGGCGATGTTGCGGGTCAAGTGATTTTGCGCCGCCTTGGACGACCCGTAGGATGCCATGCGGCGGTTCTTGTTCTCGCCAGCCATTGAGGTGATATTGACGATCGCGCCCCCACCCGCGGCCTGCATATGCGGCGCGCAAAGCTGACAAAGGCGAAAGCCGGAAAACACATTGAGCTGATAGGCCCACTCAAAATCGGCCATGGGCATGTCGAACGGCTTTGGCCCGCCGCCGCCCGCATTATTCACCAGAATGGTGATCTTGCCGAAATGTTCAATCGCGGTGGCCACGAGGGATTGCAGGGCGGCTTCCTGTGTCACGTCGCACGCCACGCCATGGGCCTTGCCGCCCGCCGCGACGATTTCCTGGGCTACCTGAGAGGCTGTCTCGGCATCCCGGTCGCTCACCAGAACAGCCGCACCCGCGCGCGCCAAGGTCTCGGCAGATGCGCGGCCAATGCCGGCGCCTGCACCCGTCACAATGGCGACGCCGCCATCCAGTCTCAATTCCATTTCTTGGCTCTCCCTAAATAGTGCCTCGCGGATCTGCGCGAAGGCTCATGTTACAATTTTCGATGTAGCATCGGGTGGAAGACACGGGAACTTGCATCGGCGTGAGGCGACTTATTGAACGCGATGTTTAACTAAACCTTCACAGGCTTACAATCCCCAAGCATTAAGACACCAAGGCTTTGCGCAACGATTATTGTGTCTTCATGCTGAAAAAGCGCTCCGCAGCCAAATGCAATGGCAGGGGCTGCGTGTTCTTCGCATGTTCACGTTGGATCATGAGCGCCGCTGCACCGCCATCCGTCGCCGCACCCTGGCCCGCAAACAGCCTGTTCAGCAGTGCGGCGATTTCCGTGGCGGTCAATGTGCCGGGTGAGACCAGGGTTGCCACTGTCGCGACGGTGGGTATGGCTTCTGTCTGTTGGGGATAGCTGCGCGCGGGAATGGCCAGTCGTGTGAGACCCCATTCCGGCCTTGTCAGACGTTCAATGGCTGGCTCCTCAAGCGCCAGGATTCGAATTGGAACGCTATCCGCAAGACGAAGGATCGCTTGCGCTGGCGCCAGGTTCACGGAAATGAGGGCGGCTATTCGCCCGCTTCGTAGCGCAGTGGCTGCTTCTTCAGGAGGGATGATGATGCGCGGCGTGGATGCGGCATCCAATCCATGCGACGCCAAAATGTCTTCGGCCGTCACACGCGCTCCAGACTGCTTGGCGCCGACACCAATTGGCAATCCGCGCAAGGCACGCATGTCGCGCGCGGCAGAAGTGGCCGGCACGATCACATGCACTGCCTCAGGGTAAAGCGCAGCCAAAGCGCGTAGCCCAGGCATTCCTGGAATACCCCATTCGGCTGCGCCGCCCCTCATGGCACGCAATGCGACATCGGCTTGCGTTATGGCAATTGCTGCTGTTCCCTCATGCAATAGTCGAATGTTTTCCACGCTACCGCTTGAAGGTAGGGCAATAACCCGTCCCAGGCCGGGCCCGGAAGGCAGGCGTACCATCGCATCCGCGAGACGTGCGTATTCAGACCCTGCAGCACCACCAGCCAAGGGCAAGCCATTACGCAGCCGTGCCTGCCGCGCCTCAATATTGCGCCAAGCCAGGGCAAGTTCCTGTTCAATGACAGGCACCACACGCCCGCCTGCCGCCTGTTCGCCGGCGGTCAAGGCTGTGCCAATGGCGGCAAGCAGCCGTTCTGCGCGTGCACCCTGGCTATCAAATGCCGTGGCGCTTCCGCCTTCGGGTATTGCGGCGAGCGGTACCCAGCGCCCTGCTTCCTCGCGCAATCGTAATGCACCATTCACTCGCAAGACATCGCCGGCACGATTGCCTTCCCGCTTCGCTCCGGTAATGGCGCGCGGTCCTGCGCCCAAGGCTGTTGCCAGAGCCTGTAGATTCTGCCCATCCCAGGCACCAAATTCATGATCCTGCCTGAGGCGAAGACGCGCCGAAAAATACGCAATCCGCGCATCGCCATTCGGGTCCGGTGCCTGACCCATGCTGCGAAAGTCGATGATTTCCATAAGGCCAGGTGCTGTGGAAGCTGCGATGCGTTCCCCAATTACTTCGCGCAAGGCAGCTTCGTTCGGCATCGCCTGAGCGGGCATGCATATCAGCAGCGACAGCAAAACCAGGCAGCGTCTGAGCATGGCGTTTACTCCCCGTAGATCGGCAGGCTGATCGCGCCGGTAAGCACCAAGGCATTGGCGAGATCAATGAAGAACGCTCCCGTCAGTGGTACAACCAGAAAGGCGACAGGGGCGGGTCCATATCGGTTTGCGACCGCCTGCATATTGGCGATGGCCGTCGCGGTCGCCCCCATGGAAAAGCCAAGAAAGCCCGCACTTGCAACGGCCGCCTCATAATCCCGTCCCATCACGCGATAGACGACGAAAACCGCGAAGAGCATCGCAAAAATGGCCTGCGCAGCAACAATAGCCAGCAGCGGTCCCGCCAGCGCCGCCAGTTCCCAAAGCCGGATGGTGGCCATGGTCATCGCAAGAAACAGCGCCAGGGCAATACTGCCGACAAGGTCAATGGAGGAATCAGAAAGTGGCAGCCGAACTGCTGGAGCGGCAAGGTTACGCACCAATACCCCGGCAAAAAGACACCAAAGAAAATCGGGGAGCGCGACGGGAAGCTTCTGACTGGCTGAAGCCAACCAGCCCCCGACCAACAAACAGAAAAAAACCAGGCAAGTCGCAATGATGGTGCCTTCTGTGGTTGCCGGCGCATTGCGTTGAAGTCCTGCGTCAACAGGCTTCTTATCAGCCGCTGCGTGGCCACGCAGCAGGTATTGCGCCACAGGGCCGCCAATCACGCCGCCAAGGACCAGGCCAATTGTCGCGGCTGCCATTGCCAGCCCCATTACGCCTACTAGACTGTGGGTTTCCTCGAAAATGCGCGCATAGGCTGCGCCGGTGCCATGGCCTCCCACCAAAGTCACGGACCCACCAATGAGCCCGATCAGCGGATGCTGATCCAAAAGAATGGCAAGGCCTGTGCCAACAGCATTCTGCAACACCAAAAATGGCAAGACACAGCCCAGAAACACCAGAAGCTTTGGGCCGCCCTGGCGTAGCCGGGCGAGGTCAGCGGAAAGTCCCACCGTTGCGAAGAATGCCAGGAGTAAAGGGGGGCGGAGTACCGCGGAAGTTTCGATCACAACGCCTGACCATGCGTAAAGCGCCGCTGCAAGCAGTGCAAAAGCCAAGCCGCCTGAAATCGGCTGCGGTATGTTGTAGCGCGCCAAAGGCTTGATGATGCCATTCAAGAAGCGGCCAGCCAGAAGGATTGCCGCAGCAAGCGCGAGCGTCGCGGTCAAATCAAGTGTCATTTGCGTATCCTTGGCGTGACGTCGTTCCGCGGGCTCATTTCAAAGCAGACGATTGTGGACGATAGTGATGGGCAACAGCCAAGAAGATCAAGACAGGTGGACGCAGCCGGCCCTGGTGGAGTTGAGTGTCACCCTCGTGACACGAGCGGCAGGCTGTTTCGGCTGATGGCGGCATCCTCATCCGCCGCGAACCCCAAGAGAACCATGCTTTGAGTGGCGCATCGGCCACACCTAGCGACCGCAATAATCCGGCAGGCGGTCCGTGATAGTGTTGGACACCATCCGGATGGACATGCGCGTTACTGTTATCACGGCCAAGATGTGGGCGGGCTTTTGGTGACATAACCTCGAACTGTTAGCCGCTGCGGCTGTCGCCTCACCAATGCGTACCCGCCGGGTCCAAAGGAGTGCCGTGCAGCATGACGCCAAACTCAGAGAAACCGATGGGCCTTGCGGCCAGTCCAGCCACCGGGCCCGACGTCACTATAAAGGAGCGACGCTGCGCATGAACGGATAAAGGCTTCCCGGGATTGGGTAATGGGCCGAAATCATGGTCTGGAAGCAGATTCGAACTCAGAACGCGCCATGGGGGGCCAAACACATATGCACCGATGGCTCTGGTAAGGCATCAAGGCCATTAAGGCGCTGCCAAAAGCTATCTCGATGACCAGCGTCTCCCTTAACTGACAGAACGGCGGCGCCGCTGAGCGCAAGGGTTCCAAGAATAGCGCCTTCGCGGGTAGCCCGGCTTGGCGTAGGCTTCGATATATTCGCGTGATTCCTTCAACGCGCTGTTCACAAGGCTGCGGATAATTCTCAGCGGATGGTCGGGGCGCAGACGCTTTTCAAGATCAACTTAGCTGAACAAGGAACCAACCGCCGAGTCATTACCAGACATTGCAACCGCGACCAATTGCGACGAGCGTGAATCATAAAGGCAGAAATCAGCCCATGAAGTACAGCAGCCTGTTAGCGCCTGACGCGTTCCACCCCGCCCTGGCGCGGATGGCCACGCAGCGCCATGCAATCAAAATAGGTGCGGCGTTGCGTCGCCACGATTTCATTGCGCACGCGTTCTTCCTGCGCCTGAAAGCCGATGAAAATGCTGTGCCGCAAATCCCTCAGCGCCGGATCGCGCCGCGCTTCCTCGCGACACGCCGCCGCATCTTCGCTGGTATCGGGCGGGAAGATATCTTCGCGCGATTGGCCGGCGCAGCCCGCCAGCGCCAAGGCCACCAGAAATGCCGCCACTGCCTTCATGATGCCAACCAATCCTCAATCAGCCGACGCGCGATTGAATCAACGCGCGGCAGGGAAAAGCCAAGCTGCTGATGATTGCGCAAATCATCGCGGCTGAACCAGCGCGCATCGCGCAATTCTTCCGGGTCAATGGTGATTTCCTCACTCAGCCCCTCGGCATGGAAGCCAAGCATGATGGAAGACGGAAACGGCCAGGGCTGAGATGAATGGTAGCGTACCGCGCCCACCCGCACATTGGTTTCTTCCTGAACCTCTCGGCGCACGGCTTCTTCCAGGCTTTCGCCAGGCTCCACAAAGCCGGCAAGGGTCGAATACATGGTGGTATTCGGAAAGCGCTGCGAATGGCCCAGCAGGCAGGAATCGCCGCGCACCACCAGCATGATTACGGCGGGGTCGGTGCGCGGGAAATGCTGCGCATTGCAGACGGTGCAGGTCATGGCATGGCCGGCGCTGCGCGGTTCACAAACGCCGCCGCACACCCCGCAAAAGCGATGTTTTGTGCGCCAATGCATCAGACCGCGCGCATGGGCGAGCACACTTGCCTCACCGGGCGGCAGCAGCCCGGCCACCTGACGCAGATCGGCAAAGCTGCCAATTTCCGCCGGCAGCAGGGGAATCGGGTCATCCGCGGTGGAGCAATCCACCGTGAAAACCTGCCGGCCTTCCCATTCACCCAACCAGGCCCAGGGCCCGCCCGCCATGCGGAGCGCGCCGGCGGCCTCGGCGGTCAGCAATACGGCTTGGGGCGCGCCTTCCGCCACGCCGCGCATCAGGTTGCGGGCGCGCCAGACGGGGGCGAAAACCGTATTGGGGTCAGCCAGGGCCGCTTCAATGAAGGCGGGATCCTCTCGGCGATGGGATGCCCGGTCTAGCGGGCTGCCCGTATAGGCATTGGGTCGGCTGGCGGGGATGGAAAGCATGGGGGGAAACTGCCACGGGCCCCGGCGCTGGGCAACCAAGCCCCCCCATTGGCATTGGCCCCTCGGGACATGATATGGTGCTTTCGGAAGGTCGGCGGCGGACGGGCTCCTCGCCAACCCGGTCAGGTCCGGAAGGAAGCAGCCGTAACGGGTTCTTGCTCGGGTCGTTTGTCGGCCTTCCACCGCGCGCCCGCGCGATCATCGCGAGTTAAGAAAGACCGCCCCGCGCCATGGCTTCGGATATGTTCGGCTCACCGCTTCCCGCGCCTGGCGATGACACGCCGGAAGAAGCGGGCCTGCCTGAGCCGCCAGCGCCTGAAGGCCCGGGGTTGTTTGGTGACCCGGCACCGCCGCCAGCGCCAGCGGCAAAGCCTGCGGAACAGCCGGGCTACCGGGTGCTGGCGCGCAAATATCGCCCGACGAGCTTTGATGATCTGATAGGGCAGGATGTGCTGGTGCGCACTTTGCGCCATGCTTTCGCGCAAGGGCGCGTGCATCATGCTTTTTTGCTGACCGGCGTGCGCGGGGTCGGCAAAACCACGACCGCGCGCATCATTGCCCGCGCGCTGAATTGTATCGGCGTGGATGGCAAGGGCGGCCCGACGGCGGACCCCTGCGGTGTTTGCCCGGAATGCAAGGCGATTCTGGCGGATCGGCACCCGGATGTGGTGGAACTGGACGCGGCTTCCAACAATAGCGTGGATGATGTGCGGGAATTGCGCGAGGCACTGCGCTTCCGCGCCAGCCAAGGCCGGCAGAAGGTTTTTATTCTTGATGAATGCCATATGCTTTCCGGTGCGGCCTTCAACGCGTTTCTCAAAACCTTGGAAGAACCGCCATCGGGTGTCACCTTCATTCTGGCCACCACCGAATTGCGCAAGGTGCCGATCACCATTCGCAGCCGGTGCCAGACCTTTGCGTTGCGGCGCGTCCCGCAAGATAGCCTGGCGCAGCATTTTGCGCGGATTTGTGACAAGGAAACGGTGACGGCCGAGCCTGACGCATTGGCCATGATTGCCCGCGCTGCCGATGGTTCCGTGCGTGATGGGCTTTCCCTGCTGGATCAGGCGATTGGCCAATCCGGCGCAGCAGAGGTACGCGCGGAAGCGGTGCGCGATATGCTGGGCCTGGCTGATCGCGCCATGATCATTGATTTGATGGAAGCGCTGATGGGCGGTGATATTGCTGCCGCCCTTGGCATCATGGATCGCGCGCATGAATTGGGCGCCGATCCTTTGGTGATTTTGCAGGATTTGGCCGAGCTTTGCCATTTGCTGACGCGTTTTCGCGCCGCCCCGGCGCTCCGCCAGGATGGGTCATTGCCGGAAGCCGAGCGTGTGCGCGGTGCCGCGCTCGCGCAGCGGCTTTCCGTGCCGGTGCTGGGTCGCACCTGGCAAATGCTGCTGAAGGGCATTGGCGAATTGCAGCTTGAAGGTGCGGATCGTCGCGCGGCAGCGGAGATGGTGCTGATCCGCATTGCGCATGTGGCGGATATGCCGACGCCAGGTGATTTGGTGAAGCGCCTGACCGAAGCGGGCGAGGTTGGTGGCGCGCCTCGCCCAGCGCCCAGCGGTGGCGGCGGCGGCTTGCGCGCGGTGGCCGGCGGTGTGCCGGTGCGGGCCGAGGCCGCACCCAGCCAGCCCGTGACCGCGCTGGCCCAACCAAGCACCTGGCAGGAGATTGTCGCGCTTGCTTCCGGTGTGAAGCCCATGCTGCATGCGCAGTTACGCCATAGCGTGCATCCGGTGCGGATTGCGCCGGGGCGTCTTGAAATCAACCCGGAACCGGACGCGCCGCGCGATCTGGCCGCGCAATTGACCGCGCTGCTGACGGAAGCAACCGGCCAGCGCTGGACCGTGATCATCAGCCAGGAAGCCGGTGCGCCGACGCTCGCCGCACAAGGCAAGGAAGCGGAGGCTGATCGGCTCGCCGCCGCCCGCGCGCATCCCTTGGTGCAGGCGATATTGGCGGCGTTCCCTGGGGCCACGATTGAAGCGGTGCATGATGGTGCGGCTGATGCCTATGGGCTTTCGCGCAGCGCCGCGACCGCCGATGATGATGCGCGCGATTTCGCGCCACCCGATGCCGAACCCGCTTACGGCGATGATGAAACACCCCCTGATGATTTTTAGGCGAAGGACACCATGAAGAACCTGGGCAATATGTTGAAGCAGGCGCAGCAGATGCAATCGCGCATGCAGGAAATGCAGGCCAAGCTGGAAGCCACCGAAGTGGAAGGCCAATCCGGCGGCGGCATGGTGGTGGTGCGCCTGACCGGCAAGGGTGATTTGCGCCGCGTGACGATTGATCCTTCGCTGATGAACGCCGAGGA
Organism: Roseomonas sp.; assembly: GCA_020249435.1. Lineage (GTDB taxonomy): Bacteria > Pseudomonadota > Alphaproteobacteria > Acetobacterales > Acetobacteraceae > Neoroseomonas. The sequence continues at coordinate 5,445 of JADCFQ010000038.1, read as the reverse complement.
ACGCGAAGTACTGGAAGATTTGCTGGTGGCCGCCCATGCCGATGCGAAGCAGAAGGTGGAAGCGACCATGGCGGCGGAAATGCAAAAGGCGACTGCCGGCATCAACCTGCCGCCCGGCATGAAACTGCCTTTCTGAACTTGCTTGCAGCCTGATGCTGCATAACGACCCGATCGAGCATTTGATTGCGCTGCTGTCGCGCTTGCCTGGCCTTGGCCGGCGCAGCGCTCGGCGCGCTGTCTTGAAAATGCTGATGGATCCGGATGGGCAGATCCTGCCTCTCGCTGCCGCTTTGCGTGATGCTGCAAGCGCGGTGAAACCCTGTGAGGTTTGCGGCAATCTGGATACCATCTCCCCCTGCGCCATCTGCCGCGATCCGCATCGGGACCGGAAGCTGGTGTGCGTGGTGGAAGGGGTCGCGGATTTATGGGCCTTGGAACGCGCCCATGCACATCACGGCCTCTATCATGTGCTGGGTGGGATGCTCTCCGCGCTTTCCGGAACCGGGCCGGAAGATTTGACGATCCAGCCGCTGCTTGCACGGATTGAACAGGGCGATGTGGCGGAGGTGATTCTGGCCTTACCCGCAACCGTGGAAGGCGCCACCACAGCGCATTATGTGACGGATCGTCTGAAGCCGAGTGGTGTTGCCATCACGCGGCTTGCGCAAGGTGTGCCGATAGGTGGCGCGCTTGATGTATTGGATGATGGCACGCTGGCTGCGGCGTTGAAGGCGCGTCGGCCGCTTTGACAAGGGCTTCACCGCGCCGGCGTTACATCCTGCGCGCGGGTTCTTTCATCCACGCGGGCTTCATGGGCAAAGCCGCGCCGCATTGCCCAGATATTCTTCTGCAAATGGGTGGAGATGAAGCCGGCATCTTCCACCGCCACTCGCGTCGCTTGCTGCAAAAGAGCTTCGCGCCTGGCCGGGTCCAATTCCCGCGCGGCTGTTGCCAGCAGCGTATCAAATTCCGGATTGGAATAACGCCCGCGATTGACCGAACCGGTGCCGCGCGCGCGGTCATAAGTAGCGGCGATGGAACGCAGCCCTGCCATGGGCTCACCCGTTGAGCTGCCCCAGGAAACCAGAAATACCGAAAATTCCTGGCGGGATGCGCGCGCGATGAAGCTGGCATAAGGCGCCACATCCACCTGGGTGCGAATGCCAATCCGCGTCCACATCTGCCCGACTGCCTGTGCGATGCGCGCATCATTTGGGTAACGGTCATTCGGCCCATGCAGCGTCAGGCGGAAGCCACTGGGATAGCCTGCCTCCGCCAGTAATTTCTTCGCCTGATCCGGATCAGCGCGTGACACCGCGAGTTCCGGCACATGGCCAAAGGCACCTTCCGGCATAACTTGCCGCGTCGCACTCGCCGCCCCTTCCATCACACGCGCCACAATCGCCGGACGATCAATGGCGAGTGAAAGTGCCTGACGCACGCGCACATCCTTGAGCGGATTGCGCGTGAAAGGCTTGCCGTCATGATCCGTGATGAAGGGGGTTGGCCCATCACGCATGTGATCCAGCGCGAAATAGATGAAGCGCATGCTGTCTATTTCACTGATCGCAATGCGTTGATCACGCCTGAGGCGTTCAATATCCGATGTCGGTACCTGGTCAATGATATCAATATCACCCGCCAGCAGCGCCGCCGTGCGGCCGGCATCATTGGTGATCATGCGGTAATCTACATTCTGCCAGGCGGGACGGCCGCGCCAATGCCCATCAAAGCGCTGCAATTCCACCCGATCACCAGACCGATAGGCCATCATGCGATAGGGTCCGGTGCCAATCGCGGCGCGGCCGGCATTGAAATCCTCGGTCGTCGCACCTTGATGGGTCTCGCGATCCAGCATGGGGACTTGCGCCAGATCGGTTGGCAATAATGGCGCGGGGCCATTGGTACGAAAGCGCAGCGTGTGGGAATCAATGATCTCCACGCCCGTAATCGCTTGCGTATAGGTACGGAAAGACCCTGGACTATTTACCACTTGTGGGATGCGTTCCAGCGTGAAGGCGACGTCTTCGGCGGTGAAATCCGATCCATTATGGAAGCGCACACCGCGGCGGAGGGTGAATTCCCAGGCATCCTCCCCCACCGGCTTCCAGCTCTCTGCGAGAGAAGAAATCAGCCGCGCCTTGGAATCCGTCTCCAACAAATTATCGAATACCATGGAGGCATAGGCGTTATTGGGCGAGATATTGTGGAAATGCGGATCGGCCGAGGTGATCTGCGCGCCCACCCCCATGCGCAGATTTTGCGCATGGGCAGGAAAGGAAGCGACAAGGGCAGCCAGCAGCAGGCGCTTCATCGCGGCGCGTCCTTCAGCTGAGCAAATAGGCCGCGCCGGAGCGGGCGCAGATGGCGCGAATATGCTTGTCCAAAGCAGGCGGCACCGGAATGCCGTGCTGCAAGCGGCGCTGACGTTCGGCTTCTTCCGGATCGCCCGCGACCAGCACGGGCTTTGCCGGATCGGCCGCCGGGGTCGCGTGCAATTCATCAATCACCGCATCCAGATCGGCTTCGAATTCACCCGGCGCACGAAAAGCACCGGGATCAATCGCCATGAAGAAATGCCCGATATCATCGGGATCATTCGGCTGTTGCGTACGATTGCGAATGGGGGAGAAGGAAGACCCCACCAAAGTGCCGCCCAGAATATGCACCATCATCGCCAGGCCATAGCCCTTATGGCTGGCCATTTCGGGCGATCCACCGAGTGGTGACAAGCCGCCTTCCGGTTCCTCATGCAAAATCTTCATGCCGCGCTTGGCATCGGTCACGGGATGGCCCGCACCATCCACCACCCAACCGGCAGGCATGGCGCGTTCATTCAAATCATAGACCTTCACCTTGCCCGCCGCCGTGGTGGTGGTTGCCATATCCAAAACAAAGGGCAGGTTCCGCCCGGCTGGGGCGGCAAAGGCGATGGGGTTGGTACCCAAAACAGGCTTAGCACCGCGCGTGGGGACCATGGTGACACCGCGCGTCGCACTCGTCACCATCCCAATCGCGCCACGTCGCGCTGCGATGCGCGCATAAACGCCTGCTGCGCCGAAGTGATGCGAATTGCACACGCCCACCACGCCAATGCCGGCTTCCTTCGCCATATCCACAGCGAGGTTCATGCCATAGCTGGAAACCGGATGCCCAAGCCCAGCACCGGCATCAATCAGCGCAGTGCAGGCGGTACGGCGTTCGATTTTGGGCCGCGCATTGATCTTCAACTTGCCTTCCTGCAAGCGCTTTTCATAGGTCATCAGCATGGAAATGCCGTGACTATCCACACCGAACAGATCGGTTTCTGTCATGGCTTCCGTGGTGGTGGCGGCCAAGTCAGGCTCCATTCCCCAGGACAGCAGAATGGCTTCAATCTGTGCGCGAAGTTTATCGGCGGCGACATCCATGGCACTGCCCCCGTTCAGGCGCTGGCGCGCAAAAAGGGATTGGTCAAATGGCCAATGCCGGTGATTTCAATATCCACCACATCGCCGGATTTTACATCGGGCGAGACACCATCCGTGCCCATCCAGATCACGTCACCGGGATAAAGCGTCAGATAGCGCGTCATGGCCGCGATAAACACTGCCGTGGAAAACAGCATATGGCCGGTTTCAAATGTGGTAGTCAGCTCGCCATTCAGCCGCACATTGGTGCGTGCCGCTTCCATGTCGAAGTCGGTCTCGATCCAAGGCCCCATCGGCTTGAAGGTGTCGGTATTCTTGGAACGCCAAAAGGTGCGGTCGCTTTTCTGCCAGGTGCGTTCGCTGACATCATTGCCAATAGTCCAGCCCATGACGCAGCTCAGCGCCTCAGCCTCTGACAGGTTCTTGGCCTTTTTGCCGATCACGGCGACAACTTCGCCTTCATAATGGACCTTCTCGGTCGCATCGGCGGGGATGATCACGGTCTCGCCATGCGCAATCAGCGCATTGCTGGCGCGATAGCCCATATCGGGCTTGGTCGGGATATTCGGCACCTCGCCCCGCTTGGCGGCACCTTCCTTGACGTGTTCCACATAATTCAGCCCGGCGCAGTAGAAGGTGCGCGGCATGACCGGCACTTCGATCTTCACCGCGGCAAGATCATGCTTGCGGCTGGTTTTCTCATAGCCCTCAAACGGGCTGCCTGAGACTTCCAGAATGCGGTCGCCTTCCAGAATGCCATAGCGGGTGCGGTCTTCGGCGGTGAAGCGAATCCAGCGCATGATCAGGTTTCCTTTAGGCGGCCAGCGCGCGCTGGATAAAATCGTATTGGAACACGCGGTCTGCCATGACCTGGCAGCGCTTCATCAGCCGATGTTCATTCGGCCCGTAATCCGGTAGTGCGTTGTGCAGCGTGCCGAGGTTATCCCAGATCAGCACATCACCTACGGTCCAGACATGGGTGTGCAGGAAACGCGCTTCCAATTGATGCGCGAAAAGCTTGTCCAGAACCGCGTCGCTTTCGGCCTCAGAAAGCTCATTGATGCGGATGGCGTAGCCGGGGTTGCAATACAGCACCTTCCGCCCGGTGATCGGATGCGTCATGAAAACCGGATGCACGGAAGGTGGCCGCTTGGCGCGTTGCTCGGCCGTCAGTGGCGGGCGCGTACTGCCGGGACGCTTGCACATATTGTCCCAGAATTTGTTGAAATCATGCGTCGCCGTGGCATTGGCAAGCTTTTCCTTCAAGCCAGGATCAAGCGTTTCATAAGCCAAATGCATATTGGCAAACACCGTATTGCCGAGCGGCCTGCCATCCCGATGCGGCACCTGATGCGCGTTCAGCACATTCACGAAGCCCATGGTGTCGCGATAGGACATATCCGTATGCCAATCCTGCCCCGCATCCGCGAGGCCAATGGGCTGCCCGTTTTCAACGATGTTTGAGAGAATGCCCACTTCCGGCACATTCGGGTCCTGAAACTTGCCAGTCAGTGAGGTTTGAATACTGCCAAAGCGGAGCGAGAAATCGCGCAAGGCCGGCGGTTCCAGCAATTGTCCCGGAAAGCGCAGCACACCCCTTTCGCCGAGCGCGCGCAGGATGCCGGCGAAATCCTTATCCGAAAGCGGCTTGGACAAATCCACGCCAGTGACAGTGGCGCCCAGCACCGAATCATTATTCGTGACAGTCAGCATGGCATACCCCTTTTGCATACGGGGAAGCGCCCACCGCGCGGTTTTGCGCGCAACGGCGTCACGTTTCCCCCGGCCTTGTCTCTTGGGTGGGATGCTGGCACCGCTTGGCCGCTGCCCGCAAGGGCAGAGGCTTGGCGATCCAGGGCAATCGCTTGAGACTGTTCGGGATTCCTGAGAGCGACGTAATGTGATTCATGGGTTACCTCGATTTGGTGAGGTTTTTCCATGTCTTCTGTGTCACTGCTGGATCATTTTTCTGCGCTTGAGGACCCTCGCCAGTCCTGGAAGGTGGTCTACCCGCTTCCGGAGATCATGCTGCTTG
>JADCFQ010000037.1 GCA_020249435.1 Roseomonas sp. | reverse complement strand
TATCTTCGCGTGGAGTTCCTTCACATCCACCGGTGGCGGCGCTTCCGGCTTGCCTTCGCCGAAAATCCCAGCAGCCCCTTCAAGGAGCTGATCCCGCCAGGTCTTGATGACATTCGCGTGGACATCAAATTGCGCAGCCAGCTCGGCGAGCGTCTTCTCGCCCTTCACAGCGGCAAGCGCCACCTTCGCCTTGAAGGCCGGGCTGTGGTTCCGGCGGGGTCGTCTTGTCATGGTCTCTCCTGTTCACGGCTTCATGCCGCTCTCAGGCAGAAAATACACTTATACCAGATGTTCAGATTTCCCGAACCGGCTCTAACCTCACCTAATCGGCGGCGCGTACATCAGCCCGCCACGCGTCCACAAATCATTCAAGCCACGCGGCAGGTTGATCGGTGAATTCTTGCCGAGGTTGCGATCAAGAACCTCGCCGTAATTGCCCACGGCCTTGATGGCATTATAGGCCCAGCGCTTGTCTATCCCCATCAGCGGCCCGTGATCACCCGAAACGCCGAGCAAGCGGCGAATGGAAGGGTTCGGGTTGTTCAGCATTTCATCCACATTGGCTTGCGTCACACCCAATTCCTCAGCTTCGATCAACGCGAAAACCGTCCAACGCACAATATCAAAGAACTGGTCATCGCCATGGCGCACCGCCGGCGCCAAGGGTTCCTTTGAAATGATATCGGGCAGCACGACATGTTCTGCGGGGTTACGGAGCGCGCTGCGAATGCCGGCCAGCTGCGACGCATCGGTGGAAAACGCATCGCAGCGGCCGTTGTTATAGGCGTTGCGCGTTTCCTCATTCTGTTCGAACACCAAAGGCTGGATACGCGTATTGGTGCTGCGCGCCCAATCGGTCAGGTTCAGTTCATTGGTCGTGCCGGCGGTGACACAAATCGTGGCGCCCGCCAGATCAGCGGCGCGCTTGGCACCGGTGGCAACGCGCACCAAAAAACCCTGTCCATCATAGAAATTGACGGCGGTGAAATTGAGCCCATTGGCCGTGTCACGCGTATGGGACCAGGTGGTGGTGCGTGACAACATATCCACCTGACCGGATTGCAAGGCGGGCAGCCGCGCCTGGGAAGACAGCACCACCCAGCGCACCTTATTGCCATCACCCAAAATGGCGGCAGCCACCGCGCGGCAGGTATCGGCATCAAGGCCGCGATTGACGCCTTGGCTATCAATCACGCCAAAGCCAGGTGCGCCCGGATGCGCGCCACAAATCAGCGCATCGCGCGCGCGGATGGCGGCAACGGTCGGGCCTTGTTGCACAGGTTGCGCGAAGGCCGGCAGCGCGGCGAGAAGCCCGGCGGCAAGCAGGAATTTGGCTTTCATGTTTCTTCCCTTTGGAATGGTGAATTTCATGCGGGCGCTGGCTTGCTGAGGCGCTGCCACAGGGCAACGCCACACAGCACCCCAAGTGCCAGTAACAAACGCTGCGTATCGGGCAGCAGATGCAAGAAGGCCGCCGCCAAACCGGCAAGCCCCATCGCCCAGCGCAGGATCACGCCCATGGGGCGCAGCAAATACCCGGCATAGGATGCGGTGATCAGCGTCAGCGCCGCGACCTGAATGAGCGTGGCCGTCGCGATATCAAACAGGCTGCCGCGCAACATGATCCCCGGATCATAAATGAAGGCGAAACCCACCGTGAACCCGGCAATGCCAAAGCGGGAGGCATGGATGCTCGCAATGGTTGGGCTTGCCTTGGCGATGGCGGCGGCGGCAAAGGCGGCTGCGGCCACGGGCGGTGTCGCATCCGCAATCACAGCGAAATAGAAGACAAACAGATGCGCCTGCAAAACATCAATGCCGAGCGGCCGGCCCAATTCCAGAACCTGCGGCACACCAATCGCTGCCGCGATAATGTAGGAAGGCGTGGTTGGGATACCGAGGCCCAGCACCAGCACCGTCACGCATAGCAGCACCAGCAACAGCGCCAGATTGCCCGCAGACAAATCCTTGATGATGCCGCCAAAGGCCACCACCATGCCGGTTGCCGTGAGTGCCGAGACCACCACGCCAGCCCCTGCAATGGAAACCGCGAGTGGCGCCATGGTGAAGCCGGCATCCGCCAGGCTATTCAGCACAGCGCGCCAACCCATGCGCGTGCGCGCCCGCAGCAATGAAACACCCACCATGGCAAGGGTTGAACAGAAGGCAGCGAAATTACCGCTCCAGCGTTCTGTCATTAGGTAGACCAGCAAGCCAATCGGCAGCACCAGATGTGCATCTGCCAGCACTTCACGCCAAGCGGGAATATCCTTGAGCGCCATGGGCGCGATGCCGAGTTTTTTCGCTTCAAAATGCACGGCAGCGAGAATGGCGAAGTAATACATCACCGCACCAATCGCCGCCGCGATGATGATATCGCCGTAAGGGATATTGGTGATCTCAGCCATCACAAAGGCGGCCGCGCCCATCACGGGTGGCATCAAGGCGCCACCCACGGAAGCGGCACTTTCAATGCCGGCAGCGACCGCCGGGCGATAGCCCACGCGCATCATCAGCGGAATGGTCATGGCCCCGGTGGTAATCACATTGGACACCGAAGACCCGCTCATGGTGCCGAAAAGACCTGAGGTGACAACGGCAACCTTCGCCGGACCACCGCTATAGCGCCCGGCAACCGCAGCGCCCAGATTGGAAAACAACCGCCCCGTGCCACTGCCCTGCATGAAGGCGCCAAACAGGATAAAGACCGCAATCGTCGTCGCGACAATGCCCGTAAGCGGGCCATAAACCCCGCCTGCGGTCGGCACCAGCCAGGCGGCTTCAATGATCTCGTTCAGCTTGAAATTGCGCGTATTCAAAACGCCCGGCAGATGATGGCCGATGAACATGTACAGCAGGCAGCCCGCCACCATCCAGGCAAGGCCCGGTTCCACCGCGCGGCGGATCGCTTCCAGCATCGTCACCATGCAGACAATGCCGAGGGTCAGCATCAGCGGCGTGAAGGGGTCCACATATTCCATGCGGTCATTCACCGCACCCGCATTCACAAAAACCCATAAATGCGGCGCGGCGGCGGCGATGGTCCAAAGCCAATCAAACAGGCTCGGGCGCGTTTGCGGCGAGTGTTTCTGAAACGCCGGATACATCAGAAAAAGCGGCGGGGTGAAGACCAGCAGATGGAGGCTCCGCATTTCGATCGGCTCCGGAAAACCGAAGCCGCCGAAATAAAGATGCAGCGCCGCCCATCCCGCCATCCAAAGCGCGATGGCACTTTTCAACCACCCATCAAGCGCGCGCATGGCGTGCCCCCCTTATTTGCACGCGCAGTAGTTTGATCAGGCCGGCGGATTGGCGCCGGCTTCGCGGAAGGCGCGCACCGCACCGCCCGCCAGCGGCACGCCGCGATAGGCAACGGATGCGGTCGGGTCCCAGGCGCCCATGCTGGCATGGATGGAAACCAGCCTTGGCCCCTTATTGCGGATCAGCGTGCGGGTGATCTTGTAGGTCACGTCATCCGGCACGCTTTCATGCACCAGGATCACGCTATCCATCATGGTCACCGGCACATCGCCGGTCATCAGCGCGGGATAGGTGGCGCCGGGCAAAATACCCTGCGCATAGGCATATTCCTTTTGCAGATGGTCGCGCACATCCTGAGGGAAGGCGACCATGGCGCCGCCGCGCCGGCCTTGCGCGATTTCGGTGAAAATCGCCGCCGGGCGCGCAAGCGCGGCGTAGAGGTAATCTACCTGACCATCATTATAAGCCGCCGCGATATCCGCGTAGGAGCCATTCAAATAGCGCCCGCCTTCCGCCCTGATCTTGTCCGGGCTGGTGCCAAGGAATTTCAGAATGCGCTGCAGCGTCATTTCATCCGTGCTGCTGCGCTGGGGTGCCGCGATTTTCAGGCCGCGCTGCGTCAGGATGGCGCGCATATCCTCAGGCCCCGCGCCCTTATGGCGCAGGAAATGGTGCTCGGTCGGTGAATAGCCGGTGCCGAGGCAACGCAGCTTGTCGTGCTTGGCGTTATAGGGCTCGATCCCCTGCACAGCAGAGGCAGAGAAGGCATCAATCCCCCAGCCGATCTGCGATTGGCCATTATTGATGCGCGTGGAATTGGCGAGCCCCCCGCCCGGCACGACGCGGATTTGCAGATCGGGGTTTTCTTCCCGGATCAAGGAGGAAAGCCCCGCCGCCATGGTGTACCAGCCGCCGCCGACTGACCCCGCCACCCATTCCAGCGTGGTCTGCGCGGACGCGGTGCGGATGAAAGGGGCGGCAAGCCCAACGCCGAGCAGCAGGCGGCGCGATGATTGAATCGTCATGATGATCTCTCCCTGTTCGAAACCGGCGGGCCGGTTTCGGTCAAACCCCTGTGAAGGCTGGCATGCGGGCGCGGGGCAAGGCAAGCGCTGATCGCGGGCTGGGAGCGATCCTTTTGGTCGGATTCCCTGCATTTGGCGCGATTCAACGCTTGCGATTCCCGCCCAAAGAGCCCAAAAGACCCAGAAGGAAGAGGGGGTTGGCAGCGTCCCGCAAAAGGAGGCCTCCGGCCATGACCATAGCAGCAGTTCTGCGGCAGAAAGGTAATGCCGCCATTTCCGTAACGCCCGAGACGCCGGTGGTGGAAATCGCCCGCATCATGGCGGCGCGGCGCATCGGCGCCGTGTTGATCGTGACCGCATCCGGTCAGGTCGCCGGGATTTTGAGCGAACGCGACATCGTGAAATCAGTCGCTGATCGGCGCAATGGCGCGCGCTGCCTGGCGGCTGAGGAAATCATGACCCGCGAGGTCATCATGATCGGCCCCGATACGCCCGTGGAAGCCGCGCTTGAGATCATGGATCAGGGCTATTTCCGCCATCTGCCGGTCTGCGACGCGGACGGCACCTTGCTTGGCATTGTCAGCATCCGCGACCTGGTCAAGTTCCGCTTTGCCAAGCAGGAACATGATGTGGAAGCGCTGAAAGCCTATGTGACGCGGAGCTTCATGCACTAACACGCTTCTGCCTTGAAGCGCCGTGTCGGCGCGGTGATTTCCGCCTGCGCCGCCACCACCTGCAATTCCCGCGCGCCGGCGGCCAGGGTTTGGCTCAGCAGGCCGAAAATGCTGGAAGCCGCGGCTTCCAAAGCTGGTGCCGCCGCGCCGCTATGCAGGCGATGAAACAGGAATAGCGCGGCAATCGCATCCCCCGCGCCATTCACCGACAAGGGCAGCGTGGGCGTGCGTAGCAGCCAGAAGCCACCACCTTCGGCTGCCAGCAATTCAATCTCATTCTCCCCGGTCGCTTCGGTGCGGAGCGAGGTCAGCAGCACAATCCTGGGCCCCTTGGCTTGCAGCGCGGTGATGGCGGCCTTGGCTTGCTCAAGGCTCGTGATGGTCTGGCCGGTCAGCCATTCCAATTCGAATTGGTTGGGCGTCGCGATATCGGCCGTCGGCAGCGCCTGGTCGCGCAGGAATTCCGGAATGCCGGGGCGCACAAAAACGCCCCGCCCGGTATCGCCAATCACCGGATCGCAGCACCAAAGCGCCTTGGGATTGGCCGCCTTCACCTTGAGCGCCGCATCCCGCACCGCCGCCCCGATCTCGGCCGAGCCCAAATAGCCCGACAGCACGGCATCGCAGCGGGGCAGCACGCCCCGTTCTTCAATCCCGGTGACGCATTCATGGATCAGATCGGCGCCAAAAACCTGGCCGCGCCAGGCGCCATAGCCAGTATGGTTGGAGAATTGCACCGTATGCACCCCCCAAACCTCGGCCCCCAGGCGCTGCAAGGGGAAGATGGCGCTGGCATTGCCGACATGGCCATAGGCGACCCAGGATTGGATGGAGAGGATATTGAGGCTCACGCGCGCCATACCTTTACGATTCCGGGCCGAAGCCTTGGCCCTTGGCGGGTCCTGGGTCAACCACTCGTGGTCCGATCACTGCTGACGGTTCCCGGCAGCAGCGTGAAGCGGCCCACCAAATCTTTGCATAACAGGCTGCTGGACTTCGTAGCCTGATTTCTGCCTTTATGCTTCACGATCGTCGCATTTGATTGCGGTTGCAATGCCTTGCAATGGCGCGGCGGCCGGTTCCTTGTTCAGCTTTGTTGATCTTGAAAAGCGGGTGCGCCCTGACCCTCCGCTGAGGATTATCCGCGGCTTTATGAACAGCCCATGTGGCGCAGCATATCAACGGGCGGCGTTTGGCGATTGATGGCCGGATCGCGCGGCATCTTGGCTATGCAATCAGCCTGCTTGTTGGCAGGCAGATCGAGGAGGCCTTCGGCTGGACCAAGACGGTGGCTGGCATGCGCAGGGCGCGCCATCCCGGATTGCCCAAGCTGGGCTGGCAGTTCACCCTTGCGATGGGGGGTTACAATCCGGTTCGCCTGCCGAAGTTGTGAGTGGTGGCAGCATTGCCAGCGAGAGTCTGCGCCGAGCACGCCCAAGCGGCCAAAAAGCCGCTGAACATGGTTGTGCTCAGGCGAGAACAGCGCTGAAAACATGCTCGCGCGCTAAATCAACCAAGCTCAATGACAGCTTTTCAGGAGCCTGTTAGTCCACCTTCGCACCTGAAGCGCGGATCAGCGGCGCGAAGGCGGCTTCATTATCGGCACGGAACTTCACGAATTCCTCTGGCGTGGTGTACCAGGTTGTCGCGCCGTTATCGTAGAAGCGCTTTTTGATATCCTCAGATTCCAGCGATTGCTTGGTGAGTTCATTGATGCGCCGGATCAGCGCCGGGGAAATCCCAGCCGGTGCGCATACCCCGCCCCAGGAATTGATTTCAAACCCCGGCAGGAATTCCGCCATGGTGGGAATTTCCGGCGCTTGCGGGCTGCGTTGTGCGCCAGTCACCGCCAAGGCGCGCACCTTGCCATCCCGCGCCAAGGCGAGTGCTTGCGGAATATTGTCGAAAATCATGTGAACGCGCCCGCCGGCCAGATCAATATGCGCGGGCGCCGCACCACGATACGGCACATGCAGCATATCCACGCCCGCCACGAATTTGAACATTTCGCCCGAGAGATGCACTGTCGTGCCCGACCCGGAAGATGCAAAGGCATATTTGCCGGGGTTGGCCTTCAGCAGCGCGATCAGTTCAGGTACAGTCCGTGCCGGAACATCATTGTTTACCACGAGCAGATTCGGCAATTGCCATAGGCCAGAGATCAGCGCGATGTCCCGTGCGGGGTTGTAATTCAGGCGCGAATAAAGTGTGGGCGAAATGGCCAAGGCCGCAACGGATGCCAACCCAATCGTATTGCCATCCGGGGTGGAGCGCGCAATCGCTTCCGTGCCGACATTGCCACCGGACCCGGAACCGTTTTCGACGACGAATTGCTGGCCGGTCACCTCACTCATTTTGATGCACCAGATGCGGGACAGGATATCCGTGCCGCCACCCGGTGGGAAAAGCCCAATGAAGCGAATGGGGCCCGTTGGCCAATTGCCCTGGGCGCTCCCAATGGCGGGCGCGGCGAGCAAGCCGGCGCCAAGGCCCAAGGTGGTGCGGCGCTTTACCCAAACATCTCATCCGTGATGCTGTCATACCAGCCATCGGCATAGAGCGCTTCAAGCTGGCGGTGTTCCTTGCGCCGTTCGGCAGTGAGTGCCGCATTGCGCGGGCTGACGCCGCCCGAGCCTTCAACCTCGGCAAAGCCATTCGGGCCGGCGCGGAAGACACCAACAATGGAAATGCCGTAATCGGCGCCAAAATGGGTATAGCAGGCATTGAAGAAAGTCGCGGCAGGTGGCGCACGACCTGCCAATGATGCCGCGATGCAGGCCACCGCGTGCTTGGCATGGGATGACGCAATGAAGCCCGATTTCGGCATGGGGGCGGCGATGGTCGCATCGCCCAATACATGGATGCCTTCAACCTGCGTGCTTTCCAGCGTTGCTGGCTTGATCGGGCACTAACCGGATTGATTGGCAAGCCCGGCATCGCGCGCGATCTTTGCCGCCATTTGCGCCGGGATCACGTTGATGACATCGCCCTTCAGCTTTTTGCCGAATTCCGTCTCGACTTCCATGGCGGCGGCATTCACCCGCGTCACACGGCCATCATTGGAAGCGCCGCGCCATTCGATGATGCCGGGGTAGAGTTCCTCCCAGGCATCCTGAAACAGCGGTTGCTTGGAAAACCCGTTCTTTGCATCAAGCGCAATCAGCTTGCTGCGCGGCTTGGCGCGCTTCAGATATTCCGCGACCATGCTGATCCGCTCATAAGGGCCGGGCGGGCAGCGGAAGGGATTGTCTGGAATCACCATCACGAATCGCCCACCATCGGGCATGGCTTCAAGCTGGCGACGCAGCAGGGAAATCGGCTGCAAGGACGGCACCCAGCCATGCGGCATGCGCTCACTCGCTGCCTCATCATGGCCTTCAATGGCGCCCCAGCGCAGCTCAATGCCAGGCGACATGAGCGACCGTTCCTAGGGCACCTGCGCCCCATCCGCGAGGCGGACCTGCTTCGCGCCGGCATCCACCGCAACAACGCTTTGATGCACCACGCGCACACCACGCGCGGCGAGTTTTTCGTAGCCGAAGGTGATGCTGTTCATCTCCCGCGGCCCGGCCAGCACCACATTGCCATAGGGGCAGGTGGTGAAGCTCCGGCTGCGTTCGATCAACGTAATGTCAAGTGTTGGAAAATTATCGCGCGCGAAACGCGCGGCGGATGCGCCACCGAAACCACCCCCAATAATCACAACGCGCCCGGCACCAGCCTGGGCAGAGGCAATGCGCGGCGCAGCAAGGGTTGCGGGAAGTGTGGCGGCGGCAAGGAAGGCGCGGCGGGAAAGGGCCATGATGTTTTCCTCCGGCTTATTGCGGGCGCGCATAATGCGTGGCCAAAAGCGCGATCTGTTCCGGCGTATAACCGCGGCTGATGCGCCCCATGATCGTGCCGGGCCGTTCATTCGCGCTGAAGGCGCGCATGAATGCGGCGAATTCATCACGATTATGGGTACCCTTGATGGAGGGAATGCCATGGCATCCTTGGCAGCCGCCAATGAGCAGGGCCGTATCTGTTGCCTGCGCGAAAGCCGGCCCGGCAGAAAAAAGTAACAGGCAAAGCGCCAAGCTGACTCTCATGGCCATGAGCCCGCTCTCAAAAAGCCGCTTGCATGCGCGCTCTTGATTGCTGATAAGACGAGCCTAGCTATCGGGTTGTGAGCGGTAAATAAGAATACCCGCCACAATCCGAAGGGCTCGAATCCTTTGCCGGGAGAATTGGAAAATGAAATTTCGTATCGCCATGCTGGCCGCACCGTTGCTGATGGCCCCAAGCTTTGCCTCGGCGCAGGACGCTGAGGCGGGGCAGCGCGTCTTTAACCAATGCCGCGCCTGCCATACGGTCGATCAAGGCGGGCGCAATGGCGTCGGCCCCAATCTTTATGGCGTGTTTGATCGCCGCGCGGGTGCTGTGGAAGGCTTCCGTTACTCCGCCCCCATGCGCGCCAAGGCGGAAGAAGGCCTTACTTGGAATGAGGCGAATCTGCGCGCCTATATCACCAATCCGAAGGCGGTGGTGCCGGCCGGGTCCATGGCCTTTGCCGGGCTGCGAAATGAACAGCAATTGAATGATCTGATCGCCTATCTGCGCCGCGCCACAGGCGCCAATTAATCCAATGATGCGGTGTGCCGTTCCAGCTAATGCTGGAACGGCAGCTTCGCATCAATCGCCCTGATATGAGCAGGGGGCGGCCGAATAGCCCGTGCCGCGTTGTCACACCCCGCGCAATTCAATGTCCTGGCGCGGCGTTACATTCAGCGGCCCCTTGGCCAAATGGCGAAACACCAAATCCCAGACGGGTGGGCCTTCCACGCCTTCATTAATGCTGGCTCAGCCGGCCACCACATAATCGCGAGACGCTTCAATCGCCTGCCCGCTTCGCTTCAGCCGCAGATTGGAAATGCGCTGACCCGAAGCCGCCGCAACATCAAGGGTGAAGCTGATCCCGCCACTCCGCACCATATCCCCGCCCTGTTGGTAAAAGGGATCGGGGTGAAAGAGGTTATCGGCAATATCTTCCAGCAGGGCCTTGATCGCCGCGCCCTTCATCACGCTGCGATAAGCAGCTGGATAGGTGATGGCGGTTTGCGCCCAGACATCCTCGGCGGTGATATCGGTATCGGGCAACAGGCTCGTGCCCCAGCAAAAGCCGGGCGAAAGCGCAATTTCGGCATCGCGTTCTTCAAGCAGCGCATCGCAGATCACATCATCCCAGGTGCCGGCAGTATTGCCACGCCTTGCCCGATGAACAGGCAGCACCGGCAGAAATCGCAACAAAGACTCAATCGTCGCGTGTAATGCGGGAGAGTTTTTGCGACTTGGCGGGCAAGTTTGCAGCGCTGGCGACCGCTTGGACGATACGGAACGCCTTAATGTCGCATCCTGAGGCAAAATCAGGTTTTGGTGTGCCATTCGGCGTGATCGCGGGGCCTTTGTCTCTATTGCGTGGGGGCTGGAAAAGCGCAGTGAGCGCCAATGGTCAGAACATTTTACTTGCTGACAGGCATTGTCCACTGTTATCAAACACTCTAGTTATCAATTCGTAATTCCGGGGTCCGTGGATGCCTACTCTTCTTGGTACGACTGGCAACGACACGCTTCTTGGTACCAGCGGTAGTGACGGTATTCTTGGCGATGCTGGCGATGATACGATAAATGGTGGCGGTGGCGCTGATAGCGCGCTGGGCGGTGCCGGGAATGACTACATCTACGCGGTGCTTGGTACGGATATCGCGGTCGGCGGCAGCGGCAATGATACGCTGGATACAACCGCCTGGAGTGGCAGTTATCAGGTCAATCTGCAGACCGGAACCACTAACTTCACCGGCGAAAGCTACACCGAATTCGAAGCGGTCATTTCTGGCAGTGGCAATGACAGCCTGCTGGGCAGCACCACGGGCGCCAACACACTCCTCGGCGGTGCTGGCGATGATACGATAAATGGTGGCGGTGGCGCTGACCGCGCTTTGGGCGGCGAT
>JADCFQ010000036.1 GCA_020249435.1 Roseomonas sp. | reverse complement strand
CAGCGGAGCAGAAGGTCAAACCCAATGCGCTCGACCAATTGCCGCGCCGACCGGATTGAGTAGAAAGCCTACAACAGCCCGGCGCGGAGTGATCGCTTCGGCGGGATCGCTCCCCGACCGAATGGCGAATAGGGCGCATCAAAGGCTGAAGAAAGAGCCGCCACTACGCTATTCACAAGGCCGCGGATAACCCGCAGCAGAGGGTCAGGGCGCAACCGCTTTTCAAGATCAACATAGCTGAACAAGGCACCGGCCACCGCGTCATTGCCAGACATTGCAAGCTCAACCAAACGCGACAATCGTAAACCATGAAGGCAGAAATCAAGCTACGAAGTTCAGCAGCCCGTTCGGCCAACGGTCCAAGCGTCCGCGCTGCGTTTTCAAGACCCGCGATAGGTCGCATAACTCCAGGGCGAACAAAGCAGCGGCACATGGTAATGCCCTTGATCCGCCATCAGCCCAACCGCAAGCGTCACCACATCCAAATAGGGCAGCTCCGCCCCCTGGCCACGCGCACTGAAATACCCAGCGACCGCGAAGCGCAATTCATAGCGGCCAGGTGTGAAATCCGCCTGCGCCATCAGGGGGCCATCGGTGCGGCCATCGGCATTGGTGCGCTTTGTGGTTACCAAAACCGGCATGGGCTCCATGCGCCAAAGCTCCACCACCATGCCCTCGGCCGGGATGCCCTCGGCGGTGTTCAGCACATGCGTTGAAAGGGAACCGGGTCCGCTGCGGGCCATGGGGGATTCTCCTTCAATCCAGGGGCGCGCCGGCGGCGACCCAGGCGATCAGCTTGGCGCGTTCTTCGGCGGTGATTTCGGTCATATTGCCTGGGGGCATGGCCTCGGTCTGCACCTGTTGGCGCATGGAAGCCGCCCAGCGGCGGATTTGCGCGGGGGTTTCCATGATCACGCCCTTGGGGGCTGCGGCAATCCCCTCAAAACTCGGGCGCGCCGCATGGCAACTCACGCAGCGCGCGGCGACAATCGCCTGCACTTCCGTGAAGGGCGGCACCTCGGCGGCGGCGTAATCCTTCTTGCCGGATTGCACGATGAAAAACGCCGCGACCATGGCCGCCACCGCGCCGGCGGGCAGCCAGAGCGCGCTTTGCCCCTTTTGGCGCAGCACAAAGAATTGCCGCACCAAGGCGCCGGCCAAGCCAATCACCAGCAGGATCAGCCAATTCAACGGGTGCTGCCAGGTCATGGGGTAATGGGGCGAGATCATGATGAAAATCACGGGCAACGTCAGGTAGGTGTTATGCACACTGCGCTGCTTGCCCCAGCGGCCATATTTCGGATCGGGTGTCGCGCCGGCACTCATGGCCGCGACCATTTTCCGCTGGCCGGGGATGATCACCATGGCGACATTGGCGACCATGATGGTGCCGGTCATGGCCCCCACCTGCAAAAACGCCCCGCGGCCGGAGAATATCTGGCAGGAGACATAGGCCACCACCGCCAGCGCCACGGCGCCGATCACGCCCAATACCGCCTCATTTTCCCCAAGCTTGGATCGGCAGACCAGATCATAGGCAATCCAACCACCCACCAGCATCGCCGCACTGATGCCAATGCCCTGCCAGGGGGAAAGCGGCATCACCGCAGGGTCAATCAGATAGCTGGAAGCCTGACCCCAATAGATCAGCACGAAAAGCGCGAAGCCGCTGATCCAGGTCCAATAGGCTTCCCATTTGAACCAATGGAGCTTCTCCGGAAGCTTCTCGGGCGCCAGTAGGTATTTGCGCTTGTAGTAAAAGCCCCCGCCATGGACGGCCCATTGCTCACCGTGGACGAGCGGGTTCTTGTCCGCCGGCGGGTCAAGCTGATTGTCCAGGGAAATGAAATAGAAGGACGCCCCGATCCAGGCGATGCCCGTGATCAGGTGCAGCCAGCGTATGGCCAGGTTGACCCATTCAGAAAGGGCGGCGAAATCCATGGGCTATTCCGGGTAAGGGGCTTCTGTTGCAGTGCCACAATGCGTCGCAAGATGCGATCACGGCAAGGGCCAAGCGATCCAGGGCGGCTTGCCCCCTTGAAACCCGGGCGAATGAGGCGCAGGAGCGCCCCCATGAGCCCTACCCGCCTTTCCCTCCCCAAGGACCGGATCAAGATCCTGTTGCTTGAGGGCATTTCCGATAGCGCTGTCGAGCTGCTGGCCGATGCTGGTTATCGTTCCGTCAAACGCGAAAGCAAGGCGCTGGATGGCCCAGTGCTGGCACGCGCGCTGAAGGGCGTGCATGTGCTGGGCATCAGGTCTCGCACCCAGGTGACCGAGGAAGTGCTGGCGGCGGCGGATCGGCTGATCACCATTGGCTGCTTTTGCATCGGCACCAATCAGGTGGCGCTGGAAGCGGCGGCTTCGCGCGGTATTCCGGTGTTCAATGCGCCGTTTTCCAATACGCGGTCGGTCGCGGAACTGACGCTTGGCGAAATCATCATGATGATGCGCGGCGTGTTTCCGAAATCCAACGCCGCGCATCGTGGGGAATGGGACAAATCGGCAGCGAATAGCTGGGAAGTGCGCGGCAAGACGCTTGGCATTGTGGGCTATGGCAATATCGGCGCGCAGCTTTCGGTGCTGGCCGAAGCCTTCGGCATGCGCGTGATCTATTATGATCACACCACCAAGCTGCCGCATGGCAATGCGCAGCCCATGCCAAGCCTAAATGCGCTGCTGGCCGAATCCGATGCGGTCACGGTGCATGTGCCCGAAACCGCGGAGACCATGGGCATGATTGGCGAGGCTGAGATTCGCGCCATGAAGCCAGGCGCGGTTTTCGTGAATAATGCGCGCGGCACGGTGGTGGATCTGGAAGCGCTCGCCGCTGCCTTGAAGGATGGGCATGTGCTGGGCGCGGCGGTGGATGTTTTCCCGGTAGAGCCATCCCGCAATGGGGAGGCATTTATCTCCCCCTTGCAGGGCCTGCCGAATGCGATCCTAACGCCGCATATCGGTGGCAGCACCGGCGAAGCGCAATCGCGCATCGGCCAGGAAGTGGCGCGCAAGCTGATTGATTTTTCCGACACGGCGGCGACTTTTGGCGCCGTGAATTTCCCGCAGGTGCAATTGCCGGCGCGGCCATCGGGCGCACGCTGGACTCATGCGCATCGAGACACGCCGGGGATGCTTTCGCGCATCAATGAAATCTTTGGCCGGCGCGGGTTGAACATTTCGGCGCAGTATCTGCAGACTGCGGGCAATATCGGCTATCTGGTGATTGACAGCGCCGAGGCGCGGAAGGAGGCAGAGGAGATTCTGGCCGAGCTTCGCGAATTGCCCGGCACCATCCGCGCACGGTTGATTTACGAACGGCATTGAATGGGGGCTCCGGCGGGCTGGTTTTTCGGCCTCGCCCAGTTTCTTTTCTGGGCGATCTCCGCTAAGGGGTGTCAATCTAACCTGACACAGGTGTTTCATGGATCGCACGCTTGCGGGGCGCTCGGCGCTCGTTACCGGTTCAACCTCGGGCATTGGGCTTGGCATCGCGCTGTTGCTGGCGGAAGCGGGTGCCAAGGTGATGCTGAATGGGTTGGGCAAGGCAGAAGATATCGCGGCAGCGCGCGCCAAGGTGGGCGCGGCGATGGGCGGCGGTGAGGCACCCTATTCGGCGGCGGATCTTTCCAAGCCTGCGGGTGTGCGCGCCATGGTGGCGGAAGCGGAAGCGGCTTTCGGCGGCGTGGATATCCTGGTGAATAATGCCGGCATCCAATTCGTGAGCCCGGTCGAAGATTTCCCGGAAGAAAAATGGGATGCGATCATCGCGATCAATATGTCGTCCAATTTCCACGCCATTCGCGCCGCACTGCCGGGGATGAAGGCGCGCGGTTGGGGGCGGATCATCAATATCGCTTCCGCGCATGGGCTGGTCGCGAGCCCCTATAAGGTCGCCTATGTCGCGGCGAAGCATGGCGTGGTTGGCATGACCAAGGTGGTGGCTTTGGAAATCGCCGAGACGCCAATTACCTGCAATGCGATCTGCCCTGGCTTTGTGCGCACGCCGCTCGCGGAAGCGCAGGTGAAGCCCTTGGCGGATAAGTTTGGCATTTCCGAAGAAGCGGCGCTGCGCGATCATTTGCTGGTCAAGCAGCCATCGCGCCGTTGGATTGAGGTTGAGGATATTGCGCGCATGGCGCTTTATCTGTGCGGCCCAGGCTCTGGCGCCGTGAATGGCGCGGCACTTTCCATTGATGGCGGCTGGTTGGCTGCGTGATGGACGCGAATACCCCGGCAGGGAAAGGGACGCAGAGCCAGCCAGACGATTTGGCATCGCCTGCTGTCGCCAAGCCGGTGGCGAAGAAGCGGCTGAGCCTTGCCCTGCAAGGTGGCGGCACGCATGGCGCCTTTACCTGGGGTGCCATGGAACGGCTTTTGGAGGATGAGCGCATCGATTTTGATGGGTTCTCCGGCACCTCGGCCGGCGCGATCAATGGTGCGATGGTGGTGCAGGGGTTGATTGAAGGTGGCCCCGCGGGGGCGATCAAGGCGCTGGATCGTTTCTGGCGCAGCATGGCAGCGAATCTGGCCATGAGTCCCTTGCAGGCGCTGCCTTGGGAAAAGGCGATGTGGGGGCATGACCTGACCTGGTCCATCGCCTATCGCACCTTTGACACACTCTCGCGCGTGCTTTCGCCCTATCAGATCAATCCATTCCCGATCAATTACAATCCGCTGCGCGATGCGCTGAACCAGAGCATTGATTTCGAAAGGCTGCGTGAGGAAACCAAGGCGCCGCGGCTGTTTGTTTCGGCGACCAATGTGCGCACCGGCAAGCCGCGCGTCTTCACGCGACGGGAATTGGATGCGGAAGTGCTGCTGGCTTCCGCCTGCCTGCCGCAGGTCTTCAAGGCAGTTGAGATTGATGGCGAATCCTATTGGGATGGCGGTTACCTCGGCAATCCGGCGCTATGGCCGCTTTATGAACAGGGCGGGCCGCCCGATATCATGCTGATCCAATTGAACCCGCAAGTGCGCGAAGAAATGCCGACCAGCGCTTCGGATATCGTCAATCGGCTGAATGAAATCACCTTCAATGGCAGCCTGATGGCGGAGATGCGCGCAATTGATTTCGTGCAGCGGCTATTGGATGCGGGGCGCTTGGAACAGCCGCGCTATCGGCGCCTGTTCATCCATTTGATCGAGGATGAGGATCGGCTCCGTTCCTTCAAGCTTTCGACGAAATTCAATGGCGATTGGGAGTTTTTGTGCATGCTGCGCCAATTCGGGCGCGATGCGGCGGAAAAGTGGCTCACCGATCATTTCGACAAGCTTGGTCGCGAAAGCAGCGTGGATATTCGGGACCGCTTTCTGTGACGGTGAAGGATATCTGGGACGCCAAGACCTATTTGCAGTTTGAGGATGAAAGGCTGCGCCCGGCGCTCGATCTGATCGCGCGCATTCCGCATGAGGCGCCAAAGCTTGTGGTGGATTTGGGCTGCGGCGCGGGGAGTGCGTTGCCGGTGCTGGCTTCGCGCTTTCCCGGCGCGCGGGTAATGGGCGTGGATGGCAGTGCCGCGATGCTCGCCAAGGCTGCGGCGGCAGGGTTTGAGACAGCGCAGGCGGAGATCAGCACCTGGAAGCCGGAAGCGCCCGCGGATGTGATTTTCAGCAATGCCGCGCTGCAATGGTTGGATGGGCATGAGGCGCTGTTTCCGCGCCTGCTGGAATGCCTCGCCCCTGGTGGTGTGCTGGCCGTGCAAATGCCATCCATGCATGCGGCACCCTTACGGGCGGTACAGGACAGGATTGCGCGCGAAGGACCTTGGGCGGAGGTTTTGCAGCGCGTGAAAAGCGCGCCGGCCATTTTGACGCCTGAGGCCTATTACGCGCTGCTCAGCCCGCGCGTCGCCAAGCTTGAGATGTGGGTGACGGAATACATCCATGTGCTGCGCGGTGAGGACCCCGTGGTGCGCTGGGCCATGGGGACAAGCCTGCGGCCCTTTCTGGATGCGCTGGGGGCTGAGGGCAGCAAGGGGTTTTTGGCGGCCTATGCAGCGGCGATGCGCGCAGCCTATCCGCCGGGGCCGGATGGGGCGGTGCTGCTGCCGTTTCGGCGGTTGTTTCTTTTGGCGCGGAAATAGGGGCTACAGTCGGGGCCTATGTCGCTTCCGCGCCCTTGGATAATTGAATGGCGCTTTTGCTGACAAATGACACCATGGCGCAAATCGCCCAAAACACATGAAGCGCTGAGACGCGGACGCTACAGTTTTTGTGGAAAATCGCAGGAGAATTCAATGGGCGCGCTGACGGGTATCACTGTGCTGGAACTGGCAGGCATTGGGCCGGGGCCCTTCTGCGCGATGTTGCTGGCCGATATGGGGGCGCGCGTGATTCGCATTGATCGCCCCGAAGGCCCAGCCGGCACGCGCGATGATGTTGTTCTGCGTGGGCGTCGTTCCTTGTGTCTCGATCTCAAAAATCCAAGCGCCGTTGAAGCCTTGAAGCGCATGGCATTGCAAGCTGATGCGCTGATTGAAGGCTTCCGGCCAGGGGTCATGGAGCGGCTTGGCCTTGGCCCGGAACAACTTCTCACGACAAATCCGCGCCTGATCTATGGCCGCATGACAGGATGGGGTCAGGCCGGACCACTCGCGAAACGCGCGGGGCATGACATCAACTACATCTCACTGACCGGGGCGCTGCATGCCATTGGCGATGCTGATCGCCCGCCGCCGCCGCCACTCAACCTCGTTGGTGATTATGGTGGCGGGGGAATGCTGCTGGCCTTGGGCATCCTGGCCGCCGTTATCGAACGCGCCAATTCCGGGCGTGGCCAGGTGGTGGATGCCGCCATGGTGGATGGCGCGGCGCTGCTGATGGCACCCATTTACGGCATGCTGGCGCGCGGCCGCTGGGCGCCTGAACGGGGCACGAATCTCCTTGATGGAACGGCCAGTTTTTATGGCAGCTACGCCTGCGCCTGCGGCGGCCATGTTGCGGTTGGCCCTATTGAGCCCGCCTTCTTCGCGGAAATGCTTGCGCGTATGGGCCTTGATGCCGCCGATTTTGACAACCGCATGGACCCTGCGACCTGGTCCACCCATAAGGCAAGATTGGCGGCAGCCTTCCTTGGCCGCACACGCGATGCATGGGCCGAAATCTTCGCCGATAGTGATGGCTGCGTCACGCCCATCCTTTCCATGGCTGAGGCGCCTTCGCATCCCCATATCGCCGCGCGTGAGACTTTCGTCACGGCCCATGGCGCGGTGCAGCCGGCGCCTGCACCGCGCTTCTCTCGCACGCCGTCAGCCCTTGGCGCCGCACCGCCATTGCGAGGGGAACATGGCGCAGAAATCCTGGCTGAATTCGGCTTTTCGGCAGCGGAGATTGCAAGCCTGGTTGCCGCTGCACCATAGCCGTGATTGGCCCCCGACCCTCGGTAACCGACTGTAGCGAAACGGCGCCTTTTAGAGCAAATCACGTTCAGATGGAAAATCTGAACGTGTGAAGATGCTCGCAAAACAACGAGGTAGAGCGGGTGGCATGAACACATGTGAACGCAACACGCTCTAGGAGCCTGTCTGAGAATGACCTTCGGCTCTTTCTCGCGCTGGTACTAGCGAGGTTTTTGGTGCGTGTGCCCTTTTGTTTATGCTGTTGCCTTGTGGAGCTTGAGGATGTTGTGGGCGGTGCAGATCATTGCCCAT
>JADCFQ010000035.1 GCA_020249435.1 Roseomonas sp. | reverse complement strand
GGCTATCCGCGTCATTGCCACCATAAAGCTGGATTTGGCGAACATTCAGCGCAATCAGCGTGTCATTGCCATTCTCGCCCCAGCCATAGCTGCCGCTGCCAATAAAATCATTGCCGCCGACGACAATCCGATCCGCGCCATTGCCACCAATCAGATGATGGCTATTCCCAATGCCATCAATCAGCGTGTCGTCACCAATGCCACCATCCAGCGTTTGGATAATACCCGCACCCGCCAGAAGGCTGTCATTGCCGTCTCCGCCATAGGCGGCCTGCATGGTGTTGCCACCCAGCGCCAGCGTGTCATGGCCGGTCTGGCCATAGAGGTATTGGTCATTGGCATTGCCGGCGACCAGGCTATCCGCGTCATTGCCGCCATAAAGCTGGATCTGGCGAACATTCAGCGCAATCAGCGTGTCATTGCCATTCTCGCCCCAGCCATAGCTGCCGCTGCCAATAAAATCATTGCCGCCGACGACAATCCGATCCGCGCCATCGCCACCAATCAGATGATGGCTATTCCCAACGCCATCAATCAGCGTGTCGTCACCAATGCCACCATCCAGCGTTTGGACAATACCCGCACCCGCCAGAAGGCTGTCATTGCCATCACCGCCATAGGCGGCTTGGGTATTGCCAGCGCCCAGCATCAGCGAGTCATTGCCGGCCTCGCCGTAGAGCAGTTGATCATTGCTGGCGCCGGCGAGCAGGCTGTCGCCATCCGCGCCGCCATACATCCGATCAGCGCCGGCATCGCCAAGCAGCGTATCGGCGCCATTGCCGCCCAACATGCAATCGGCGCCATTGCCGCCGATCAGGCTGTCATTATGTTCCCCACCCTCCAGCGTGTCCTCACCGCCAAGGCCCAGGATCGTATCATTGCCATCAAGCCCCTGGATCAGATTGGGATCTTCATCGCCACCAAGCAGCTGATCATTGGAGGATTGGATGACGACGCTTTCCCAACCCTGCGCGTAAAGAATTGTGCCGCCTGCGCTATAGGTGGTCCATTCACCATCCGAACCCTGCACCCAGCCTTCGGCACCAAGATAGAGCGTATCGGCGCCATCGCCGCCATCCAGCGTGTCATTGCCTGAACCAAAGACATAGCTATGCGCGTCATCCCAGCCGCGGAAATCCAGCCAATCATTGCCGGCGCCGCCATCAAGGCTATCCGGGCCGTGGGGCCCTCGGCTGCCAAACAGCGTGTCATCGCCATCACCGCCGAGCAAGGTATTGATGTAGCTGTCAAGGCTGGCTTCGATACAGTCATTCCCCGCACCACCTTCGAGCCATTGCTGCGCGAAGCCGCCAGTCAGCGTGTCGTGACCTTCCCCGCCATCGAGAGACTGGAGAGCACCCGCGCCAGCACGCAGCGCATCATCGCCATCCTGGCCGAATAATTGCTGGCGAATCCCATCGCCGCCAAAGATGCTGTCTGCGCCATTGCCGCCGCGGAATTCCTGAGAAATGCCCGTCGTGCCCGCCAGCGTATCATTGCCATCCTGTCCGCCGGGGCCCTCAGCATTATCGCCATACAGAGTTTGATCATTGCCCGTGCCGGCCAGCAGACTATCGGCGCCATTCCCGCCATAAAGCCGCGCTGCGAATTGACCATTGACGCCGCTGCCAACAATGGTGTCGTCTCCATCCTCACCGGACAGAGCAAGGCTGGTACCATTTCCAGCGCCACCCCAAAGGCTGTCATTGCCAACGCCACCCAGAAGCGCCTGATTGTCGCCGGAACCGGCTACCAGCGTATCAGCGCCGCCATTGACTAAATCATTCTCATTATCGCCATAAAGAATCTGTCCGAAAGAATTGCTGCCGATCAGGCAATCATCACCATTGCCACCGAACAGCCTTTGATCCTGTCCATCGCCCGAAACCAAGGTGTCACTGCCGTCATTACCGAAAAGCCTTTGGTAACGGCCAATTCCTCCGAGCAGAAGGTCGTCCCCAAAGCCTCCCTGGAATTCCTGCATGGTGCCTTCGCCACCAACCAGGGTATCGGCGCCACCAGGATAATAGCTGTAAGGGCCAGCATCATCGCCGTAGAAATACTGGAAGGCACCACCGGCGGGGTTTATGTGGACGCCGCCGACCAGGCAATCCGCGCCCGCACCGCCAAAAAGAACTTGGCCCGCCCCCGTGCCGCCCAGAAGGATGTCGTTGTCTTCTTGGCCATAAAGCCATTGCCCCGTTCCGGTCCCGCCAATAAGGCTGTCGTCGCCGAGGTCACCATAAAACCTTTGATCCGCACCACTGAAGGCAATTAAGGTGTCATCGTCATCGCCCCCATACAGCATTTGGGAGGCACCAGAACCGCCCCACATACTGTCATTGCCGTTGCCGCCTTGCCATTCATTAGAGCCAACCAAGGTACTGTCGCCGGCCACCAGCGTGTCATCGCCATCATCGCCATAGAGAAGTTCAACGTGCCCCGTCCCGCTATTGCCAAGCAGGCTGTCATTGCCGATGCCGCCTCGAAGCCGAAAAAGGGAGCCCGGCGCGGATATGCCATCGGCAGCGGAGAGCGTGTCATGGCCGTTCTCGCCAGCCAGCAGTTCAACGCGTTCAATCAGGCCAGTGAGCAAGAGATCATCATGGCCACTGCCATAAACCGCATCCACATTGACCAGGCTGTCATTGCCCGCCGCACCGGAACTGCTGCGCGCGCCAAGATTGACCGTGACGCCGCCTGAGGCACCGTCGTAGCTGACGCGGTCGTACCCAGCGCCGGAGCCATCGGCGACAATCGTGTCATCGCCGTCGCCACCATTAATGAAGTCATCGCCCGCAAGACCAAGAATACTGTCATGGCCATTACCCGGGTTGCCGCCAGTCACGCCACCGCTGACGGAATCAGGCGTGATCGTGTCGTTGCCATTGGTGCCGATGATGGTGGGCATGAAGACAACCCTAGGTAGAGAGATATCAAGCGTCGCAAAATGTAAATGAAAACTTAGCCGGTTGGCGCAGCAAATTCAAATAATATGATGCCGCTGATCGTTTCGCGACGTTCGCGCGGCTGGCGCGCCGCAGACCATGCCTCAGCCGCGCATCAGCGCGCCCCAAAAGGCCAGGGCTGCCGCGATGCCCAAGACGCTGAAGGTTCCCGTCATGCCAAAGACACGAAAGCGATAATCCTCAGGGTCTTGCACCATGCCCATGCCATGGGAAAGGCGTGCGGCGACCAGCAACGCCCCCAGCGCGTGCAAAAGCCATGGCCAGGCGCCGCCCCATTCCGCCAGGATCAGCAGCAGCACCGCAAAGGGCACGAATTCTGCGAAATTGGCATGCGCCCGGATCGCGCGTTCCAGGGCGGCATTGCCCCCTGACCCGAGCGGGATACGCTCGGCCCGCCGATAGCGGATGACGCGAAAGCTGAGCCAGAGGAAGATCAGCGTCAAAGGCAGGGTCCAGAAGGCAATGATCATGGTTGGGGCGCTCCTTGTGGCTTTGGGCGGGGCGGGTCCTTGCCGTGCACCGGCCGGGCAGAGGCGTTTTGCGCTTCGGGCGTTGCGAAAACAAGCATTCCCATTCTGCGCCCAAACCGGCATAGGTTAACGCCATGGCAAGTCAGAAAACCGCCCTGGTCCTCGGCGCCGGCATTATGGGGCTTTGCACCGCCTGGGCGCTGGCCCGCGCCGGCTGGCAGGTGCGCGTGGTGGAACGGGCGCCCATCCCCAATCCGCGCGGCGCCTCGGTTGATCAGCACCGGCTGATCCGCCACGCCTATGGCGCGCAGGCCGGCTATATGCGCATGGTTGATCCCGCCTATGCGGCCTGGGAGATGATCTGGGCCACACTCGGCGCCCGGCATTATGTCGAAACCGGTGTGCTTGCCCTGGCCAATCATCAGGGCGGCTGGCTTGCCGAAAGCAGCATTGCCTTGCGCGAAGATGGCCATGCTTGCGCCGATCTGCCGCCGGACCAGATCACCGCACGCTTTCCCATGCTGTCCGATACCGGCATCGCCGCGGCCTTTACCCTGCCGCGCGGGGGCGTTTTGCTCGCGGAACGCATCGTTGCCGGGCTTGCCGCGCATCTCGTGACAAAGGGTGTGGTGTTCGAAGCCGCCGAGGTCGCCGCCGCGCAACCGGCGCGCAAAACGCTGCGTCTGACGAATGGTGCGGAACGCAGCGCTGATCTGCTGGTGCTGGCCGCCGGCCCCTGGGGGCCGAGGCTGCTCGGCACTGGGCTTGCCGGACGCGTGGTGCCTTCGCGCCAAATCCTCGTCAGGCTTGAACCCCCGTCTGGCTTCCGCGCCGCCTGGGAAGCCGCGCCCATGTTGCTTGATCTGGCCGAGGATGGCGGGTTTTACGCCGTGCCGCCGGTTGCGGGCACCGCGCTCAAGATCGGGGATCACCGGTTTTCGCGCCAGGGCGATGCCGGGGCCGATCCCCGTGCGGCCTCGCCCGCGGAAATCGAGGAAATCCTGGCCCTGGCCCGCCCGCGCCTAATCAATGCGGCGGGCTATCGCGTCTTGGGTGCCCAGGCCTGCTATTACGATGTGGAAGACCGGGAGGAATTCATCCTGGAAGCCGCCGCGCCCGGTTGCTTTGTCATGTCCGGCTTTTCCGGCCATGGCTTCAAATTCGCCCCGCTTTTGGGTCTGGCCCTGGCCGCGGCGGCAGAGGATAATGCCCTTGCCCGCGCGCTGCCGGGCTGGGCCGCGGGGCGGGATGCCCCGGTACCCGGCCTGCTGGCCGGATTGGAGAGCACAAGATGACCACGACTGCCGCTGATGATCTGATTTTCGGCCTGACGCGCCTGGTTGACCTACCGGGCCTGACCAATGCCGCCGGCGCGCCTTTGTCGGCCGATGACATTGCGCAAATCGTGACGGAGGCAAACCGCTTCTGCACCGAAGCGCTGCAACCGAAAGCGCAGGAAGCGGATAGGCAGGGCGCGCGCTACGCCAATGGCACGGTGACAACGCCGGCGCATTACCCCGCGCTTTATGACCAATGGCGCGAGGGCGGCTGGCAGGGGCTGGCGGCACCGGTTGACCATGGCGGTCAGGGGCTGCCGCTCAGCCTGTGGACGGCCATGGTGGAATTGGGGATGGCGGCTGATACCTCCTTCATGCTGGGGCCGCTGCTGACAGCCGGCGCGATTGATCTGCTCCGCCATCACGCCACGCCGGATCAGGCGGCCCGTTGGTTGCCGCCCATGATCGCGGGTGAATGGACCGGCGCCATGTGCCTGACCGAACCGCAAGCCGGCAGTGATTTGGGCATGCTGCGTACGCGCGCGGAACCGCTTGGCAATGGGCGCTATGCTTTGCACGGTCAGAAGATTTTCATCACCTGGGGCGAACATGATTGCGCCGGCAATATCCTGCATCTGGTGCTGGCGCGCCTGCCGGATGCGCCACCGGGCTCGCGCGGGATTTCGCTATTTGCAGCACCGAAAATCCTGCCCGATGGCGCGCGCAACGCCTTCCGCTGCGGTGGCATCGAACGCAAAATGGGCATCCATGGCAGCCCCACCTGCATCATGCTGTATGAGGGTGCGGAGGCCGAGATGGTCGGCGAACCCCATCGCGGCCTGCAAGCCATGTTTGCCATGATGAACAACGCGCGGCTTGGCGTTGGCACCCAGGGTGTGGCGCATGGCGCGGCGGCGCTCCGGCTCGCGGAAGCCTATGCCGCGCAGCGCGTACAGAATGGGCGGGCCATCGCGCAACACCCGGATGTGGCGCGCATGTTGATGGAAATGCGCGCCACCACGCTCGCGGCCCGGCTGATCATGCTGGAAGCGGCGGTGGCGGCAGACCGCGCGGAGCTTTTGGGCGATGCCGCGGCCAGCACGCGGCTTGCGCTGCTGATCCCAGTGCTGAAGGCCTGGGCCACGGATCGCGGGGTGGAAACGGCCTCCCTCGGCGTGCAGGTCCATGGCGGCATGGGCTTCATTGAGGATACCGGCGCCGCCCAGGTACTGCGCGATGCCCGCATCGCCCCGATTTATGAGGGCACCAACGGCATCCAGGCGATTGACCTGCTGACCCGCAAGCTCGCCCGCGATGGCGGGGCGGAGATGCGGAGCCTGATCGCGGAGATCGCGGCGCTCCCCGATGCCAGGCTGCGCGCGGCGGCGGAGGGGCTGGCCCGGACCACGGAAGCGGTACTTTCCGAACAAGGTCGCGATGCAGAGGCTGGTCAAGCGCTGGCGACTGCCTATTTGGATGCGGTGGGCTGGGTGCTGGGCGGTGCTCTTCTCGCGCGGGCGGCTGCGGCGGATGGCGCGGCCTATGGGGCGGTGGCGGATTTCTATCTGCGGCGGCTTCTCCCGCGTGCTGGGGCGCGCTTCGCGGAAATTGAGGGGGCCATGGCGGCTTAGGCTTGCCGAACCCTTCAGGCCGGCCTGGTTTGTAATTGCTTTTGGACATTTGCTAACTTTAGAGCGGTTTCGCTTCACTTCGGTTCGCGGGAACCGCTCTAAAGCTTTGTTTGATCGCATTTTCCGAGTCGCCAAGTGATTTCACTTGGCTTGAAAATGCTCTAAGCCGTAAAGACAGATCGCCGGATGAACGCATCACCACCCTCCCTTTCGCAAACCCGCCCCCATGTCGCCGTGATCGGCGCCGGACCCGGGGGGCTGGCGGCTGCCATGCTGCTCGCTTCCTCCGGCGTGCGGGTTACGGTGTTTGAAAAGGATGGCGTGGTTGGCGGGCGCACGCGCACCGTGACGGCGCCTGGCGGCTATCGCTTCGATATCGGGCCGACCTTCTTCCTGTATCCGCGCATCCTGGCGGAAATCTTCGAAGCCTGCGGCGCGCGGCTTGAGGATGAGGTGGATTTGATCCGCCTTGATCCGCAATACCGGCTGATCTTCGAAGGGGCCAATCCCGTCACAATAGATGCATCGCCCGATCTGGCGCGCATGGAAGCGGAAGTGGCCAAGATCAACCCTGCCGATGCGCCAGGCGTGCGCAGCTTCATGGCGGAAAACCGCGTGAAGCTGGAAGCCTTCCGCCCTGTGCTGGAACGGCCCTTTCACGGTGTCATGACCTATCTGGCGCCGGAAGTGATGAATGGGCTCAAGCATCTGCGGCCCTGGCTTTCGCTGGATCAGGAATTGCAAAGACACTTTTCTGATCCGCGCACGCGCTTGGCGTTTTCCTTCCAGTCCAAATACCTGGGCATGAGTCCCTTCCGCTGCCCGAGCATGTTCTCCATCCTGTCCTTCCTGGAATATGAACATGGCGTGTTTCACCCGCGCGGCGGTTGCGGCGTGGTATCGGAAGCCATGGCGCGCGTCGCTGAAAGTGTCGGCGTGGATATCCGCCTGAATACCAAGGTGGATCGCATTGTCTTCGAAGGCCGCCGCGCCGTGGGTGTTGAAGCGGGCGGGCGGCTGCATGCGGCGGATGCGGTGGTGGTGAATGCCGATTTCGCCCATGCCATTCCAGGGCTGATGGAAGAAGAACAGCGCCCGCAATGGCCCGATAAGAAAATCGCCGAGGCGCGGTATTCCTGTTCCACCTTCATGCTTTATCTGGGCATTGAAGGGAAGCTTGATCTGGCGCATCACTCGGTGCTGCTGGCCGAGGATTATGAGAATAATCTGGCGCAGATCGAAGCTGGCATCATTCCGCAAAACCCATCGCTTTATGTGCAGGCCGCTGCCGGCACTGACCCGTCACTCGCCCCGCCCGGGCATTCCACGCTTTACATGCTGGTGCCGGTGCCGAATTTGTTGGGTGGTGCGGATTGGGCGGCGGAAGCGCCGCGCTATCGGCGGCTGGCGCTGGATCGGCTGAAGGCGCTTGGCCTGACCGATATCGAAAGCCGCATCCGGTATGAGAAAATCCTCTCGCCGCAAGGCTGGCAGGATGAATATGCGGTGGGCTATGGGGCCACCTTCAACCTGGCGCATAATGTGCGCCAGATGATGCATTTCCGCCCGCGCAACCGCTTTGGCCGCGCGAAGGGTGTTTATCTGGTGGGTGGTGGCACGCATCCGGGCAGTGGCTTGCCGGTGATTTACGAAGGTGCGCGCATCAGCACCGATTTGTTGTTGCAGGATCTGGGCCTCGCGCGGAGCGAGCGTAGCCCGCGCCATATGCGGGCCAAAGAGTCCGTTTCTGGCGACTGAGAAGGAGAGGGCGCGATGGGTGCCAAGGTAGTTGTCATTGGCAGCGGTTTGGGTGGGCTTGCAGCCGCCGCGACCGCGCAGGCGCGTGGGCATCAGGTCACGGTCCTTGAGCGTAATTCATGGCTTGGCGGCAAGGCTGCGGTGCTGAATATGCCATCACCGGATGGGCGCGGGAATTTCCGCTTCGATATGGGCCCGACCATTCTGACCGTGCCGCGTGTACTGCGTCGTATTTTTGCGGAAGCCGGGCGCAATCAGCAGCAGGAAATGCCGCTCATTCGGCTTGATCCGCAATGGCGCTGCTTTTTTGATGGCAGCAAGCAGATTGATCTGATCGAAAATGTGCAGGACATGGCGCGTTCCATGGATGCCTTCGCGCCGGGCGGGCCGAATGGCGCGGGGTATGAACGCTTCCAGCGCGTTGCGCGCCATTTGCACAAGGTGTCTGAGAAGTTCTTCTTTTGGAAGCCCGTGGAAGGCATTGGCGATACGCTGAACCTTGGCGATAATTTCAAGCCGGATGTGCTGCGCGATGTGATGGCCTTGCGCATGGGCCAGACGGTGGCGAAGGTCATTCGCGGCCATGTGCCGAATGAGCAATTGGCGCAGATGCTTGATCACTTCACGCAATATGTCGGATCAAGCCCTTACCTTGCGCCGGCGGTGCTGTGCAGCATCGGCGATATGCAGGCGTCCGAAGGTGTGTGGTATCCGGTGGGCGGTACGCGTGCGGCGGCGGAAGGGCTTGCCAATCTGGCAGCCTCACTCGGCGCTGATCTCCGCACCAATGCCGAGGTGACAGACATTGACATTGTGGGTGGCGCGGTGCGCAGCGTGACCGCGAATGGTGAACGCATTGCCTGTGATGCGCTGATTTCCAACATGGATGCTATCCGCACCTATACGGAATTGGTGAAGGGCAATGCTTCGCAGCGCTATGCCAAGAAGTATGAGCCCGCCTGTTCCGGTGTGGTGCTCTATCTTGGACTCAATCGCCGCTACGAACATTTGGCGCATCATGACTTTGTCTTCTCCCGCGATGCGGAGGAAGAATTCGATGCGATCTACCGCAAGGGTGAACCGGCGCCGGACCCGACAGCCTATTTGGCCGCGCCATCGGGTACGGATCCTTCGGTCGCGCCGGAAGGTGGCGAAGCGCTTTATGTGCTGGTGCACACGCCCTATCTCCGCCCACATCATGATTGGTCGAAGATGTTGCCGGCCTATCGCCAGAAGATTCTGGATAAGCTGAAGCGCACGGCAGGGCTGGAAGATATTGAAAGCCGGATTGTGTGCGAAAGCCAATTGACGCCGGTTGATATCCATAACCGCTACAAGGTTTTGAATGGTGCGATTTATGGCCTGGCTTCGCATGGTTCCTTCACCGGCGCCTTCAAGCCGAGCAATCGCAGCAAGGCGATCAAGGGGCTCTATTTGGCGGGCGGCGCGGCGCATCCCGGCCCCGGCATGCCGATGGTGATGATGTCCGGCTGGATCGCTGCCGATGCGCTGGACCGTGATCTTGGCGGGCGCGGCATGTCGCCCGAGGCGGAATTGGCCGGCCGGCGAGAGGCCGAATTGCCAGCCGCGGCGGAATGACGAAGACGCAGGGACAACAAATGCCTGATCCGGTGGCGCTGCGTTCGCCGCGCCATTTGGATTTTTTTGATTTCATGTTCACGCGTTTCTTTGCCAAGCACATGCGCGCCTTGCGTGTGGCGCGCTGGGGTCTGCCTGATTTGCCGGCAGGCAAGCCCGCCGTGATCTTCGCCAATCACCCGTCCTGGTGGGATGGCGTTGCCTTCATGCTGCTCTATCGGCGGCTTTTGCCAGAACGCCCCTTGTTCACGCCAATGGATGCCGCGGCGCTCGAAAAATATCGCTTCATGAAGCGGCTTGGCGTTTTCGGGATTGAGACCGGATCGGCGCGCGGATCGGTCGCGTTTTTGCGCGTGGTGGAAAAGGTGCTGGCCGATCCGGCGCATATTCTGTGGATCAATGCGCCGGGGCGTTTCAGTGACCCGCGCGAAAGGCCGGTGCCGATTGCGCCAGGCATGATCCGCCTGCCGGAGATTGCGCCCGAGGCTGCGTTTGTTCCCTTGGCGCTTGATTACCCCTTCTGGAGTGAGCGCAAGGCGGAAATGCTCGCGGCTTTCGGTGCGCCGATTCCGGCCACAAGCCTGCTGGCTGCACCGCGTGAGGCGCGCAGCGCGATGCTGTCTGATGCCTTGGCGGGCGTGATGGAAAAGCTCAGCGCCGATGCGATTGCACGCGATCCTGCGGCCTTCCAAACCCTGGTGCAGGGTCGCGAAGGCATGGGCGGCATTTATCAAAGCTGGCGCCGCGCCAAGGCACTGCTGCGCGGTGAACGCTTCGACCCCCGACATGAACAACGCGCGGAGACAACACCATGACAGATTTCCTGCCCTGGATTGCGCTCGCCTTGGCGCTGATGCCGGTTGGTTTTGCGTTGGATAACCTTCGCCGCATGGCGAAGGCCGCGGGGCCGGCGCCCAAGGATGCGCTGGTATCCATTCTGATCCCGGCGCGTAATGAGGAAGCGCATATCAGCGCGTGCCTTGATGCGGCACTTGCACAGCAGGGTGTCGCGATTGAAGTGCTGGTGATGGATGATGGGTCGAGCGATCGCACGGCGGCGATGGTCAGCGCCTATGCCGCGCGGGATGCGCGGGTGCGGTTGCTGGCGTGCCCGCCGCTACCGCAGGGCTGGACCGGTAAGGTGCATGCCTGTGCGCGGCTGGCAGAGGCAGCGCGGGGCTCGCATTTCTTGTTCATTGATGCCGATGTGCGGCTTGCGCGTGATGCCGCTTCCCGCATGGCCGGCCATGCCGCGCGGCAAAAGCTTGCAATGGTCACCGGCGTGCCGCGCCAAATCATCGGCAGTTTGGGTGAGGCGCTGACTGTGCCCATGATCAATCTGCTGCTGATTGGCTATCTGCCCGGTGGCGGTCGTGCTGAAACGGGCCGCGTGGAGCTTGGCGCGGCCTGCGGGCAATTGATCCTTTTCGAGCGTGGCGCTTACGAAACCCTTGGCGGGCATGGGGCAATTCGCGGCTCGCTTCATGATGGTTTACAGTTGGCGCGCAAGCTGCGCGGTGCCGGTTTCAGGACGGAGATGGTGGAAGGCGTGCAGCTTGCCGAATGCCGCATGTATGATGGGATGCGTTCAAGCTGGAATGGCTTCATCAAGAATGCGCATGAAGGCATGGCGACACCCATTGGCCTGCCGATCTGGACGACGCTTTTGGCGGGCGCGCATATCTGGCCGTTCTTTCTGTTGCCGGAATGGCAGGCGGCGCTCGCCATTCTGCTGGTCTTTGGCTTGCGCGCTGCCATTACGTACAAAACCCGCGAAGCCTGGTGGACCGTGCCGCTGCATCCCTTGGCGGTGCTGGTTGGGCTTGTCATTCAATGGACCGCGCTGGTGCGGGTGCTGATCGGGCGCCCCGCCGGTTGGAAGGGCCGTGCCTATTCCGCCAGCGGCACCGCATGAGTGCTGACAGCGCCGCTTCCCGCGCGCCAACACGCGATTCCGGGTCTGAGAATTTTCCGGTGGCGTCCCGGCTGCTGGCGCCGGAAATACGCCCGAAGGTGCTTGGCTTTTACCGCTTCGTGCGCGCCGCTGATGATATTGCCGATGATCCGGCCCTAACCGCCGAGGAAAAGCTACGCCGGCTGGCCGCGCTTGAAGCTGCGCTTGATGATCCCGCCACCGAGGAACCCGCTGCCACGGCATTGCATCGCGCGGCAACGGGCACGGATGAGGCGCGGCTGATGCTTTCGGCCTTTCGGCAGGATGCGGTGCAAGCGCGTTACGCCGATTGGGCCGGCCTGGAAGATTACTGCGCGCGATCCGCCAATCCAGTTGGGCGCATGTTGCTCCGCCTTCATCACGAAACAAAACCCGAGGCGATTGCAGCCGCCGATGCGCTGTGCACCGCTTTGCAAATCCTCAATCATATTCAGGATCTTGTGCCGGATCGGCGGGATATTGGGCGTGTCTATCTGCCTGAAGCCTGGATGGAGTTGGTCGGCGGTGAGGCGCGGTTCTTCGACCCCGCCCATACCGAAACTCGGCGCGCCGTGCTGGATGCCGCGCTTGATCAGGTTGAGGAAAGGCTGGATGCCGCCGCCGCACTGCCGCGCCTGATCGCGGCGAAGCGCCTGGCGCGCGAAAGCAGTGTCACCATCGCACTCGCGCGGCGGCTGCTGGCAAAGCTGCGCGCGGCTGATCCGGTATTGGGGCGGGTGGCCCTGTCGCGGCTTGATTTTTTGCACGGCTTTCGTGCGGCGCTCGGCACCGGGCCAAGCGATGCGGCGCTGGTGAGTGCACGCGTCGGGCGCGCGGGGTCTTCCTTCGCGCGTGGCATGTCGGCGCTGAAAGGCGAAAGGCGCCGCGCGCTTTGGGCGGTTTATGCCTTTTGCCGCGCGGTGGATGACATTGCCGATGGCGCCATGCCGGAAGCGGAAAAGCGCCGGTTCCTGGCGGATTGGCGCGGCAAGCTCCGAGCGCCGGATTGTGCTTTGTCCCGCGAATTGGCGCTGGCGCGCAGCGCCTTCGCACTCCCCATCGAAGAATGCGAAGCGATGATTGCGGGCATGGAAACGGATGCCACGCCAAGGCTGCGCATCGCCGATAGCGAAGCGCTGAACCTGTATTGTCGTCGCGTCGCCGGCAGTGTCGGCGCCATGGCGGTGCGGATTTTCGGCGCGCCGGAAGCGGCTGATTTCGGCCTGGCGCTTGGGCGCACGCTGCAATTGGTGAATATCCTGCGCGACCTGGATGAGGATGCCACGCGCGACCGCGTTTATCTGCCGCTTGATCTTTTGGCTGCCCAAGGTGTTGCCGATGCGCCTGCGGCCACGCTGATTGCAAGCCCAGGCTTCGCCCGCGCCGCAGCGCGCTTGGCACAGCAAGCCGAAGCCGGCTTTGCCCAAGCGGCGGCAGAGCTCCGCCATTTGGATCAGCGCGCGCTGCTGCCGGCGCGCATTATGATGTGGGGCTATCAGCGCTTGTTTGAACGCTTGATGGCGCGCGGTTTTGGCTTGCCTCGGCCACGTCCGCGCCTGACGCGGGGCGAGAAACTGCAAATGGCAGCCTATGCCATGGGAATCATGCCCATGCCGCAAGCCAGCACCAGCCGCGCGTGAGCAGTAGCGCCACATGCCATGTCATTGGCGCCGGGGTCGCGGGCTTGGTGGCGGCACTACGGCTCGCAGAGCGTGGCCGCGCGGTGATGCTGCATGAAGCGACACTTGTGGCCGGCGGGCGCTGCCGCGCCTTGCCCGATGGCACGGATAACGGCACGCATGCGCTGATGGGCGCCAATCGCGCCGCGCTGCGTTTCCTGGCCGATATCGGGGCACGAGAGGGCTGGGTGGAAGCCGAACCGGAAGGCCTGCCGGTCTTTGACCTGGCCGATGGCAGCGCGCGGCGTATTGCCGCAAGCCCGATTGATTGGCGCGATCCCGCCAAGCGCCCGCCGGGGTTGAATGCTGCTGCCTTCGCGACATTACTGCGCCTCGCGCTGCCGATTGGGGATCGCCCGGTGGCGGAAGTGATGGCGGCGCATCCCGCGCTGTATCGTGCGCTGATCGAACCTTTGACTGTGGCAGCACTGAATACGCCGGGGCATGAGGCATCATCCGCGCGGCTTGGCGTGGTGTTGCGCCGGCTGGGGCGACCTGGTGCAGGCGCGGTGCTGGTGGCGCGTGAAGGGCTCGGGCCGGATTTGGTGGCGCCTGCCTTGCATGCGTTGACACAAGCGGGGGTCAGCACGCGGTTCGGGGCGCGGTTGCGCGCCATGACGGAGGCGGAAGGGCGCATCATTGCGCTGCATTTCGGCGATGACAGCATCGCGCTGGAAGCGCGGGATCAGGTGGTGCTGGCGCTGCCGCCCTGGGAAGTGGCGCGGCTGATCCCGAAGCTGCGCGTGCCGGAACGCCATGCGCCGATTCTCAATCTGCATTTCGCGCATGGCGGCGCGGGGCCAGTGCGCTTCATCGGCGTGCTCGGCGGGCTGACGCAATGGGTCCTGGTGCGCCCGAGTGGCGTGAGTGTCACCGTGAGTGCGGCAGATGCCGAAGTTGAAGAACAGGCGCCGGATTTGGCGCCGCGCGCCTGGGCGGAAATTCGTGCTGCCGCCAAGGGTTTTGGCTTGCCTGGCGATTGGCCGGAAGCGCCACCGGCGATGCGCGCAGTGAAGGAACGCCGCGCCACGCCACGCCATGCGGTTGGCATGCCGCCGCAACCACCGCGGCAGGTGCATCGCAACCTGGTACTCGCTGGCGATTGGACCTGGCCGCGCCTACCCGCCACCATTGAAGCTGCGGTGCTGTCTGGTGAGGCTGCGGCAAAGGCTTTGCCTTCATGACGCCTGGTGAAGCTCTGGCCGCCTTGCGCACTGCTGAAGCGCGGGATGGCGCGCCCAATCTCAAGCAACGGCGCGCGTTATTGGCGGCACTCGCGCGCGTGGTGATGGCGCGGTCACATGACATCATGGCGATGCTGGACGCCGAATATGAAGGCCGCGCACCGATTGAAACCTTGCTCGCAGATGTGCTGCTGGTTGCCGATGCAGCGCGTTATGCGCGGCGCAATTTGTGGCACTGGATGCGCCCGCGGCGCGTGAGCGTGCCCTATCCTTTCTGGCCGGCGCGTGCACGGGAGGAATTCGTCCCCAAAGGCGTGGTTGGCATCATGGCGCCGTGGAATTACCCGGTGCAATTGGCGCTGCTGCCGGCGATTGATGCCATTGCCGCCGGTAATCGTGTGTGCGTGAAACCATCGGAAGCGCTGCCGCGCACCGCGGCGTTGATTGCCGATATTCTCCGCGACGCCTGGGGCGATGATATCGCGCTTTGCGTGCAAGGCGGCGCTGAGGTGGGGGCAGATTTTGCGGCGCAAGCCTGGGATCATCTGGTCTTCACCGGCAGCACCGCGACCGGGCGCAAGATCATGGCCGCTGCCGCGCCGAACCTCACGCCACTCACGCTGGAACTTGGTGGCAAATGTCCGGTGCTGGTGTTGCCGGGCGCGGATCTCAAGCGCGCAGCACGGGATATTCTGGTGGGCAAGGCCTTCAATGCGGGGCAAACCTGCGTGGCGCCGGATACGGTGCTGCTGATTGGGCATAACAGGCAGGCTTTCATTGATGCCTGTCGGAAAACCGGCATCGGCCTGCCGGAAACCGGCGTCATCAATGCAACGCAAGTCGCGCGGCTTCGCCGCCTGATGGCGGGCGCCAGCCCGACCCCCTTGGCCGAGGATGGACCAGGCCGCCGCATGGCGCTGACCCTGGCGGAGGCACCGCCCGAAGCCGCTATCTGTCATGAGGAAATTTTTGGCCCGATACTACTTATGCGCGAAGAAACTTCACTTCAGTCAGCACTCGCCTGGGTTGCAGAGCGCCCCGCGCCCTTGGCCATCTACCTGTTTGGCGCAACGCCCGAGGAAGAAAATCAGGTCGCACGCATCGCGCGCGGCAGCGCCATCATCGCCGGTCGCACCGTTGAATTTGCGGGTTTTCAAGCCTTGGGCTTCGGTGGATCAGGCGATTCCGGCTTTGGGCGGCGCAATGGGCTGGCAGGTTTTCTGGAATTCTCCCATCGCCGCGCCCGCGTGCGTCATGGGAAATTTTCCCTTTCACGCCTATTTGACCAGCCTCGCGGAAAAGCTGTGGAAAGGTTAAAAAATTTCCTGGCCAAATAGATTTTTCCGATCTATATACACCTTATGGTTGTTTTTCTCCCATCTGCTCCCGTAGCAGAAACGCCTCGCCTTCGGATGCGCTGCGTCGAAGGTCGCGATGCCCCAGCCATTGCGGAGATGATGACCGAAGCGATCAGCAAGCGCCTTGCCTCCTGGCCCGTGCCATTCTCCCCCCCGATGGCGGAGGAGAAGATCAGCTCTGCCCGCGGTGCGGCGGCGGAAAGGCGGTCCCTGCCGCTGGTGCTGGAACGGAAATCCGATGGCGCGATTTGCGGCTGGGTCAGCCTGGTCTGCCCACCGGGCGATGATAAGGTGGCGCTGACCACCTATTGGCTCGGTGAGCAGTATCAGGGCCAGGGGCTGATGCGCGAAGCGGGGCCGGTGGCGGTGGAATTGGCCTTCAAGCATATGGATATTGATTGCCTGCGTGCGGCGGTGCAGCCGGATAATGCGGCCTCCTTGGCTGTGATCCGCCTGCTGGGCTTCGGCCCGCTTGGCGAAGGGCGCATCTGGTGCCCGGCGCGGGGCATTGAGGAAACCTGCCTTTGGTTCGAAAAGCCCCGGCCCCTTGTGCCGGCCTGGGCGGCGGGGGCAGCACTCGCCAAGCGGGACCTGGTGCGGCAGGTTTCGGCCTGAAAATACACCGCCGCTGGCCTGCAGATGCGCATGGACGGCGGCTCTACCCCTGCGGTACTCTCCCGTTGAAGTGCTGGCGATTTGATGCCCAGCACAACCAAAACCAACAGGAGAGGGTTATCATGACAGCATCGCTTTCGCGGCGCCGGGTTCTGCTGGGTGGCGCCGGGTTCATCGGTGTCAGCGCCTCAAGCGGCGCTTTCGCACAAACCAATTGGCCGGACCGGCCGGTGCGCCTGGTTGTCGGCTTCACCGCCGGCAGCGCCACGGATGTGACGGGCCGCATTTTCGCGCAGAGGTTTTCTGAAGCCTGGGGCCAGCCGGTTGTCGTGGAAAACGTCGCCGGCAATTCGGGGGCGATTGGCGTTGATCGTGTCGCGAAATCCGCGCCTGATGGCTATACGTTGATGTGGGCGGCCAGTGCGGCCCTGACCCTTCTGCCAAACCTGCAACGCCTGCCTTTCGATCCCGTAAAGGATTTGGCGCCGATACATCTTGCCTTCGCCATGCCATCGCTTTTTGTGTCGAACCGGGATTTCCCACCGCGCACGATCCAGGAATTGGTCGCTTACGCCAAGGCCAATCCCGGCAAGGTATCCTATGGCACGCCAGGCGTGGGCACACCTCAGCATGCCGCCGGCGAAATGTTTTGCAGCCAAGCCGGTATCAAGATGGAACATATCCCCTATCGCGGTGCGAATATGGCGGATGTGCTGAATGGCTCTGTGCAGCTTGGCATCCAGAATATCGGCGCCGTGCTGCCCATGGTGCGCGATGGCCAGCTGCGCGGGCTTGGCATCACCACCTTGGTACGTTCAGTCAATGCGCCAGATATACCAACGCTGGTGGAACAAGGCTTCCCCGGCTTTGAAGCGAGTTCCTGGTTCGGCACCATGGCGCCGGCCGGTACGCCGCATTCCATCCTGAGCCGTGTACAGGCCACATCGCGGGCCATTCTGGCGGACCCAGCCATGCGCCAGCGCTTTACCGGCCTTGGACTTGATATTGTGGATGGCGATAGCGAACAGATGCGCGCCCGGATTGCTGATGATCTTGCCAAATGGGCGCGGGTGATCCGCGAATCCGGCATCAAGCTGCAAAGCTGATACGCCCTTCATGGCGTGATCCGTTGCATGAGATCACGCCATGCTTTCAGGCATTTTCAGCCCTTCAGGGTGATACGAAATTTTCCGCAACTGGTACCTTGCGTCTGTTTCAACTCTGTACCGGCTTGCGTAGTGCCCAAAAAACGTAGGCACCGGTCACATAGGCTGCAATGGAAAGCAGGAAACCAAGCTGGTAGCTGCCCTTCAGGTCGAACAGGAAACCCGCGCCCCAGGCGCCAAGCCCAGCGCCCAAACCGGAACCGATGGTGATCATGCCAAGAATGGTGCCAAGCCTGGGGCCACCGAAAAGATCGGCGGTTTTCGCCGTAACAGCCGGCCCGCGCGCACCCCAGGTAATGCCGAAGAAACACGCATGCACCCAAAACAATAAATGCTGATCCGCATTATCAATCAGCAGCGCCGCAGCAACGCCGATGATGGAAATAACATAAGCGAGTATCGCGGCACCCTCGCGTCCGATGTAATCCGAAATCGTCCCAGTTAGGATCACGCCAGGCAAAGCCAGCAAGCTGCCAAGCCCAAGCACGAAAGCGGCATAGAGCGGATCAAAACCGCGATCCACGGCAAAGGCCAATTGATGGAGTGACACCAGAAAACTGCCGATACTGGTCAGGCCATAGACGATAAACAGCAGCCAGAAATGCCGTGTGCGCATCGCCTGCGCAACCGACCAATCGCGCTGCGGAACACTATCAGCGACGGGTTTGGCTATGTGTGTTTGCTCTGCACCACGAAATAGCGCCGCCAGCGGCAAGATCAGCACCGCCATCACGCCGGCTTGCAGCAGATAGGCGCTGCGCCAACCAACTTCGCTCACCATCAGCTGCGCAATGGGTGCCGAAATCGCGCGGCCAAAACCATTGGCAGATTGCAGCATGGACATGGCCATGCCGCGCCGCGCGACAAATAGGCGCGAGATCAGCGGCGCGAACACTACCATGCTGATGCAATTGGCGCCCAGCGTCATGACCACGCCATAAAGCAGCACAATTTGCCAAAGCGATGTCGCGAAGGCGCTGCCCAGCAACCCAAGCGTCAGCAGGCAGCCACCCAGCAGCACCATGCGCCGCGCGCCAAGCCGATCCACCATGCCGCCCACCAGCGGGGATGAAACGCCGCCCACTACCTGCCCGACCGAATAGGCGATGGAACTTTCCGCTCGGGTCCAGCGAAACTCGGCAATGAAAGCCAACAGAAAAACACTATAGGCATGCATCAGGCCGGCGCTGATGGTGAAGGCAAGAAATCCTCCCGCCAGGATGAACCAGGCGCGCCGCGAAGGGACTTCCTTCATGCCGGGCCTGACCTTGCTGGCGCGCAATGCTGCCTCACCTTGATATCACCCCTGGTCCCATCGCTTCACGCCAAACAGCATGGCGCCAGCCAAGCCCCGCCGCAATCCCGCCCCTTGGCGGCTGGCGCGCGCCGGTTCATGCTGCGCCCGGAAGCGAGTTCGGAGGAAACATGAAGCCGCGTATTGTTGTTGTCACGCAATCCATGGTGGATGAGGCGGTGATCCAGGAAATGGCACCGGATGGTTTTGATCTGCGCATCGCCAAGCCGGGCGGCGCGGAGTGGAAGGAAGCCATGGCGGGGGCCGAATATCTGGTCGGCTTCGTGGATATGCTCGTCAAGGATGAGCTTTACGCCATCGCCCCCAAGCTGAAGCTGATCCAGGTTTTGAGTGCGGGTTATGACCGCGCGGATATCGCGGCAGCGCGGCGTGGCGGTGTGCCTTTTGCCAATAATGGCGGGGCGAATTCCACGGCGGTTTCCGAACATGCGGTGCTGTTGATGCTGGCCGTCTCGCGGCAATTGATCCGTCAGCACGCCAATGTTGCTGCCGGCCGTTGGCGCGGCAATCAAACGCCGAAGCTGTATGAACTGCGCGGGCGAACCCTTGGTATTGTGGGTCTTGGCACCATCGGCAAAAAGACCGCGCGGCTGGCGCAGGCTTTCGGCATGAATGTGCATTACTATGATATTGCGCGGCTGCGCGAGGAAACCGAAGACGCATTGAATGTGCGTTTCCGGCTGTATCGGGAATTGCTGCGGAATTCGGATATCGTCTCGCTCCATGTGCCGCTCAATGCCAGCACCAAGGGGTTGTTGGGTGAGGCTGAATTGGCGCTGATGAAGCCCGCCGCCTTCCTGATCAATACCAGCCGCGGGCCGGTGGTGGATGAAGGCGCACTCTATCGCGCGCTGTCATCGGGACAAATTGCCGGCGCTGGGCTGGATGTGTTTGATCAGGAACCGCCACCGCCGGATAATCCGCTGTTCAATCTGGATAATGTTGTGCTGACCGCGCATATGGCCGGCCCCACCCAGGACAGCAATATCGCCCGGCTGCGTAATGCTTTTGACAATGTGCAGCGCGTGGCGCGCGGTGAGGCACCGCTTTGGGTCATTCCGGAATTGAACGAATAGGTACGCCGATCATGTCATCTGAAACCATTAGCCGCACGATTGAAAAACTGGTCGCCGTCCATAAGGGCGGCGCGCCCATCGCCAATCTTGGTGATGCCGCA
This sequence comes from Roseomonas sp., assembly GCA_020249435.1. Classification (GTDB taxonomy): domain Bacteria; phylum Pseudomonadota; class Alphaproteobacteria; order Acetobacterales; family Acetobacteraceae; genus Neoroseomonas. The sequence goes on along the minus strand of JADCFQ010000035.1, from coordinate 29,022 downwards.
CCAGGCAATGAGGCGGAGGTCTTCGCCATTCAACGCGGTGTGCTGAAGGCGCTTGGCGGCACCATTGGCGGCTGGAAATGCGCGACCCCGCCTGGCAAGCCGACCAATTTCGGCATCATGGCCGCCAGCGGGGCGCGCCAATCAGGTGGGCGTTGGGGGGTTGCGAATACGCGCCCTATTGGACTGGAAACTGAAGTCGCCTTTCGCCTGAAGCGCGATCTGCCCCCGCGCGGCACGCCCTATAGCCGTGAAGAAGTGCTGGATGCGATGGACGCTGCCTTCCCGCTGCTTGAATTGGTGCAATCGCGCTATGCGGACCACAAGATCGTGGCACCTGCTGAAGGCATGGCCGATAACATAGCGCATCTTGGCTATGTGGTGGGTGCGGATGTTGCGGATTGGCGGCGCTTTGATCTGCCCAATCTCGCGGTGCGGCAATCCTATGCGGGCGCGGTGCAGGTGGACCAAAAGGGCGGCAATCCCTCGGGCGATCCCGTGCTGCCTTTGGTATGGCTCGCCAATCATCTGCATGGGCTTGGCGAGCATTTGCGCGCCGGTCAGGTGGTGACGACCGGCACCTATACGGGCTGCATTTTTGTCCCGCCCGGCCAGCGCGTGCAGGCCGGGTTTGCGGAGTTTGGTGAGATCATTTTCGATCTCACCTGAACGCCGCTACAATCCAAGCTTGCCGGCGACACCCAATTCGCCGGCGAGCTTGGTCAATACCTCAATTGTCTTATCTTCGATCTCAATGCCATTGGCGCGGCGATCTGCTTCGCGCATCGCTTCAAGCTCTCCGGGATAGAAGACGCCCTGGCTGCCTTCCGCGGGCGGTGTGTCCTTCAGATAGCGCGCAAAATCCGCGACTTCCTGTTTGAATTGCGCAAGCGGGCGGAAGGCATCCACCTTGAACACCGCCATGAAGCAGCCGTCATTATGCCTACCCGTGGGTTCAACACCAAAGCCAAGACCAGTCAGCAGACCGCAGAGAATCTCCACCATCGCGGCCAGGCCAAAACCCTTATAGCCTTCCGTGCCCCCCAATGGCAGTAGCGCGCCGCCCTTCTTCAACTGCGATGGATCACGCGTGGGCTTGCCATCGGCGCCAATCACCCAACCATCCGGTACTTCCTGCCCGCGCGCTTGCGCGAGAAACACCTTGCCGGCGGCAGCGGCTGATGTCGCCATATCCAGCACAAAAGGCCCCGCCAAATCTGACGGCACAGCAATGGAAATCGGGTTGGTGCCAAGCCGCGCTTCACGTCCGCCGAATGGTGCGACCGCCTTCGGTGAACGCCCAGAATCAGCGGTGCATATCCCGATCATGCCGGCTTCGGCGGCCATCAGCGGATAACTCGCGAGTCGGCCGATATGGCCCTGCCGAAACACAGTCGCAGCAGCGACATTGGATTTCTGCGCCTTTTCGATGGTGTAGCGCATGGCCTTTTCATTGGCGACGTAACCAAAGCCCCAATGCCCATCAATCACCGATGTCGTCGCGGATTCCTGCACAATCTTCCACGGCGCACCGGGCACGATATGCCCAACCTTGATCCTTTCAATATAGCCCGGGATCATGATGATCCCATGCGAATCATGGCCCACCAGATTGGCGCTGGTGCAATGCCGCGCGACGGTTTCCGCCTCATCCGCTGGCGCGCCGGCAGCGATCAATAATGTACGGCCAATTTCCTTGACACGATCGGCACTGAGTTTCGGCATGGTATCCCCCTTTTCAATCGCGCAGTCCACGCTGGGGCAGCAAGGCTAAGCCCGCCCGAGCATCATCGGCAAGCCTCAGGCCACAAGACTTGAAAGCGCTGCCGCTTCGGATCAGGCTGTCTTCACCAAGGCAGAAGGAAAACACGCCATGACCGATCTACCAAAAGCCGATGCCGCCACGCGCGCTTGGTTCGATGCGTGGCTGGATCGCTTCGCCGGTTTTGTGCGTGAGGTTGATTACGCTTCCGCGCGCCAGCTTTTCCATCCCGATGTGCTCGCCTTTGGCACACATCGCGATGTGATCCCTGGGCTCGCTGCCTGGCAGGCGACGCAATGGGATAATGTCTGGCCGAAGACCGAGGATTTTCGTTTCACCCTTTCGGAAACCCATCTGCTGGACTCGGACGACAAATCCATGGTGGTTGTCGTCGCACCCTGGACCAGTACGGGCTTTCACCCGGATGGCACGCGGTTTGACAGGCCGGGCCGCGCCACGATGATTTTTCATGGCAAGCCCAATGCGTGGCTTTGCGTGCATTCGCATATGTCGCTCAATCGCGGTGTGCCGCAAGCAAGTCATGCCAATCGCCCGGTAAAGGCGCCCTAAATTCGCCGTTTTGATGCAAGCTAAATCAATCGCCTCGTTCGTCGGAGCCAACCCCATGCGTCGCACCAGCCTTGCCCTTACGCTGATTGCGCCCGCTGCGCTTGCAGCAGAAATGCCCATTCGTGGCGTGACGCTTTCGTCCGCCGGCATCGCGCAGATTGAACGCGCCGGCGAAGTGGCGGCCAATCAGCCGGTCGTGTTTCGCGCCCCGCTTGGCGATGTGGATGATCTGTTGCGATCACTGATGATCCTTGATCCCGCCGGACGTGTTGAGGGCCTCAGCCTGCCGGCGCGGGATTTGCTGAATGAGGCGTTTCGCGGCCTGCCGCTTCGTCCCGCGGATTTCGAAAACCGCGCAAGCCTGTTGAATGCTTTGCGCGGCCAGGAAGCAGAAGCGGCGGGTGCGCGCGGGCGCATCGCAACCGCAGCGGAGACGGATGCGGGACTGAATCTCTCACTCATTGGGCCGCGTGGTTTGCTTTCGGTACTGCTGAAATCGGGTGATGAAGTCACGCTGACCGACCCTGCGCTGGCTGCGCGTGTGGCACGCGCGGCGGAAGCGCTGGCAGCCGCGCGCAGCGATGATGAAAGGCGCATCGAAATCCGCCTGAGGTCTGATCGCGCGCGGCAGGTGGCGGTGATCTACATTGCCGGCGCGCCGCTTTGGAAGCCATCCTATCGGCTGATGGCGCCCGCGTTGGGCGCAACGGGCGCTCAGGCACGGCTAATGGGCTGGGCCGTGGTGGAAAATGCCTCGGGCAGTGATTGGGACGGGGTGCGGATTTCGTTGGTCTCGGACGACGCTGCGGCATTTCGTCAGCCGATCTTTGAACCCATCACGGTGCCGCGCCCTGAATTGCCGGTGCGCATTGCGGAAGCCATTCGCGTGACGCCTGATACCGGCCCTCAGCCTATGGCAGCGGCGGCCACACCAATGATGGCACCGCCGCCCGCACCCGCAGCGCGTTCCGCCATGCGTGCGGAAGCCGCGCCAGCGCCGCTCGCCGTCAATGTTGCGGCGGAAGCGGCCGCCGGGCGCGTGGCTTTCACGCTGGAACAGCCTGTGACGATTCGCAGCGGCGAAACGGCAAACCTGCCTTTCCTGGATCTCAACCTGCCGGCAGAACGGCTTTGGTGGGTGCAGGATTTGGCAGCGACGCGCCCCTTGCAGGCGCTCCGCTTCCGCAACACATCAAACCACGTGCTGCCGGATGGGCTGGTCACGGTTTATGGCGGGCCGGATGCGCCAAGCTTTTTGGGTGATGCGGAATTGCGCGCGCTATCGCCCGGCGATCAACGCCTGATTGCCTTTGCACGCGATCGAGACTTGCGCATTTCAAGCCAAAGCAGCAGCCGCGATGACATCACGCGCATCACACCAAGGCGCGGCTTCGTCACGATTGAATCAAAACGCATTGAAGAAACCGCTCTTGCCATTGATCCGCGCGATGCACGTGGTGTGATGGTGATTGATCTGCCGCGCCGCCCCGGTGCCACGCCGCGGTTCACGGTGGCGGCGGAAGGTGAGTTTGGACTGCGCCATGAAACGCAGCTGGAAGCCGCGCCCAAAACCATCCGCCTAGGCTTTGAACGCGATCAACGCCAGGACCTAGCTCTCTGGGATCAGGGGCTTGGTGATCCCACCTTGCTGCAAGCCGCGCAGTTTGATCTGGAAGCCTCGGTCCGCCGCGTCCCAGGCGGGCCGGGTTCCGTTGAAAGATTGCAGGAAATCCTGGCGCGCACTGGTCCCGATGTGCCGGGGCGCGAGGCACTCGCCGCCACCATCACATCGCTGCAACAAATCCGCATCTTGCTGGATGCGGCACGCCTGGCTGCGCGGGAGGCGCGTTCAGCCGATCAGGCGCTGACCCGTGCCCGTCAGGCGGTGGAAGATCGCACCGGCGGGGAACAACAGGCCGCGCGGCAGCGGCTGAATACCGCAAGCAGAGAGGCGGAAGCGAAAGGCGCCGCAGCAAGCAGCGCCTTTGAAGCCTGGCAGCGCGCAGTGATCGCGCTACTGCAACAGAGCGGGTGACCATCTGCTGATCTGGAAAGGATCAGGACCGGCGATCAGGTCTTGAGCGCACGAGGGCGGTTCACGACAAGCGGCGAAAAATCACGGATAGATTATTCGCCGGCATGGCTTCCACCGCCGGCGCGGTGAAACCCGTTGCGTTGGCGTGATGCGCTACCGCTTCCAGATCACGCACGCCCCAACGCCCATCCTGGGCGCGCAGGCCGGCATCAAATTCCGCATTGCTGGGCGCCGTATGCTTGCCTCCTTGTTTGAAGGGGCCATACAGGAACAGCATTCCATTCGGTGGTAAAACACGGGCAGCACCCTGCATGAGCGCCGCCGTCGCTTCCCAGGGCGCGATATGGATCATGTTGATGCAGACTACCGCATCGGCCTTGGGTACCGGCCAGAAATCGGCCATCACATCAAGCATTAGGGGCGGCAGAAGATTGGCAAGCGCCGCTTCCGCCCGCCACGCCGCGATACTGGCAAGGGCAGCGGCATCGGGATCGGTCGGTTGAAAGGTCAGCGCCGGGAAATGGGTCGCGAAATGCAGCGCGTGTTCGCCCGATCCGCTCGCAATTTCCAGCACAAGACCGGATGCGGGCAAATGGCGCGCCAGGACTTCCGTGATCGCGGCCTTGTTGCGTGCTACCGCTGGCGCGAAGCGCCGCGCATCTTCTGACATCACCTCACGCCGCGCGTGCGCGAAACCGCGCCAGAGTCCCGCCGCGCAGCACAGCACTCGGCAGGCGCCGGTCCAGAATGCGTTCTGCAAGCCGGCCCGCTTCCACCAGCGCTTCCAAATCAATGCCGGTTGCAATGCCAAGCTCGGCACAGAGCAGCGCCAATTCCTCGGTCGCGATATTGCCAGGCGCGCCTGGCTGGCCGGCGAAGGGGCAGCCGCCAAGGCCACCGACTGCGGCATCAAAACGCACCACACCCATTCGCAGCCCAGCCATGGCATTGGCAATGCCAAGCCCGCGTGTGTCATGCAAATGCAGCGCAAGCCGCAATTCCGGCCAACGGTTGCGCACTTCGCCAATCACGGCCTCGATCTGGTGCGGATTGGCCCAGCCCATGGTATCGGCCAGCGTCAAATCCTGAATGGTCACACCGGCTTCGCTTGCAATCGCCAATCCATCTTCCACTGCTGCCAGCACCTGCGCGGGCGCGACATCGCCGGCGTAATTGCAGCCAAAGGCTGCTTGCAGCCCAATGCGCGTGACCGGCACGCCGGCGGCGATATGTGCCGCCGTTTGCCTGCGCATGGCCTCAATCTGCCCGGCGCGATCGCGGTTCAGATTCTTGAGCGAAAATGCCTCAGAAGCGGCAAGGCTGATGGACCCGAAAAGATGCAGCCGATCCTTGAAGGCCAAAGCGCGATCTAACCCGGCTGCGTTGAACCAGAGCGCGGTGTAGTGAATCTCGGGATTGGGCGTGAAGCCCGCGACCACCGCTTCCGCATCAGCCCAGCCAGGCACCAACTTCGGTGAGACAAAGGATGCCACCTGAATATGCCTAAGGCCGGTTGCCGAAAGCGCATCAATCAGCGCGATCTTGTCGGCGCTGGCGATGGGGTGTTTTTCGATCTGAAAACCTTCACGCGGGCCTTCTTCGGCGATATCCACCTGACGCGGCAAATCGGACATGGACGGTTTCCTTATGCTGCGCGAAGTCTATCGCAGCAGCACGTCGCCGTGAATGCCGCCGGCTTCAGGCCGCGTCCTCACCCTCGCCCGTGCCAAGGGCGGTCAGCGCGTCTTCTTTCAGGATTTCGATGCCGCTTTGCCCATGCAGGCGGATCAGGTTGCGGCGACGGAAGCTCGAAATCGCGCGGCTCACGGTCTCGAGCGTCAGGCCGAGGAATTCACCGATATCGGCACGGGTCGCCGGCAAATCAAAGACCGGCCCACGATGGCCACGGCGACGCTGCGCATCCACCAGTGAAAGCAGAAACGCCGCGACGCGTTCTTCCGCGGTGAAGCGGCCCAGCGCCATGATGTGTTCCTGGCTTTGTGCCAATTCCCGCGCGCAGAGGTCAAGAAAGCGGCGTTCCAAAAGCGGGTAGCGGCGGAATAATTGTTCTAGCCGGCGGCGTTCCATACGGCAGACCTTGCCACCGGTCAGCATCTCGGCGCCGAAGGCGTGTTCCTCGCCAGGGGTGAAGCCCAGTATGTCGCCCGCAAAACGGAAGCCGATCGCAGCCTGCCGGCCATCCGGCAATACGCGCATAAGGCGCGCCGTGCCTTCGGTCAGCGTATAGACATAACGCGCATCATCACCCTGGTGGAAAATCGGTGCGCGGGGATCAAGCGCCACGCGCTCACTATCCGCCGCCATGTCATCCAGCGCGGCGGCATCCAGCGGTGCGCATAGCCCAAGGGAGCGTGATCCGCACTTCACGCAGACGTCAGCTTCGGCCCCAAGGCCATCCATCATCGAACGTGTGACATCAAGCGGAGTCATGTTTGCCTGCCGTCTTGCTTTGCCTTCATGCGCTGACCTTTTTGGCGGTCAAAGCTTCCTCATCATATTCGCTCCCTTTTTGCTTTTTATCAATAGAAATCCTCCCAGGCCGTACGAGGCTGGACAAAGCGTAACTGCGGGACAAGGCTGATCCCTAGGGGACCCGGCACCCCGGGGAGGATGTTATGGCCTTATCCGTCAAGATTTGCGGCGCGGCGCGCACGGTGACCGGCTATTGCCTGCTGTTTGACACGGGGCACACCCGGTTTCTGGTGGATTGCGGCATGTTCCAGGGGCCAAAGACCCTGAAATCCCTGAATTGGGAGGAATTTCCCTTCAACCCCCACGATATTGATGCCGTTCTGCTGACCCATGCGCATATTGACCATTCCGGCCTGCTGCCCAAGCTGAGGGCGGCTGGCTTCCGGGGCGTGATCCACGCAACCGCCGCCACGGCTGATCTCTGCGCCGTGATGCTGCCGGATTCCGGCCATGTGCAGGAAATGGAGGTGGCGCAGCTCAATCGTCGCAACCGCCGCAAGGGGCGCGCCCCGGTATACCCGATTTACACGGTTGCGGATGCCGCGGCGGTGATCCCGGCCTTTCGCGCCTCTCCGTTTGGGCGCTGGCTGGAACCCCTGCCGGGCGTGCGTGCGCGCTGGTGGAATGCCGGGCATATGCTGGGTTCGGCTTCCATCGAAATTGAAATCAGCGATGGCAAGGATGCACCGGTGCGCGTGTTGGTCTCCGGCGATCTGGGCCCGGAATGTTCGGTGTTTCACCATGAAGCGGAAGCGCCAGGCGCTTTGGATCACGTGTTCCTGGAAAGCACCTATGGCGATGAGGATCGGCCCTGCGTTGATCATGCCGCGCGGCGCGCCAAGCTTGCAGCCATTGTGCAGGCAGCGGCCAAGCCTGATGGCGTGCTGCTGATCCCGGCCTTTGCTGTGGAACGCACGCAGGAAATCTGTTGGGATTTGGTGACGCTGATGCAGGCCGGCACCATTCCTCGAGTGCCGATTTTCATGGACAGCCCGCTTGCGATTCGGGCAACAGAGGTGTTTCTCGAACATGCTTCGGCGCTCGAAAACGGTTCTTCCATTGCCCAGGCCTTGCGTTCGCCATGGATCCGCCCGACCGAAAGTGGCGAAGCGAGCCGGCGGATTACGGAAGCCGAGGGGTTTCACATCATCATCGCCGGGTCCGGCATGTGCGATGCCGGGCGCATTCGCCATCATTTGAAGCGCTGGCTTTGGAACCCCACCGCGACGGTGATGCTGACAGGCTATCAAGCGGAAGGCACGCTGGGGCGGTTGTTGCAGGAAGGCAAACGCGAAGTCCGCATTCAGGGTGAGACCATCCGGGTGGAGGCGCATATCACCGAAATACGTGATTTCTCTGGCCATGCGGATGCGGCGGAATTGGCGCGCTGGCTTGCGGCGCGTGGGCGCGTTTCCGGCGGCGTGTTTCTGATGCATGGCGAAGCGCCGGCGATGGAAGCGCTCGCGAAACGCTTGACCGAAGGCGGCATTGCCGCGGCAGATCAGGTGATCATGCCGGTGCTGGATGAACGATGGACACTTCCGCAGGGCGCGCGGCCCAGGCGGCAGGATACCAAGGGGCGCCGTGCCGATCCGGCACGGAGCATGCGCCCCGATTGGCATAATCAGCGCGCGGCGCTGATGCTCGCGATTGAAAGCGCCACGGAAAAGGCGCGCGATGATGCCGCACGGGAAGCGTTGCTGCACAAGCTGCGTGCGGTGTTGGAAGAGGGATAGAGGCGCTCAGCTTGGGGCGTTGCGCTTCGATTTCCGCCAATTGAGAAAGAATACCGGCAACGCCAGCACAGCCCCGGTCAAGGTCATGGGGATATTCGGTGAAATCATGAGAAGCGCCGAAATCACCAAGATGGCCTGGGCGCCAAGCCCCATATGGGTAAAGGCAAAACCCGTCATGCCAATGCCCAGGACCAGAACGCCAATCGCGCAGCTGATAGTGGTGAACAGGAAGTCACCCCAGGTGAAGCCATCCACCATGATCAGCATGGCCGGTGAATAGGCGAAAACAAACGGCACGGTTGCCTTGGCAAGCCCAAGCCGAAAAGCGGTGATACCCGTGCGAAACGGGTTTGAACCGGCAATACCCGCGGCAGCATAGGCCGCAACACAAACAGGCGGCGTCAGGTCAGCGAGAATTCCGTAGTAGAGAATGAAGAGATGCGCGGCCAGCGGTGGCACGCCAAGCTGCTGCACCGCCGGCGCTGCAATTGCCGCCAGCACGATATAAAGCGCCGTGGTTGGGATGCCGCAGCCCATGGCGATGCAGACCAGCGCCACAAATACTAAAGTCAGGAATAGCGTGAGCCCCTTCATGGAGGCCATGCTGGTGGGAAGCATTTCAACGATGGGTCGGAAGAATTCCGCCGTTTGCGCCGCTGCCTGCGTCACCATGAAGGAAATGCGAAAGCCGGCACCGGTCAGCGTAACAACACCCACCACAATCCCCACCGCTGCCGCGGCAGCACCAACGGCCAATGCATAGCGTGAGCCAATATCAAACGCATCCCATAAATCGCGCAGCGTCAGCCGATTTCGCGGATTGAGGAAACCAACCACGATGCAGGCTGTGATGCCGGTAAACGCCGCGAGATAGGGCGTGAAGCCTTCCACAATCACGCCGACCAACAGCACCAGGGGAATAACAGTGGGCCATCCATTCTTGATGGTTGGCCACAGCTTTGGAATTTCTGCTTCTGGCATGCCGCGCAGACCAAGCCGCTTGGCTTCGAAATGCACCTGCACAAAGACGCCCCAGAAATGCATGAAGGCTGGAATCGCCGCCGCAATCAACAAGGTTGTGAGCGGGATATTGAGAAATTCAATCATCACAAAGGCCGCTGCCCCCATGATGGGTGGCGTGATCTGCCCGCCCGCACTCGCCGCCGCTTCCACCGCGCCGGCGAAATGCGGCTTATAGCCAATGCGCTTCATGGCAGGGATGGTGAGCGATCCCGTGGTGACGGTATTTGCAATCGAAGAACCGCTGATGGTGCCGAACATGGCGGAAGAAACCACCGCAACCTTGGCCGGCCCGCCCGGATAGCGCCCCGCGGCAATCGACGCCAGATCAATGAAGAATTGCCCCAACCCCATGCGCGTGGCGAGCACGCCAAACAGCACAAAGTGAAAAACAAAGGTCGCCACCACCTTCACGGGAATGCCGAAAATGCCTTCCTGCGTCAGATAGACATGGCTGATGAAACCTTCCCAGCTGGCACCCGGATGCGCCAGCACGCCGGTCAGATGATTGCCGTAAAGCCCGTAAAGAATAAAGACAATCACAATGGCCGGCAGCACCCAGCCCATGGCGCGGCGGGTCGCTTCAAGCAGCAGCACGACCATGATGGTACCCATGACCATATCGGCGGTATTGGGCATCCCGATGCGGAAGGTGAGCTCATCAAAAATGATGGGCAAATAGAGACAGGCCGCAGCAACCAATAGCGCGAAGGCCCAATCATACAGCGGAATACCCCCAATCAGGGGGCCGAAATTACGCCTGGTCGGGAACATCAGGAAAATCAGGCTAAGCACGGCAGCGACATGAATGGCCTTGTGCCAATGCTCGGTCAGAATCCCGAAACCCGCCGTATAATAATGAAAGATCGAAAGGGCGACGAGCAGCGCCGGCACCAGCCGGGCAGCAAAGCCCGACAGATTCCGGAACTGCATTTCACTATCATATTTTTTTTCAAGCTCGGCCGCCGCGTCGAGGTCGAGCCTGGCCTGGGCGGCCGCGCCGCCATCATTCTTCACGGTCACGGCCAATTACCCTTTAATCAACGCAGAATGCCGGCTTCCCGGTAGAAACGCTCGGCCCCCGGATGGAAGGGCACAACGCCACGGCCTTGCAGCGCGTTTTCCTTCACAATCTCGCGCCCCTTGGCGTGGCCACGATCAAGCAGGCCGCGCGTCACATCAGACCAAAGGGAACGCGTGACATTATAGACAAGTTCTTCCGACAGGCTGTCACGCACCACGAGCACAGCACCCACGGTCAGCGTTGGCACATCCGCTTCCAGCCCTTCATAGGCGCTGCGTGGAATGATGCCTTGGCCATAGAAGGGGGCGCGTTCAATCACGCGCGCTGCCTGAGCAGGTGGAATGGGCAGGAAGCGGCAGCCGGTGCGGCTGCAAAATTCCGTGAAGGCCGCTGCCGGATAGCCGACCACGGTGATGGTGGCATCAAGCCCGCGGTCCTGCATGCGCTCTGTGCCCTGAGCCTGGTTCAGATATTCCGCGGTGAATTCACGCCCGGCGTTGAGGCCAAAGGCGGAAAGGATCAGTTCAGACCCGATGCGCGCGCCAGAGGCTTGCAGACCAATCGCGATGCGCTTACCGCGCAAATCCTCAAAATTGCGGATCGGGCTGTCGCGGCGCACAGCGGCGTGGATATGTTCGGGGAACAAATGCCCGACAAAGCGGATGCGATCTGCCTTTGGCCGGCCTTCAAAGAGGCCTGTGCCCGTAAAGGCCCAGTGAGAGACATCGGATTGCGTGAAGCCGCCCTCAGCATTGCCGGCCTGCACCATGGCGACATTCTGCACGGAACCTTGCGTGGCTTGCGCCACCGCGACCATGCCGGGCACGCCCGCCGTGCCGCCTGCATCGCCGCAAGGCGCGCCGGGAGGGCAGGAAATGGCGTTCGCGATAATGCCGCCCACGGGATAATAGGTACCGCCGGCACTCCCCGTGCCGATGCGAAAGAATTGCGGCGCCTGGGCTGCGGCGATGCCCGGCAAAGCCAAGCCAAAAGCCGCTGCAGCGGCGAGTAGGTTTTTGCGGTTCAGCATGAAGGTTTCCCCGTTGAATGTAAAACTTTGTAGATGCTAGACGCACCAGCGGCGCGCGTAAACCAAGCGCGATCAGGCTGTTGCTACCCCGCGCCTTGAGCGCAGCAACAGAAAGACAATCAGCGCAAACTGCACCAGATTAAAGCCAATCCCCACCCACCAGGCAGCAGCATAGAAGCCAAGCCAGTCATAGATATACCCGGCAAGCCAGGCGCCGGCTGCCATGCCGGAAAGGCTGAGGAACAGCAGCGTCGGCACGCGCCAATGTGCTTCCGATGCTGGAAACAGCGCGCGCACGGTAAGCACATAGGCGGGGATGATGCCGCTGAAGCCAAGCCCGTAAGCGGCGGCCACAAAGAACAAGCCGGCCTCATCCTGCGTCGCCAGAAAGCCCAGCATGCCCAGGATTTGCGCGAGCGAGCCGAAGACAATCGTCCATAACCCGCCAATCTTGTCCGAAAGCCAGCCCCAGAATTGCCGCGCCATGAAGGCAGCGAAGGTCAGCACGGAAAGCATGAGCGCGCCGCGGGATGCGGAAATGCCAAGGTCACCACAAAAAGCGACAAGATGCGCTGCCGGCATCGCCATGGGGATGCAGCACAGGAAAGAACAGAAGGCGAGCAGGAAAAACGCCAGATTGCCATTCATGCCAAGCACGCGCGCACCTGGCTGCATTTTCTCAGCGAAATTGCCGGTGGTGGGTTGCGCCGGCGGCGGGCGCAATATCAGCGCAGCCAATGGCACCGCAATTGCGGCGACCAAAATCCCATAGCCGAACATGGTGCGCTGCCAGCCAAAGCTTGCGATGGCGCGCTCAAAAATGGGCGGCCACAGGAAGCCCGCGACATATTGCCCGGAAGCGACCAGCGCCAAAGCCGTGCCTCGGCGCCGATCAAACCAGAGCGAGACGTAAGCCAACATCGGCGGAAACAAGGCGCCATTGCCAAAAAGGCCAACACCAAGCCCAAGCCCGACCAGCAGCGCCCAGCTTTCGCCAAAGGACGCCAGCATCAGGCCAAGTGCGACCGCGATGCCGCCAATCATCGCGACCAGCCTTTGGCCGAAGCGCGCCACCATCACGCCGCAGACCATACCGCCAATGGCGGTGCCGAAATAGGCGAGCGAATTGGCAAGCGATGGCAGGGAACGCCCGCTGCCGAAATCCTCGGCGATTTGCACGAGCCCCACCACTACCGTGATCGGGCCACCGGCAGCCAGCGACAGCATGGTCACCGCCGTGATGGCGACAACCCAGGAATAGCGCGTCTCAATACTGCCCTGATGCGTTCCGGCCACGCGCTGTTTCCCCGCTGCTTCTGGCGATACACTCCCTGAGGCTGTGCCGCACCGCAAGCCCCGCATTGCGGAGGGGCCGGCCATTGTGCTGAATTTGCAGGAGGAGGCTGCCATGCTGATCATGCTCGCCCTGCTTGCATTTGGTCCCTGCCTTGAAGCGCCGGTGATCTCGGCGCCCCAGCAAAGCGAAGGCCCGGCGCCGCCGCGGCCGGACCAGACCTTTCCGCGCCCGCCACGCAGCTGCACGCCGCCGGCGCCGCCCACAAGCTGATGGCGCCACCCATTGTGATTCTGACCGGCGCGGGGATTTCCCGCGAATCCGGCCTTGCCACTTTCCGCGATGCCGATGGCATCTGGGCACGCCACAGGATTGAGGATGTGGCAACGCCGCAAGCCTTCGCGCGCAATCCTGATCTGGTGCAGGGGTTTTACAATGCGCGGCGCGCGCAATTGCGCGACCCTACCATCCAACCCAATGCCGCCCATCATGCTCTGGCGCGCCTGGAAGCGAAGTGGCCAGCACCCGTCACGCTGGTGACGCAAAACATAGATGGCCTGCATGCGCGCGCCGGATCGCGCAATGTGATTGCCATGCATGGGGAATTGCAAAAGGCGCGCTGCCTGGCCTGTAGCGCGGTGAGTATTTGGGAGGATGATATCACCGCACATGCAGCTTGCCCCGCTTGTGGCGCAGCAGGGCGGCTCCGGCCGCATGTGGTCTGGTTCGGCGAAATCCCGCTTGAAATGGAAAGGATCGAAGCCGCCTTGGATGCTTGCGGTATCTTTATTGCCATCGGCACTTCTGGCCAGGTCTATCCCGCTGCCGGCTTCGTGCAGGCGGTGCGGCGGCAGGCGCGCTGCGTGGAATTGAATCTGGAAGAAACCGAAGGCACGGCTCTGTTCCATGAGGCGCAGCACGGCCCCGCGACGCAGATTGTGCCGGCCTTTGTGGAACGCATGCTCGCTTCATGCGGTTGATCGTCGCGCTGCTGCTGGGCTTGGCCAGTCCTGGTTTTGCACAGTTCGCGGGGATGAATGCCGGACCTGATCCGCGCCTGCCGGTGCCGGCAGCGCATCCGCCCTGGCATGCGGTGGCGCTGATTGAAGCCGAAGCTGCGGGGCTTTGCACAGGCGCGATGGTGGCGCCTACGGTGGTACTGACCGCGGCGCATTGCCTGAAAGATGAAGCTGGAACCGGTTTGCTGCCCGCGGCACGGATTCGTGTTTCCATTGGCGGTGCAGAGGCACGCGGTGTGGCGCTGCGTGTCGGCGCTGGCTTTGATCCTGCCCGCGAAGCACCCTGGGCTTCGGATTGGGCGCTGGTGTCGGTGAATGCGCCGATTGGCGCGGGGCGCGCGCTGCCCCTGCTGCGCGAAACGCCGCCAGAACGCAGTATCCTTTCCCTGCCTGGCTTTCAGCGTGATGCGCCTGGTGCGCTGCTGGTGGACCCGGCCTGTCGCTATCTGGGGTTGCGCCGAATTGAAGGGGAAGGCGTGATGCTCGCGCATGATTGCGCCGGCACGATGGGGTCTTCAGGTGGTCCCTTGTTGCTGCGTGGCGCTGATGGTCGCTTTTCGATCATTGGCGTGCAGAGCAAGGGCATCCTGGGCCGGGCCGGAGGGCTTGCCGTGCCGGCGCTGGTTATTCCTGCCCCCTAGCGGAGAGCCCCCGCCGGCTTCGGCGAAGCCCCTGCCGCATTGCCCGCCGACCGCCCGGCATCCACCGGCAGCGTCTGGCCCGTGATCCAACGCGCGGCTGGCGAGGCCAGAAAACAGGCGGCCTCCGCAACATCCCAGGCGCTGCCTTCAAACTTCAACATGCCCGATTGCGCGCGCTGCTGGCGCAGTTCTTCCGTCATGCCGCGCGATGCCACCATGGGCGTATAGACATAGCCAGGTGCCACCGCATTGACGCGGATGTTATCCACCCCGTGATGCCCGGCCATGGCGCGTGTCATTTGCACAATGGCGCCCTTGGTGGTGGCGTAGAGCAAGCCCGGATGCCCCGCGCGCAGGCCCGCCACGGATGAAAGATTCACAATCGCCCCGCCGCCCGATTTGCGCATTTCCGGCACGGCATATTTCGCCATGAGCATCACGGATTTCACATTGACCTGCATGGCATAATCCCAGGCTTCGGGATCAACGCCTTCCGCATTGCCGGCGGGGCCGCTGATGCCGACATTGTTCACAAGGATATCAACGCGCCCCCAAAGCCTGACGGCTTCCGCCACCGCCGCCGCGCAATCATCGGCTTTCGAAACATCGGCTTCCTGAAGGGCGCAGGTGCCCCCTTCATCGGCGATCATGCGCGCGGTTTCCTCCAGGGCGGCGCGGTCTACATCCATTAACAGCACCTTGGCGCCGCGTGCGGCCATCAGTACGGCAATGGCGCGACCATTGCCGATATTGGTCCCACCCGCGCCAGGGTTACGAGAGCCGGCGCCAGTGACGATGGCGACCTTGCCGGTCAGGCGGGTATTGTCTTGCATATCGGGGCCGTTCCTCCTCTCTGGAAGACTGCACCGAGAGGTGGGAGGGGGGAAGGGGGCCAGGGACTATGCAAGATTGAACACGGAAATTTGACTGTTAGGCGTCACACCTCATAGGGCGCGACGGTATGATGCGTGATCATATCAAAACAGGCCCTGCATAAATCAAAACCCCGCACAGCCCGCGCGAAATACCGTCAGCACCGATTCCTGCGCAAAGCGCGCCTTCCAGGCGGCGGTCACCGGGGCAAGCCGCGCGGCAGCCGCTGCCTGATCCTGCCCCGGCAGCACCAGTAGCAACACCTTGCTGTCTTCGCGGCTGATGCGCCCTGTCGCATTGCGCCATTGGCCAACACCATCCAGCACGGTCAGGCCATCGGGGAAGGCGGGGGTCACGGTGTCCGTCATGAAGCGCGCCCATTCCGCATCGGTCACGGGCGCGCGGCCCTTCACATTTCGCCCAAAATAGGCTTCCGCAATCGTCGCTGGCGCCGCGCCCACCGGGCAGGCTTCCGGTGCGGCAGCGCAACCCGCCAGCAACAACAAAAGGCCAAGCGCTGCCTTCACGCCGTGGTCGCCAGCAGCGCAACACCGGCGGCAATCAGCGCAATGGCGGCGATTTTCTGCGCGCCCAGGCTCTCACCAAAAATCGCCCAGCCGATAATGGCAATCACGATATAGGACGCAGCCGTGCAAGGCAGCGCCACACTCATGGGAATACGGCGGAGTGCGATGATGTAGAGCAACGCCGCGCCACCGTAACAGACCAGCCCCACCATGGTCGGCAGGCGGAATAATTGATCGAAAAACCCACCCTCAGCCGCCACCGAATTGGCCGCGCCGGATTTCAACAGGATCTGGCCGATCAGCGAGGTCGAAATCGCCGCCGCCAGCGCCAGCCAATAGATCATCATGGCGCGCGCCCTTCATCGCGTGCCGGCAGAACCTCACGCACCACGCCTTGCGGCTTGCCATTGGCCGACATGAAGGACCGCCCAACATATTCACCGAGCACGCCAAGGATCAGGAATTGCACGCCCGCAATCAGCAGCGTAACCGTCATCAGTGACGCCCAACCGGAAGGCGTGTGTCCCATCAGCCCTTCAATAATCACATAAAGCGCCGCCAGCAGCCCGAGCACACCCATGCCCGCACCGGCCAGGATCGCCATCCGTAAGGGCAGCACGGAGAAATTCGTCGCCAAATTCATCCAAAGCCGGATCAGGCGCCGCATGGTGTAGTTGGAACGCCCCTCGGCACGGGCAAAGTGCTTTACCTCAATCGAATCAAGCCGCTGCGTCACCTGCATCAGCAGGCCGTCAATGTAAGGATAGGGGCCGCGATACTTCACCACTTCCGAAACCGCCAAGGCCGACATGCAACGGAAGGACGAAAGATAAAGCCCCTTCGGCTTGTCCATCAATTGATCGGCGACCCAATTGGCGAAGGCGCTGCCCAGATTGCGCCAGCCTTCATGTTCCTTCACCGCATAGCGTGTATAGACCACATCGAAATTGCCAAGCCGTGCGTGATCATAAAGCCGGATCACTTCCTCCGGCGGGTTCTGCAAATCATCATCCATGGTGATCACGTAAGCGCCGCGCGCATGGCGTAGCCCCGTCATCACCGCGTTATGTTCACCAAAATTGCGCGCATGTTCAATGTAAGTCAGCGGCACCGTCGCGCTTTGCTGCAAGGCGCGGCAGACATCACCGGAATTATCCGGGCTGCCATCATTCACGAGCACAATTTCGATCCCGCCTTCGGGGGTGAGGGCCGATAGCGCTTCCACCAGCGCGCCCACCGTGGCCGCACCGCGATAGACCGGCACCACAATTGAAAGACCAACAGGATATTCCTTGCCGGCCGATATCAGGGACATGCAACCTTCTCCATTCTCAGGGCCGCGTCGCCACAACCAGGACCGAACCGCCCGCCGGGTAGCGGAGGCCGATCCGGCCGAGGAAAGCTTCAAGCGCCGTGACAGCGTAGAGCATGGCATCCAACCATGGCGGGAAGGGGGCGACATCGCTTTTGGCTTCGCTATCCGATTTCAGGAGCTTGCGCTGCAAGATCATGAGCGGCAGCAGCAGCGCATTCCAATAGCGGGTTTCAATGGCGGTAAAACCCGTCTCAGCCAGCAGCGCGCGGGCCTGGGCCGCCGTGAAGCGGCGCGCATTATGCACCCGGATATCATGGGCCGAATGCAACCATTCAAAGGCCGGCAGGTTCAAGACCAAGGCGCCACCTGGCTTCAGCACGCGGTGAAACTCGGCCAAAGCGCGCCCCGGTTCCACGGCGCGGTGGCAGAGCACATCAAGGCTCACCAGCGCACCGAAACTGGCATCGGCGAAGGGCAGGCGATTGGCGTCCCCCCCGGTGGTGAGCGCGCCGGATTTGGCACGCGCGCGCCGCGCGGCTTCCGGGTTGAAATCAAGCCCGACCAGGGCGCGCCCGGGCTTGCCAGCCAGGCGCCGGAGCAGCCCACCCGTACCGCAGCCGGCATCGAGCAACGCCCCAGGCGCGCCGGGGCGGCGTTGCAAGGCTTGCAGGGCGCGCAGATGCAGCGCGCGGTACCACCACATGCGCTGCTCCACCGCATCCATCAGATCATATTCGGCGGCTTCCACGGGGGTGTGTTTCGCATTGCGCCACGGCGGGAACAAGGCGCAACGGGCTTAAGCCCGCCTTATTTGGCCTGTTGCGTCGTTTCGCCCAAGGGTTGAGGATGGAGAGCGCTGTCTTATGCCGCTGCCCAACCACGAGGATACGCCCAACCATGAACAGAAGTTCCGCCGCGCTTCGCCCCGCCCATGGCTGAGGGGTCGAAATTTCAGCTTTCGGTCCCGACTGGGGGGGAATCGCTCCGCGGTATTGGGGTTTTTTTGGCGGCTTATCTCGTCGCGACAATTGCCGAAGCCACGGTCAAATGGGTCTTGCCTGAGGTGGGACCAGCCATTGCCATGATGACGCGTGGCGTAATCGGTGGGATCACTGTGGCCGTGGTAGTGCGCGGGCGGGGGCTATTCCCTCAGAATAAGAAACTTTTGGTTTGGCGCGGTCTCATTCGTTGTTGTGCTGCGGGCATCACCTATTGGGTCTGGTCGCGCGGTCTGCCCCTGGTGGATACTTATGCAGTGCTGTCCATTGCCCCGTTGCTCATGACGCTGCTGGCAGTCCCCATCCTTGGCGAGAAAGCGGGCTGGCGGAGCTGGGCTGCGACCATGGTTGGGTGCCTTGGCGTTTTGATCATGTTGCAACCTTCGGGCGATTTGTGGCGCATTGAAGCATTCGTCCTGCTATTTGGCGCAGTATTGATGGCACTGACGCGGGTATGGAGCCGCGCCCTATCCGCAAGCGACTCCCCGGCAACCATCACCTTCTGGCTGATGATGGCGCATATACCTTTCGGCTTGCTGTTGCTGCCAGTATTTCCGCCAACTGGTAATGTGATGACCACCAATGTGCTGCTGCTGCTTGTATTCTTCGGAGTCTTGAACGGTATCGCCCAACTTTTGTTTGCGCGTGCCTTTGCCTTGGCGCCGGTTTCAGCACTGGCACCCTTCGAATATTCGCCGCTGCTGTTCGGCGGCATTTTAGGCTTTATTATTTGGGGAGACGTGCCGGGTTGGACAACACTTTACGGTGTGGCGCTAGTCGCGGTCGCTGGGCTTTACACCGTCTATCGCGAACAGCGCCGTCGGGCCGCAGAACGCGCTGCCGCAAGCAGCAAAAACCAAGCCGCGTCAGGCTAATTCAGCCCGCGCCTTCCTGCTTGCCGCGCCGCCGTGTTGCCGCGCCATAGGCGCCCGGATCGCGGGAGCCCAAGGAACGGGTGGTCATGCGCAAACCATCCCAATCCTGATCGGAAAGCCCGTATTCCGGCCCCTCACGCCGGTCCAGGCCGACATATTCCACAAAGCGCATATTGGCTTCCGCATGCGCCATGCGCGGGATGGGTTGTACCTGAAACAGCGGGGTTTCGCGCGCAATCACGATATCGCGTTCCGTTGTTTGCAGACGAATATTGATGAAAAGCGGGCAGGGCTTGAAACGGTCGGTTTCTATCAGCCCTTCAAAGCAGGAATGGGTACGTGGAGGCACGATATTGGCGATGGGCCTTGCCAGCAGGCTCCAATTCTCCGTCGTGCTCACCAATAGCCCGGTCCAAATTTGCAGAACGCCAGGCACAGATATTTGTGTGGCCACCGGGATGCGCCAATCCTTCATGTCATCGGGTGCCTTGGCTTCCCATTCTGCTTCAAACTCATTCCCCAGAAAGACCGAGGTGAGTGTCTCCCATTCCTCATCGGCATTTCTGATCAGGGTTTCGCTGCCGGTCCAGCGCAGCGTCAGCGTCATGGGCGGGAAGATATACCAGCCAAAGGAAGATGCCGCGCGCATTGCCTCACAAAACTGAAAGGCGGAAGCCGGCATGGTGCCGAGCGCGGATTTATCCGCCCGCATGGGCGGGATGGCATCGGCGTAAATGCGATGGAAGATAACGGCGGGGGCGCTTGGCGTATCATTCATGGTTAGGCGAACCTTTCACGCTGGCACTGCGCCGATCAATGTAGGGCGTTTGCGGCGGCGTGGCCAAATGCCCACCGCCGCTACACAAGCGATTGGAAAGGGCGGTCGCTGAAGCCGCTGACCTCAGGCTGATCTCACGAGGTGAGCCTTAAGGCTTGATGCAGCGCCCCCATCGCCAAATTGACGGGTCGGCTTGGTGGGCTTGGAAGATGTCTTGGCGATATGGACCCGCAATTTTGGGTAAACCATGCCGCCGTCGCCCAAGCTGCGGGCTTGCTTGGCAGTCTTGGCGGAGGCCTTGGCGAGATGGTCCTTCAGGCTGGGTGCCTCGCCGCCATTACCAAACTGCCGCGTCTGCTTGGCCGACTTCGCGGAAGCCTCGGCAAGATGCGCGCGGATCTTCGGCGTTATAATGCCTCCATCACCAAATTGCCGCGTCTGCTTGGCGGTCTTGGTGCTGGCCTTGGCGAGATGCGCCTTGAGGCTGGGTGGAAAGGCAGAATCACCAAACTGCCGCGTCTGCTTGGCAGTCTTGGCGGAGGCCTTGGCGAGATGGTCCTTCAGGCTCGGTGCGCCGCCGGCGTCACCGAATTGACGCGTCTGCTTGTTGGTTACCTTGGACATGACTTGTTCCTTCCTCGCGCGAAATGCGCGCCGCATGATCTTCATCTGCGAAAAGGATTGTCAACTAAATATGACACATTATAGTCAAGATAGATTGACATTTTGTAGACTGGCCGATGTCCGCGGCCCGGGCCAAGACCAAATGGCCGGGCTGCACTGCCGCCCAGCCTATTCGCCCGCGTGTTGCCGCCCGCATATGGACACCGCAAGGACGCGATTGCGCCCGGCGGGCAGGCCGCGCCCCAAAGCGCGGCCCCTTGCGAAAACTCAGGCGAGTTTGGCGAGATGCGCCTTCAGGCTCGGCGCCTCGCCACCAGTGCCAAACCGCCGCGTCTGCTTGGCGGTCTCGGTGCTGCCCTTGGTAAGATGCGCCTTCAGGCTGGGCGCCTCGCCACCATGGCCAAACCGCCGCGTCTGCTTGGCCGACTTGGCGCTGGCCTTGGCGAGGTGCGCCTTGAGGCTGGGTGGAAAGGAAGCATCACCAAACTGCCGCGTCTGCTTGGCGGTCTTGGCGCTGCCCTTGGTAAGGTGCGCCTTCAGGCTCGGCGCCTCGCCACCAGTGCCAAACCGCCGCGTCTGCTTGGCGGTCTTGGCGCTGACCTTGGCGAGGTGCGCCTTCAGGCTCGGTGCGCTGCCGCTATCACCGAATTGACGCGTCTGCTTGCTGGATTGGTTGGAAGCCTTGGACATTGTCTGATCCTTTCCGTGTCAGTGATTGCGCTGATGAGGCCGCTTTGAAGCGGCGAGTGGATGGGTTGCCAACCTTGGCTGACCGAAATAAAAAATGGATTTTTCATGGTGAAATCATGAAAAAATTAAGGTTTTTTCAAGGATTCTTTGGGGCGCTCGGCTTCCTCAGCTTCGCAAGCGTAACCAGGGCTGAAATGCTGCGAGATGCCTTTGATTTCCCTTGCAAAGCCCGCCTGCCCAGCCGAGACTGCGCCCAATAATCATGCAATCGCCATCACCTATGCC
Source organism: Roseomonas sp. (assembly GCA_020249435.1). Classification (GTDB taxonomy): domain Bacteria; phylum Pseudomonadota; class Alphaproteobacteria; order Acetobacterales; family Acetobacteraceae; genus Neoroseomonas. The sequence goes on along the minus strand of JADCFQ010000035.1, from coordinate 7,436 downwards.
CGCGCTGTGCTGCGCGGGCGCCCTTGCCGGGGCCGCGCCACACCAAGCCGCCGCAAGCCGCCCACGCCATGGCTGAGCCCGCCAAATCCGCGCTCAGCGTGCCGACGGGGGCCGAGACCTTGCGCGGCATCGGCATCATTCTGGTGGCCTATATCGTCATCACCGGCGCCGATGCCGCGGTGAAATGGGCGCTGCCGGAAGTGGGCGCGGCCATGGCCATGATCTGGCGCGGCGTGGTGGGCGGCATCACGGTGGTGATCCTGACACGCGGGCGGGGGCTGTTTCCGAATAACCGCAGGCTGCTTGCGTGGCGCGGGTTGTTGCATTGCTGTGTCTCCGCCACCTGGTATTGGGCCTGGGCGCGGGGCATGCCGCTGGTGGATTCCTACGCGGTTGCCTGCGCCACGCCGCTGCTGATGACGCTATTTGCCATTCCGCTGCTGGGCGAAAAGGTGGGCTGGCGGCGCTGGACCTCCACCATGATCGGCTTTGGGGGCGTGCTGATCATGTTGCAGCCCTCGGGCGATTTATGGCGCATTGAAACGGCGGCGCTATTGGGTGCGGTGGTGCTGATGGCCGTGACGCGCATCTGGACACGCATGCTCTCGGTCAGTGATGGGCCGGCGGCGATCGCCTTTTGGCTGATGATGGCGCATATCCCGATGGGTTTGCTGTTCCTGCCGGCCTTCCCGCCGCCATCCTTGCTGCCATCCACCGATATCATGCTGCTGCTGGTACTATTCGGCATCTTCAACGGCATGGCGCATTTGCTGTTCGCGCGCGCCTTTGCGCTGGCGCCGGTTTCCGTCCTCGCACCCTTTGAATATTCGCCCTTGCTGATTGGCGGCGTGATCGGCTTTCTGATCTGGGCCGAGGTGCCGGGCTGGACCACACTCGCCGGCGCATCGCTGGTGGTGGCCGCCGGGCTTTACAATGTGCATCGCGAACAGGTGCGACGTGCTGCTGAACGGGCACGCATGAAAGAAGACACCTGATGGCGCTCCGCCACGATATCCGCCGCGGCGCGCTGCTCATGTTGGGCGCGACCGCGCTTTTCACCATCATGTCCGCCATGGTGAAGGAGATTGCGGAGAGCATTTCCTTTATCGAAATCATGTTCTTCCGATCCGCCTTCGCGCTGCCGGTGATTTTCGTGATTGTGGCACGCGGCCGGCAATGGGGCATTTTGCGCACGCGGCGTTTCCCTTCCCATCTGCTGCGCGCCTTTACCGGCACCATGGCGCAGGGCTGTTCCTTCTTTGCGCTGACCGTGCTGCCCTTGGCGGAACAAACCGCGCTGACCTACACCACGCCGCTTTTCGTCACGCTACTTTCCATCCCGCTATTGGGGGAGAAGGTGGGCATTCATCGCTGGTCCGCGGTGATCCTTGGTTTTGTCGGCATTATGGTGATTGCGCTTGGTCAGGGCGCTTTTCAGGGCGGCGGTTGGCCCGAAAAAGCGGTGATGATCGGCATGGCGGTCGCGGTTTCCCAAGGCGTTTGGTCTGCGCTGACGACGCTGTTGGTGCGCAACCTCTCGGCAACCGAAAGCTCCACCACCATTGTGTTGTGGCAATCGCTGCTCATGACAGCTTTTACCGCCGTGGCGCTGCCGTTTTTCTGGACCACGCCCAATGCCTGGGAATTGCTGATCCTGATCCTGGTGGGGCTGGTGGGCGGCGTGGCGCAGGTGATGCTGACCGAAGCCTATGCCTCAGCCCAGGTGTCCTCGCTTGGGCCTTATTCCTATACCTCCATCCTTTGGTCGGTTGGGCTTGGCTGGCTGATCTGGGGCGATATGCCAACCATCGCGACCATCCTTGGCGCCGTGCTGATCGTGCTTTCCGGGCTTTACATCCTGCACCGCGAACTGGTGCGCGGGCGGATGAAGCGCCAAGGGCAATAGGTAGGGCTTGCAGAGCGGCGAGCCTCGCCGCACCCTAGTGTGAGCATGAGGCGCCGAAGATGAGCATTCCCTTTCTGAAAAATGACAGCCTGGCCCCGGGCGCGGTGGAACAGACGGCGCCGGGCGTGCGCCGCGTGCTCTGCAATAATCCTGGCGCCTTCACCTTTCGCGGAACAAATAGCTGGATCATTGGCCAGGGCAATTCCGTGGCCATTCTGGACCCCGGCCCGGTGGATGCGGCGCATCTGGATGCCTTGCTTGCCGCGACCAAGGGTGAGCGTATCACGCATATCCTGGTGTCTCACACGCATCGGGATCATTCGCCCGGCGTGGCAGCACTGAAGGCCGCAACCGGAGCGCCGAGTTACGCCTTCGGCCCGCATATGACCTCGCCGGAACAGGGTGGCGAAGGCGGTGATCATGATTTCCGCCCCGATGTAACCATTGCGGATGGCGCCACGGTGGCCGGTGCCGATTGGCGCGTGACGGCGCTGCACACGCCGGGCCATTGTGCTAATCATATTTGCTTTGCGTTGGAAAACGCCAGCACATCACGCACGCTGTTCAGCGCGGATCATGTCATGTCCTGGTCCACCAGCGTGGTCAGCCCGCCGGATGGCGATATGGCGGCCTATATGGCCTCGCTCGCCAAGCTGCAGGCGCGCGGCGATGATGCGCTTTATCTGCCAGGCCATGGGCCGCCCTTGCCTGATCCGCTGCCCTTCGTCGCTGCCCTCGCCGCGCATCGGCGGGAGAGAGGGGCGCGTATCCTGGAAGAACTCCGCCGTGCCGGGCGGGCGCGGGCAGAAGAATTGGTGCCGCCGGTTTATGGCGCGGCACTTGATGCCAGGCTGATCCCGGCGGCAGCGCGCAGCCTGACCGCGCATCTGATCAAGCTGGCAGCAGAAGGCGCGGTGCGGCAGGAAGCAGGGACATGGGTGGTGACATGAAGCTTGGTCGCGGAATCCTCGCCCTGCCCTTGGCCGCGCTGATCGGTTGCGGCCCGCCGGATTACACGCCGGTGCGCGATTGGGCGAATGTGGCGGGCAATGCCGCCATCTATCCCGAATTGGTGACGCGCCCAGGGGCGGCACCCACTGTCTCGCCCGCCGCTGACGCCATCAACGCCATGCAGCAGGCTTTGGCGAGTTATTTGCAGGCACTCGATACCTTGGCCGCCGATGGGCTTTTGATGATCCGCGAAGACCCGCTCGCGGCTTACCCGCCACGCGTTGCCCCCATCAGCCCGAAAGGCGCTGAGGCGATTACAGAACTCGGGGCGCTGCTGCGTGAGCGCGGCCGTTCGCTCGCGCGCGCGCCGCAACTCCGCGCCACCATTCGCGAAGCCGATGCGCCCGTGCAGGCGCTGATTGCGGCCATGCAGGAAGCCATCGCCACGCTTGAGCCGACCGAGACCGCCACCGCCGAACAAGCCCGCGCCCGCTATCAGCGCCTGCTGCGCGAAGCGCGTGATGAGCCAAGCCGGCAAATCCTGCGCGACCTTGCGGCGCTGCATGAAACCGGTGCCGCCAATCGCGCTGCCGCGATCCGCAATTACCAGACGGTGCTGGCTGATATCGCCAAGGGTCATGCGCTGTTGAAGGAACGCGCCTCTCACCTGACGCAGGAAGAAACCGCGCGCCAGATCAGGGCGGCCGAGGCGGAACTCCGCCGCGCCGGCGCGCGCCTGCCGCGCGATGCGCTTGGCATTGCCGTGCCGGTGATGGGCGCGCCGCGCTGAACCTGCTTTTCTGCGCGCCAGGGGGGTGACAAGCCGCCCCGGCGCTGCTTCCATCGCGCTACCAATATCGAGGAGGATAAACGCCACTCATGAGTACCAATGGCAAGGGCTATGTTGTTGGGGCTTTCGAGCACCCAACCCGCAAGGCCGATAATACATCCGTGGCCCAGCTTCACGCGGAAGTCGCTTATGGCGCGCTGCAAGATGCCGGGCTTTCCAAGGATGATGTGGACGGGTTTTTCTGCACCGGCGCCGCGCCGGGGCTCGGCCCGCTCAATATGGCGGATTATCTGGGTCTGACGAAGCTCAAGCACCTCGATTCCACGGATATGGGCGGCTGTTCTTATGTGATGCATGTCGGCCATGCGGTGGAAGCGATCGCGCTCGGCAAGTGCAATATCGCACTGATCACGCTGGCCGGGCGCCCGCGGGCAGAGGCCATGGCAACCGGCACCGCGCCGCGTTCCTGGGGCGTGAATGTGCCGGATGATCCGTTTGAGATTGTCTATGGCCGCACGGTCGCCAATGCCTATGCCATGTGCGCGATGCGCCACATGCATGAATACGGCACAACATCCGAACAGCTTGCCTGGATCAAGGTGGCGGCTTCGCATCATGCGCAGCACAACCCGCATGCCATGTTGCCCAAGGTGGTGACAGTGGAAGATGTGGTGAATTCGCCCATGGTGTCAGACCCGCTGCACCGGCTGGATTGCTGCGTCATTTCCGATGGTGGCGGCGCCTTGATTGTGACGCGGCCTGAGATCGCCAAATCGCTGAAGCGGCCTTTGGTGAAGGTGAAGGGCCATGGCGAGGCAACCAAGAACCAGAATGCCGGCTATACGGATTTGACCTATTCCGGCGCGGTATGGTCAGGGCCGCGCGCTTTCGAAGAAGCGGGCGTGACGCCCGCGGACATTCAATACGCTTCCATCTATGACAGCTTCACCATCACGGTGCTGATCCAGTTGGAAGACCTTGGCTTCTGCAAAAAGGGCGCGGGTGGGAAGTTCGTGGCCGACGGCAATCTGATTTCAGGCGTGGGCAAGCTGCCCTTCAATACGGATGGCGGCGGGCTGTGCAATAATCACCCGGCCAATCGTGGCGGCATGACCAAGGTGATCGAAGCTGTGCGGCAATTGCGCCATGAGGCGCACCCCAAGGTGCAGGTGCCTGGCTGCACTTTGGCCTTGGCACACGGCACGGGCGGCTTGCTTGGCACGCGCCATGGCAGCGCCACCGTCATTCTGGAAAGGGAGTAAGCGATATGGCCACCATGGCATTCAACAGGGCCCTGCCGGAAATCAAGACGGACCCGACCAATCAGCCGTTTTTTGATGGCGCGCGCGCCGGCAAGCTGCTGATCGGCAAATGCAATGATACCGGCAAGTTCTTCTGGTATCCGCGCGGCTGTTCGCCCTTTACGCTTTCCAACAATGTAGAATTGGTGGAAGCCAAGGGCACGGGCAGCATTTATACCTTCACGGTGATGCGCACCAAGGAGCCCTATTGCGTCGCTTACGTGGAATTGGATGAGGGCGTCCGCGTTTTCACCAATATCGTGGATTGCGATCTGGATAGCCTGAAGATCGGTCAGAAGGTGAAGCTGGTCTTCAAGCCGACCCAGGGCGATGGCCCGCCGGCCTTCATGTTTACCCCAGTTTGATCGCTGGGTTTTTCTGAAGGGGCGCCCCTTTTAGGGGGCGCCCTTTTTCATTGCGCGATTTTCAGTGCAAATCGCGGTGGTTTTGGTAGAATTCCAATCGGGGAAATTAAGGGGGTTCGCGATCATGCGCCGCATGGTCACGATGGGGTTGTTATTCGCACTCGCCGGCTGTGCTTCCGGGCGCATGGGCGCGCGGTCTGGCGTACCTGGCTATGCTGGCGGAGATGTGTCCTGCGTGCCCTTCGCGCGGGAACGTTCGGGGCTGCGCATCAACGGCGATGCCTGGCAATGGTGGCAAGCGGCAGCGGGGCAATATGAACGGTCCAGGGCACCGCTGCCGGGTAGCGTTCTGGTCTTCCAGCGGACCAGCCGGAACCCGCAGGGGCATTTGGCGGTGGTTTCCCGCGTGGTCTCCGCCCGCGAAATCCGTGTGGATCACGCGAATTGGTCCAGCGGCCGGGCGCGGGGACAGATCGCGCGCGATCAGCCGGTGCTGGATGTCTCGCCCCGAGGCGACTGGTCCCTTGTGCGAGTTTGGTATCCGCCGGCGGATGATTTCGGGGGCACGCAATTCCCGACCTATGGGTTCATCCATAGCCGCACCATGATGGCCGCCGCCCGCTGAGGGGCTGGACAAAACCGTCCTGGGCGGTATGTAGCGCGCCTTGGTTGCACCGGGCCTTGTCCTGGTCGCCGGGCGCATAGCTCAGTTGGTAGAGCAGCTGACTCTTAATCAGCGGGTCCAAGGTTCGAATCCTTGTGCGCCCACCAATGAATTCGGATAGTTAGCCGGTCATTCCCACCGATAACGCGCAGCCCCCATCTTTTCTATGCCACTATGGTGCAAAATGCAGTACGATTGCTGACCTCGGCGCAAGGCCTGGCGCCTTGGCGTTTATTTGAAATCTTTGCCGAATCCGCACCCCGCTCTGTACCAAAGATCACAGAGTTCTTTCCCGTCCTGTGCTCAAAACGTCCTTACGGGCGTGTGCCCGCTCGTCTTTGGTGACGTCTTTTGAGCGTGGGAGGTGTCTTCATGCGTGAATTGCCATCGAAGGAAGCCGAGGTAGCTACTCTCGGTCGCCCCAATTCTCAGTTTTTTCCGCAAAGCCGTTCATTGCGGATTTCAATCCATGGCGAGCAACGCGCCCTGGTCGTGGATTTGGGATCCTATCTTGAAAATCACGGGCTCGCCGTCAGCCATTGTGCTGCCTTTGGCGAATTGTTGTCAGGCCTTGAGGCGCAGGAATATTCGCTGCGGCCTGATATCGTGATCCTGCAAGTAGGGAGCATGCTGCACGAAGCGCTGGGCGCCCTGCACCAGATACGCGGACGCTCTGATGTGTTCTGCATCGTGCTTGGCATGGATAATGATGAGGCAGCCAGGGTGGCGCTGCTTGAAGCGGGCTGCGATGCATGCATGGTGATCCCAACCAGCCCAAGGGAGATCCTGGCGCGTATTCGCGCAGCGCTACGCCGTGGCCTTCCTGATTCGCGCTTGGGGCGCCCCCCGCAACCGGAGGCGCAAACATGCTCTTCGGGTTCAGGCTTGCCTTCCCGCGTGGTCGAATTGGGGCTTGGCTGGAAGCTCTGCCTCACGCGTCGAGAGATCTATCGTCCGGATGGTAGCAGCTGTTCGGCAACCACAGCGGAATTTGACTTGCTTGCTTGCCTTGTTAGTCAGCCCGGCGTGCCAGTCAGCCGCGATCAGATATCACAGGCGGTCTACCGCCGCAGTTGTCGCACAGAGGATCGATCGGTGGACAACCTGGTTGTGCGGCTTCGCCGCAAGCTTGAAGTGGACCCGAGACGGCCAGAAGTACTGCGATCCATCCGCCTGATCGGCTATATGTTCGTTGGTTTTCGAGCGCCCTCGCGGCCCGTAAGCCGGTATTCAACCAACCGCCAATCAGAAAGGAGCTTGGACATTTGGCCAGCCTAGCACATGCGCTGCCATGCTTGGGACTCATGCACTGTATGTAGCTAGCAGGCTGCTGAAAAGCCGTCATTGAGCATCGTCGTTTTGTCTCGCGCGGATGTTTTCAACGCTGCGCGTGCCTGCGCACAGCCATTTTCAGTGATTCTTTGGCCCAGTCGGCACACTCTGGACAGACTCCCGGCAT
>JADCFQ010000034.1 GCA_020249435.1 Roseomonas sp. | reverse complement strand
TGCCGGGAGTCTGTCCAGAGTGTGCCGACTGGGCCAAAGAATCACTGAAAATGGCTGTGCGCAGGCACGCGCAGCGTTGAAAACATCCGCGCGAGACAAAACGACGATGCTCAATGACGGCTTTTCAGCAGCCTGCTAGTTCTACAGTCATGAGCGCCAAAGTCCTCCTCATCCGCCACGGACAATCCACCTTCAACGCCATATTCGACCAGACCAAAGTCGACCCGCTGCACTTCGATGCGCCGCTCTCGCCCCACGGCAGGCAGCAGGTTGATCTTGCCCGGCAAAAATTGGAGATGCTCCCGCCACCAGACTTGGTCATCTGCTCGCCACTCACGCGGGCAATAGAGACTACGCTGGGGCTATTCGGGGGTTCTGAGATACCCGTCACCGTTACCTGCCGTCATCGGGAGCGATTGGGAAACAGCTGTGATGTCGGGCGCTCGCCAAGCGTACTGGCCACCGCATTTCCGGTGCTGTCATTTCAGCATCTGCGTGACCCATGGTGGCATCAGGGCGAAACAGATAACCGGGGAGTACCCGTCGAGCCGGAGGAGATTTTTATGCACCGTGTAGAGGATTTCCGGGCATGGATGGGCACCCAGCATGGTCGCGTGGCTGTCGTCGGCCATGGAACGTTTTTTCATCGGCTCACTGGCTTGCATTTCGAAAATTGCGAGATGGTTAAGTGGAACCCTACTTCGTAACCGTCCGGTCCAGTAGCCCTATCGGACTCTGACCCGGCAGAATGGCTCGGCCAGCCAACTTGATCATATTTCCGGCGTTGGTGAGCGATTTTGCATGGCTTGAAAATGCTCAAGGGTGCAAAGGGGGGCGATGAATCCGAAACTCATCCTGGGGCTGGCCTTTGGCCTCGCCTCTGCCTTGATTTGGGGCGGCCATGCGGTGGTGGCGCGCCCTGTGCTGGCGGATGGCAGCTTCGGCAGTTTTGACCTGGCCGCATTCCGCTACGGGGTTGGCATGATGGCGCTGATGCCCTTCGCCTGGGCAGCGCGCGCGACGCTGCTGCGCCTTGGGCTCAAGCGCATTCTGTTGCTGGCGCTGTTTGGCGGCGCGCCCAATCTGCTGTTGTTTCTGGTGGCGCTGGTCTATGCGCCGGCATCGCATGGCGGGACGATTGCGCCCATGACCTCGCCCATTGTCGGTGCCTTGCTTGCCATACCGCTGCTGAAGGAATGGCCGACACGCGGGCGGGCGCTCGCGCTCAGTATCATGGTGATGGGGGTGCTCATGATCGGCTGGGATGGCGTGATGGGGGATTACCCCGGCGCCTGGCGCGGCGATTTGCTGCTGATGGCCTCCGGCGCCACCTGGGCGGTGTTCACGCTGCTGCTCCGCCGCTGGCAGGTGCCGGCGATCCCCGCGACTGCCGCCATCACCATCGTCTCGGGCCTCGCGATCCTTCCCTTTTGGCTGCCGCTGCGCGCGGCCGAGGTTTTCGCCATGCCGGCGGGGTTGGTGCTGTTTCACCTGATTGCTCAGGGCCTGGTGCTGGGCTGTGTGGCGATGTTCTTCTTCGCCCGCGCGGTGGAGCTTTTGGGCGCGACGCGGGCGGCGACGCTTTCCGTCATGGTGCCGGTGGTGGCGCTGCTGCTGGCGGGGCTTTGGTTGCGCGAACCGCTTTCCCTGCTGCAAATTCTGGGGGCAGGCTTGGCCGTTGCCGGGATGCTCACCGCGGTGCTGTTCACCGGAAGGAAAAGCGCATGAATGCCATGACCACCCCGATGCCGCCGAGCCTTTGGGCCGCCACGGCGCCCGCGCCACCCGCGACTGAACCGCTACTGGGCGAGGCACGCACCGGCGTTGCGGTGGTGGGCGCTGGCTTCACCGGGCTATCGGCGGCGCTGCATTTGGCCGAAGCGGGCGTGCCCGTCACTGTTTTGGAAGGCGCCGAAATCGGCTGGGGCGCTTCCGGGCGCAATAATGGCCAGGTGATCCCGAACCTCTCACGCCTTGATCCCGATGCGATTGTTGCCAGTGTCGCGCGTGAAAATGGCGGGCGCGACAAGGGCGAGGAATTGGTTGGGCTGATCCGCGACAGTGCCTCCTTGGTGTTTGATCTGATCCGCAAGCACGACATCCAGGCCGAGGCAGTGCAGAATGGCTGGATCCAGCCGGCGCATCGGCCTTCGCGCATGAAGCTCGCCGCATCGCGTGTCGAGCAATGGGGCCGCCGAGGTGCGCCTGTGCGCATGGTGGATCGCGCAGAAATGGCATCCCTGTCTGGCACCGATTATTGGCATGGCGGGTGGGAGAATAAGACCGGCGGGCGGATCAATCCGCTGGGCTATGCGCGCGGCCTGGCGGCGGCGGCGATGCGCGCGGGCGCCGTGGTGCATACCGGCAGCCCGGTGCGCGCCATCAGGCAAGTGCCGGGCGGCTGGGCGGTGGAAACGCCGCGTGGCGTATTGCATGCGCAACGCGTGATTATCGCAACCCATGCCTATACGGGCGATTTCTGGCCGGGACTGAAGCAGAGCATTGTGCCCGTGCGGTCATACCAGATGGGTACCTCGGTGCTGTCCGATAATGTGCGCAAATCCATCCTGCCGCAGGGGCATGCGCTATCGGATACGCAGGGCGATCTTTACTTCTATCGCTTTGATGCGAATGGAAGGCTGGTGACGGGGGGCGGTTTGATTGTGCCTTTCGGCTGGGAGGGGCGCATTCGCGCGCGCATCACGGAACGGGTCAAGCGCGTTTTTCCGCAAATTGGCGATGTGCAATTCGATTACATCTGGTGGGGTTATGTCGCCGCCACCGATGACAAGATGCCGCATGTTTATGAATTGGCCCCCGGCGTGCTGACCTGGACCGGCTGCAATGGCCGCGGCGTGGCTTTGGCGACGGCGCTTGGGCGTGAATTGGCCAAGGCGAGCAATGGCACGGCCTTGACTGATATTGCGGCACCGGTCGAGAAAAAGCTCCGCCGCATTGCGGGCCATGAATTCCGCGCCTTCGGCATTGCCTGGACCATGGCGCAGAATCGCTGGCGCGATGGGCGGGATTGAAGGTTTGGCGGTTTTCCGCCGCTGCTGGTAATAGGGTTTCCGAAAAAGCGGCCTTTGTGCCGCAAGAAAATTTCTGGTTGGAGAATAGGCCAATGACACCGCCGCTTGATGCCGCCGCCCCGGCGCGCCCGGAAAATTTCCGCTATTCGCCCATGTTCCCGCTGGGTGCCGATACCACGCCCTGGCGCAAGCTGCCGATTGAAGGTGTTTCCACCATGCAGGTGGATGGCAAGACCGTGCTGAAGGTAAAGCCCGCTGCGCTGGAAGCCCTCGCCTTCCAGGCCTGCAAGGATGTGTCCCATCTGCTGCGCCCGGCGCATCTGGCGCAGCTTGCGAAGATTTTGCAGGACCCGGAAGCGAGTGCGAATGATCGCTTTGTCGCTCTCGATCTGCTGAAAAACGCCAATATCGCCGCCGGCGGTGTGCTGCCCATGTGCCAGGATACCGGCACCGCGATTGTCTTCGGCAAGAAGGGCCAGCGCGTTTGGGTGGAAGGCGATGAGGAAGAGGCGCTGTCCTACGGCGTGCATCGCACCTATACGGAGACCAATCTGCGCTATTCGCAAATGGCGCCGATCACGATGTATGAGGAAAAGAATACCGGCAATAATCTACCCGTTGAGTTTTCCATCATGGCGCAGCCCGGCGACCACCACGCCGATGAAATGCATTTGATGTTCGTGCTGAAGGGCGGCGGTTCCGCCAACAAGACCTTTCTGTTTCAGCAAACGCGCGCCGTGCTGAATAAGCCAAAGCTGCTCGCGTTTTTGGAAGAAAAGATCAAGACCCTCGGCACCAGCGCCTGCCCGCCCTATCACCTGGCGATTGTTATTGGTGGCACCAGCGCGGAAGCGACACTGAAAACCGTGAAGCTCGCCAGTACGAAATGGCTGGATGCGCTGCCGAATTCGGGTGATCTTTCCGGCCATGCCTTCCGCGATACGGAGCTGGAAGGGGAGGTGCATAAGCTTACGCAAAACCTGGGCATTGGCGCGCAATTCGGCGGCAAGTATTTCTGCCATGATGTGCGCGTGGTGCGGCTGGCGCGACATGGCGCGAGCCTGCCGATTGGCATTGGCGTTTCCTGTTCCGCCGATCGGCAGATCAAGGCGAAGATCACACCCGAAGGTGTTTTTGTGGAAGATCTGGAACATGACCCGGCGAAGTATCTGCCGGAAGCGACGGCCGATATTCTGAATGGCGAAGTGGTGAAAATCGATCTTTCCCGCCCGATGAGCGATATTCGCGCGACGCTTTCAAAATACCCGGTGAAAACCCGCGTCAGCCTGACCGGCACCATGGTGGTCGCGCGTGACATTGCGCATGCGAAATTGCAGGAACGGCTCGATGCCGGGCAGGGTCTGCCGCAATATATGAAGGATCATCCCGTTTATTATGCGGGGCCCGCCAAGACGCCGACGGGCATGGCAACCGGGTCCTTCGGTCCCACCACGGCGGGGCGGATGGATTCCTATGTGGAGGCCTTCCAGCGCGCCGGCGGTTCCATGGTGATGCTCGCCAAGGGCAATCGTTCCAAGGTTGTATTGAATGCCTGCAAGACTTATGGCGGTTTCTATCTGGGGTCAGTGGGCGGCCCCGCCGCGCGGCTTGCGCAGGACTGCATCAAGAAGGTTGAGGTGCTGGAATACCCGGAACTCGGCATGGAAGCGGTTTGGCGGATTGAGGTTGAGGATTTCCCGGCCTTCATCGTCATGGATGACAAGGGCAATGATTTCTATGAGGGGCTGGAGTGAAGGCGGCGGGTGATCGCCGCCTGCCGGCGCGCTTCATGCTGCCGGTGACGGGCTTCATCCTATCCGGGATCATGACCATCGTGATTTCCGGCATCTCGACGCTGCTGGCTTTGGGACCGGGGGCCGAGTTTCTGGCGCGTTGGCCGGTGGCCTGGATAACATCTTGGGTCATCGCCTTCCCGACCGTGCTTGTGGTGCTGCCGATGGTGCGGCGGTTGGTCGCGCGCATTGTCGCACCGCCGTAACAGGAGAAAACCGATGCTGGAACTGAGACCCAATTGCGAATGCTGCGGGCGCGATCTGCCACCGGAAAGCCGCGATGCGCTGATCTGTTCCTTTGAATGCACCTGGTGTGTGGATTGCGCGCGTACCAAATTGCCGGGTGGGCTTTGCCCGAACTGCGGCGGGGAATTGCTGCGCCGCCCGATCCGGCCGGCGGATAAGCTCGCTAAATTTCCAGCCTCCACCGAACGCAAATTCCGCCCGGAGAAATGCGGCGGGCCAATCACCGCGTGACAGGGACATAAAGCCATGAATGAACGCCGCCTGATTTCATCCGGGTCCAAATTCGAAGCGGAGATTGGCTATTCCCGCGCGGTGGTGGATGGCGATTATGTCTGGGTCTCCGGCACCACGGGCTATGATTACGCCACCATGACCATCGCGCCTGATGTGGTGGCGCAAGCAGAACAATGCTTCGCCAATGTCAGCCGCGCCTTGGCGGAAGCCGGCTGCAGTTTGGATGATGTTGTCCGCGTTCTGACCATTGTGCCGCGACGCGAAGATTGGGAGCCCTGCTGGCCCGTCTTTCGCAAACATTTTGGCAAGGCCCGCCCGGCTTCCACGCTGATCCATGCCGGGCTGCAAACCGATAGCATGCGCATTGAAATCGAAGTGACGGCACGTTTGCCGAAGAAGGACTGAACATCATGCGTTTCGCCGTGGATCGCCTGGATCATCTGGTCATTACCTGCCGCGATGTGGAAATCTCTGCCTCCTGGTATCAGCGTGTCTTGGGGATGGAGCGGGAGGAATTCGGCCCGCATCGTCGCACATCCCTTCGTTTCGGGGGGCAGAAGATCAATCTGCGCCCGGTGAACGCGACGCAGGAGGAATGGTTCACGGGTGCCGCGGGCGGTGTGCCGGGGACGGATGATCTTTGTTTTGTGGTGACGATGAAGTCGGATCAGGTGGCGGAATATCTGCGCGCCTGCGGTGTGACGGTGGAAGTGGGGCCGGTGGCGAAGGCGGGCGCGCTGGGACCGATCATGTCGGTTTACTGTCGCGATCCCGATGGGAATTTGATCGAGATCGCGAGTTATTCAGGCTGAACCAAGCAAGGGCGTCATCGCCCTATACGCTCAAACCTCCACCACCACGTAATCAGCTTCAATTTTCACCGGAAAAGTCTCCGCCTGATACGGCCCTTCGACCAGACTGGCGCCCGCTTCCACATGCGCGGGAAAGGCGCGCACCTTGGTGCGGCGTGGATCAAACCAGCTTTTGCCGGTACGGATATCGAATTCCCAATTATGCCAGGGGCAGCGCAGCATCTCTCCGGCGCGGGAGAAATGATAGCGCCCGGGTTCATCACTCAGCGTCAGGCCGCACAAAATGCCGCCAGAAAGCGCGCTGCCCTGGTGCGGGCAACGATCAAGCAGCGCAAAGAACTCACCACCCAGATTGAACACCACAATCTTCTTGCCATCCGCTTCCACCAGCTTCCGGCCACCGGGCGGGATTTCATCCACCGCCGCAACAATATGCCGCGCCATTACACCCGATAGAAGCTGCGCGCATTGCCGCCGAAAATCGCGGCGCGCTTTTCCGCTGGAATGAAGGATGGAATCGCAATGCGTGGATCGTCAAAATCCCAATGTGGATAATCGCTGGCATAGAGAATGCGATCCCAGCCGATCCATTCCATCGCATCCAGCAAATGCTCACCCTTCGCTGGTTCTTCAATCGGCTGGGTCGAGACATAGACATGCTCACGCATGTATTCGGACGGTGCGCGCTTCAGATGCGGCACCTCATCACGTAGCCGCTTCCAATTATTGTCCAAACGCCAACCGAGGGAAGGCATCCAGCCAAAGCCGCATTCGATCATCACGATCTTGAGGCTTGGGAAGCGTTCAAACACGCCTTCCACCAGAAAGGATGCGACTTGTGCCTGCGCGCTGGTCGCGTGTTCCTGAACTTCTTCGACATAAAAGGAAGGCCAGCCGCCATTGGTCATGGCATTGCCGGAAAAGCCAAAGGCATGAATGCCAATCGGTAGGCCCACTTCAGCTGCCGCCTCATAAATCGGCCAATAGCGCTTGCGGCCAAGCGGTTCGGAAGTGCGGCTCATCAGCAGCACCTGGCAGAAGCGGCCATCACCGCCGCGGCTGCGGATTTCCGCCGCTGATGCCGCTGCATCCTCATAAGGCACCACGATGGAAGCGCGCAGCCGCGCATCATGATCCACCCAATGCGCCAATTGCCATTCATTCACCGCATGGGCGAGTGCGCCTGAAAGCTCATCATTCACATCGCCCTGACCGGAAGGCTGCAAGGGGTTGAGCACACCAATATCCAGCCCGTAATGATCCAGGAATTGCTTTTGCACAAAGCCAAGATCGGAAGCGGGCGGCTGGCCCTGCGGCCCCCAGGCATCGCGCCGGCTGGCCAGTGGCGCGGCCTTCGGGAAGGGATAGCCCTTGTGAAAGCCGTGGCGGGCATGAATGCCGTAGGTGGTGAGGCGATGCCACATGGCGTCGGTCATGAAGGGGCGGTATTCGCCCAAATCGGCGCAGCGCGGATGGATATCGCAATCCACCAGGCCAAGCGTTGCGGCGGCGGGCCGGCCAGGGGCGGCGATGGGGCGGATGATGTTCATGCCAGGGCTCCTTCCCGCAATTTAGCATAGGTCGCGCGCGGGTTATCCACCATGATTTTCTTGAGCAAGGCCTGATCAAGCCCCCCGGGCACGGTCGCGTCCCCTTCAAAATGCGCATGCGGCCAATCGGAAGACCAGAGCAGCAATTCATCCGACCCCAAATGATCCATCAGCCGCGCCATGGTCTCGGCTTCCTCCGGCACATCCAGCGGGCGGATCGAAAGCCGCACATGATCGCGCACATATTCCGATGGCGGGCGATCCAGCCAGGGCACTTCAAAGCGCACGCCCTTCCAGGATTTCACCAGCCGCCACAGGAAGGATGGCAGCCAGGACACGCCGCTTTCCAGTAGCACGACCTTGAGCTTCGGGAATTTCACAAACACGCCTTCCGTGATCAGCGACGCCAGTGAGGATTGGAACCCCATCGAATTCGCCGTGTATTCCTCAAGATAATAGGACGGCCAGCCGACTGAGGTGACAGGGTGGCGCCAATTGCTGCCGGCATGGATGGCAAGCGGCATATCGTGGCGAGACAGCGCCTCATAAACCGGCCACCATTCGCGCCGGCCCAGCGGGATTTCGCCCATGCAAAGCGTCATGGCCTGTACAAAACGGTGATCGGGGGCGAGGCGTTCAATCTCGGCCACTGATTCCTCAATGGCATTGGGCAGCAGGATGGAAGCGCGCAGGCGCTGATCACCCTCCAGCCATTCGGCGCGGATCCAATCATTCACCGCGCTCGCAAAGGCGGCCGAGAGGTCTCGGCTGAAGGGAAGCTGCGCCGGGAAAAGCGGGTTGAGGATACCGGTGCCAACACCCCAGCGATCCAGCACCTGCGCTTGCAGGGTTTCCAACTTGCAGGGCGCCTCCCCTTTCGGGCCACGCCAATCGGCGCGTACGGTGGTGGGCGCGGCAGGCGGCCAGGATGCGCTTTCAAGCTGAGAAACGCCGCGTTCCTTGAGGCTCGTGCGCCAATGCTGATCCATGTAGGGAAACAGGCTCGCCATGGACGGCAGGCCCGGATGCAGATCGCAATCTATTGCCGCTTCGGTCACGGTTCCTCCTGCGCTTCATCCAGCATAGCGCAGGTTGAGCATCCCCCCTTTTCCGGGGGCGATCAATGGGGTTGGGTTTGGGCCTTGGCCCGCCCGGCAATCACCGGGCGGGGCATTGCATCAGGCGCTATTGCCCATAGCGCACAAAGCGAAGCTGGATGTAATTATCCGCCGTCTGCACCACATTCCAGCCCTGGCGCACCGCCCAGACAATCTGCTGCTGGTGCAGCGGGATATAGCCGACATCATTCTGGATCACCTTGCCCGCTTCGGTGATCAGCCCTTGGCGGGTGGCCTGATTGGTTTCCACCGCAATGCGGCTGATCAGCTCATCCAGCCGAGGGTTGGAATAGCCGCCATTGTTGAAAATGCCGCGCGTGCCATCGCGCGTGCCGGCCAGGTTGAACAGCGCGTTATGCGCGTCTGATGTCGCGGGTGTCCAACCCAGCAGATAGAAGCTGGTATTGTAACGCGGCGCATTGATTTCCGCGAAGAAGCGCGCGCGGGTCTGCGCATTCAGCGTTACGCGGATATTGATGCGCGCCAGCATCGCAACCACGGCGGTGCAAATCGCCTCATCATTCACATAGCGGTCATTCGGGCAATCCAGCGTCACGCCGAAGCCATTCGGATAGCCCGCCTCGGTCAGCAGGCGGCGCGCTTCGTTCAGGTCAACGCGCGGGCGCTGGTCATCTTCCTCACGGAAGCCATTCACGCCCGGGCCATAGATCAGGTTTGTCGGGCGGGATTGACCGCGCATGACGCTGCGCTGAATGGCGCTGGTGTCTATCGCCAATTGCATGGCACGACGCACGCGCACATCCTGGAAGGGATTCTTGCCCTGCACATCGGACTTCAGTAGCTGCGGGCGCATCTGATCCATGTCAAGATAGATGGTGCGCAGTTCCGGCCCCTGGATAATGCGCACACCGGGTGAGCGCGAAATCCGGTCCACATCCTGCGGCGGCACGGTATAGACAAAATCCATCTCACCCGAGAGCAGTGCGGCCACGCGCGTTGCATCATTGGAAATGATGTTCAATTCGGCGCGCGTAATGTTATGAACCGGCCTGTCCCACCAATTGGGATTCGGCGCGACAACCGTACGCCGATCCGGCTCACGCGAGACCAGAATGAAGGGGCCAGTGCCCATGGCATTGCGCGTGGCGAAGTTTTCCTCGCGCGTGGTCAAATCCGCGGGGCGCGTCGCGTTGTTGCGCTCGGCCCAGGCGCGGCTGAACATACCCCAATTGGTGATTTCCTGCAGCAGGATCGGGTTGGGGACCGTGGTTTCGAAATCCACCGTGTGATCATCAATCTTGCGGACTTCCTTCACGGAAGCGAGCACACCTTGCACATTGGAACCAGGTGCGCGGGCGCGCTGTACGCTGAAGACAACATCATCAGCAGTGAAGGGCGTGCCATCCGAAAACCGCACACCGCGGCGCAGATGAAAACGCCAGATGGTCGGCTGCGGCTGTCCCCAGCGTTCGGCAAGCGCGGCTTCCACCTTGCCTTCATGATCACGCCGCACCAGCGGTTCATAGAAATTGGACCCGAAGGCGAGGAGGAAGGTTTCCTGCCGCGTATAGGGGTCCATCGAATTCACATCGCCATCATTGGTCCAGCGAAAGACATTGGCCTGAGCCGATAGGGCGGAACCGGCGAGCAAAGCGGCGGCAAAGGTAAGGCGGCGCAACAACATGAAGCATTCTCTCCCAGAAGAACGTGACCCGGTTCTTTTAGGGCTTTTATGCGCCATGAAAAAGCGGAATCAGCGGGCAAGAAAAAAGCCCCTTTCCTGCCGGAGAAGGGGCTTTGATCGGGAAAGGCGATATCGCCTCAGGCCGCGCGGAGCGCCTTGCCCAATTCGCCCGTCCCTTTTTCGATCAGCGTTGCATCGGTCGCCGCATCAATCGTCTCGGCCAAAAGGGTCCGCGTTGCGGCGGTGGCGATATCAGCCGCCGCCTGACGCACTTCGGCAATCGCGCCCGCTTCAGCAGCGGCAATGCGGTCCATCGCCATGCGTTCACGACGTTCAGCGGCTGCCTCAGCTTCCGCCTGCGCAGCGGCGGCCACACGCTCAGCCTCAGCCTTGGCGCGGGTCAGCATTTCCTCGGCTTCCTTCATGGCGGCAGCGCGTTCGGCTTCCGCCGCCTTCAGCATCGCCTCCGCCTCGGCCCGCAGCTTGGCGGCTTCGTCCAATTGGGCGCGAATGCCTTCAGCGCGCTTGTCGAGCGCGCCCATCAGCGCGCCAATGACCTTGCGGCCAAACAGCACGAAAAACAGCACAAAGGAAACGGCGACCCAGAATTTCGGGTCCAACCAGAAATGCGCATAACCGTGCATCATGCCCTCCCGCGCGCGGTCATTTCGCGACCAACCGCAGCGCCAATGGCACCGCGATCCGCCGCACCGATCAGCTTCTGCACCAAGGCTTCAGCCGTATCCGTCGCAACGTCACGCAAGGCCCCCATGGCAGCACCACGCGCCGCATCAATCCGCGCTTCCGCCGCAGCCACTTGTTCAGCAAGCTTGGCGTTCAGCACGGCGGCACGCTTTTCAGCTTCGGCCTGGGCATTCTGCAAGGCACCGGCGATGGACGCCTGCGCCTCAGCCCGCGCCTTGGCCGTCGCGTCGCGATGCGCGGCCATGGCTGCGTCCGCATTGGCCTTGGCAGTACGGGCTGCTTCCAGGTCACCCTGAATACGGGCGCGCCGTTCTTCAAGCACGCTTTCCACGAGCGGCAGGCCCTTGTTCTTCACCAGCCAATAAAGGGAGGCGAAGATCAACAGCATCCACACAACCTGGGCAATCACCAAAGGATTGCCGAATTCAAGCTGTGGCATGCCACCACCACCGCCCCCGGCCCAGGCAATGCCGGGCAGGAGCATGGCTGCACCCGCGAAAAATCTGGTCAACAGGCTTGTCATGCCATGCCTCATGCTTCCATCGGCGGGGCAGGGCCCCAATGGCTCTGCCCCAAGCGCGCAAAGGCCCGGCGCACCGGGCCGCGCTTTCCTCAGGTGAAGAGGATGAGGAAGGCGATGAGCAGCGCAAACAGCGCGACCGCTTCCGTCAGCGCGAAGCCCAAAATACCGATCGGGAAGACCGCATCACGGGCGCCCGGGTTGCGGGCCACCGAGGAGACCATGGAAGCAAAGATATTGCCGATCCCGATGCCCACACCGGCAAGAGCGATAACGGCGATGCCGGCCCCGAGGGCCTTAGCGGCGAGCACGTCCATAATGAAGTTCCTTCCTTTTCCTGACAGGAGTGTTGAAACCCGATGATCTCAGTGCAGGTGCACCGCATCATGCAGGTAGATGCTGGTGAGAATGGCGAAGACATAGGCCTGGAGGAAAGCCACGAGGAATTCGAAGCCAACCAGGGCCACATTCACCGCAAGCGGTGCCGCAGCACCAAAAATACCAACCGCGCCGGCGCTGCCCATCAGCACGACAAAGGTCGCGAAAACCTTCAGCATGACGTGGCCGGCAACCATATTCGCGAAAAGACGCACGGAAAGGGAGACCGGCCGCGAGAGGTAGGAAATCACCTCAATCGGGATGATCAGCGGCGCCAACACCTTGGGCGCACCTTCCGGGAAGAAATAGCTGAAGAAATGCATGCCATGGATGCTGATCGCGACCACGGTGATCAGCACGAACACAATCATCGCCAGCGCGAAGGTGACCGCGATATGGCTGGTGAAGGTGAAGGCATAGGGCAACATGCCAAGCAAATTGCCGAACAACACAAACATGAACAGCGCAAAGACGAAGGGGAAGAAGCGCTTGCCTTCATCACCCACCTGGCCTGTCACCAATTCATGCACGAATTCATAAGCGGTTTCGGCCAGGGATTGCAGCCGGCCCGGCACAATGGCGCGCTGGCGCATGCCATAGACCAGAAGGCCCATGGTCAGCAGCACGGCAACCACCATGAAAAGATTGGCCTGGCTGAAGCCAACGGCCTTGCCCAAAAAGCCAAGCACGGGCGAGAGCTCAAACTGGCTCAGAGCGTCAATCGCTTTGCCTTCCGCAGCCACAGCCTACCTCTCCCGCTTCATCATCACTTCACTGTCGGACGCGAACGCGGGTTGAAAAGCCGATAGACATTCAAGACCCCGGCCGCGCTGCCCATGACAAAAAACACCAGGAAAAGCCAAGGCCAAGTGCCGAGCCAGCGATCGAGTGCCCACCCAATGCCGACGCCAACAACAAGGGCCGAGACAACCTCCACCCCCGCGCGGAACCCGATTCCCCATGGTCCTTTGGGCAGGCCTTTGGACCCCTTCGGGTCTTGTTCCAGACCGCTTTGGGCCCGGGCCTGCTTGAGGCGCGCATCAAAATCTGGTTGCGAATTCACCTTTGCTCCCCAGGCGGTCTCCGCCAGAAGCGAAGCGGCGTTTACGGGTGGGCTACCGGAGTGTCAAGCATGTGCGGCGCAGCAAAGGGCTAATTATTGGTGCTTAGCGCGGTGGCGTGGGCGGCCGAGGCGGGCGCGGCGCCTGTCGTGTCGTGGAACTTGCCGGGCGGGGCGGGGGTGCTGGCGGCGGCGGTGGCGGGCGGCGAATCGCGAAACGCTGCTTGGCCGGCGGCAGGGCATCCCATTGGCGAATGATCGCCTCCTCGGAGGAGGTGTCATAGCCAAGGCGCCGCATGGCGTCCCGGGCGCGGCGCTTCTGGTCCTCGCTCAGCCGATCCCAGGCGATGGGGCCGGGGGCGAAGACCTGTTCGGGTTCCTCAGCCGGGGGGGCGGTGGTCACGGGCGGGGGCTGGTTCGGCTGGGCGCAGGCGGCCGGCAGCAAGGCCAGCAGGAAAAGGCGACGTTTCATGGCGTAAGCTCCACCAGCACGGGTACATGGTCAGACGCTTGCGGCCAATCCCGCGCATCCTTCAGCACCAAATGGCGCTTGAGCCCGCCCGCCAGATCATCACTGACCCAGACATGATCCAAGCGCCGGCCACGATCCGCCGCCCGCCAATCCCGCGCCCGATAGGACCACCACGTGTAAAGCTTTTGATCCGCTGGCACGAAATGGCGCAGCGCATCATGCCAGCCAGCGGCCTTCTGCCAGCTGAGCAGCCCTTCAACTTCGATGGGGGTGTGGGAAACCACATCCAATAATTGCTTATGGGACCAGACATCATGTTCAAGCGGCGCGATGTTCAAATCGCCCACCAGTACGGCGCGCTTGGCGCCTCGGCTCGCGAACCAGCGCGTGGCTTCCGCGACGAAATCAAGCTTATGGCCAAATTTCGGATTTGCGGTGCGGTCGGGAATATCGCCACCCGCAGGCACGTAGAAATTATGCAGCTCAACCGGGCCGCCTGGCGCGTCCAGCATCACGCCCAAATGCCGGCAATCACCCTTGGCGCACCAATCGGGATCATCTGCGCGCAGGCTGATCGGCAGGCGCGATAACACCGCGACACCATTATAGCCCTTCATGCCGCGCACCAGCCGATGCGTGAAGCCAAGGGCAGCGATGCCGTCATGCGGAAAAGCCTCATCCGGGCATTTGGTTTCCTGCAGGCAGATCACATCAGGCGCCAGATCAGCGACCAGGTTTTGCAGCAAAGGCAAGCGCAATCTCACGCTATTGATGTTCCAGGTCGCGATACGAAGAGCCTGCCGCGATGCACCGCGTTTCGCCATGGGTTTTCCTGTCGTCACTTCTGGGAAAGGGTTTCGAAAACATCGCCCGAGGGCGCGGCACCTTGGATATGGCGCCGATGCCAAAGCGCGTAAAACAGCAAATGCCAGGCGGCGAAGCCTTCGCGCTTGCCGGCAGCCGCGCGAAACAGCGGCAGGATGCGATCAGTCTTGGCGATTTCCGAAACCCCCGGCTGGCTTGCCACCAAGGGCGCCAGCTTGTCGGCCACATCAGCAATCCAGGCACCAACCGGCACCGTAAAACCTTGCTTGGCGCGGAAGGGCTCGCTGGCCGGAAAATTCTTCGCGAGCCATTGGCGCAGCAGATATTTGCCGCGCCCATCGCGAATCTTGAGCTTGTCGGGCAGGCGAAACGCAGCGGCCGCCATGCCGGGATCAAGGAAGGGCGTGCGGCCTTCCACACCATGCGCCATCAGGCAGCGATCAAGCTTGATCAGCAGATCATGCGCCAACCAATCGGCGCAATCGGTGGCTTGCGCGATTTGCAGGCGTGAACGGCCCGGCAGCGCCGCGGCGCCTTCGGCGGCGGCGATGCCATCGCGCCAGCCAGTCAGCGATTCGCGCAGCACATCCAGCCGATCAAAAGCGCCATGGCCGCGCATGGTCTTGCCGCCGAGCCACCAGGGACGCATCGCGGCGCGGTAGCGGCCATAGCCGCCAAACAACTCATCGCCGCCTTCGCCGGACAGCACCACCTTCACTTCCTGCCGCGCGGCGCGGGCGAGAAACCAGGTGGGGATGATGGCGTAATCGGCGGCGGGATCATCCATGCAGGCGATGATTTCCGGCAAATGCCGCCAGACCGCCTCACGCGTCACATCAACGCGCACATGCCGCGCGCCAGCAGCGGCGGCGGCACGCGCGGCGGCTTCGCGTTCATCCGCCGCCCCCACCACATCAAAGCCGGCCGTGAAGGCCAGAACCGGTGCGGTATTGATGCGCGCCATGGCCGCCAATACGGCGGCGGAATCCGTCCCGCCCGAGAGGAACATGCCGTAAGGCACATCGCTCCGCTGATGCAGGTCAACGCTTTCCATCAGCGCCGCATCCAGCCGTGCGAGTGCCGCTTCTTCCGAAATCGCTTCCGGCCCTTCCGCCGGCAAGGCAGCGCGGCGCGCGCGGGCGATGATGCGGCCATCGGCGATGGTGATGGTCTCACCGGGGAGGACACGGCTGATGCCTTGGAAGATTGTCTCTGGCCCGCTGGTGAATTGCAGTTGCAGCAATTCATGTAAGGCGGGGCGATGCAGTTGCGGCGCAACCAGGCCAGCGGCAATCAGCGCCTGCGGTTCGGAGGCGAAGGCGATACCATCAGCGATTTCAGCGATATAGAGCGGCTTGATGCCGAAAGGGTCGCGCGCCAGCAATACCTGCCTCGCGGCGCGGTCATGAATCGCCACACCATACATGCCGCGCAGTAAGGCGGCGAAGCCTGCGCCATCGCGGCGATACAAATGCAACGGCGGTTCGCAATCGGATGCGGTGGCGGCGGGCAGCGCGTGATCGCTCCGCAATTCGCGGTAATTGTAGATTTCACCATTCGCCACCAGGGCGGCGGCGCCAGCGAAGAAGGGTTGATCGCCGGTCGCCAGATCAATGATCGCAAGGCGGGCTTGCGCGAGTGCGACATTGCCCGAAACATGATGCCCCGCGCCATCCGGTCCGCGATGCGCCAACGCGCGCGTCAGCGCTTCCAATACCGTGGCGGAGGCTGAAGCACCGTGGCGGAGTGCAAGACCTGCTATGCCGCACATGGCGCTAGGCCCGTCCCGCCGGCGTGAGTTCTGCCAGCAAGCGCCGCCAGCGGGCGATCACGGGTGCCTCCGCGAAAGTACTCACAAAATGCGCGCGGCCTGCCGCGGCGATGGCAGCCGTGCGATCAGGGTTTTCGGCCAGTGCTGCAATGGCTGCCGCAAGCGCCGCGGCATCTTCACGCGGCACCAGCACGCCATCCGTGCCATCATTGATCAATTCACTCGGCCCCTGCGCGGCGGCGGCAATCACCGGCTTCGCAGCAGACCAGGCTTCCAGTACGATATTGCCAAGCGGTTCATGGCGCGATGAACAAATGAAAATATCCGCAGCCGCCAGCAACGCACCAATATCGCGCCGCCAGCCGAGGAAACTCACACGCGCCGTGATGCCAAGCTCGGCTGCCAAGGCGCGCAAGGCGGCTTCCTCTGGCCCGGCTCCGGCCAGATACACATGCCCGCGCGGCAGCAGCGCGATGGCGCGCAGCAGCACATCAAAACCCTTATTGGCATGCAGCCGCCCCATGGCCAAAAGCCGAGGCGCATTGCTGGCAGCGGGCAAATCAGCGGGGGCGCTGCCTGCGAAATCCTCAACGAAATTCGGCAAATAATGCACGCGCGCTGCCGGCCAGGGCGCAGCAGTGATGGCGCGCACCAAATCATGCGTATTCGCAACCAGATGATCGCAATGGCGGAAATACTTCACATCATAATAGCCGCCGAAACGCCCCACCAAAACCCAAGGCCCCGCGGGCGTGAAGCGCGCGGCGCGCTGCATCCAGGCCATCACAAGATCGGGTTTGAAATCCTGCAAGGCGCGCCGCAGACGCGGCCTGGTCAGCAGATCAAGCGCGCCTCCAAAACCAAGTTCCACCGGCGGCAGGCCAGCATCGCGAAGCCGCACCGCACGCCCGGCATCACGCCGAATGATGGGCAGCACAACATCGCCCGCGTGATGCAGCGCGATGGTGGCGCGTTCAAAAAACGCCTCAGCCCCGCCAATCGGCGCGCCGGCCATGACCTGCGCAATCCTCATGGCTTCCGCCCACCATGGCGTTCCGGCTCCAACCGCGCCTTCAGATAGGACAGCAAGGGAAAGGCACCGGTGCAAAACGCCAGCAGCACGCCCCAAGCACCTTCGCGATAGCCCTTGCGCGAGACATAGGATTTGAAGGCGCGGCTGACAAAACGGCGCAGATTGGCACGCAGCGTACCGATATCGCCGGACGCAATCAGATCCGCTGCCTTGGCCGAGGAATACTTGTCCAGCCGCCGCAGCATGTCGGAGATATCGCGATCCACCAGATGCACCAGCGCGCCGGTCTTGATCGGTGGGCCTTGCTTGCCCTGCCAATCCAGCCCCGGATGCACGCGCTGCGCGCGCCAACGCTTTGCGCCACGCTGAAACAGCCGAGGGACGGAGGTCGTGCCGAAACTCCCCGCCCAACCATGCCGCAGCAGCCGATCACCCACGTAATTATCCACCGGCACCTGATGCCAGGCGAAGCTGCTCGTTCCGATCACGCGGCGGATTTCAGCGGCCAAAGCGCCATCAACGCGTTCATCGGCATCCAGTTCCAGAATCCAATCGCCGGTGCAGGCGGCAATGCCGGCATTGCGCCGATCACCTTCCAATTCCCAGGCACCTTCCAGCACAAGGGCACCCGCTGCGCGGGCAAGGGCGGCACTGGCATCCGTGGTGCGGTCCAGCACCACCACAATCTCATCGGCGAAAGCGGCCGAGGCGAGGCAATCGGGCAGCCGCGGTTCCTCATTCCGCGCGACGATCAGGATGGAAAGTTTTGGAGTCACGCCGGCACCTGCGCGGTTTGGCCGATCAGCGCCTCAGCAGCTTCCAACACCCGCGCCACGGGCAAATCTTCCATCGCGCCCTGACCAGGGGGGCCATCGGCCAGAACAGCGCTCGCCTTGGGGCCGGCGGGGCCGTATTCATCGGAGGGGGTCGGGCCAAACAGGCCGATGGTGGGCGCGCCCGCGGCGGCGGCCAAATGCATCAGGCCGGAATCATTGCCGATGAACATCGCGGCACGCGCCAACACCGCCGCCACTTCAGGCAGATCGAGCTTGCCCACCAGATCAAGCGCCTGGGGCAAGGCGGTCAGAACCGGGGTCGCCATGCTGCGTTCCTGATCCCCCGGCCCGCCCAGAATGGCAATCCCTGCGCCGGGGAAAGCCCCATCCGGCGCGGTCAGCCGCAGGGCGAGCTCGGCGAAGCTTTCCGCCGGCCAGACCTTGCGGTGCCAATTGGCGGTCGGCCCCAGCACCAGCCAAGGGCGGCCTGCCGGCAGCAGGGCGGCGGCGCGGGCGGTGTCCTCCGGCGCGGTCCAAATCACCGGCAGCGGTGGGGGGTCAACGCCCAAAAGGGCCGCCAGATGCGTCAGCCGATGGCCGGGCCGCCGCCCGCCCTGGATGATCTTGCGCGCGCGCGTCCAAAGCAGCCAGGCAATGGCGGAAGCCCGCAAATCCACCACCAAATCCCAACGCGTCGCGGCCACCTGGCCCCAGATTTCCAGCCAATGCAGCGAATAGGGGCGCTTTTCCACGCTTATCAGCCGTTCAAGCTGCGGCATGCGGCGAAACACGCCCTCCGCCACCCGCCCGCAGACAATGGTAAAGCGCGCTTCCGGATGCGCCCGCATCAGGTGGTCCAGCAGGCCGGTGGACAGCACAGCATCGCCAATGCGGGTGGAGGAGATGAAAAGAATGCGCACCCGGCGCCCTTACCACTTCCAGCGCCCGAGGGGGAGGTTGCAGCCGCGCCCCTGCCGACACAGGTTTAGGGCATGAAACTCGCAGCCTTGCCGAACCGTGCCGTTTTGGAAATCTCGGGGGAGGACCGCATCACCTTCCTGCAGGGGTTGGTTTCGAATGATGTGACCAAGGCGCGGGCGGATCAGGCGATCTGGGCCGCGCTGCTGACGCCGCAGGGCAAGTGGCTTGCGGATTTCTTTGTGATCGCAACGCCCGAAGCGCTGCTGCTGGATGTGGAGGCAGCTCAGCTTGCCATGCTGATCACGCGGCTTTCTCGGTTCAAGCTGCGCGCCAAGGTGGCGCTGCGCGATGCCTCGGCCGAGTGGCGGGTGCATGCGGCTTGGGGCGAAGGCGTCCCATCTGAAGGCTTGGTGGCGCGTGACCCGCGCCTGCCGGAAGCGGGCTGGCGGGTGCTGGCGGGCACTGGCCTGTCCTGCAATGCCAGCCCCGCGGATTACGCGGCGCATCGCTTGACCCTTGGCCTGCCCGACGGGTCCAAGGATATGGAAGCCGAAAAATCCGTGTTGCTGGAAGGCGGCTTTGATGAGCTGCACGGCATTTCCTGGACCAAGGGCTGCTATATGGGCCAGGAACTGACGGCGCGGACGCGGTATCGCGGCTTGCTCAAGCGCCGGCTGGTGCCTGTCTCGATTGAAGGCCCTGCCCCGGGGCGCGGGGTGCCGATTTTAACGCTGGATGGCGCTGAGGCCGGCGAAATGCGCTCCAGCCAGGGCGCGCAGGGCCTGGCGCTGCTTCGGTTGGAATGGCTGGATAAGGGGGCGCTGATGGCGGGCGAGGCGCGCCTGACCCCGCAACCGCCCCCTTGGATGAAATTGCCGGAGGATAAGCCATGACCGAAGCAGATCACGGCCCCGGCGTGCGCCTGCCGCCGCCCGTGCTGGTGGGCGGTGTGCTGGCGGTGGCCTGGTTCGCGCATCTTTTCTTCCCCGTGCTGCTCGGCCCGCCTTTGCCCGATTACGGCGTGCTGGTTATTTTTCTGGGTGTGGCGCTGATCGGCTGGGCACTGCTGGCGCTGGTGCAGGCCGGCAATGACCCAAGGCCGGATAGGCCCGATGCCGCCATTGTGACGACCGGGCCGTTCCGCTTCAGCCGCAACCCGATCTATCTTGGCTTTCTGGTGGTGGTGCTGGGTTTTGCGCTGCGCTGGGGTGATCTTTGGGGCTGGCTTGCCTTGCTCGCCTGCCATTTGGCGCTGGATCGGCTGGTCGTGGTGAAGGAGGAAGCCTACCTCAGCACGCGTTTCGGCGCGGCTTATGAGGCTTACCGCGGTCGCGTCCGGCGCTGGGTTTAACCCCGGCTGGCCAAACCGCGCGCCAACCGGTCGAATTCAGCGACGGTCAGGGTTTCCCCGCGCCGATCCCCGGCGATGCCGGCTTGGTCCAGCAAGGCTTCGGCGCCCCCAAGCGCCTTCAGGGCGCCGCGCAACATTTTGCGCCTTTGCCCAAAGGCGGCGGCGGTGAGTTTTTCCATGGCAGCGAATAGCGCAGGCGGCGGGTCTTCCGCATGGGGCACAAAACCGACCACGGCGGACCAGACCTTGGGCGGCGGGCTGAAGGCGCCAGGCGGCAGGCGCAGCAGCAAATCGCAGCGGCAGCGCCATTGCGCCAGCACGGCCAAGCGCCCATAGGCGGGGGTGGCGGGGGCGGCAGTGATGCGTTCGGCGACCTCAAGCTGGAACATCAGCGTCATGCCCTCCAGCGCTGCCGCGCCACGCAGCCAGCGCACCAGCAAGGGGCTCGCGACATTATAGGGCAGGTTGGCGATGATCCGCCTTGGTGCGGGCAGGGCCGAGGCAGGGTCCGCGCCAAGCGCATCGGCTTCCAGTACGCGAAGCCGCGCAGGATAGGCCGCCACCAATTCCTGCAAGGCGATCACGGCGCGAGAATCAAGTTCAACCGCCAGCACCGATGCGGCCGGTGTCTCCAACAGCGCGCGCGTCAGCCCACCCGGCCCTGGCCCCACTTCCAGCACATGGCGCCCCGCAAGATCACCGGCCAGGCCAGCGATACGCGCGCAGATATTGGGATCAAGCAGGAAATGCTGACCAAGCGCCTTGCGTGCATCAAGCCCATGCCGGGCGATGGTATCGCTCAGGCTTGGCAGTGCGGGGTTGGCCACGCCTTTAGCCTGGGCGCGCGGCGTTGTTCGTGCGCATCTCAATCTGGGCGCGGCGGCGCAAATCGCGCTGCAATTGACGGGACAGCAATTCAACCCGATCCCGCAGCAGGATTTCTCGCGCCTGTTGTGGATTGGCTTCCGCCATGTTGCGGGTCTCACGCGCGCAGACCATGAAAATCAGGGCGCCATCCACGGAAATAATCGGCTGCGTCGCGCGCCCAATCGGCAAGCTGCCCAGCAGATCACGCAATTCGGGCGGGGTGATATTGTCCAGCCGAACCGGGCCGGGATCGGCAGGGCGTGGGCTGCCACGGGCGGCGGCATCCATCGCCTCACAGCCGCGCGCCTGGTCGGACAGGGCTTGCGCCCGCTGCAACTGCGCCAATTGCTGCGCGGTTGGGGCTTGCGGGTTCACCTGACCTTCAAAGGGCAGAAACACCTGTCGCATATTCATGATGGTTGCCATATCGCGGCCCGAGACGCGCCGGTCGCGCAGCAACACGATTTCAAAGCCGCCGGGCACGCGAATGGGATTGCTGATGGCGCCTTCGGGCATTTGACGCAGGATATTCGCAACCGCCGGATCAAAGCGATCCGCCGTCATCCAATCCATCGCGCCGCCTTGGATGGCGGATTGCGATTGGCTGAACTGCGCTGCGACCATGGGGAAGGGCACGCCCTGGCGCAGGCGTTGAATGACATCAGTCACAAAGCGGCGCACCTGCGCTTCCTGGCCAGGATTTTCCACCGGAATGAAGATTTCGGAGACGAGGAATTCGGGCTCGCCAAGCCGCGCGCGCTGGGCGGCAAGGAATTCATTCACCTCGGCTTCCGGAATATTGGCCTGTTCGCCAAGCATGCCGCGCAACAGCCGCGCCCAGCCGATCTGTGCGCGGATCTGGTCATACAAAACGCGCGGCTCGATCCCGGCACGGCGCAGATTCTGCACCACGCCACCGGGTGGCAGCCCATTGCGGCTTTCGATATTGGCGACGGAACTCGCGATATCCTGATCCGTCACCAGGATGCGCCGGCGGCTGAGTTCCTGAATACGCAACCGCTCATCAATCAGCAGACGCAGGATTTGATCCCCGCTTTGCGCACCCGTATCGCCCGCCATGCCGGCGGAAAGCGCCAGCAGGCGGCGGCGGCTTTCGACTTCGCTGCGCGTCACGACATCGCCATTCACGACAGCGACGATGCTGTTCACGCTGCCGCCCGCGGCTTGCGCCAGGGCAGGTGTTGGGGTGCCGTGCACCAGCATGGCTGCCAGCAGTGCCAACGCCAGAAGGGGTTTTCGGGACAAGGTCACGGCGCGCATCAACGCCTCCTTAAAGCATTTTCAAGCCGAGTGGAATCACTTGGCGGCTCGGAAAATGCGGCCAAACAAAACTTCAGCCTGCGTTCTCGGCGCGCAAGGGTGAGCTGAAAACGCACTGAATTTGCCGCCATCGGCGGGCGGGGTAGCGCAAGTGCTCATAGAGCCCTCAATCCGAAATCACCAATGGTCTTGAAGCCAAAGCGGAACAGCAACACCGTGGCCCCTGGAAAGAGATCGCCCGTCGCAGGATCTTCAGCATAGCGCTTAACGAAACGGGTTTCAAAAATAAAGCACTCATCCTCATACATTGCCGAAACGCCAACGGCTACCGGGCGATTAAGCTGGAGATCCTGGCGGCCAAAGGCGCTGACTTGCCAAAAGCCAAGACGCTGCCTAGCGCCCAAATAGATTTCCTCGCGCTGCGCCACAGGATTGAGAAAGGGCATGGGTGGCGCCTGCAAATAGCCCAGGGTGAAGCCGGTATCCTGGGTGGGTCGCAGCGTGGCGCTGACATCATAGGCGCGGGCCGCAAAGCTTTCTCCGCCGCGCCGCGCGCGGCCGGTCAGGTCAAGCCAGGAGCTTGGCCTGAAGGTCAGTCGGCTGACCCAATCAGAGGCACGATTTTCCAGGCCGCTATAGGGGTAAAAGGGCCCGCCATTTTCCTGAACGCGGAAGGATCGGCCGACCACGGCTTCAAGCTGGCGATCTTCCGGCAGGAACCAGGCGCCGCGCAACGCCATATCGGCGCGCGTGCCACCTTCCTGCCGATCCCGCCCAGTAAAGCGGTTGAGCGAGAACAGATTGGCATCGGTGAAGTCGAAGACAATGCTGTCTTCATTCGGGATGCGATATTGGCTGCCGGTCATCGGGCCCGTCACCAATTGGACGCGCGGTTCAATCACCTGGCGACCCCAATCACCTCCATCACGCAAAAAGGGCATCCGCCAATCAAGCGCCGTCCGGATATTCGCCGCAGCACTTTGCCCATTGGCGCCACCGGTCGCGAAATTGGGGGCAAGGTTGATATCCTCAAAATCATAGGCCGCCAGATCGCTCTGTGCGCGAAGCGTCCAGATGCCGCCCAGATCATCCATGCGCGGCAGGGCATATCCCATACGCGTTGCAGCGCGGCGTGTGCTGGTGCCGGTACCGCGAAAGACGGCGAAATTCCAGGTATCAATAGTGAAACGCCCGCCAAGTGAATCCTCCGGCGATTCCCAATCGGCATAGATATTGGGCAGCACGAGGGGGATGCGGCTGATGTCATCGGTCCGCCGCAGGCCCTGATAGGCGCGGGCATCAAACCGCGCAAAACCCTCAGGGCCCCAAAAACCCTCGGTGAAAAGAGTTGTCGGCAGGACGCGCTGTGCCCCATAGCGATAGATGCGGAGGTATTGTTCGGAGCTCGCGCGGTTCAGGTCAAACCCGGCGCGCCAGGTTTCATCCAGGGAAAAGCGGCCCTTGGCGAAGATATGGCCCGCAAAGCCTTCTTCCGTACCATCGCGGCCATCCAGATGGCCGGCAGAACTCAAGACCTCAATCTCACCATTGTTGAAGCGTCGCCGGTAATCCAACCCAAGATTGGGCGCGACACGGGTCGAAATAGTGGGGCGCAGGACCAATTCCTGAGTTTCATCAATCGCCCAGTAATAGGGTGTTTCAACGAAACCGCCGAGAAATTTGGTAACGCCGAAACTTGGGCTGAGAAAGCCAGATTGTCTTGCGGCGGATCCGTCCGGGTGCTGGAAATAGGGCAGCCAAATCACCGGCACACCAGCCATATCGAGCGAGGCACCGCGATACCGCACTTGTTGTTCCGTGCGATCCAAGGTGGCGGTGCGCGCGCGCAACTGCCAGATGGGGGGTGCCAGCGGGTCATCCTTGCAGGGATCGCAGACGGTATAAAGAACACGCGAAAGGTCGAAAATCGAACCATCAGTGCGCCGTGCACCATTTGCAGCAATACGGCCATTTTGCAGCAGATAGCCGCGCAGCCCTTCCAGCACGCCATCGCGCATCTGATTGGACAGGACAGCGTTATCCGCGAAAAAAACCTGTCCATCCGCTTCAATCAGCTGCACATTGCCACGTGCCGTCGCGACACCGGTGTTGCGGTTATAGGTCAGTTCATCCGCACGCAGGATACGCCCGCCTTGAAAGGCTTCCACTCGGCCGCGTGCCACTACCAGGGCGGCATTTTGGTCGTATTGCACTTCATCGGCGGTGAAGGTGACAGGCTCCGACGGTGCCGACGCGGCGGGTGTGGGTGCCGCCGCAGGGGCTTCGGAAGGCAGGGTCGGCCGAATAGGCGCGGGCGCCGTAATCGGGGGCAGCACCGTCGCCTGCGCCAAGGCTTCGACTGGCCCCAAAGCAACCATCATCACCAAAAGGATTTTAGCGACCCGGCGCGACATTCTACCCATCCTCAAGATGCAGCAGCAGCGCGGCCGCCAGCAGGAATCCGGCGCCCGCCGGCGCCCAAGCCGCCAATACCACAGGCAAGGTACCCGCTTCACCAAATTCGCCCGTGATCTTGTCCAGCACAAAAAGCGCGAAGCCCGCGCTGACCCCGCCCGCGATCATTCGCGCCACGCCACCGCGTCGCGCCGAGCGCATGGAAAACCCAGCTGCCAGCAGCGCCATGGCGATGGCAAGCAGCGGTAGCGCCAATAGTGACTGGAAATGCAGCCGATGGCGAATGGCAGAAAACCCAGCATTTTCCAAAACCGTAATGAATTCCGGTAAGGCCCAAAGGCTAAGTGTATCGGGGCTTGCGAAGGAATTCTCGATCCGCTCAGGCGTCAATTCGGTCGGGAAATCCAGACTCTGCGGCGCGCCCGCCGCGCGATCCGCGCCAAAAACCCTGGCACCTTCAATGCGCCAGCGCCCGGGTTGGAGCAAGGCCGATGTGGCTTCGATGCGCGCCAAGGGGCGATCTTCCGCCGAAAGCCGCCAAACGCTTACCTCGGCCAGGCGCAGCACTTCACTCGGCTGCACTTCCCGCGTTGCGATGGGACGGCCAGAGATAATGGCAACGCCTTGGGGTTGCAGCCCATCATCGGCCTGCCGCAGCCAAAGCCGGCCGCCGGCCAAAGCCGTGATGCCGCCGACATTGCGGAGATAAAGCTGATCGAGCCGCTCCGCGCGGGCCAACATGGCCGAAGACAAGGGCGAAAGCGCCATGCTGGCGCCAAGCCCAAGCAACAGCGCGACCAGCACTGGCCCAGCCAGAAAGCCCCAGGCGGAAATCCCCGCCGCGCGCGCCACCACCAATTCGGAAAACCGCGTGAGCCGCCAAAAAGCGATAATGCCACCAAGCAACACCGCAAAGGGCAGGATTTGCATCGCGACATAGGGGATGCGGAGCGCCGCGATTTGTGACACCAGCGCAAAATTCGCCTCAGGCCTGGTTGCTGCGCGGCGCAGCAATTCAATCAGATCAAACAGCGCGACCAACATGGAAAGCGCCAACAGCATCAGCAGCGCCATGCCGGCAAAGCGCCGCGCCACATAGGCCATGAGCGTGATGGGCAAGGTCATGACAGCGCCTCACGCGGGGGCGCTTTGCGGGGCAGGCCGGGGGCGCCGGCCAGCCACCAGGCGGAAATCACGCCCGGCAGGATCGCATGCAGCCAGATCAACCAGATCAGCCCATCGCGCCGCGTCGCCGCATTGCTGATGGTCAAGCCAAGCGCCAGCAGCGCCACCATGATGCCAATACCAAGCACCACGCCGATACCACCGCCATGGCGGCGGAATTGCCCGGTCAGCGCCACCGCAAGCCCGACCAGCGCGAAGGAAAGCGCGGTCAGCGGGCTGGCCATGCGCTGATGCGCCTCGGCCCGGAAGCGCCTGAGTTCGCGCGGGCGCAAACCCTCAACCGGATCGGGGTCCAGCAATTCAGCAATCGAACGTTCCCGGCTGTCACGGCTCCGCGTTTCCTCATTGCGCGCCACGCGGGCCAGATCAACGCTGTTTTCGGAAAAGCTCAGTACCGTCAGCCGCGGCGGCGCGCCGGCGGCGCCCTTTTCCATCTGCTGGCGCACACCATCGTACAGCGTCACGCGCGGCCCATCCGCCCCCTGCCCAATGCGCCCGGCCTGCGCGAGGATGGTCACCGCCCCGCCGGCTTCGCGCTGGTCGTGCACCAAAATGCCGCGCAGCGTGCCATCAGGATCACGCTTGCGGGCATAGACAGTCAGGTCATTGCCGAGGGTAGAGAAAACGCCCTCCTGCACCAGCACGCCCACCAATTGGTTGCGGATTTCAAACTGCCATTGCCGGAAGGCGGTGTGGCTGAGCGGCACCAGCCAGAAATTCAAAAAGGCCATCACGGCCACTACCAGAAGCCCCAGCGCCAAGGCTGGGCGTGCGATTTGCCAATTGGAAAGCCCCGCCGCGCGCATCACCACCAATTCGCGGTCGCCGGCCAGGCGCAAATGCACGAACAGCATCACAATGAAGGTCGTGATCGGCAGAATGACCGAAAAGAAGGATGGCAATAAAAGGCTGGTCAATTCAAAAAACACCGCAAGCGACAAGCCGCGATCCAGCACCAATTCAATGAAGCGTAAGGATTGCGTCAGCCAGACAAGCGCCGCCAGCCCCACCGTGACGGCAAGCAGGGCCAGGGCAAGCTGGCGGAAAAGATATCGGTCGAGCAGGGTCATCGGCTGCGCCACCCTACCCGCTTGGCGCCAAGGCCGAAAGCGGCTTCAGGGCAGCACCTTGCCGGGGTTCATCAGGCCCTTGGGATCGAGCGCCGCCTTGATCTGCCGCATGACAGCCAATTCCGCGCCCCCGCGCCATGCTTCCATCATATCGGTCTTAAGCTGCCCGATGCCGTGTTCCGCGCTGAAAGACCCGTCCAAATCCCGCACCACCTCATTCACGCAATCCATGATGTCGTGGCTGCGCGCCAGGAAGGCGGCCGGATCAGCGCCTTCAGGCTGCACCAGATTCACATGAATATTCCCATCGCCCATATGGCCGAAGGGCATGGGGCGAATGCCCGGGATCAGCTTGCGGCAGGCCTCCGAAGCACGTTCGATCAGCTCCGGCACGCGGGAGACGGGGACAGAGACATCATTCTTCACCGAAGCGCCGGCCTTGCGCTGCGCTTCGGTATGTTCTTCGCGAATCCGCCAAATCGCGGCGCGCTGCGCTTCGCTTTCGGCCAATACGGCATCCAGCACTTCGCCGGATTCCATGGCGGGTGCCAGCACCAGCTCCGCCAGGCCGCGCAAATCCGCGTCTGGCCGTGTCGAGGCCAAATCAATCAGCGCGTAATGGGCAGCGCGTTCGGCAACCGGCAGGGTGACGCCGGGGATCAATTGTACCGTCAGGTCAACGCCATCGCCCGACATATATTCAAATGCGCGGATCGCGCTTTCGTCATTGTCACGAAAGCGGCGGAACAGGTCGAGTGCCGCTTCGGCATCACGCATAGCGGCGAAAATCACCTCATTGGCGCGGGGGCGGGCGAAAAGCTTCAAGACAGCGGCAGTGATGATGCCAAGCGTGCCCTCGGCACCCACAAAAACATGGCGCAGCGCATAGCCGGTATTGTCTTTGCGGAGCCGCCTCAAGCCATGCCAGATGCTGCCATCGGGCAGCACCACTTCAAGCCCCAGCATCAATTCCCGCGCATTGCCGTAGCGCACGGTATTATTGCCGCCGGCATTGGTGGAAAGCACACCGCCGATCATGGCCGTGCCCTCACCCCCGAAACTGAGCGGAAACAGGCAACCGGCAGACGCCGCGGCTTCCTGCGCGGTTTTCACGACAACGCCCGCCTCGGCCGTCATGGTCATATCAACGGGGTCGAGGTCGCGGATGCGGTTCATGCGCGCGAGGGAGACAATCACCGCGCGCCCCGAAGCATCCGGCGTCGCGCCACCCACCATGGAGGTATTGCCCCCCTGCGGCACAATGGCGATGCCGGCAGCGCTGCAGAGCCTGACTGCCTCGGCCAATTCGGCGGTATTGGCGGGGCGGAGCAGCGCCATGGCGCGGCCCTGATAAAGGCTCCGCCAATCCGCCAGCGCGGGCGCGAGGTCTGAGGCTTCGGTCAGCAGCCCAGTGGGGCCAAGCAGGCTGGCAAGTGCGGGGATGAGGGAGGGTGAATCGGCCATAAGCCGTTCAAACCCCCCTGCCCTGTCCGGTCAAGTTTTTCTACTCGACCTTGATCTCGGCCGCCGTGATCAGCGCCTGCCAGCGGGTGATTTCAGCCGCGTTGAAGCGGGCCAGCTCCGCCGCATCGCTGGGCATGGGTTCAAAGCCAAGCGCCGAAAGCCGCTCCACCACGGCCCGATCCGCCAGCACCCGCGCCAAGGCGGCTTCCATGCCGCGCGCCGCCTCGGCCGGGGTATTGGCGGGGGCATAAACCCCCATCCAGGCGGCCACATCAAACCCGGCAAGGCCAGCTTCCTGGAGTGTGGGCAGGTTCGGCAACAGGGCGCTCCGCGCTGCGCCGGTCACCGCCAGGGGCCGCACCTCATTCCCGCGCGCCAAGGGAATCCCGATGGTGAGGTCCACAATGGCAAAGGAAATCCGCCCCGCCACCAGATCCGTCATGGTATTGGCCGAGGAACGATAGGGCACATCCAGCACCTCGGCCCCAATCTGGCGCACAAAGCTTTTACCGGCGGCGAGGTAAACCGCCGACCAATGACCGAAGCTGAGCTTGCCCGGTTCAGCACGCGCCAGGCTGATCAGCTCCGCAATACTCTGCGCCTTCACGCCAGGATGCACCGCGAGCATCAGCGGAAAGATGCCAATGCGGCCAACCGGGGTGAAATCGCGCAGCGGATCATAGGGCAGGCTGCGATAAAGTGCTGGGTTGATCGCCTGGGTCGTGCCGGTGGTGAAGAAGAAGCTGTAGCCATCGGGCCTGGCCCGGGCGGCGGCGACTGCGCCGATATTGCCATTGGCGCCGCCGCGATTTTCGATCACCACCGCCTGGCCCAAATTGCGCCCGAGATGTTCAGCCATGATGCGCGCCACGCCATCGGTGCCGCCACCGGCAGCGAAGGGGACAATCGCGGTAATGGGTCGTTCCGGCCAGGCGGCATGGGTGGGGTATGCGGCAAGCGCCATGATGACGCCGATGATGCAGGCAAAAAGGCGCATTTTCCTCTCCTGTCCTGCGCGGTTGTTCCGCGCTTTGCTAATGCGACGATATGCTGTGCCGATGCGCGTCGAAGGTCCAGACCTTTGTGCTGCTTGACAGGGTTTCGCTGGCTGCTGAGGGTTTCCCCGCCCGGTGAAATCCAACACCGGTCCTTTGGAGTGACACATAATGCCCTTGGTCACGATCACCCTGGCGCGCCGCGCAACGCCGACATCACCGGAAAAGAAAGCCGAACTCATCGCCGGCGTGACCGATCTGCTGGTGGAAACGCTTGGCAAGCGCGCCGAGGATGTTGTTGTGCTGATTGAAGAACTTGATCCGGATAATTGGGGCCAGGGCGGCGTCACCGCCTCAGAACTGCGGCGCCGGCGCGTCGCGACCACGGAACAATATGGAGAGACAACATCGTGACCGCTGCGCTGGATGGGCTGATTGTTCTGGACCTCACGAATTTTCTCTCTGGCCCCTATTGCACCATGCTGCTGGGCGATCTGGGCGCTGATGTCATCAAGGTGGAACGCCCCGATGGTGGCGATGACGCGCGGCGCATGCCGCCCTTTGTGGAAGGGCGGAGCCAGCCCTTCGCCGTTTGGAACCGCAATAAGCGCAGCATCACCGCCGATCTGAAACAGCCTGAGGATATCGAACTGGTGCGCCAATTGGCGCTTCGCGCCGATGTGCTGGTGGAAAATTTCCGCCCCGGCACGCTGGCGCGCCTCGGCTTGGGGTGGGAGGCATTAAGCGCGGCCAATCCGCGCCTGATCTGGTGCGCGATTTCGGGTTTCGGCCAGACCGGGCCTTGGGCGGATCATGGCGGGTTGGATATGATGGCGCAGGGCATGTCGGGCCTCATGGCCGGCAATGGCCCGCCCGATGGCGAACCCTATCGCCTGCCGATCGCCATTACCGATGTCACGGCGGGGATGTTTTCGGCCCTTTCAGTGCTCGCCGCCTTGCAGGCGCGCGAGAAAACCGGGCAGGGCCAGCGGATTGATCAATCCCTGTTTGAAGCGGGCGTCGCGCTTGGCGTTTATGAGGCCGCGCATGTTTTCGCCCATGGCACGCGCCCTTCGCGGCTTGGGCAATTGCATCGCGGATCAGCGCCTTATCGCGTATTTCAGACCGCCGATGGCTACATCACGCTCGGTGCTTCCAAGGAGAAATTCTGGCAGGCGCTCTGTGGTGTCATCAGCCGGCCGGAATTGGCGGGCGATCCGCGCTTCAAGACCAATGCGGATCGCGTGGCCAATAACAACGCGCTGATCGCGATTTTGCAGGAAATTCTGGCAACCCGCCCCAGTGCCGAATGGCTGGCCGCGCTCGGCAAGGCCGGCATCCCGTCCGAGCCGGTACTGTCCTATGATGAAGCCCTGGCTCATCCGCAGGGCCAGGCGCGGGGCCTGGTCAGCAGTTTTGCGGACCCCGAACGGGGCCCCCGATCCAGCATTTGGCTTCACCCTTGCGGCTGGAAGCCACACCCGCGCGCATTACCCGCCGTGCCCCTGATCTGGGCGAGCATAATGCGGAAATTCGCGCCTGGCTTGCGCAAAAAGCTTGACGCAGCCCCAGCGAAAATTGTCTGATTTTCGTGGGATTTTGGCGAAGCGGCGGGGCATCTGCCGCTATAAGAAAAGGGGCGCGTCATGCCGAATGGCACCGTGAAATGGTTCAATGCCACCAAGGGCTTCGGCTTCATCCTGCCGGATGGTGGCGGCAAGGATGTGTTTGTGCACATCACCGCCGTGCAGAAGGCGGGCATGCAGGGGCTTAAGGACAACCAGAAGGTCGCCTTTGAGGTCGCCGAGGAACGCGGCAAGCCTACGGCGATCAATCTGAAGGCGCTGTAGGGTCAGAACCACGCAGAGGCTGCGCTTCAGCGCGGCCTTGCCTTTGCGCAGCAGCATATAGGGCATTCGCGCCTGATGCGGTGTGTGGTCGTCAACCAACGCCGTGGCGGCGAAGCTCATTGCCAAGCCGCCCGGTGATGAAAAAGAAGAACATGCGAAAATCCGCGATCAGCGACCAAAGCGGATGGCGGAAGGTGGCGGGGCGGTTTTTCTCGATAAAGTAATGCCCAATCCAGGCAGGGCCATAGCCGCAAATCAGCGCCACCAGCAGAAGCCAGTAATTGCCTGAAGTCAGGCCGAACATGAACAGCAAAAGCCCCGCACCTGTGCCGGTGAAATGCAGTGCGCGCGTTACGGGCTTGGCGTGCTCACGCAAATAATAGGGCCAGAATTCCGCGAAGCTTTTGAAGCCCTCGCTCATCCCGCTGCCGCCTTGGTATCCACCTCCGGCGGCACCAGCGCTTTTTCCAGCGCGGCGCGGAGCCCGGTCAGCTTGCGTTCATTTTCAACCTTCAGGCCGAAAACATCCTTCACGTAAAACACGTCAATCGCGCGCACGCCATAGGTGGTGATGTGGGCGGAAGCGATCTGCATGCCCTGATCGCTCATGGCTGCGGTCACATCATGCAATAGCCCCGGGCGGTCGCGTCCATTCACCTCAATGACGGTATGCGTATTGGAAGCGTGATTATCGATCACGACGCGCGGTGGCACCGTCACGGCGCGCAGCCGGGCTGGTTCGCGTTTCAGCTTGCGGATTTCATCACGAAGCCTGAGGCGCCCCGAAAGTGCCTGCTCCACCAGGACAGAAAGCCGCGCCAGGCGATGCGGCGCATCCAGGGCGCCTCCCTGATAATCCTGCACCCAGAAGGTATCGAGCGCCATGCCATCCGTCATGGTATGGATGCGCGCGTCAACAATGCTCGCCCCCGCCACCGCCAAGGCGCCGGCGATTTTGCTGAAAAGGCCGGGATGGTCAGTGCAATAAACCGTCACTTCCGTGACCGCACGGTTTTCCAAGACCCGTGTCTGCACCGTCAGCGGCGCCTTGGTGGCGCGCGCTTCCTCGATCATCGCCGCATGGCGCGCATGGGTCTCAGGATCAAAGGAAAGCCAATAGCCTGGATAACCAAGGCCAAGGTAATGATCCACTGCAGCACGCGAATGCCCAGCCAGAAGCTTGGCCGCCGCATCCTTGGCGCGGGCCACGCGCACATCGCGTTCCGGCACGGAAAGACCCCCCGCCAGCACTTCCGCGACGCGCCAGTAAAGTTCGCGCAGCAGCGTTGCTTTCCAGCCATTCCAGACCTTGGCGCTGACCGCGCGCATATCGGCAACCGTCAGCACCAAGAGCAGCCTGAGGCGTTCCGGGCTTTGCACAATCTCGGCAATATCCAGAATCGTCTTGGGGTCTTCGATATCGCGACGGAAGGCGGTTTCGCTGATCAGCAAATGATGCAGCACCAGCCAGGAAACCGTCTCCGTCTCCTCAGGTGTCAGGCCAAGGGCCGGGCAGACATGCAACGCCAATTCCGCACCCAATTCGGAATGATCACCGCCGCGCCCCTTTGCCGCATCATGCAACAGCATCGCGACATAAAGCGCGCGGCGAGATTGCACCTGACCGATCAATTCACTCGCTACCGGGGCGATTTCCGTGAGCTCACCCCGTTCCATCGCGCCCAAAACGCCAATGGCTTCGATGGTATGCTCATCCACCGTGAACACGTGATAGGTGTCGAATTGCATCAGCCCGACAACGCGCTGCCAATCGGGCAAAAGTGCCGCGATCAACCCGGCTTCGTTCAACATGCGCAGCCAAATATGCGGGTCCTTGCCCGACAGGATATCAAGGAATTCCGCACTCGCCGCCGGATCGCCACGCAGCCGCGCGAGGTGCCGCGCATGGCGAATAATGGCGCGGAAGGCGAGGGGGTGGATATCCAATCCCCTATCCCGCGCAAGGCGGAAGATACGCAGCATCAGCACCGGTTCAACGGTGAAATCAAAACCCGGTGCCGCAATGATCTTGCCATCGGCCAGGCCAAAGCCCGCTTCAGTCAAAGCCTTGTCTGGTGCAGGCATGACGGCAGGGCGGCCAAGCGCGGCGCGCATGATGGCCGGTTCCAGAATGCGCGTGAAACGCGCCACATCGCGCACAGTCAGGAAGAAATGCTTCATGAAGCGTTCAACGCCATCCTGAAGCCCGCGCCGCGTATAGCCCATGCGCGCGCCCACCACCGGCTGCAAATCAAACGTCAGGCGTTCTTCCGCGCGGCCCGTGACCAGGTGCAAATGAAAGCGCACTGTCCACAAGAAATCCCAGGCGCGCCGAATGGCACGCGCTTCATTCGCCGTCAGCAAACCGCCGCCTGGGCTATCCGGCCCGACCAGTTCCGGCATGCGCTGCACATTGAAGGCATAACGCGCCAGCCAATACAGCGTTTGCAAATCACGCAGCGCCCCGCGTCCTTCCTTGACATGCGGCTCGACCACATAGGGGCTGTCACCATAGCGGCGATGGCGCTTCTGCCTTTCGGCAAGCTTCGCTTCCAGAAAGGGTTTCAGCCCAGTCCGCGCACGCGCAGCGCGAAACGCCTCATCAAAGCGAGCGAAAATCGCTGGATCGCCCGCGACCAGCCGCGCATCCAAAAGCGCGGTCATCACCGTCGCGTCGCGTTTCGCTTCCTGCAAGCATTCGCTGCGGGACCGCGTCGCATGCCCAACCTTCAGCCCAAGATCCCAAAGCAAATAGAGCATAAACTCCACTGCCTTCCTGCCGCGCGCGCCCATGCTGTTATCGGTCAGGAACAAAAGATCAATATCGGAAAAGGGTGCAAGCACGCCACGGCCATAACCACCGGTCGCCACCAAGGCATGGGATTTCTCGCCACGATCGGGCGGATGCAGCGCTTCGGTGTAGCGATGAATGCCAGCCATCAGCGTATCAGTGAGCGCTGCCAACCAGCGCGCAGCAGCCAAGCCCGATAATTCGCGCGCTTCAAAGGCTTCCTGCACGCGCGCCTGAATGCGCCCCAAATGTCGCCGAAGCAGCGCCAGCGCCGCATCGCGCGGAATGGGCTGCCCTTCCGGAAGCAATTCCGCCAGCAAATCCACCAGCACCAAGGGCTGTTCGGAAACAATACCAGGAGGCTTGGCCCCGCGCCGATGCGGCGCAGGGGCGATTTCGGAGGATGCCTGGGTCAGACTCATTACTGTCACATTATCGTGTCCGGCGGCGCTGTGACAGTCTCCAAAAGCGATTTTATTCGGTAGAGAAACTCCTGCGCTTCTCGCGGGCTGAGTGTATCGGGATCAAGCCCTGCAAGCGCGTCCAAAGCGGGATGGGATGGCGCGGCGGCAGGGCCGGGGCGCGCGAAAAGCGGTAATTCTTCCGCCAGGGGATCAAGCCCCTTGGCACGGGCTTCAAGCGAGGC
Source organism: Roseomonas sp. (assembly GCA_020249435.1). Taxonomy (GTDB): domain Bacteria; phylum Pseudomonadota; class Alphaproteobacteria; order Acetobacterales; family Acetobacteraceae; genus Neoroseomonas. Next base: position 9,725 of record JADCFQ010000034.1, on the reverse strand, counting down.
CAGCACAGCCTCAGCCCGGCGCAGCACTTCACGCGGGACGCCAGCGAGCTTCGCCACATGCAGGCCCCAGGATTTCTCGGCGGCACCGGGGCCCACGCTGTGGCGGAAAATCACCTGCCCGCGCCATTCGCGCACCTGCATGGTCGCCAGCGTCAGTTCCGGCAACTTCGCGGCCAGTGACGTCAATTCATGGAAATGCGTGGCGAAGATGGTACGGCAGCGGATGCGGTCATGGAGCGCTTCCAGCACTGACCAGGCAATCGCCAGCCCATCCCAGGTGGCGGTGCCGCGCCCGACCTCATCCAGCACCACCAGGGATTGCGCGCTGGCCTGATTCAATATCGCCGCCGTTTCGGCCATTTCGACCATGAAGGTGGACCGCCCGCCGGCAATGTCATCCGCTGCACCCACGCGGGAGAAAAGCCGATCCACCAGGCCAAGCCGCGCGGCTTCGGCGGGCAGGAACAGCCCGGCTTGGGCCAAAATCACAAACAGCGCGTTTTGCCTCAGGTAAGTGGATTTGCCGGCCATATTGGGTCCGGTCAGCAAGCAAAGCCGCTGCCCCGCCGAAAGGTCACAATCATTCGGCACAAAGGCCGGGCCGCGCGCGCGGGCAAGGGCGGCTTCTACCACCGGATGCCGCCCGGCCTTGATGGCGAAATCCGGCTTTTGTGTGATTTCCGGCCTGCACCAGCCACCGCCTGCGGCCAATTCAGCGGCGGCGGCATGCACATCCAATTCCGCCATCGCCGCTGCTGCCGCGGCGATGCCGGGCGCGGCATTCAGGCAGAGCTTGCGCAAATGCTGCGCGACCATTTTTTCACGGCGCGCGGCCTGATCGCCCGCTTCCGCCACCTTGCGGTCAAGCTCGGCCAGCGCCGGGCAGGTAAAGCGCATGGCACTCGACATGGTCTGGCGATGGATGGGGCAATTGGGGCCTTCCGCGATGGCGGCGCGGAGCAACTTTTCGCCGGCAGCCAAGGGCATTTCCGCAAGAAAGCCGAATTGCTGATGATGGCGGATACGCAAAGCCGCGACGCCCCAGGCCTGGGCCAGATCCAATTGCAGCGCCGCAATCTGATCCCGCCCGCCATCGCGCAATCGCCTGAGCGCATCCAATTCGCCGTCATAGCCAGCGGCGATCAGCCCGCCATCTTCCAGCCGCGCCGGCAGGGTTTCGGCCAAAGCGCGCTGCAATTCCGCCTGCGGTGAGGCTTCCGGCACCAGCGCGCCGCGCGCGGCTTCAATCAGCGCGGGTTGCAGCCCGCCCGCGGCATCAAGCGCCGCCGCCATCGCCTCAGCCCGCGCGAGCCCATCGCGGATCGCGGCCAGGTCGCGCGGCGCGAAACGATCAAGCGATAGCCGCGCCAGCGCCCGCGCCATATCCGGCGAGCCCTTCAGCGCGGCCCTCAGCGCGGCGCGTTCGGAAGCTGCCGCGAGCATCCAGCCCACCGCCTCATGCCGCGCCAGGATTGGTGCGGCTTCCGCCAAAGGCGAGGCCAAGCGTGCCGCCAATTCCCGCGCACCGGCAGCGGTGACAGAGCGATCCACGGCGGCGAGCAGGGAATGGCGTGCCTCCCCCCTTTCGCTTTTCAGGATTTCAAGGCTGCGCCGCGTCGCGGCATCCATCTGCAACAGCCCGCGCCCACCCATGGGGCTCGGCGGCGCCAAGCGCGGCAAGGCGCCCGCCTGGGTGGCCCGCACATACTCCAAGGCCATGGCTGCGGCGGCGAGTTCCTCGGCGCTGAAACTGCCAAACCCATCCAGGGTGGAGACATCGAAAGCCTCAGCCAGGCGCCGCGCGGCATCGCGGGGCGGGTCAAGCGGGGTGATGCGCGCCGCCACTTCGCCTTCGAATACGCCTTCCGGGGCCAGGATTTCGGCGGGCTCGAGCCGCGCGAGCAGCGCCTGGATATCCGCGCGCGGCAGGGTTTCCGTGCCAAAGGCGCCGGTCGAGACATCCAGCCAGGCGGCGCCCACCCGATCTTCCGAAGGCGCCAGCGCCAAAAGCCAGGCCGGACGCGCCGCTTCAAGCAAGGTTTCTTCCGTCACCGTGCCGGCGGTGACCAGCCGCGTGATATCGCGCCGGATGGTGGGCGCCTTGCGCGCCTTGGCCTGTTCCGGCGTTTCCATCTGATCGCAAATGGCAACGCGGAAACCCTGCCGGATCAGGCGTGCGAGATAGCTTTCATGCGCATGGGCTGGCACGCCGCACATGGCGACCTTCTGGCCACGATGCTCCCCCCTGAAAGAAAGCGCGATATCAAGCGCGGCGGCAGCAGCTTCGGCATCGGCGAAGAACAGCTCGTAGAAATCGCCCATCCGGAAGAATACCAGCGCATCCGGATGCGCGGCCTTGGCGGCGAACCATTGCGCCATGGCGGGCGTCGCGCCACTGGCTTCGGGAATCGGGCCTGAGGGGGCTTGGGCAGGGGGCATGCACCATCACGATACAGGCGGGCCGCGCCCAAGCCAAACCCTGGGCTGGCGCATTGGCGCGAGAGGCTCCACACTCCCCCCAAGAAGACCTGATGGGGAGGAGGTTCCGATGACAGCAACCGGTGGTATTGGTCGCAGGTCCATCCTGGCCATGGGCGCTGCGGCGGCACTGCCCGCACCTGTGGTAGCGCAAGATATGCGCGCGCAAACACTGCGCTTCGTGCCGCAGGCGAATCTGAGCGTGCTGGACCCGGTCTTCACCACCGCCACCGTCACCGGCAATCATGGCTGGCATGTGTTTGACACGCTTTATGGTGTGGACGCGGAACTGAAACCAAAGCCGCAAATGGCCGAGGGAGCGGAAGTGTTGGATGACGGCAAGCGTTGGCGCATCACGCTGCGCGCCGGGCTGCGTTTCCATGATGGCGAACCAGTGCGCGCACGCGATTGCATCGCAAGCCTCAAGCGCTGGTGCGCACGCGAGCCTTATGGGCAATTGCTGATACGTCAGGTGGATGAATGGCGCGCGGTGGATGACCGCACCATCGAAATCCGCCTGAAGCGCGCCTTTCCCTTATTGCTGGATGCTTTGGCGAAGCCCGATTCCGCCGTGCCCTTCATCATGCCCGAACGCCTGGCGGAGACCGATCCCAATCGCGGCGTGACGGAGATGATTGGCTCCGGCCCCTATCGCTTCATTGCCGGCGAATATAATTCCGGAAGCCGCGTGGTTTATGAGAAATTCGATGCCTATCAGCCACGCCAGGAAGCGCCTTCCTGGACATCGGGGGCGAAGATCGCGCATTTCCGGCGCATTGAATGGCATATCCTGCCCGACCCCGCGACGGCAGCGGCCGCCTTGCAGAATGGTGAGGTTGATTGGTGGGAAAGGCCGCATCCGGATTTGCAGGCGCTTTTGGCGCGCGCGCGCGATGTGCGCCGTGAAGTGTCAGATACGGGCGGGCGGCTTGCCGTGCTGCGCATGAATAACCTGCACCCGCCCTTTGATGATGTGCGCATCCGCCGCGCCGTTCGGCTTTCCGTTTTGCAGGAAGATTACATGCGGGCATCGAGGGGCGATGACCGTACCGATTGGGATCTCTGCCGCAGCCTTTGGCCGCGCGAGACGCCGTATTATGAGGATTTGGGTGAGGCGATGATGCCAGGCAGCCTGGACCGCGCGCGTGCCGCACTGCGTGAAGCGGGCTACGCCAATCAGCGCGTTGTCGCGATCAATCCGACGGACTTCCCGGATATCGGGCCGCTTGGGCAAGTGACCGCGGATCGGCTGAAGCGGATCGGCATGAATATCGAATTGGCGGAAAGCGATTGGGGCACGGTAGTGCAGCGCCGCAGCAACCGTGAGCCGATTGATCGCGGCGGCTGGTCCATCCTGCATACCACGGGTGGGGCGACGGCTTGGGCCAATCCCGCCGTTTCCTTCCTGGTCCGTGGCCAGGGGACGGCGGGCTGGTTCGGTTGGTGGAAAAGCGACGAGGCCGAGGCCCTGGCGGAAGCCTGGCTGTTCGCGCCGAATGAAGCCGAACAGAAGCAGATCGCGTCCCGCCTTGGGCGGCTTGCTTTGGAAGACGCCGCCTTCATTCCGCTCGGCCAATTCAGGATCAGGACCGCTTTCCGGCGCAATATCACTGGGATTCTGCAGGGCTCATCGCCCTATCCCTGGAATGTCCGGCGGGTGTGAGGGGGCGCTTTGCTGCGCCTGCGAAGCGGGGGCCTCGCGGTGCGTGGCACAAACCGGCATGATGGGGTCCGTATGAGGAGTGGTGACTAGGATGGATGACGCGAAAAAAACGCCGGTTGAGGATACGCGCACGGCGCGCGTCACCGCCGAAGAAGCGCTGGCGATGCACCGGGAAGGCAGACCCGGCAAGCTTGAAATACGCCTGACCAAGCCGCTGATCACGGCGCGGGATTTGAGCCTGGCCTATTCGCCTGGTGTGGCGGAGCCCTGCCTGCATATCCATCGCGACCCGACGCTTGCCTATGACTATACCTCTAAGGGCAATTTCGTCGCGGTGATTTCCAACGGCACGGCAGTGCTGGGGCTTGGCAATCTGGGCGCGCTGGCATCGAAACCGGTGATGGAAGGCAAGGCCGCGCTTTTCAAGCGCTTTGCTGATGTCGATTCCATGGATCTTTGCGTGGATACCGAAGACCCGGACGCTTTCATCAACGCGGTGCGCTATCTCGGCCCGACCTTTGGCGGCATCAATCTGGAAGACATCAAGGCGCCGGAATGCTTTGTGATTGAACAGCGTTTGCGCGAATTGATGGATATCCCGGTCTTTCATGATGACCAGCATGGCACGGCGATTGTCGCCGCCGCCGGCCTGATCAATGCCTGCCATTTGACCGGGCGCGATTTGAAGACGACGAAGCTCGTGATCAATGGCGCGGGTGCTGCTTCCATCGCCTGTGCGGAATTGGTCAAGGCCATGGGCATGCGGCCCGAAAATGTGATCCTGTGCGACACCAAGGGCGTGATCTGGCGTGGCCGTCAGGAAGGCATGAACCAGTGGAAATCCGCCCATGCGGTGACGACTTCCGCGCGGACGCTGACGCAGGCCCTTGATGGCGCGGATGTATTCTTTGGCCTTTCCGTGAAAGGCGCGCTGACGCCCGAGATGATCCGCGCCATGGCGCCGAAGCCGATCATTTTCGCCATGGCCAATCCCGATCCGGAAATCACGCCGGATGAGGCGCGCGCTGCGCGGCCCGATTGCATCATCGCGACCGGGCGGTCGGATTACCCGAACCAGGTCAATAATGTGCTGGGCTTTCCCTTTATCTTCCGTGGTGCACTTGATGTGCGCGCTTCCACCATCAATGACGCGATGAAAATCGCGGCGGCTGAATCGCTTGCCATGCTGGCGCGCGAAGATGTGCCGGAAGAAGTCTCTGGCGCGGGTGCGGGCAAGGCGCTGCGTTTTGGGCCGGAATACATCATTCCCAATGCCTTTGATCCGCGCTTGATTTCACGGGTTTCGCCAGCGGTGGCCAAAGCCGCGATGGAAAGCGGCGTCGCGCGGAAGCCTTTGCCCGATTTGCAGCGTTATGCGCGGGATTTGGCGAATAGGCTGGATGCCACCGTGGGCGCCTTGGAAGCGATTGCCGAAAGTGTGCGTCAGAACCCCAAGCGCGTAGTATTTGCTGAAGGCGAGGAAGAAAAGGTGATCCGCGCCGCCATTGGCTTCCGCAATGCAGGCTATGGCACGCCCATTCTGGTGGGGCGAGAGGACCGCATTACGGCGGTTGCCAATGCCATCGGGATTCCTCTGCCCAGTGGCATTGAAATCCAGAATGCGCGGCTTTCGGAATCGACGCGCCGTTATGCTGAATTCCTCTACGAAAAACGCCAGCGCGATGGCTTTTTGCAACGCGATTGCCAGCGACTGGTCAACCAGGACCGCAATGTCTTCGCCGCCTGCATGGTCGCGACCGGTGAGGCAGATGCGGTGGTTACCGGCACTACGCGTTCCTATTCCGCGGCGCTTGAGGGCATCAGTATGGCGATAGACCCCGTGCCGGGGCGCGTTGCCTTCGGGGTTTCCATCATCATCTCGCGCCAGGCGGGAACGGTGCTTGTGGCGGATACCGCCATTCACGAAAGACCCGATGCAGCCACACTTGCCGGCATTGCGCGCGGGTCTGCCGCTGCCGCAAGGCGCTTGGGGATGGAACCACGTGTTGCGTTTCTTTCCTTCTCGACCTTTGGCGACCCGCGCGGCACCATTCCAGGTAGCATTCGTGAAGCGGTGAAGCTGCTGACCGAACGCGGCGCGGATTTTGAGTTTGATGGCGAAATGGCAGCAGATGTGGCGCTGGACCCGAAGCTGCGTGCTTCGCTCTATCCCTTCTGTCGCTTGAGCGGCCCGGCAAATGTGTTGATCATGCCAGGTATTCATGCGGCGCATATTCTGACGCGTGCCGTACCGCAATTGACCAGCAGTACGGTGATCGGCCCGCTGCTGACCGGGCTTTCGCATTCGGCGCAAATCGTGCCCATGCAGGCGGGCGTCAATCAGATTGTGGATGTGGCCTGCCTTGCGGCCCATGCCGCCGTGCCGCGCGGATAGGGATGCCTGCGCTTTTTTCTTGACCTGAGCGCAGATTCCGGCAGCCTTCCTAGTGGTCCGATCGCCGCTGTCGGTTCCCGACAGCGGCGTGAATCGGCCCACCAAATATACGGCTAGTGGTGCGCGGGGGCTTTTTGGCCAGGGGAAAGGCCAGCATGAATCGCACCATTAGCAAAGATGCGGCGCGAAAGCCGCATCAATCAGGAGGAAGCGCCATGTCCAAACCAAGCCTTCCGCGCCGCGCCGTTTTGGCCGGCGCTACCTTGCTGGCCTTGCCGAGTATCGCCCGCGCGCAAACGGGTGACTGGCCGCGCCGCCCGGTGCGCTACATCAACCCCTTCCCCGCCGGTGGTTCCACCGATGTGCTATCACGCATCTATTGCGCGCGCATGTCGGAACTGACAGGCCAGAGCTTCGTTGTCGAAAATCGTGGTGGCGCGGGTGGCAATGTTGGCGTGGATACGGTCGCGAAATCAGCGCCTGATGGCTATACGATTGGGCTTGGTGGCATCGCTTCCCATGCGATTGCACCAACACTTTACAGTAATTTGAATTTCGATCCCGAGAAGGATTTCACCTTCGTCACCGGGTTGTGGCAATTGCCCAATCTGCTTGGCGTTAATCTCGATCTGCCGGCGCGTAGCGTGCCGGAATTGATTGCGCTGTTGAAGGCCAATCCGGGCAAGTATTCCTTCGGCTCCGCCGGTTCGGGTACCACGCTTCATCTCTCAGGTGAGATGTTCAAGCATTTGGCCGGCGTGAATATGGAACATGTGCCGTATCGTGGCGCAGCGCCTGGGCTTGTTGATCTGATGGCCGGGCGCATTCACATGATGTTCGACAATATGCCCTCCATCCTTGCGCTGGCGCGGCAGGGCAAGGTGCGCGCGCTCGCGGTAACGAGCGAAAAGCGCAGCCCGATTGAGCCGGATTTGCCCGCCATTTCGGAGTTTTTGCCAGGGTTTGACGTGATTTCCTGGACCTGCGTTTGTGCGCCGGCTGGGCTTCCCAAGGATGCGACCGATAGAATGTCGCATTTCAGCAAGCAGGCACTGGAACATCCTGATCTGGTGAAATCCTTCCGCGAACAAGGCGCGATGGCCTGGTACACCAGCATGGCGGAGATCACCGCCTTCCGCGCGGCGCAGCAGGCGAAGCTGGCACCCCTGATCCGCGCATCCGGGGCGAAGGTGGATTGAAGCATAAGCCTTGCCGGTAGCGCCGTTCTTCTGCGACAAGGGTGGCAGTATTCTCTTGTCGGAACCCGTATGAAGTCGGCGCTGCCAGAAGACACGCACCCACCCAAAGGCGCCGAGCGCTTGGATCATTTCATGGCGCGCGCGGCTGCTGCCTATTATGCGGCACGTGATCCGTTTCAGGATTTCACGACATCGCCTGAAATATCTCAGGCTTTTGGAGAATGCCTGGGACTTTGGGCCGCCGTGACATGGCAAGCCATGGGGCGGCCCGATCCGGTTTTGTTGGTGGAATGCGGGCCAGGGCGCGGTAGCCTGATGGCGGATGCGCTGCGCGCGATTGCTGAAATGATGCCGGATTTTCGCGCCGCCTTGCGCATACATTTGGTGGAGACATCGCCGCTTTTGCGTGACGCGCAGGCGGCGAAACTTGCTGGTTTGGATATCACTTGGCATGCGGATGTCGCCTCGCTTCCCGATGCACCAATGATCCTGCTGGCAAATGAATTTCTTGATGCGCTGCCCATCCGCCAATTCACTCGCCGAGGCACTTCATGGTGCGAACGCTTCGTGATGAATGGCGAATTTATTGAAATTCCCAGCGATGTCGGGTGGGGTCACAATGCACCGGAAGGTGCTGTGCGCGAGGTGAATGAACCCGCGCTACGCTTCGCGGGCTGGCTTGGCGCACGGCTTGCCCGCCAGGGCGGTGCAGCACTGTTGATTGACTATGGCCCCGCCGAGAGCGCTTTTGGCGACAGTCTGCAAGCCATGCGCGCGGGCCAGCCGGTTGATCCGCTGAGCGCAGCTGGTGAGGTGGATATTACCGCGCATGTTGATTTCGCGGCCTTTGCTGCCGCCGCACGCGCTGCCGGTGCCGTAGCGCATGGCCCGCTGCCGCAAGGCGTTTTTCTGCAACGCCTTGGCTTCATGACACGCGCTGCAATGCTCGCCCGGCTTGATCCCACGCGCGCCCAGGCGCAGCTTGCCGCGGCGCATAGGCTGACAGCGCCCGAAGCCATGGGCCGTCTATTCAAGGCACTGGCTCTATGCGATTCAAGCTTGCCGTTACCCGCTGGATTCGAAACCGCATGAGCGCTGAATTCCTGACCGCCAATCCCTTGCAGCATCCGCGCCTGAGGCATGGTTTTTTCACGCGCAATGGCGGCGTTTCAACGGGCGCTTTCGCATCGCTGAATTGCTCGCTCTCCGGCAAGGATGATGCGGTGGCGGTGCGCGAGAACCGCAGCCGCGCCGCCGCAGCGCTTGGGCTTGAATACCAGGCGCTTTGTGGGCTGACGCAGGTGCATGGCAAGCGCGTGGTGATAGCGGAAGACGCCTTTCCCGAAGACCAACGCCCCGAAGCGGATAGCGTGGTGACACGGCGTGTGGGCCTGGCGCTTGGCATCATCACCGGTGATTGCGCGCCCGTGCTTTTCGCAGATCATGCCGCCGGCGTGATTGGCGGTGCCCATGCCGGCTGGCGCGGTGCGGTGGCTGGCGTGCTGGAAGAAACCGTATTTGCCATGGAAACGCTTGGCGCAGCGAGGCGCGATGTTATCGCCGTGGTCGGTCCCTGTATTCATCAGCCATCCTATGAAGTGGCGGCCGATTTGCGCGATGCGGTGCTGGCACGCGATCCGGCCGATGCGCGGTTTTTCGCAACCGGCAAACGCGAAGGCCGCTGGCAATTTGACCTGCCAGGCTATTGCGCAGCACGGCTGGCGGCGCTTGGCGTTGCGGTTAGCATCATGCCTCATGATACGCTGGCGGATGAGGCACGGTTTTTCAGCCATCGGCGTAATACGCTGGCCGGCGGCGGACCAATCGGGCATCAATTATCGGCGATTGCACTAGGAGCCTGTCTGAGAATTCGCTAGTTTTTTGGTATTATTTCTGATTCACTTGTTTTATGAGCAAGACCTTCCGAGCGTGGGATGTGGACCAGGGTTGGCTACTTCCCGCTTCGCTGCATCAGTTTGTCCCCCCCGGT
>JADCFQ010000033.1 GCA_020249435.1 Roseomonas sp. | reverse complement strand
CAGGACGCACCCGCTTTTCAAGATCAACATAGCTGAACAGGGAACCAGCCACCGCGTCATTACCACGCATCGCAACCTCAACCAAATGCGACGACAGTGAATCATAAATGCGGAGATTAGACTACGAATTTCAGCAGCCTGCTAGTCGCTGATCGTATTCGTCAGCGTGCCAATGCCTTCAATGGTCAGTTCCATCACATCGCCGGCCTTCAGCGTCTGCGGCGGTTGCATGGCGTAGCCCACGCCTTCCGGCGTGCCGGTCATGATCACATCGCCCGGCAGCAGGGTGAAGCCGGCAGAGAGCTGATGGATGATCTCCGGCACGTCAAAAATCATCTTGCTGGTGCGGCTGGCTTGCCGCTGTTCGCCATTGATCTTGAGGCCAATCGCCAGATCAGCAGCGCTGAGATCCGCGGCCGGCACAATCACGGGGCCGAGCGGGCAGGAACGATCCAGCGACTTGCCCTTGAACCATTGCCCATGGCGGCGCTGCAAATCGCGCCCCGTCACGTCATTGCCGATGGTCCAGCCATAGACATGCTCAAGCGCCTTTTCCTTCGGAATATCGCGCCCGGCCGTGCCGATGATCGCCACCAGCTCAACCTCGTAATCCAGCCATTTGGTCACACCCTCATGCGTTGGCACTTTCGCACCCGGGGCAATCACGCAATCGGCGGCCTTGGTGAAGAATTGCGGGTATTTCGGCACTTCGCTGTTGGTGATGCCGCGCGTACGATCACCTTCCGCGACATGGTCCATGTAGTTGCGGCCCACGCAAAACACATTGCGGCGCGGCTGTGGGATGGGGGCTTGGAGGGCAACGCTCGCCAGCGGCAGCAGCGCATGGGCAGGCGGATTGGCGGCGAGTGCGCGGAGTGCGGCCAGCATGGCAGCGCCGCCATCAATCACGGCAAGCATGTCACGCGCTGGCGGCATCGCCACCGCCAAATCAAGCACGCGCCCGCCAGAAAGCAGCACGCCCGCGCGACTTCCCGCAGCATCGGCAAAGGTGATCAGGTTCAAGGCAGCCATTTGGTTTCCCCCAAATTAAAACCGAAGCATTTTCAAGCCAAGTGGACCCACTTGACGATTAGGAAAATGCGACCGAGCAAAAATTTAGAGCATGACGGCCATGCAAACGCGGGGCAGGCATGCTCTAAATGGGCAGGCAAGCGCGGTCAGGGCTTTCGCGCAAGCCCTGCGCCCTGATCAGGGTGTTTCAAACCGCGCGAGCCGTACCGCGGTATGCCCGCGCGGCGCCACTGGGGTTGGCATGACCAGCAGGCAATCATCGTGTGGTGTGCGAATCTCTCGCGCGCCATCCTGGGCAATGACGGTGCCGGCCTTCGGGATGATCTCACCGCCGCGAAATTCCCGCGCGAAAATAAAACTATGCGAATTGGCGGTCACGGTTTCGGTCACGCGCGCCAGCAAAGGGGGCTCCGGCAATGGGGCCGGGGCAGGGCCAATAATGCCATAAAGCCCAAGCGCCCGGCGGGCGGTTGTGGCCATGGCGGTGATGGTCGCGGTTTCCCAATGCTGCCCGGCTTCCACCAGCACGGCGGCAGCGCTACCCAGAGGGGCGGTGAAGCGCGCATGATCCACCAGCCGCCGCCCGGCAATATGGCCAGGATCAGCCACCGTCAGGCGCGGTGTACCAAGCGATTGGCCAAGCCTGATCGCGCGCTCTGTATCAGCAGCCAGAATCAGCGGATCGGATGGCCAGAGCATGGAATGCAAATCCACCAGCACATCCACGCTTTCGATCACGGGCAGCATTTCCCGCACGCGGCGCATCTCCCGCGAGTCGCGCGGGCCTTGCAGCCGATCCTCGCCCCACAGCCGGTTCAGATCTTCATCCAGATAGCGCGTCGCGGTCGGGTTTGCCGGATCAAAGGTCAGATAGGCTTCGGTATTGGCGAAAATCAGACTGAGCCTACCCCGTTCCGGCCGGATGCCCGCCACCAGCATTTCCGCCAGCACGGCGGCGCCGGCGATTTCATTGCCATGGGTCAGCGCCACCAGCGCCAGATGCGGGCCGGGCGCGGCGGTGGTGAAGGTCCAAACGCCCGGAACGCCGCAATTGCCGCCAAGCCAAGGGCGCAAATCAGGGACCGCGAATCCAACCGCAAAATGCGGCACGATGCGCCCCCCAGCCTCGGTGTTTGTGGATTGCGTGCCCAGCAAACTTCCCCTCAATTATCTTTCTGACGTCCGATTTTATACAAGTCACGCGACACGTCTATCCTGGGGAATGTTAAAGATATGGTTCAGCCAATGCCGCGCGCGCCGCGCATCGCCATTCTGGGGCTGCATTTGGAAGCAAATGCCTTCGCGCCAGTCACGGTGAGGGAAGATTTCGCCCGGCAATGCCTGGAAAGGGGGGAGGCGATCTCGCGCCTGGCGCGTCAGCCGGTCAGCCATTTGCCATCGGAAATTCCGGGTTTCTATCGGCGCATGGATGAAACCGGGCCTTGGGTGCCGCTGCCCATTCTGGTCATGGCAGCGCCGCCGGGTGGGCCGATTGATCAAAGCCTGTTGAATGATGCGCTGGATGAAATGCGGGCCGGTTTAGCGGCGGCGCTCCCCTTGGATGGTGTCTATATCGCCAATCATGGCGCGAGCAGCGCAACGGGTGATGAGGATAGCGATGGCAGCATGGCGGCGATGATGCGCTCCATTGTCGGGCCCGCGGTGCCGATCCTGTGTACCCATGATCTGCATTGCAATATCAGCGAGAAGCTGATCGGCGCGGTGGATGCCTTTGTCGGCTATCGCACCAACCCGCATGTGGATATGCGCGAACGTGCCGCTGAGGCTGCCGATCTGCTGCGTGAGGCGCTTGGCGGTGAGCGTTTCGCGCGCGGCTTTGTGCGCCTGCCGATCACCCCGCCATCGGTGAGCCTGTTGACAGCGCGCGGCCCCTATGCGGATCGCATGGCGGAATGCCAGGCGCTGATGGCGCGCGATCCGCGCATTGCCAATGCCTCCATCTGCGGCGGTTTTGTTTTCTCCGATTTGCCCAAATGCGGCATGACCATCACGGTCACAACGCGCGGCGGGGATCAGGCTTTGGCGGATGCGGCAGCGCTTGAGATCGCGCGTGCCACCTGGGCGGATCGGCAGCGTTATGTGGCGAAGCTGATGTCGCTTGCGGATGTCACGGGCCGCGCCAAGGCGGCGGCTCAGGGCGCTGACCCCGTGCTGATTGCCGATGTCGCCGATAATCCCGGTGGCGGTGGGCGCGGCAATACGGCCAATGTGCTGCGCGCCTTGCATGAGGCGGGGGTGGCGGGCGTGTTGCTCGCCAATTTCGTTGATCCTGGCCTGGCCGAGGAAGCCCATAAGCTCGGCGAGGGGGCGCGCTTCACCGCGCAATTCAACCGCAACCCGAGTGAGTTTTCTGCGACCTTCTCAGCCCCCGCGCGCATCCTGAAACTATCGGATGGCAAGGGTGTAGGCCGGCGCGGCACCATGGCTGGGCGCGCCTTTGATCTTGGCCCGGCCGCCTTGCTTGAACTTGAAGGCAGCGGCATTCGCGTGGTGCTGGCGAGCCTGCGCCGCCAATGCCATGAACCGCGCATGATTGAGATGTTCGGCGTGGATATCGCCGCCGCGCGCGTGGTTGTCGTGAAATCTCGCGGGCATTTCCGCGCCGGCTTTGATGAATTCTTCCCCGATGAGCGCATTCTGGAAGTGGATGTGCCGGGCCTGACAAGCCCCGTTCTGGTCAATTTTCCCTGGAAGCGCCTGCCGCGCCCGGTTTTCCCGATTGATCCCGGGGCGGGCTGGTCAGGCGCGGCTTAAACCCCCACAATAACGTTCACATATTTCCGGAGACACGCATCATGACCGCAACCATCATCACCACGCGCGACGGCGGCCCGCTGCATCTGAAGGGCGAGATCACCCTGAAGGGCGAACCGATTGAAGGCGGCGAGGCTTGGCTCTGCCGCTGCGGTGCGACCAAAAATGGCCCCTGGTGCGATGGCGGCCACAAGAGTGCTGGGATTCCGCTGACCGGCGCGCCGGCCAAGCGCGAAGGGCGCGATATTTCCGGCTTGACCGGGCCGGTCAATCTGGACCCGCAGCCCAATGGTTCGGTGCGCGCTTCCGGCCCGATGATTGTGCAGAATGCCGCGGGCGAGGAGATTGACCGCACCCCGCAGGCTTCCTTCTGCCGCTGCGGCCAGACCGCCAAGGCGCCCTATTGCGATGGCAGCCACAAGAAGGCGGGTTTCGTCGCGCCGTAACTTCTTGAACTGCGGATCTTTGCCGATCCGCCCTACCGCCGCGCGCGGCGCGCCTCTGCCACCGCGCGTTCCAAATCCGCGAGCGGCACAGCGCCGGGAATGAAGGCATCGCCAATAATCAAGGCAGGCGTGCCTTCAATTCGCAGCGCGCGGGCCAATTCCATGTTGGCATCAATGCGCTGCTGCAAGGCTGGGTCCAGCATATCGCGCTGCCAGCGGGGGATATCCATGCCAATCCGCTCAGCCTCAGCGCGCATCGCGGCTTCCGTTGGTTCGCCGCGGAGCGCCATCAGCCGGTCATAGAATTCATTGTATTTGCCCTGGCGTTGCGCGGCGAGCAAAGCGCGCGCGGCCACCACGGATGCCGGGCCAAGCACTGGCAAATCCTTCATCACCACGCGGATATTGCGGTCCTTCCGCAGCAATTCGGCCATTTCGCCAGCCAGCCTTTTGCAGAAGGGGCAGCGGGCGTCGAAGAACTCGACAATCGTGACATCGCCGCGCGGATTGCCGCGCACCGGGTCGGCGGGGTTGCGCAAAAGCGCGGCCTCATGTGCGCGAATGGCATGGGCTTGGGACGCATTGCGTTCAAAATCCTCGGCCGCTTGCAGCGCTGCCAGGCCCTCACGCAACAGGGTCGGGTCACGGCGCAGCGCATCGCGCAGAATAGTCAGGATATCGGCGCGCTGCGCTTCCGTAAAACCCTGCGCCAGGGCAGGTCCGGCCAGGGTGGCGGCAAGGGTCGTGAGCAGCAGGCGTCGTTGCATGATGGCGGGGTCCCCGGCGTGGCAATCCCCTTAACCAAGCCTGCCCCGCGCCATGAGGCAAGCAGCGATTCTTCGCCCCCGCCCTTGGACTCGAGCACTTCTATGCTAATCCCTATCCACGACGCGCCTGCCGGCGCGGCCAGTCAGGAAGAATAGCGGCATGATGCATCACGGCAGCAGGTTGAAACTGGGGCGGGGTCTGCTCGGCATTGGGCTGGGCTTGGCCTTGGCGGCTTGCCAGACGGTGGAATCCACCGTGGATCGCACGGTTGATGCCGTCACGGGTCGTTCGAATATCCCCTTTGGCACGCCAGGCCATGTCTCTGGCTTTCTGGGTGGCGTGGCGGCGGATGAGCCCCGTGCAGCGATTGTGGCGCGCGATATCCTCTCGGGCGGTGGTTCGGCGGTGGATGCTGCGGTGGCGGGCGCCTTTACCATGGCGGTGACGCTGCCTTCTCGGGCTGGGCTTGGCGGCGGGGGCGTTTGCGTTGCCTTGGATGCGCAGCGCGGCCTTGCGCGCGCCATCATCTTTCCTGCTGGCGCGCGCACCGAAATCCCTGCCGGCACTGACCGCCCAGCCGCCTTGCCGGCTATGGCGCGCGGGCTTTTCGCGCTGCATTTGAATGCCGGGCGCTTCAAGATCGAGGATCTGATCCGCCCTGCCGAGGATCTCGCACGGCTTGGTACTGAAATCAGCCGAACCCTCGCCGATGATCTGGCCGTGGTGGCTGGGCCATTGTTGCAGGACCCGAGCGCAAGGCAGGTTTTCGCCCGCCCGAGCGGTGGTGGGGTGCTGAGGCTGGATGACCGCATCGTCCAACCGGATCTCAGTGCGACACTGGCGCAGCTCCGCGCCGCACCGCTTGGCATTGGCGATCTTTATCAGGGCAGTCTGGCGGAACGGTTGGTGGAGGGGTCCGTCATGTCAGGCGGTGGCCTGACCGAAGCCGAACTCCGCGCGACGCGGGCACGTGTGGGCGGCGCCGCACGCTCGGCCCTTGGGTCCGATCTGGTGCTGCTGAGCACCGAGGCTTCGCCGGGTATGGCAGGCGCGGTGCAAGCCGCGATGGCCGGGCAAACCCCGGGCGCGGATGGTGCCGCCGGGGCGGGGGCAGGGGCTTCGCTGGTCACGCTGGATAGGGAAGGCAATGCGGTCTCCTGCGCCTTCAGCATGAACAACCTGTTCGGCACGGGGCGTATCGTGCCTGGCACCGGGATATTGCTGGCCGCCGCGCCAGGGATTGGCCGAGTGGACGCAGCGCCTCTGCCCGTTGCTATCCTCGCACGGCCCGATATGCGGCGCTTCCGCGCGGCGGCGTCCGGCAGTGGCGGGCAGGCGGCCTTGGCGGCAACGGCCATGCCCTTGGCAGCGGTGCAGCGCCGGGCCGGGCCGGCTGATCCCTTTGTCGGTGTGCCGGCGCCCGGGCGCGGCGTGGTGATTTCTTGCGCCGGGCTTGTGCCGACCAATGGCCCGGCCTGCATTGGCGCTGCCGATCCGCGTGGCGGCGGTGTTGCGCTCGGCAGTTTTGGGCGCTGAGCATGGCGCTCAAGATCGGGCGCGGGGCGGAAGCGCCGCCTTTTCTGGTGATGGATGTGATTTCGGCGGCCAATGCGCGCGCCGCCAGCCTGCCGCCCGGCGCGCCCGGGATCATCCGCATGGAGGTCGGCCAGCCAGGCACCGGCGCCCCGCGCGGCGCGGCTGAAGCCGCCATCCGCGCGCTGAATGCCGGCGCGCCGCTTGGCTATACGGAAGCCTTTGGGTTGATGTCGCTGCGGGAGCGTATCGCGCGGCATTATCTGGACCATTACGGGATGGTTGTCCCGGCACGGCGCATTGCGGTGACCATGGGCGCTTCGGGCGCCTTTCCGCTGGCCTTTCTGGCGGCGTTTGACGCGGGCGACGCCATTGCCATGGCCGCCCCCTTCTACCCGCCCTATGCCAATATTCTGCAAGCGCTTGGCATGCGCCCGCAATTGCTGGAATGCGATGCCGCAACGCGGTTTCAGCCGACCGTCGCCATGCTGGAAAAGCTCGACCCGCGCCCCGCTGGTTTGATTATCGCGAGCCCCTGCAACCCCGCCGGGACCATGTTGGCGCCGGAGGAACTGGCCGCGATTGCACGCTGGTGCCATGCGGAAGGCGTGCGGCTGATCAGTGATGAGATTTATCACGGCCTGAGTTGGGGCACGGTTGCCGAAAGCAGTGCGGCTTCCTTCAGCGACAGCGCCGTGGTGGTGAATAGTTTTTCCAAATACTGGTCCATGACCGGCTGGCGCATCGGCTGGCTGGTGCTGCCCGAGGATTTGATCCGCCCGGTGGAATGCCTCGCGCAAAACATGTTCATCAGCGCGCCGCATATCGCGCAAGTCACGGCAGAAGCCGCCATGGATTGCCGCGAAGAACTTGAAGGCAATAAGGCAGCCTATGCGCGTAGCCGCGCCGCGCTTTTGGCCGGCCTGCCGCGTGCGGGGTTTGACCGGATCGCCGCCGCCGATGGCGCTTTTTATCTGTGGTGCGATGTCTCGGCGCTGACCAATGACAGCGCGGCGTTTTCGGCGGCCATGCTGGAAGGGGCGGGGATTGCCGCCACCACCGGGCTTGATTTTGACCGCGGGCGCGGTGGGCGGTTCTTGCGCTTTTCCTATTGCGGGCCGGAAGCCGATATGGCGGCGGCGCCGGAGCGATTGGCGAGCTGGTTGGGAAGATAAGGGCGTCTCATCGCCTCGGCGCAGGCTGAACAGGCGTCAGCCATGATGGTTTCGGGCGATTGCCCTCGGGCATAAGCCACCCCCTGGCGCACGGCCCTGGTTCGGGCATCATGGGCCAAGGCCGCCCGATCAGTGCGGCAAGGGGGAAACTCAATGGCAGGCGGGAAGCTCCGCGCCACCGGTGTTCTTGCGCCCTTCGGGCAGCGCGGCTTTCGCTTTCAATGGCCGGCTGATCTCGCCACCTCCTGGGCTTTTGAGATGGAGACCATCATCCTTGGCTGGTATGTGCTGACCGAAACGGGATCGGTCACTTGGCTTGCCATCTTCGGGTCCCTGCTGCTGATCGGCACGCTGCTCTCGCCCATGTTTGGCGTGATGGGCGACCGGGTCGGGCATCGGCGCGTGCTGTCCGCCATGCGCGCCTGGTATGCGGTGCTGGCGGCGGTGCTGACGCTTTGCGCCATGGCGGGGCTGCTTTCGCCTTGGCTGGTCTGTGGCGTCGGCTTCCTGAGTGGCCTGGTGCGCCCTTCCGATATGGGCATGCGCAATGCGCTGATTGCCGCCGGCATGCCGCCCCCCTTGCTGATGGGTGCCATGGGGATTGAACGCATGAGCGCCGATAGTGCCCGCGTGATTGGCGCACTGACCGGGGCGGGGCTGGTCGCCTTCCTTGGCATCGGTCCGGCCTATCTGGCGGTGACGGCGATCTATCTTTGCGCCTTTGTGCTGACCTTGCAGGTGGATGAACCACCGCCCCGCGCGGCCCAAGGGGTGATCATGAAAACGCCCTGGGCTGATCTTGGTGACGGCATTGCCTATGCCCGCGCAACGCCGCCCGTGTTGGCCGCGCTGCTGCTGGCCTGCCTTGCCAATTTCGCCGCTTATCCGATCAGCGGCGGGCTGCTGCCCCATGTCGCGCGCGATGTTTACGGGCTGGATCGCACTGGGCTTGGCTATCTGTCGGCGAGTTTCGCGGGCGGTGCCATGCTCGGTTCGCTGTTCATCAGCGCGCGGGGAGGGGGCCTGCCACCGGCGCGCACCATGCTGGCTGCGTCCCTTTCCTGGTTTTTACTACTGCTGGTTTTCGCGCGCCTGACGGACCCGGTGCTGGGCGGCGTGGTGCTCGCTTTGGCGGGGTTTGTGCAAAGCTTTTGCATGGTGCCGCTCGCGGTGCTGTTGCTCCGCATCACCTTGCAGGAATTTCGTGGCCGCGTGATGGGGCTCCGCATGCTGGCGGTTTATGGCTTGCCCGTTGGGTTGATGCTGGCCGGGCCCTTGGTGGGTGAGATCGGCTTTGCCGATGCGGGCGCGCTTTATGCGGGCTTCGGCGCCTTGTGTACGGTGGCGATTGCGCTGTTCTGGCGTAAGCATCTATTGCCGCGAGAGGTGCCGGCGAATGGCTTGCGCAGCCAATAAAGCTTCCAACCTGCGCCCGTATTTGGCAAAAAGGCAGCAACCAGAAAGGAAACGCCGATGACCCCCATATTCTCTCGCCGTCACGCGCTTGCGCTCGCCGCCAGCAGCGCGCTTGCGCCAGCAGCCTTTGCGCAAGGTGCCTTTCCTGATCGGGCGGTGAATATGATTGTGCCCTTCGCCCCTGGCGGCACGCCCGATATCGCGGCACGGCTGATGGCGCCGAAAATGGCGGAATTGCTCGGCCAGCCCGTCACCATTGAGAACCGCGCCGGGGCAGGGGCCACCATCGGCACCCGCGCGGTGGTGCAGGCGCGGCCCGATGGGCATACAATTTTGATGGGCTCAATCTCCTTCCTGACGGCGCCGCTCACGGCTGATCCCATGCCCTATGATCCGGTGGCGCAGCTGCGCGTCATTAGCCTGATTTCAACATCGCCCTATGTGCTGATTGTGCGCGCCGATAGTCCTGCGAAGGATATCGCGGGCTTCCATGCCTGGACGCGGGAGCGTGGCAATAAGTTGAATTACGGTTCTTCAGGCAGCGGCACGCCGCTCCATCTGGGTGGAGAGCTTTATAAGCTGATGATGGGCGTGGACCTGACGCATGTCGCCTATCGCGGCAGCGGCCCGGCGATTACCGCGCTGATTGCAGGAGAGGTTGATATGGTCTTCGCCGATGTGCCCGGCGCTTCAGGCCAGATCAGGGCGGGCACGGTGCGCCCCTTGGCGACCATGGTGCGCGAACGCATCAAGCAATTGCCCGATGTGCCGACCATGGCGGAAAGCGATCCGCGCCTGCGCGATTACGATGTGTATACCTGGGCGATGCTGGTGGCACCGAAGGCGACACCTGATCGTGCCGTCAATCGCCTGCATGAGGTGGCCATCGCCGCCGCGCGCCAGCCCGATATCATGAAGCGTTTTGAAGAAATGGGTTTTGATTATGTCGGCTCCTCACCGGCTGATGGCGATAAGCGTCTGGAGGCGGAACGCGACAAATGGCGCGATGTGATCAAGCGGGCGAATATCAAGGTGGATTTGTAAGCGGGCAAGCTCACCCCTGCCGCAGCCCAGCACGCTCTGCCGCCGCACGGGTCCAGGCTGTCTCCCGTTGCAGAAAGGCAGCGAAGCCTGGCGGCGTTGCCTCGGTCGCGCTCGCCATCAGGCTGCCCATGCCTTCCAGCCGCGTGCGCACCGCGGGGTCCGCAACGGCGGCGGCAACCGCTTCGCCCAGCGCCTTCGCGACTGGGTCCGGCAGGCCCGTTGGCGCCACAATGCCGACAAAGGCCGCGGCCTCATAACCGGCAGCGCCGGCCTCATTCGCCGTTGGCAATTCGGGCGCTTGCGGCAACCGATTTGCGGCCGCTACCGCCAAAATCCGCACCGCGCCCTCCTTATGCAACGGCAACGCCGTGGAGATTTCCGTAATCGCGCCGGATAGCGTGCCAGAGACAAGATCAGGCGCGAGCGCGCCCCCGCTGCCATAGGGAATATGGGTAATGCCCGCCCCGGTCGCGGCATTGAACATTTCAAGCGAAAGATGCGCTGCACTCGCAATGCCCGAAGACCCAAAGCCGAGCCTGCCCGGATTGGCCTTGGAATGCGCGACAAGTTCGGCCACCGTTTGCACCGGCAGGCTGCGATGCACGGCAATCACCATCGGCGTGCGCACAAAAAGCCCAATCGGCATGAAATCGCGCATCGGGTCATAGCCAAGATTGGCCTGCACGGTTGGATTGATCGTGAGCGGCCCATTCGACCCGAGCAGAATAGTATACCCATCCGCCCGCATCCGCGCGACCTGCTGCGCCGCGACACTGCCGCCTGCGCCCGCGCGATTTTCCACCACCACAGGCTGGCCGAGCTTCGCTGACATGGCGGGGGCGCAGGCACGCGCCGTCAGGTCCGAATTTCCGCCCGGCGCGAAAGGCACGATCAGGCGGATGGGCTTATCGGGGAATGCGCCCTGCGCGCGGGGCGCTGAAGAAAGGATTGGTGTCGCGGCAAGGCCAGTCAGCATCGCGCGGCGCGTTGCGGTGAGGGTCATGTTTTCTGTCCGTTTCCCGATAGTGGCGGCAAGCTTGCGGCGTAAGAACGAGGCCGGCAAGCCCCTGCGCATGCCCTTTGCCTCGTCAGGGCTTGGCGCGTGTCGCGTTAGATTACTCGGCGACACGCCCGATATCGCCGCGCGGCTGACGGCGCCGAAAATGGGGAAATCGCTCCATCAACCCATAACGGCCGAAACCCAGGTTGGGGCAGAAGGCATCATCGGCAATTAAGTCGGCCTGGCCCGCCCAAGGAACGTCTGGGACGGCTGGGGCCAAAAAAATCATACGCCTTTCGCCGCTGGGCCTGATGGCGGCATCTATGCCTTGACTTTAGTCTTGGTCTTGGCCGCCGCAGCGCGCGCTTCGATCACGGCGAGCAATGCGCGTTTTTCCGGGGTTCGCCCCAGGCCCTTATTGCGTAGCGTCTCAACATATTCCGGCGTGAATATTACGCCGCTTTGCTTGCGCCTTGCCTCACGCCCGGCAAGAAACTCGGCCAAAGGGGTTTCCTTCATCACTGGCCTCCTTCCAGGCCGCTGCCAAGGAGCAACGACACATCGCCAACCTCATCTTGAACACGCTTTTCCAAATACGGCTTGTCTATTGTCTCGGCAAGCAAAAAGAGCAATTTGGCCTGCTCAAGGCAAGACCTGTCGGGGTTATCGGCGATGGCGCAATATTGCCCCAGCCGATCCGCAATCAGGTCTTCAATCGGCGGTAAAGCGACTGCGGAATCTTCGCCAATGCGGATCAGCCGACACCGCGATCTGTCACTCAGCCCATCGAATGATGCCCCTGAGACAAGCTCTATGCCGTAATCGGGAAAATCGGGATGCACCCAACCGCGCAGCAAGCGCCCTGTCCCCGAGGGCTTGGCAAACCCATGCGCTGCCATGGCGCTGCCAAATAGCGCAAAATCCTGGAAAACGACATCGAAATCACCGGTTTGATAGCGCCCGCCCGTATAGAATTCGACAGCCGCGCCACCCACCAGAACGGCATCAATACCGTGATGCTGCTTCAAGGATTGAAATACGCGACCAAGCAACAGGAGCATCGCCGAATAATCAGACATGGCAGCACACCCGCGACAACATATGGCCCGGCCTGAAAAGCCTTTTCATAAATGCCCTCAATTACTTCGCCGCGCCTCCCGCGCAACCACCGCCAGGGCCAGCGATGAAATCGTGAGCTGCCCCAGAATCTGCGTCACGTCCCGGATATAGCCCCAGGTCTCAAACGGTGCTGGGTCTTGCGGCAGCATCACCAGGCTGCCCGGCGCCAAGGGCGGCCCGCCGTCCTGAAAGAAACCTTGGCCCGCCGGCGCCGCTTCCCCATTCGGCATCACCACAAAAACGCGCGACGCATCGGCAAAGCGCTGCGCCCCGCCCGAGGCCTGGATATATTCTGAAGCGCGCCAACCCTGGCGAAAGGGCAGGCTGCCAGGATTGAGCACGGCGCCCACCACCGTCACATCTTGCGGGCGCTTTGGCATGGCCAGCACATCGCCCGGTTCCAGCAGCATGTCCAAATCGGGTCGCGCCAGCAGGATTACCGGATTGGCTTCCACTACCACGCGCCCGGCGGCGCGGGCTTCGCGGAGCGTTGCCGCCAATTCGCGCCCTGCCTTCATCGCCCCCCCGACATCCGCCGTGCCGCCGCGCGAGCCCGGCAGCGCCTGGCCCGAGGCCAATTGCACCAGGCTGCTTTCCAAATCACGGGCGGTGCGCGCGAAACCCTCCTGCTGGCGCAGGCGCACGCTTTCGCGCGTAAACACCGCGCCATAGGGAAAGGCCTCGGCCGTGAGCCCGCCGGCACGCGCGATCACATCAGAAAGCCGCTCGCCCCGGCGCAATTCATAAGCGCCGGGATTGCGAAATTCGCCAAGCAGCAGCACCGGCCCGCTATCCAGCGCATCCTCCCGCCGCGGCACGCGCAGCGCCTGACGCGGTGACACCAGCTTCGCCCCGCCGCCACCAAGGCTGACATGCGTGACCTGGCCCGTCAGCGCTGGGTTTGGCACGTCACGCGCCACATCCGGTGCCCGCGCATTGCCGAGCGCAGTGACACCACCCGCAATCGCCAGCGCATCGGCGATCGGCGTATTCTCCAGCATGGGATAAAGCCCCGGCGCGCGCACCTCGCCCGTTACCAGCGCAGCGTGATCCAGCAGGAACCCCGCCAATTCCGGCGCTTCTTGGAAAATACGCGGGCAGCGCGCATCGCCCATCTCCGGAAAGCCTGTGGCCCGCGCATGGGCGAAGCGGGCAGGGGAGGCCTGGGCCGCTTGGGCAAGCTGCGTCAGCGCGACGCATTCACCCCCTTGCATCGCGGTTGCCTCGCCGCGCAGGGCGCGTTGCGGCGCGGCGCTTGAAAGCCATTGGATATCGGCGCGGGAGAAGACAATCACCTCATCCCCATCGCGCAGGGCCGGGCCCCCGCGCCCTTCCAGCGCGCGCGCCAGATCAAAGCCGAGTAGATGCCGCTGCCCGCTTCGCTGATCCGGGCGCAGCACCACGGCAAAGCGCGTGTAGGGATCAGGCCCCAATTGCCGATGATCCGCAATCAGCCCGCGCACCGAAAGCCCTTGTCGGCCATTGGCGGCGCGCGTGATCGGCATCGCCACATGGCCCGAAAGCCTGATGGTATTGGCCGCCACATCGGCGCCCGGGCGCACCAGCAGCGCATCACCGCGCTTGAGGCTGGCGCTGACAGCAAGCTCGGCAAAACTCCGCCGCCCCTGAGCATCGCTTTGCTGCACCAAAAGCCGATTGCCGCTGGGCCGAAGCGGCCCGCCAGCCAGCGTCAGCGCATCATCCAACGGCATGAAACCCTGCCGGGCAGGCAATTCATAAATGCCGGGTCGCGCCACATCGCCGGCAATCGCCACTACGCCGCCCAAGGGTGGGACCAGAATGCGCTCGCCCTCCCGCAAGGTGACGTCAGCCGCACCCGGCGCATCGGCCAGCAGCGGGTAGAGATCCACCTGACGTGACCCCGCCGGCCCTTCAATGCGGATCGCACGCAAGGAACCGCTCCGCCGCACCCCCTCTGCCGCTGCCAAAGCGTCCAAAACACTGGCAAGCGCAGTTAGGGTCTGAAAGCCAGGGCGCATCACCTCGCCGCCTACGAAAACGCTGATCTGGCGGATGGCGCCGATGGAAAGAAACACCTCCGACCCGCCCAATTCCCGCGCGGCGCGGGCTTCCATATCCGTGCGCAGATCGGCAAGGCTGCGCCCGGCAGCGGGGATGGGCGGCAATTCCGGCAGCAGCAGCATGCCATCCCGCCCGATCCTGAGGGAGTGCGTCTGACGTGCACGCCCGCGCAGCGCTACCACCACCTCATCGCCTGGTCCCAATATGTAGGAACCGGGCAGGGCGCCGAAGCTTGGTGGCGGGGCGGCGCCGCCGCGGAAAGTATCATAGCCGAATTGGCGGAGTTCCACCTGTTCGAGCCTTTCGGCGAAGAAGGCTTCAATGCTGGAAAGATTGGGTGCGGGACGTGGGGCAGGGGCCGCGGCTTGGGGCGCTGGGGCGACGGGTGCCGCTGGTTGCGCCATGGCCGCTTCCAGGACTCGGGCGAGAATTTCGCGCTGGGCGCCGGGGGGCAGGTTGGGCAAATTCCCGCCCCCTGGCAGGCTTGGCGGGAGGCTGGGTGGGGCAAGGAATTGCGCGCCAGTTTGTGCCGCCGCCGGCAGCATCATGGCGAAAAGCCATAAAATCAGCAGGCTAGGGCGCAATTGCAATGCCCTGACCAATCCTCCTATTTTGGCGAAGTGATACATTGAACACACCCAAAAATATGGTTGATTTTTTCTTAACACAACCATAGATTGTTATACAACGATCTAAATCACCCTAGGAGACGTAGTGTGCCAGGAGATACAATTCTTGGCGAAGCCCGGCACTCAAAGCCTATCCTGCCCGGCTGGAGGGGCTTTTGGCTCAGTGCCGATGCGGCTTGGCGGCTCGGCCCTCGGCCCGTCGCGCTTTTTGCCTGGCATCGTCTGCGCCTTGCGTCTGGGCTTGCCCACCGCGCCTTGCGGGCCCGGCCCACCCCGCAAGGCCCCTTTCTGCCCGAAGCCGGCGCGGTTCCCATAGCGTCGCGCGATTGGCATGGGCCCTTTGACGCCAAGGCCCATGCGCTGGATGTCCTGGCCCGGCCCGGCGCTGATATTCGCGGCCTATGGGAAGCCCATCGCCTGGCACCCTTGCTGACGCTGGCCCAAGCCGCCGCGCGCGACCCGGAAGGGGCGCATCTGAACCAAGCCGAAGCGCTGCTGGCCGATTGGGCCGCCGCCAACCCGCCCTTCCGTGGCCCTGGCTGGGCTTGTGCGCAGGAAGCGGCCTTGCGCGCCATGGGGATCAGCCTGGCCCTGGCCCTGCTGGGCGCGGATCGGCGGCTCAGCCCTGGCGCGCGTGACTTGCTTGCGCTGCATGCCGCGCGCATTCGCGCCACGCGCGCCTATGGCGCGGCGCAGGATAATAACCACCCGATCAGCGAAGCGGCGGGGCTCTTTATCTGCGGCTTGCTGCTGGGCAGGGCGCGGGATCAGCGCGCCGGGGCGCGGGGGCTTGCCAGGGCTGTTACGCGGCTGGTCTCGCCTTGCGGGGCCTTTGCCCAGGCCTCACCGGCCTATCACCGGCTGATGCTCGATGTGCTGGCAATGGCCGAATGGTTCCGCCGCCGCCATGGGGCGCCAAGCTTTGGCCGGGCTTTCGCGGCACGCGCTGCCGCTGCCACGCAATGGCTGGGGCGCGTTATGGCCCCCAATGGTGCCTTGCCGCGCATCGGGCCGTGTGATGATTCGGCCTTTGCCGATCTGTCTGGGCTCGGACCCGGCGATGCGCGCGCCAGCCTGGAACGCGCTTCGCGCCTTTTTCTGGGTGCCAGCGCGGGCCTGCCCGATGATCCAGGCTGCCGGGCCCTTGGCTTAACCAACGCGCCCGCCACGCCGGCGCCGCAAGCCACCCATTGGCGCAGTGCCGGCTGGTTCGGACCGGCCGGAGCAGGGGGCGCGCGCGGCGTGCTGCGCACCGGCGTGCCGCTCCGCTTCCGGCCGGGTCAGGCGGATTTGCTGCATTTCGACCTTTGGGATGGCAATGAGAATCTGCTCCGTGACGGCGGCAGCGGCGCCTATCTGCCGCCGCCGGGCTTTGACTGGTGGCAAGCCATGCTGTCCGGCGGCGCTGGCCATAATCTGATCACCTTTGATGATGCCGAGCCAATGCCACGGCTTGGCCCCTTTCTTTTCGGGCGCTGGCCACGCTGCCGCGCCATTCCCGATGGCGCCAAAACCCGCGACTGGCGCGGCAATCGCCATGCCCGGCGGATTGAATGCCGCGGTCGGCTCTGGCGGGTTGAGGACCAGGTGGGCGGGGATTTTCGGCGCCTTGCCTTGCGCTGGCGGCTTTGCCCTGGCAATTGGCAGCGCATTGCCGATGGCGTCGAAAGCGCCAAGGCGCACATCACGCTCACCGCCGATGCGCCCTTCAGCCTGGAATTGATCCGCGGTTGGGAAAGCACTGCCTATGGGCGGGTGGACCCGGCGCCGGTGCTGGAACTCCGCGCCCAGCGCCCAATCCGGCGGATTTTTACTGAAATCGCCCTGCCGAAAATGAGGCTGGGGTGATGCCGCTGCCGCTGCTGCTGATGGGGCTTTGGGCTTGGCGTGCCAGGCTGGCGCTGATCCTGCTGCTGCTATGGGTGGGCGGGGCGGCCGCCATCCTGCTTTGGCCGCGCGGCCATGTGGCGCGCGCCCAGGTGGCGCCGGCTGAGACCACGTCCTTCGCCGTCTCCGCGCTGCTTTCGCCTCAGTCATCTTGGCAGGGTCAGGGGCTGGATACCCGCCCTGGCGGCAATTTCGCCATCTACCTGGCCGCGCTGCGCTCGCCCGAGGCAGCGCGCATGCTCACCACCGAAACCCCCTTGTTGCAGGCCCTGGAGCGCACCCGTCAGGACTCGCCGCTTGCGGGGCTGCGGGCGTCATTGGGCCTCAATCGCACGCTGGATGCGGATGATGTGCTGGCGTGGCTTGAACGATATATGTCGGTAAGTCAGAACCTTGGCAGCATTACCTGGAGCCTTGAATTAACCCACGCCGACCCTGGCTTGGCGCTGCAAGCCCTGATCAGCCTGCATAATTATGCCGAGGCCAAGGTGCGCGCTGATCTTGCCGATCAGGCCGCGCGCCGGGTTGCGGCCTTGGAGGCACGGCTTTCCGGCGAAAGCGATATTTTCCTGCGCAATAGCCTTTACGATCTTTTGGCACAGCAGCAACGCGCCGGGCTGGTGGTGGCGGCGGATGAGGCAGTGGCGGCCCGGTTGATCGCGGTACCGATGGTGGAGGCACGCCCATCCCGCCCCAATCTGCCGCTTTTGTTGGGGCTTTGGCTGTTGGTGGCGCCGCTTGCGGTGCTGATGGGCGCGGCGGGGCTGATCCTGGCGCGAAGTGCCTTCCGCGATGCGGCCCTGGTGACGCGCCGGCCTGCCATGCAGGGGGATTGAGGATGCGGGCGGAGGAGGCACAGCTTGCGCCGCCAATGGATGCTCTGGCATGGCTGACCGGGGCGGTCACGGCGCTGTTGCATTTTGCGGGCGCCCTGAAATCCATCCCCCAGATCGGCGCCTTATCTATTGATTTTACAATATTGAGTGCCGCGCTGGCGCTGCCCTTGCTGATGCTTTGCGCCATGACGCGTGGCTGGGAGATTGCGCCCGAGATCGGCCTGCCATTGGCGGCGATTGGGGCGCTTTGGCTCTGGTTGGTTCTGGCCGGCTGCTGGTCAGCCTCTGGCGCCGTGCTGGCGGCCAAGCTGCCGGAAATCACCCTGCTTGGGCCGATCATGCTGCTGGCCGGGCTGACCGTCGCGGGGGATGGCGCAGCCCTGCGCGGCTTTTGCGTGGGCGTATTTGGTGCGGGGGCGGCGGTGGCGGCAAGCCTCGCGGCCAATCTGGCAGAAGGCAGCGTTGTGCTGGGTGGGCTGCCCGGCATGGATGTGGAAAAATGGCGCATCGCCTATCAGGTGACGGGCCTTGCCATCGCAACGGCTTCGGCCTTGGCGGCGGTGCACTTGGCGGAAGCGCGTAGCGTATTCTTGGCGCTGTTCTGGCTGGGCGCGGCCCTTGCCCTGACGCTTGGCGCGCTTTTGCCCGGCGGGCGGGCTGCGCTTGTGGCGCTAGCGCTCTGCCTTGCTTCCGGGCCGGTGCTGATCCTGCTTAGGCAGCACAAACCCGGGCTGGCAGCGCTTTGGCTGCTTTTTTTGCTTGGGCTTGGTGGCGCTGGGCTGGCCTTCCTGGGGGTCGAGCCCAGCCAAACCATCCGCGCCCTGGAACGTATCCTCGCGCCCAATATGCTGGAAAGCTCCGGCCGAGGACCGCTCTGGGAGGAGGCGCTGCGCCTCGCAGGTCTGGCGATGCCCTTTGGCCTGGGTACGGGTGGCTTCAGCCTGGCGGCAGGGTTTGGCGAGTGGCGCGGGCGGCATCCGCATAATCTTGCCATCGAAGCGCTGGTGGAGGCCGGGCTGCCTGGTCTTGCCCTTTGGCTGATTGCCTTTGGTGGGGCGGCCCTTGTGTTCTGGCGGCTTGGGCGCAGCGCGCCATCCTGGCGGGTCGCGCGGCTTTTGATGCTGTGTCTGCCGATGGCGGTGACGCTGCAGGTTTCAACCGATCTCGGCAATCGCATGGCCTGGCTGGCGCTGGGTCTGGCGCTTGGGATTGGCGTTACGGCGCGGGCGCCGATCAGGGGGGCAGGGCATGTACGCGCTTTGGGGTAAGGCGGCGTTTGATCGCGGCGTGGCGGCGCTGGTGCTGGTATTGGGCGCGCCGGTTTTGGCGCTTTTGGCATTTGCGGTGCTGCTCGCCCTGGGCCGGCCCATCCTGTTTCGCCAGCGCCGCGCCGGGCGGCATGGCGCGCCCTTCACGCTGCTCAAATTCCGTTCCATGCGCGCAGGTTCTGGGCCGGATGCGGCACGGCTTGGCCGCTTCGGGCGCTGGCTCCGGGCCAGCGGGCTCGATGAATTGCCGCAATTGGTCAATGTCTTGCGCGGTGAGATGAGTCTGGTGGGACCGCGCCCCTTGCCCTGTGACTATACGCCCTTGTTCAGTGCCACCGAGGCTGAGCGGCTCAGGGTCGGGCCCGGCCTGTTTGGGCTGGCCCAGGCGCGCGGGCGCAACGCCCTGCCTTGGGCGCATCGGCTGGGTTTCGATGTGCAATATGCCCGGCAAGATGCTGATTTTATGACAGACCTCAGGCTTATCTTGGCCTGCTGCGCCCTGCTGCTGCGCGGCGATGGCGCGACCATGCCGGGCCATGCGACCTCGGCGCGGCTTGATGAAAGCCTCATTATATGCGCGCCGCCGCCAGTCACCGGGGGCTGGGGGTGATGGTTATGCTCTCTTCCGTCCAAATCGCCCGGCCGTTGCCCCAGCCGCCCCGGCCAGCGCAGGAGTTGGCCGCACCCATCCTGCTTTCGCCACCTCATCTCACCGGGCGGGAGATCGCCGTGCTGGAAGCGAGCCTTGCCTCTGGCTGGCTGGCCCCTGCTGGTCCTGCACCACGCGCCTTTGAGGCCGCCTTTGCCGAGGCCACCGGCTTTGCCCATGTGCTGGCCGTGGCATCCGGCACCGCGGCGCTGACCCTCGCCTTTCGGGTGCTGGAAATTGGTCCGGGGGATGAGGTTTGGGCGCCAAGCTTTACCTTCATCGCCTCCGTGGCACCGGCCGTGCAGATGGGCGCCCGGCCTCGCTTCCTGGATGCCTGCCCCGAAAGTTGGACGCTTGACCCAGCATTGTTGGCAGCGGAGCTCTGGCAGGCTGCGCGGCAGGGCAGGCTGCCCAAGGTGGTGGTGGCGGTGGATATCTATGGCCAATGTGCCGCTTTGCGGGCCATTGCCTCGCTTTGCGCTGGATACGGTGTGGCGCTGATATCCGACAGCGCGGAGGGGCTGGGTGCCACTCAGTCGGGGCTGTCTGCCGGGCGTGGCGCGCGGCTGGCGGCGTTTTCCTTCAATGGCAATAAGATTATTACCGCTGGCGGGGGCGGGGCGCTGGCTTCCGATGATCCAGGGCTGATGGCGCATGCCCGCAGCCTCGCCGATCAGGCGAGATCCCCGGCGCCGCATTATGAACATGCCAGCACCGGCTATTCCTTTGGCATGTCGTCCTTGATGGCGGCGGTGGGGTTCGCGCAGTTGGCGAAGCTTGGCGATCGCGTGGCGCAGCGTCGGGCGATCTTCGTCCGCTATCAGGAAGCGCTTGAGGATGTACCGGGCATTGCCTTCATGCCGGAAGCGCCTTGGGGCCAGTCCTCACGCTGGTTGACCGCCATGCTCATAGAACCGGAAGCCTTCGGCCTGGACGCAGATGCGCTGCGCCGCTTGCTGGCCGCCGAGGGGATTGAAACCCGCCCGGCCTTCAAGCCCATGCATCTGCAGCCGGTGTTTCGCGATGCGCCCCGCGTGGGTGGCGCCGTGGCGGAAGCGCTATTTGCGCAGGGGCTTTGCCTGCCATCCGGCAGCGGCATGACGACCGCCGCGCAGGATCGGGTGATCCGCGCCATTCGTGCCGCGGCGCGCGGCTGACGCCCATGCATATCCTCTATTTGCACCAGCATTTCAGCACGCCCGCCGGCAGCACGGCCACACGTAGCTTCGCCTTCGCCCGCGCCCTTGCTGCGCGCGGCCACCGCGTGACGCTGGCAACCGGGCGCTATGAGGGGGCGGAGACCGGGCTTTCTGGCCCCTTCCGCAAGGGAAGGCGGGAAGGGCGCGTTGCCGGGTTTCAGGTGGTGGAATGGGACATTACCTACGCCAATGCCATGGGGATGGCGGCCCGCAGCGCAGCGTTCTTGCGCTATGCGGCTAAGGCGGCGCGGCTTGCCTTGCGGGAAAAGCCTGATCTGGTGATTGCTTCGTCAACCCCGCTCACGGTGGCGCTGCCGGCGTTATGCGCCAAGGCATTACGAGGCATTCCGTTTGTTTTCGAAATCCGCGACCCCTGGCCGGAATTGCCGCGCGCCATGGGTGTGCTGCCGGCGCCGATCGCGCCAATCATGGAAATGCTCGCCAATTTCGCCTGTCGCCGCGCAGCGGCAGTGGTGGCGCTTTCGGAGGGCATGGCCGAGACCGCCCGCGCGCGTGGTGCCGATCCCGCCAGGGTGCAGGTGATTGGCAATGGCTGTGATCTTGATCTTTTCGGCCCCCATATCGCCCCCTGGCGCCCGCCAGAGGCCGCCCCCTGGGAGGTGCTGGCGCTTTATGCCGGCGCCCATGGGCGCGCGAATGGGCTTGGTGTTGTGGTGGAAGCAGCACGGCTTTTGGCGGCCCGGGGCGAAACCAGGCTTCGTATCCTGCTGGCAGGTGAGGGGGCGGAGAAAACCGCTCTGATGCGCGAAGCTGCTGGCCTGCCCAATATTACCTTTCTGCCGCCATTGCCGAAGCGGGACGTGGCCGGGCTTTTCGCTGGCAGCCAAATCGTGCTGCATATCCTGGCCGATTGCCCGGCCTTCGCTGGCTGGACCGCGCCCAATAAGCTGATGGATGGCCTCGCGGCTGGCCGGCTTGTGATCAGTAATGTCCCAGGCGACGCCGCGCGGCTTTTGACCGAAGGTGGTGCGGGCATGGCCGTGGCACCTGACGATGCGGCTGGCCTGGCAGCGGCGTTGGTCAGCCTGGTGGAAGACCCCGCGCGGCGCGCGGCCATGGGGGCGGCGGCGCGCAGCCTTGCGGTGCGTAAGCATGACCGACGCCTGCTGGCCGCACGCTTTGCCGCGCTGGTGGAGGCCATTCCAATCGCTCAGACCGCGCTCGGGAAGCCAG
The DNA here is from genome assembly GCA_020249435.1 of Roseomonas sp. GTDB lineage: Bacteria > Pseudomonadota > Alphaproteobacteria > Acetobacterales > Acetobacteraceae > Neoroseomonas. Next base: position 30,918 of record JADCFQ010000033.1, on the reverse strand, counting down.
CGCATTTCGCCATGTCAGGAAGGGGCTGATCATGCTGCCCGAGCTCCATCTTGTTGCCGCCGCAAGGCCCAATTTGCCGAAACTCGCCGCGCTTTGGCATGCGCTGGCCGAGGGGCCGGAATTCTGCAAACCCGTACTGGTCCATACCGGCCAGCATGAGGACCCGGCCATGTTCGGTGTGCATTTTGCCGATCTGGGCCTGCCCGCGCCGGATATTGCGCTTGGCATTTCAGGCGGCAGCCATGCGGTGCTGACGGGGCGTTCCATGATCGCCTGCGAAACCGTCTGGAAAGCGCGCCGGCCTGCCGCGGTGGTGGTGGCGGGCGATGTGGATGGCGCGCTGGCGGCGGCCCTTGCGGCACGCAAGCTCGGTATTCGGGTGATCCATCTGGAAGCCGGGCTGCGGTCTGGTGAGCGTGATATGCCGGAAGAAATCAATCGCCGCGCGATTGATGCAATCTCCGATTTTTTATGGGCACCGGATGAGGCGACAGCGGCGCGGCTGCGCCAGGAGGGCCATGCGGCAGCGGCAGTGCGCGCGGTGGGCAATGCCATGGTGGATACGCAGCTGCGCCATTTGGCGGCAGCGCGCGCGAAGCGCCTGCCGCGCGGGCTTTCGCGCGGGGGGTATGGGATGGTGACGCTGCATCGCGCCGGCAATGTGGATAAGCCAGAGCGGTTGATTGCGCTGCTGGATGGGTTGACGGCCGCTGCGCGGCATCTGCCGCTGGTTTGGCCCATTCATCCGCGCGCTGCGGCGCAAATGAAATCCTTTGGTTTCGTGCCGCCCACCGGGGTGCGCATTATGCCACCGCTTGGCTATCTTGAGTTTCTGTCCCTGCTCTGCCGCGCGCGGCTGGTCGCGACCGATAGCGGCGGCGTGCAGGAAGAAGCGACGGCACTTGGCCTGCCTTGCCTTACGCTGCGCGGGGCGACGGAAAGGCCGATCACCATTTCTGCCGGCATGAATAGGCTGACCTCGCCCGAGGAATTGCCGGAGCGTGTTACCGAGATTTTGAAGACTGCGGCGCGGCCCATGCGCCCCATCCCGCTTTGGGATGGGCGGGCAGGGTTGCGCATGCGGGAGCATTTGCAGGTTTTGCTGGAAGGCGAGGAATGCCGCGCGATGGTGGCTTGACGCCGGTTTGGTTGGCGCGCCCGAAAGTCCTGTTGCTTTCCGCCGCGCATCCGCCCGCCGATATTCGTGTGGTGATGAAGGAAGGCGCCTGCCTGGCTGAGGCTGGCTATGCGGTCACGCATCTATGCCCTGCCCCTGCTGCGGGCGGCGCGCCCGTGATGGTCGCCGGCGTTTCGATCAGCACCTTCCCAGTACGGCTTGGCGCTTGGCGCCGGGTGTTTGGCATTCCGCGCTTGGCGCTTCGCGCGGCGCGGCAGCGGGCAGAGGTGATCCATGCCTCGGAGCCCGATGCCTGGGCGGCGGCGCTATTGGCGGGGTGGTGGACCGGTGCGCGCGTCATTCTGGATGTGCATGAACATTACCCATCGCGGTTGGATGGCAGGGCGCCGGCCTTTGTGCGGCCAGTTTTGCGCCGCCTGCTGCATGGTGCCTGCTGGGCAATGGGGCGCGCTGCCGATGCAGTGGTGGTGGCGAAGGATGGCCTCGGCGCCCCCTTTGGCGGAGAAGGGCGCGTGGTCAAGGCGCGGAATTACGCGCTTGGTGACGTGCTGCCGCGCGCCCATGTGCCTGGGCCCCTGACACTGGTGCATCTGGGCGCGCTCAGCCGCGCGCGTGGTGCGCTGCATATGCTGGAAGCGCTGGCACTTTGCCCGCCCGAAACCAGGCTTTGCCTGATTGGCCGCTTTACCGATGATGGTGAGCAAGGCTTCTGGGCGCGGACCGAAGCGCTTGGCCTGACGGCGCGGATTACGTCCTTGGGCTGGTTGCCGCATGAGGCCGCTTTGGCCGCCGCTGCGCGCTGCGACATTGCGCTGATCCTGTTCCAGCCGGGGGCGGAAAATCACCGCCTGGCGCTGCCGCATAAGCTATTCGACGCCATGCTGGCCGGCCTGCCGGTGATTGCGCCCGCCGAAGCCAAGGAAGTGGCCGCCGTGATCGAAGACGCTGCCTGCGGCGCCCTGGTGGATACCGCCGATCCAGCGGCCATTGCGGCAGAGGTCGCGCGCCTGGCGGACCCGGTGCGGCGCAGCGCCTTGGGGCAGGCGGGGCGAAGGGCCGCGCTCGCGCATTTCTCCTGGGCGGGGGAGGCCGCGCGGCTTGTGGCACTTTACGGTCGGCTGACGGGCTTCATGATGCGCCCCATGGCCGGGGTGAAGTGAAGCGATTCCAACGGGGGCAGTTCTGCGCTAGGAAGGGAGTGTGACCCGTCGCCCTTCCAACCGGATTCTGCTGAATCTGGCCCTTGATGGCCTGCTTGCGCTGCTGGCGCTGGTGCTGGCGGTTTGGGCCATTGCGCCGCGCCATTGGCCAAGCGGGGCCTGGTGGGTGGTGGCCGCACCCGGCGCGGTGCTGGCCTTGCTCGCAGCCGGGGCAGTGTTGCGGCTGCCGCAGCAATATTGGCGCTTTGTGGGCTTACGCGATTTGCTCGCGGTGGCGGGCGCGGCTGTGGGTGGCGCGCTGCTGTTTTGGCTGGGTGGGCAAATACTCGGCGGGTGGCAGCCGGCCAATGCGGCCTTTCCGCTGATCCATGCGCTGCTGCTGGGTGCGCTACTGATCGGCGCGCGGGTGCTGGCCCTGGTGCAGGCAACGCGCCATGCCGGTGAGGCGGCGGCTGATGCGCAAGGGGTGCTTTTGGTGGGTGCGGCAGAGGGCACTGATCTTTTCATTCGCGCGCTGGAACGTGATCGCCGCGCGCCGTATCGGGTGATTGGCATTCTATCGCTCCGGGCGCGTCAGGCCGGGCGGCGCATGCAGGGGCATTTGATCCTGGGCACCGTCGAAGAAGCGGATGCCGTGTTGGATCGGCTGCGCGCCGAAGGGCGGCTGCCGGGGCTGATTGTCTTGTCTGGCCCTGACATCGAAGGCCCGGCGCTGGAGGCGCTGCTGGATGCCGCCGATCGCCATGGCGTGCCGCTGCGTCGCGCACCAGCACCAACCAGGCTTGATCCGGCGGGCAGTGAAGCGACGCGCCGCGTGGAATTGCGCCCGATTTCGATTGAGGATTTGCTCGATCGCCCGCAAGTGCCGTTGGACCGCGAAGGCATGGCGCGGCTGGTGCAAGGCAGGCGCGTGCTGGTGACGGGGGCAGGTGGCACGATTGGCGGAGAATTGGCTCGGCAGGTGGCAGCGCTTGGTCCCGCGATGCTGGTCTTGCTCGATCACGGTGAGTTTCTGCTTTATGAAATTGATTTGGAATTGCGGGAAAAACACCCGGATGTGCCGCGCCGCGCCGTGTTGGCGGATGTGCGTGATGAGGCGCGGATCAGGCGCTTATTTGAAGACATCAAGCCCGAATTGGTCTTCCACGCGGCGGCGCTCAAGCATGTGCCGATGGTGGAAAATGATCCGCTGGAGGGTGTGCTGACCAATGCCTTTGGCACGCGCGTGGTGGCGGAGGCAGCGCGTTCGGTTGGCACCGCGGCGATGGTGTTCATCTCGACCGACAAGGCAGTCAACCCGACATCGGTGATGGGGGCGTCAAAACGCCTTGCTGAGATGTATTGCCAGGCGCTTGACCGCGAAGCGCGCCATGGCCGGGCGGGGATGCGCTGCATCACGGTGCGGTTCGGCAATGTGCTTGGCTCGACCGGCAGCGTGGTGCCTCTATTCCGTCGGCAATTGGAGCGCGGCGGGCCTTTGACGGTGACGCATCCCGATATGCGGCGCTATTTCATGACCGTGCGTGAAGCGGTTGGGCTGGTGTTGCAGGCGAGTGTGGTTGGCACGACCGATCCCGCCGATCAGCCGCCGGAATTGGCCGAAGGCGGTATTTTCGTTTTGGATATGGGCCAGCCGGTGAAGATTGTGGATCTGGCGCGGCGCATGATCCGGCTGGCGGGGCTGCGCCCGGATGAGGATGTGGAAATCCGCTTCACCGGTTTGCGCCCTGGTGAGCGGCTTTATGAGGAATTGTTCCACGGCCAGGAACCACCGCGCCCAACCGCCTTTCCGGGGCTTTTGGTGGCGACACCCCGTACAGCGGATGCAGCCCTGGTGGGGCGTGCGATTGACGATATGGCGGCGGCGGGGCGGGCAGGGAATTCACGACTCGCTCTGCAGCAATTGGCGCGGCTTGTGCCGGAATTTGCCCATGCGCCGGAAGGGACAGTGGCGGCGGGGCCTCGGTAAGGCGTTTTGAAGGTCAGAGGCTGAAAAGCCGCCCCGCACCCTTGATCATGGCGGCATCGCGCCCTGCGGCGCGGATGGCGCCCCAGAGTGCCACGGCGATGGAATCGAGGATCGGAATGCCGGTTTCGGCTTCGATCCCGACCGCGCCGGGCAGGCCACGGAAATTGGTGCAATGGATCACAATGGCATCGGGCTTCGCAGCGGCGGCTTCGCGCACCAGCGCATCCACCTTGCCAGCGCTATGTTCGGCGAAGCTGTAATTGCCGGGGTCTTCCAGATGGCGTTCCACCACGGTTTCAATGCCAAGACCTGCGAAGTTTTCAATAATCGCGGTCTGCACCGTATTCAAATAGGGCGTCACCAACCCGATACGTTTTGCCCCAAGCGCCGCCAAAGCATCGAATAAGGCCAGCGTCGCGGTCGTGCAGGGCGTGGCTGTTTCCTTGGCTATGGTAGCGCAAAGCGCGCGATCACTTTCCAGGCCAAGCCATGCGCCGGAGGTGCCGTTCCAGCACAGAGCATGCACCTTCGCATCGGCCAAAAGACCCGCCGCATCGGCCATGGGGCGCGGGTCAAACTGGCTGGTGGCATCCGCGCCGAGATTGATCGCCAGGACGCGCAAGCGCTGGAAATGCGCCGTGATCCAAGGGGTTTGCGCCAAGAGCGCGGCAGTCACCGGTTCCAACACGGTGTTTGAGCTTGGCGTCATCATGCCAAGCCGAAGCGCTGCTTCCGCCACGGCTCAGCCCCCAGCCGCGAGGCGCGGGTCCTGCTGGCCGCGTGTGGCCCAGCCGGTGGTGCGTTCTTCAATGGTCACCGCGACCCAATACATCGCCACACCCATGACGCCGGTGATGATGAGGCCAGCGAAAACCAGCGGCACATCGAAGCGGGAGGATGCGACCAGCATCAAATGCCCAATGCCTTCATTGGCGGCGACAGTTTCGCTGATGATGGAACCCACAAAGGCCACCGTGATCGCCACTTTCAAGGAGGCGAAGAAATACGGCATGGCGCGTGGCAGCCCGACCTTGCGGATGATATCCGTCTGGCTTGCGCCAAGCGCGCGCAGCACATCGCGCAATTCGGGTTCAACGGTCGCGATGCCGGTCGCGACATTCACCACAATCGGGAAGAAGGAAATCAGAAAGGCGGTCAGCACCGCGGGCCAGAAGCCGGCACCAAACCAGATCACCAAAATCGGCACCACGGCAACCTTCGGCACGGAATTGAAGGCGATCAGCAGCGGATAAAGCCCGCGATAGACCAGCACGGATGATCCGATGAACACACCAAGCAAAAGCCCAAAGACGATTGCCATGGCAAAGCCAATCACGGTCGTGAGCAGCGTCGCCCAGGAATTGGCGAGCAAGGGCTGCCACCATTTCACCATGCTCGCCGCAATGGCTGAAGGTGCGGGCAGGATGAAGGGCTGGATATTGAAGGCCCAGACCGCAGCCTCCCAAATCAGGAACATGCCGGCGATCACCAGCCAGGGCAGCCAGGCTTCCAGCCGGCGTCGGCTGCGGGCGGCAGCGGCCAAGGCTTCCGGGCTGCGGAGCGCTTTACGAGGCATCGGCGATTTCCTCGGCATCACGGGCATCGCTGATGCGATCACGCAATTCATGCACCAAATCCTGGAATTCGGTGGTGTAGGTGGTCTCCATGGTCCGCTCTCGCGGGAAATCCACGCGGCGTTCGGCAATGATGCGCCCGGGGCGGGAAGACATGACCAGCACGCGATCCGCCAGATAGGCCGCTTCGCGCAAATCATGCGTCACCAGAATGATGGTGGGCCGGCGCGCTAGCCAAAGCTTTTGCAAGACAGCCCAAAGGTCTTCGCGCGTGAAGATATCAAGCGCGCCGAAGGGCTCATCCAACATCAGCAAGCGCGGCTGATGGATCAAAGCGCGGCAGAGTGAGGCGCGCTGCTGCATGCCGCCCGAAAGCTGCCAGGGGAATTTCGCTTCAAACCCATCAAGGCCAACAAGGGCGAGCAATTCGCGCGCTTGCCGTTCATATTCGGCCCGCTTGGCGCGAAGCTGCCCGCGATGCGGCTGCACCACTTCCAAGGGCAGCATCACATTGTCGAGAATGTTTCTCCACGGCAGCAAGGTGGGATTCTGGAAGGCCATGCCGGCGATGGAAAGCGGGCCATCCACTTCCCGGCCATCCACGAAAACCTGGCCTTCCGTTGGCGGCCAAAGCCCGGTTACCAGGCGCATCAGCGTGGATTTGCCGCAGCCCGATGGCCCGACCACGGCGACGAATTCGCCTTCTGCCACCGCAAGGCTGGTGCCTTTCAGCGCAAGCGTTCCCTCAACGCCGCCATAGCGCATGGCGACATTGGAGATATCCACAAAAGCCTGCGCCATAATGGGCGATCAGACCGCGCGATCAGCGGCGGGGGGCAGGAAATCCGCCGTATAGATTTGCGCTGCCTGCACGCGGGGCGGCAGGTTATAGGCTTCTTCCACCGCGCGAATGCCGGTTTGCAGCCGGCCCATATCCACCGATGAAAGCCCATTGGCGCGCACATTATCAGACATGATGACGCGCGCGACATTCATTTCATGCCGCTCACGTTCCAGCGCCACATCGGTCAGTGGTTCCACGCGGCGCAGATTATCCAGCATCTCCTGCCCATTGCGGAGCGTGTCGCGGAAGCCGCGCATGAGCGCTGCTGTCGCGCCGCGCACCACGGCAGGGTTGCGTTCAATGAAGGCGCGCGTGGTCAGAATCGCGCCGCCATAGAGGTTCAGCCCGTGATCGTAATACATCATCACGCGCTGCGCCGGGTGATCGAGCCCGATGCCCTTCAACGCGAGAGCAGACGTCGTCACAAAGCCCGTGACACCATCGGCTTCGCGGCGCACCAGCATGGGTTCACGCAGGGCAGGGGAGACGGAAAGAAACGTCACCTTAGCCGCGTCAATGCCGGCGGACTTGGCAAAAGCCGGGAAAAGCTGACGCCCGGCATCGAAATCCGGCGCGGCCAGGCGCTTGCCTTCAAGGTCCTTCGGGGTGCGAATGGCGCTATCGGCGCGCACAATGGCGCAAAGCGGGCTGCGATCATGCAGCACCGCCACCGCGACAATGCCGCGATCCGGATTTTCGGCGACGAATTTGATGGCCGGGTTCAAATCCGCATAGCCCATATCATAGGAACCGCCAGCAAGTGCCACCGGCACGCCTCCCGAACCCTGGCCGCGGTCAATTTGCACATCAATGCCGGCATCGCGGAAATAGCCCTTGTCACGCGCGAGTAGTGCAAAGGCGTTGGGCGCCTGGAAGGCCCAATCCAGCGTGAAGCGCAACCGCGTCGGCTGCGCGCGCGCGACCAGCGGGGCCGCGAGGATTGCCGTACCGGCAATGAGCGCGCCGCGGCGCGAAATTCCATGAGCCATTGGTGATCTCCCTGTATTCCCGTGACCCGGGTTTTCTGCGCCCTTGGTCTGATGGGGGCAAGGCTTACCCGCTGCGGGCGGGGGCTGCAAAGGCTGATTCGAACCGGTTTTGCCTGGAATGCGGGCTTGGCTGGCGTTTTATTGGGCAAATCAGCCCTTGCGCCGTCGTCCGCCCTTGCCCTTGGTGGGGTCATAGCCACCGCCCCCCGGCCCCATGGGCTTTGGCTTCCAATCCGCCTTGGCCTTGGGCTTGGCTTCCTGCAAGGACCGTCCCGCGAGGTTGGGCGAAAGGCCAAGGTCCAGGCTTTCCAGCCGCTTGATCTCATCACGCAGCCGGGCCGCGGTTTCGAATTCCAGATCTGCCGCTGCTGCGCGCATCTTGCGTTCAAGTTCCGCGATGGTGGCCTTCAGGTCCTTGCCGACAAATTCAGCGGTTTCCTCACCTTCCAGCGCGTCAACCGTCACGTAATCCTGTTCATAGATGGATTGCAGCGCGGATGAGATATCGCGGCGGATGGTTTGCGGCGTGATGCCGTGTTCCTTGTTCCAGGCTTCCTGCTTTGCGCGTCGGCGCGCGGTTTCTTCCAAGGCGCGGCGCAGGCTATCGGTCATGACATCTGCATAGAGCACCACACGGCCATCCACATTGCGCGCGGCGCGACCGATGGTCTGGATCAGTGATGTGGTGCTGCGCAGAAACCCTTCCTTATCGGCATCCAGAATCGCGACCAGCGCGCATTCCGGAATATCCAAGCCTTCGCGCAGCAGATTGATGCCGACCAGCACATCAAAAACGCCCTTGCGCAAATCGCGGATGATTTCGATGCGTTCCAGCGTGTCAATATCCGAATGCAGATAACGCACGCGAATGCCGGCTTCGGTCATGTATTCGGTCAAATCTTCCGCCATGCGCTTGGTCAGTGTGGTCACCAGCACGCGCCCGCCATGCTTCGTGACCTCACGGCATTCGGCCAGCAGATCATCCACCTGCTTTTCCACCGGGCGGATTTCGGTCACGGGATCAACCAGGCCGGTTGGGCGAATCACCTGTTCGGCAAAGGCGCCGCCGGTGCGTTCCATCTCCCACGGGCCAGGCGTGGCGCTGACGAAAATGGAAGGCGGGCGATAGGTATCCCATTCCTCGAACTTGAGGGGGCGGTTATCGGTGCAGCTTGGCAGGCGAAAGCCATATTCGGAAAGGACGGTTTTGCGCGCATAGTCACCGCGATACATGCCACCGATTTGCGGCACGGTGACATGGCTTTCATCCACCACCAGCAGAGCGTTTTCCGGGAGGTATTCGAAAAGCGTGGGTGGCGGTTCGCCGGGATTGCGGCCTGTCAGGTAGCGGCTGTAATTCTCAATTCCCTTGCAGGAACCGGTGGTTTCCATCATTTCGATATCGAAGATGGTGCGCTGTTCCAGCCGCTGCGCTTCCAGCAATTTGCCTTCCGCATGCAGCTTCGCCAGATGTTCCTTCAATTCATCCTTGATGCGGGTGATGGCCTGCGTCAGGGTTGGGCGCGGCGTCACATAGTGGCTATTGGCGTAGATGGAAACGCGTTCCATCTCGGCGGTGATTTCACCGGTCAGAGGGTCAAATTCGCGGATCGCCTCGATCTCATCGCCGAAAAGCGAAACGCGCCAGGCGCGATCTTCCAGATGGCTCGGCCACAGGTCAACGGTTTCGCCACGAATGCGGAAGGTGCCGCGGGCGAAGAAATTATCATTGCGGCGATATTGCTGTTCCACCAGGCCCTTCACCAGCACATCGCGGTCAATCTGCCCGCCGGCTTCCAGCTTCACCACCATGCGCGAATAAGTCTCGACCGACCCGATACCATAGATGCAGGACACCGAGGCAACGATCACCACATCATTGCGTTCCAGTAGCGCCTGTGTCGCGGAATGGCGCATGCGGTCTATCTGTTCGTTGATCTGCGCGTCTTTTTCGATATAGGTATCGGTGCGCGGCACATAGGCTTCTGGCTGGTAGTAATCATAATAGGAAACGAAATATTCCACCGCGTTTTCCGGGAAGAAGCTTTTCATCTCGCCATAAAGCTGCGCGGCGAGGGTCTTGTTCGGTGCGAGGATTAGGGTTGGGCGTTGCACCGCCTCAATCACCTTGGCCATGGTGAAGGTCTTGCCGGAACCCGTGACACCCAGCAGCACCTGGTCACGGTCACCGGCTTGCAGGCCAGCGACAAGCTCGGCAATGGCGCGCGGCTGGTCGCCATTCGGTTCATAAGGCGCGGTCACGGTAAGCCGCCGCGTGGCCGGGGGGGCGGGGCGCTTTTCCGGCATGAACAGCACGGGGCCGGGGGCGATGACATTCATGGGGCGTAAGATGGCCCTGGTCGCAGCGCGGCGCCAGGGTGGGGCTTGTCGGGCCGGGCCGAATTATGAGAGGGCAGCGCCATGTCCAAGCACCCCATCCCGCGCCCCGCCCTGCTGCTGGGCGCCGCCGGCCTGCTGCCGAGCCTTGCCATGCCCGTAATGCTCGCTGCGGGCGATGGCGCGGCGGCCTTCGCGCTGCACGCCGGCCCGGCCTATGGCGCCCTGATTGCGAGTTTTATCGGTGGCGCATGGTGGGGCTTGGCGGCGAACAAGGCCGGTGGGCCCGCGCTGACGCGCTGGCTGGTTCTGTCTGTCCTGCCCATGCTGGCGGCCTGGGTGGCGTTGCTATTGCCGCCCCAGACGGGGCTTTTGTTGCTTGCGGTGATCTTCGCGTTGCTGCCCTTGGCGGATCGCGCAGCGCAGGCGGGCGCAATGGCGCCCGATTGGTGGTGGCGGCTGCGCTTGCCGCTTTCGCTATTGATGGCCTGCCTGCATGGCGTTTCCGCCGGTATGGTTTCGCATTGAAGGCTTGTTAGCCTTCCAGTTTCACATTGCCGGCCTGCGCCACTTCGCGCCATTTCGCCACTTCTGCGCGAACGAAATTGCCAAATTGCGCCGGCGTCAACGGGTCGGCAACCGCGCCCATATCCTCGATCCTTTTGGTCACGGCAGGATCACGCAGCACGGCGACAACATCGGCATTGATGCGGTTGACGATTTCGGCTGGCGTACCGGCGGGCGCCACAAGGCCAGACCAGCCCGCGGCTTCATAGCCAGGCACGAGGGATTCTGCGATGGTCGGCACATCGGGCAATTGCGGCACGCGCCGCGCGCTGCAAAGCGCGATGGGGCGCACGCGGCCCGATTGAATATGCGGCAGGGCGGAGGCGACGGAATCCGTCATTAGCTTCACATTGCCGGCCATGACATCAGCAATGGCGGGACCGCTGCCGCGATAATGCACAATGTTGAAGCGAATGCCGGCGCGCAGCATCAGCAGTTCGGCAGCCATATGCTGGCTGGTCGCGGGGCCGGCCGAGGCCATGTCCAATTGCCCAGGCCGCGCCTTGGCGCTGGCGGCCAATTCCTGAATGGTGCGTTCAGAAACAGAAGGATGCGCAATCACCAGCAAGGGCACCATCACCACATTGCTGATGAAGGCGAAATCCTTTTCGACATCATAAGGCAGGCGCGGCATCACCGAAGGATTGACGCCAAGCGGGCCGGATGTGCCGGTCAGCAACGTATAGCCATCTGCCGGCGCACGCGCGACGGATTCAACGCCGGGGACCGAAGCACCACCGGCGCGGTTTTCCACCACCACGCGCTGCGGCCAGCGCTTGGAAAGTTCATCGGCCAGCAGACGAGTGAAAATATCGGCGGCCTGACCAGGCGGGAAGGGCACCACAATGCGCACGGGGCGATTGGGCCAATCCGACTGTGCCTGCGCGGCAAAGGGGGTGAGCGCCGCAGCGCCCATGATGGCGCGGCGGGTGATGCTATGGTTCATGGCGTTCCTCCCGGTTGGTTGGGTTCAGCATAACCACAATGGGGCCGCGCCCGGCAAGGTTTCTCAATAGGTATCAAGGCCCATAATGCCATCCACGCCGCCCGCATCAGCCAAAATGCGCTTGCCAATCAGATCCCGCAGCGATTCGGAAGACCCACCACCAAGCGAGCCGTAACGCGCACCGCGATAAAGCCTTGAGACGGGATATTCATCGGTAAAGCCATAACCACCATGCACCTGCACCGCTTCACTGGTGACGCGGAGCGACATTTCGTTGCAGAACACCTTGGCGGTAGCTGCCATGAAAGGATCAGGGAAGGGGTTGGCCGTGAGGCAGGCGCGATAGAGCAAGCCTCGCCCCGCTTCGATATCCTTGAACATATCGGCGAATTTCCAACGAATGCCCTGGAAATCCGCGATGGATTTGTTGAACAGTTTTCTATCATTCACATAGCGCACGGCCTCATCAAAAGCGCCTTCGGCAAGACCCAGGGAAATACTGGGATTAAGGCAGCGCTGCGTATTGAAGGCGGTCAGTAGTTTCTTGAAACCGTCGGTTTCAATCACCAGGTTTTCCGGCGGCAATTCGCAATCATTGAATTGCACTTCGTGCAAATTCTCACCGCCCATGGTGTGATAGGTGCCGGTGACGGAAAGCCCCGGCGTGCCCTGTTCGACCAATACGCAGCCAATCCCTTCGCGGCCCGCTTTGCCATCCACGCGAGTGAAAACCACAAACATGCCGGCTTCCGCGGCGCGAGAGATCAGCGTCTTCGTGCCATTCAGCACCAGATGATTGCCATGCCGCTTGGTATTGGTGCGGTAATTGGCGACATCCGTACCGGCATGCGGTTCCGTCATGCAAATGGCGAGGATGCAATCGCCAGAAATCACGCGCGGCAGAATGCGTTCCTTGATCGCCTTCGGCGCGTAATGGGAAATGACGCGGGTTTGCACACCGGCTTCCCCCAGCACCGCCATGGCGGTGACGTAATCCACCTTGGCGATTTCTTCGAGGATCAGTGCAGAATCAAGAATGGAAAGGCCAAGCCCGCCATATTCCTCCGGCACCGACATGCCGAGTACACCAAGCCCGGCGAGCTTTTTGATATTCGGCCAGGGAAAGGTGCCATCCATCCATTTCGGCGCATCCTGCTTGAATTCATTCTGCGCCAATTGCCTGACGGCGGCGATCATTTCGCGCTGTTCAGTGCCGATCTTGAATTCCATACCTGTCTTCCGATTTTCCGTGATGCGTCTTCAACCTGCTTCGCCCTTCAGCGTATCCAAAGCGCCCTTCAGGGCGGATTGGAAAACGCTGACATCAGAGCCATAACAAAGGCTGCGAAACCCCTTGGCGCGCCAGCCGCGCACCATCTCCAGCCCCGCGCCCAGCACACCAGCGGGCTTGCCCGCCGCTTCGCAGGCTTTCAGAAAGCGGGTGAGTGCGGCCTGGAATGTGGGGTGATCGAATTGCGCGGTGATGCCAAGCGAATCACTCAAATCATAATGGCCGAACCAGCCCAAATCCACACCGGGTACGGCCATGATTGCTTCCACATTCTCGATCCCCTTCGCGGTTTCGATCAGCGGAATCACCATGACGCGGTCGTTTTCGGCCTGCATGCCGGCGATTACATCCTGGCCCTGGTAATCATCATGCGCATACCCAAAGCCAACGCCGCGCCTGCCTTCCGGGCGATAGCGGCACCAGGCGGCCAATTCCTCCGCCTGTTGGCGCGTTTCCACCATGGGTTCCATGATGCCCATGGCGCCCGCATCCAATACGGGCGCGATCAGATGGTAATGATGGCCGGTGACGCGTACCAAGGGCACCACGCCGGCATGGCGGGCGAAAGCGCATTGCGCCTTGATGGCATCAATGCCCATGCCGCCATGTTCCATATCGAAGATAACATAGTCTGTGCCAGCATTACCGAGGATTTGGCAGAGCCCCGGTGTGAGAAACTCGGTCGCCATAATGCCATGGGCCATGCGGCCCTGGCGGAGTGCGGTGCGGACAGGGTTTTGGCGCATGCTGTGTTCCTCAGCTCAGTGTCATGCCGGCATAGCCTTGCGCGGCCACCGCATCACATTTTTCGCGATAGGCCGGCGCGCCGCCCTGGTATTGCAAAATGCGCCGCTGATCGCGCCCTTCAACATTGCGGTTGATGCCCGTGGCCCAGGAATCGATCTGGGTATAAAGCAAGCCCTCGGCCAGGGTTTCGATATGATGCGACCATTCTGCTTCTGCGGCTTCAGTCGCTTCAAAGCGCGTGATGCCCTTATCGCGCACATGGCGCATCAAATCCGTTACCCATTCCACATTTTGTTCAATGCAGCGTGGGATATTGCAGCGGGTTGAGGCATTATGCGGCCCGACAATGGTCAACATATTGGGAAAGCCCGCGGATTGCAGGCCGAGATAGGTCTTCGGCCCATCCGCCCATTTGTCCTTCAGAAGCCGGCCGCCCACACCCCTGAATTCAATCCGATCAAAAGCGCCAGTGATGGCATCAAAGCCTGTGGCATAGATGATCATGTCGAATTCATATTCGGCGTTGCTGGTCTTGATGCCGTTGCGCGTAATACGCTCGATCGGGGTTTCGTTGATATCCACCAGTCGGACATTGTCGCGGTTATAGGCTTCATAATAGCGGGTTTCGAGCGGGACGCGGCGCGTACCAAAGCCGTGATTTTTGGGGATCAGCTTTTCTGCAACGGCAGGGTCTTTCACGCGCTGGCGGATCTTGCGCGCGATGAAATCGCTGATCAGCGCATTGGCCTTGGGATCGGTCAGGATATCGCGGTAATTCGCCTGCCAAATGCCAAAGCCGGGTTCAGCATAGCGCTGTTCCCAAAAGGCTTCGCGTTCCTCGGGCGTCACGTCAAACACGCTGCGCGGATCGGCATTATGGATATAGCAGCCAGGCGTGGTGCGCAGCAGTGCGAAAAGCGCGGGGTAATTGCCCTTGATCTGGCGCTGTTCTTCTTCCGAGATCGGGCGATTATGTAGGGGCGCGCACCAATTGGGCGTGCGTTGAAATACGGTCAGCGAACCAACCTCGGGCGCGATGGTCTGAATTACCTGCACGCCGGTGGCCCCCGTGCCAATCACCGCCACGCGCTTGCCCGCGAAGCTGATGGGTTCATGCGGCCAGCGATAGGTATGGAAGGATTGGCCGGCGAAGCTCTCCACACCCGGTATGCGCGGCATTGTATCAGCGGAAAGCGGGCCGAGTGCGGTGATCAGAAAGCGGCACCGGTGTTGCGCGCCATTATCAAGCGTGACGGTCCAGCGCAGGTTCGCCTCATCAAACTGCGCGCTGACCACGCGGCTACTGAATTGGATATGGCGCCGCAGATCGAATTTTTCTGCGACATGCTGCAAGTAGCGCAGCGTTTCCGGCTGCGGGGCGAAATGCTCGCTCCAGCTCCATTCCTGCAATAGCTCATCGGAAAAGGAATAGCCGTAGGTATAGCTTTCGGAATCAAACCGCGCGCCGGGGTAGCGATTCCAATACCAGGTGCCGCCCAGATCGCTGCCGGTTTCGAACACCTGTACGGTGTAGCCGAGCTCTCGCAGGCGATAGAGTTGATAAAGGCCGGAAATACCAGCGCCGATGATGATCACATCCGGGTCCGTCAAAGCAGGCCCAGTGCTTGCCGGCATGGTCCGCCGCATTTCATTCATCCCATTCACCCTTTCCGACGGGACTCGGCGCCGCGCCGCATAACAAGAACTTCATGAACCCAACCCCAGGGCTTGCGCGCCCGATGGGACGGGGGTGAGTATTCCCCCAAAAGAGGAAACCGCCAATGCCAAGCCGTCTTTTTTCGCCCTTCACCTTGCGCGGGCTGACGCTGCCCAACCGCATCGTCGTCTCCCCCATGGCGCAATATTCCGGCACCACCGGTAATGAGGCGACGGATTGGCACCTGATGCATTACGGGAATTTTTCGGTCTCTGGCGCTGGCCTCATGTTTTTTGAGGCGACAGCAGTGGAACCGCGCGGGCGGGTTGGGCGCTTTGATCTGGGCTTGTGGAATGACGCGCAGCAGGAATCGATTGCGCGCGTCATCGCCTTTTGCCGGCAGCATGGGCAGGCGAAAATCGCGATGCAATTGGCCCATTCAGGGCGCAAGGGCTCCACGGCGCAGCCCTGGATGGGCGGCAAATATATCGGGCCGGAGGAAGGCGGCTGGCACCCGATCAGCCCCGGCGATATCGCCTTTCCTGGCCGCCCGGCGCCACGCATGCTGGATCATGCAGGGCTTGCAGAAATCGAGGTATTCTTCGTGCAGGCCACCAAGCGCGCAGAGGCGCTGGGCATTGATTTGATTGAACTGCATTCAGCGCATGGCTATCTGTTGCATTCCTTCCTGTCGCCGCTGTCGAATAATCGGAATGATGAATATGGCGGCGACATCGCCGGCCGCATGCGCTTCCCGCTGGAAGTCTTCACCGCCATGCGCGCGGTCTGGCCTGAGCATAAGCCGCTGGGGGTGCGGGTTTCCGCCACGGATTGGGTCGAAGGCGGTTGGACACTGCAAGACAGTGTCGTCTTCGCGCAAGAATTGAAGAAGCTCGGCTGTGATTTCATCTGCGCGTCTTCCGGCGGCAGCAGCCCGGATCAGCAGATTGACCTTGGTCCTGGCTATCAGGTGCCCATGGCGCGGCGCATTCGCGAAGATGCCGGCATTCCGACCATTGCTGTCGGCCTCATCAATGAACCGGCGCAGGCGGATCAGGCCTTGCGCGATGGCGCGGCGGATCTGATCGCGATTGGCCGGGGCATGAGCTATAATCCGCGCTGGGCCTGGCATGCGGCAGAGGCGTTGCGCGAACCGGCAGCCTTCCCACCGCAATATGCCCGCAGCCACCCAAGTATGAGGTTTGGCGATTTCACGAAATTGCCCCCCACGCGCTGAGGCAAGCCCTTGACTGAAACCGCATCCGGGCGGAGCCTTCCCCATAAATAACAGCGCGGGCCATGCATGCCCGGCGCAAAGGCAATGAGGAATGTCATGAAGCTAGGTTTCATCGGCCTTGGAAATATTGGTGGCGTCATGGCACGGCGCCTGGTGAAGGCAGGCCATGCGCTGGTGGTGCATGACCTTGATGCGAAGGCCTTGGCGTCACTCACCGCCATGGGCGCCAAGGCCGCGACCAGTGCGCGTGATGTCGCCGATCAATGCGATGCGGTGCTGCTGAGCCTGCCGACACCCGCAGCGGTGGAAGCCGTCGCTTTGGGTGCGGATGGGCTGATGCAAGGCAGCAAGGCGAAGATCGTCGTGGATCTTTCCACCACCGGGCCGACAGTTGCGCGGCGCGTGGCGGAGGCTTTGGCTACCAAAGGCATCCACTTGATTGATGGCCCGGTGAGTGGCGGCGTTTCGGGCGCCGAGGCTGGGACGCTGGCCATCATGACATCGGGTGATGCTGCCTCCCAAAAGGCTGTGGAGCCGGTGCTGAAGCAGATCGGCCAGAATATCTTCTATCTTGGTGCGGAACCTGGCCTTGGGCAGACGATGAAGCTGGTGAATAATGTCATTCTTGCCAGCAATACACTGGCTTGTTTGGAAGGCATGGTATTGGGCGCCAAGGCGGGTTTGGATACCAAGCTCATGTTTGACGTACTGAATGCCTCCAGCGGGCGTTCCTTCATGTCGGAAAAGCGCGTGCCGCAAGCCATCACCGAACGCGCACAAGGCTTCCCAGTGCGCTTTGCGGCAGGGCTGATGCACAAGGATGTGAAGCTATGCCTGGAAGAGGCGGAACGTTTCGGCGTGCCGATGTTCATGGGCCCGGCTGCACGACAATATCTTTCGATGGCTTTGGCGATGGGTTCGGGCCCTGAGGATTTCGTTTCTACCATTCAGCATATGGAAAAACTGGCAGGCATTGAGGTACGCGCGACCCCCAAGGAAGCAGGCGGCTGACGCCACCACAAACATATCGGCAGGAGGAAGCAATCATGGAATTCGGCATTCTGATGACAAGCCACCCCAACCCGGTGGAAGAACCCTATCCGCATCAGGGCGTGACCGCGCGCACAACTGAGGAAATCCTGCGCGCCGAAGCGCTCGGCTACGATACTGCCTGGATCGCGGAACATCACTTCAGCACGACTTACGGCATCATGCCCGATTGCTTTGTCTATATGGCCTACCTTGCGGCGCGCACCAGCCGCATCAAGCTCGCGGCAGGCGTGATCACGCTGCCGCTGTATGACCCAATTCGCGTGGTGGAAAACACCGCTTTCGTTGATGTGCTTTCCAATGGCCGCGTGATGCTGGGCTTGGGCAGTGGGTATCGGCCTTATGAGTTTGAAGGTTTGGGCAAGGATTTTGAGGCGCGGCGCGATATTGTCGAAGAAAGCGTGCAGCTGATTTTCGATGGCTTTCATCGTCGGCGCTGGACGCATGAAGGCAAATTCTACAAGGGCAAGGTCGAAGGGCAATATGAAATGCTGCCCGTGCCGATCCAGCTTCCTCATCCGCCGCTTTATATGGCGGGCGGCACGGATCGGTCCATTGGTTATGCCGGGCGCAATGGTTTCGGGCTGATGCTGAGCACGCTGCCGGGCTTGGATACCTTAGCGTCGCAATCGAAGATTTATCGCGAGGCATTGGCAACCGCGCCATCACCCCAGCGCAACAACCCCGCTGCCGGGCATATTGATATCGCGCGCATGGTCTATGTCGCAGAAACCGATGAACAGGCGCGCGCCGATACGGAAGAACACATCCTGCACCATATCCGCAATTTCAATAGTGCCGGCACCAGCGGCTATCTTGGCTCGGTTTCCGAAAAGGGGCAGGCGTTGGATTACGGGGTGCTGGCTGAAACCACCCTGCTGCATGGTAGCCCAACCACGGTGATTGCGAAGCTCCGCGCGCTACAGGCGCGGACCGGCATGACCAGCCTGCTGCTGCATTACCCGCCTTATTATGGGCATGAGAAAATCCTGCGCAGCCTTACGCTTTTCGCCCAGCATGTCATCCCGGCCTTCCGCCCGCCCGCCAGCCGGGCGGCTGCGGAATAGGCATGGATTTCCCACCCCGTCTGGGCTAAGAGCGCCGCTTCTGGGAGCCTTATCCAGACAACCGGGAGATAAAGGGAGATACCATGACCATTGAAAGACGTTCCGTCCTGACCGCCGCTGGCGGTGCAGCCGCCCTTGGTGGCCTGCCCTGGCGCAGCGCAAAAGCCCAAGCCGCGAATACAATTCGCATTGGCATTCTGACCGATATGTCCGGTACCTTCCGTGACATCAACGGCCCGACAACGGTCGCTTGTGCGCGGCTTGCAGTGCAGGAATTTGGCCAGCGCGGCTTCAATGTGGAAACCGTGGTGGCGGATCACCAGAACCGCCCCGATGTCGCGATCAACATTGCGCGGCAATGGTATGATCGTGATGGCGTTGATATGATACTCAGCCTCGCCGCTTCATCTGTCGCGCTCGCTGTGGCGGAACTGACGCGTGAGAAGAACAAGGTCACCATCCCGACCTCTACTGCCACATCGGATATGACAGGGCGCGCCTGCACACCGAATACGGTGCATTGGTCCTATGATACTTTCATGCTCGGCAAATCCACAGGCGGTGCAACCGTGCGCGCGGGCGGTGATACCTGGTTCTTCATCACAGCGGATTATGCCTTCGGGCATTCGCTGGAACGCGACACGACGGCCTTTGTGCAGGCCGCAAATGGCCGTGTGATTGGCTCCGTCCGCACGCCTTTCCCGGGCACGACGGATTTCTCATCCTTCCTGCTGCAGGCACAGGCTTCGCGCGCCAAGGTGATCGGCTTTGCTAATGCGGGGACAGATACCATCAACTGCATCAAGCAGGCAGCGGAATTCGGCATCACGCGGCGCGGCACCAAGCTGGCCTCGATGCTCATGTTCCTGCCGGATGTGCATGCGCTTGGGCTGCAAACGGCGCAGGGGCTGGTCTGCACCGAAACCTTCTATTGGGATCTGAATGACCGCACCCGCGCCTTCTGGCGCCGTGCGCAAGCGGTGGCTGGTCAGGTCGCGATTGGCATGAGCCATGCCGGCGATTATTCCGGCACGCTGCATTACCTGAAGGCGGTGGCGGATCTGGGCGTGCAAGCCGCGAAGGCAAGTGGTGCCGCGACGGTGGCGCGCATGAAGGCCATGCCGACGGATGATGATGCCTTTGGCCAGGGCACGATCCGCGCCGATGGCCGCAAAATGCATCCGGCCTATCTGTTTGAAGTGAAGAAGCCTGAAGAAAGCCGCGGCCCGTTTGACTATTACAAGCTGTTGCAGACAACGGCGGCCGATGATGCCTTCCGCCCGATTGCTGATGGCGGCTGCGCTTTCGTCCGGAGCTGATCCAACAAGCACGGGGTGGCGCCATGCCGCCCCATGCACCCGTGACACGGCACGATTTCCCTTCTGACCTGACCCTGTTAGGCTTTTCCCAAGCCGGAAAAACAGCACAGGAGGGAACATCATGAAACTTGAAAGACGGCCTATTCTTGCCGCCACTGGCGCGGCAGCACTGGGCGGTTTGCCATGGCGCAGCGCCCGCGCTCAGGCGGCCAATACCATCAAGATCGGCCTGCTATCAGATATGTCCGGGCCGTATCGTGACATCAATGGCCCTGTATCACTGGCGGCGACGCGCCTTGCCATCCAGGAATTCGGCGCACGCGGCTTTCAGGTGGAAATGATTTCCGCCGACCATCAAAACCGTCCCGATGTTGCGCTGAATATCGCGCGCCAATGGTATGACCGTGACGGTGTGGACATGATCCTGAATCTTGCGGCATCTTCCGTGGCGCTTGCCGTTGCGGAACTCACGCGTGAAAAGAACAAGGTCACCATCGCAACTTCCACCGCATCATCGGATATGACAGGCCGGGCCTGCACACCCAATAGTCTGCATTGGTCCTATGATACGTATATGGTGAGCAAATCCACCGGCGGTGCGACGGTGCGCGCCGGCGGCGACACCTGGTTCTTCATCACGGCTGATTATGCCTTTGGTCACGCGCTTGAACGCGATACGGCGAATTTCGTGCGTAGCGCTGGTGGGCGTGTGGTGGGGCAGGTCCGCACGCCTTTCCCGGGCACGACCGATTTTTCGTCCTATCTGCTGCAGGCACAAGCTTCACGTGCCAAGGTGATCGGGCTCGCGAATGCCGGCACTGATACCATCAATTGCGTGAAGCAGGCTGCCGAATTCGGTATCATGAAGCGTGGCATCAAATTGGCATCCATGCTGATGGTACTTCCGGATGTGCATGCGCTTGGTCTGGAAGCGGCTGGTGGTACCATTTGCACCGAAAGCTTCTATTGGGATTTGAATGATCGGACGCGGTCTTTGGTGCGCCGTGTTCATGCCATTTCGGGTCCCGCCGCCATGGGCATGAGCCATGCGGGCGATTATTCCGGAACGCTGCATTATCTGAAGGCCGTTGCGAGTGTTGGCATACAAGCCGCAAAGACAAGCGGTGCCGATGTTGTGGCGCGTATGAAGGCCATGCCGACGGATGATGATGCCTTTGGTCCCGGCAGCATTCGCGCCGATGGTCGCAAGCTTCACCCGGCCTATCTTTTTGAGGTGAAGCGGCCGGAAGAAAGCAAAGGGCCCTTTGATTACTATAAGCTTCTGCAGACCACCCCGGCGGAGGAGGCGTTTCGTCCCCTCGCGGAGGGGGGTTGTCCCATGATCCGTAGCTGATGGGTGTAGGCTGGGGCGGCGTGCTGCCGCCCCATGCAATGCTCACGCCTTCGGCAAAATTGGCAGCGGTGTCGCCTCCGGCGGGATCTTTACTTCGGCGACATTCAGCGTCATGGAAACCGCGACGTAATAGCCACTCACCGCAATCAAATCCACCACACCTTGTTCACCAAAACGCGCCGCGGTGGTGGCGAAAGTCGCGTCTGATACGCCGTGGTCTCGGTGCAATTCCGTGCAGAATTCATAGACAATGCGCTGATCTTCCGTCATGCCGGCGGGGCGGCGACCTTCGGCAAGATCAGCCGCAATCGCAGGCGGCAAGCCAGCCTTCATCGCCATGGCGTGATGCGCATACCATTCATATTGGCTGGTCCAGACGCGTGCCGTGATCAGGATGGCGAATTCATTCAAATCAGCGGGGATCGAGCTATTGAAGCGCAGATACTCGCCAACCCTTTGCATCCTGTCGGCGAAAACAGGGCTGCGGAGCCAGGCATTGAAGGGCCCGCGCAAGCCACCGCGCGGGCCTTTGATGATGCCTTCAGCCGCAGCGCGTTGCTCCGCGCTCATGGTCCCAGGGGTTAGTTCGGGGAAGCGCGGTTTCTTGGGCGTTGCCATGGATGTTTCCTCGGTTTTGCATGGGCCGAAAGCGGTGCGCCCCCGGCTGATGCGGCAAGGCTAGACAGCACAAGGGCCGCGGGCAAGGCGCGCTTGCCGGGACTTGTCGCTTTGTTTAGCTTGAACGCTTATAGACGCCCGCCCCGTAATATGGCGCGGCAGCAAGCCGGATGGAGAAGCACCATGCATGATATCGTGATTCGCGGCGGCACCATTGTGGATGGGCTCGGCACGCCGCGTTATACCGGCGATGTTGCCATTGATGGTGATCGCATCACGCAAGTGGGCGGCAAGGCTGGTCCGGCGCGGCGCGATGTGGCGGCGGAAGGCCGGCTGGTGACACCCGGCTGGGTGGATGTGCATACGCATTATGATGGACAGGCCACCTGGGACCCCAATCTGGCACCCTCATCCTGGCATGGTGTGACGACGCTGCTATTCGGCAATTGCGGCGTTGGTTTTGCGCCGGTGCAGAAAAGCCACCAACAGGCGCTGATTGATCTGATGGAAGGCGTGGAAGATATTCCCGGCATCACGCTCAGTGAGGGGTTGAAGTGGAATTGGGAAAGCTTCCCCGAATATCTTGATGCTTTGGAAGCCATGCCGCGCATGCTGAATATCGGCGCGCAGCTCGCGCATCATCCCTTGCGTGTTTATGTCATGGGCGAACGCGGGCTGAAGCGCGAAAACGCAACCGGCGATGATATCGAAGCCATGGCACGGCTGACGCAGGAAGCGCTGGAAGCCGGCGCTTTCGGCTTCACTACATCGCGCACGGATCAACACAAGACGCTGGCTGGCGATCTGGTGCCGGGCCGCTATGCGGAAGAAGAGGAATTGCTCGCCATCGGTCGCGCTATGGGCAAGGCCGGGCGCGGTACTTTCGGCATGTTGAGCGATTTTGAAGATGAGGCGGCGGAATTCCGCTGGCTGCGTGAAGTGGCGAAATCCACCAAGCGCCCGGTTTGGTTCCTGCTGACTGATCGTGCCTATGACCCGCAGCGTTGGAAGCGCCTGATGCAAGGCGTGCATGAGGCGCGTGCCGAAGGGCTAAGTCTCGCAGCGCAAGTCGCAGGGCGCACGGTGGGGTTGATTTTGGGGCTGACAACTTCGCTCAATCCCTTTGCATTGCGTGAGAGTTTCGCGGCGCTGGCGGGGCTGCCGCCGGCCGAGCAATTGGCGCGGCTGCGTGACCCTGAAACGCGGCGGAAAATCCTTTCAGAAGAAGCATCGAAGCGGCTTTTGGATGTGCTGCCGCCGCTGTCACGCCAGATCGCGACGCGCTGGGACAATATGTTCGAATTGGGCGATCCGCCGGATTACGAACCGCCGCGTGAACGCAGCATCGCAGCACTTGCCGCCAAGGCGGGGCAGGATCCGGCTTCCTATTGCTATGATTTCCTGGTGGGCGCGGATGGTGGGCGCATGCTCTATTTCCCCGTCACCAATTATGTGACCGGTGATCTTTCCGTAGTGCGGGAGATGAATATGGACAAGGCGACGGTGCTTGGCCTTTCCGATGGTGGTGCGCATTGCGGCGTGATTTGCGATGCCTCCACCCCCAGCTTCATGCTGACCCATTGGGCGCGCGATCGTAAGCGCGGTGATGGGCTGCCTTTGGAATTCGTGGTGAAGCGGCAAACTAGCGAAACGGCAGAT
Source organism: Roseomonas sp. (assembly GCA_020249435.1). Lineage (GTDB taxonomy): Bacteria > Pseudomonadota > Alphaproteobacteria > Acetobacterales > Acetobacteraceae > Neoroseomonas. The sequence goes on along the minus strand of JADCFQ010000033.1, from coordinate 7,395 downwards.
TTCTTTGGCCTGACGGATCGCGGGCGCTTGGCGCCTGGTGCCATGGCGGATGTGAATATCATCAACTTCGATGGACTGCGCTTGTATCATCCTGAGATGATCTATGATCTGCCCGCCGGTGGGCGGCGTTTGGTGCAGCGCGTGGAAGGCTATGACATGACTCTGGTGGCAGGGCAGCCCATTCGCGAAGCTGGGCATGATACGGGCGCAATGCCGGGCAAGCTGCTGCGCGCGAAGGGATGACAGCCAAGCGTTAAGTCAGCCGATCATGGCTCGGCATTTCATCCTTGAGCGCGACACCTGTCGCGCCAAGCTTGCGCGCTTCCACCAATAGCCAAAGCGCCTTGGCGGCAGCGGCATCAGCGCCAAGCCCGCCAGGGCGGATATTGCTGATGCAGTTGCGCATGGCGTCATTGCTCCCGCGTCGCGCTGCCCAGGTCAGGTAAAGCCCCATGCTGTCGGTTGCGGAAAGCCCTGGCCTTTCGCCAATCAGCACGACAACCGCCGCAGCTTCCATCGCCCCCGCGATGTCATCGCCAAGCGCGACGCGCGCCTGTTCGGCAATGATAACAGGCCCAGATGTGAAGCCTGCCGTGCCGAGTGCCGGCACCAATGCAGCAAGCAAAGCCGGCGCCTGCTGCTGTACGCCACGCGCGCAAAGCCCATCTGCAACCACCAGCGCAATGCTGCCTTTCGCCTTGGGTAGCGTGGTGCCTTCCCGCAACTTGCGGCCAAGATCGGGGCGCAGCAAATAACGCCGGCGTTCTTCCGCCTGGCTGGTCACGTGATGTATCGGCAGGCCAAGTGGGCCGAACGCTACACCCAATTGTGCCACATCCAGGCTGGACCAAACCGCATCACGTGCGCACGCATGCGCTTCCTGAAAATCAAGATGCGCAGCAGTGGGTAGCGCATTGCCCACACGTCCCAGCGCCACACGCGCATCGGTGAAGCGGCGCAGATCGCGCCATTTGCTGGGCGTGGTCATCCAAGGCCAATCAGCGCGGGGGATAGGCGCGCAGGGATCGCCTCAGTAGTGCTGCCAATGCCCATGCGGTTCAGCCAAGCCTCAAATTCAGGCGCGGGACGTTTGCCAAGCGCCGCGCGCGCATAAAGCCCATCATGGAAAGATGTGGATTGGTAGGCGAGCATCACATCATCCGCGCCCGGCACGCCCATGACGTAAGTAACACCGGCAGCGGCGAGGCACGTCAGCAGCGCATCCATATCATCCTGATCTGCTTCCGCGTGGTTCGTGTAGCACACATCAACTCCCATCGGCAGACCAAGCAGCTTGCCGCAGAAATGATCTTCAAGGCCGGCACGGAGAATCTGCTTGCCATCAAACAAATATTCCGGACCGATGAAGCCCACGACTGAATTGACCAGCAGCGGCGAAAAGCGCCGCGCGACCGCATAGGCGCGCGCTTCCAGGGTTTGCTGATCCACACCGTGATGCGCATCCGCACTCAGCGCGCTGCCCTGACCGGTTTCGAAATACATGACATTCTGCCCAAGGCTACCGCGTTTGAGCGACAGCGCCTGTTCATGCGCTTCAGTCAGTAGGGCCAAATCAACACCGAAAGACCGGTTCACACCTTCAGTCCCGCCAATGGATTGGAACACCAGATCAACCGGCGCACCCAGATCCATGGCGCGCATGGCGGTGGTGACATGCGCCAGCACGCAGCTTTGCGTTGGTATGTCATAGGCAATGCGCAGGCGATCCAGCATATCCAGAATGCGCAACACCGCTTCCACATTATCTGTCGCGGGATTGACGCCGATCACCGCATCACCGGCGCCAAGCAAAAGCCCATCCAAGGTGGCGGCCGCAATGCCGCGCGGATCATCGGTTGGATGATTGGGTTGCAGACGGATGGAAAGCCGCCCCTGAAGGCCGATGGTATTGCGAAACCGCGTGACATTCACGCATTTCGCTGCAACCGAAATCAAATCTGCAGCACGCATGATTTTGGAGACAGCCGCCATCATTTCCGGCGTCAGCCCCGGCGCCAACGCAGCGAGTGTTGCGCTATCGGCCGCTTCAGAAAGCAACCAATCACGCAAACCGCCTATCGTCAGGCTGCTGATCGGCACGAAGGCCGCGTTGTTGTGGCTATCCTGGATAAGGCGCGTGACCTCATCCACCTCATAGGGGATCACGCTTTCAGACAGGAAATGCCTGACCGGTACATCCGCCAAGGCACGTTGCGCGGCGATGCGTTCCTCGGCGCTTTCGGCGGCCACACCGGCCAGCGCATCACCGGATCGGAAGGGGGTCGCGCGCGCCAACAATGTCTTCAGATCGGGGAAGACATAACGCGTGGTGCCGATAGTCTGTACGAAGGCCATGCTGCTGCTGCCGTTGTCGATGAAGCCGCATTAGTATGACAGGAAAGCACGGGGGTTTCGAGGCTTAAAGCGTCGCGGTCAGCATGACAGGCAGACCGCAAGGGGATAGGATGTCTTTGAAAGCAGGAGAGTGATGATGCGCATTGCAGTGATGGGAACAGGTGGTGTCGGCGGTGGTTTTGGCGCGGCCTTGGCCAAAGCCGGTGCGGATGTCACCTTCATCGCCCGCGGGGCGCATCTGGCCGCGATGCAGCGTGATGGTTTGCGCATCACGGGCGGGCGCGGTGACACGCATTTGGTGCCGACCAAGGCCACTGATAATCCGGCCAGCATCGGGCCGGTAGATTTGGTCATGTTTTGTGTAAAGCTGTGGGATGTGGAGGCCGCAGGTGAGGCCATTCGCCCCCTGATTGGCCCCTCTACCGCCGTATTGCCTCTGCAGAATGGCATTGATGTCAGCGAAAGACTTATCCCCATTCTTGGCGCGCGAGCGGTGATGGGGGGTGTCGCGCAAATCAGCGCAACCATCGATGCGCCTGGCGTCATTCGCCAGACCGGCACCTTCATGCGCCTCGCCTTTGGGGAGCTGGATGGCAGCATCTCGGCGCGCGGTAAGACATTTCTGGAATGGTGCCAGCGCGCCGGTTTTGACGCGACGCTGAGTGACCGCATTCTGACGGAGCTTTGGCTGAAATTCATTATTCTGGCGACGAATTCCGGCATGACGGCGCTGACGCGGCGCCCGCTTGGTGAATTGCGCGATGATCCTGACATCGCGCCCTATTTCCGCGCTGGATTTGAAGAAGTGATCGCCCTTGCCCGCGCCAAGGGTGTTTGGTTGCCGGATGATGTGCTCGATCGCAGCATGAAATTCACCATGGGCGCACCTTTTGGCATGCGCGCTTCCATGGCGGTGGATTTGATACGCGGCAATCGCATTGAATTGCCCTGGCTATCGGGCAAGGTCGTGGCGCTGGGCCGCGCGCTTGGCGTGCCCGCACCAACCCATGCCATGATCAATGCGGCGCTGAAGCCTTACGCCATGGGCGCGCCCAAGGATTAGTTTGGGTTTTGTGCGCGCCAGTGATCCGCGATTTGGCCGATGGTGGCGGGCCAGATGCTGCCGCGCGCCATGATGCCATCCAGCATGGCATTGAAGGCGCGGATGCGATGCGGCGCGCCCATCAGCCAGGGTGTGATCGGCACCACTAGAATGCGTCCGCTACCGGTAGCCTCAGCTTCCCGGTCCAGCGTTTGATGTGCGGTCAGAATGGCGTTGGTGAAATCCTCGGTCGGCAGATGCTGCTGATGCAGCATGCGTTGATCCGACAAATCCTGTGACAGCGGCATGCAGATCAGGCGGCCGGCATCGGTGGTCATGACATAGGGCATGTCATCATTCGCCCAGCCAGTGGTGAAGCTGAAGCCGGCTTCCGCAACCAGGCGCAGCGTGTGGCTTGATTCGGAATGTGCCGGAGAATGCCAGCCGCGTACCGAAGCGCCGAACCGGCTACGCAGCAGGGCCGCGGCTTCATGTACGGTGGCGCGTTCTTCCTCAAGCGGCACGCCGCTATGATGCAGCCGCCCCATATCCAGCCCAGCACAGGCGATTTCCCATTGCGCCGCCGCAAGATCAGCCATCAACGCGGGGTAGCGCTGCGCAAGCACAGCACTCAGCAAGGCGGTGGCGGGCAAACCGCGCGCTGCGAGTGAGTTCATCAGCCGATAGACGCCAATGCGATTCCCATAATCGCGCAGCGTATAATCCCAATAGGAAGGATAAGGCCGTTCCATGCCGCCCGGCGCGATAAAGGGCTTGAGTGGCATATCCATCGGGAAATGGCCCATATGCACAGCGATGCAAAGCGCGATGCGCGCCCCATTCGGCCAGGTCACCGGCTGCGCTTTCGGCAACGCGCGGAAGGGATAGATTTCATGATCCATCCCGCGCCGACGCTGCGGGTAGTGCAGGTAATCTTCAGGCACGGTCTTCATGGTGTCCCCGCTGCGATCCAGGATTGCGCTTCCGCCAGATGATGTTCTGTATACCAGGAAGCAATTTCCCGCCCGGTTGCGAGCCAGACCTTGTCATGGCCCACCACGTGGCGCAGCACATCATCCAAGGCGCTGATGCGATGCGGCTGGCCGATCAGAAAGGGATGTAGCGGCATGCACATCACCGTCCCGCTTTCCGCACCTTCTTCGTAAAGCTGATCGAATTGCGCCTTGCAAATGGCGGCGAAGCGCTCAGGCGGCGTATTGCGCATGACCAGCAGCGGCACGTCATTGATTTCAAGCGAATAGGGAATGCTGATCAAATGGCCGCTGCGCACCTTGATGGGTGTCGGCTGATCATCATGCAGCATATCCAGCGTATATTTGATCCCTTCTTCGGCCAGCAAATGCTGCGTGGTCTCATCATTGGAAATCGCCGGTGTCAGCCAGCCATCCAATTCCTGCCCGCTGGCGCGTTTGATGGTCTCACGATTTTCCCGAATGACGGCACGTTGCTGATCCTCATTCATGCCGTAGAAGTAGCGCGTATTATAGGTGCCGTGGCTGAACAATTCCCAATCGAGTTCGCAGCAACGTTCGATGATTTCAGGATAGTGATCACAGACCGCAACATTGAGCGAAACACTACCCCGCACGCCGTGCCGCGCCATGACATCGGCCATGCGCCAAAAACCCACGCGATTGCCATAATCACGCCAGGAATAGCCAAGCACATCAGGCTGTGGCCTGGTCCAGGGCATGCGGCGCGCATTGGGCGGAGGGTCCAGTTCATAATGCTCAATATTAGGCGCCACCCAAAAGGCGATACGTGCGCCATTGGGCCAAGTGATCTTGGGGCGTCTCCGCCATGGCATGTAATCGTAATGGCCTGGTTCGCTGAGCATGATTGTTGTCCCTTCAGGCGATGGCAAGTTTATCGGCAGGATATGAGCTATATCTGGTGCATGGTGACGTGTGCGCCATTTGTGAGAGACTGATGCAACTCCGGAAAGGTGCTCATGAAATTTTGTTGCGATACAGTGTCATGCGCATTGCACAGCATGAGATCCACAACAGCAATTCCCGCATGGCGAGGATCTGGCCAAAGTAGAGGAGTGCCTGCGCCTGTATCGATATGTACGAATAAATTGTATGAATCTGGTCTGAGGTGAAATATGACGCTATGCCATTCAAGAATTTGCATCGTCCTTTCAAGTGGGGAACCAAGAGGCCGATCATCTAGGCAGCACGTGATTGTGATGGGGGTGGCGATCAATGGACCTCTAATGCGGAGAAACAGCATCAAGTCCTGCCCAATGACCTCATCGGGCAGAGGCAGTTGGATGGTGACGATACCGGGCTTTGTCCAATTCGCCCAATGCTCAAGATCATGCCAATTCAGCCCGTCACGCAGAAGATTAGCCAAGGCAAGATCAACATTCGGGGCCAGCGCATTGGATTTTCCGATATGTATGATTTCTCCAATCGGTACGCGCAGCAACTCCTTCTGTCTTGTGGTGGCTGAAGGTTCTATGCTCAAGATCGTATCAATATATTCATGAGCCACTTCCTTCCAACTACGCAGGTTGGCATTGGCGCGTGCATGATCGGATAGGCGCTTTCTTTCTTCGGCATTGAAAATCAGTATTTCGAGCTTACCGTACAAATCATCAACATCATCACTTCGGAAATAAACTGCCGCCCGGCCCCCGGCTTCGGTCAAGGATGTATGGCAAGCAATGAGCGGCAATGCACCGAAAGAGAGACTCTCTGTGATGGGTAAGCCCCAGCCTTCATAACGACTGTTGAAAATGGTGAAAAGGCTTTCCTGATAAAGTGCCGCCAAGGATTGATCCGTGACGCTTGAAATCAGCATGATTTTCGCGCCGAGAGCCGGCCGGGCGCGCAGAAATTCAGCCGCCTCGTCGAAAAGCCACCCGGCTTTGCCTATGCAGACAAGCATGGGCAAATTGGCTGTATCGTGATTGGCCAATAACCTTTCCCAGGCCCTGAAAATTTGCAGATGATTTTTCCTGCTCTCCAAGGTGCTGACACAAAGGACGAAGGTGGTGCCCGGCGGGATAAGATGGCTGATAATGTCGTTCGTGGTGGCTGTGCGTGTTGAAATATCTTTTCGCATATCACCATTCAAGGCAATGGGATAAATCGGAAAATCGGCTTTAGGTAAGAACTCCGCAACCTTATGGCGAATATCCATTGCAGACCAATGCGAGTTCGTCACTGCGCCATCTACCTCAAAGGGGAGGCTAGAGAACCACTGGCAGAATTCTTCGACGAGTGGCTGGGAGCAATGCTCAGGAGTCATGAGGGGGATCACATCATGGATCATCGGAACGTAGCGAATGTTATACTTCTTTCGCAACTCACGGAGTTTAAGGAAATAATTTCCAATCCACCACGAGGACCCCAGATTCACGAGAATGAAATCATTTTCCCGAAGTTGAATGTCCAAATAATCCTCCGGCAAGGCGGGATGATCGAGACGGTGGAGCAGTCCATGAAGATCCTCCTCAAGAAGCTCATCACCTGATTCAGCGGCATTATGTAGCGCCAAAAACATTTCTGATTCGATCGGAAGCCACCTGCCGCCGGCCAGATCGAAATGGACCACGATTGGATTTGCCTCAGCCTTGTAATCGGTCAAGGCAAAATAGATGATCTGAAGCTGTACGCGCTGAATGCCTGTTGGGATCCTGGAAGCTCTCATGTACTGGATGAGGTCGGTAACATCAAACATCAATCGTGTTGAGCGCGGCGGTGCAATCATGGCGCAGTCAGGCTCCATCTTCGTCAAGGCTTCCTTCATAGCAGAGTTTGCGCGTTTGGGAGCCCCATTTTGCCTGGGAAGAAAAATGATCACCGACACCCGCATTGGACCCGGATCGCCTAGCAGGCTGCTGAAATTCGTAGCCTGATTTGCGTATTTATGATTCACTGTCGTTGCATTTGGTCGAGGTTGCGATGCGTGGCAATGACGCGGTGGCTGGTTCCCTGTTCAGCTATGTTGATCTTGAAAAGCGGGTG
>JADCFQ010000032.1 GCA_020249435.1 Roseomonas sp. | reverse complement strand
GATGCCGGGAGTCTGTCCAGAGTGTGCCGACTGGGCCAAAGAATCACTGAAAATGGCTGTGCGCAGGCACGCGCAGCGTTGAAAACATCCGCGCGAGACAAAACGACGATGCTCAATGACGGCTTTTCAGCAGCCTGTTAGAAGACCTTGAAGACTATGCAAATTTTCTGATCGCGGTATGTGCGGTGATTGATGAACTTGTAAGAAAACACAAACTGCAACGCTTAGATTCTATGGAGGTTGTGGGAAGCTTAGGTTCGGTCAGTGAATCTCTATCAAACCACATCATGGTGGGCACCATTGAGGGGGTCAGCATCAAGGTTGGCGATTATCTATACCTGCTAGGCGAACGACGCTGCGTTCAGCGCCAAATTTTAAGCCTCCAGCTGTCTGGAGTTGAGCAGGTAAGTCTTGTCATCGCAAAACCAACTGAGGTCGGAATAAAGCTTGATGGCCCAGTAGTTAATCGAGCGAGGATCTATCGCGCTCCGCATCTGTAGAGTGATGCTTTTTCGGCGCCCAGGAAAATGTACATGACTCTCCCCAGATCAATTTTGACTAACCGCCTTGTAGGACTTGGCATCCCCCGCCCACGGGATTAAGCACCCTCCCGTGAAACGCCCCGCCACCCTCCTCACGCGCCTGATTGCGGCATTGCTCCTGGTGCAAACCGTATTGGCGCCAGCGCTTTGCCTTGCCCATACCAGCAATGCGGGGATGGCTGCGGTCATCTGTTCCCCGGATGGGGACCGCACCGTGCATCTGGGGCCGGGTGGGGAAGAATTGCCCGCGCCCGAAGCCCATAGCGGCTTCTGCCTCGCCTGCCATGCCCTGCCGCAGGCTGATCTCCCCGCCGCGCCCCTGCTTTCCACCCCGGCGGAACCCGGCGCCGCGATCATCTGGTTTGCCATCGGTGATGCTGGCTGGCGCCCGGCAGCACGCGCACCGCCTTACGACCCAACCGGTCCCCCAGCCTTCTCCTGAGGCCGCCCGAATGCGGGCGGCCAAGAGCCGTCCCGTTATTCGACCTCAGGAGATTTTTCGTGTTCCACACCCATCATGCGCGGCTTTTCGCCGCCGCGGCCGCCTTGGCGGCCAGCGCCTTTACAGCACAGGCGCAAACCAGCACCCCGGCCACGCCCAGCGCCACGCTGCCACCCACCATCGTCACCGCCGCCCCCATCGCGGGCAGCCTGACCCGGCCATCCGATGAACAAGCCGCCGAGGAAGCGCGGCGCAACCCCGGCAATGTCACCATTGTCCCGGCCAGCGATTTCCTCGAAAGGGCGGGGGCGACCAGCATTCGCGACATGCTGCTATACACCCCCGGCATCTTTGCCGAGCCGAAATGGGGCGAGGATTCCAGGCTTTCCATTCGCGGTTCAGGTGTTGCGCGCAATTTCCACCTGCGCGGCGTGCGGCTTTTCCAGGATGGGCTTTCCATCAATCAGGCTGATGGCAGCGGGGATTTCCAGGAATTGGACCCGCTGACCTTCCAGCGGGTTGAAGTATTTCGAGGCGCCAATGCCTTTGCGCTGGGGGCCAATACGCTCGGCGGGGCGTTGAATTTCATCACGCCAACAGGCCGCACCGCGCCGGGTACCATCCTGCGCGGGGAAGGTGGTTCCTTCGGCTTTGCGCGTGGCCAGGTGGCGCATGGCTGGGCGGAAGGCGCGCATGATGCCTGGGCCAGCTTCAGCGGGATGACCCAGGAAGGCTATCGGGATCACAGCGCCGGGCGCGCTTATCGCCTGAATGGCAATACCGGCTGGCAATGGGCGGATAATGCGGAGACGCGCATTTTCATCGCCTATAACAATATCTGGCAGCAGATCCCGGGCGCGGTGACGCGGAGCCAGGCGCTGAATAATCCGCGCGCGGCCAATAGTGCCAATCTGGCAGCGAATGCCATGCGCAATCTGGAAAGCACGCGCCTGGGCACCATCACCGCTATCCGCCCGGAAGAAGGCATTCTGGTAGAAGCAGGCGCTGGGTTTGTCAGCCGCGAATTGGATCACCCGGTCGCCTTCGCGCCTGGATTCTATCAGTACATTGATCAGCGTACGTCGGATGTTTCCGCCTTTGGCCGTAGTACCTTTGATCGGCAACTCTTCGGGCACGACAATCGCACTATCATCGGCGTGAATGCTGCCAAGGGCCGCACGCGGTCACTGCGCTTTTTCAATAATGATGGGCGCCCCACGGTGATGTCGGCCAATTCCATAGATCGCGCCACCAACCTGGATGCCTATCTGGAAAACAGCCTGGAAGTGCTGCCGGGATTCGCCCTCATCGCCGGCGCTTCCGCCGGCAGAGCATGGCGTGAAAGTGATGATGGCTTCCTCTCCGATGGTGATGATTCCGGCAAGGGCGATTGGGGCTGGGTCAATCCGCGCTTTGGCGTGCTGTGGCAGGCAGCGGAGGGGGCGCAGGTTTTCGGCAATCTTTCCTGGACCACGGAACCGCCCACGCTTTCCGATCTGATCCCGCAAGCAAAGGTTGTGCAGGGCTTTTCCAAGTTGGATGCGCAGCGCAGTGCCACGCTTGAAATCGGCACGCGGGGCCGCCGTGGCGATATCGCCTGGGAAGTCGCAGCCTATCATTCCCGACTGCGTGATGAAATCCAGTGCCAGACTGTGGGCTTCAGCCAATGCGTTGCACTCAATCTGGATCGTTCCATCCATCAGGGCATCGAAGCCGGGGCGGATTGGGTATTCATCCGCGATATCGGCACCAAGGGAGATGGGCTGAGCTTCCGCCCCGCCTATACCTTCAGCGATTTCCGCTTTGATGGTGATCCCACCTATAAAAACAACGAACTCCCCGGCGTGCCGCGCCATTTGTTCCGGGCAGAGATGCGCTACCGCCACCCCTCTGGCGCCTGGTTCGGGCCGACCACGGATTGGGTGCCGCAGGCCTATTATGTGGACAATGCCAATACGCAAAAGACCGATAGCTATGTGCTGTTTGGTCTGCGCGCCGGCTGGGATTTCGAAAACGGGCTTTCGGCTTTCCTTGAAGCCCGCAACCTCGCGGATACGCGCTACATCGCCTCAGCCTCGGTTGCCGCAAGCGCCACGCCCAATTCCGCGCTTTACGAACCCGGCACGGGACGCGCTGTCTTTGCCGGTCTGCAATATCGCTTCTGAGGGAAGGTTTCGCATCATGAAGAAGTTTCTTGTTCTTGCTGCGCTGCTGCTCGCCACGCCGGCGGCAGCGCATGTCACCATTGACCCGCCCCAGGCCCAGGCCAATGGCTATTTGCGCGCGGCCTTTCGCGTGCCGCATGGCTGCAGCCAGCAGGCCACCATCCGCGTGACCGTGACGCTGCCGGAAGGCACCACCGTCGCGCGGCCCATGCCGAAGGCCGGCTGGCGCATTGCCATCACGCGCCAACCACTCGCCACCCCAGTTTCCGATGGCCATGGCGGCATGATCACCCACGCGATCACTCAGATCATCTGGGAAGGCGGCCCGCTGCCCAATGAACATTATGATGAATTCGTCATTCACATGCGCACGCCGAACCGCCCGGATGAAACCATTTGGATCCCAACGGTGCAGCATTGCGATGGCGGCGGTACCGCCGCCTGGACTGAAATCCCCGAAGCCGGGCGGCGGATCACCGATTACCGCTTCCCCGCGCCGTCGCTCCGCCTGACCCCACCCCGCACTGCCGGAGGCCATTGACCCATGCACCCCATGCTGAAAACCCTGCCGCTTGCTGCCCTGCTGCTGGCCGCCCCCCCCTTGGCGCGCGCCTGCGATATGGAAGCGATCAATGCGGAAATGACCACGATTTGCCTGGGCGCGCTCAACCCGACCCGTGCGGCGGCTGAAGCGATCATGGCGCAATTGCCTCCGGCGGAAAAAGCCGCCCTGGCTGCCGCACTGGCCCGTGCCGGCGATGCCTGCGAAACCGGGGACCCCGCCCAGGGCGCTCGGGAGGCCGCCGGCATTATGCGCCTGGTTGGTCACCTCGAAGCCCGGCTGGGCCTGGCCCCACCCCCCATTACGCTGCAAAGGCTAGGCGGCATTGCCCCCGCGCCGCGCGGCTGAAACCCTTGAAAAGAAGGAAAACCCAATGTCCTATCTGAACCGCCGCGCCCTTGGCGCCCTGATCCTGGCCCTGCCGGCCTCCGCCGCGCTGGCTCATGATTTCACCGCTGGTGACATTGCCATCGGCCATCCCTGGACCCGCGCTGCCAGCGCCAATGCCAATGGCGCGGGCTTTCTGACGCTCCGCAATACCGGCGCGGCGCCTGATCGGCTGGTCTCCGCCGCCAGCCCCGCCGCGCGCGTGGTGGAACTCCATACCCATATCCGGGAAGGCGATGTCATGCGCATGCGCCCCGTCGCGGATATCCCCATCCCGCCTGGCCAGACCGTGCAGCTCCGCCCCGGCGGGCTGCATATCATGCTGATTGGCCTGACCGAACCGCTGCGCCAGGGGGGCAGCGTGCCCCTGACCCTCAGGTTCGAAAGGGCCGGGGAGGTGCAGGTGACCCTCAGCGTTGAATCCGCCGGCGCCCGCGGCCACGCCCACTGATCGGGCCGCCCTCAGACAGGCTTCGCTTGCCTTTGGCCCCCTTTCGGGCCAAAGAGCCCTTCGATCCTTCACTCCTGATTCTGCATGGAGGGCCTGACATGGCCTCGTCCTTCGACCGTATCGCCGATATCATCGCTGAAAACAGCGAAGTCCCGCGGGATAAGATCCTGCCCGATAGCCATGTGATCAATGATCTTGGCATTGATAGCCTGGATTTCCTGGATATCGTCTTCGCCATTGACAAGGCTTTTGGCATCAAGGTGCCGGTGGAAGCCTGGACGCAGGAAGTGAATGCGGGCAATGCGCCGGCGGAAAAATACTTCGTCATGAAGAACCTGGCCGAACGTGTGGATGAGCTGGTTGCGGCCAAGGCCGGCTGACCGCATCACCCAGCCACGCGCCACCGAAACCACGGACCCCTGACGCGATGCGCCTGGAATATTTCCAGATGATAGATCGGGTGGCAGCGCGTGAAGGCGATGCCATCATTGTGGAAAGCCGCATCCCGGATGCGTCCCCGGTGTTTGAAGGGCATTTCCCTGGCCATCCGCTGATGCCTGGCGTGCTATTGGTGGAAACCATGGCGCAGGCTTCCGGCTGGCTGCTGCTCGATCTGATGGGGTTTGCGCGCATGCCCTTTCTGATGGCGGTGAAGGAAGCGAAATTCCGCAGCTTCATCGGCCCCGGCACCCTCGTACGCGTACACGCCAAGCGCCTGCATGACGGATCAGGCTTTGCGGTGACCGAGGCGCGGATCGAAGCCGATGGCAAGCGCATCACCGATGCGGAACTGACCTTCCGCATCATGGATTACCCTGCGCCGGAATTGGCCGATGCCATGCGCGGGCGGGGCCGGGAATTGGGGCTGCTATGACAAGGCGCGATGTCGTCATTACCGGGATTGGGCTGGTATCTTCGCTCGGTGAGGGGCCGGAGGCGCATTGGGAAGCGCTGAACAATGGCGCCAAGCCCGTGGTGGATGTGGCAAGCTTCGCGCCCTTCCCGGTGCATCCGCTGCCGGCGCTCAGCCTGGATGCGCAAATCCCGAAAAAGGGTGACCAGCGCCAGATGGAACCCTGGCAGCGGCTTGGTACCTATGCCGCTGGGCTCGCGATTGACCATGCCGGGGCGCGCGGCCTTGTTGCCGATATGCATTTGGTGGTGGCGGCTGGCGGTGGCGAACGTGACATCGCGGTGGATGAGGCGGTGACGGCGGCGCTGACCGGCGCCACGCCGGAGGCATCCGGCGCGTTGCTGAACGAAAAACTCGCGACCGAATTGCGGCCCACGTTGTTTTTGGCGCAGCTTTCTAACTTGCTGGCGGGCAATATCTCGATCGTGCATGGCGTGACGGGATCATCACGCACGCTGATGGGCGAAGAGGAAGCGTCTGCGGATGCCATCCGCATCGCTGCCGCGCGACTCGCCGAAGGGCGGGGCGAGATTGCGCTCGTGGGTGGTGCCTTTGCGTCCCAACGCTGGGATATGTTGCTGCTCTACGCGCCAGGAGGCGTCTTGTGGCAGGGCGATTACGCGCCGGTTTCCGCGCGCGGCGAGGCGGGCGGTCTTATTCCGGGCGGCATGGCAGCGTTTCTGGTGTTGGAAACGGCAGAACATGCGCGGGCGCGCGGCGCCACGGCACTCGCGCGGATTGGCGGCATTGCGAGCGACGCAGCGCATCAGCGCGCGGGCGGCGGCAGTGCCGCAGCAGCCAAGGCGCTTTGGCAAAGCATGGCAGCACCCAAGGCCGGACTTGGCGTGATTTCCGGCATGACCGGTGTCACGGAAGCGCGCGTTGAAGAAGAAGCCTTCCTGGCAGGGCTCGGCAGTGTGCCGGTGCGGCGCAGTGCTTCCTTGCTTGGTCATAGCGTTGAAGCGAGTTTCCCGGCCAATGTCGCGCTGGCGGCACTCGCGCTTTCGCGCGGTGGTTTTTATCCGGCGATGGACCCCGCCGATGCCGGTGATGGCCCAGTCGAGCGCATTCTGGTGACCGGCTTCGGCCAATGGCGCGGTGAAGCGCTTGCCCTGCTGGAGAAAGCGCCATGAAGGATCATCTGGGCCGCCCCTTGGTGGCGGTGACGGGGATTGGGCTGGTGAGCCCGCTCGGCTGGGGGCTTGATAAGAATTGGGCGGCGCTGTTGGCCGGCACTTCCGGCATTACGCGCATTCGCCGTTTCGTGACCGATCATCTGAAAACCACCATGGCTGGCACGGTGGATTTGCCGGAAGAAATCGCGGGCGCCGATCCCGTGCCTGCGCCGGTGCGTGTGGAACGCATGGCCGCTGCCGCGATTGCCGAAGCACTGGTCGCCGCGGGCATGAAGGAAGGTGCCTTTGACGGGCCGCTGATGCTCGGCATGCCGCCGGTCGAGATGGAATGGCCGCAGCGCGTGGCTTTGGCGCGGCGCGCAGGTGGGCCAGGCCATGCCGCGCTTTCGGTCGCGAGCATTGGCCAGCGCGATTTGTATGAGACGTTTTTGTATGGCGGTGTTGGCGAAAGGCTCGCTTTGCGTTTCGGCACCAAGGGCGCGCCGATTGCCATTACCACCGCCTGCGCCACGGGGGCTTCCGCCATTCAGTTGGGTGTTGAAGCCATCCAGCGCGGTGAGGCGAAATCCGCCATTGCGCTTGGCACGGATGGATCGGTGCAGCCGGAAGCGGTGATCCGGTTTTCGCTGCTCTCCGCGCTATCATCGCGCAATGAAGACCCCACCAAGGCATCGCGGCCTTTCGAGAAATCGCGCGATGGTTTTGTGATGAGCGAAGGCGCGGCGGCGCTGATCCTGGAAGATTTGGACCATGCCCGTGCGCGGGGTGCGATAGTGATTGGCCTGGTCAGTGGTTGCGGCGAAAGGGCGGATAATTTCCACCGCACACGATCCAACCCCGATGGGTCTTCCATCATTGGCGCCATGCGGAATGCCATTGCCGATGCCGGCGTGCAGCCGGCCGATATCGGCTATGTGAATGCCCATGGCACCAGCACGCCGGAGAATGACAAGATGGAAGCGCTTGGCATGCGCGCGGTATTTGGTGAGGCGCCGCCGCCCATTTCCTCCAATAAATCCATGATCGGCCATACGCTTTCTGCCGCTGGCGCGATTGAAGCGGCCTTCAGCCTGCTGACGCTACGCGACCAAGTCCTACCGCCCACCATCAATCATGTGGAACCGGACCCGACGCTGGGGCTGGATGTGGTGCCGAATGAGGCGCGGCGGGTTTCCGGCTTGCGCCATGTGCTGTCCAATTCCTTCGGCTTTGGCGGGCAGAATGTCTGCCTGGTGCTGAGTGCCGCACCATGATGCGTGCCCTTCGCCTGCATGGGGATCGCGACCTCCGCCTTGAGCAAATCGCGCCACCCCCGCCGCCGGCAGCGCATGAGGTGCAGCTTCGCATCCGCGCTGTTGCGTTGAACCATATTGATGTCTGGGGCTTTCGCGGCATGGCCTTCGCCAAGCGCAACCTGCCGCTCACGGTGGGTGCGGAAGCGGTTGGTGAGATTGTCGCGGTTGGGTCCGGCGTGACGGGCTGGAAGATTGGCGATCATGTCGCGCCGTATGGCGCCGCGACCTGTGGCGTCTGCAAGGCGTGTCGTGAAGGGCGCGATAATCTTTGCGAGGATGTTGGCGGCGTGAAGGGCTTCCATTTGGATGGCTTCGCGCAGGAGCTGATGAACCAGGATGCGCGGCTTTTGGTGCGCGTGCCGGATGCGCTTTCCTTCGAAGATGCCGCTTGCGGGCCGATCACCTTCTCGACTGTTGAACACATGCTGTTCGACAATGCGAAATTGGAAGCGGGCGAGACCATCCTGATTCATGCTGCTGGTTCCGGCATTGGCACGGTGGCGGTGCGCATTGCCAAGGATCTGGGTTGCACCGTGATCGCGACTGCGGGCGATGATGAGAAATGCGCCAAGGCCAAGGCTTTGGGCGCAGATCATGTGGTGAATTACTCCACGCAAAATTTCCCGACCGTGGCGCGGCGCGTCACCGGCAAGCGCGGCGTGGATGTGGTGTTTGAACATGTCGGCGCTTCCACCTGGTCTGGCAGTTTGCTCTCGCTCAAAATGGGTGGGCGGCTAGTGACCTGCGGGTCAACATCCGGGGTTTCGGCGGAAACCAATCTGATGATGCTGTTTCAGCGTCAGTTGCGCATCTTCGGGTCCTTTGGCGCTTCCATGCGCAATATCGCCGATGGCTATGCGAAAATGGCGCGCGGTATTTTGCCGGTGCTGGATACGGTGGTGCCTTTGGATCGGTTCTCGGAAGGGCTGGAACGGCTGGAAAGCCGACGCGTCTTTGGCAAGATCGTGGTGACGCTGTGAAGCGCACCGCGCGACGCGGATGAATTTTCTGATCGGGCTGGCGTTGCGCGCGGGCTTTGGCCTGCTGCGCCTGATGGGGCCGCGCCTTGCCCCAGCGCTCGGAGCGTTTCTGGCGCGCAATCTGGGGCCGATCACGCCGGCGCATCGCATCGGGCGGGACAATATCGCTGCAGCCTTCCCCGAAAAATCTGCTGCGGAACGTGCTGCCATTTTGCGCGAAGCCTGGGACAATCTGGGCCGCACCGCCTGCGAATATGTGCATATGGATCGGATTTGGGATTTTGATCCCGAAAAGCCGAAACCGGGGGGGCGTATCAGCGCCTCCGCCGAAACCGTGGCGCTTTATGAAAGGCTGCGCGATGACGGCAAGCCCGCCATCGTGTTTTCCGCGCATCTGGCGAATTGGGAATTGCCGGCGGTGGCAGCGGCCAAGCACGGGATTGATAGCGCTGTGTTGTATCGCACGCCGAATAATGTCGCCGTGGCGCGGGAAATCCTTCGGCTGCGGAAGGACAGTATGGGGGTTTTGGTGCCGGCCGGCATGGGGGCGCCACTACGCTTGGCGCGGGCTTTGGAAGCCGGCCAGCATATTGGCATGCTGGTGGATCAGCGTTTTGGGCGCGGCCCGCGTGTGATGTTCATGGGGCGCGAAGCCGCCGCCAATCCGCTGCTCGCGCAATTGGCCAGGCGCTATGATTGCCCGGTGCATGGCGCGCGCGCCATTCGCTTGCCTGGCGGGCACTTTCGCCTGGAGCTGACTGAAGAAATCGCCATGCCGCGCGATGCGGAAGGCTTGATTGACATCAACGCCGCGACGCAAAAAATGAATGAGGTGATTGAGGGCTGGGTGCGGGAGTATCCCGGCCAATGGCTTTGGATGCATCGTCGCTGGCGGTGATGCGCTTCGTGTGAAAGGCGGGGTCTCATGCTCAATATCCGGCGCGCCAAGCCGCTTGCCGAACTTGATCGCGGTGAGGTGTTTGAAGCGGAAGACCGGCTCAATGCTTCAAGCGTCGCGGCGTTTTCCGTATTGTTCGGCCTGGATGACAAGGCAGTGCCGGCGCGCGCCGCGGGCGCCCTAATTGCGCATGTGATCACCACACGATTTCCGGGACCTGGCAGCCGGATCATTGCCGAAAACCTTCGCTATGGTGGCAGCATGGCGGAAGGCGATGCACTGAAAACGGGCCTGGTGGTCTTGGATGTGGATCAGGGCGCGGGCATTGCTCGGCTTGCTTGCCGCGTCACCGGCCCGGAAGGCGTGGTGCTGGCGGAAGGCGAGGTTGAGGTGCTGCCGCCCACCACCGCCGAGGAACGCGCGCTACCGCAAATGACCGGGCTCGGGCCCCATGCGGGTAAGGTGATGGCCGCCCTGTTTGCACGCTGCCGTGCCCTGCCCCCGTTGCCGACGGCCGTTGCCCATCCCTGCGATGCGGAAAGCCTGCGGGGTGCGATCCTGGCCGCACAGCAAGGGCTGATCACGCCAATCCTGACCGGGCCAGAGGCACGGATACGCGCGATTGCGGCCAAGGAATCGCTCGATCTTTCTGGCATTACGCTGATTGGCACGGAACATAGCCATGCGGCGGCTGAAGCGGCGGTGGCGCTGGTGCGGGAGG
The DNA here is from genome assembly GCA_020249435.1 of Roseomonas sp. Lineage (GTDB taxonomy): Bacteria > Pseudomonadota > Alphaproteobacteria > Acetobacterales > Acetobacteraceae > Neoroseomonas. Next base: position 16,453 of record JADCFQ010000032.1, on the reverse strand, counting down.
GCCGGGCGGCAGCGCTCATGAAGGGCAGCCTGCACACCGATGAATTACTGGGCGCCGCCTTGGCCAAGGAAGCGGGGCTCCGCACAGAACGGCGCGTGAGCCATGCCTTTGTGCTGGATGCGCCGCTTTACCCCAGGCCGCTGATCATCACCGATGCGGCGGTGAATATTGCGCCCGATCTGGAAGCCAAGGCGGATATCCTGCGCAACGCCATACGCTTGGCGCAGGCGATTGGTATCGAAACTCCCAAGGTTGCGATCCTTGCGGCAGTGGAGACCGTGACACCCAAGATGCAGGCCACTTTGGATGCGGCGGCGCTCTGCAAAATGGCAGAGCGTGGGCAGATCACGGGGGGTCTGCTGGATGGGCCATTGGCCTTTGACAATGCGATCAGCCCCGTGGCGGTGGCGGCCAAGGGAATACAATCCCCGGTTGCAGGTCAGGCCGATATCCTGCTCGTGCCGGATTTGGAGGCAGGGAATATGCTCGCCAAGCAATTGGCTTATTTGGGCGGGGCGGAATCAGCCGGGATTGTGTTGGGGCTGCGCGTGCCCATGGCGCTGACCAGCCGGGCAGATAATGCCATGGCGCGGCTGGCCTCAGCGGCTTTGTTGCGACTGATGGCCCCGGTGTGATGCGGGTCTGGCGGGTTTGTAGATTCCCTTTTCAGTATCCGGCAATATAGGCTAGAAGGTTTTCATGAAGACCTCTCGTTTCCTTCCCCTCGCGCCACGCGCCACCGTGCTGTTCATGCTTGGGCTGGTTCTTTCCGGCTGCGGTGGTGACGTGGCATCCCAAACCCGAGAGGTCGATCGCGACGAATACAATACGGGCAGCAGGCGCGAACAGTTGCTGCGGCAGACCTCAGCAGCGGGTACTTCAGGTGGGATCAATATTTTTGGTGGTGGCACCGAAAAGGGACAGGAGAGCGGCGCTGGTGGCGGTGGGCTTGGCGTGAATGCCTTCCTGTGGCGTGCGACGCTGGATACGCTTTCCTTCATGCCGCTCGCCTCCGCCGATCCCTTTGGCGGTGTCATCATCACGGATTGGCACGCGCCCGGCGGCGTTTCCAATGAGCGCTTCAAGGCAACCGCCTATGTACTTGGGCGGCAATTGCGCTCTGACGGTGTGCGGATTTCTGTCTTCCGTCAGGTACGCGGCCCCGGCGGTTGGGTGGATGCGCCGGTCAGCACCGCGACAGCGGCAGAACTGGAAGACAAGGTACTGGTCCGCGCGCGCGAATTGCGGAGCCAATCGGCCGGGCGCTGAGAGCATTTTCAAGCCAAGTGACAACACTTGGCTCATTGGAAAATGCGACCAAAAGACCCAATTTTTTCAAGCCAAGCAGCAACATTTGGTGGCTCAGCACTGGTCCATTGCCCTCGATCAGTCGCCAACGACGCTCAGGCTATTGACGGGGATGTTCACAATGCCCGGCACCGTAAGCGTCGCAGGCGTCGCCAGTGGCGCCCAGAGCAGCGCATTGCCTGCGGTCAGCGCGTCAAACACGCCGATATGCGTGAGCGTACCGGGCGCGCTGGTGAAGGTGAAGCGCACTTGCGAAACATTGTATTGCAGCCCCGTGCCAAAAAAGGTCACGGCCTGGCGGGCATAGCCTGTGCCGGCAGGTTCCCCGGAAACACCGATTGCATCGGAACCACCGGTGCCAAGGGCAATAAAGACGGCAGCGGGCAAGGCGGGGCGCCGTCCAACAACGGCACGGCCGAGCAAATTCTTCGCGTAATCTGTCATGGAGGTCATGGTGTTCTTCCTGAATGAATCAGTTGCGGTTGGCACCTGATCCGCGCCCGCAAGCTGCATGGCGGATCAGGCACGAGGGCATGCTTTGAAGATCAGGCAACAACCGCGCCATCAGGCCAGCGCCAGCTTGTGCCATCACTGACCGCGAAGCGCTTGTTCAGCGTACCATCAGCGACATAAATCACGCAGCGCGGATAGCTTGCCGCTGCCGGCAATGTCGCCACGGTATAGGATGGCAATTGAAGTGGTGAACCTGCCTGCACAGCGCCAGTACCCTTGCCGAGCAGCAACAGATTCACATTGGTATCCACGCCCTGGGCGGTGATTTGTGGCGGCGCCGCAGCGCCCGAGCCATTGATGCGCACGAAGTTCACCGGTGTTGCCACGGCGTTGACTTCAAGCGCGATATTGCCGCGGCTGTTCAGGCGAACCGGGGCAATGTTCTTCGCCGAAAGAGCAAGCGGGATATTCGTATCCGTACCAGTTGCCGAAAGGCTTGGCGTGCCGCCAAGCGCGCCGCCCGAAACCGTGACCTGATTGACAGTGCCGGCGGCGGTGGTGATCGCCAAGCTATGCCCCCCCGGCGCACCACCCATTGAGATATTCCCGGCCGAGACGCGCATCTGCTCCGCGCCACCCGTACTGAGCGCAATCGTGCCGGCGCTTGGCAGGCTTAGGCCGCTATCTTGCGAACCAACCATCACGCCGGGCCGATCAGTGCGCCCCGCTGGCGCGGCAGAGGCGATGAAGCCGTTGGTGCTGGCATTGACCACCGGCCCGCCATTGCCGTTGCCAAGCAATGGTGGTGTTCCAAGGTATACCTGATTGGGCGTGCCGGTGACCACATTGGCAAGATGAATCGCCGATGACCCGTTATTCAGGCGATTATAGTATTCGGCACGGAACGCAAAGATATCAAGGCGATTATTGCTGCCATTGACGCGAATGGAATTGCTTTCGGCCACATCCACACGAAGATTGCCGATCTGCACCTGAACATTACTCGCATCAATCTGGATCCCGGCCGCGCCCGCCACCGGAATGGCGCCGCCACCACCCAGCAGCTCACCTTGTGTGGTCATATTGGCGATGCGACCTTCGACGCCATCGCCATCAATCCAGATTCCGTAACGGGCGAAATCCGAATAGATGTTGCTGCCATAGAATTTGGTAGTGACACCGGAAGCCGAAGAGCTGAAGCGCAGCGTGGAACGCGCACCGAGTACGAAGATGTCATCCAGGAAGACACCATCCACCTTGCGGAAAACCAGCGCATCCTGATTATTCTGCTGCCAAGTGACAATATTCATGTCATTCGTATGGAAGGTCCAGAAATGGACATGTTCCAGGCGGCAGATGTCGAGGCAGCGATCAACCTCAACCCCACGGGTAAAGACCTGACCGCGCAGGCGCTTGATGCTCATGCGCCCGGAATTGTCGCACCAGATGCCACGATTTACGGCCACCAGATAGACGTTTTCGAAATCCACGGCGCCAAGGCAATCCTGCACACGGAAGACGTAATCGTAATCGGTTGGCGCCCAAGTGGCGCTTGAGTTCGGATGAAATTGCCGTATAGCAATGTCGCGCACAATCGAACCACGCGCCATGGTGCCGGAGAAGGTGAAGGGCGTAAATCCAGTCTGATCAATTCTGATCCAGGTTCCATTCGCCTCACTCGGGCCTTCGGTAAAGCCAGCGCCTTGCAGAATAACCGTGACGCCATTGATCACGACAGGACTCGCAATGCGATAGATGCGTGGGCCAAATTGCAGGACACCGCCGCCCGCAAGCTTGAGCGCGTTGACTGCGGCCTGAATTGCCGGACCATCATCAGCCACGCCATTGCCAATAGCGCCATAGTCTCGCACATGGATGGGGCGATCCACCAATAGGCCGCTGCGGAGTTGCGCAAGGCTCGCGCGGCGGGTTGCAACCGTTAAACCGCTTGTTTGCACAACGGGCAGCATATCAGCATCAGCCGTGGCGGATACGCTTGGAAGCGCGCTGATCTTGGTATCTGACATGGGTTACCTTTTCCTGGTTACAGCCAAGCGTTTCGGTTCTTCTGAACCGAAGCGCGGCAGGCTTGGGGTTTGTGGGAAGGGTGAGTTCAAAACAGCAGCAATTGGCCGCCGTCTTCGAGCAGCAGAATGCCGCCTTCTTCATTCAAAAGTCGCGGCGGCGTACCGATCGCAAAAGGCGCAGAGAGGGTGGAATGATTGGTATCCGCCGTGTTGCGCGCCAGGACGCGATAACCGCCACCCGAGGCCTGCGCTGGAAACAAGGTGGTGGCGCGGCCATTTGCAACCGACGAAGCTTGTGTAGCAATGACGGTTCCGGCTGCGTTACGGAGCTGGAAGGTGATATTGGTGATGCTGCCCTGGACAGTGGCGCCAACCGGGATGGAAGCGCCTGGTTCGATGGCGTTCGGCATGGCATCAAGCGTGATGGCGCGTGCTTCGGCCATCGCCGTCAGGGTAACGCTGAAAGGCAGATAGCCCGAACGCTGAATTTCTGGCGGCGTACCACCGGAATCCAGCACCAAGGCGGCCCCGGTCAGACTGCCGGCACGCACCGGCAGCATGGTCGTGCCGTCACTGGCCTGCACCAGGATGATATCACCAATGCGCAGCCGGTCAGCGGCGGGCGCGAAATAGCCGGCGGCTTCTGTCTGGGCACAGGTATCCGTGGTGCGGTAGTGCCATTGGGTGAAACCATTCGCGGCGCTGAGCACCGAGAGATTGTTGGCGATGAAGGGCATGGGCGCTCCTGCACGCTGCCAGGCAGCCGGGCGCGCGCCCTGCTAGTGGCAAGCTTGGGGGTGAAGGTTCAGGGAGGGAGGGGAGCTTCGGGCGCAATTCGGCCCTTGATGAGGGTTGGATAGAGGAACAAAAGCCGATTGTCAAGGAATTTTTACATGATCCGCGATATTTTTTCCGCCCCTCAAGATCGCGCCGAATTCCGCTACAAGAAGCCCTTCGCCTGCGGAGCCCCTGCCCATGATCCCTCGCCTGATTGCCTTCCTTGCCCTGCTGCTGCCAGGCATCGCCGCCGCGCAGGAACGCGTGGTGAATGTCTATAATTGGTCGGATTATATTGACCCCTATGCGGTGCAGCGCTTCACGCGCGAAACCGGCATTCGCGTGCGTTATGATGTCTATGACAGTCTGGAAACGTTGGAAGGTAAGCTTTCCGCCGGGCGTTCGGGCTATGACGTGATTGTGCCGACCAGTGAACCAAGCTTCGCGCGGTTGCTGCGCGCCGGGGCGCTTGCGCCGCTTGATCGCGCACGCATTCCGAATTGGCGCAATCTTGACCCGACATTGATGGCGCGTGTGGCGGAGATTGATCCGGGCAATCGCCATGGCGCGATTTATCTGTGGGGCACGGTGGGCCTGGGGCTTCGGCTTGATCGCATCAGGGCTATTGCGCCTGACATGGCGCTGGATGGCTTTGATGTCTTGTTCAAGCCGGAAAACGCCACGCGGCTCGCGCGATGCGGCATCATGGTGATGGACAGCCCAACCGATGTGCTGCCTTCCGTCCTGCGCTGGGCGGGGCGTGATCCCAATGCGCATAGTCTTGAGGATTTGCGTGTGGCCGAACAGGTGCTGATGGGTATTCGTCGGCATGTGCGCGCAATTATCCCTTCAGGTGCCATTCTGGATGCGCTGGCAAATGGAGAAGCATGCGTGGCACTCACCTACTCCGGCGATGTCATCCAGGCGCAGGCGCGCGCGCAGGAAGCCGGGCGGGGTGTTGAAATTGGCTATGTCGCGCCGCGTCAGGGCGCGCAGCTTTGGTTTGACATGCTGGCAATCCCCGCCGATGCGCCGAACAAGGAAGCCGCGCATGACTTCATCAATTTCCTGCTGCGGCCTGATGTAATGGCCGGCATCACCAATCAGGTGCGCTATCCCAATGCCATTCCCGCCTCGCTCAATGCTGTGGATGTCGCGGTGCGCGAAGACCGCAATGTCTATCCGGATGAGGCGATGCTGGCGGCGAGTTTTGTGGCCGGCACGCCGCCGCGCGAGATCGAACGCGCGCGCAGCCGGCTATGGTCGCGCTTCAAGGCGGGCCGCTGAAGCAGTGCTGATCGCAACCGCGCTGGAAAAACGCTTCGGCGCGGTACGCGCGCTGGCGGGCCTTGATCTGACGATCAATGCTGGCGAGTTCTTTGCGCTGCTCGGCGGTTCGGGTTCCGGCAAATCCACGCTATTGCGTGTGCTGGCAGGATTTGAAGCGCCGGATGCTGGTGCGCTGACACTCGATGGGCAGGATTTGCTGCCCGTGCCGCCCTGGGCGCGGCCGATCAATATGATGTTCCAATCCTATGCGCTGTTTCCGCATATGAATGTGGCTGAGAATATAGCCTATGGCTTGAAGCGCGCCGGTGTGGCGGGTGAGGAACGGCGGAGCCGCATTGGAGCAGTGCTCGATCTGGTGGGCCTGCAGGGGCTGGAAGCGCGCAAGCCGCAGCAGCTTTCTGGCGGGCAAAAGCAGCGCGTGGCGCTGGCACGCAGCCTGGTCATGCGCCCGCGCTGGCTATTGCTGGATGAACCCATGGCAGCGCTGGATGCGGGCTTGCGCGAACGCACCGGGCTTGAACTGCGCGCCCTGCAACGCAAGACCGGCGCCGCCTTCATCATGGTCACGCATGACCAGCAGGAAGCGCTTGCGCTCGCGGATCGGATCGCCGTGTTGGAAGCGGGGCGCGTGGCGCAAATCGGCCCGCCGCAGGAAGTTTACGCGCGGCCTGCGACACGTTTCGTCGCGCGGTTTCTGGGCGCGGCGAATGTGCTGGAAGGGCGCATGCAGGATGACGCGTTTGAAAGTGCCGAGGCCGGTGGCGTGATTGCGTCAGGCTTGCCGACGGATACCATCGCCATTGCCTTGCGCGCGGAACAGATCAGGCTGACGGGCGCGGATGAAGCGCCCTGCATCACCGGCATTCTGGAAGATGCAGCGTTTCGCGGTGATGATTGGCTGTTGATCATTCGCCTGCAAGGCGGGGCTTCTCTGCGCGTGGTGCATAACGCGCCTCCACCGGCGCCGGGGAGTATTGTTGGTGTGGCATGGGGGGCGGCATCGGTAGTGCCGCTTTTTGCCTGATGCGGCGAGGCATTTTGCTCGCGCCGTTGTGGGCGTGGCTGCTGCTGCTGGTCGCCGCGCCAGTGTTGATTCTGGTGGTGATGGCCTTCGCAACACCGGCCGATGGCGTGCCGCCATTCACGCTCGGCCTGCGCTTTGCTGCCTTCGCCATGCTGGTGGAGGATTTCTATTACGCCGAGGCTTTGCTCGCAGCCTTGCGCCTCGCCGTGACCACGGCGGGGGTTTGCCTTTTGATCGCCTACCCCATAGCGCTTGGCATGGCGGGTGTGCAGCCCCGTTGGCGGCTGCCGTTGCTTGCGCTGCTCATGCTGCCCTTTTGGACAGGATTTTTGCTGCGTCTCGGCGCCTGGATCGGGTTGCTGCGCGATGAGGGCCTCATCAATCATCTGTTGCGCAGCCTCGGGATCACGGATGCGCCCTTGCCCTTGCTCTATACCGAAGGTGCGATGCTGGCCGGCATGGTGCATGCCTATCTGCCCTTTGCGGTACTGCCGATTTTCACCGCGCTGATCCGGCTTGATCCAGCCTTGCTGGAAGCGGCGGCTGATCTTGGCGCGCGACCGGCGCGGGTGTTTTTCAGCGTCACCCTGCCGCTGACATTGCCCGCAGCCGCGGCGGGTTTTCTGCTGGTCTTCATTCCGGCGGCGGGGGAATTCGTCATCCCTGAATTGCTCGGCCCGCCGGAGGCGCAGGTCATTGGCCGGGTGCTTTGGCAGGAATTTTTTCAGAATCGCGATTGGCCCTTGGCGGCGGCGCTGGCCTTGGCTTTGCTCGCGCTGTTGATCCTGCCCATTCGCTGGTTCCAAAGGCTGGGGGCAGGGGCATGAAGTCAGGGGGGTTGGTGCGGGCAGTGATGCTGGCGGGCTTCCTCTTCCTGTGGCTGCCCATCCTGCTGCTGGTGGGCTTTGCCTTCAGCGCGGATCGCATCCCCTTCCAATGGGGCGGGTTTTCGCTGCGCTGGTTCGGCGCGCTGGCCGCCAATGAAAGGCTGCTGGAAGCGGCCTGGCTTTCGCTTCGCATCGCGGCTGCCAGCGCGACGCTGGCGGTGTTGGCGGGCGGCGGCATTGCCTTTGCGCTGACGCGGTTTGGCCCCTTTCGGGGGAGGGCGCTGTTTGGCGGCTTGATCGGCGCGCCGTTGGTGCTGCCGGAAGTCGTGATCGGGCTTTCGCTGCTGCTGCTTTTTGTCGCCCTGGAAGGGCTGATCGGCTGGCCCGCTGGGCGCGGCGCCTTCACCATCCTGCTGGCCCATGCCAGCTTTGGCGCTGCCTATGTCGCGGTCGTGGTGCAGGCGCGCCTGGCCGAGGCCGAGCGCAGCCTGGAAGAAGCCGCGATGGATTTGGGCGCCACACCCTTTATCGCCTTCCGCACCATCACCTTGCCCTTGATCGCACCCGCCCTGGTGGCGGGCTGGTTGCTCGCCTTCACGCTGTCGCTGGATGATGTGGTGATCGCGTCCTTCGTATCAGGACCGGCGGGGACCACGCTGCCGATTGCGCTGTTTTCCATGCTGCGCCTTGGGCTGACGCCGGAGGTGAATGCGCTCGGCGCCCTGGTGGTGCTGGGGGGGGGCAGCATGCTGGCCATCGCGCTTTGGCTGCTGGGGCGCCGGGCCTAAGGGTTCGCCATGATTCGGCCCCGTCTTTTGGGGTATAAGACCCTTATGCGCGCCTTGCCCCTTGCCCTTTTGCTGCTGCTGACGGCCTGTGCCGAGCGCTGGGAAAAGCCCGGCGCGACCGAGGCCGATTCGGATGCCGCGCAAGCCGCCTGCACCGCCCAGGCGGCTGAGGAAATCAAACCCGCCATGGTCTGGATGCAGGTCCAGCCCGCCTATTGGGAACCAGGCGAGACCCGCTGCTGGACCAGCTCCAATGGGGTCACGAATTGTACCCGTCGCCCACCCAGGCTGCGCCCACCAATCTATGATTGGGTGGATGTGAATATCCCGATCCGGCAGGAAGCCCGTGCCAAATGTCTGGCGGAGCAGGGCTTTACGTACAAGGGGCTTAGGCCGCTGCGGCTTTTTTGAGCATTCCCGGGTTGATACGACCGGAGCGCGGGATTAGCTTGCGCCGCTGTTTGCAAAGGTTTTGTCCCACATGAAGCTCATCGCTGATCGTCTCGATCGTATTTCGCCCTCTCTCACCATTGCCATGACCGCCAAGGCGCGTGCGCTGAAGGCCGCGGGCAAGGACATTATTGGCCTGTCCTCTGGCGAGCCGGATTTCGATACGCCGCGCAACGTCAAGGACGCGGCGATTGCGGCGATTGAACGTGGTGAGACGAAATACACCGATGTCGCCGGCACGGTTGAGCTCCGCAAAGCGATCTGCACCAAGTTCAAGCGCGACTCAGGCATTGAATATACGCCCGAGGAAATCCTGGTCGCGACCGGCGGGAAGCAGGTGATCTTCGATGCGCTGGTGGCGACGATCAATCCGGGTGACGAAGCCATTATCCCCGCCCCCTGCTGGGTTTCCTACCCGGATATCGTGGCGCTCGCGGAAGGCACGCCGGTGATTGTGCAATGCGGCCAGAATTCCGGCTTCAAAATGACCGGTGAGCAGTTGGAAGCCGCGATCACGCCGCGCACCAAATGGCTGATCCTGAACAACCCCTGCAACCCGACCGGCGCTGCCTATAACGCCGCCGAGTTGAAGGCGCTGACGGATGTTTTGATGCGCCATCCGCATGTTTGGGTCTTCACCGATGATATCTACGAAAAGCTGGCTTATGACGGCTTCAAGCCGGCGACGGTTTTGGAAGTGGAACCGCGGCTGAAGGACCGTACGGTCACCATGAATGGCTGTTCGAAAGCCTATGCCATGACCGGCTGGCGCATTGGCTTTGCCGGCGCGCCGATTTCCCTGATCAAGGCGATGGACAAGCTGCAAAGCCAGTCCACCTCCAACACGTCTTCGGTGTCTCAGGCGGCGGCGGTGGAAGCGCTGACCGGGCCGCAGGAAAGCATTGAAGATATGCGCAAGGTCTATGAACGCCGGCGCAATATGGTGGTGGATATGCTGAATGCGGCGCCTGGCTTGCGCTGCCATAAGCCGGAAGGCGCGTTCTACGTTTTCCCGGACATGCGCGGCTGCATCGGCAAGACCACGGCGGGCGGCAAGAAGATTGAAACCGATGAGGATTTCACCATAGCGCTGCTGGAAGAAACCGGCGTTGCCACGGTGCATGGCGCGGCCTTCCTGAGCCCAGGGCATTTCCGCATTTCCTATGCGACGTCCGATGCGGCGTTGAGCGAAGCCTGCACGCGCATTCAGAAATTCTGCGCGGGCATGAAGTGAATTTTTGGTGCCGCGCCTTTTGGGGCGGCACCTGCCTTTGCTGCGTAAATCATTCTTGAAAACAGGATCGCCATGCCCGCCCTTGCCGAACGTCTGAACCGCGTTTCCATCTCTGCTTCCGTGATCATGACGATCAAGGCGCGGGAATTGGCCGCGCAGGGCATCAAGGTGATCAGCCTGGCCTCTGGCGAGCCGGATTTTCCCTCTCCGCCGCATGCGATTGAAGCGGCGCATAAGGCGGCGCTGGCGGGCGATACCAAATACCCGCCGCAGGATGGCACCAAGCGGCTGAAAGAAGCGGTGCAGCGGAAGTTCAAGCGCGACAATAACCTTGATTACGCGCTGGATGAGATCATGGTCACCAATGGTGGCAAGCAGAGCATCTTCAACGCCTTCATGGCGACGGTTGATCCGGGTGATGAGGTGCTGATCCCCGCCCCTTATTGGGTTTCCTATGCGGAAATGGCGAAGGTTGCGGGTGGTGTGCCGGTGACCATCAATTGCCCGCAGAATAACGGCTTCAAGCTGCGTCCTGAGGATTTGGAGGCCGCCATCACGCCCAAGACCAAATGGGTGATGCTGAATTTTCCGAACAACCCAACCGGTGCCGCCTGTTCACGCGCGGAAATGCAGGCAATTGCGGCGGTGTTGATGAAGCACCCGCATGTCTGGGTCATGACCGATGATATGTATGAACACCTGATCTATGACGGGTTTGAATTCTGCACCATCGCCGATGTGGAACCGCGCCTGAAGGACCGTACCCTCACGGTGAATGGCGCGTCGAAAACCTATGCCATGACCGGCTGGCGCGTGGGCTTCTGCGGTGGGCCCAAGGCGCTGATCAAGGGCATGATGAATATGCAGGGCCAGGCGACAGCGGGGGTTTCCACCATCTCCCAAGCAGCGGTTGCCGCTGCCCTGGATGGGCCGCAGGATCTGGTGCGCGAAAGGGCAGAAGAATATCGCCAGCGCCGCGATCTGGTGGTGGATATGCTGAATGCGGCGCCGGGGATTTCCTGCCACAAGCCGGAAGGCGCGTTTTACGTTTTCCCGAATATCGCTGGCTGCATCGGCAAAACCAGCACGGGCGGGCGCAAGATCGAAACCGATACGGATTTCGCCATGGCGTTGCTCGAAGAAAAATATGTCGCGACCGTGCAGGGCACGGCTTATGGCATGTCGCCCTATTTGCGGATTTCCTATGCGACCAATACGGAAAACCTGCGCGAAGCCTGTGGCCGCATCCAGGAATTCTGCCGCGAATTGAGCTGACCGCGCCATGCTCCGCGCCGGGCGCGATTCGGATGCGGCGGGCTTTATTACGCTGATCCGCGATTGCTGGGCGGAATATCCGGGCTGCGTCTTCGATCTGGATGGGGAACTGCCCGAGCTTCGCACGCTGGCGAGCTATTTTGCCGAACAGGATGGCGCGCTTTGGGTGGCGGAAGAAGCGGGCGCGGTGGTCGGCATGGCCGCTGTGCATCCGCTGCCCGGCACGCCGGATTGGGAGATTTGCCGCGTCTATGTCGCAGCTAATCAGCGCGGCACCGGCATTGCGGCGACGCTGATGGCAACGGCGGAAGCCCATGCGCGGGATGCGGGGGCCGAGGTGATCCGGCTTTGGTCCGACACACGCTTCACCCGCGCGCATAGCTTCTACGCGAAGCTCAGCTATGTGCGGCAGGGACCGATCCGGATCTTAAATGATCTTTCCAATTCGCTCGAATTTCCTTTCATCAAGCCGGCGCGCGGTGTCGCTGTGCATCGGCTGGATGCCTCCGCCGCCGAACACGCCGAAAGGCCCTTGGCGGATATTCTGATCGCCTGTGTTGCCGCCGGCGCTTCCGTTTCCTTCCTGCCGCCGTTGGCTGCCGAGGCTGCGCGTGATTTCTGGCGCCGCAGCCTGGCCGATATCGCGTTGGATCGGAAAGCCATCTGGGTCGCCTGGGCGGATGGCGTGCTGGTTGGCACTGTCACGCTCGATCTCGCCATGCCGCCCAATCAGCCGCATCGGGCAGAGGTGGCAAAGCTGCTTGTGCACCCCGAAGCGCGGCGGCGCGGCGTGGGGCAGGCGCTGATGGCTGCTTTGGAAGCGGAAGCCGCGCAGCGCGGGCGGCGCCTGCTGACGCTTGACACGCGCGACGATGCGGGTGAGGCTTTGTATCGCAGCCTTGGCTGGCAGGAAGCCGGGCGCATTCCGGGCTTTGCACTGAATGCGGATGGCAGCGCAGCCGCGACTATTTTCTTCTACAAGCAGATAGGTGACGCATGATCTCGCCGGATTGGTGCCGCATGATGGCGGCCTATAACACTGAGATGAATCGTCGGCTTTACGGCGCTGCGGATGGGCTGGATGCCAGCGCACGGCACGCCGATGGCGGCGCCTTTTGGGGCAGCATTCAGGGCACGCTTTGCCATCTGCTCTGGGGCGATACCACCTGGATGAGCCGCTTTGACGGCTGGGAGAAACCCACTGTCGGCATGAAGCAAAGCCCTGTCATGATCACGGATTGGGCGGAGATGAAATCCCGCCGCGTGGCTGCGGATGCGAAGATCGAAGCCTGGGCAGCGCGCCTCACGCCTGAACGTCTGGCCGGGCCGCTCACTTGGTATTCCGGCATTGTGGAGCGTGAAGTCAGCATGCCGTATTGGATCACGGTCGGGCATTTCTTCAATCACCAAACGCATCATCGTGGTCAGGCGCATGCCTTGCTGACGCGTGCGGGTGCGGCGACGGGTGATACGGATGTGCCTTGGGTGCTCGATCTTGCCGCGCTTGGGCTTAACTGATTTACCTTGCGGCTTTGGGTGCGCGCGCCGATAACGCCGCCAGAAAGGCACCAAGGCTGATCGCGATAGCGCCCAGGATTTCAAACACACTCGGCACTTCGCCGAGGATGAAGAAAGCCAGCAGAAAGCTTGCCACCGGCAGCAAGGCAAGGCTCATCGCCGCTGCCGGCGCGCCGAGCAGCATGGTGGTACGCCCGAGCGAGAACATGGTCAGGGCGCCCATCAGCACACCCTGATAAAAGCCCTGAAACAGCAGGTCAGAGGTTGGGATCTGCGTGAGCTTTGACGATTCCCAAAAGAAAAGCACGAAAACCGGGAAATAAATCAGCATGGAATAGACGCTGAGCAAGGCCGCCCCCTGCAGCGCGGAAAGCCCGGAACGGCGCATGCGCAGCAGATAGGTGGAACCCAACATGCCCGCACAGACGAACAGAATATCGCCCTTCCAGTAATCAAGATGGATGCTAGCCGCGCTGACCCCACCAATGGCGAGCGCGCCAAGCGTGATCAGCGCCAGGCCATACTTGCGCAAACGCGAAATCGCCTCACCCAAAAAATAAAAGCAGAGCAGGCTGGTAAACAGCGGCATGAGGCCGGTGGAAAGCGACAGATGCCCCGCCGGTGCAAGAGCCAAGCCTTGTGTTGTCAGCATCGCCAGCGGCGCGCCTTGCAGCAGCGCGAACCAGAGCCCCTCAAGCCAGGCATGGCGCGGCATGGAGCCCGCCAGCCGCAGCAGCACCGGCAGCAGGATCAAGCCCCCAATGCCAAAACGCAGCAGGACAATATCAGCAGGGGTGACGGATACGGTAACCGCCAGACGCGTAAAGGCCGGCCAGGCAGACCAGACAATGACCGTGAGCGCGGCCCAGAGCGTGCCTTGCAGCCGCTTGCTCATGATGGGCTCGGCCATTGGGCTTTGGGCACGGGCCGACACGCTTCGTTCACTCACGCAAGCGGGGTGAGTAGCGCAAGGTTTCAGCCCTTCGGCACGCCGGCCAATTCCAGACCGCGGGCGTAATTGTCACGGTCCTCCTGCCGGGCGAGGGGATAGGTGAGGGTAAATTGCGCAATGGTGAAATGCGGTTCCAGTTGCAGGAGTTTTTGCACATAGGGTGCCGCTTCTTCACGGCGACCGAGATGACCGAGTGCAGCGATCAACGGTTTGTAGCCGTTGCAGAAATCGGGATTCTCGCGCACGAAACGTCGGCCATGGCGGTGGGCCTGTTCATAATCCCGCCCAATCAGATAGGCGGTGGTGAATACATTATCCCAAACATGCGTATTCGGATTTGACGGAGTCAGGCTTTTGTATCGTTCCAGGTGCCTCAGCGCTACATCAGGCTGACCTATGTAGCAATAGGTTGCCGCGCTAATCGCCCAGATCACGGCTACATTCGGATTAAGGCGCGTGGCAGCATTAAAATAATGCAGTGCCGAATCGAAGTCCTTCTCGAGAAAGGCGCAAATATGGCCACATACGGCATGAGCCTCAGCACTCTCGGGATCACTCTTGATGGCGGCAATCGCCAGTTCCTGCGCACTTTTCATGCATGCGGCGGGATCGGACGACCATCCCTGCCCTATATGATAAATATGCCAGAAGGCCCTCCAGGCAGCGGCCTTGGCGTTTCCGGGTTCCAGGCGCAGCGCTTCCGCCAGCAACTCGCCAGCCTTTTCAAATGGTGCCCGCCGCATTGATGAAAGGAGCGGAATCGCCTGGACAACGAGCCGGGATGCACTCGACCAGCGAGAAGCGCTTTGCTGTCCTTCAATGAACAGGATCGCCGGATCAATGCGCGCAACCACCGGCGCCACAACGCGATCATGGAGTTGATCCATCATCGCCGTCGCAAGTTCAAACCGATCACTCCAGACCGGCCGAATATCCTCGCCGATATCCAAAAGCCGGATGCTGATGCTGATTTTCTCCGCCCCGCTGATCAGATTGCCTTCAACCGCATAATGCCAGCCCTTGGCGCGGAGAAAGGCTTCATCCCATTGCGCGGTCTGGGGCTGTGGCGTTAGCGCGGCAACAACATCAAACCAGCGGAACCTGGCAAGGGCCGAGGCGATTTCCTGACTGAGTGAAAAGGCCAGTTGGGCATGTTCTTCAGTCGTTGTCTGGAAGGGAATGATACCAATGCGCAACCGCGATGGGGTGGGCGCCGTAGCGGCCATGCTTGCATGTGGTGCGCTTTGCGCCTGGGGGGCTTGCGCCGCTTCATGCTTCGGGCGCGTCGGCGCTGAACGCAATTTCTCATAAAGCGCCCTGGTCTCAGCCGCGGGTTCAACCTCCAGCCGGCTCCGCATCGCCATGCGGCAGCGTTCGAATTCGCGGAGCGCTTGCGCCTTCTCCCCCATATCGGCCAGGGCCGTCATCAGGATGCGGCTGGCACCCTCATGGGTTGGCTCACAGGCAATGATCCGCCGCGCAAGGCCCGCTCGCCTTTCGGCGGGAACATCCGCCTGGGCAATCTGGTGCAATTCCTCATCAAATACCGCGGTGATTTCGGTCGCGAAGCGCGCGCGTTCCATCAGCAGCCATTCGTCAAAGGCTTCCGAGACGCCGTTCAAATCTTCCAGCAATTCGCCTTCACAGAGCGCCGCCAGATCGGTCCGGAGCAGATTGGCGGGGTGGGGGCCGGCCAGGATGGCAGCGCTATCCACCCAGCAGACCCGCTGATTGAGCCGGACCATTTCGGCATCAGTTTCCAGCACTTCATCCGCCAGGGGGCCAAAAGCCAACAGCAATTCCCGCAGGGATTGGCGCAGGCTGGCGCGGGCCTGCTGGTCCGGCACCCGGTCCCAAAGCAGGGCCGCCAGTTTCGCCCTTGGCACCCGCTGGCCGGCATGCAGGCAAAGATAACCCAGAATCGCGCGGGCCTTGCGGCCGCGGGGTACCAAATCCTCACCCAGATAGCTGATGGCGCGAAGCGCGCCGAGGAGGTGGATGCGAACAATCGCCTGCCGGGCGCCGACATCCAGCGCCACAAGGTTATTCTGATTGGCAGTTTGTTGCGCCAATTCCACCCCCTGCGATTGTCCAAAAGAGACGTTACTCGACCAGCTTATAACCTATGGTTGTGGTGCGCAAGCGTTATTTCACGTTCAAATGCGTTTTTTTAACGCTCCGATCATGCTGGCTTCACAGCGCCTTCACGCCCGGGCACCAAGCTGTCCCTTATCGACGATCTGCAACGACTTCGGTTCAACCTCTGGTAGTCTCCAGATCGAACCCTAAACACAGGAGATGGTAAAATGAACGAGATGCACATGCAACAACTTCCTTCCATGGTGCCGGTCTCTCTTGGTGGGGCCACGATCGCCGATCCCGGTAAGGTTCGCATCGGCGGGAACGCCCCAAGCCTACCGCCCGTGCGTATCTCCGCCATTGATGCAGGCAAGGTCCGCATCGGCGGGAACGCCCCAAGCCTACCGCCCGTGCGCATCTCCGCCATTGATGCAGGCAAGGTCCGCATCGG
>JADCFQ010000031.1 GCA_020249435.1 Roseomonas sp. | reverse complement strand
CGTGCGCGCATCAAGCGCAACACCATCCAGCACCGCCGCTTGATGCATCACCAAAACGCAGCTTAACCTCAATCATAGATGGGCCAGACACTCCGGTACAAAGGCCGCCAATTGGTCTCAAATGATTTGACGACGGACAGAGGCGGAGGATGTTGTAAGCAGTCGTCACGTGAAAGAAGAAATTCGGGAGAGCGTGGTTCAACAGATAGGACTGCCCCTTCAGCGCCGCTGGCTGCCCAAATAAGGTGAGGGAGATGTCCCGGTCCTCTGAGCCGTCGATTTGGGTAGCCTCGAAGGTTGCCAGAAAGTCGATCGACTTCTGCAGCCGTCCCTTCAGTTCGGCGAATGTCTCCTCATTGTCTTCCCACCTCGGTGCCTTGGTACCGGCGAGACGCGAGACGCTCAGCTTGGCCGTGTCGGAGGCGATCTGGACCTGCCGCTTGAGCGGAAACATGTCGAGGGCCAGGCGTGCGTTCACCACTACCGCCTCGTCGATCTTCTTCGCCTTGGCGTGCGCCTCGGCCTTGTCGAGCACGGCGATCAGGTTACGCATCATGCGCTGCATCACGGGAACCGAGATGGCGTACATGGAAACGGGCATGAGAACTTCCCCTTCTGGAGGTCGATGCTGCTGCCGCGAGCGCCTTCGCGACTGTGAATCAGCCTATGTGTGGCCTTCATTCGTGACAATCACGCTTTTTTGGGATTAACTGTCCCGTATTGAGGGACAGTGGGAGGGACCATGGACCTGCTCAATGCGATGGACGTGTTCAATCGGGTTGCGAAGCTCGAAAGCTTCTCAGCCGCTGCCCGAGATCTGGGCATGTCCAAGACGGCGGTCAGCCGCCAAGTTTCGGAACTCGAGAATGTTCTGGGTGTGCGCCTGCTCAATCGGACGACCCGGCGCATGAGCCTGACCGAGGCCGGTAACGCGTACTTCGCGCGCAGCTCAATCATTCTGGCGGACGTCGAGGAGCTTCAGGGCGCTGTGCAGAGCCTACACCGCCGGCCCGCCGGGGTGCTGCGGGTCACCTCGGCCGTTACGTTCGGCCACTGCACCCTTGCGCCGTTGATCGGAGAGTTTCTCTCGCGCTACCCCGACATCAGTATCCAGATGGATCTGACCAACCGGTTCGTGGACATTGTCGAGGAGGGCTATGATCTCGCCATTCGTGTCGGCAAGTTGCAAAGCTCCAGCCTCATCAGCCGCCTGCTGGTGCAGGCGAAACGTTATGCCTACGCTTCGCCGGCTTACATCGCGCAATGGGGAGAGCCGGCGACGCCGTCCGATTTGACGTCGCATGCCTGCGTGGTCTTCCTTGCGCAGGGCAGCGAGGCCCGATGGCATTTCGCCAGTCCGGATGGCGAATACGCAGTGCCAGTTTCTGGCCGGTTGCGTGTGAACAGCTCTGAGGCGATTGCCCGTGCAGTCCGCGATGGCGTTGGCATCGGCATACTGCCCGACTACGTCGTCCGGCCGATGTTGGCTTCGCAAGAGGTGCAGCGCGTGCTGACTGGATTCGAGATCAAGGGAGATCACCACATCTACGCAATCTACCCGCACCGCCACCAACTCTCAGCCAAGGTCCGGGTCTTCATCGACTATATTGGCGCGGCCTTGGGCACGGATGGATGATTTGGACAGCTTTGCCGCGCGTCTGCAATTGGGATCGCCGCAGCTCATGCTTATCCAACGCTTGTCGTGAGATCAGCGGATTTGGGTTGGACTAGACGGCGATTTTTTTGAGCATCTTTAGCCGCTCAGATTTTTCCATCTGAACGGCATCTACGCAAAGCGGTGCGCGCTTCAGCCTTCGATCTTCACGCCCATCCGCCCGGCCAAATCCTGGATGAATTGCCAGGCAACACGGCCCGACCTGGAACCGCGCGTGACGGACCATTCCACTGCCTGCGCATGCAAATCCTCAACCGATACATTCAAGCCGTAATGCTTGGCATAGCCTTCGATCATGGCGAAGAAAGTATCCTGATTGGCATTATGGAACCCAATCCAAAGCCCGAAGCGATCGGATAAGGAGACTTTTTCCTCAATCGCCTCAGACCCATGAATGGCGGTGCTGCGTTCATTCTCGATCATGTCGCGCGACATCAAATGGCGGCGATTGGATGTGGCATAGAAGAGAACATTGGCGGGCCTGCCTTCAATGCCGCCATCCAACACCGATTTCAGCGCCTTGTAATCCGCATCCTCACGCTCAAAGGACAGGTCATCGCAAAACACCAGGCAGCGGCGCGTGCCCGCACGCAGGAAGCGCAGCAATTCCGGAAGCGTCTTGATATCCTCCCGATGGATTTCAATCAGGGCAAGGCTGCCGGGTACTTCCTTATTGGCCGCCGTATGCGCGGCCTTCACCAGGGATGATTTGCCCGTGCCCCGCGCGCCCCAAAGCATGGCGTTATTGGCGCTGAAGCCGCGCGCGAAGCGGAGCGTATTTTCCATCAGAATTTCTTTCTGCCGATCCACGCCTTGCAGCAGGTCAATCGGCACCGCCGCCACCTTGGGCACCGGCGAAAGCCGCGCCACGGGTTCCGGGTGCCAGATGAAGGCATCGGCCCCGGTCAAATCTGGGGCGGCAGCCGGCGGCGGGGCCAGGCGTTCAAGCGCCTCGGCAATGCGGGTCAGGGCGGGGAGTAGCGAAGAATGTTCCATGGCCGCGCGGAATAGGCCGGGATGCTATTGACGGAAAGGGGGCGCCCGCTAGTTTCCGCCCCCATCATCGCAAAAGGAATGCCGGACCATGGAAAGACTTTTTGGCATCACGCCCGCCTATGCCCAGGATGCCGGCGGCACTGCCGCGGTTGTCATGCAATTGCTGCCGCTGGTTTTGATTTTTGTCGTCTTCTACTTCCTGCTGATTCGCCCCCAGCAGAAGAAGATGAAGGATCACCGCGAAATGCTTGGCCAATTGAAGCGCGGGGATCGCGTGGTGACCGCGGGCGGCATTGTCGCCACCATCACCAAGGTCAAGGACGGCTCTGATGAGATCGAGGCGGAAATCGCCCCCAATGTGAAGGTCACCGTGGTGCGCGGCACCATCGGCAGCGTGCTGCGCCCCGAAGCCGCGAATGATGAGGCGAAGAGCTGAGCCTTCCAACAGGCCACAAAAAAGGCGCCGAGGGTCACCCCCCGGCGCCTTTTTTCATGGCCCTGCGGCCGATTACGCGGACTGGCCGGAAGCAAGACCACCCTTGGCCATCAGATCGGCCACGACTTCCCAATTCACCAGCTTGTTCAGGAAGTTATCCAGGTAATTCGGGCGCACATTGCGGAAATCCAGGTAATAGGCGTGTTCCCACACATCCACGCCCAGAATCGGCTTGCCTTCGCCGGTGGAGATCGGGTTGGCGCCATTCGGCGTCTTGGTGACCTTCAGCTTGCCATCGCCACCAATGATCAGCCAGGCCCAGCCCGAGCCGAACTGCGTCACACCCGCCTGCTTGAAGGCTTCCTTGAAGGCGGCCATGCCACCCAAATCGCTATCAATCTTGGCCGCCAGCGCGCCCGGCAGCTTATCGCCACCGCCGCCCGGCTGCATCACCTGCCAAAACAAAATATGGTTGTAGTGCTGCCCCGCCTGGTTCAGCACCGGCAGGCCATCAGCGCCCGCCTTGCCGGCCTCGGCGCAGATCGTCTCAAGCGACTTGCCGGCCAGGCCCTTGGCTTCGATCAGCCCGTTCAGCGCCGTGACATAGGCATTGTGATGCTTGCCATGATGCAGTTCCAGGGTTTCCTGGCACATGCCATTGGCGGCAAGCGCAGTGGTGGAATAAGGCAGCGCGGGCAGGCTGAAGGCCATGGGGGTTTCTCCGTTCCTCAGATGTGAGCGATTAACGCTGCGCTTGAGGTAAGCGGCGCCAGCACAGGCGTCAACCGCACCCTTCCCGCGCGGCGTGCGCCCAGGCATATCAGGTGGCGTGAGCCTTTCCCCCATCGCGGCCTTTGCCCGCGCCCATGATCCGGACCGTTTCCTGGCCGCGCTTTTCGCGCCGCCGGAAAGGCGCGAGGCGATCTTCACCCTGATTGCCTTCAACCATGAATTGGCCCGCGCCCGAGAAGCCGCCAGCAACCCCATCGCCGCGCTGATCCGCCTGCAATGGTGGCGCGATGCGCTGGACGAAGCGCGCGCCGGCAAACCCGCCCGCCGGCATGAGGTTGCGGCACCGCTCCATGCCGCCATCACCGCCGGCAGCCTGGACCCTGCGGCACTCGGCGCCATGATTGATGCGCGTGAGGCGGAGGCCGAGGAAGCCGGCATCCCGACCGAGGCCGATTTCGTTGCCTGGCTGCGCGGCACGGCGGGCGGCTTTGCCTATGCGGCGGGGCTGGCTTTGGGGGGGAGTGCGGCGGATGCCGAGAAGCTCCGCGCCCTTGGGGCGGCTTATGGGTTGGGGGGGGTGCTGCGGTCTGTCGCCGCCCATGCAGCGCAAGGGCGCTGCCTGCTGCCGATGGATCGGCTGGCGGCGGCGGGGTTGAATGCCGAGGCGGTGATCAGCGCACCCATGGCACCCGCGCTTGCCGCGCTTTGCGCTGAGATGGCGGCTGAGGGGCTGGAGGCATTGCGCACCGCGCCGCGTGATGCGCCGAAGGCGCTGGCGGCGCCAGCGTTGCTTGCCGTGCTGGCGGCGCGCGATTTGCGGCGGTTGGCAGCGGGCAAGGTGGTGCCGATGCCGCGTGGGGTTGCGGATCGGTTGGCGGTGATGTGGGCGGGGTGGCGGGGGCGAGTGTGATGGCGTGCCCAACGCTGCCGGCGAAAGGATTGCCTTGCAGCGAATCTTGTTTGCGCGTGGTGGGGCATATGGCAGGATTGGTGCATGGCTGACATGACCGATGGCGAACGCATTGCGGAGGAGCGGATAGCAGAAGCCGCGCGCACGGGGCAGGATTGGCTGGATTTGGGTGATTTGGGGTTGAAGAGGTTGCCCGAGGCCCTTTCGAAGCTGACCAGGCTTAAGCGGCTAAGTCTTGGTGGTTTGTTTCAGGTGAGCGCTGAGGGTTTGCGTCGTCGCGTGGGTGCCAGGGGAGATAGTATTCTTTCGGATCTCAGCGTCATTTCGAATCTCAGCGATCTTGAAGAATTGTATATAGAGCGCACAAAGGTCAGCGACCTAACCCCCATCGCCGGGCTACTACAGCTTCAGCACCTTAGCTGCTGGGGTACCAACGTCAGCGATCTATCCCCCATCGCAGGGCTGCAGCAGCTACAGCACCTTTACTGCAGTTCCAACAAGGTCAGCGACCTATCCCCCGTCGCCGGTCTACGGCAGCTACAGACCCTTGCCTGCAGCAGCACGCAGGTCAGAGACCTATCCCCCATCGCCGGGCTGCAGCAGCTACAACGTCTTGACTGCGGTTTCACACCGGTCAGCGACCTCTCTCCAATTGCCGGGCTTCAGCAGCTACAGCGCCTTAACTGCACCTTCACCCAGATCAGTGACCTCTCCCCCATCGCCAGACTGCAGCAGCTACAACAGCTTGACTGCAGCTATACGCTGGTCAGCGATCTTTCGCCCATCACCGGGTTGCGCCAGTTACAAGAGCTTGATTGCGAAAATACGCAAGTCGGTGACCTTTCCCCCGTCGTCGAGCTTACCAATGTCACCAGCATCGCAGCAAAAAGCTGTTCAGTTGCTTTTGTATCGCCAGCAATCAAAAACCTTCGGAAATTACAATCTCTTGACTTGAGGAATAACCAAATAAAGAGATTGCCACGCGAACTGGGTGAATTAGAAAATCTTGAGGCCGCTTCTATGTTTTCGTTGGGCGAAAAAGGCCCATTCGGTCTTATGCTAGAGGGCAACCCATTGGAAGACCCGCTGCCAGAGCTGATTGCGCAGGGGCAGCCGCAAGCAACGATCAATGTACTTCGCTGGCTCCGCGGCGAGCCGATTGAAATCGGAGCGGAAGAAGCGGACCCGCCCACACCAGTGGAAGGCGCGGACGATCCCCCCGCAATCCCCGAACAAGGCGCCGGCCCGCGCGTTGTTCTGGATCAGACCGGGCGGCTGGTTTTCGCAAAACCAAGCGATCTTGATGCGAAAGGCAATGATCGCAATCGGCTTGAAGCACTGCACCCGGCGCTGCGAGAGGCTGCTGCTGATCTCACCAAGGCTTTGCAGGATCACCCCAGCAACCTTCGCAATGAACGCCTTCTGCAAAAGGCCGAGGCCTATCGTGCCCTGGTGGACCTACCCCTCGATGAGGTGAATTTCGCCCGCCTCTATGGCGCGGGCATGCAGCTGCTCAATGCAGCCGGTGCAACGCGGAGAGCGCTGGAAGCTGGCCGGGTGGAGGTGCCGGACCTCACGCCTGTGCAGGATGAATGCCTCGCCAATATCGAAAACCTGCATCCGCCTTTCGTGCTTGCCTCCCGCGATGGGCAGGAGATGCTGGCAGATCAAACCACCATCAAACTAACCGCCGATCACTTAGGGGTAATCAAGGAAGCAGGTGAAGTTCTTGGTGAAGCGCTCTTACAGCGACCGGATCTCGCCGCACCGGAAGTTGGTAAAACAATGCGCGATGCAGCCGCTGAAATCAACCTGTTAGAAAATGCTGCGCGCGATGCTGTCAATGCCGTTTCATCCACGCGTAACACGGTCATTGTTGGGGTTTGGGTAGCCACAGCAGTGGCTCTACCAACTATCGGTTTGGGGATCGCAGGCGTTCCGGGCGCTGTATCAGGAGGTTTGCTGGGTTATTTCCTAGGCGAGTCTGTGAAGGCATCGGGGCATTTCAAGAACATGGCGAAACGTGGCGGCAAGCTAATAGACGCTTCAGCCGAGATTGATTTGCAAACGCGCGTAGAAGAATGGCGAAAACTCTTGATCCAAAACGCTCGCTATCTGCAAAGCATGACCCAAGTTCCAAAATTCGAGTGGCTCAAACCTGTCATTGACTGGCTTAAGCGCAAAAGCCCGCCTGACAAGAAGGAATAAGTCACCCCCCCATCACCCACCAACCACCCCCCGCACCGTCTCAATCGGCATCAGCATCACCCGCTCCCCCAAGGGGCTCCGCACAAATCCATGCCCCTCGTAAAATCGCGCGGCTTCCTCATCAATCGCATGCGCCACCACGCCGCGCACGCCAGCAATCTCGGAAGCAGCAAGGCAGCGCCGCAGCGCATCCGCGAGCAGCGCGGAACCCAAGCCGCGCCCGCGCCAGGCCGCATCAACAGCAAGCCGCCCAATCAGCAATAGCGGCACCTCCTCCGGCATGCCGCGACGCAATTTCGCTGAAGGCAGCGCCTGGCGCTGTTCCAGCGCCGTTGAGATCGAGAAATACCCAACCACGCGCGCCGGCGCATCCGTGGGACAGACCACATAGGTTCGCGCGGAAAGCCCCCCACTCGCGCGCGCACGCTCTCGCAGCCAGGCATCAAGCGATGGGTGAACGCCATTTGAAAAACCGGAAACATCATGCGCGGCACTCAGCGGTTCCGGCGCCAGCAAAGGCGGCTTTACGCCTGCCAAGGCGCTTTCCGATTGAGCCGCGCACGCGCCTTGGCAGAGGGTGCCGGCGGCGCATCCAACAGCTTCAGAAAACGCGCATGCGCCTGATCATCCAAAAAGAAGCTGCGCTGATCGAGGATTCGCTCCAAGGCATTCTGCCGCGCGCTTTCCAGCATGAATTCCGAAAGCTTCTGCCCGCGCATTGCCGCCGCGCGGTTGAACAACGCCTTGGCCTCCGCAGAGGCGCGGATTTGAATGACATCATCCTTGGGGCGCGAGGATGCGGACATGGCGCGGCCTTTTGTTGCTGACTGGAGATAGGAATTGTATGGCTATTGTCAATACAAACGCCAAATTGGGCACCCCTACCACCGCTCCGTCGGATCACCCTGCCAAAGCGCCTCCTCCGGCGCGGTCAGTACCCCATCCCGCAACCCGCGCAGCGCCGCCACTTCGCCGGCGCCAAACCCCCGCCGCGCTGCATCAGCCAAAGACAAGCGCCGCAGCGCATCATCGCTCAGCGCCGGGCATTCAGCCAGCAGCGCCGCCGCATCCTCAAGCCGGCCAGAACAATGCAGCACTACATCGCAGCCCGCCGAAAGCGCTGCCTCGGCCAGGTCATTCGCCATGCCGGCCAGCGCCCCCATTGCCAGATCATCCGTGATCAGCAGGCCATCAAAGCCAATCTCGCCCCGGATGACATTCTGGATCACGGCGGGGGAGATCGTGGCCGGCAGGCGATCATCCCAGGCCTCATACAATACATGCGCGGTCATCGCCCAGGCGCCGCTGCTGGCAAGCGCGCGAAACGGCGCGATATCCTCATCAAGCGCCGCAACATCAACAGCAACACGCGGCAATTCATGGTGGCTATCCGCCATGGCGCGGCCATGCCCTGGGATATGCTTGATCACGGGAATGCAGCCCGCGGCTTGCAGCCCGGCAATGCAGGCACCGCCAAGGCGCGTCACCTCCTCAGGGGCGGAACTGAAGGCGCGATCGCCAATCACCTCATGCGCGCCAGGCAGGCGCAAATCCAGAACGGGCGCGCAAACCACATCCAGGCCGGCCGAGCGGCACATCGCACCCAGCATATACGCATTGGCGCGCTGCGCCACTTCCGGCTGGGCTTCGAAATGTGCGGCGGCGGGAAATGCCTCCCACTGCGGCGGCTTCAGGCGCGCAACACGCCCACCTTCCTGGTCAATCAGGATTGGCGCGGCAGCGCCCAACACATCGCGAATATCATTCGTCAGCGCCCGCAATTGCGCGGGGTTCTGAATATTGCGCGCGAAAAGAATGGCGCCAAGCGGTGGGAAAAGCCGCCAAAGCGCCGCTTCCGCCGCCGTCAGGCGCGGTCCGGCAAGGCCGAGAATTGCAGCCCGAATAGGCGCCATCTGCCCCTAGCCGCCAATCACCATGCAGGGGATGCTGCGCGTCTTCATTTCATCGCAAAAGGCACGCGCGGTCGCGGCATCGGCGAAGCCACCGGTGCGGATGCGATACATCGTCGTCTGCCCTTCGCGATCAAGCGGTGCCAGGCTCACCCGCCGATTGCCGAGCAATTCCGGCACGCGCTTTTGTAGCCTGTCCCATTCGCCGCGCGCGGCGGCTTCACTCGGCAGCGCCCCCAATTGCACCTGCGCGCGACCATTGGCGACCGGGGCAAATCGATCGGCTGTCGCGGGCACCGGCGCAGGCAGGCTTGGCGCCGTCAGCGCCGAAGTTGTGGCTGGCGGCGCCGGTGTGGCGGGCGCGGCAGCCGGCGGGGCGTTACGTGCAGCCGCTGGCGGTGCGGCAGGCTGGGCAGGCGTTGGCGCCGGCGCGGCGGCTGCCGGTGGCGCGCTCCGGGCGGCTTCCTGCGCCGCACGTTCGGCCATTTGCTGACGCAGCTGATCCACACGCGGCTTCTCGGCTTCCGGCGCCAAACCGCCTTGCGTGGACGTCCGCGCGCCGCGATTGCGATCAAAAATCAGCTCATCCTGATTGGGCACGCGCAAGCCCCCGGGATTATCGGGCCGCACTTTTATGGGGCGTGCATCCGCTTCGATCAGCGGCGCATTGCGCGATGACCCGCGCGAAAATCCCCAGACCAGTGCTGCAACAACTGCCCCCACCGCCAGCACAGAGCCCGCGATGATGATCATCCGCCAAGGAGGCCCCCCAGCCCCCTTGCGACCCAGCCTATCGGCTGGAACTGGAACTTCCCTCACGCCTATCCCCCGATCGGCGCTGGAATAGTGTCAGCGCATTTCCTCGACCGGCGTCACCCCCATGACGCCAAGGCCGGAACGAATAACGCTTGCCGTCGCCGCCACCAGCGCCAACCTGGCGGCTGTGGCGGCGGGCTCATCCTCACGGATGAAGCGAAGCGTCGAATCGTCGCGGCCCCTGTTCCACAATACATGAAAATCGGCGGCCAAGTCATGCAGGAAAAACGCAATGCGGTGCGGTTCGCGGGCCAAAGCGGCGGATTCCACGACCCGCGGCCAGGAAATCAGGCGGCGGATCAGGTCCAATTCTGCCTTGTCGCGCAGATGCTCAAGCGGCGCGGCGGCGAGTTTCGCGACCTCCGGCTCACCTGCCTGACGCAGCACGGACCGGCAGCGCGCATGGGCGTATTGCACGTAAAAGACCGGGTTTTCGCGGGTTTGCTCGACAACCTTGTCCAGGTCGAATTCCATCTGCGCGTCGGATTTGCGCGTCAGCATGGTAAAGCGCACCGCATCGCGGCCCACTTCCTCGATCAGATCGCGGAGCGTCACATAGGTCCCGGCACGCTTGGACATGCGCACGGGTTCACCCGCCTTCATCACATGCACAATCTGGCAAAGCACTACTTCCAAGGGCACACGCCCATCGGAAAGCGCCTTCACCGCGGCCCCCATGCGCGAAACATACCCGCCATGATCCGCGCCCCAGACATCAATCAGCAGATCGAAGCCGCGCGTGAGCTTATCCGCATGGCAGGCAATGTCATTGGCGAAATAGGTGTTCGATCCATCGGATTTCTTGAGCGGCCGATCAACATCATCACCGAATTGCGTTGACCGGAACAGCAATTGCGGGCGCGGTTCCCAATCATCCGGCGTCTTGCCCTTGGGCGGTTCCAGCACGCCTTCATACAGCAAACCCTTGCCTTCAAGCGCGGCAATCGCCGCATCGGTCGCATTCGCTTCCACCAGCGCGCGTTCGGACAAGAACACTTCCTGATTGACGCCGAGCAGCGCCAAATCCTCGCGGATCGCGATCATCATCATCGCCACCGCCCGTTCCCGCGCGGCGTCCAGCCAGGCGCGATCCACGAACCAGCCAAGCGCCAGCGCGCTCGCCACACCGGCAGCGGCCTGGTCGGCGCGTGGTGCGCCTTCAATCCGCTGCGGCGCCATGGAAGCGCCGTGATGCTCGGCCAAGGCCTCACCCACCGCCACCAGGTAATCACCGCGATATTGCAGCGTCACGCCAAAGCGGCGTTCGACCTGCTCTGCCGTCCATTCCTCAAGATTTGGCTCGATCACGCGCAAATAGCGCCAATAGGCAGCCCAGCCGAGTGCGGCGACCTGCGCCCCCGCATCATTGACGTAGTATTCCTTGGTGACGGCAAAGCCCGCCTTGGCGAGAAGATTGGCCAGTGCATCGCCAACCACCGCGCCGCGACAATGCCCGACATGCATCGGCCCCGTCGGATTGGCCGAGACATATTCGACATTCACGCGCCGCCCCGCGCCAATCGCGCTATCGCCATAGCCAAGCCCGGCGGCCAGCACCGTCTCGATCTGCCCGGCCATGTAGCTTTCGCGCAAACGCAAATTGACAAAGCCAGGCCCCGCCGCTTCGGCGTTTTCCACCATGGGCAAGGCGCCCAGCTTTTCCACGAGCGCCGCAGCAATCTTGGCCGGCGGCAGGCGCGCGGGCTTGGCGATCACCAAGGCGGCATTCGTCGCCATATCGCCATGCGCCGCATCGCGCGGCGGTTCCACCTGCACGCGCGCGAGGATATCCACCGGCAGATCGGGATAGAGTTCCACCAGCGTCGCGCGCAGCTGTTCCGCCATGGCGGTGAAAACATTTTCGGTCATGCAATTCTCAGCCTGAAATATCGGGGTCGGTCATGCGCCGGTGTTCCTCCAGCGCGAAGCGGTCTGTCATGCCGGCGATATAATCGCAAACCACCAGCGCGGCCTGGGCGGACCCGGCCTCTCCGGCGCGGGCGCGCCAAAGCGGCGGCAGCATGGCCGGCCCGCCATGCAGCAGGCTGAACAGCACCTGCACCACGCGCTTTGATTTCGCCATGGTGCGATTGACGCGCCAATGCCGATACATGCGCTGGAACAGGAATTCCCGGATGGAAAGATTCGCGCGCGCCATGTCTTCAGAAAACACCACCATGGGCCGATCCGCCGCGCGAATATCGGCAACCGTTGCGGGTTTCAGGACAGAAAGGCGCCGTGTCGCCTCGGCGGCCACATCGCCCACCATGCGGCTGATCACGCGCCTGATCATCTCGGGCGCCAGGCGCTCCACCGGCGCATCGGGCGCTGCCGCGCGCGCTGCGGCCAGCGCCCCACCAATCACCGGCAAGGCGCCCACTTCTTCCAGGGTGAACAGGCCAGCGCGTAGCCCATCATCCAGATCATGGTTGTTATAGGCGATATCATCGGCGATGGCGGCGATTTGCGCCTCGGCCGAGGCATAGCTGGTCAAATCCAGCGCATGGCGCGCATCATATTCCGCGATATAGGGGGATGGCCTCCGCAAGGGGCCGTTATGCTTGGCGAGCCCTTCCAGCGTTTCCCAAGTCAGGTTCAGCCCATCGAACCCGGCATAGCGCGCTTCCAGATGCGTCACCACGCGCAAGGACTGCGCGTTATGGTCAAACCCGCCATAGGGTTTCATCGCCGCATTCAGCGCATCTTCCCCGGCATGGCCAAAGGGCGGGTGGCCCAGATCATGCGCCAGCGCCAGGGCCTCGGCCAAATCCTCATCCAGCCTGAGAAGCCGCGCGATGGAGCGCGCGATTTGCGCGACCTCGATCGAATGGGTGAGCCGCGTGCGGAAATGATCGCCCTCATGGTAAATAAACACCTGCGTCTTGTATTGCAGGCGCCTGAAGGCCGTGGCGTGGATGATCCGGTCGCGGTCCCGCTGAAAGGGTGAGCGCGCATCACTGCCTGCCTCAGGGTAAAGCCGCCCGCGAGAGCTCTCCGGCAGCACCGCATAGGGGGCAAGGTTCATACGCCCCCCTGCCCTTTGGGCTCAATGATCGCGGCTTTGGCCTGGGCTTGCATCGAAATCGTGGTTTTCCGTGAAAAACGCTTCTCCCAGCGCTGTAACACCCGCCGCACGGCCCCCGCAATCTTTGGTGATTGGAAGCGGCGCCCAAAATGCCTATGTTCGAAGGGTAAGGAGTCCAGACCATGCCGGATGGCAGCACCGCCCCCGCCAGTTTTCGTGTCACCGCCCGCGCTCAGGCGCAGGTGGCCGATATCGCCCTGCGTGAAGGCCGGCCCGATGCGGGGCTCCGGCTTGCGGTGGAAGCGGGCGGCTGTTCTGGCTTTCAGTACAAATTCGGCCTGGAAGATGCCCCCGCCGCCGATGATCTGGTGATTGGCGAGGGAAAGGGCCGGGTTTTCATTGACCCCGTTTCGCTCGATCTGCTGGCGGGCGCCGAACTCGATTGGGCGGAAGCGCTGATTGGCGCGCATTTCGCCATCAATAATCCGCAGGCGAGTTCCGGCTGCGGCTGCGGTTCTTCCTTCGCGATCGGCTGATCCCCTGCTCAGGCTTTGCACCTTCAACGTCAATTCCATTCGCGCGCGCGCGGCCCATGTCGCGCGCTTTTTGGAACGGCAAAAGCCCGATCTGGTGTTCTTGCAGGAAACGCGCTGCACGGCGGAACAGGTCCCCGCCATGGAATTCGCGGGGCTTGGCTACAAAACCCATGCGGTGGGCCAGGCCGGCGGGCGCAATGGTGTCGCGGTGCTGTCACGCATCCACTTTGAGGTGCTGGCTGAAGCCCTGCCCGGCGATGCCGAGGATACCCAGGCGCGCTATATTGAAGTGGCGGCGGCGGGGCTGCGCGCGGCGGGGATTTACCTGCCCAATGGCAATTCCGGCGGCGATGCCGGCTTTGCCTATAAGCTTGCCTGGATGGATCGGCTGCGCGCCGTGGTGCGGGACCGGCTTGATGCCTTTCAGCCCTTTGCGGTGCTGGGCGATTACAATGTCTGCCCAACCGAGGCCGACCTTGCCCATGGCGCGCTGCCAGCGACAGATGCGCTGGTCCATCCCGAAAGCCGCGCCAGGTTCCGCGCGCTATTGCATTTGGGCATGACGGATGCGCTGCGCGCGCTGCATCCCCATGAGACACTTTATACTTATTGGGATTATGGCCCGGCTTTTGAAGCCAATCGCGGCCTGCGCATTGATCACGCGCTTCTCAGCCCCGAATTGGCCGAAAGGCTGGAAGCCTGCGAGGTTGATACTGCCCCGCGCGCCGAAGCGCAGCCTTCAGACCATACGCCACTGATCGTCACCTTGCGGGACATTCACGACTAAGCCTGTTTGAGATACCCCAAGACTGCAAACATCACGCGGCGTTCCAGCGCAGCTGCATTGGTTTCGCCCGCAAAACTGGCGCCATCAACGATACCTTTGAAGATGGACAAAACATCCAACGCCGTCGCCGGTGTGACGGGGCGCGCGATACCTTCCTCGTGCTCTTTCAACAGTTGCATGATCAGGCGCAATATCCGTTCATCCGCTGCCTTCAGGGTGGCATCTGCGGGGAAGGTGGCTTCAAGATAGTCCAGAATGCGCGCCAGTTGCGGCCGCGCCATCTGCTGCGCGACACCGGCCTTGACCAGAAGTTTCAGACGATTTTCCAAGGACTGCCCCGCGGTCTCTGCCAGCAGCATTTCCAGCATGTCGCCAAGCCCGCTCTCTGCTTGCCTAATCAGCTCGGCGAAGATCGCTGCCTTGTCCGGGAAATATTGATAAAGCGAACCGACACTCACACCGGCGCGCGCGGCGATGGCGTTGGTATTCGCTGCGTCCAGCCCCTCTGTCTCCAAAATGCGAGCAGTCGCTTCCAGAATGGCACCAAAGGTTTCCTTGGAACGGCTCTGCAGCGGCTGTTTTCTTGGCTTTGCGGCTGATGTTCTCATCATGCGTGGATGCGAGTTGTGAATGCAAGTTAAAGCTCATATTATGAAGATATCCAAGAACTGGCAAGGAAAAAAAATGAACAGCCTTGAGGATCCACGCATCGCCAACACCATTGAAACACTGCACCGTCGTGCCGGCCAGGACCGGGTTGTGTTTGCCCGCGCCCTGCCCGGCGTGATCGGCGGCATGCTGCGCGGCAAGGGCTTCATGGAAGCGGCCAAACCCTATTTGAAGGACGCCTATATTCCCATTGATAAGGCACAGGGCCGCGTATTGTATCAAATCGCGCGTTTGCGCGGCGCCCGCCGCATCGTGGAATTCGGCGCATCTTTCGGTATTTCAGCCATGTATCTGGCGGCTGCAGTCCGCGACAATGGTGGTGGGAAGGTCATCACCACGGAAATGGAACCAAACAAGATCGCCAGCGCCAGGGCCAATTGGGCGGAAGCCGGCTTCGATCGGGAGATAGAACTGCGTGAGGGCGATGCGCTGCAAACATTACGAGACATCAAGGAACCGATAGACCTGGTTTTTCTTGATGGCTGGAAAGAAACCAACCTGCCAATATTGCGCTTGCTTGAACCGGCACTGACGCCAGGCGCAGGCATCTTATGTGATGATATCAAGCCCTTCCGCAAAACGCTCAAGCCCTATCTTGATTATGTGCGGGGAGATCCGCGGCGCTTCGTATCCGTGGAACTGCCTCTCGGCGATGGGCTCGAATTCTCGGTATTCGTATGAGCAATCACGTGGAACCCCCATCAACGCGCCAGCCGGACCAGAATGGCGCCGCTATCAGGGTCACGCGCATCAGGCGTTGGACAGGCGTCTTCCTCGCCATCGGGCTCGTGGTCATGGTGGTTTCAGGGCTCGGCCTTTTCGCTTGGCACGACGTACCGCAGGAGGAGGCCGCGACCGGCAGCTTCCTTGGCATTGATTATGAGGTCTGGAGCCACCTGCACCTTGTCTCCTCAATCCTTTTCACGGCTGCTGCCGCGTCTCATCTCCGCTTGAATTGGAGCCCTCTGCTGCGCCATTTCGGCGCGCTTCCTCGCGGCATCAGGGCCAGATGAACGGGTCGCGCCGCCCGTCTGCCAAGGCCTGGTCAACAGACCACACACCGCTGATCGTCACCTTGCGGGACGCCTGAAACCTAGCGCAGCATCCGTCCTGGCCCGGCCTGCGCCACCACCATCGGCCGGCTCACGCTATGGATCGGCGCCGAACGATAGGCATCAAGCCCGCGCCCGGGTGAGCCCCCGCCGGCCAAGCCGCCCCCCCCGCCACCGGGTAGGGGAATGATCTGCGCCCGTTCCGCCCGGTTGCTGAGCGAAATCCCACCGGCACTCGCCAGCGCCACACTGCCCCAGCCGGCGCGCAGCCGCGCCAGCGCCATGGCCTCTGCCGAGCTATCGCCGGCATTGCGCGCTTCCTGTTCCCAGGCGGCGAGCACCTTTTCCCGGTAAGGCCCCGCCCTTTCGGGCGTTTGCGAATGATAGAAGCCCGCCGCCTGGCGCCAATCCGCCCGCCCGCCATTCAATTCGGTCAGGAAGCGCGCCGCATAGCGGGCATTGGTCAAAGGGTCGAAAGCCTGTTCAAGCGAGGCAAAGGCATTGGGGTGGTGGTGCAAATTCACCTGCATGCAGCCGACATCAATGATGCGCACGCCGCGGGCCTGCAATTGCCGCACATGGGCAATGGCTGCCTCTCGCGTTGGGAAATATTTGCCCTCCCCCTCGGCGTTGATCGTCCAGGGCCAGGGGGCGAATTGGCCAGTTTCGGGGTCGCGCCGGCCGGATTCAACCCGGCCAATGGCCTGCAACAACCCGCGCGGCAGATTGGCGCCGCGTTCGGCCTCAGAAATCGCGGCGCGGCATAAATGGCCTTCGCTGAAGCCCCTGGCGGGCATGAATTGCGCTGCGGCCGTCAGCGGCCAAAGCGCCAAAGCGAATAGAATAGCGCCAAGCAGCGCCAGATCGCGTGAAAGGCTCGGCAGGAAGGAATGGACCAGCAGCATACTGCAGGCTTGGCAAGCCGCGTGCCAGATTTACCATCGCCAGCCAGCAGCGACGCAAGAAACCCTTGGTTGATATTGCAAAAACCCATTTTGCTGCGCTGCAAAAAAATTATCTTGCAATGCAAAAAGAGGGAACTTATATAAAGCGCGTGCGGCGGTTTCCGCTGCACATTCTTGGACGTTTCCTCCCTAAACTTGGCGGTGCTTTCGGGCACCGCCTTTTTTTTGCCTGGCTCACTGGCCTGGGGAGAGGAAATCCCAATCCACCCGAGCCAGGCTTTCAATCAGGCTGGTCATATCGCGCCGGAGCGGGCCAAAGCCCGGCAGTCGTTCAATCCGGGTTTCATCCATATAAAGGTTCCGCGCCACCTCAATTTGCAGCGCATGGGTCGCTTCCCGGGGGCGGCCATAATGGCGCGTGACGAAGCCGCCTGCATAGGGATCATTGCGCCGGACCTTATAGCCAAGGCCCATCAGGGTTTCCTCCACCAGCCTTGTCGCGCGCGGCGTACATGCTGTGCCATGCGCATCGCCCAACACAAAATGTGGGGGGTTCGCCAGATGCGCCGGATGGGCCGGCATGGAATGGCAATCAATCAGCAGACAAAAGCCGAACCGCGCCCGAGTTTCCGCCAGCAGCGTTGCCAGGGCCGCGTGATAGGGCTCCCAACAGGCGCGGATGCGCGCCTCAGCCTCGGCGAAGCTCAGTTTGCGGCGGTAGATTTGCTCACCCCCGGTCACAATCCGCGCGAGCGTGCCAAGCCCGGCGCCCACCCTGGGGCTTGCGCTATTGACCCAGGGCGGCAGGGGTTCGGTGAACATGGCCGGGTCCAATTCCCAGGCCTCCCGGTTCACATCGCACCAGACGCGCGGGAAGGAAGCCGCG
The DNA here is from genome assembly GCA_020249435.1 of Roseomonas sp. Classification (GTDB taxonomy): domain Bacteria; phylum Pseudomonadota; class Alphaproteobacteria; order Acetobacterales; family Acetobacteraceae; genus Neoroseomonas. Next base: position 87,763 of record JADCFQ010000031.1, on the reverse strand, counting down.
ATCAGCGGCGCGCCATGGGCAGGGGCGGCGGCAAAGAGTTCATCAACGAAGGAATCCTCACTCCGACGGAGCGCAAGCGAATCCATGCGGGTATCCAACAAAAGTTGGTCCGGATATTGCTGACCCGAATGAGGGGACGCGAAGACCAGGGGGATGGTCTGCCGTTCCGGCCGCTTGATGAGATACGGTTCAGCCTGAACCGGGTCTTGGGCGGCGTAGATGGGGGTATTCATGGAACAAGTCTCAAAACCACGCCGCGTCCCTTCCGTCGCTCTGGCCTTTCGGCAGTAAGGCCGTGCTATGTTAGCGGAAATTAGGCTTTAGGGGCTATACGGTCTGTCATGGCGCGCAAGGGAAGAGGCTCGCAGAGCGGCGGTGATCTGATCATCGTCAAAAGGGAAGACGGGGGCGGGCACGCGCATCACGGCGGCGCCTGGAAGGTGGCCTATGCCGATTTCGTGACGGCAATGATGGCCTTCTTCCTGCTGATGTGGCTGATCAATGCCACCACGGAAGAACAGCGCCGCGGCATCGCCGATTACTTCAACCCGACCAATGTTCTCTCCAGTTCCCAATCAGGCTCTGGCCGGCCCTTTGGGGGCCAGACGCCCAATGACAATGCGCCGCTGATGTCCACCACCGGCACCATCGAAGTCCAGCCCGGCAAGCGCCCGGTAGTGATGGACATCGAAGAAGATGATAGCCGCACGCCCGCCGAACCAGTGCCGCGGCGCGAAGGCCCGAGGGGCCAGGAAGATGCGGAGAATGCCCGACTCGTGATCCGCACACCCCCTGGCGCGCTGGCGGGACCGGAGCAACCGCGCGGTGGGCCAGCGGCCGAGCCTTCCCCCGAACAGCGGCCGGAGAATGTGGGTGAGCTTGAATTGCGCCAGGAATTGGCCAAGCGCGAACGTGAGGCTTTTGAGGCTGCGGCCGAACAAATCCGCGAAGCGGTACGTGCCGATCCTGCCCTTGCCGATCTCGGCCGCCAATTGCTGATTGAACAAACGCCCGAGGGCATGCGCATCCAATTGGTGGATGCAGAACGCCAGCCCATGTTCGCACTGGGTGGTGCCGCGCCCAATGACCGCGCGCGTGCCCTTCTGCTTCGGGTAGCGCAGGTGATCCAGCGTCTGCCGAATCCCATCAGCATCGCGGGCCATACGGATGCCACACCCTTCCGCGGCGGTGGTGAGCGCAGCAATTGGGATCTTTCCACCGAACGCGCCAATGTCACACGCCGCCTGCTGATTGATGCGGGTGTGGCGGATAATCGCATCAGAAACCTGGCAGGTCATGCGGAGCGTGACCTGTTGATACCCGAACAACCAACCGCCGCTGCCAATCGCCGTGTATCCATCACGTTGATCCGCCAGGCGCCGGAGACGCCACGCCCATGATCTCAATCGTTGGATTCATCTTTCTTCTGGTCTGCGTCTTCGGCGGCTACATCCTCGCTGGCGGCAAGATGGAAATCATCTTGATGGCGCTACCCTTCGAATTTGCCATCATTGGCGGTGCCGCCTTTGGTGCGCTGCTCATGGCCAATAGCATGTCAGAGGTGAAACACATCCTTGGCAGTATCGGCAAAATCCTGAAGGGCGGCAAATACAAGCGTCAGGATTACATGGAATTGCTGAGCCTATTGTTCTGGCTGGTGCGTCTGGCGCAGACCAAAGGGCCGATGGCGATTGAACCGCATATCGAAAAGCCCGAGGAAAGCGCGGCCTTCCAGAAATTCCCGAATATCCTGAAGGATCATCACACGGTTGCGATCATATGCGATTACCTACGCATGGTCGGCATGAATGCTGATGACCCGCATCAGATCGAAGATGTGATGGCGCGCGAATTGAAGAAAATGAAGGAAGAGGAATTGCACAGCGCCCATGCGCTGCAAAGCGTGGCCGATGCGCTGCCCGCGCTTGGGATCGTCGCCGCCGTTATGGGTGTCATCAAGACCATGGCGTCCATTGACCAGCCGCCAGCGATCCTCGGCAAAATGATCGGCAGCGCGCTTGTGGGTACCTTTCTTGGCGTTTTGCTTGCCTATGGTCTGGTCGGGCCTTTCGCCGCGCGCCTCAAGGCCGTGATCGAGGAGGAGGCAAAATATTTTGAGGTGATTCGCGCAGTGCTCGTCGCGCATTTGCATGGCAATGCGCCGCAGGTGGCGGTAGAGACCGGGCGCAAGATGGTGCCGACCGATCTGATGCCAAGCTTTCAGGACGTTGAAGCATCACTGCAGGATCTGAAGATCTGAAGCCTGATCGCGCTTAGAGCGTGTTGCGTTCGCATATGTTCACGCCACCCGCTCTAGCTCGTTGTTTTTCGAGCATCTTCACACCTTCGGATTTTCCATCTGAACGGGCGTGCCCCAGGCTTTTCTTGCCGGCCAGCCAGTCCTGATCTGGGTGCGGCTCGCTGAAAGCATCGGCGCTGGTTGGAGAGTGGGCTGGCGCCACCCCAATCAATCCCGCGCAGCATCCAGATGAGCACGCAGCCGTCTGAGGTGCGGCAGTATTTCGGCGATCTCGGCCTCGGACAGCACCCCGCCTATGGCGGCCATTTGCGGCCCGACGGCGGCGATGGCGCGTTCACGCATGGCGCGCCCGGCATCAGTCAGAAAGACGCGCTTGCCCCTCCCATCCTTTGGGTCACCTTCCACTCGGATCAGGCCGCGCGCCTCCAGCCGGTGCAGGGTATTGGTCATCGCCGCCTTGGCAGTCTGGAAAGTGCGCGCAAGAGTGCCCGGTGAAGCGCCATCCCCGCGCCGCACCAGGTGATTGAGCACGGCAAAATGCGGCTGCCGGAGCCTATCCGGCAGCGCGCGTTCCAGGGCATTGCGGGCCAATTGCTCAATAATCGCGATCTCATTGAGCAATTGGAAGGTGGGCGGGTCGGTGAGGATCACCCGCGCAGTATACGCGATTCCGCCGGCCAGCGTAGAGCGGTCCGGATGCCCGGCGATGCCGGATGGCCGAGCCGTCCGAACATTTGTAGCCTTTCGCCCGATGCCACACCCGTCGCGCGGCGCATCGCCTCATGCAGCGGCTCCATTTCCGGGAATTCCTGCAGCGTCTGGCTCAATGGCTGGATGCCGAGGCCGGCAGCATTCGCCGCCAGATCAAGCCGCAGCCAATCGCGCCCGGCCTCAAGCTGCGCCACGCGTCCATTGCCTGGGGTCGCGGTCCAGACGAAGCAGGGCGAAGCAGCAATGACCGAAAGCGTTGATTGCATCATCATCCCGAAGGCCTGGCCGTTGCGGTCCGTGAAGGCTGCGCGGGTCAACTGCCCGCGGGCAACCAATTCTTCGACCTGCGGTCCGCCAATCCCGATTCCATCCGGGTTCGCCGCCATCTCCGCGCGCCCAAGGCGAAACAGGTCAACGCTTTCCTGCAGCGTATGCGGCGTGCCGGCCTCAACGCGGAAGCCCTCCTGCGCGATGTCACGCAGTGCCGCAACGCGCGCCGGGTCGGTCGTGAAACCAAGGCGCTTTGGATCAGCGAGCGCGGCGGCGAGCGGCGCCGGGTCCGGCACCCGCGCCAGATCATAGGGCTGCTTGGCCGAACGACGCGTGGGCACCGCAGCAAAGAGCGGATCGGCCCTGCCTGTGCCGGGGCGGAGCGTGATTGCCGCGATTGGCCGCTGATCAAGCCGCCGACCCGGCAACCCTTCAGGGAATAGGGCGATGTCGGCGCCGATGCCTTCCTGCGCCAGCGCCATCCGATAAAGCTCAAGGAAACCGCCAAGGCCGATCACGATTTGCCGATCAAAGGGATCGGTTGCGGGCAGGCGGCGTTCCAGGTCGCAACGGAGCAGGACACGATCAGCGCCCGCCAACTGCACCAGCCAGGGCTGGAGATTATGCGGGTTTGGGGCGCGGATGGCATGGCCGGCGGCACGAATGCGCGGATCAGCGTGGCGCGTCGCCGGATCGCCTTCGGGTGCGGGCTGGGCTTTCGCCATGCGCAGCGTGCCATCTGACAGGACAAGCATGGCGCCGGCGGCGGTGAGGATTTGGCGTCTTTGAATTGTCATGGGGCGAGAGGCCTTTCGAAATGGCGCGAACGGTATTGTTCGATATCGAACAAAATAGTATGATGTCGAACTATATGCAAGATGAAAATCTGCCCCACCCTTCCGAGCGAGGGGCGGTTCAGACCATGGCCAGTTTTGCGAAAAGGATCATTCATGAATGTTAAAAGTGTTGACTTGGCCCACCACAACCCTAAAGTGATCACTGTTCACTTTGGGCCAATTTGCAACTCACCGCCACGTGAAAGGGAGTTCACCCCATGACCAGCGTCGTCCAACCCCCACGAGCGCAAACCCTTGCCGGCAAGGCCTTCACCATGGCCGCCGGCCGATCCGCTATACCCAAAGCTGGTGCTGGCCGCCGCGTGATCACCCCGGCTGGAGAATTGGCGGTGCGGGAAGCCGGCCAGGGCACCGTCCCCCTACTGCTTTGGCACGGCCTCTATGCCGAGGCTTCGATGTTCGATCCCCTGGTGAAGCACCTGGCGCCGGATTATCGGCTGCTTCTGATCAGCGCCCCGGGCCATGGCGAGAGTGGGCCGCCGGTATCGCCGCTCAGCAGTGCAATGAGCGGCGCGGCGGTGCTTGCGGTGCTGGATGCCTTCGGCCTTGAACGTGCTGCGGTAATCGGCTGTTCCTGGGGCGGGATTGCCGGCTTGCAGGCGGCTTTGCAGGCGCCGCGTCGTATCTCGGCCGTGGCGGCCTTCAATACACCCTTCGGTCCGGGTACGAGCGATTTCGGTACGCGCAGCATCGTTTGGCTGACGGGCTTGCTTGGCAATACGGCGTTCTTCGGGCGCCGCGTTGCCTCTGGTTTTTTCAGCCGGCGCAGCCGTGCGCAGAATCCGGAAATCGTCGAAGAGTTTGTGGCGGCCTTCCCCGCGCGCGCGCCGCGCATGCTGCAGGCAGCCGCGCGCGCGGTGCTTATTGATCGTGAGTCGCTGCTCCCGCTGCTGCCAAAGCTCGAAGTGCCGGTCCTGGTGGTGTCGGGCGCTGAGGATACGCGTTACCCTCCGGCAGAGACGCAGGAAATTGCGCGCCGCATCCCCAAGGCGCGTTTCTTGACCGTGGAGGATTCAGCGCATCTGACACCGCTTGAACAGCCGGAAATCACCGCCCGTCTGGTGCGGGAATTGGTGCCGCCACGGTAGAAGCGGCAGCTTTCGGTCAGTGACCGCGGGGGGAAATGCATGGCTCTGCGCATTCCTCGTGCCGCCGAGCCTGATTCCGATAATCCTAGTCCTCTGCGATGATTTTTACGGATTGGTTGTCCGCATCAATTGCTGATGCTCGGCGCTGAACGAAGATGGTCCGAGGCCTTGACCTGCTCCAGCAGGAAGCGGGCTGCCGATGCCGCGGTGATGGTGAAGCCTATGCCCCGGCCATCGGCACTCACCCGAACGGGTTTCTCGGGACCCTCCACGATATTCGGCAGCCGCACCGATACCCACTCAACGGCGCTGGCGCGGAGCGCTTCCTCCATGCGGTCCTTGTCGTCAATGATGGGCAGAAGCCATCGGAGAAACAGCGGAATGAAGATGCGGTTGGCAATCCAAGTGCCGCTACCGCCTGCGCCGATATTGGACATGCAAAGAATACGCGGGACGCCTTGTTGGCGCATGGCGGCCAGCACGACCTTGACTGAATCGGAGATGAGTGTGGTGGGCTTTCCATCACCCTTGCCGCCAATGCCAAGGCAGTGGATCACGGCATCGGTACCGCTTATGCAAAGCCCGACATCGCGGGCCGAGGTCGGGCTGCCCCCCATCACGACCAAGCCCGGATGCTTCAGGGCCATTCTGCCAGGATCGCGTACCAGCGCCACGACCTCATGACCCAGCGCAAGCGCCTGCTCGACCACCAACCCGCCCGTAAGCCCAGTTGCACCAAAAACGGCAATGCGTGACATGGCCGCTACCGGCCTTCCAGCGCTGGGCGCAGATCGCGTTCGAACGGCCATGTTTCGCCTGGCTGATGGTGCTGCCACCAGCAAGCATGCGCGTTATGGTCAGGATTGGCGCCACCTGCGGCGCCCACGTCACCACACGTGATCGCGCGGCTCTTTTCCGCCATGAAGATGCGCAGGCGGCGCCGGTGCATCCCAGAGGTCAGGTTTTGCAGAAGCATGCCAAAACTCCCTTTACTTTTCAAATTTATTTCAATGCAAGAATAATACGATCGGCTACCCCCATCGCAAGGTCAGAGATCGGCGCCAGCGCGGCAGGCACCCGCCCGCTTCGCAAGGTTGCTGCCCCATGAATGGCGCTCCACGCGAATAGCGCATCATGTTCGTCTGGCTTGGTGGTGATCAGGTCCTGCTGGTACAGGCCCGTGAGCGCCGCAGGCAGAAACTCGTAGCTGTTGCGGGCGCCGTGGAAATTCGCCGTATTGCGATAGACCTCAGCCTGGGAACCAAACATCAGCCGCCACAAGGCCGGCATATCATCGGCGAATTGCAAATAGGCTTGGCCCAACCGAATGAGCCTTTGGCGCGCTTCCGTGGCATCCGAAGGAGGGGCGGAAATGTCAAAGGCGGCCTCAAAGCGATGCTTAAGGCGATCAAATCCGATCCTGGCAACCTCGAACAGCAAATCCTCACGGTTGGCGAAGTGGCGATAGGCAGCGGCGGCGGTGACGCCAAGACCGGATGCAAGTTGACGCAGTGACAGCCGCTCAATGTCAGGGGCGGATAGCGCCGCATCAATCAACGCTTGGCGGAGATTGCCGTGATGGAAGCTTCGCGCGGGGGCAAGTTGCGGCTTTGCGGTCATCGTCTGGTGCGACATGTCTACTTGAAAGGTGCGAGAGTGTTATCACTGATTACATTACGCGGCAAGGCTTCAATTCATGCTGGAATGCGTATTCTTCCTGGTGTGGCTCCGGATGGACAAAACTTCATAAAAACAATCTGTTAAAACTTTTTTCGCGCCGCGCGTCATTTTTCGCTTGCCAAATCGTTCTTGTTTTGTTCTTATCCTCCCCATGAGCACCACCCTTTACCAAGACCCCTCCCTCATCATCCCGCAACGCCCGGTGCGCGTGCGCTTTCAAGCGCGGCGCGCAGGCTTCGATAAGGCGCGCGGCGCCATGCGTGATTTCACGCTCTTGCTGGCCCTCGCCTGGGGCGCTGCCGAAATGGCGCTTTGGCTGAGCGGGGGCTGAGGCCCCCTATTCCGCGGCGGCTTCGCGCGCCCTTTCGCGCAAAATCGCGACCGCTCGGCGCAGCCCATCGGCGATATTCTCGGGCGGCATGGCGCCCGAGAACAGCAAATGCCGGTCCAGCACAAAGGATGGCACGCCGGAAATCCCCGCACGGCGATAGCCCTCATCCTCGGCCAGCACCTCATGCCGCCCGGCATCGCCGGCACTGAAGGCGGCCAGGCTTTCCGCTGACATGCCCGCCGCCGCGCCCAAGGCATTCAGGGTTTCGGCATCGCCAATATCCCTGCCCTCCTGGAAATAGGCCTGGAAGATCGCCTCGGCCACCGCGCGCTGGCGGCCATCGGCATAGGCAAGACGCATCAGCCGATGCGCTTCCAGGGTGTTCGGCGTGCGCGCCATCAGATCATGGCGAAATTCAAGCCCGGCAATGCGCCCGGCATCGGCCACGCGGCGGTCCAATTCCTGCGATTTTTCCAGCGAGCCGAATTTGGCGCTGCGATATTCCCGCCGATCCACGCCCTCAGCCGGCATTTCCGGGTTCAATTGGAAGGGCCGGAATCGGACATTGAAGGTAAGTCCTTCCTCGGCCAGCATCTCAAGTGCCGCATCCAGATTACGCTTGCCGATCCAGCACCAGGGGCAGATCGCGTCCGAAATCACATCCAAATTGCCGGCATTGGCTTCTGTGGCGCTGTCCATCGGGCTTCCTGCTCTGCAAGGGCCGTCCACCATGCCGCTTCGGCGCGCCCCGGTCCAGCACGTACCCTCTTGGAGAGTGACGCGGAAAGCCGCATGGTCAGGTGCATGAGCACCATGATCTTCCCTGCCCCCGCCCCGGCCGCCTGGCCAGCGACCAACCCCACCGAAGCCGGTTTTGATGCCGCCAAGCTGCAAAGCGCCGTTGATTTTGCCGCCGCGCATGAAACCCCCTGGCCCTATGATCTGGCCGGCCATATCGGCCGCGGCTTTTTCGAAGCGCCGCCGGATAATGAGGTGCTGGGCCCGCTCAGCCCGCGCGGCGCACCGGGCGGCCTGATCACACGCCATGGTGCGCTGGTCACAAGCTGGGGCGATACGCGCGAGATCAGCCAAACCTTCAGCGTCGCCAAATCCTATCTTTCCATGCTGGCCGGCATTGCCTGGGCCGATGGGCTGATCCCGAACCTCGATCAGCGCGTCGGTGAAACCGTCAAGGATGGCGGGTTTGATTCGCCCCAAAACGCGCCGATCACCTGGCGGCATTTGCTGCAAAACATGTCGGAATGGGAAGGCACGCTGTTTGGCAAATCCGACATGATTGACCGGGGTCGCGACCTTGGCGCTGAAGGTCAGGGCAAGAAGGGCATGCGGCAATTGCAGGCGCCCGGCACGCATTGGGAATATAATGACGTCCGCGTGAACCGACTGTCGCTTGCCCTGCTGCGCCGCTTTGGCCGGCCTTTGCCGGAGGTCTTTGCCGAGCGCATCCTGAACCCGATCGGCGGCAGCCGCGATTGGCGCTGGGATGGCTATCGCACCTCCTGGGTCACGCTGGACAATGGCAAGCGCGTGCAATCCGTCCCCGGCGGCACGCATTGGGGCGGGGGCGTTGCGATACACGCGGAGGATCAGGCGCGGATCGGGCTGCTCGCGCTCAACCGGGGCCGCTGGGCGGGCAGTGAAATCCTGCCGGCGCAATGGTTTGACTGGTCCACCGAAGCCTGCGCGCTCAATCCCTCCTATGGCTTCCTGTGGTGGCTGAATACCTCCGGGGAGCGGTTCCCCTCTGCCACGCGGGATGCGTTTTTCGCCTCGGGCGCCGGCGGCAATCTGACCTGGGTGGACCCAAGCTCGGGCATTGTCGCGGTGCTGCGCTGGACCGATCCCAAGGCGATGGATGGTTTTATCGGCCGTGTGCGCGCGGCTTTGGTCTGAGAGGGGACGAACGCCATGGAAATCGGCATTGTCGGTCTGGGCCGGATGGGCGGGAATATCGCGCGGCGGCTCATGCAGGCGGGGCATCGCGCCGTAGTGTGGGACAAGGATGCTGGCGCCGTGGCTGCCTTGGCCGCCGAGGGCGCGGTGGGTGTGGCGGACCTCGCTGGGCTGGTCGCGGCGCTGACCCCGCCACGCGCGGTTTGGGTCATGCTGCCGCATGGCGCGCCGACGCAAGACGCGCTGGAACAACTTGGGGGGCTGCTCGCCCCCGGCGATACCGCGATAGATGGCGGCAATACCCATTGGAAGGATGATATCCGCCGCGCCAAGGCGCTGGGCGCCCGTGGCATTGATTACCTTGATATCGGCACCTCGGGCGGGGTCTGGGGGCTGAAGCGCGGCTATTGCCTGATGATTGGCGGCAAGGCAGCGCCGGTAGCGCGGCTCGCGCCGATTTTCACGGCGCTGGCGCCTGGGAGAGGGGATATTCCAGTCACACCAAGACGTGAAGGACGCCCCGCAAATATCGAAGAAGGTTGGATTCATTGCGGCGATCACGGTGCGGGGCATCTGGTCAAGATGGTCCATAACGGCATTGAATACGGCATGATGCAGGCGCTGGCCGAAGGGCTTGATCTGCTGCGCCACGCCGATAGCCCAGAATTGCCGGAAGATCAGCGCCTTAGCGTGGATATCGCCGATGTGACGGAAGCCTGGCGGCGCGGTTCGGTCATTACCTCCTGGCTCTTGGATTTGACCGCGAGTGCGCTCGCCGAAGACCCTGATCTTGCGAAATATTCCGGCAAGGTGGGGGATTCCGGGGAAGGCCGCTGGACGGTGCAGCAGGCGGTGGAAACCGCTGTCGCCGCGCCGGTGCTGACGGCGGCCCTTTACGCCCGCTTCCGGTCGCGCGATCAGGTCAATTTCGGCGATCGCGCGCTTTCGGCCATGCGCCATGGCTTTGGCGGGCATCTCGAGCCCAAATAACCATGCGCGCCGCCGCGATCATTGTGATGGGGGTATCGGGGTCGGGCAAATCCACCATTGGCGCCCTGCTGGCCGAGGCGCTGGGCTGGCCCTTTGCCGATGCGGATGGCTTTCACCCTGCGGCGAATGTCGCGAAAATGGCCTCAGGCCAGCCGCTGACGGATGAGGATCGCTGGCCCTGGCTGGATGCGATTGCGGCGCATATCGCTGCGGCGCGGACGGCAGGGCAGCCAGTGGTGGTAGCCTGTTCGGCGCTCAGGCGCGCCTATCGGGACCGGCTGCGCGCCGGGCATGTCGATGTGGTGTTCCTGCATCTGGCGGGCGCACCCGCGCTGATCGCGGGGCGTCAGGCCGCGCGGCAGGGCCATTTCATGCCGCCTTCCTTGATGGCAAGCCAATTCGCCACCCTGGAAGACCCCGCCGAGGAAGCCGATGCGGTGACGGTTTCGGTACAGGCCTCCCCGGCACAGGTTGTGGAGGCCGCCCTCACCCAGCTTGCCTTCGCCGGTATGATCGCCTCCCCTAAGGCGGGTCCATAAAGGCCGAGGAGGTCGAAGCCCGCGCGATCAGGGACCGCATGGAAGGGTTTTCATGCCCCTCATGCGCGGTCAAGGCCTCCATGGGGCAGAAATACTCATGCGGCTGGGGCACCTGATTGCGCGCGAAGCCGGTGTAATGTTCCCGCTGGAGGCCATAAAGTACGCGGATATCGCGCACCGGCAGGGTCAAGCCCACAAGGGGCTCGGCGATACAGGCCGGGATCATGCGCCAACGCGGCGTGTCATCCCCCGGCTGAATGGGTGCCACCAGCCAGGGCAAGGGGCAAAAGGCGAGCAAGGAGGTGGTGGAGGGCGCGAAGCGGGACCGCTTATCGAGCAAATTTTGAAAAGTGGAGCAGGCTTCAATACACAGTATATCTGCATAGGGGTCTTCCGGCGTGCCGCCGAAATGCAGCCAAAGCCCATCCGGGATGGTGCGCATCCGGTCGGAGCCTGGCACCTTCAGATAGGGCTGGGCGATGGGCTCCCCCTCGCTCGGGCGGGCGCGGAGCCAGGATGCACCCGCAAGGGCGGTTGCACCCGGCGGGCGCTGTGGCCAGGTTTTCAGCCGGGCGCGGACGACATTGTCGAGCCGGATGGTTTTACGAGCACTCCGCAGGGCCTCACTCATAACACGAATTACCTCTCATCAATACAACCTATGGTTAAAATAATATGAATCAAGCCGGCCAAAGCAAGCGAAATTTGGTGACGAAAACACCAAAACTTCGAGTCAAATTGGAGCTTAAGGAAGGTTTCTTAATTTTTAACTTCAAAAGCGCCAAGTAACTGATTCTATAGACTCATGCTTAAAATTCCATGAGATTTTGGAGTCTTAAAAAGAAAAATACAACCATAGGATGTATTTTTAAACGCTCATATTCTCTGTATTTGTTTTGTTCCTGTCTTGCAAGCATCTTCGTTGCCCCGAGCGTCATTTCCGTCCCCGAAAATCCCTTCTAGACTATGACCGAAGCCCACCCAAAGGCTTGATCGAAAGGAAAGCGCCCATGCCCATTACCCGTCTTGCCCCGGAACAGCGCCTCTCTGGCGCCGTGATCGGGGGCGGCCTGATTTGGCTCGCCGGCCAGGTCGCCGATGATGCAACCCTCGATGCGGAAGGCCAGACCGCCGATATCCTGAAGCAGATTGACGCGCTGCTGGCCGAAGCCGGCACAGATAAGCGCGCCCTGCTGTCGGTCACCGTGATCCTGGCTGATATCCGCGATGCGCCGGCCATGAACCGCGCCTGGGATCGCTGGCTGGACCCGGCCCACAAGCCCGCCCGCATGACGATTGAGGCAGCTTTGGTGGACCCCAGATGGAAGGTGGAAATCACTGGGGTCGCCTTGGCGCCGTGAAAGCGCCCCCTGCCCCGCGTGGCCCACGAGCCTGGCTGCGTGCTGCCGCCCTCACCCTTGGCTTCGGCCTTCTGGTGGCGGGCGGGCTTGCGGATGAGGGTGCGTTGTTGCCCTTGCTGCTCATTACGGTGGCTGCGCTTGCCATTGGCTTTTTTCACCTGCTGTTCCCGCAGGGCATGCATTTCGGCTTCGGCGCCAGTGCCGGGCTTGCGGTTTATGCCTGTCTTTTCGTGGTGATCGGGCGCGCCGCCTTCCCCGAGGTCACCGCCCTGCCTTATACTGTTGCGTTCCTGCTGCCGGTACTGGCCTTTCTGGGCTCCGTCTGGTGGCGGCGGGAAAGCCTGCGCCGCGCCGCCCAGGCCGATGCGCCTTTCGATCGCGGGCATTTGCCAAGCATGGCGCGCTGGCTGATCCCGGTCTGGGTGGTGGGGGCCTTCAGCCTTTCCCTGCCGCTCAATCGCCTTTCGCCTATGGATCAGGGGCTGGCGCTGGTCGCCGCCATGGCGGCGATTGCCGTGATTGTCGCAGCCTATGTCCGCCCGGTCGTGCTGCTGCTGAGCGATCTGACCCTGATTACCGAGGAATTGGCGCAAAGGCTGCACCGCATCACCGTGCCGGTGATGGCCTTTCTCACGCTCTATAGTCTGCTGGTGATTGCCTTTGCCTGCTTCTATCGCATCGCTGACGGGGCTTCGCACCTGCCGCTATTTCATGGGCCGGGCGGCCCGATCAGGCTCAGCTTTCCCGATGCGCTTTATTTCAGCCTGGTGACGCAGGCGACAGTCGGCTTTGGCGATCTTACCCCACATGATGATGGCATAAGGCTGCTGACCGGGGTGCAGGTGCTGGCGGGGCAGATCCTGCTGCTGTTTGGCTTTGCCGAGATCATGCGCAGCCGCCGCGTGCAGATGGCGGAGGGCGAGGAAAAACGCCCCAGACCCGCCGGGGATTAAGCATTTTCAAGCCAAGTGGTTACACTTGGCGGCTCGGAAAATGCGACAAGACAGAGAATCTGGCGCGTGGCAGATGAGCGGATGCAAATCCGCCACGCGACAGGCGCCATTCCGCCGCAATTGGGGTATGACATTCAGCGATTGGTTTCAGGATATGCGCGCATGGTAACGCCAGCCTATTGGCAGGGAAAACGGGTTTTGGTGACCGGGGGGGCTGGCTTCCTTGGCGCCAACCTCTGCCACGCCTTGGCCGGCATGGGGGCTCGGGTCACGGCGCTTGATGCCATGATGCCGGATGGCGGTGCCTCGGCCCGCAATCTGGAAGGGGCGGGCGTCTTGCTGGTGCGCGGCGATATTCGCGACACGGAATTGCATTCGCTTTGTGACGGCATTGATGTGCTGTTCAATATGGCGGCGCAAACCAGCCATATGGGCGGGCAGAAGGACCCCGTGGCCGATATCGCCATCAATGCCGTGGCGCAGGTCCGCCTGATTGGCGTGATGCGTGAAGCGGCACCGAAAGCAATCGTGGTACATGCCTCCACCCGGCAATTCTATGGCCGGCCGCGCAGCCTGCCGGTGGATGAACTCCACCCGGTCAATCCGCCCGATGCCAATGGCGTATCCAAATGGGCGGGCGAGCAATATTGGCTCCTGGAAAACCGCGTGCTGCATCGCCCAGTGGTGTCACTGCGTCTGACCAATTGCTACGGGCCGCGGCTGCGCATCCGCGATGCGCGCCAGACCTTTCTGGGCATCTGGATCCGCCGCGTGCTGGAAAATGAGGCGTTTGAAGTCTGGGGCGGCGCGCAGCTGCGAGACCTGACTTATGTGGATGATGTCACCAGCGCCTTCCTGATCGCCGCCGAACAATCGGGCAAGCAAGATGTCGGGGGCCAGGTCTTCAATATTGGCGGCAGCCCGCCCATTTCCCTGCTGGATTTGGCGGATAAGCTGATCTCAGCCAATGCTGGGCAGGGAAGCTATGAATTGCGCGAATTTCCTGCCGATCGGGCGCCGATTGATATCGGGTCCTATGCTGCGGATGATCGCGCCTTCCGCACGGCAACCGGCTGGGCGCCGGCGATTGACCTTGATCAGGGGTTGAAGCTTTCCCTTGAATGGTATCGCCAGCGCCTGGCGGATTATCTGTGACCCTGAAACGAAAGAACGCGACATGAATGCGCCCGTTATCACCATGATCCCCCAGGCCGATCCCGGTGCCGGCTATCGCGCCCAGAAGGCCGAGATTGATGCCGCAGTCGCGCGCGCGCTCGCCAGCGGCTGGTATATCCTTGGCAAGGAAGGCGCGGCGTTTGAGGAAGAATACGCTTCCTGGCTTGGCACCCGCCGCGCGATTGGTTGCGCCAATGGCACGGATGCGCTGGCCTTGATCCTGCGCGGGCTTGGCATTGGGCCGGGCATGAGTGTCGCCACTGTTTCCCACACGGCGGTTGCGACTGTTGCCGCGATTGAAATGGTGGGGGCGACACCGCTATTGCTGGATATTGATCCCGATACCTACACCATGGATGCGGATGAGCTGTTGAGCGTGCTGGATCATCCGCCGCCCGGCCTGCCGCCTTTGCGCGCCGTGATCCCGGTGCATATCTATGGCCAGGCCTGCGATCTGGACCCGATGCTGGAAGCCACGCGCGCCGCGGGGATCGCCTTGATCGAGGATTGCGCGCAATGCCATGGCGCGACGCTGAATGGGGCGAAGCTTGGCACGCTCGGCACCGCATCCGCCTTCAGCCTTTATCCCACCAAGAACCTCGGCGCTTTGGGTGATGGTGGCGTGCTGGCGACCAATGATGAGGCGCTGGCAGACCGTATCGCGGCCATTCGGCAATATGGCTGGAAGGAACGCTATATCAGCGACCTGGTCGGCGTGAATTCGCGGCTTGATGAGGTGCAGGCAGCGATATTGCGCGTGAAACTGACGGCGCTTGATGCCGGCAATGAACGCCGCCGCGCCATCGCTGGCGCCTATGATGCCGCTTTGGCTGGTGGGCCATATGCGCCGCCGCAGCGCCGCGCAGGGGCGGAGCATGTCTTTCATCAATATGTGCTGCGCGTGCCGGATCGTGCGGCGGTGCAGGCGAAGCTGAAGGAACAGGGCATTGGCACGGGCATCCATTACCCGGTGCCGGTGCATTTGCAGCCAGCCTATCAGGGCCGCGTGCCGCTGGGTCCTGCCGCCTGTGCCGAGACCGCCGATGCCGCGCAGGAGGTGATGAGCCTGCCCATGTATCCCGAATTGACCGATGCGCAGGTGGAACGCATTTGCGCTGGGCTGCGGAGCCTGAAAGGCTGAATACTGCGGCAGCCTTGGCGCGGGTTTGCGTTGTCAGCGTTGCCTATAACAGCGCTGATGCCTTGCGCGGGATGTTGGCTTCGCTGCCGCCAGGTCTTGGCGTTATTGTGGTGGATAATGCAAGCGCCGATGACAGCCCGGCATTGGCCGAAGCCGCCGGGGCGCGCGTGATTCGCAATGGCGCCAATCTTGGTTTTGGCGCGGGCTGCAATATCGGGATGAATGCTGCGGAGGCGGAGTTTTTGCTGCTCGCCAACCCAGATACGCGCTTGGATGGGGCGGCGATTGCGCGGTTGGTTGCCGCCGCCGATGCCTTTCCCGATGCTGCGATCCTGGCACCCATGCTCTGCGATGAAACCGGCGCGCGGGTCCGGTCCTGGGATGTGGAGCAACTGCATCGCCGGAAGCTTGCGCGTAAACGTGATGCCGAGCCCTGGCCGGAAGGGCCGTTATGTGCCGAATTCCTCTCCGGCGCTTGCCTATTGCTGCGCGCGTCGGAGGGGCTGCGCTTCGATGAAGCCTTTTTCCTGTTCTATGAGGATGATGCGATTTGCGCCGCCGCGCGCGCCAAGGGGCGCAGCCTGGTGCTGGTGCCGGATGCGGTGATGCATCACGCGGGCGGCGGTTCCTCCGCGCCATCGAAAGCGCTTTCCGCCTTCAAGGCGCGGCACATGGCCTGGAGCCGCTTGCATTACATGGCGTTGATGCAGGGTGACGTGGCGGCGCGGCGCGAGGCCTGGGCACGGGTTTGGCATCATGGCGGCAAGGCGGTTGGCCACGGGATCACGCTGCGGTTGGATAAGCTCCGCGCCGATGTGGCGGGGCTTGGCGGGACGCTCGCTTGGCTGCGCGGCAAGCACGCCTGAGCGCCTTACTCCGCCAGCATCTTCCGCGCCACAATCAGCCGCATGATCTCATTCGTGCCTTCCAGAATGCGATGCACGCGGAGATCACGCACAATCTTTTCGATGCCATATTCCGCGAGATAGCCATAACCACCCAGTAATTGCAGCGCATCATCCGCGACGCGTGATGCGGTATCGGTGACGAAGCGCTTGGCCATGGCACAGAACATCGTGGCGTCAGCCTCCCCGCCATCAAGCTTGGCGCAGGCGCGCCAGAGCAAAGCGCGCGCTGCTTCCAATTCAATGCGCATATCGGCAAGCTTGAATTGCGTATTCTGGAAATCGCTGATCGCCTTGCCAAAGGCGCGGCGCTCTTGCGTGTAACGCAGCGCGATATCCAGGGCGGCTTCCGCGCCGCCGAGCGAACAGGCCGCGATATTCAAGCGCCCGCCATCCAGCCCTGCCATGGCGAAGCGGAAGCCCTGGCCTTCCGCGCCCAGTAACGCCTCAGCACCCACACGCGCATCTTCAAAAATCACCTGCCGCGTCGGCTGCGCATTCCAGCCCATTTTGCGTTCATTGGCGCCGAAGGAAAGGCCCGGTGTCTCCTTCGGGATCAGCAGCGCGGAAACACCGCCCGGCCCATCGCCGCCGGTGCGCAGCATCGTCAGGTATAGGTCAGACGCGCCAGCGCCCGAGATGAATTGCTTGGTGCCATTCAGCACATAGCCCTGATTGTCGCGCGCCGCACGCGCCTTCAGCGCCGCAGCATCGCTGCCCGAGCCTGGTTCCGTCAGGCAATAGGAAGCGATCGCTTCCATGCTGATCAGCTTCGGCAACCATGCGCTGCGCTGCGCATCATTGCCGAAGCGGTCAATCATCCAGGCGACCATGTTGTGGATGGACATGAAGGCGCTGATGGTGGGGCAGCCGGTCGCAAGCGCTTCAAACACCACCGCCGCATCCAGCCGCGTCAGCCCCGCACCGCCTGATGCTTCGCGCACATAAAGCGCTGCCATGCCAAGGGCCGCGGCTTCGCGCATTTCCGCCACCGGGAAATGCTGTTCGCGGTCCCATTGGAGCGCCTTTGGCGCCAATACGTCGCGGGCGAAATCCCGCGCGACAGATTGCAGCGCGCGGGTTTCTTCCGACAGGTCGAAAGCGATGGCGTTCATGCAGAGATTTCCTTGGCGATATCGGCCATGCGCGCGCGGGCGGATTTCAGGTTGCGCGCCTTCACATGGCCAAAACCCTTGATGCCGGCGGCGGCTTCCGCCCAATCACAAATCGCGCTGTGCGTGGCCGGCGCAAGCTTCGGCAGCAACGCTTCCAGCCCAGCGCGATATTCATGGGGCAGCGCGCGTTCTTCCCGCCGTTCGGTGGTGCGCGCGAAGGGATCAAGCCAGGTGCCGCGGAGCAACTTGCCATGGCGCAACAGCTTCATCGCGCGCAGCATGCCGGGGCCGAAGGCGCGTTTCTCCGGCAGGCCGGTATCCGGATTGATCTTGCTGATGATGGGCGGCGCCAGATGAACCTCAATGCGCTGTGTCCCAGCAAAGCCGCGCGTCAGGCTTTCCCGCCATGCCGGCAGGCTATGCAGCCGCGCGACTTCATATTCATCCTTATAGGCCATCAGGCGATAAAGCTGCCGCGCCACCGCACGAGAAAGCCGCTCCTCGCCCGGCACCGCCGCCGCTTCCGCTGCACGGATACGCGCGACGAAATCGTGATAGCGGTTTGCGTAACGTGATGACTGATAGGCTTTCAAATCTTCCGCGAAGCGCGCGATCATGTCATCCAGCGTTTCCGGCCCGCGCGGCGCTTCCGGTGTTTCGGTCGCGGCGATGCGGCCCAGTGCAAAGGCATTTTTGTTCCGCTCCACCGCCGCGCCATTCAGTTCAATGGCGCGCAAAATCGCCTCGGCCGAAAGCGGCACCAGGCCGCGCTGCCAGGCAAAACCGAGCATGAAGGGATTGAGGTAAATCGCATCGCCCAAATCACGCTCAACACGCGTGAGCGCGGGGATGGTCAGCGCTTCGCGGCACGCCGCGCCCAGGCTTTGCAGCATGGCGCCATTGTCGTAGCGCGTTTCAGTATCCTTCACGAATTGCGCGGTGGGCGACAGATCGGCATTTACAATCGCCGTACTGCGCGCGGGGCCGAGCAAGGGCCGCGCGGTGCGGCCATGCGCCACCACCATATCAGCCGCCAGCAGCAAATCCGCCTCACCGGCTGCAATGCGCGCGCCGGAAAGCTGATCCGCTGCCGCGCCTACCGGGCCGATACGAAGCTGCGCATAAACGCCGCCACCCTTTTGCGCGAGGCCCAAAAAATCCAGCGTGCGCACGGGCCTTCCTTCCAGATGCGCGGCCTGCGCCAGAATGGCCGCCATGGAAGAAACTCCCTGCCCGCCCACACCGGCAATCAGCAGATTCCACGCCTCACCCTGAATGGCGGGCAGGCTTGGTTCGGGCGGCAGCGGTGGCAGCGTAATCGCCGCAGGCCGCGCCGGTTCCGCGCCAATCAGGCTGACGAAGGACGGGCAAAACCCCTCGACACAGGAAAAATCCTGATTGCAGGCAGATTGATCAATGCGGCGCTTGCGACCGAAGGGCGTTTCAATCGGCTCCACCGCCAGGCAATTCGAAGCGCGGGAGCAATCGCCACAATCCTCACAAATACGCGGATTGATGGCGATACGGCGATTGGCACGCGGCGCCAAATCGCGCTTGCGCTTGCGCCGGCGCTCAGTCGCGCATTCCTGATCATAGATAATGGCGGTGACACCCTTCACCGCGCGCAATTCCTTCTGCACGGCATCAAGCCGCGCGCGATGATGAAAGCCAACCGCAGCCGGGATCAGCGGATGGCCGCGATGCCGGTCAGGATCGTCGGAGACAATCTCAATCCGCCCCACACCCTCGCCGTGCAATTGCGCGGCGATGTGGGGGACATCAATCTCGCCTTCCGGGGTTTGCCCGCCAGTCATGGCGACAGCGCTATTCACGAGAATCTTGAAGGTGATATTGGCCTTGGCAGCGACGGCGAACCGCACCGAAAGACTGCCCGAATGGGCATAGGTGCCATCGCCCATATTCGCAAAAATATGTTCCTGGCTGGTGAAATGTTCCTGCCCGATCCAGGCCGAGCCCTCACCACCCATTTGGCAGAAGAAATCCGTATCGCGATTCATGAAGCGCGCAAGGTAATGGCAGCCAATGCCGGCAAGCGCGCGGCTGCCTTCCGGCACGCGGGTTGAGGTATTGTGCGGGCAGCCCGGACAGAAATAGGGATCGCGCCCATGCACCGGCGTTTGATCTCCGGCAGCAAGGGATTCAAGCGCCGCCATGCGCGCCAGCATCGCATTGGTGCGAAACGCCTGCGGCAGACGCGCGAAAAGCGCGCGCAGAATCTGCGCGGAATCGAGCTCGTTCAAATCAGACAGCAAGGGCCGCCCGGCCTCATCACGCTTGCCGGTAATGCGCGGGCGGCGGTCCATGTGAAACAGCGCATCGCGCAGCTGCCATTCCAGGAAGGACCGGCGATCTTCGATCACCAGGATTTCCTCAAGCCCCTCGGCAAAACCGCGCGCGGCATCGGCATCAAGCGGCCAAGCCAAACCTACCTTCCAAATGCGCAACCCCTGGGCGCGGGCGAAATCTTCGGAAATGCCGGCTTCGGCCAAAGCTTGGCGCAGCACCGTAAAAGCCTTGCCGCGCACCGCGATGCCGAAACGCGCATCGGCGCTATCCAGCACCATGCGGTCAATGCCATTGGTCCGCGCGAAGGCATTGGCGCGCGGCAGCTTCACATGCCGCAGGCGTTCTTCCTGCACCATCGGCGGATCAGTCGCGCGGATATGCACGCCATCAGGCACGCTTGGCATGCCCTGCGGTTCGCGCGTGGCGTAAAGGGCAGGGTCCAGCAGCACCGTCATGGTCGCATCCATGGTGTCGGCCACACATTTCATGCCAACCCAGGTGCCGGCGTAACGGCTGAGCGCAATGCCCTTCAGCCCATATTCCAAAACCTCCGCCACATCGGCGGGATCGAGCATGGGGATTTCCAGATCCATGAAGGCATATTCGCAGCCCGATGTGATGGTGGACGATTTGGAAGACGGATCATCCCCCGCCAGCGCCAGCACGCCACCTAGCGGCGCGCTACCGGCAGAATTGGCATGGCGCAGCACATCGCCCGAGCGATCAACGCCTGGCCCCTTGCCATACCAAATGCCGAAAACGCCATCCAAACGCGCGCCGGGGGTCAGATGCACCTGCTGCGAGCCCCAAATGGCCGTCGCGGCCAAATCCTCATTCAGCCCGGGCTGAAACACCACATCATGGGCGCGGAGCCTTTCGGCCTGGCGGGCCAATTCCCGGTCAAAGGCGCCAAGGGGTGATCCGCGATAGCCGGAAATGAAGCCGCCGGTGCGAAAGCCAAGCGCGGCGTCCATTTCCTGGCGCAGCATGGGCAGGCGCACCAGCGCATGGGTGCCGGTGAGCAATACGGGGCCGGAGCGGGCTTCCCAGCGTTCTTCGAGTGTCGCTTCTGGACGGATGATGCTTCCCATGGGGCCTATTGTGGCGATTGGCGGGGCGAATGCCAATCACCAAATAAGCGCTTAGTGCTGGCCCTCGGCCTGATCGAAATGGCTTTTGATGGTGTGGAAGATGCAGAACAAGCCAAAGCCGATCAGTCCGAAGCCGAAAATGCTCATGCCGATATCCTGCGCCTTGGCAGCGGCGAAAAGGCCAAGCAAGGCGAGCAGGCCATAAAGGCCGAGGAAGAAAACGCGGGCACCGGTCATGGCGGTGGGTCCTTTCCAGGTTGGTCGTCAAACAGGATCCGGGCGGCGGCGCCTTCCAGATCATCATATTGGCGCGAACGCAGCGCCCAAAGAAAACCAAGCAAGCCAAGCCCGCCCAGCAAAAGCGAAACCGGCACCAGCAGGATCAGCGCTTCCATATCAGCCCCTCCCCGCGCGCAAGGCATTGCCGATCACAATAAGTGAAGATGAAGCCATGACCAGCGCCGCAATCAACGGATTGACCAGGCCGGCAATCGCAGCGGGCACGGCAATCACATTATAGGCCAGCGAAAACCCGATATTCTGCCGCGCCAGGATTTGCGCGCGCCGTGCGAGGCGAATGGCATCCGGCAGTACAGCCAGGCCTTCGCGTTGCAGCACGATATCGGCGGTGGTTTGCGCAAGGTCCGTGGCACCCGCCGGGCTTGCGGCGACATGCGCGGCGGCCAAGGCAGCCGCATCATTGATGCCATCACCCACCATCAATGGCTTGCGGCCGGCTTCCTTCAGGCTTTTGATATAAGCGGCCTTGGCGCGCGGATCAGCCTCGGCCTGCCAAGTCTCAATGCCGGCGGCCATGGCGGCGGAGGCAACGGCGCCGGGACCATCGCCTGAGAGCAATTCCACCGGCAGGCCAAGCGCCTTCAAATCAGCGACCGCTTGCGGCGCATCAGCGCGCAGCCGATCAGCGAAGCGGAAGATCACCGGCGCGGCATCAGCATTGGCGCGATACACCAGCACCATGCCATCGCGGATAGCCGTCATATTGCAAAAGGCTGGCGAGCCCAAACGGGCGGCACCCGCCTGCAAGCCCAGCCCGGGCATTTCGCGCGTAGCTTCCATCAAGGGCGCTTCAGGGCAGGCACGCAGCAGCGCCTTCGCCAAGAGATGGCGTGATGCGCGCGCCATGCCCGCCGCTGCACGCAGCGCCTCCGCATCCTGCCCTTCCGGGATCAACACCGGGCGGCCTTCGGTTAGCGTGCCGGTCTTGTCCAAAACGGCCCAATCAGCTTCTGCAAGGCGTTCCAGCGCGGTGGCAGACGCCACCAGCACGCCGCGTTTGAACAGTGCTCCATTCGCCACCACCTGCACGGCGGGCACCGCAATCGCCAAGCCACACGGGCAGGTAATCAACAGCACGCACACCGCATTCACCAAGGCTTCCTGCCAGAGCGCGCCAAATCCCACCCACCACAACAGAAAAGTCGCGGCGGCGATAGCATGCGCAATCGGCACATAATACCGCGCCGCATGATCGGCGATGGAGACAAAGCGGCCCTTGGATTGTTCGGCGGCTTCCAACAACCGCGCCATGGCGGCGAGGGAACCATCGCGTGCCGGCGCCGTTACTTCCAGCATGAAAGGCGCGCCCATATTCACTGCGCCTGCCGGCAAGGCAGCACCTGCCGCAAAACCGCGCGGCAGGCTCTCGCCAGTGATCGCTGCCGTATCCAGCAAGGTTTCTGTATGCGCCCGACCATCCAAGCGCAGCGCTTCTCCCGCCGCGACTTGCACAACCTGCCCCGCTTCCACGGACGCCGCCGGCACCAGGCGCGTTGTGCCATCGGCAGCCAGCAGCGCAACCATGCCATCCTGCAGCGCAAGCAACTCCGCCACCGCCTGTCGCGCCTTCTTGCGCGCCGCGCGATCCAATACGCGGCCCGCGAGCAATAGCGCCAGCAAGGCCGTTGCGCCATCGAACCAGGTATAGGGGCCGTTGCGGAAGGTCTCAACGAGGCTCATGCCGGTGGTGGCCAGCACACCTAGCGAGACCGCCATATCCATATTCACGCGCCCGGCGCGCAACGCCGCGGCAGCGGAACGATAGAAGGGCATGCCCGCAACCAGTACCGTCGGCAGGCCGATCAGCGCCGCCAGCCAATGCATGAATTCGCGCGTATGCGCCCCCATATCCTCACCGACCCAAACGGCGATGGATACAAGCATCACATTCATGGCGCCAAAGGCAGCAATGCCCAAGGCGCGGATCAGCGCGCGGCCTTCGGCATCCTCGGTCGCGCGCAGACAGGCAGGCGTATAGGGTGCCACGCGAAAGCCAATACGCGACAGCAGCGCAATCAATTCATTGCCGCGTGACGGGGCACCACGCCAGCGCAAATCCAACCGGCGCGTGGAGAAGGCAACCCGCGCCTTGATCACGTCTGGTTCCGCCGCCAGCGCCTGTTCCACCAACCAGACACAAGCGCCACAAGTGAGGCCCGAGATCATGAGATCGAGCGATTTCACACCATCAGCATCTTCGCGGATCAAGTGCAGCGCATCAAAAGCAGGCGGCGCGGCTTCAGGGCGCAGCGCACCATCAGCGCTTTCGCGCCGCCGATAGAACGCATCCAGCCCAAGGCCGCGCACCAACCCATAAGCCGCCTCACACCCCGTGCAGCAAAAGCGCCCTTGGGCAGGCGCCAGTGCCGCACCGCAATGGGCGCAGGCGGCCGCACTTTGCGGCGCTTCAGCAATCAAGGGGCGTGAAAGATCTGTCATGGCAGGATGAAGCGCTTGCGCAAGTCAAAAGCCGTGCCGGCTTCATCGAAAAACGTGAGGCGCGCTTCCCATTGCCCGGCGCGCAAGGGCTCCAGCCGCGCCGCGAAACGGCCATGGCCGGTGGCGTTGAAGCCAAGCGGCACTTCCACCCCTTCCAGCGGGCGCAGCATCACACCTTCAACACGGCCATGGAGGGGTTGCCGCGACGCATCCTGCATCACGAGCCGCAGCATGCCAGCCTCCAGTGCAATGTCGCCACGCCAGCCCAGCGCATCCTGCCGCGCGGCTTCCGCCAGCACCGCATCATAACCGCGGCCGCGTTCATAGGCGCGCGATACGGTCACGCCGGTAAAGGTGGAAAGTGAAAACCACACCAGCAGCGCATTCACCGCCACCACGAGCGCCATTCCACCCACGAAAACCCAGGGGATCCAGCGGCTACGCTTCGGGTCATAATCGCGTTGCATGGTCATGCTCATGGTTTCGGTCCCAGAAAGACGCTGGCCTGGCTGGTGGCGGGGCGGCCCGCGCCATCCAGCAGGCGGAAGGTGATGGGGGTGGATTCCTGCAAACGCGCGCCAGCAGGCGCAGCAACAAACACGCGATATTGCGTAATGCCATCGGCGCGGCGCGACAGCGGATAACGCCCTTCGGCAGCGGCTTCCACATCCTGCACGGTCAGGCGAAGCCCTGCGGGCGCTTCCAGTGTGAGTGTGAGTGGTGCCTCATCACGCGTCTTGTTCACGATCTTGATGGTATAGGCATTGCGAATGCCGCCATCCGATAGGCGCACGAAAAGTGGCGCGCGGTCGCGCAGCACGGTAACATCCAGCGTGGAACGCAGCAGGAAAGCGCCCAGCATCACCAGCGCAACAGCGGAAAGTGCCGCGCCATACATGATGGTACGCGGGCGGATAAAGCGCGGCACGCGGCGCGCGGCCATGCCCGCCTGCTGGCGTTGCGGCCCCGGCGGCAGCGTGGCAGCGGCGGCAGCACTCGCAGCAAGATTGTTCAGGGTTTCAAAGGCAACAAGCCCCTTGGGCCGGTTGAGTTTGCCCATGACGGAATCACAGGCATCAATGCAAAGCCCGCAGCCGATACATTCAAGCTGTTGCCCATCCCGAATATCAATCCCGGTCGGGCAGACATGCACGCAGGCCACGCAATCCACGCAATCGCCAACCCCATCAGCCTTGGCCTTGCCGCGCGGTTCGCCGCGCCAATCGCGATAGGTCACGACCAGCGAATTTTCATCCAGCATCGCCGCCTGAAAGCGCGGCCAGGGGCACATATAGACGCAGACCTGTTCGCGCGCCCAACCCGCCAGCAGATAGGTAAAACCCGCAAACAGCGCGAAGAAGAAATAGACCGTGACGCCGGCATCACCGGTGAAGAATTGCCGCGTGATGGTGGGCGCATCATTGAAATACATGATCCAGGCGCCGCCCGTCGCAGCCGCGATGAAAAGCCAGGCGCTGTGCTTTGCGATCTTGCGCGACCAATAGGCGCCATTGCGCGGCCCGGCATCACGCTTCATGCGCGCATTGCGATCCCCTTCGATCCAACGCTCCACAAACATGAAAAGATCGGTCCAGACGGTTTGCGGGCAGGTGAAACCGCACCAGAGCCGGCCAAACAGCGACGACACCGCAAACAACGCAAAGGCGCCCAGGATCAGCGCGCCAGTCAGGAAGTAGATTTCCTGCGGCCAGATTTCGATCCAGAAAAAGAACAACCGCGCATTGGTCATATCCACCAGCACGGCCTGATCCGGCATGCCCGGGCCGCGATCCCAGCGCAGCCAGGGCACAAGGTAGTAAAGCGCCAGGCACAGGATCAGCACCGCCCATTTCACGCTGCGGATCTTGCCGAAGACCGCCTTCGGATAGACACGCTGACGATCAGCATAAAGCGAGGGCGGGGCAGCTTCCGCTGCCACAGCCTCAGGCTTCAGCTTCTCGGGGGTTTTGATCTCGCCCATCGGAAATGACCGCGCTTTTCCTATTCACCGCCACCAAGGCTATGCACATAGACCGTCAGCATATTGATGATGGCGGGATCAAGCCGCTTGCCCCAGCTTGGCATGACACCACCACGGGCAAAGGAAATGCTGTGCACAATGGAAGCCTTGTCGGCGCCATAAAGCCAGACCTGATCCGAAAGCCGGGGCGCGCCGACATCGCGATTGCCCTCACCCTTTTCGCCATGGCAGGAAGCGCAATTCTCGGTGAATAGCGCAGCGCCACGCCCAGCGGCGGCCTGATCCGTCGCGCGATTGGTGAGCGACAGCACATGTTCCGCCGCGTCATTCACCTGGGCGCGCGTCAGCACGCCATCGGCCAGAAAGCGCGGCATCATGCTTTGGCGCTGGTCATCGCTTTCATTGGCGCGAATGCCATGAGTGATGGTGTGATGAATGGCATCAAGGCTGCCGCCCCAAATCCATTCATCATCGGCAAGCGAAGGAAAGCCACCCAAAGCCCCCTGCCCGCCCGCACCATGGCAGCTTGCGCAATTATTGGCGAAAGCGCCGCGCCCGCCCGCCATGGCAAAAGCGCGCAATTCCGGATCGGCCGCGATCTGCTGCGGTGTTGCCGCGCGGATGCGTGACATCATCGGCGCCATGCGCGCTTCCGCCTGCTGCACATCCCGCACCACCGCTTCGCGCGCGATCCAGCCGGAAGTCCCCGTCGCCCCGGGAATGGGCAGCGCCGGATAGATCACAACCCAAACCAGGCTGAAAGCGATGCAGGCATAAAAGGTCCAAAGCCACCATTTCGGCAAAGGCGTATTCAGCTCCTTCAGCCCGTCCCATTCATGGCCGGTGGTATTCTGGCCGCTCAGGCTGTCTTTTTCGATTTTCGTCGGCATGGCCGCTACTCCTTACGAACGGGGCCGCGCGCGGTCATCGCGCAGCGGTATATCGGCTTGGGATTCGAAATGCTTGCGCCGCGATGGCCGCATCACGAACCAAACCATCCCCAGGAACAGGACAAAGAACCAAACCACCCAAAGGGCGCGGAGCGCGGGGTAGAGTTCAACCAGGCTTTCCATCTGCCAGCCCCCTGCTTACTGCTGACGCAACTGCGCCGGCGTCACATCGCGGAAATCCACGAGTGTGCCGAGCATTTGCAAATACGCCACCAGCGCATCCATTTCCGTGATGCGCGCAGGGTCGCCATCAAACGCGCCCTGCCGCGCGCGGGCATAGCGGGCATTGAGCCCCGCCGCATCCGCATCAGGCCGCGCCTGGGCTTCCAGATCGGCCTTGGCATTGGCGATCATCTCATCGCTATAGGGCACACCAACGGCACGCAAGGCGCGCAGATGGTCCGCGATACGTTCATAATCCAAGGGCCGATCCAGGAAGGAATAGGGCGGCATGATGGAGGCCGGCACCACCGCGCGTGGAGAGCGCAAATGCGCCGCATGCCAATCATCCGAATAACGCCCGCCAACACGCGCCAAATCCGGCCCGGTGCGCTTTGATCCCCATTGGAAGGGGTGGTCATACATGCTCTCCGCCGCCAGGCTGAAATGGCCATAGCGTTCCAATTCATCGCGGAAGGGGCGGATCATCTGGCTATGGCAGACATAGCAGCCTTCCCGCACATAGATATTGCGCCCCATTTGTTCGAGCGGTGTATAGGGCCTGACACCCTGCACACGCTCAATCGTGGTTTCCACTGCAAAAAGCGGGACGATCTGCACCAGACCGCCAATGGAAACCGTGAGCAGCGTCAGCACGCCCATCAGGACAACATTGCGTTCAATAACGCCGTGGTCACTAAGCCAGCGGAACATTTGTCAATCCTCCTTTATTCCGCCGCGACGGCATGGGCTGGGACAAGACGCGGCGCGGGTTCCGCGGCTTCTCCATCGGTGACGGTCTTCCAGAGATTGAAGGCCATGATCAGCCCGCCGGTCAGATAAAGCACCCCCCCCAGCGCGCGAATGACGTAATAGGGATGCATGGCTTCCACCGTTTCCACGAAGGAATATTGCAGGAAGCCAAGCTCATCATAGGCGCGCCACATCAGCCCCTGCATGATGCCGGACACCCACATCGCCGTGATGTAGAACACGATCCCAAGGGTCGCGACCCAGAAATGCCAGGAGATCAGACGCTCACTCCAGATGCCCTTCTTTTTCCAAAGCACGGGGAAAAGATAGTAAAGCGCGCCGAAAGTGATGAAGCCGACCCAGCCCATGGCACCGGAATGCACATGGCCGATGGTCCAATCCGTGTAATGCGAAAGACCATTGACGGCTTTGATGGACATGACTGGGCCTTCAAAGGTGGACATGCCATAAAAGCCCACCGCCGCGACGCTGAAGCGCAGCGCTGGATTGGTGCGAAGCTTGTCCCAGGCGCCAGAGAGCGTCATGAGGCCATTGATCATGCCACCCCAGGACGGCATCCAAAGCATGACGGAAAACACCATGCCAAGCGTCTGCGCCCAATCGGGCAGCGCGGTGTAATGCAGATGGTGCGGGCCCGCCCAGATATACAAAAAGATCAAGGTCCAGAAATGCACAATCGAAAGCCGATAGGAATAAACTGGCCGATCCGCCTGCTTTGGGATCAGGTAGTACATCATGCCCAAAAAGCCCGCGGTCAGGAAGAAACCAACCGCATTATGGCCATACCACCATTGGATCATGGCACCCTGCACGCCGGCCGGCGCGGAATAGGAATGCGATGACCCAAGCCCGACGGGGATCGAGATATTATTGCCGATATGGAGCAAAGCGACAGTGATGATGAACGCCAGGAAGAACCAATTCGCCACATAAATATGCGGTTCTTCGCGGCGGATGATGGTGCCGCCAAAGGCGATCAGGTAGAATACCCAAACCACCGTCAGCCATAAATCCACATACCATTCAGGTTCGGCATATTCCTTGCCTTGGGTAATGCCCAGCACATAGCCAAGCGCCGCCATGACAATGACGAATTGATAGCCCCAGAACAGGAACCACCCCATATCATCACCGCCAAACAGCCTGGCGCGGCAGGTGCGCTGCACGATGAAAAGGCTCGTCAGGAACAGCGCATTTCCGCCAAAGGCGAAAATCACCGCGCTGGTATGCACCGGGCGCAGCCGCCCGAAGCTGGTCCATTCCAGATCGAGATTGAGCAATGGAAAAGCGAGCTGCAGCGCGATGACAACACCCACCAGAAATCCAACCACCCCCCAAAAGGCGGTGGCGATGGCGAAGGCGCGGATCGGGCCTTCCACCATGATGGGCTGATCACCGGGCGCGCTGCGCGCCGAGGCGGCAATGGCGGCCATATCTAGTCTCCCTCAAGACGCGGGACTCGAAACGGGCCGCGTCGGAGGGTACAAAACGCCCAAGCGCGCCCTTCGTCCTTGATCCGGATCAATTGGGTGAGATGGCGCTGCGCTAGTCTTCGCAACCAATCGCCCGGGAATCGCGCCTGCAGGGCAAGTGGAGGAAGTTTTCATGCCAAGCGATGCAGCACTTGCGCCGCGCCG
The DNA here is from genome assembly GCA_020249435.1 of Roseomonas sp. Classification (GTDB taxonomy): domain Bacteria; phylum Pseudomonadota; class Alphaproteobacteria; order Acetobacterales; family Acetobacteraceae; genus Neoroseomonas. The sequence goes on along the minus strand of JADCFQ010000031.1, from coordinate 58,834 downwards.
GCTGACCATCAGGAAGATCGCCCCTGATCGCCCCTGGGTCTGGCTGAATGCCGGCTGGCGCGATCTAATGGCCAATCCCCGGATCGGGTTCTTCTACGGCGGCGCCTTGGCTGCTGCGGGCTGGTTGCTGATCATGATCCTGCTTGGTGTGCGTTCCGCCTGGGTGATCCTGCCGGCCTCGGCGGGATTTTTCATGGTGGCACCCTTGCTGGCGACTGGGCTTTATGAGGCAAGCAAGCTTCGCGCTGAAGGCAAGCCTGTGACCTTCAGCGCCTGCCTTGCCGGCTTTACGCGCAATGGCCAGCAGCTTGCCTTTCTTGGCGTTGTTCTTGTGATCCTGCATTTGTTCTGGGTGCGCGTGGCGGCGCTGATTTTCATGCTGATGTTCGGCATTAATTTCACGCCAAGCCTGGAGGATCTGCCCTTCGCCATGTTGCGTTCAGACATGCTGCTGCCGTTTTTGATTGTCGGCACCGGCGCGGGCGCGATTCTGGCAGCGACAGCTTTTGCGATCTCGGCGATATCCATTCCCATGTTGGTGGATCGCGATGTCTCCGCCATGGAAGCGATTGCGCTTTCCATGCGCGCGGTCGTGACGAATCCGGGCGCGATGATCTTCTGGGCGGGGCTGATCGTGGTCTTCACCGCCTTCGCGATGGTGCCGTTCTTCCTCGGCCTCGCGCTTGTGGTGCCGCTGATTGGGCATGCCACCTGGCATGCCTATAAGGATCTGGTCATCGAAGCCTGATCAGGGCCGCATGGTAAGCGCCGCGAGGCCCGTGCCGCGCAGGGGTTCGGCGAGCCGCGCGAAATCACAGAGCAGCGGGCGCGTTTCGCGCGGGTCTATGATTTCCTCGACCCAGAAAGCCTCGGCAGTGCGGAAGGGGGAACGCAGCTTCTGCAAGCGTTCGTCAATTTCGGCGATCTTGGCTTCGCGATCCGTCGCCGCATTCACCTCCGCCGCATAGGCGGCTTCGATCCCGCCTTCCAAGGGCAGCGATCCCCAGCGCCCGGATGGCCAGGCATAGCGGATGGAATAACGCCCGGAGGGTTGATGCACGACACCGGCGACACCGAAGGCGTTGCGCAAAATCACCGTGCACCAGGGCGCGCGGCATTGATTGACAGCGGCCATGGCGCGCACACCCCAGCGGATGGTGGCGGTTTTCTCGGCATCAAGCCCCACGGCAAAACCAGGGCAATCCATCAGATAAACCACCGGCAGGTGGAAGGTTTCCGCCATATCCACAAAGCGGATGATCTTGGCACAGGCATCGGCAGTCCATGATCCGCCAGAGAAAACCGGATCGGACGCCATCACCGCGACCGGCAAGCCATCCAAGCGCGCGAGGCCAGTGATGATCGGCCGACCAAACCAGCGGCCCATTTCGAAAAAACTGCCCTTGTCGAACAGTGTCTCAACAATCGGGCGCATCTTATAGGCCTGCCGCGGGTCACGCGGGATAACGCTGATCAGCTTGGCGTCGCGCCGTTCCGGATTGTCGCGTGACCGCAAGCGGGGCGAGACTTCAAACACCGATTGCGGCAGATAGGACAGGAAGCGCCGCGCGGCGGCGAAGGCTTCCTCTTCTGTGTCCACCGCATCATCCACCGCGCCGGCCTTGCATTGAATCTCCCAACCGCCAAGGTCGCGCTTGTCCAGCTTCTCCCCAAGCCGTGCCACCACCGGGGGGCCCGCGACGAACATCGCCGAGGATTTCGTCATCACCGAATAATGCGCCGCCGCAAGCCGCGCCGCGCCAAGCCCGGCAACCGACCCAAGGCCGAGGGTCACCACCGGCACCAGGCCAAGATTCTGTGTGGTGAGGTGGTAAAGCTGCGTGCCACCCACGCCGCCCGGCAGATTGGCGCGGCCCGTGGTTTCAATGGTTTTCACCGAACCGCCACCGCCCGAGCCTTCAATCAGGCGAATGATCGGCAGGCGCAATTCTGCGGCCATGCGTTCCGCCATAATGGGTTTTTCGCGAATGGTCGCATCGGCGCTGCCGCCGCGCACGGTGAAATCATCGCCCACCACCACCACGGGGCGGCCTTCAATCTCCGCGCGACCCATGACGCAATTGGAAGGTGTCAGCGTCACCAGATCGCCCTTGGCATCATACTCGCCGCGGCCGGCAATGGCGCCGACTTCGTGGAAGCTGTCCTTATCCACCAGCTTGAGGACGCGTTCGCGCACCGTCAGCCGCCCGCCATCATGCTGGCGCTTCACCTTATCCGGCCCGCCCATGGCTTCCGCCATGGCTTGGCGGCGCTTCAGCTCCTCAAGTTCCGGTTGCCAATTCATGGGCGTTTCCCTGGATGCAATTGAGGTGAGTGTCACGCGACTTACCGCGCCCTGCAAGCGGGCGTTGTCGGCAGGGCCATCAGGCCGCGCAGAAATCGGGAAGATGGTGGAAGCTGCTGTAGCTGCTGCGGTGTCACTTCTTGCCTTTCCTCGCCGTTAAACCAGCGAGCGCGACACAGACCTTGGTTGCCATCACCATGTCCTGAACGCTGACCCATTCCAAAGGCCCATGGATCTTCGCCATGCCGGTGAAAATATTCGGCGTCGGCACGCCCTTTTCCGTCAACCGCGACCCATCGGTACCGCCACGGATGGGCACCGAGAAATGTTCCACACCAGCAATGCGACAAGCTTCACGCGCGAGTTCAACCGGCGTCATGTCTTCCTCAAGCCAATAGCGCATATTGCGGTATTGTTCCGTGATTATGCAGTCAATCCGCGCACGCGGTTCGGTTTTCTGGATGGCTTCGCATACCTCACGCATCAAGGCACCCTGCGCAGCCAGGCCGTCACGCTCAAAATCCCGCAGGATGAATTTCAGCTCTGCCGTGGCTGCGGTGCCCTTCATTTCATAAAGATGGATGAAGCCTTGCCGGCCTTCGGTGGTTTCCGGCGTCAGCGTGACATGCGGCAGCGTATTGATGATCTTGGCAGCAAGATGCAGCGCATTCACCAGCTTGTCCTTGGCTTGGCCGGGATGGATCGAAACACCAGTGATTTTGACAAGGGCTGCATCGGCGGAAAATGTCTCATAGACAATCTCACCGCGCTCTGCCCCATCGAGGGTATAGGCGAAAGCCGCACCAAGATCGGCGGGCAGTCTTGCGTCCACGCCGCGGCCGATTTCCTCATCAGGCGTGAAGGCAATGCGGATTGGCCCATGGGGGATGGATGGGTTTGCCAGCAGGTGGCGCGCCGCAGTCATGATGATGGCAATGCCCGCCTTGTCATCCGCGCCCAGAAGCGTGGTGCCGCGCGCCGTGATGATGTCATCGCCAATGCGTTCTGCGAGATAGGGCGATTGTTCGGGCGAAAGGACAAGTTCGGGCGCATCGGCAAAGCTGATCTTCCCGCCATCATATCGGCGATGCACCACGGGCTTCACGCCCTGCGCGGCATAGGCCGGCGCGGTATCCACATGCGCAAGCCAGGCCATGACGGGCAAATCTCCTGGCGCAGTGGCAGGAATGGTGCCAAGGACCACGCCGTAATCGGCCATCCGCACATCGCTTGCGCCGATCGCCTTAAGTTCTTCGATCAATAGATTCAGCAGATCGAATTGGCATTGGGTGCTCGGGGAAGTCGTGGATCTCTCATCGCTTTGCGTGTCAATGGCGACGTAGCGGATCAGACGTTCTTCCAGCTCGGCGGCGAATTCGCTCATTGGCCTGGTCCTTTGGCGTTGCAGGATCATACCCGGCCGGGGCCAAATCCTGTCATTCAGCCTGCAAGATAGCGGATCACTTCTGGGATGACGAAGCAAAACTACTCGGCTGCGACGTGCAAGACCTGTGCGGAGTGTCCCCCATCTGCTGCTACCGCGGCTTGAAGCGCGCTCGGCAGGAAGCTAAATCTATCAAGACGACGGGCAGGAAGCGCCTTTGCCCTGCCCGCGCCTTGGTCCGATCTGATGCCCGTCACGGATAAGAATGCCAGCACAGGAAAGACGCCGCCATGCCGATTGATGAAAGCCTGAAATTCCTGCCCGTGAATATCGCCGTGCTGACCGTGAGCGATACGCGCGACATGGCGACCGACCGTTCCGGCCAAACCCTGCAAGACAGGATCGAAGCCGCCCGGCATCATTGCGTAGCGCGGGAGATTGTGAAGGATGATCCGGACGCGATTGAAGCCGTTCTGCGGCGCTGGATTGCGGACCCGACCGTGGATTGCGTGATCACCACCGGCGGCACCGGCATTACCGGGCGGGATGTGACACCGGAAGCCTTCAAGCGCGTGCTTGAGAAGGAAATCGAAGGCTTCGGCGAATTGTTCCGCTGGATCAGCTTTCAGAAGATCGGCACATCCACCATCCAATCGCGCGCCATGGGCGGTGTTGCCGGCGGCACCTATCTTTTCGCGCTGCCTGGTTCAACCGGCGCCTGCAAGGATGGCTGGGATGACATTCTGCGCTTCCAATTGGATTCGCGGCACCGCCCCTGCAATTTAGTTGAGCTGATGCCGCGCCTATTGGAACATTTGAAGCCCGTGTGAAGGGCGCGCGAAGAAGGCGAAAACCCCTCGCGCGTTATGCCTCAGGCCGCCTTGGAAGTTGCCAAGGCCTTCCACACGCTCTCAGGCGTGGCCGGCATATCAATATGCTTCACGCCATCGCCGGCCAGCGCATCCACCACCGCATTGATCAGCGCCGGCGGGCTGCCAACCGCACCCGCTTCACCGGCGCCCTTCACGCCAAGCGGATTGGTCTCACACGGGACTTCGATGAAATCCACGTCAATATTCGGCAGATCATCGGCGCGCGGCAGCGCGTAATCCATGAAAGAAGCCGAGAGCAATTGGCCACTTTCCGCATCAAAGGCCGTGCGTTCCAGCATGGCCTGACCAATGCCCTGCGCCACACCACCATGCACCTGGCCGCGCACAATCAGCGGGTTAAGCGCATGGCCCACATCATCAATCACGATGTAATTCGCAACCTTGATGATGCCGGTATCGGGGTCCACCTCCACCTCAGCGGCGTGGCAGCCATTGGGGAAGGTGTGGGATTTGATCTGCGCCACTTCCAGCGCATCCAATAGCGTCACTTCCTGGCCCTTGGCTGCGCGCGCCTTCTGCGCTGCCGCCAATTCCAGAATGCCGATGCCCTTATCGGTACCAACCACACCAAAGCGGCCATTGGCCGTGGTGAATTCAATATCCGCCACCGCCGCTTCCAAATGCTCGGACGCTGCCTTCTTGCCTTTTTCCACCACCGAGGCCGCCGTCACCAGAATGGCCTGCCCTTCGGAATAAAGGCTGCGCGCGCCGCCCGTGCCACCGCCCGAGGGCAGGCTTTCGGAATCGCCCTGCTTCACGCGGATTTTCTCAATCGGAATGCCAAGCTCATGGCTGGTCAGCATGGCATAGGCGGTTTCATGGCCCTGGCCGGTGCTTTGCGTGCCGACATAGACATCAACATATCCATCATCGGCAAAACGCACCGCGGCGTTTTCCGTGGCATCGCCGCCGGTTGCTTCCAGGTAATAAGCAAAGCCAATGCCGCGCCTTTTGCCGCGCCGCTGGCTTTCCGCCCGCCGCGCCGCAAAGCCGGACCAATTCAGCCGTTCAAGCGCGGTATCCATGAGCTTCGCGAACTCACCGGAATCATAGCGCTGCCCCATGGCCGAGACGTAGGGCATGGCAGATGACGGCACCATGTTGCGCTTGCGGATCGCCACACGATCCATGCCCATTTCCTGCGCGGCGGTGTCAATCAGGCGCTCTACCAGGTAATTGCTCTCTGGCCGGCCAGCACCGCGATAGGCATCAACGGGCACGGTATTGGTGATAACGCCAACAACATTGGCGTAGATGGCGCCGAAATCATAAACACTCGCCAACACCTTGGTGCCCGCGCCGGTCGGGATGAAGGGCGCGAAAGTGTTCAGATAGGCACCCATATTCGCCCAATTCTTGGTGCGCAGCGCAAGGAACTTGCCATCCTTATCGAGGGCCAATTCACCGGCGGTGATATTATCCCGCCCATGTGTGTCTGACTGGAAGGCTTCCGTACGCTCGGATGTCCATTTCACCGGGCGCTTCAACTTGCGCGCGGCGAAGCAGGTCAGCACATGTTCGGCATACAAAAACAGCTTCATGCCAAAGCCACCGCCAACATCGGGGGTGACGACGCGGAAGTGATCTTCCGGCAGGTTGAAGACGCTGCCGGCCAGAAGCTTCCGCACCAACCAGGAGCCCTGGGTATTGGTGTGCAAAGTCCATTTATTGCTGCCGGCATCATAATCCGCGACCGCCGCGCGGGCTTCCATGCTGGCGACCACCACGCGGTTATTCACGACGGTCAGCCGTGTGACATGCGCAGCCTTGGCGAAAAGCGCATCGGTCTTGTCCTTATCGCCGACATGCCAATCAAAGCAGGTATTGTTCGGCGCGCTTGGCCAAACCTGCGGCTGCCCCGGCTTGGTCGCGGTCGCGAGATCGGTGGCCGAGGGCAGGATTTCATAATCCACCTCAATCGCCTCGGCGGCGTCCCGCGCGGCCTTGGCGCTTTCGGCGACCACGAAGGCGACCGGGTCGCCCACATGGCGCACCGTGCCTTCCGCAAGCGTCGGGCGCGGCGTGGAGGAGATGGAAGAACCATCACTGTTCTTGAGCGGGATAAGGCAAGGCAGCGGGCCAAGCCCCTCAGCCGCCAGATCGGCCGCGGTATAAACGCCCAAAACGCCCGGCATGGCCTTGGCGGCAGAGGTGGAAATACCCTTGATGGCGGCATGGGCATGGGGGCTCCGCAGCACCACGCCATGCGCCTCACCGGGCAGGCTGATATCGGCGGTATATTGCCCATCGCCTTTCAAAAGCCTGGGGTCTTCCACACGACGAATGGATTGGCTGAGGCCGAATTTTGCCATGGCGGGGCGCTCCTTGTTTTCCGTTCCGCCTATCATTCAACAGGTTGGGGCGGGATGGAAAGGGGGAAAGCATGGCGCGCGGCGAATTGTCATGGGGTCGGCCATTTGCCTCGGGCGCCTCTCCCTGTCAGTTTGGGTAAACAAGGAAGGAAGGGACTAAGTTTCATGTCAGGACAAGCAACACCCCCTGGGCCCGAATCCATGCTGCTGTCAGGCCGGCTTGGCGCCCAGCTTGTGCGTCAGGCGGCGGGCAGTTGGTGGGTTTTCATGCTGCGCGGCGTGGCCGCGATCATTTTCGGTATCCTGGTCTTTCTGTTTCCGGGGCTCGGGCTTGCCTTCATCCTGGGCTTCCTTGGCGCCTGGATGGCCTTTGATGGCATTGGTTCCATCTATCAGGCCGTGAAAGTAGGCCACCCGACCGGGGAGCGTAGCCGAACCTGGCTTTGGATTGACGGCATCATTTCCCTGCTGACCGCGGCGGTGATCCTGTTTGCGCCGGGGGTATCCGCCATTGGCCTGCTGATTGTGACCGCTGCCTGGTTCCTGCTTTCGGGCGGGGCGCGGCTGATGCTGGCCTTCCGGCTATCCTCGGTGCTGCTCGGCCTGCTGGGGGCGGTGAATATCCTGATCGGCGCCTGGATGCTGCTGCGCCCAGGGCCGGGCTTGCTCGCGGTGATCTGGATGGTGGCGCTGGAGGCGATCATTATGGGTGCGATCATGATCAGCCTGGGCTGGCGGCTGAAGCATATCCACCAGAACCCGCACCAGGATGCGGGGCAGACCAGGATTTGATCCGGGCTCGGGGTAGGCGTTTAGGATCAGCCGATGTGGTTTCCCTCGCCCAAGGAGCTTCCGCTCCGTCCCTTCGCCCGCCTGCCGGATCGCTTGCGGAATCTGCGCCGGACATCTTGGGCTGATGCCAATCGCGCCGGCGCGCCGATAGACAGTTTCCTGGAAGGCCCCTGCTTTGATCGCGCGGGGCGCTTCCTGGTCACCGATATCCCCAATGGCCGCATCCTGCTGGTTGGCCCCGGTGAGACTTGGGACGTGCTGGCGGAATATGAGGGCTGGCCGAATGGCCTGGCCCTTGGCGCCGATGACGCGCTGCTGATCGCGGATTATCGCCATGGCTTGCTGACGCTCGATCCCGCGCGCGGTTCCATCGCGCCCTTGCTGGAAACCGTGGGCAGTGAGGGGTTTCTCGGCCTGAATGATGTGACGCTTGGCCCGCAAGGCGCGATTTTCTTTACCGACCAAGGCCAGACCGGGCTACAGGACCCGCGCGGGCGGGTGTATCGGCTTGCCACTGATGGGCGGCTTGATCGGCTGATCTCAAACGGACCCAGCCCCAATGGCATTGCGCTGAACAAGGCGGGGTCGCATTGCTATGTGGCGATGACCCGTTCCTGTGAGGTCTGGCGCTTCGCCCTTCGCGCGGACGCGATTGTGGGCAAGGCCAATCTGTTCTTCCGCACACCGGCTGGTACATCGGGGCCGGATGGCATGGCGGTGGATGTGCATGATCGGCTGTTCATCGCCAACCCCGGCCATGGCATGGTCTGGGGCGTTGATGCGCATGGCGTGCCGCTTTTCGCGCTGGATTGCCGGCCTTTCGGGCGCATGCCGACCAATTGCTGCTTCACGCCGGATGGCGTGACGCTGCTGATTACGGAAAGCCAATCGGGGCAGGTGCTGGCCGCCGAGATACCGGGGCCGTAAACCTACTTACGTCACCCGATCCAATTCCTGTTCCGTCATCCCGCCTGGCACCAGCGCCATCGGAATTTTCAGGCGCGAAGCATGCCGCCCCGTCAGCGCGGAAATCAACGGGCCAGGCCCGCCGCTGCCGGTTGCCATGGCCAGCACCAGGATTGAAATGCGCGGGTCTTCTTCAATGAAGGAAAGTAATTCCTCGCGCGGCTCCCCTTCGCGGATGATCAGGATCGGCATGCCGCCCGTGATGTCGCTGACTTGCGCCGCAAGCCCGGCGAGCAGCCGTTCTGCTTCCGCCCGGCGTTCTTCCTGCATCATCACGCCAACGCCGGCCCATTCCACCAGTTCCACGGGTTCCAACACCCGCAGAAGCGCAACACGCCCACCGCCCTTGCGCGCGCGCAAACACGCATAGCGGAGCGCCACCGCCTGTTCGGCGCTGTCATCCACCACCACCAGGAAAACGCGATCACGCTTCGCCTTGGTTGCAGCGGCAGCGGCTTCTTCAGTATCGGGCATCAATTCCTCCTGAACAGCACGCTGCCAAGCCATCCAGCCAGCACCGCCAAGACCACACATAGCACACCGTAAAGCAGCGGCTGCCCGCGGGCGAGGCTCGCGATATCCGCCGCCGTGCCGACGCGTTCCACGCGCAGCGACAATTCCTGGCGCGCGATCACCCGGTTTTCGCGCGCGAGCAAAACCTCAATCTGATAATCACCGGTCTGCACCGTGGCGGGGAAAGCGATGCGCGCGCTAAACAGGCGTTCCCCGGCGCGGGCGACCGGCGCGGCATATTCCTGCCAGCGACCATCGGATTGCTTCAATTCAAGCAGCGCGGCGCGAAAGGCGGGGTTGCGATTGCCCTCGCTACGCAGGCGCAGATTATCAAAGCCCAGGCGATATTGCCGCCGCTCATCCTCGGGCAGGATTTCCCAGACGCGGCGCGTGGCCGTCAGCGCGTAAAATCCCGGCACTTCGGGAAAGCGCGTAGATGGGCCATTGAGCCAAATGCCCAGCACATTGATCTTGCGCCGCACCACCACGCCCTGGGTCGGGCCGGTTGCGACAACAATCAAATCCTCGGGCGGATCACCACCCAAGGGGTTTTGCGTCGCACCAAAGACCAGAACGGAGGCACCAGTGAAGCCGGTGCTGATTTCAACGCGGTCGGTGGAAAGCTCGGCCGTGATCGGTGGTCCGGAAGCCAAGGCCGGCGCCATCAGCCAGCCAAGCCACAAGAGCGCGCAGGCAATCAGCTTCATAGCAGCGGGCCAAGGGTAAAGGCGCGGCTTGGCGTTTGCAGCAGGTTCCAGGCCAGCGCGAAAGCAACCGAAAGCACCAGCAGACCAAGCAAGGCGCGGGTTTCCTCACCGCGCAGCTTGGTGCCCATGGCGGCGCCGAATTGCGCACCCGCTACACCGCCGGCAAGCAGCAACATGGTCAGCACAATATCCACGCTGCCCACCTGCCAGGCTTGCAGCAGCGTGACATTGGCGGAGACGAACACCACCTGAAACAGCGATGTGCCGATCACGATGGAGGTCGGCATGCCGAGAATATAGATCATCGCCGGCACCAGCATGAAGCCGCCGCCCACCCCCATAATGGCGGAGAGCATGCCAATGCCGAAGCCAATCGCCAGCGGCGGGATCACGGAGATGTAAAGCCTGGAATCGCGAAAGCGCAGCTTGAAGGGCAGCCCATGCAGCCAGGTATGTTCATGGAGCTTGCGCCGCGGTGCCGTGCCGCGGCGACGCCTGAGCAAGGCCGTGACACTTTCGCGCACCATCAGCGCGCCGACAACGCCAAGGATCACGACGTAAAACAGCGAGACCGCGACATCCACCTGGCCCCAGCGCTTGAGCAGCGCGAAGATCTGCACGCCAAGCGCCGAACCCAAAAGCCCGCCCGCGAAAAGCGTGAGCCCCATGCGCCAATCCACATTGCGGCGCCGCCATTGGGCAATAAGGCCAGAAATCGAAGCGCCGAGGGTTTGATTGGCGCCGGAAGCGACCGCCACGGCCGGTGGAATGCCGATCAGCATCAGCAAGGGCGTCAGCAGAAATCCACCACCCACGCCGAACAGACCCGAAAGCCAGCCCACGCCAAAGCCAATGCCAAGCAGCAGCAGGGCATCCACACTCATTTCAGCGATGGGCAGGTAGACCTGCATCGCGAATCCGATCAGTACAAACGTGAGCCTTAAGCGAAGCTTCGACCTTGCGGCGCATCCCCGCAAGAGGGTTATCGGCGCGTGAGAAGGCAGGATTGCGGCAGGGGGCTAACGCTTCGTCGCAAAAGCGACCAGGGCCAGAAAAAACAGCCCCAAAAGCGCAAAGCCGGCGATGGCAAAGGGCGGACCGATACCATCCGCGAGCGCCCCCAGCACCAGGACGCCAAGCGGGCCAGTGCCGATGCAGGTGGTGGTCAGGCCCAGAATGCGCGAACGTGCCTCCACCGGTGCTTCCATCATCACAATGCCGGTTTGCAGGCTGGCAAAGGCCGCCGTGCCAAAGCCGCCCAACATCAGCAGCAAGGCCGCGAGCCAGAGTGAGGGCGCCAATGCCGCCAGCACCAGCACGGCCAGAAAGGCGGCGGAGCCGAGCAGGAAAACGCGTCGCCCCGCCTGCGGCCCGCGCCGAAGCGCCAGCGCCAGGCCTGAGATCAGCGCACCCAAGGGCTCGGCCGCCGCCAGCAGGCCGATTTCAATGGCACTCGCCCCAAAGGCGCGGTCACCAAAGGCGGGCAGGATGGAATTGTAGGAAAAGCCGAAGATATTCATCACGAGCGTCACGCCAAGCACCGCGCGCAAGGCGGGATGGGCAAGCGCGATGCGCAAGGCTTCCGCAACCTCGGCAAATAGGCGGCGCGGCACGAAGGCGCGGCGCGGCTGGGAATACTCCACCGTGGAGACCAGCATCAGCGCAATCAGATAAAGCGTGGAGGCAATCAGATAGGCCGCAGTGACGCCAAGCGTTTCATAAAGCACGCCCCCCAGCATGGGGCCGATCATGCGGGTTGTGCTGCCGGTGGTCGTATCAAAAGCAACGGCTGGGACAATCCGCTCTGGCCCCGCGGTTTCGGCCACCATGCGCCGGCGCGTGGCGAGTTCATTGGTCCAGACAAGGCCACCGATCAGCCCATTGAACCAAAGATGCCAGAGCGAGAGCCAGCCCAAGGCGGCAAGCGTGGCGATGGCAATGGCGCCAAAAGCGGTCAAAGCCTGGCCGGCCATAAGCAGATATTTGCGATTGAGGCTTTCCGCCACCGCGCCCGAAAGTGCCCCCATCAGCAACATGGGCAAAGCGCGCGCCATGAGCACAAGCGAAACCGCGAAGGCGGAACGCGTCAATTCATAGGCGTAAAGCCCGCTGACCAGCATTTCCACCCAGCGCATGGAATTGGTCAGCCCGCCCGCGCCCCAAAGTTTCAGAAAGGCGCGGTCGGAAAGCAGAACCCTGAGCGGCGCGGGATCAGCCATGACGCCGCGCTGCCCTTATGGTCTCAATAGCCTGAATCACCCAAATGCAGCAGCGGGAAGGCACTGAAGACATGCGGTGCATTGGTGGCCAAGGCGCCGGAATGGATGAAGCTTGGGTTGAGTTCGCTGAATTTCGTCGCACCCAGCAAGCCCATGGTGGTGTAGATCTCGGTCTCCATGATCTCCAGCATGCGCTGCACGCCAGCCGCGCCATCAGCTGCCAGCGCATAGCAGTAAAGCCGCCCAAGCCCGACCAGATCAGCGCCCAGGCAAAGCGCCTTCACCACATCAGTGCCGCGCGAAAACCCGCCATCTATCCAAACCTTCGCGCGCCCACCAACGGCCTGCACGACTTCCGGCAGCACATCCATGGCCCCCCGGCCATGATCCAATTGCCGCCCGCCATGGTTGGAAACATAAACAACATCAACGCCGTGGTCGCAGGCAAGTGCGGCGTCCTCGGCAGTCGCGATGCCTTTCAGGATCACGGGCATTTTGTATTTGGCCTTGAAGCGATCAATCTGCTTCCAGGAAAGGGCGGCCTGAAATTCAATGCCCTGAACCCGCGCGCGCCAGGGTTTGGCGAAGCGGCGCGCGATGTCGCGTTCACGCCGACTATAGACTGCCGTATCCACGGTGAAGCAGAAGGCATCATAGCCGGCAGCGACCGAACGATCCGCGTAATCATCAATGAAGCTGTCATCGCCGCGCACATAAAGCTGAAAGACCTTCGGGCCAGGCGTATTGGCCGCCGTTTCCTCAAGCCCTGGCTTGGTCACGGAAGATACAATCAGCGGCACGCCAAAGGCCGAAGCCCCCTGCCCCGCTGTCGCCGCGCCATTGGCACCGAAGCTTTCCAAGCCACCGACCGGCGCCAAGGCGACGGGCAGGCGAAGCTTCTTGCCGAACATCTCAGCCGTTGTGTCAATGGTCGAAACATCCCTCAGCACGCGCGGGCGAAAGGCGAGTGTGTCCAGCGCCAGGCGATTGCGGCGCATGGTGGTTTCGGTTTCTGTCGCCCCGGTCAGGTAATCCCAGATATTGGCATCGAGCCGGTTTTTCGCCGCCTTGGCGAATTCGTGCATTGTCAGGAATTTACCTTCAGTTTCACTCAGCATTTGATGTCTTCCCCACTTATCAACCGGCCAAAAATTCGCGCGTCCAGCGCGCATAATCATCCTCACGCATTGCGGCCTTCATCAGCGCCGCATCGGCAAGCCCGGGCAGTTTTCCGGGCGGCGTGCCATCACGCAAGGCCTTGAGCGTTGCATGCACCGCTGCCATGGCAGCGAAGCTTGGAGCATGGCCCTGAAGGGCGATGCGCACACCATGCGCCGAAAGCTTCGCCTTATCAGCGAGTGCTGGCGGCGTGCCGCCCAGCATCAGGGGCACGCCATTGGCAGCGGCTTGCAGCGCGGCAAGCTGCGCCCAATCGGTCACACCGGTATAAAACAGCGCATCAGCGCCGGTCTTGGCATAGGCGCGGGTGCGCGCCACTGCCTCATCCAGACTGACCAGATTGACCGCGCTGGTGCGCGCCACAATCACGAGGCCTGGGTCTTCGCGCGCCGCAAGGGCCGCATGGATCTTGCAGAGCCCGGCTTCCAGGCTGAGCAGGCCGGGCTCGCCCGCACCATGGGCGCGGGGAAGGTCCGTATCTTCAATGGTCAGCGCCGCAACACCGGCGCTTTCCAATTCCTGCACGGTGCGCATGACGTTCAGCGCATTGCCATAGCCATGATCGGCATCCACCATCAGCGGCGGCGCCCCGGCGCGGCAAATGCGCCTGGCTTGCTCGGCGAATTCCGACAGCGTCACGAGGATAAGGTCAGGCGCCCCAAGGACAGCGAGGGACGCGATGGACCCCGCAAACATCGCGGTTTCAAAGCCAAGATCGGTTGCGATTCGCGCGGCAATCGGGTCATGCACGGAAGCCGGATGCAGGCAGGCACCGCCGGCCAGAATGGCGCGAAACCGCGCACGTCGCGCGGAGGAATTCATGATGGCGGCGTTCCCTTCCCCTAATCATCGGGGAGTGTGCAACCGCGCCGGGGGCTGGGCAAGCCGCCGGATCAGGAAAGAGCGAGGGAAATCAGCGCGGCAGCAAACAAAGTGGTAGCGAGCAGGAAGCCCATGCCCAAGGCCACAAGGGCCAGCAGGGCGCTTCGGTCAGTGCGCCGCGGCTTGCCTTCGGGCGAAATGGAAAGCCCCGCCTGATGCGGCCCTGCCGCCTGGCGCCTGACCGGCCCAGGCAGGAAGCCAGCAGATAGGGGCTGCCTTGCTGAATTGAGTGTGAGAGACATGACCCAACCTCCGGTAGGTTGAATACCGGTTTTTCCGATATAAAGTCAAGGCCTGATTTTGCGCTTCAACTTTCCGGGACAATTTTGCGCATATCGGCCAGCAGGGCGCGTATGGCCGCCAATTGCTCACGCGCCGCTTCCGGGTCAGCGGCCTCGGTCATGGTCCCGCCAGCGCTCCGCCAGATCTGGAGGGCAAAGCGCCCTTTGCTCGCAAGGCTGGAGGAATGGCCAATGCCGTCCAACTCGCGGGAGACAATTTCAAGCAGCGCGCCAAATTGTTCAGCAATTTCGCTGGCCGAAAGCGGCGCATGGGCGTTATTCTCTGAGGCGCTGCGCGGCATATCCGGCATGAGTTCAAGCAAGGAAAGATCAAGCGCCAGCAAGAGGCGCTTCAATGTCTCATGCCGCGGTCTTGTTTTTCCCGTTTCCCAATCGGCAACGGTTGCCTGAGAGGCACCGATCAGGTCCCCCAACGCCACTTGTGACAGCCCCTTGGCCCGCCGCGCCATGCGCAAGCGGCGCGACCATTCCGGTACTTCCGAGTCGGGTATTCGCAAAGCCATGCCCCCTGTTCACCATTGACTTTTGCACAAGTCCAAGGGGTTCTTCCTATAATTTGAGCCATAGGCGTGAAATTAACGATTGAGCCTTGGGGTTTTGGGAAAAAACCAAGCTCGGAGAGGGGAAATGCCGGAATTCGTTTCGCTCTCCGGTGTGGGGCGGGCGGGCTGTGACGCCATTGATGTCGAAAACCGACGGGAAGATACAATCATTGCGCGAGCAGCCGATTTTCTCCTCCCGCGCATTTGCGGGACCGCAGCGCTAAGGCCGATCGCACCCTGCCAAAGCGCACGAGCCCGTTGATGATTAAACGGCGACAGACTGCGACCCACCTTTACAGATTGAGCCGGCAATCACTACCTTCGAGACATATGGGCAGGCTTAAAAATCTGGCGTCACAGGCCAATCTAAGGTGCTTAACTATCAACTCGCTCGGGAGGCGTAATCATGCAGGAAGACGATCTCCGCGGCCTTATTGGTCGCGTCAAGAATGGGTCAATGTCACGCCGCGCCTTTTTCCGGCGTATGGCGGCAGTGGGCTTCACCGCGCCCATGGCGACGCAGCTTCTGGCGATGACCGGGGCTGCCAATGCGCAATCCTCGGCGGCAAGCGTCCCGGCCTATGGCGGCACGCGCCGCGGCGGCGGTGGGCATTTGAAAATCCTTTATTGGCAGGCCTCCACGCTGCTCAACCCGCATTTCGCCGCCGGCACCACCAATCAGGATGCCAGCCGCGTCTTTTATGAACCGCTCGCCGGCTGGTCAGCGGATGGCACCTTGCAGCCAATTCTGGCCGCCGAAATTCCCTCGATCGAAAATGGCGGCCTGGCGCAGGATGGCCGTTCCGTCACCTGGAAGCTGAAGCGCGGCGTGAAATGGCATGATGGCCAGGATTTTTCTGCCGATGATGTTGTTTTCAATTGGGAATATGCGCGCAGCCCGCAAGTCGCCACGGTCACCGCCGGTTCCTATCGCGATGTCAATGTCGTCAAGGTGGATGATTTTACCGTACGCGTTGAATTCCCGGCGCCGACGCCCTTCTGGGCGGATGCTTTCGTGGGCTCCATCGGGATGATCATTCCGCGGCATTTGTTCCGCGATTTCGCCGGCGCCAATTCTCGTGATGCGCCGACCAATATCCGGCCCGTTGGCACAGGCGCTTATCGGCTGCAAAGCTTTGCGCCGGGCGATCTGCTGCGCGCCGAGCTTAATCCCAATTATCACATGAACAACCGCCCCTTCTTTGATTCCATGGAAATCAAGGGCGGGGGCGATGCGGCATCGGCGGCGCGCGCCGTGCTGCAAACCGCTGATTTCGACTATGCCTGGAATTTGCAGGTGGAAGACGCCATCCTGCAGCGCCTGGAAGCGGCTGGGCGCGGGCGCGTGAATGTGATTGACGGCGGGAATATCGAATTCGTGCAGCTGAATGCCGCCGATCCGAACCGCGAGGTTGAAGGCGAACGCGCCCATCCCAATTCGCGTCACCCCGCCTTCCAGGACCCTGCCGTGCGGCAGGCCATGGCGCTGCTGATTGATCGCCAGGCGCTGACGCAGCATATCTATGGCCGCGGCGGTCCTGCCACGCCGAATTTCCTGAACAATCCGCCGCGTTTCCGTTCGCCCAATATGCGTATGGAATTCAGCGTTGAACGCGCCAATCAAATCCTGGATCAGGCGGGCTGGGTGCGCGGTTCGGATGGCATTCGCGCCAAGGACGGCGTTCGGCTGCGCTTTGTATTCCAAACCTCGGTCAATTCGCCGCGGCAACGCACCCAGGCCATCTACAAGCAAGCCGCCCAGCGCGCGGGCATTGATCTTGAACTGAAATCCGTTGTTGCTTCAGTGTTTTTCTCATCTGACGTCGCCAACCCGGATACCTACATCAAATTCTGGGCCGATATGCAGATGTACACGACAACCATGCCCCAGGCGGACCCGCAGCGCTTCATGAACCAGTATGTTTCCTGGGAAATGGCGCAGCGTTCCAATTCCTGGCAGGGCCGCAATATCGTGCGCTGGAAGAATGACGAATATGATGCCGCCTTCCGTGCCGCGGATGCTGAACTAGACCCCGTCAAGCGCGCCGCGCTTTTCATTCGCATGAATGATCTTATTGTGGGATCGAACCATGTCATTCCGCTGGTGATGCGCCCGACCGTTTCCGGTTCGGTCAATAATCTCCGACATGTGCTGTCTGGTTGGGACCAAACCATGTGGATGATCCAGGATTGGTGGCGCCAGACCTGATGGGGCCAACACTCCGGGCGGTCGGCAATCCAGCATGATCGCCCCATGACCCAATATCTGATCCGCCGCTTGCTCATTGCGATCCCGAGTATTTTCGGGATAAGCATTGTGCTGTTCACCGTGCTTGCGCTCGCACCCGGTGATCCGTTTGAGGAGCTGGCGACCAATCCCGCCGTGCCGCCCGATGTGCGCGCGGCCTTGCGCCAGAGCCTCGGCCTCGATGATCCGGTGCATGTGCGCTACATTGCATGGCTCACTTCCATGCTGCGCGGCGATTGGGGCTATTCCTTTGTCAGCCGCATTCCGGTTGATCAGCTTATTGTCCAGCGCATCCCAACCACGCTTTACGTCATTGGCCTGTCGCAGCTGGTGGCGCTGGCGATTGCGCTACCCGTTGGGGTTTATGCCGCAACAAGGCCCTATTCCATCTTTGATCAGATCGCGAATACGCTCGCCTTCATCGGCTTTTCGCTGCCTACCTTCTTCACTGGGCTGCTGCTGATCCTGTTGTTTTCCATCTATCTCGATTGGCTGCCCTTTGTGTATCGCACGAATATCGAGGCAACGGGTTGGCGCTGGTGGTGGGAACAATTCCGCCAATCCATCATGCCGATCATGGTGCTTGGCCTGTTTCAGGGCGCGGCCTGGACGCGCTTTGTGCGCTCTGCCGTGCTGGATGTAATCCGGCTGGATCACGTGACCACGGCGCGTTCCAAGGGCCTGCCGGAAGGCAAGATCACCATGCGCCATGTGGTGCGCAATGCCATGATCCCGGTGGTCACGCTGGTTGCGCTGCAAATGCCCGCGGTTTTCGGCGGCGCGATTGTGACCGAGCAAATCTTCCGCGTGCCTGGCATTGGCAGTCTTTTGATCAGCGCGATCCTGGCCAATGACACGCCGGTAATCATGGCGGTGACCTTTGTCTTTGCGTGCCTGGTTATCTTTTTCAATCTTTTGGCGGATATTCTTTATGGCTGGCTCGACCCCCGCATCAGCTACCGCTAGCGCCAGCCCTCGGCCCCTGACCAGCCCATGGTCTGAGGCCTGGCGGCGCTTTCGCAAGCACAAGCTTGCCGTCATCAGCGCTGTTCTGCTGGGTTTCCTTATTCTGGCGGTGCTGTTTGGCCCCTTGGTCTGGCGCGTGCCGATCAATGACATTGATTTTTCCGTGATCCTGCAAGGGCCTTCCCTGGCGCATCCCTTGGGGACTGATGATCTCGGCCAGGATCTGCTCGCGCGCATGCTCTATGGCGGGCGGATTTCACTCGCGGTCGGCTTCACCGCGATGCTGGTGGCTGTGAGCGTCGGCATTCTGATTGGCGCCATTGCAGGGCTTGCCGGTGGCAAGACGGATGCGGCGCTCATGTGGCTCACGGATCTGTTCCTGTCCCTGCCGCAATTGCCGCTGCTGCTGCTGATCATCTTCCTGTTTCGCGACACGTTGAAGGCGATTGTGGGGCCGGAGCTTGGGGTTTTCATTCTGATTGTCATCATCATCGGGCTGTTCAATTGGATGCAGGTGGCGCGCCTGGTGCGCGCGCAGTTTTTTTCCCTGCGGGAGAAGGAATTTGTCGAAGCCGCACGCGCGCTTGGTGCGTCCCGCTTTCGGCTCGCACTGCGCCACATCCTGCCGAATTCGCTCGGGCCCGTGATTGTCGCAGCGACCATTGATGTCGCGGCCGCCATTATTGCGGAAAGCACACTGTCCTTCCTCGGGCTTGGCTTCCCGCCCGATATCCCAACCTGGGGCAGGC
Source organism: Roseomonas sp. (assembly GCA_020249435.1). Taxonomy (GTDB): domain Bacteria; phylum Pseudomonadota; class Alphaproteobacteria; order Acetobacterales; family Acetobacteraceae; genus Neoroseomonas. The sequence goes on along the minus strand of JADCFQ010000031.1, from coordinate 39,875 downwards.
TTTTGTTCGATGCGCGGGATCATCTCGATTTCGCACCGCATTGGGCTTTGTTTCCGGGTCTCGCGATTTTCCTGACCGTGCTCACGATCAATTTCGTGGGCGATGGCCTCAGGGATGCGCTTGATCCACGGCGCGTGGTCTGAACCGCGATGGATAATCTTCTCGACATCAAGGGCCTAAAGGTTCATTTCAAGACCGATGATGGTTGGGTGCGCGCGGTGGATGGCGTGGATCTTTCCGTCGCCGCCGGGGAAACCGTTTCCATCGTGGGCGAGTCCGGCTGCGGCAAGACTGTGACCGCCATGACGATCCTGAAGCTGATCGCGATGCCGCCTGGCAAGATCGTGGCGGGTGAGATCAATTGGCGCGGCGAGAATCTGGTGGAAGCGCCACCCGCCCGCATGCGCGCGATCCGCGCCGCCGAAATCGGCTTTATTTTTCAGGAACCCATGACCTCACTTAACCCAGTCTATACGGTGGGGGAGCAGATCGCCGAAGCGGTGCGCCAGCATGAAGGCCTGTCGCGCAAGCTTGCCATGGAACGCGCGGCGGAGATGCTCAATCTGGTGCAAATCCCGAATGCATCAAAGCGCGTGCATGACTACCCGCATCAATTCTCGGGCGGCATGCGCCAGCGCGTGATGATTGCCATGGCGCTATCCTGCAACCCGAAGCTTGTGATCGCCGATGAACCGACAACGGCGCTGGATGTAACGATCCAGGCGCAGATTCTGGACCTGATGAATGAGATGAAGCAGCGCCTTGGCATGGCGGTTCTGCTGATTACCCATGCCATGGGCGTGGTTGCGGAAACCGCGCAGCGCGTTGTGGTGATGTATGCCGGGCGCGTTGTGGAAGAAGCGCCCGTTGGGGCGCTTTTCGCAACACCACGGCACCCTTACACCCAGGGCCTGATCCGTTCCATCCCACGGCTTGATCTGGCGGCGACTGAACATAAGCGGCTTGAGGCGATTGGTGGCGTGGTGCCAAGCCTTTTGCATCCACCGTCTGGCTGCCGCTTTGCCGCGCGCTGCAAACACGCCATGCCATCCTGCCGCGAGATTGAGCCAAGCCTTGAGATGATCTCCCCCGGCCATAAGGTCGCCTGCCTGAGGGCGGAGGAAATCGCATGACGGAACCACTGCTCAGCGTGCAGGATCTGGTAAAGCGCTTTCCGGTAAAGGGCGGCATTCTGCAGCGCACCGTGAACCAGGTTCATGCAGTCTCTGGCGTTTCCTTCGACATCAACAAGGGTGAGACGCTTGGCCTGGTCGGCGAATCAGGCTGCGGCAAATCCACCACGGGCCGGCTGATCCTACGGCTGATTGAACCCACCGCCGGCAAGGTCTGGTTCGAAGGCCGCGACGTGACGGCGCTTGATCATCAGCAGATGGTCGCACTCCGGCGCGATATGCAGATCATTTTCCAGGACCCCTTCGCCTCCCTCAATCCACGCATGACAGTCGCAGCCATTATTGGTGAGGCGCTGATCATCCATAAGCTTGCCAAGACGCCGCGCGAACGCGAAGACCGCGTGGTCGAATTGCTCGAGACGGTTGGGCTCAATGCGGATCACATGCGCCGCTTTCCGCATGAATTTTCCGGCGGGCAAAGGCAGCGCATCGGCATTGCGCGCGCCTTGGCGGTTTCACCGAAGCTGATCATTTGCGATGAACCTGTCTCGGCGCTTGATGTCTCGATCCAGGCGCAGGTGGTGAACCTGCTTGAGGATTTGCAGGAAAAATTCGGGCTTACCTTCCTGTTCATCGCGCATGATCTTTCGGTAGTGGAACATATCTCCGATCGTGTTGCGGTGATGTATCTGGGGCGGATTGTGGAGATTGCCTCGGCGCGGGAACTCTACACCACACCGCTGCACCCCTATACCGAGGCACTTTTGTCAGCCGTGCCGATCCCGGATCCGACCGTGAAGCGTGACAGGATCAGGCTGCAAGGCGATGTGCCAAGCCCGCTGAACCCGCCATCGGGCTGCCATTTCCACACGCGCTGTCCCATCGCTGACGGGTCGCGCTGCCGGACTGAAGTGCCCGCCTTGCGCGAAGTGCGGCCCGGGCATTCGGTTGCATGCCATTACCGAGAATAGGTGTGGGTAGCGCGGCAATGGCGCCGTGCAAAAACCATAACTCATTAAAAAATTTGGAAAATGGCGCGCCCGAAAGGATTCGAACCTCTGACCCCCAGATTCGTAGTCTGGTGCTCTATCCAGCTGAGCTACGGGCGCCCTTAATGAGGTGACGGATAGCGGAGCCGCGCCAAAGGCGCAACCCCAACGCCGTCACCAATCTGTCATGCCGAGAGCTTATCCAATTCGCGCACGACCGCTTCACCCATCACGCTGGTGCCAACCCGCGCCATGCCGGCCTGCATGATGTCGGCGGTACGCAGGCCACCCCCAAGCACCTTTTCAACCGCGCTTTCCAAAAGCCGCGCATCTTCTTCCATCCCGAAGGACCAGCGGAGCAGCATGGCGAAGGACAGGATTTGCGCACAGGGATTCGCAATGCCCTTGCCGGCAATATCGGGCGCTGATCCATGCACCGGTTCATAAAGCGCATGCCGCCGGCCAGAGGAATCCACTGCCCCCAGCGTCGCCGATGGCAGCATACCAAGCGAGCCGGTCAGCGCGGCGGCCAGGTCAGACAGCACATCACCGAACAGGTTGGACCCCAGGATCACATCAAATTGCTTCGGGCGAGAGCAAAGCTGCATGGCGCAATTATCGGCATACATATGTTCAAGCTCGACATCCCGAAACTCGGCCTTGCCGATCTCACCCACCACCGCACGCCACAGGCGCCCGGATTGCATCACATTCGCCTTCTCAACGCTGGTGACCTTGTTGCGACGCTTGCGCGCAAGGTCAAAGGCAATGCGGGCCACGCGGGCGATTTCGTCCTCCGTGTAGACTTCCGTATCTATGCCGGTGCGCTTGCCTTTGGCATCGGTGTGGATGCCGCGCGGTTCACCAAAATAAATGCCGCCGGTTGATTCGCGCACGATCATCACATCAAGCCCGCGCACCAGATCAGGCTTCAGGCTGGAAGCCTCCACCAGCGGATCAAGCACGACAGCGGGACGGAGATTAGCGAAAAGGCCAAGATCCTTCCTGAGCCGCAGCACGCCCAATTCCGGGCGCTTATCGAAGGGCATGGAATCCCATTTCGGCCCACCGACAGACCCGAACAGCACCGCATCGGCGGCCTTGGCACGCGCCACGGTTTCATCCGAACAGGGCGTGCCTTCCGCATCCAAGGCGGCGCCGCCCACCAGCCCTTCTTCAATATTGAAGGAGACATGGCGGCGGCGATCCATCCAATCCACCACGCGGCGCACTTCGCGCATCACCTCCGGGCCGATCCCGTCACCCGGCAGGATAAGAAGCTTCTTGTTCGATGACATGGTTGTTTCCTTCTCGCCCCGGCATTGCACCGGGGCGTGTATCAATCAGGCATAAAGCCAGGGCTGGGCAGCGCGCTGGCGGGCTTCAAAGCCATCAATCGCCGGCGCGTGCTGCATGGTCTGGCCGATATCATCCAGCCCATTCAGCATCAGGTGCCGACGCAGCGGATCAATCTGGAAGGGAATCTCCTCCCCATTCGGGCGCACCACCACTTGGCGTTCCAGGTCAACGTTGATGCGCGCATTGCCGCCCATCTTCGCGTCTTCCATCAGCTTTTCGCAAATCTCGCGCGGCAGGCGCACCGGCAGCACGCCATTCTTGAAGCAGTTATTATGGAAGATATCAGCGAAATCGGGTGCGATCACGCAGCGAATGCCGAAATCAAGCAAGGCCCAAGGCGCGTGTTCACGCGAAGACCCGCAGCCGAAATTCTCAAACGCAATCAGCACTTCGGCGCGGCGATAGGGTTCCTGGTTCAGCACGAAATCCGGGTTTTCCGAACCATCTTCCTTGTAGCGGAAATTAGCGAAAAGATTCTTCCCAAACCCAAGCCGGCTGATGGATTTCAGGAAGCGCGCCGGGATGATCTGGTCGGTATCCACATTCGCCTTGGGCAAGGGGGCGGCGATACCGGTAAGCTTGGTGAAGGCTTGCATCTTATAGCGCTCCCTTCGGCTGATAATCACGCACATCGGCCAAATGACCCGCGAGTGCCGCAGCGGCCGCCATGGCAGGGCTCAACAAATGGGTCCGGCCACCCGGGCCCTGACGGCCTTCAAAATTGCGGTTGGAGGTGCTGGCGCTGCGCTGACCCGGCGTGAGCTTATCGGGGTTCATGCCAAGGCACATGGAACAGCCCGCTTCGCGCCATTCAAAGCCCGCTTCGCGCAGAATGCGATCCAGCCCTTCCGCTTCCGCCTGCTTCTTCACAAGGCCCGAACCCGGCACCACCAGCGCACGCACATGATCCGCGACGTGCCTTCCCTTGGCGATTGCAGCGGCAGCGCGGATATCCTCAATCCGGCTATTGGTGCAGGAACCGATGAAGACAACATCCACCTTCAAATCGGTCAGGCGCTGACCAGGCGTCAGACCCATATAGTCAACCATGCGCTGCAAATGCGCGCGCTTGGCCTCATCAGCCTCATCACCCGGATTGGGCACAACGCTCGTGATCGGCAGCACCGCTTCCGGATTGGTGCCCCAGGTCACTTGCGGCGCGATTTCATGCGCGGCCAGGCGCAATTCCTTATCGAAATGCGCACCCGCATCGGAAGGCAGCGTCTTCCACCATTCAAGCGCGCGCTTGAAGGCTTCACCCTTCGGGCCATTCGGTGTTTTGGCGATGTAGTCAAACGTCGTCTGATCCGGTGCGACCATACCGGCACGCGCACCACCTTCGATGGTCATGTTGCAGACCGTCATGCGCCCCGCCATATCCAGCTCGCGGATCGCATCGCCGGCATATTCAATCACATGACCAGTGCCACCCGCCGTGCCGATCTTGCCGATGATCGCCAGCACAATATCCTTGCCGGAACAGCCAAACGCCAGATTGCCATCCACGGACACGCGCATGTTCTTGGCGGGCTTTTGCAACAGCGTCTGCGTCGCCAGCACATGCTCCACTTCCGATGTGCCAATGCCAAACGCCAGCGCGCCCATGGCGCCATGGGTCGAGGTATGGCTGTCACCACAGACAATCGTCATGCCCGGCAGCGAACGGCCAAGCTCGGGGCCGATCACATGCACAATGCCCTGACGATCATCGAGCAGCGGGATGTAAGGCACGCCGAATTCAACGACGTTCTTTTCCAACGTTTCGACCTGCAAGCGGCTTTCGGGGTCCACAATGCCGGTGCGGCGGCTGTCATCGGTCGCGATGTTGTGGTCCACCACGGCGAGTGTCGCATCCGGGCGGCGCACCTTGCGCCCCGCGGCGCGCAGGCCATCAAAGGCCTGCGGTGTGGTCACTTCATGGGTCAGATGCAAGTCAATGTAGAGCAGCGCCGTGCCATCCGGCAGGGTTTCAACAACATGCGCGTCCCAAATCTTGTCGAACAGCGTGCGCGGCTTCTGCGCTGACATTTCATCTTCCCCCTACAACACATGAAAACGCCGCGCCTTTCAGCGCGGCGCGTTACATTCAGCCCTGGGCAGCCTTGGCAGCGCCATCAGCCTTCATGCCAAGCTTTTCCGCAATGCGCGCGGATTTGCCGGTGCGGCCACGCAAATAATAGAGCTTCGCACGACGCACCTTACCGCGGCGCACCACCTGGATTTCCGCGACATTCGGGCTATAGAGCGGAAACACGCGCTCCACCCCTTCCCCATAGGAAAGCTTGCGGACGGTGAAATTGCTCTGCACGCCCTTGTTGGAACGCGCGATCACCACGCCTTCATAAGCCTGGGTGCGGATGCGTTCGCCTTCCACCACCTTCACCATGACGCGCACCGTATCGCCCGGGCCGAATTCCGGCGTCGCGCGGGCAGCGGAGAGCTTGCCCTGCTGATCAGCTTCGAATTGCTGCAAGATATTCATGTTGGTACCCTTTCTTCGGTTTCTTTAGGCGGCGGCGGGATGGCCGGCAATGGCCCCCGCGCTCTGTTTCAAGCCGCGCCCAAAGATCGGGGCGGCGTTCTTTTGTGATCTTCTCGCTTTCGGCCCGGCGCCACGCCGCGATGGCGGCGTGATGGCCCGAAAGCAGTACCTCCGGCACCGCGCGCCCGGCCCATTCGGCTGGGCGCGTGTAATGCGGATATTCCAATAGCCCCTCGGCGCCATGGCTTTCCTCGGCAGCGCTTTCCGCCGCCCCCATGACGCCCGGCAGCAGGCGCACACAGGCATCAAGCAGCGTGAGTGCGGCCAATTCCCCCCCGCTCAGCACATAATCGCCGATCGAGATTTCCAGCATGCCGCGCGCTTCAATCACGCGCTGATCGACACCTTCATAACGCCCGCAGAGCAGCACAACCCCCGGCCCCGCCGCCAATTCCCGGACGAGGGCCTGATCCAGCAAACGCCCGCGCGGTGTCAGGTAGATCACCGGCCTTGCTGGCATTTCGGTCAAGGCCGCGCCCACCGCCGCATCCACCACATCCGGGCGCAGCACCATGCCGGCACCACCGCCGAAAGGCGTGTCATCCACGCTGCGATGGCGGTCCTTGGCGTGTTCGCGAATGTCATGCGCGGCCAGGGACCAAAGCCCGTCCCGCAAGCCACGCCCGGCCAGAGAAAGCCCCAACGGCCCCGGGAACATTTCCGGGAAAAGCGTCAGAATATCGGCGCGCCAGGTCATGCCGCGGCCTCCTTCCCGGACTCCGGCGGCACCACAATTTCTGCGGGCAGCACCACAAGCAATTGCCCAGCGGCGATATCCACCATGGGCACCACCTGTCGCGTGAAGGGCAGCAGCAATTCCTGCCTGCCTTCCACCACCAGAAACGCCCCGCCGCCGTGATCTTCCACGGCCCGCACCACGCCCAGCACATCACCCGCTTCCGTCACGGCGCGTAGGCCGATCAGGTCCGCGAGGTAGAATTCCTCTTCCTCAGTGGGGGGCAAAGCCTCCCGCGCGACGAAAAGCTTGGTGCCAGTCAGGCGCTGCGCTGCATCCCGGTCCGCGACACCTTCAACGGCCACCAGATCGGGCCCCTTCAGCGTCAGGCGGAATTGGCGCGTGCCAGCCTCATCGGAAAGCGGACCATAGGCAGTGATGGCGGCAGGATCGGCGGTGAAGGCACGCAGGCGCAAAAGCCCGCGCACGCCATGCGGCCTGCCGAACTCCCCCACCATAATGCGCTTGCCGACCATTTGCCGTGCTGCCTACCGCTAAAGCCTGCTTCAGCCGGCCGCAGCAGCGGCGCGTTCCTGCGCCTTCTTCTTCGGCGCGGCCTGCTTGGTCTGCGCAGGGATCGCCGGCATGGCGATCAGGCCCGCGCGACCCAGGAAGCGCGCCACGCGTTCGGTCGCGACCGCACCATTGCCGAGCCAATGCTTCAGGCGATCTTCCTGCAGGCGAATGCGATCCGCATGTTCAGACGGCAGCATCGGGTTGTAGGAACCCACCTTTTCAATGAAGCGGCCATCGCGCGGGCTGCGGCTATCGGCGATCACGATGTGATAATAAGGGCGCTTCTTGGCACCAGCGCGTGCAAGGCGAATCTTGAGACCCATCCGGGTATTCCTTTCGTTACAGAACTAAAGACTTGGGGTTGGTGATGGCCGTCATCAGAACGGCCTCCGGCCTTGGGGGAGCAGCGCGGCAAGTCCGCCACGCATCAGCCCCTTCTGGCCGATCTTGTTCATCCGCTTCATCATGGCGGACATATCGTCGAATTGCTTCAGCAGGCGGTTCACATCCTGCACCGTAGTGCCGGAACCGGCCGCGATGCGGCGCTTGCGCGATGCCTTCAGCAAATCAGGCGTGCGGCGTTCCTTGGGCGTCATGCTGGAAATGATCGCGGCCTGGCGCTTCAGGATGGCGGTATCCAGATTGGCGCCTTCCAACTGCGCCTTCACCTTCTGCACGCCAGGCAGCATGCCAAGAATGCCTTGCAGGCTGCCCATCTTGCCGATTTGCTTCAGCTGCGCCGCATAATCATCCAGCGTGAACTGGCCCTTTTGCATGCGCGCGGCGAGCTTTTCAGCCTCCGCCTGATCCATTGTCTCGGCAGCTTTCTCGACCAAGGAGACAATATCGCCCATGCCAAGAATGCGGCCTGCGATGCGATCCGGGTGGAAATCTTCAAGTGCATCCAGCTTTTCGCCGGCGCCCAGAAGCTTGATCGGCGCGCCCGTCACGGCACGCATGGAAAGCGCGGCACCGCCACGCGCATCGCCATCCACGCGCGTCATGACAATGCCGGTGACGCCAACCTTTTCCTGAAACGCCTTGGCGGTATTCACCGCATCCTGCCCGGTCATGGCATCCACAACCAGCAGGGTTTCATGCGGTTTGGTGGCGGCCTTCACCTCGGCCACTTCGGCCATCAGCGCTTCATCAATCGCAAGGCGCCCGGCGGTATCCAGCACCACCACATCATATAATTCGCGCCGCGCGACATCCATGGCGCGGGCGGCGATTTCAAGCGGGCGCTGGCCGGCGATGATCGGCAGGCTGGTCACTTCCGCGCGCTCGGCCAATTGCTGCAACTGCAACTGTGCAGCCGGGCGATGCACGTCCAAGGATGCCAGCAGCACCTTCTTCTTCTCACGCCCCTTGAGGCGCAGCGCGATCTTGCCCGAGGTCGTGGTCTTGCCCGAACCCTGCAAGCCCACCATCAGAATGGCGAGTGGTGCCGGCGCATTCAGATCAAGCCCGCGCGCCCCTTCCGCCCCGCCAAGCGCTTCCACCAGCGCGTCATTGACAATCTTGATGACCTGCTGCGCGGGGGAGACGGAGCGAATCACCTCCTGCCCCACGGCGCGTTCCTTCACGCGCGCAACTAGGTCACGCACCACGGGCAGCGCCACATCGGCTTCCAGCAACGCCACGCGCACTTCGCGCAGCGCTTCGGTCACATCGGCTTCGCCCAGCGCGCCACGGCGGCGCAGCCGATCAAAAACACCGTTGAGCTTGCTGGACAGAGCCTCAAACATGGCAGCGCCCGGTAGTCCTTTCACGTTGCGGTTGCCCCAAAACAGAACGCGCCGCTGCGCGAGCCTTCGCGGAGCGGCGGAGCCAACCCGCATAAGGCGGGCGGACCAAGGTTCGGGACGAACCAGAGATGAGGGGCGTTTATCGCCCAAGCGCCCGGGGGTCAAGCGAATAGGGTGGGCGCGGCTGCGCCTCGACGCTGGCCAGGGCTTTTGGTAAGCACCCCAGAAGACGCCAAAAGCTTGGGACCGAGGCAAGACATGGATCAGGCTCGCCATCAATTCACCCGTCGCGCCGGCCTGTTTGGTGCCGCCGCCCTTGGGCTTGCCGCTTGCGCCACCCCGCCGCGTGGTCCTGCCGTGCCCTTTGCGCGCACGCGGGATGCCAAGGTGCTGGGTCTGCCCAATGAGCGCTTCTTCTTCCCTTGGGATGGCGAGGCCTTTCGGCTCGAGGGCATGGCCGCTTTTGAGCGTGCGCGCCGCCATCGCGGCAATCTGCCGCGCGGGGCCGAGCCGACCATTGAAATGCTGGCCATATCGGGCGGTGGCGAGGATGGCGCTTTTGGCGCGGGCCTGTTGAATGGGTGGTCTGAGGCTGGAAATCGCCCGCAATTCGGTCTGGTCACTGGGGTTTCGACCGGGGCGCTGACCGCTCCCTTCGCCTTTCTCGGCCAGCGCTACGATGCCGCGCTGAAAAGCGTCTACACCGACATCACGCCTAGCGATGTGCTGGAAACCCGCTACCTGCTGAATGCAGCCTTGTTCGAGGATGCCCTGGCCGATAGCGCCCCATTATTCCGCACCATTTCCAGGCATTTGAATGAGGCGATGCTGGCCGATATCGCGGAAGCCTATCAGCAGGGCAGGCTACTGCTGGTCGGTACTTCGGATATTGATGCGCAATTGCCGGTCGCCTGGAATATTGGCGCCATTGCCGCCAGCGGCCATCCCCGTTCGCTTGATCTGGTGCGGCGCCTGCTGCTGGCCTCGGCCGCGGTACCGGGCGCCTTCCCCCCGGTGATGATTGACGTGACACTGGACGGCAATAGCTATCAGGAAATGCATGTGGATGGCGGTGCCTTTACCCAGGTGTTCCTGTATCCGCGCAACGTAACGAGCCAAAGGCGCGCGCAACTCCGCCGTGGGGAGCATGTGCAGGCAGCGCGGGCCTATGTCATTCGCAATGGGCGGATCACGCCGAACCCGGCCAAGACCGATCGCCAAACCCTCAAAATCGCCCAACGCGCCATTGCCAGCATGATTTCCAGCAGCGGCTATAGCGACGTCGCGCGCATCCTCCAAACAGCGCGGGAGGATCGGGTTGAATTCAAATTGGCCGCCATCGGTCCCGATTTCCCTTATGAGCCGAAGGTACCCTTTGAGCAGGCCTATATGCGGAGGCTCTTTGCCCATGCCTTCGACCTGGCGCGGGGTGGGTTCCCCTGGCTCAGGGATATCCCCTATTGAACCTGGCGCGGATCAACTGACCCCCATGACATAGGCCGGCGGGGCCTGGGTCTCAAACGCCACACCCTTCACCCCAGGCACTTTTTCAGCGAGCACGCGCAAGCCCTGTTTCACGGTTTCAGACCGGCAAAAGCCATGAAAGGTCACCTGCCCATCCTTTACATTGGGGAAGATGAAATAGGTATCCACCCAGGGTTCATTCCGCATGGCAATCGCCAGATCGCGGCGAATACGCTCATCCGGTGCATCCGCAACCAGGCTGCCGGGTGCGGCCAGCAAAGCCCGGATCAGGTCTGAACGCGACACCACGCCGACCAGCTTGCCATCGCGCAGCACTGGCACGCGGCGGATCTTTTTGTCTTCAATGAGTTTGGCGGCATGCTCGATTGAGGTGTCTTCACTGACCGAGGCGATATCGGTCGTCATGACATCCCGCGCGCGCTGCCCATGCGTGCGCGCAAACCGCGCTGCCTGATCGGCGGCAGAAGCAAATAGCCCCAATACCCAGGATTTCGGTGCGTCTTCCTTCGCGGCGAGGCGGCGGATCAGATCACTCTCCGTCACCATGCCGAGGAATTTACCATCGGCAGCCACCACGGGGGCGCCAGAGATGCCGCGATCCGACAGGATTTGCGCCACCGCTTCAAGCGGGGCTTCGGGCGGGATGGTTACAAGGCTGGTGGTCATCAGGTCACGAGCGCGCATGGTTTGGTTCCTCCATGCGGTAGTGATTAGACCTGAAGCCTGTGACCGTTCTTGCGGTAGGTCAAGAAACACAAAGCGAAGGCGAAGGGTGCGCGAATTGCTGGGGGACCTGGATTCGAACCAAGGCTGCCCGGGTCAGAGCCGGGAGTTCTACCGCTAAACTATCCCCCAAGGGTCGCGCGTCATAGCACCGTGCCTTGCGCGCTTCAACTCGCCCCCTCAAAACCGCTTGCCCTTGGGGCGAGATATCCCGATCATAGCCTCACCGTCCCAAAGGGGCGCCAGAAAAGGGATCATGACCGAAGCCGCCCTGCCTCTTGCCCGAGATGCCGAAACCGCCCCCGCCTATGCGAGGGCGGAAGCCCTTGGTGCGGCCTATGCGGCGCTTGATCTCGGTACCAATAATTGCCGCCTGTTGATCGCCTCCCCCAATGCAGCGGGGTTTCGCGTGCTGGATTCCTTCAGCCGCGTCGTGCGGTTGGGTGAGGGCCTCGGCAGCAGCGGGCAGCTTTCCACGGCCTCCATGGACCGGGCCTTGGCCGCGCTTGGCGCCTGCGCCGATAAGCTATCTCGCCGGCCCTTGCGCGGTTTTGAAGCGGTGGCGACGGAAGCCTGCCGCCAGGCCAGCAATGGCGCTGCCTTCATCGCGCGGGTGGAAGCCGAGACAAGCATCAGGCTGCGGATCATCACAGGGCGGGAAGAAGCGGAACTCGCCATGGAATCCTGCGCCGCCCTGCTGGAACCCGGCGATCGGCGCGCCCTTTTGTTCGATATCGGCGGCGGCAGCACGGAAATCGCCTGGATCCGCGCCGCTGCCCGCCCCGGCGATGTGCCGGAGCTGATTGGCTATATCTCGCTGCCCATCGGCGTGGTGACGCTCGCCGAGCGCTGTGGCGCGGCCTGTTTCACCGAAGCTGGCTTCTTCGCCGTGGTGGATGAGGTCGCGGCGAGGCTCGAAGCCTTTGATCGCCTGCATTGCATCGGCCAGGAAATCCATGCCGGCGGGGTGCGCCTGATGGGCACTTCCGGCACCGTCACTACCCTGGCCGGCGTGGTGATGGCGCTGCCGCGCTATCGCCGCCCGCTGGTGGATGGCTCGACCCTTGATTGTGAGGCCGCCGATGCCGCCTTGGGTGATCTTTTCGCCATGGGCCGCGCCGAATTGGCCGCCCACCCCTGCGTCGGGCCAGAACGCGTGGATTATGTGCTGCCGGGCTGCGCGATTTACGCCGCGATCCGGCGCATTTGGCCGACACGGAGCCTCCGCGTCGCGGATCGCGGCCTGCGGGAGGGCATGTTGCTCAGGATGATGCGCGCGGATCGTGACGCGGCGCGCCGCAGCCCGCCTCGGCGCCGGTAGTACCCAAAGCATGGCCAAACCCAGCCCGCCCGGCAGCAGCCGAGGCCTGACCCAACGCCTGCGCAGCGCCGAAGGCCGCAGCACCGCCAGCCAGAAATGGCTCAATCGGCAATTGAATGATCCCTATGTGCGCGCCGCCAAGGAACGCGGCCTGCGATCCCGCGCGGCTTTCAAGCTGCTGGAAATGCAGGAGAAGGTGAAGCTCTTGAAGCCCGGCGCGCGCGTTGTTGATTTGGGCGCGGCTCCGGGCGGCTGGACCCAGGTGGCGGTGGAAGCGGTCGGGCCACGCGGCCAGGTGGTCGCTTTGGATATCCTGCCCATGGACCCGGTGCCGGGTGCCACCATTTTGCAAGGCGATTTCCAGGAAGAAGAGGTCGAGGCGCGCATCATCGCCTGCCTGGGCGGCAAGGCTGATCTGGTGCTCTCAGACATGGCCCCCAATACCACGGGGCATGCGGCGACAGATCATTTGCGCATCATGGCGCTGGCGGAATTGGCGTTGGATTTCGCGCTGAAGGTGCTGGCGCCAGGTGGCGGATTTGTTGCGAAAGTATTTCAGGGCGGGTCCGAGAAGGACATGCTGGCGACGTTGAAGCGCCATTTCGTGACCGTGCGCCATGTGAAACCGCCGGCAAGCCGGAAGGAATCCGCTGAATTATATGTGGTGGCGAGCGGCTTTCGTGGCTGAGTACGCGCCCGCGTGATTGCGCCGCATGAATTGAAGGACTAAGGAGGGTCGCCAAGGTAGCGCAACGCGAAAGCCCAACCATGGCCAATGAATCCCCCTCCCCTGCTTCCACGTCTTTTGGCGCCATGCCGATCATGGAAGCATACGCGTTTGACGATGTGCTGCTGGTGCCGGCCTATTCCACCGTGCTGCCGGCGCAGACGGGCACGCATACACGGCTCACCAAGGAAATCCGGCTGAATATTCCGCTGATTTCGGCGGCGATGGATACGGTGACGGAAGCACCTATGGCGATTGCCATGGCGCAGGCTGGCGGCATTGGTGTGATCCACAAGAATTTCTCGCCAGAAGATCAGGCCGCGCAGGTGCGGCAGGTGAAGAAATTCGAATCCGGCATGGTGGTGAACCCGCTCACGGTGCATCCGGACCAAACGCTTGCTGAAGTGCGCGCGCTGCAGGACCGGCATCGCATCAGCGGCATTCCGGTGGTGGAACGTGGCTCGGGCCGCCTGGTTGGCATTATCACCAATCGCGATGTGCGCTTCGCGACCGATCCCAATTTGCGCGTTTATGAGCTGATGACACGGGAGAATCTCGTGACAGCCTCCCCCGATGTCACGCCGGATGAGGCGCGGGCACTTTTGCACAAGCACCGCATCGAAAAACTGCTGGTGGTGGATGAGGCGCAGCGTTGCGTGGGCCTGGTGACGGTGAAGGATATGGATAAGGCGCAGGCCAATCCCAATGCATCCAAGGATGGCATGGGCCGGCTGCGCGCCGCGGCGGCGACGGGTGTTGGTGATGATGGCCTGCACCGTGCGGAATTGCTGGTGGCGGCGGGTGTGGATGTGGTTGTTGTGGATACCGCGCATGGCCATTCCGGTGGCGTGATGCAGGCGGTGGAGCGTATCAAACGGCTTTCCAATTCCGTGCAGGTGATTGCCGGCAATGTCGCAACTCCCGAAGGTGCTTTGGCCTTGATTGAAGCGGGCGCGGATGCGGTGAAGATCGGCATTGGCCCCGGTTCCATCTGCACCACGCGCATCGTGGCCGGTGTTGGCGTGCCGCAACTCACTGCCATTATGGAAAGCGCTGCGGCAGCGCGCGAAAAAGGCGTGCCGGTGATTGCCGATGGCGGCATTCGTTCTTCCGGGGATTTGGCCAAGGCGCTGGCGGCGGGCGCGGATTGCGCCATGATGGGCAGCATCTTTGCCGGCACGGATGAAGCACCTGGTGAGGTGTTTTTGTATCAGGGCCGGTCCTATAAATCCTATCGCGGCATGGGATCGCTTGGCGCCATGGCGCGCGGTTCGGCGGATCGTTATTTCCAGGCTGAGGTGCAGGATTCACTGAAGCTGGTGCCTGAAGGTGTGGAAGGGCGCGTCGGCTATAAAGGCCCGGTTGGCGCGGTGATCCATCAAATGGTCGGCGGCTTGCGCGCCGCCATGGGATATACGGGCTGCGCCACGATTGGCGAATTGCAGACCAAGGCGCGCTTCCGGCGCATTACCGGTGCGGGCCTGCGCGAAAGCCATGTGCATGATGTGGCGGTGACACGTGAGGCGCCGAATTACCGCGCCGAAGGCTGATCCGGTTTTTTAATGTCGTAAGGCGCAACCAGCGCCCAGACGTGATCCGGGATCATATTGCGCATCTTGGCGGGTTCCGCCCGTTCAAGATGCAAAACGCTTTCCACGGCCTTCATTTCAACCCGCGCGCGGGCGAATTCCAAGCCGCGCGGGCCAATGCGCGGCATCAGCCAGCCAATGATCGGTCGCAGCCAATTGGGCATGCGGCGCAAGGGCAAGCCACCTGCGGCGCGGCGGGTGTTTTCCAGAAATCCCTTGACTGCTCCGGCACGTTTGCCGGCGCTGCCGGGCGCGCTGGTGCTGATTTCATCGCCGAGCAGGCGCAGCAATTCCTCGCCGCGCGCATTGCGCACCAGCAGCCATTGCTCCCCCTGCCCGCCCATATAACCGACGGTAATGTCAGCAAGGACATTTGTGTAATCCACGCAGCTGCGGCAGGTGAGTGGGAAGAAATCCGAAGGCAACTGGCTGATCGGCAATTGCAGAAACGGGATTTCGCGCTTGCGGCCATCGGCGAAGCGCAGCTCCACATGGTAATCGGCGCGGAATTCCAGATAGGTGATCGTCTCCGGCGCATCGGACAATAGCTTCAGGAAATGATGGAATTTTTCGGTGGTGGTATTGTCGGAGCACGGCGTGCCGATGACGTAAAGCGCTTCCAGGCCAAGCTGCGCTTCCAGCGCCCGCAAGGCATAGACCTGGCAGGGAATGCCGATGACCGCGATGCGCTTATGCCCGGCAGCAGCAGCGGGTTCCAGCAAGGCGAGCAGCGGCGCATAGCCCATTCGCATGCCCCGACAAGCCGCCATGGCTTCGGGCTTCGTCACCAGCACCGGCACGGGTTTCCATTTATCGTCGGGGTCAGGCGCCATGGTCAGCACGGCAGTCACTGCGCCCGCTTCCAGCAGTTTTTCGGCAAGCCGCGTGGTGATGCCGGTCCATTGCGCGCCGGGCTGAGGCGGCTTCAGCGAGGCGCGCAGCATTTGCCGGAACGGGCCAAAATGCAGCTCATCCGGGCGCTTCGGGTCACGCGCGCGGCCATGCACGGCGGCTTCCAGGCGCGGGTAATCCGGCTTGATGAATTGGCAGGCGGCGCCACAGGCTTTCGGGTCTTGCAGGCGGGAAACTCCGCAATCCGTGCATAAGCCGCGCGGTGCGGCATCGCGGAAGGCAGGTGCCGCGATGCCTTCGCCCATCACAGCACCAAGGCCCCGATAATCGCGCCGGCACCCAGCACCCAAAGCGGGCTGAAATCCGTGCGCCAGACGAAAATGGAGGAAGCCACCGTCAGCGCAATCGTCACCCAGCTTTCGGCAGACCCCTGCGCCAGGATAAGGCCGGATGATGCAATCAGCCCAACCGCAATCGGCACCAGCCCGCGTTCGATGATGCGCAGCCACGGGCGGCCCAAAAGCCTGGCGCGGAGGCGCGAAAAGCCAAAGGCCATCAGGCTGGTTGGTACGGTCATGGCCGCTGTCGCCGTCAGCATCCCAAGAATGCCGCCGACATGCCAACCAAACAGGCCAACCACCAGCACATTCGGGCCAGGTGCTGCTTGGGCCAGGGCGAAGCGGCGCGCGAAATCCGCTTCACTCATCCAGCCATGCACATCTACGACCAGCCGATGCATCTCCGGCAGCACGGCAATGCCGCCGCCGACCGAAACCAAGGAAATGGCGCCAAAGCCCAGCAGCAATTGCCAGAAGATGGTCGCTGTCATTTGCCGCGCGCCCCATACCAGGACGCCAGAATGCCAAAAGGCGCGAGGCCCAGCACCACCATGGGCAGCGGCACGCGGAAGAAGCCGGCTGCCGCCAGCGCGCAAAGCCCAACCGCCAGAAGGGCAAGGGTTGGCTTCAACTTCTGCGCCATCTTGACCGCGGTGCCGAGCACCATGCCCGCCGCTGCCGCCGCCACACCGGCCAATACGGCCTTCACCAACGGCACCTCGCCATAGGAATCATAGAGCACCGCAAGCCCCATCAGGATGATCAGCGGCCCGCCGAACATGGAACAGGAAGCAAGCAGGGCACCGACCGCGCCATGAAAGCGATCCCCCACCATGATCGCGGCATTGAGAGCATTGGGCCCCGGCAGCACCTGCCCAAGGCCCAGCGTTTCGGCATATTCCTGTTCGCTCAGCCACCGCTTTTCTTCCACCAGCACGCGCCGCGCCCAGGCATTGATGCCGCCAAAGCCGATCAGCCCGATCTTGCCATAGGTAAGGAATAGATCGGTGCGGGTCGGCAGCCGGGGGGACGAATCATCCATAAGCGCAGAGGAACCCGCCGCGCCGCCGGGATCAATACCCTAAGCGGCGCAACACATATCAAAGCTCCGGTCAGTTGTTCTGGAAAGCGCGTGAGGCGAGTGCCACCTGGAATAGCGCGGTAATGAGTTCCTGACCCATGATAAAGAATTTCGGGTCCAGATAAGGCAGGGCGATCAGCTCATCTCCTGGGCCGGGCACTTGCCGAGGGTCCAAGATGACCTGCCCACTGGGGCGGCGGAGCATCAGCGTCGAGCGTGCGCCACGCGCCGTCAGCCCGCCCGCCTGTTCAAGATATTGTTCAATCGTCATACCCTCTCGCCACAAGACGGCACGCGGCATGCTGACTTCACCCTGTACCATGACGGTTTGCGAACGCTCAGGGATGACGATGACATCGCCATCTTCCAGGCGCACCGGTGCGCAGGTACCATCCTCATTCACCACAACCAGGCGACCTTCCGGCAGGCTGCGACGTGCGCGGCTGATATAGGAAAGCACGAGATTGGCTTCCGCGGTGCGCGCTGCGGCAACACCGGGTGTCATGGCCGGGGAGAGGAATAACTGCCGTTCCAGCCGATCAAGCGAATCATCAATGGCGCGTTTTTGCTGCAGGGCGATGCGTGGGCGAAGCAAAAACACGGCTGATGTGTTGGCCAGCATCGGGTCCACCGCAACGTGATCCAGGATCTGGCATAGTGAAAAATCGCGATCCGCGACAAGGACCGACGGATATAGGCGGCTGCCTTCGATGGTAATCCGCACGGTACGCAAGGCAACGTCCGCGACGAATGTCACCGTATCCTGATCATTCAAGGTCTGCCGTGCCAGTTCGGCCACGGTTACGTAGCGCGAAAATGGCTGCGCATTGCGCACGCCGCGCACCACAGCATTGGTCGCCGCCGGCAAAGGCCGGGCGTAATTGATCAGATCCTGCCCCCGCATGGGGCCACGCTGCGCGCTTTCAAACAGGTAATTGTTGCGTACCGCGCCATCCGCGCCAACCAATGGGCGCTGGCGACCAACAAGGATAGTGTCACCTTCCTGCAAGCGGATCTGCGGAATATTGCCATCAAACAGGAATTGATAGAGATCAAGGCTGGTGATGGTGGCGCCGCCGCGCTGAACGCTGATTTCCCGGAAGGAACCGCGCGCGGGGTCAACGCCACCGGCGCGCAGCAGGAAGTCAAGGATACTATCCGAAGCCGCGCCCGCGTAGCGACCTGGCGCCCTGACAAATCCGGCCACGAAAACGCCAATTCTTTGCGTAGACAGCACTGTCGCATAAACCTGGACCTGCTGTGTATAGACGCGGCGGATTTCGCCTTCGACGATGCGCTGCAAATCACCAACGCGCGTGCCAGCCACCCGGATTGGCCCTATGTTGGGAAGGAAAAGATTACCGGCCGGATCAATCTGGGCGATTTGTTCAGCATCCACTGCCCCCCAGGCGCGCACGCTGATCCGATCCCCAGGGGCCAAGACGTAATTCGGGTTTGGCGCATCGGAAGATGATTGCGGCTGCCCAGTGAAAAGCGCGGCACCAAACACCGCAGTCGGCGCACCGGGAGCACGCTGCAAATCACCAAGCGGCGTGACCAGGGTTGGGCCACCTTCGGCCTGGGTCGGGCTGCCAGCGCGTTCGGTAGCGCGGGACTGGCCAGGCAAATCAGCAAGGCTGCGCTGATCGAAAACCGGCGGCGCTTCCAGCCTGACACCTTCGGTTGGAACCGAAGGCAGGGTTGGGATCAAGTTCCGGGGAAAGCTTGGCATGCCCGGGACGATGTTGAAGCCCGGTGCCTGCGGTTGGGTTTGGACCAGTGGTTGGGTCTGCGCAGATGGTTGCGTCTGAGCAAGGGCGGGCAAGCCAGAGCCGATGAGGAAAAGCCCGAAGAACAGCGGCAAGACACCAGACAAGGCGCGCATCATCTTACGCCGCATGTTCACGCATACCCGTAATCAAAAGCCAACCAATGCCATAGGCTATGGCCAATCCCAAAAAGATGCTGGCTGTATTCGTGAAACTCCGCGGGTAGAGCGGATAAACGGCCAGATTGGGCTCGACGATGCGTGAGAGGTAGAGCTGCTGGCGCTGCGCTTCAACGCGGGCCATCTCAAGGCTTGCGGTGGCGGAGGCGAGTTGCCTATCCGCGAATTCCCTCTCCAGCATGAGCCTTTCATAGGATGCCAGCTGCCGCGCAAGGACCGCGCCCCCAACATTGGCGGTCGTATCGGTATGACGCGAACGCTCGGCAGAGATTTGGCGTTCCAAGGCTTCAATGCGATTGCGGGTTGCCTGCAGCGCTGGATTATCTGGCCGCATGAATTGCTGGCGTTCCGTCAATTCAGCCCTGGCCTGGGCCAAAGCACCTTCCAATTGACCACGAAGAACAAGCGCCGCTTGTACCGCACCTGCGCTATCAAGTTCCTTTTCTTGCTCACGAAAACGAATAAGGGCCGCCCGGCTTTCCTGAACACGCCGCTCAGCGACCTCAACTTCCTGTTGCGCTAATCGCAAAGTATCACCGCGCGCACGCTCCGAAAGCCGATTGACCAGAGCTTCCGCTGAGATCAATAGCGTCTCAGCCAATTCCCTGGAATCCTCCGGACGAAAGCTGCGGACCTGCAAGGTTGTGACACCTGTCATGGGGTCGAGCGTAACATTGACCATATGCTTGAAGAAGCGTGCAATGCGTTCAGGTTCGGTGAACCAAAGTCGTGCGAGGAAGTCGGCTTCAGGGCGACGCCACAATTCGATCAAGTCAAGTTTTTCATTGGCTTGCACGACCGCATCGAGTGAGGAAAGAAAATTGCGGATGCTGTTGGCTTCGCCTGAGGACATGGCACCGCCGAGACCGCCAAGCCCCATCCCCGCAGCGGCACGCAGGGCAGCTGCCGGTCCCCCACCGTCGTTTCCCTTAGACTGTACGACAAAACGCGCCTCGGAAACATATTGCGGCGCGGCAATGCCATAAAAATAAAACGCCGCAATCAAGCTCGGCAGGATGACCAGCAGGAAAAAAGGCTTCCGCAAGGTGCGCCACAGCCACGGTCGAGGCGGCGGTGACGGCTCAAGAGCCTCACCGCTGCGACTGGCACCAGGCTCAGAGAGCGTTATAAGTGGCGAGAGCTTCATCGAGATCGTCATAGAAGGTTAGGATTCCCTGATCAAGCACGGCTGCGCGTGTGCAAAGTCGTCTCACCAGGGCGGGAGAATGGGACACCAGAATGAGCCCCGATCTTTCGATCTTTTCCGCGAAGGCGCGGCCAAAGCGCGTATCGCCGACCGCCAAGGCTTCATCCACCAGATAGCAATCAAAATCCACGGCAAGCGAAACGGCGAGCGCAAGCCTTGAGCGCATGCCGGAGGAATAGGTCATCATGGGCATGCGAAGATATTCGCCGAGTTCGGAAAAATCGGCGACGAAATCGGTTATCCTTTGAATGTCTCGTCCATAAAGGCGGGCAATGAATCGCGCATTGTCCGCACCGGAAAGCTGCCCTGAAAATCCGGCCGCCATGCCGATTGGCCAAGAAATGGCCATTGACCGCTTTATACGCCCACGGGTTGGTGCTTCAACGCCGCCCAACATGCGCACAAGTGTGGACTTGCCAGACCCGTTCCGCCCCAGAATACCGACCTTCTCACCGCGCGCTATCTTCCCATAAGCACCCCGCAAGATGATTTTATGACCATCCCGGGTTAGGTAGTGCTTGTGCACATCGATCAATTCGAGACTCATGGCGGGCGCTATTCCAACCCGAGACGTCGGCGCGTGATGCGGAGCGCAGCGAGGCCAAGCAAGTGGGTCAGCAGGATCCAGGCCGCCACATAGCCAAGATCATAATGGGCCATGAAGCGCGACCCGAACTGGCCATCACGCATGAGTTCAAACAGGTGAACTGTTGGAACCCACAACGCAAGTTCCTGCAGCCAGTCGGGCAGCCATTCGACCAGGAAAAACATCCCGCATGCGGGAAGGATCAAGTAGGTCAAGGCATGAACGCCGCGCTCCAGCCCTTCCATGGCTTCGGTCGCGGCAGCAGCCACTAAGGCCAGGCCCTGACTGAGCAACGTCATGCCAACAAGTGCCAGGATGATTTTGGTCGGGTCTTCAACGATTTCGCCGTTCACGACGAAAAGTGCAAACATAAGAACAAGCATGACACCAATACAGGAGACTGCCTCGATCAGATGACGCGCAAAGAATAAGTCGGGTAAAGTTACAGTTCTGTGGTACAGCAAATTCATATTTGAAGGAATTGCAGCCGAGGCACGGTTTACCACACCGCGGAAGATGAAATACAAAATATAACCAACCGCATAGAATTCAAAAGGCCCGAACCGTGCCGAATGGTCTTGCAATAAATGCACAAATCCAATGGCACTACCAAGGAGCAATGGTTCAAAGAATAGCCAAATATAGCCGAAATAATGTCGCCCAAAGCGCGAATGCAATTCACGAATGATCAGCGCGCCGATCACGCGGCGCTGCATGCGCGCGCCGCGCAGGGTCAAAGCCACCTCTTCCCGGAAGCCCATCATTGCCCGACCGTTTGCGCAATCAGGGGGCGCGCTTCGATCCACCCGGAACCGGCGCGACAAAACAGCCTCAGGCTGTCCCCGCCGCGCTGCGATACCCGCACTTCACGGCATTCACGCCCGCTCGCCGCTGCATATTGCCGCACCATGCGCAAGGTGACGGTTTCATTGCGGTCGGCGAGGAATACCTGGGCTTGGGCTTCAGTGGGTGGATCGGCCGCAAAGGCCGCAATCGGGTCCAAAATCGGGCGTGGCACAGCCGCTGCTCCTTCACCCGCCCCGCCCAGGCTGCCAGATCCACCGCACCCCGCCAACAGCAGAGGACCAAGGAGCAGGATACCGCACCCCGTCATCTGGCGCCCGTGACAGGCCCCCCTAAACATCCACCCAATCTCCCCACACCCGAATCATGAATACGTGCAACATGCTCACGTTATGGTTGAATAATAGCATGTAATGTCTTAAAGTAAAGTTGAAATTACTGCCAAAGGTGTAACCGAAGCGCTGGTTCAACCGGCTGCCCGCCCCCAATCCCTGGATGACCTAAGGTTAGAGTTTTCGGCCTCCTTGGCCTGTGGCGAACTTGTTCCATCACCGGCGACATTCAGCAGGATTAGGGCTTTCTGTCGCCCCCTCCCCCGGGTCGCGTCCTATCACAGGCCCCCCGAAAAATCTCCGACGTCGTCAGGGTATCGTCACAAACCCCGGCAAGGTGCCGGGCGCGCGCCAAGTGGCTTATAGGGTTCGATCAAACTTCCCTAACACGTTCAGGCAAGCCTCACCGCTGCGACCAGGGCGTCACCTGCCAAAGCCGGCGATACTCCGCTTCCTGCCGACGCAACCGTTCAAACCAGGCATCACCCGGTTCATAGGCGGGCTCGGTGAAGCGGCCCTCCAGGATTTTCACGAATTCCGGATCGCGCGCGATATCGGCCGTCGCTTCGCGCAGGCGCTGCACAATCGCGGGTGGCGTGGCCGCCGGCATCACCAGGCCGCGTTCTGAGGCCATTTGCACCGGAAAACCCAGTTCGATCAGGGTTGGCACATCCTGGCGGAAGCGGCTCCGCGTGGCGCCCCCCTGGGACAGGACGCGGAGCTTATCGGTATTGGCGGTGACCGGCCCCAGATTGAGTCCCATGCTATCCACCTGCTTGCCAAGGACCGCGGT
Organism: Roseomonas sp.; assembly: GCA_020249435.1. Taxonomy (GTDB): domain Bacteria; phylum Pseudomonadota; class Alphaproteobacteria; order Acetobacterales; family Acetobacteraceae; genus Neoroseomonas. Next base: position 17,066 of record JADCFQ010000031.1, on the reverse strand, counting down.
GCGAAGTTGTGGGTCGCCCTGAAACACCACATGCACAAAACGCGTGCCTGTCGCTGCCTGCAAAAGGACCAATTGCAAATGATCATCCGTGCCCACACCCGGCGAGGCATAGGTGATGGTATCCGGCCGCGCCCGCGCCGCTGCCAGCAGGTCAGCGAGCGTGCGGTAGGGGCTATCCTCATGCACCGTAATGGCGGAAGGATCGGTCACCAGATTGCCAATGCCCACAAAATCATCGAGCTTGAATTGCGCCGTGCGTTCGATCGGGATCGTCAGCAGGCCCGGCATATTGGTGGTGGCAATGGTATGGCCATCAGGGCGTGAGCGTGCCACCGCCGCCAAGGCAACCTCACCACCCGCACCGGGGCGGTTCACCACCACCACCGAACCGCCGATGCGTTTTTCAAGCGCCGCCGCATAGCCCCGCGCATCAAGGTCCGTTGCCCCGCCGGCGGTGAAGCCAACAATGATTTCAACCGGCCGATCCGGCCAACGGGGCTGCGCCAGGGCAGGCGCGGCCAAAAGGGCGCCGGCTGAAGCCAAAAGACCGCGACGTTGGATTTTCATTAACATCCTCCCGTTCTTCTTGCCATTCGGGCGATAGGGCAGTGAAGCCCCGTCCCGCACCCGGCTATACCCCTTATTATGACTGAGACCGCACTGCTGCGCTACCCTGTCGGCAGCCAGACATGCACCTTGGTGCCAAGCCCCTCGGTGCTTTCAATGGCAAGCCTGCCGCGGTGGCGCATCACGATATGGCGCGTAATGGCAAGCCCAAGCCCAGTGCCGCCCTTATGGCGGGATCGCGCTGCATCCACGCGGTAAAACCGCTCTGTCAGGCGCGGGATATGGTGCTTGGCAATGCCCGGCCCATCATCGGCGATGCTGAGCAAGGCACCTGGGCGTGCCGTGCCATCCTCGGCGACCGCAGGCTTCAAGGTAACTGTGATGGTCCCGCCATCTCGCCCGTGATTGATGGCATTTTCCAGGACATTACGGATCACCTGCGCTACCTGATCCGCATTGGCGGCCCGCGCCACCAGCGCTTCTGCCAGTTCCAGTTCGACGCTTATGTCGCGCCGCTTCATGAGCGGCGACAGCGCCTCCACCTCCGCGCGGGTGATCATGGCAAGGGGTGCCTCGCCGACCGGCGGCTGATGTTCCTCCATCTCAATCCGCGACAGGCTGAGCAGATCATCAATCAGCCGACGCATCCGCTCACCCTGTTCGGCCATGATGCCAAGGAAGCGCTGCTGCGCGGCGGGATCATCAGCGGCAGGGCCGCGCAGCGTTTCAATGAAGCCAAGCAAGCTTGCCAGCGGTGTGCGCAATTCATGGCTGGCATTGGCGACGAAATCGGCGCGCGTCCGTTCAATTGCCGCTTCCCGGCTGCGATCAATCAACAAAATCAACAGCCGCCCGCCATCCGCCAGCGGCGGATCAAGCGGCACGACGCGGGCCGAGACCTCTCGGGGCACGGGCACTGGCAGATGGAGTTCGGCGGTGACGGAATGGCCTTCGGCCAAAGCATCATCCATGGCGGCGGCCAGCACCGGATGGCGGAGCAGCGCCGCCGCATCCGGCCCCTGCCCTGCCGCTTCCGGCCCCAGCATTGCCCGCGCTGCCGGGTTGGCGCGCAGCACGGCGCGTTCGTCGGAAAGCAGCAAAACGGGTTCCGGCAGGTTTTCCAGAATGGCGGCATCCGCCCGGCGCAGCCTTTCCAAAAGCGCGCCCTGTTCCGCAAGGCCCCGCGCCAGGCGGCGAATGCCATCGGCCAGATCATCGGTTGATGGCCGCGCAGTGGCCTCAGCCCGCGCGGGCGCCACCCTGACCTGCGCCAGCGCCTCCCCAAGGCTGACCGCGAGCAGCGCAAGCCGCGCGCGCCAGCCCCAGGCGATTGCAAGGCTTGCCAGCATAATAGCGGCACAGCCCGCCAGCCCTGGCCCAAGTCGCACTTCGCGTGTCAGCATCAATAGACCGAGTACCAAAAGCGGCACCGCACCAATCGCAAAGGCAAGCCGTAGCAAAGGCTTCATGCCAAAACCCAGCCGCGCCGCACGCTTCAGAAGCCGACACCCAGCGGCATGGGCGGTTCCACCAGCACGGCATCGCCATTGGGCGAGACGCGAAACAGCGCCAGGCTGCGATCCACCACCCCATTGGCGCGCAGCTGCACCGGGCCATCCACGCCATCAAAGCGCGGCATGGCATCCGGCGTGGTGCCGGCTGGCGCAACGGCCAAACCCGCCGCCATCACAGCGGCATCATGCGCAACCCCCGCAATGCGCGGGGCGCGCTGGCCAAAAGCCTGCTGGAAGCGCGCATCAAAGACGCCGCGCGCCCTTTCATCCGGCGCAGGGAATAATGCGCCATGCAGGGCGGGTTCATTGGCAAGCCCGGCATCGGCGATCCAGAGCGCGTGGCCGAGCAGCAAGGGCCGTGGATTATCCTGCGCCCCTGCCCTGACCGCCGCGGCCAATTCCCGCGCGCGGAAGCCGGTGGCGCCGATCACCACCGCATCAATCGGGTTGGTGGCGCGCCGTGCCATCTCGGCCACCGGCCCCGCCGCACCTGCCCTTTCATTGAACAGCACAATCGCCGGGCTTGGCAGGTTGAAATCCGCCGCCGCCTGGCGCATCGCATTCGCCATGGCGCGGCCGAAGGCATCATCAGGCGCCACCATGCCGAATTGCCGCGCGCCGCTCGACATGGCTGAGCCCATCACACGGCGCATCTGCTGTTCCGGCGTGACACCAAGCGCCCAAACCCCCGCCCGCGCCTGGGAAGCATCATTGGTGAAGGCGAGCATCGGCAAGCGGGCCGCTTGCGCCACTGGGGCCGCACCTGCGGTCTCGGCCCCGGTCAACGGTCCGACCATGCTGACCGCGCCAAGGCTGACGGCACGCCGCGCAGCATCCCCGGCGCCCATGGCCGTGCCCGCCGTATCCAGGGGCACGAATTCCACCCGCCTGTCATTCTGTTCAAAAAGTGCCAATTCGGTCGCTTGTTGCAGCGCCCGGCCCAAGGGTTCCTGCTGACCAGACAGCGGCAGCAGAAGTGCGACGCGTATGCGCCCCATATCCGCCGGCGCGCCACTTGCCGGAGGCCCCACCATGATGGGGGCTTGCGGGGCACAGGCCGCAAGCGCGACAAGCAACCCAAGCGGAACAAGGGCGATCAGGCGTGACGACAGCCGATTCAGAAAACGAGGCACGGTCGGTCCATCCTTCGGCTGCGCCCGCCATCGGGCCTGGCCTGACATTGGTTGCCACCCCCATAGGCAATATGGGGGATCTTTCGCCCCGCGCCCTGGCCGCCCTGAAGGCCGCCGATGCGGTGCTATGCGAGGATAGCAGAACAACCGGCGCAATGCTCGCCCGGTTGGGCATCACCGCGCGCCTGATTCCGCTACATGATCATAATGAAGCGAATGAGCTGCCCCGGATACTGGAAATGCTGCGCCAGGGGCAAAAATTGGCGCTGGTATCTGATGCCGGCACGCCTTTGGTGAGCGACCCTGGCTTTCGCCTGGTGCGTGCCGCGATTGCCGAGGCTTTGCCGATTTCGGCCATTCCCGGCCCCAATGCGGCGGTGATGGCCCTTATCCTGTCTGGCCTGCCGCCCGAGCCCTTCCTGTTTCAGGGCTTTCTGCCACCGCGCCAGGCCGCGCGTGCGGCAGCGCTTGCCCGGCTCAAGGCGTTGGAACAGGCCGGGCTTGCCGCCAGCATGATCTTTTACGAGGCACCACATCGGCTGGGCGAAAGCCTTGCCGATATGGCGGCGGCTTTTGGTGCCGCGCGCCCGGCCGCCGTGGCGCGCGAAATGACCAAGCGGTTTGAAGAAGTGCGGCGCGGCAGCCTTGCCGACTTGGCCGCGCATTACGCCAGCGCCGAGGCACGTGGTGAGATTTGCATTGTGGTCGGCCCTGCAGCCGCTGAGGCAGTGGTCGGCGATGCGGAAGTGACCGCGCAATTGCGTGCCGCGCTGGCGGGTGGGCTTTCGGTGAAGGATGCGGCGGAAGCAGTCGCCAAGGCCACCGGGCGCAAGCGCCGCGATATCTATCGGGAGGCTTTGGCGCTTCTGGGCGGAACATAACGCCTTGGCATCCAGTGCCAGACCGTCCAGGCTGTGGGGCTGGCAGCGTGAGCGGGAGAGCAGCGCATGGCGTTGGATGATCTGGCGCATTTTCTGGAACAACATCCGGATCTTGCCGTGTTCCTGGTGCTGGGCCTTGGCTATTTCATCGGGCAATTCAAGTTTCGCGGCTTTGGCCTGGGGCCAGTGACGGGGGCGCTTTTCGCCGGCATCATGATTGGCCAATTCGCCGAAGTGCCGGTCTCGGAAGTCGCACGCTCCATCCTGTTTCTGTTGTTCCTGTTTGGCATTGGCTATTCGGTCGGGCCGAAATTCCTGAGTGCCGTGAAGGGTGATGGGCTGCCCGGTGTTGCCATTGGCATTATTGTGCCGCTGACGGCGATGGCGACCGCGGTGGTTGCCGCGCGCATTCTGGGTCTCGATGCCGGCTTTGCGGCAGGGTTGTTTTCGGGCGGTACAACGGAATCCCCTGCCATCGGCACGGCGGCAGAGGCGATCCGCGCCCTGCCATTGCCCAAGGAACAGCGCGACCAATTGATCAGCCACATCGCGGTCGCTGATGCGCTTTGCTATTTGTTCGGCGCACTAGGCGTGATTTTGATGACCACGCTGATTGGGCCTGCGATTCTCCGCATTGATGTCGTTGAGGAAGCGCGCAAGCTCGAAGAAAAATACGGCATGACGCATAAGCGTGCCGGCATCGCTTCCGCTTGGCGGCCCGTGGAAATCCGCGCCTATCGCGTTGAAGCTGGCGCTGGGCTTGCCGGCAAGACCTGCGCTGAAGCGGAAGCCATGCTGCCGGAGCAGCGCATTTTCATTCAACGCATTCGCCGTGGCGATGCGCTTCTGGATACAAGGCCCGATCTGGTGCTTGAAGCGGGCGATGTAGTGGCGCTGGAAGCGCGGCGCGAGGTTCTGATTGAATTCCTTGGCCCCGAAATTTCGGAAGTTGAGGATAAGGAATTGCTCGATATCGCGGCACTTTCGCTTGATGTCTATGTCGCAGGGCGCGAGATTGTCGGGCGCAGCGTGGCGGAGCTTGCCCAATCGCCCATGGCGCGCGGCGTATTCCTGCGCCGTATCATGCGCGGCGGCTTGGAGGTGCCGATTGGGCCGGAAACGCACCTTGAACGCGGCGATATCATTACCCTGATCGGGACCGAGAAGAATGTGGAAGCGGCAGCGGCACATGCGGGCGCCGCGATCCGCCAGAGCGATGCAACGGATTACGTGACGCTTGGGCTCGCGATTTTTGCCGGCGGGCTGATCGGCACGGTGGTGGGGGTGGATATTGCGGGCGCCCATATCGCGCTTTCCACCAGTGTCGGCACCTTGCTGGCCGGGCTTTTCATTGGTTGGCTGCGGTCCCGCCGCCCGCAATTCGCGCGCATTCCGGATGCGGCGATTTCCATGATGACATCGCTTGGTCTTGCCGCCTTTGTCGGCATGATCGGCCTGCATGCCGGCCCGGTCTTTGTGGAAGCCGTGCGCCAAGTGGGCTTTGGCCTGCTGCTTGCCGGGGTATTCGTGACACTGGTGCCGCAATTCGTGGGGTTGCTTATTGGGCGCTATGTGCTCCGCATGAATCCGCTTTTGCTGCTGGGCGCGCTTTCCGGCGCGCAGACCATGACGGCGGCCTTGGCAGCATTGCAAGAAAAATCAGGCAGCCCGATTGCGGTACTGGGCTATACGGCGGCGGTGCCCTTTGGGCATATATTGCTGACCTCGGGCGGGACGGTGATGGTTTGGTTGATGAGTTGAGGGTGGATCACACCCGCGGCACCGCCACCCCAACCAGCGCATCCCGCGTCACAATCCCCGCCAGCTTCTCCGCACTCCACCCCTCGGTTCCAGCGGGCCGCATCGGTAGCACCATCCAGCGGTAATCCGCTGTGCTATCCACCACGCGGATTTCGACATCATCGGCCAATTGCGTGCCCCATTCCGCCAGCACCGCACGCGGTTCTCGCACGGCGCGCGAACGATAGGCGAAGGATTTATACCAACCGGGCGGGTAGCCCAGCAGCGCGCGCGGATAGCAGGAGCACAGCGTACAAACCACCAGATGATGCTGCTTTGGCGTATTTTCCAAAACGCCAAGCTCCGGCGCGCCGGCCATGGAAGCGCCCGCCGCCTCGGCCGCCGCTTTTCCATCACGCATCAGCAGCGCGTAGTAATCAGGGTCAGTCCAGGCGCGCGCCACCATGCGGGCACCAATCTCAGGGCTCGCACGATCCGTGATCGCCTGACGCTCGGCGATTTCGGTTTCACTCACCAGCCCCTTGGCATTCAGGGCGGCAACCAGCTTGTCCAGCAGCGCGAGGCTCGCGCCAGAAGGGGGGGCGGCCATGTCAGGCTTCCTCCAACCAATGCTCAAAAATTTCCACCATCACTGTATCGCCCGCCTTGCCCTCATCCCAAATGGGTGGCTGGTCGAACAGCACATGGTAAAGTTGCCGGCGCGGCGCAGGGCGGGCAAAGGCCAAATCCTCGGGGTTCGGAAAGGCGCCGAGTGGGCGCACCACCTGGCCCATCCGGCCACGCACATAATGGGGCGTGCGGATATGGCAGGGGCCACGGGTTTCGGGCCAATCATCCTTCACGCGCACGCGCGCACCGGGCGCGAAGCGGGGGGCAGCAGCCTCGGGCGCAGCACTCATGCCAAATCCTCCTGCCGGATGACGCCTTTTTCGACCATCAGCGCGGCGATGGAACGCAACCAACGTTCGTAATAGCCAAGGGCGAAATACTCATCTTCCGGGATGCTTTCGATGCCGCGGCGAAGCTCATCCACCGTCATCATCTTTTTCTGCGCCAGGATTTGCCGAATGGCGTCCACCTTCTTGCCGAAGGCATCGGGCGGCGCCTCATCATGTTCGACAGGGGTGCAGCGGAAGCGCGCGATCCCGCCAATATCGTGCAGCGCGCGGTTGGGAGATTCCTCGGTCATGGCAAAAGCTTAATCCGGAAATCGGGGCGCGGGAAAGGGGCGTTATTTAACTTCCTCATTCGGCCCCACGCCCCAGATATCGGCGCGCCGGATATGGCCCCGAAATTCGCCGATCTGCGCCTCACACCAGGCGCTACTGGGTTCGCAGGCCCGCAAGCGGCCCACCACACCGGGGCGAAGCCGCGCCACGGGCTGCGCCTGATCCTCTGCCCGGCGGCGGAGCATCACCTCAGACCCCGGCGCGCCGCGCACAATGAAGGAACGCCGGCCCATGAGCGTTGATTGATGCACCCAGCCTTCGGTGCCTTCCGGGTCGCGGATGCGGCGCCAGAGTTCGAATTCGCGCACGATTTCCACCGGCAATTCGCGGCGCTGATAGGTCCATTCGATCGGAAAGCGCGTGCCAGGGCCGCTCCGCATATTCACCTCATCCGACCTAAGCGCGGCAAAGCGCGGTAGCGGCAGGCCGGTGACGGACCCGGTGGTGGGGGCGCGTTCCGGGGGCGGCGCGGGTGCCGTGGCGGCTTCGGGTGGTTTGGCCGCCCCGGCAGTGGCAGCGGCGCCGGCCGCAGCACCGGCGGCGACCCCGGCTGCGGCCCCGGCAGCAGCGCGATTGCCCTGCCCTGCCTGGGGCTGTCCGGCGGGGCGTTGTTGCTGGCCGGCCTGGCGCTGTTGTTGCTGCTGCCCAGGGGGGCGCTGTTGTTGCTGCGCGGCCGGGCGTGGCTGACCCTCGGCATTGCGTTGCGTCGCCTGGGGTCTTGCAGGCGGATTGACCACTGGCGGGCGCTGTTCGGGCCTGGGCTGCGCAGCAGGCGCGGGCGCCGCCTGGCGCGGCGGCGGCACATTCTGCGCGCCACCCAGGCTCGATTGCCCAAAGGCCGGCGCGGCCAGCACCAAAGCACTCAGAATCGGCAAAAGGCGGCGGAGATCCATGGCAGCATCTCTTCCGCCCCTGGGGGCCAAGGTCAAGCGCTAGTTGCGGGCAAGCGTGTCAAACCCTGGAACTGGGCCGGTAGAAGGGTTCATGCCGCCTTGGGTCAATGTAATCGGCATAGAAGCGCCTGGCATGCGGCAGCAGCGCCTTGGAAAGCTGGCGCCGTTCCACCTCATCATCTGCCAGCGCGCGGGACAGATCATCATGCAGCGCCTTGAGCGCCCCATCGCGATCAACCCGCGTGAAGCGGCCTTCCTGATAGATCACTTCCCCATCACACAGCACTGCGCGCACCGCGCTCGCCTTCGCGCGCTGCACCACTGCATCCAGTGTGGGCGTGAGTTCATCAAGATAGGGATAGGCAATGCTGTCCCAATCAATCAGCGACAAATCTGCCGCCTTGCCCACTTCCAGCGTGCCGAGGCCATCGCGCCAGGATGTGGTACGCGCCCCACCCAGCGTTGCCATGCGGAGTACCTGCGCCATGCCTGGCACTTCATCATCACCCATGCCAGGGATGCGATGTGCGCGCAGCACCAGGCGCAATTCCTGCAACATATCGCGGTCATCATTGATGCCGGCCTCATCCAGCCCAATCGCGGTATTGATGCCGCTCGCTTCAAAACGATTGAGCGGCGCCACACCGGAACGCAGCCGGAAATTGGACGAGCAATTATGGCAAATGCAGCTGCCGGTCTCGGCCAGCCGGTCAATATCCTTCTCATTCAGCCAAACGCCATGGCCAAGCGTCATATTGGGCCCCAGCAGGCCGAAGCGATCCAGATATTCCACCGCCGTGCCGTCTCCACGACGGCGCGCATATTCCTTCTGATAGGCGGTTTCCACCAAATGCATATGGATCGGCGCATCATGGCTGCGTGACAGCTCTGCCATTGCCGCCAGAGCCTTGCCCGAACACCAATGCAGATTGGCCGGCGCTAATTGCACGCGCACCCGCCGCTTGGCGTTGTGGCTGCCATGGAGGTTGCGGAACAGATCGAGGTTATCTTCCAGCGATAACTGAAAACGATCAAACCAGCGCTGCATCGGCCCGCGCAATTCAGGCGGCAGGCTTGCCACAAAATCCTGATCCGCCTGATAGACCAGCCGGTTCTGATCCCGCAGCGCGAAGCAATAGGAAACGCGCATGCCGATATCCTCATAGGCGCGGATGATCTCACCGGCGCGCTTCTCAACATCAGGCAACTTGCCCGGCGCCCAGCCATGCAAATGCTGCACGGCGGTAATGCCAGACCCGATCATCTCAAAAGCGGAATAGAGCGTATCAAGGTAAGGGTTCACATTGCGCGCCACCATGCGCGTGACGAACCAAAGCTCCAAAGGCATATCGGGCGAGCCCAATTGCACCGGCGTCAGGCCGACATGGTGATGCGCATTGACAAAGCCAGGCAGCATCACTTCGCGCCCAGAGCCTACCACCGGCAGGCTTGGATGCTTGCGGTGCAGATCATCATAGGTACCGATTTCGGTGATGACGCCATCTTCCTGGATCAGCGCGCCATCGGCGATTTCCTCAACGGCGGTGGCCGACAGGGTTTTGGTGATCATGGCGCGGCTGCGCACAAGGGTTGCGGGCATCAGGGCTCTCCGATCTGGGCGGCTTCAGCTTACCGCGAAACCGAAGCCCCGAAAGCGGGGGGTCTGGACGGCGCGGCGTGAAGCGCGGATGCTTCGCCCCAAAGCAAGTCGGAGGAAAGCATGCTCAGTCTCAAAGGCAAGGTCGCCATCGTCACGGGGGCGGGTTCAGTCGGTCCCGGTTGGGGCAATGGCAAGGCGACGGCCGTGTTGCTCGCGCGCCAGGGCGCCAAGGTCTTTGGCCTGGACAATAACGCCGCTGCGGTTGAGGAAACCATCAGCATCATCAAATCGGAAGGCGGCGAGGCAGCCTCGCATATCTGCGATGTGCTCGATTCCGAAAGCTTCCAGGCGGCGGTGGAAGCCGGTGTCGCGCGTTATGGCCAATTGGATATCATGGTGAATAATGTCGGCGGCTCACACCCCGGCGGCGCGGAATCCATGCCGGAGGAGGTTTGGGATCGCCAGGTGGATTTCAACCTGAAATCCGCTTTCCTTGGCTGTAAATTCGCGCTCCCACATCTGAAGAAGCGGCCAGGGAGTGCGATTGTGAATATCTCCTCCATCGCTGGCTATCGGATGCAGGCGGCGCGGCCGCATGTTGCCTATAGCGCGACCAAATACGGCATTGTCGCGCTGTCCAAATCAGTCGCGATTGAAAACGCGAAGGCGGGCGTGCGCTGCAATACCGTGGTGCCGGGGCTGATGCATACGCCTTTGGTCGAACATCGGCTGGTGCGCCAATTGGGCGGCAATGACGCCGCCGCGCTCATCGCCAAGCGTGATGCGCAAGTACCGCTCGGCAAAATGGGTGATGGCTGGGATATCGCCCATGCGGTGCTGTTCCTGGTCTCCAATGAAGCCAAGCACATTACGGGGACGGAATTGATCGTGGATGGCGGCATCACCGCAACGGGCGCGGTCTGACACCAAGGGGCAAAACCATGCAGCACAGAATTTCCCGCCGCACGCTGACCGGTGCAGCCCTTGGCGTTCTCAGCACGCCCGCGCTGGTGCGCGCGCAGGACACCTTCCCCAATCGGCCCATTACGCTGGTGGTGCCATCGCCTGCCGGTGGCGGCACGGATTTCAGCGCAAGGCTGATCGCCGATCAGTTGGGCCGCGCGCTGGGTGGTTCAATGGTGGTGGAAAATCGCCCCGGCGGGAATGATGTGGTTGGCCTGACTTCCGTGCTGCAAGCGCGGCCCGATGGCCATACGCTGCTCTGTGGCTATTGCGGCACCATGACCGGGCGAGTTGCCGTTGGCACCTTGGGCGGCATTGTGCCGGCGCGAGATTTCATGCCGATCGGGCAAATCACCGATACACCGCAGCTTTTCGTCACCCACCCGTCGGTGCCGGTAAATTCGATGCGGGAATTCATCGCCTATGCCAAGCAACGGCCGGGCGATCTGACCTATGCCTCGGCGGGCGTTGGGTCCATGCATCACCTCGGCGCGGAATTGCTCAAGCTGCGCGCGGGCATTGACATGCTGCATGTGCCCTATCGCGGCACTGGTGAGACCATCCGCGACCTGATCGCGGGGCGCGTGCAATTCTACATGAATTCGCCGCCGCCACTGACGCCACTCGTCGCGGATGGCAAGCTACGCGCGCTTTGCGTCAGTTCCAATGAACGCCATCCGGGCATGCCGAATATCCCCTCGGCGAAGGAAGAAGGGCTGGCGGACCTCGACCTCAATGTCTGGTTCAGCCTTTTCGCGCCGCGCGGCACGCCGGAACCTGTGGCGCGCTTGCTGGCCCAAAAGTTGAATGAGGTGCTGGCCGATCCCGCCATCCGCAAACGTGCCTTTGATGCCGGCGCGCTGGTGGTGCCTTCCACGCCGGAAGCCTTGGCCGCGCGCATGGAACGTGAAACGGCAGCCTGGGCCGAGGTTGTACGGGCGGCCAAAATCACCGCTGGTTAACCCTTCCGGCGCAGACGGTGGCGCGCTTCACGGTAACTTAACCGGGTCAGGCGAAAATGCCCTCAGGTGATCCACCCTGGATCGCCTGATCGTGGGCCATGCCGATTCCAACCTATGCCGATGCGGTGCGCTTCGTGCGGCGCCAGCCAAGGATCAATACCAGCGCCCTGGCAGATGGCCTTGGGATCCGCTGGAGCCTGGCGCTCGACTACCTGCAACGCATGGAGCAAGCGGGCGTTGTTGGCGCCATTGACGATCACGGCTGGTGGCCTGTGTCCCGGCCTAAGGGTCCGCCCGCCGTTCGCAAACCCGCGCCGGCCCCCGCTGCCGCGCCACCGCAAGGCCCCACACCCAAGCTGGAAAGGCCACCGGAAACCCCCGCCGCTGCGCCGCCCCTTGGCCAATCCGGTGATGAAGAGCAGCAGAAATTGCTGGAAAAACTGCGGGAAGCGGCCCGCGTGCTGATGGCCGAGCGGGAGAATATGCAAAAGCTCCGCGATGCCTGCCGGCTACTGATCGCGGAACGGGAAGCCTGGAAGCGCCGCGCCTTGGCCGCCGAGGCGCGGATGCTGACCGAAGAGGCCGATGAGATGGATCGCCACCGCTTTGATGCGCTGCGCCGCGTGCTCGCGCGTGAATTGCACCCGGATTACGCGCCGGCGAATTGTGCCGATCTTCCGCTGCGGGAGGCTTTGTTCAAATCCATATGGCCCAAGGTAGAACAGATCGAACGCAAGGGACGCGCTGGGTAAGACCAAGACGATGGCATGAAAGCCTGATTGCCACGCGGCTTCAGATCAGCGCGGAGGAGAGGATTGATCTGATTTTATGGGATTTTGCCCCGATTGCCGCCTGCTCCGGGCTGAGACCCTAGGCAGCGGCCAAGCCTGGGTCACCGACACCCAGAGGCTCGCCCCCAGCCGTAGGGTAGCCTTTCAAAAGGCCAGTGCCTCCATCACGCCCTTCGGCGTATCCTTCACGCGGCTTCTGGGTTAGGCTTGGCCCCATGATTGCTGGTCGCAAAATCCTGCTGATCGTCTCGGGCTCGGTCGCTGCCTATAAGGTGCTGGAATTCACGCGGCTCGCGCGCAAGGCGGGGGCGAGTGTGACCGCCATCCTGACCGCAGGCGGCGCGCGTTTTGTGACCAAGGAGGCTCTTGCCGCCATCACAGGCCAGGCAGTGCATGATGATCTTTGGGCGGCGGAAGCGGATATCGGCCATATCCGCCTGGCGCGGCTGCCTGATCTGGTGCTGGTGGCCCCCGCTTCGGCGGATTTGCTGGCGAAGATGACGCATGGGCTGGCGGATGATTTGGCGACTTGCGTGCTGCTGGCGACCCGCGCGCCGATCATGGTGGCGCCGGCGATGAACCCGGCCATGTGGGAAAATGCGGCGACGCAGGCGAATATCACGAGCTTGCGCGCGCGGGGGGTGATGCTGGCCGGGCCGGAAGTGGGCGCCATGGCGGAACCGGAATCGGGGCCGGGCCGGCTGATTGAACCGGCGGCACTTCTGGCGGCGGTCGAGGCAGCGCTGACACCCGTCGCGCAGCCGCTGCACGGTCGCCATGTGCTGGTGACAAGTGGCCCGACGCATGAACCGATTGACCCGGTGCGCTACATCGCCAATCGCAGTAGCGGCAAGCAGGGCCATGCGATTGCCGCAGCGCTTGCCGCGCTTGGCGCGCGGGTGACTTTGGTCTCTGGCCCTGTCGCGCTGCCTGATCCGAAAGGTGTCACCGTGCGGCATGTGGAATCGGCGCGCGATATGCTGGCGGCCTGCCAAGCGGCACTGCCCGCCGATGTCGCGATTTGCGCCGCCGCGGTCGCGGATTGGCGGAGCGCCGCAGCCGCCGATCAGAAAATAAAGAAGATCGCGGGCGAGGTACCACCGCCCATCGCCCTCGCCCTCAATCCCGATATCCTGGCGACACTTTCCGCCGCCGGTCCGCACCGGCCGAAGCTGGTGGTGGGGTTCGCGGCCGAGACCGAAAAGCTGGAAGACCATGCGCGCGCCAAGCGCAAGAAAAAGGGCTGCGATTGGATCATTGCCAATGATGTCTCGGGCGATGTGATGGGGGGCGCGGAGAATACCGTGCTGCTGATCACGCCGAAGGGCACGGAAGCCTGGCCGCGCATGAAAAAGGAAGAGGTCGCGGCAAGCCTTGCCGCGCGCATTGCAGAGGCTTTGGCATGAACCCCGAAATCGCCGTCATACGCCTGCCCCATGGCGCGGATTTGCCACTGCCGAGCTATGCCACCGATGGGGCGGCGGGAATGGATTTGCTGGCCGCCATCAGCGCGCCGGTGGTGATCCCGCCCGGTGGGCGCGCCTTGATCCCGACCGGCCTCAAAATGGCGATCCCGACGGGGTATGAGATTCAGGTGCGGCCCAGATCGGGTTTGGCACTGAAAAACGGCATTACGCTGCCCAATAGCCCCGGCACGATAGACGAGGATTATCGCGGCGAATTGGGTGTCATTCTGATGAATGCAGGGACCGAACCCTTCACCGTGGAACGCGGCATGCGCATCGCCCAGGCCGTGCTGGCGCCAGTGACGCGCGGCGTTTGGCGGGAAGTGACCGAACTGCCGGAAACCACACGCGGGGTGGGCGGCTTCGGCAGTACCGGGACGAAAGCTTAATTTCGTCAGTCCAACGAAAATTCTTTTTGATCCCTATTAGAATTTGGTCAGTGGCGCCGCTGATGCCCTCGGCGGGGCGCGCGTATCGGTGAGGGTCATCACGCTGCTGGGGGGCGGAATGATCTTTTTTCAGCGCCCGAAAAAAATTATGCCTTTTTGTAGCAAAAATCACAGAACCCGCGACGCGCCCGTGCTGTAACCATTGCGACGGGCAGCGGCCCGTCGAAGCTGACGCAATAATCAACCCACTCTCATCAGGAGGATCAAACAATGTGTTCTAAAACAGCGTCTCTTGCTGCATTGGCCTTTTGGGCTATGGCGTGTTCACCAAGTTTCGCAGGCACGGGTTGGTACATGACGGTGTACAATGGCACAGACCAAACAATCACCGTGCAAAATTCCGGCGATACTTGCTGGTATGCCAACGATTTGGACAACCCCAAACCGATCGCCCCCGGTACCAATGCGCAGATTTACACAGAGATGAAGAACTCCGGCAGCTGCTACAGTTATATCAATGGTAGCTGGGTACAAGGCTTCAAGGTCATGGCTGGCGGAAACCAGATCATGAACTCGATCCAAAACGGCGATTGGGACGGTAAATTTGGAACCTGTTCTATCTCCCCCCAAGTCGGGTACAGCTTTCAACAAGCCTCCGTCGGCTGCGAAATGTCGAGCTCCACGATCACAGCGACATTCAATATTACTGGCATCAACGGTTCTTATTCGGCCAACGTGTCTTCGATCTCTTGCTCTGGATCACTCCAGTGCAACTTGGACACCAAGAGGTAACAAGCTAGACAAGAGCCAACTTATGGTAGGCGCGGCTCGAGAAGCCGCGCTATGGTCCGGGGCACTGGGTAAGAGCCTGGGCTTTCGATTAGACCGAGCATAGGAGAACCCCTGCGTATCCGTGGATTTCGCCTCGCGCGGAGCGGCAATCGCGCCATTAAGCGCGGCCAGGCGGGCTTCGGGGGTGTCCTCGGACATTTCTTTCTCTCCTGCGTCTGGTGCGCATACTCGACACGGCTTGGCCAAGGCTGGCAAGCTTCGCGCTTGAATTTCGGAGGCTCTCCATGCACCAGGATCAGCACGGCCTTGCCATTACAAGCGCGTCAGAGGCCGCGACGCGCGCCTATGATCATGTGGTGACGGGCTATCTGAAATATCGCGCTGATACGCCCGCGCGCATGAAGGCGCTGCTGGAAGCGGATGGCGATATGCCGATGGCGCGGGTGTTGCAAACAGCCTTTGCGCTGCTCGGCTATAAGGCAGCGCTGCTGCCCGCCGCGCGTGAGGCGGCTGCCGCCGCGACGCGCTTGGCCGCCAAGGCCAGCGCGCGCGAAGCGGCGCATGCGGCTGCCGTGACTGCCTGGGCCGAGGGCGATTTGGATAAGGCGCTGGCTGGGTGGGAAGCGATTTTGCGCGACCGCCCGCATGATATCCTGGCGTTTCGCCTGCATCATTTCAACGCGTTTTGGCTGGGGCGTGCCGGCCTGATGCAGCGCGTGGTGGATAGTGTCTATCCTTATTGGACCGCAGCGCTGCCGGCCTTTGGCAGCATTTTGGCCTGCCGCTGCTTCGCGCATGAGGAATGCGGCAATTACCAGGTGGCGGAAGAAAGCGGGCGCGCGGCGATTGACCTTGACCCCGGCGATTTATGGGCCGCGCATGCCGTTGCGCATGTGATGGAAATGCAGGGCCGCCGCGGTGAGGGCATTGCCTGGCTCTCGGGTTTGGAGAGGCATTGGGAAGGTGCTTCCAACCTGGCGCATCATTTGTGGTGGCACCGTGCCATGTATCATCTGGAGCGTGCGGAGTCAGAGGAAGTGCTGGCGCTTTACGACAAGGGCTTTCGCAACCTGCAAAGCCCGCTGACGGAAGCCGCACCTGATTTGTATATTGATGTGCAGAATGCCGCTTCCATGTTGTTTCGCTTGCAGCGCCAGGGCGTGAATGTTGGCGCGCGTTGGGATGAATTGGCAGATAAGGCGGAAGCGCGGATAGGTGATTGCCTTTCCGCCTTTACCCTGCCGCATTGGATGATGGCGCTGGTGGCGGCCGGGCGCTTCCAAGCGGCGGCGCGGCTATTGGACGGCATTCGCGATGCCATTGCCGCGGGTGGGACACTCGCACCGATTCTGCGCGACGCGGCGCTGCCAGTATGTGAGGCCGTGTTGGCGCATGGGCGTGGTGATCATGCCCGTGCGGTGGCCGTGATGCGCCCTGCCATTGGCCTGATGCATCGCATGGGCGGCAGCCATGCGCAGCAGGATGTGCTGGAACAGCTTTTCCTGGATGCGGCGATGAAGGCCGGCATGCTGGCCGATGCGCGGCTGCTGCTGGAACGCGTGGCGGGGCGCCATCCTGTGCCACCGGAACGCCGCGTGGGCTATGCCAGCGCTGCGGCTGCCGTGATGCATTGAAGGGGGGGTGAGCCATGACCGAAGTGAAGAATTGGGCCGAATACAGCGCGGGGTTGAAGGCGCGCGGCAAGGAATTGGGGCAATTGCACCCCGATATCGTCAAGGGCTTTGTCGCGCTTTCAAATGGTGCGGCGCAGACCAAGCATCTGGATGCCAAAACGCGGGAATTCATCGCGCTCGCCGTTGCGATCACGACGAAATGCGATGGCTGTATTGATGCGCATGCGCGCAAGGCCAAGGCCGCTGGCGCCACCAAGGAAGAAATCGCCGAAGCGCTTGGCGTTGCCATCGCGCTTAATGCCGGCGCGGCCTATACCTATGCGCTGCATGTGCTGGATGCGGTGGGGGATTAGCAGGCTGCTGAAATTCGTAGCCTGATTTGCGTATTTATGATTCACTGTCGTTGCATTTGGTCGAGGTTGCGATGCGTGGCAATGACGCGGTGGCTGGTTCCCTGTTCAGCTATGTTGATCTTGAAAAGCGGGTGCGTT
>JADCFQ010000030.1 GCA_020249435.1 Roseomonas sp. | reverse complement strand
GAATGGGCAATGATCTGCACCGCCCACAACATCCTCAAGCTCCACAAGGCAACAGCATAAACAAAAGGGCACACGCACCAAAAACCTCGCTAGTACCAGCGCGAGAAAGAGCCGAAGGTCATTCTCAGACAGGCTCCTAGGAAGCAACGAGAAAAGCGGCATTGCTCCGCAATCGGCAAGGCCTCCCCCGGATAAATCCGGGGGAGTTCTGGATTGGCGATTACGCCGCCTTTCGCAGCGTGACCCCAAGCCCTTCAAGCCCGGCACGGATCGCCGCTTGGCGCGCCGCATCCGGCATGGGCATGGGCGCACGGGAAAGGCCGGAAGCGACACCCTGGCAAGCCAGCGCGTATTTCACATTGGCCGGCAGATTCTCGGCCGATAGCGCATTCCAAAGCGTCAATAGCCGTTCATGCAGTGCCTTGGCTGTGGCGTGATCCCCGCGCTGCACCGCATCCCAAAGGGCAACATTGGCATGCGGCGAAGCGGCCGGCAGGGCTGAGATCGTACCCCGCGCACCCAGCGCATAGCTTGGATAGAGCAGCGCATCGATCGCCGTGAAGATCAGATCCTGCGGACGCGCCTGCAAGACCAGATCCGCCAGCAGCTTGAGATCGCCCGAGCTTTGCTTCACGCCGACCACGCCCGGCACTTCGCGCATGATCCGCAGCAGCAGGGCAGGTGAAAGATAGTTCCACGGAATGACATTATAGATCAGAATGGGCAGGCCCGTGCCTTCGGCGACAGCGCGGAAATGCGCAAGCGTTGCTTCCTCATCCGGCTTGAACAGGTAATGCACGGGTGTCACCTGCAGCCCCTGCGCGCCAAGGTCGCGCACCATGCGTCCGCGGATGATCGCTTCCTGCGTTGAATTCACGATCAGACCCGCGAGCAAGGGCAGGCGGCCGCGATTGGTCTTCGCCACGGTTTCAAACATGCGGAGAAAATCCTCACGCTCAAACGTGTGGCCTTCGCCTGTGCTGCCGCCGGGGATCAAGCCATGCACGCCGGCCGCGATCTGGAATTCGACAATCTCCGCCAAGGCAGAGTGCACCACATTGCCCTGGGCGTCGAAGGGGGTGGAAATCGGCGGAATGACGCCGCGGAGGTCACTGAGCATGTACGTCTTCTCCTGATTTGGTTTCATATCCTTGGTTATGCTGGGCAGCATCTTGCAGATTTCAGCGGATGACAAGCATTTTCAACTCCGGTGATTTTGACTGGCTTGGCCATACGGCGGCCACATCCCGCGCCAAATGAGGTAAAGGTAACAGGCAATATCCATTCACGGCGTATCCGATGGCGGTCCGTGCCGGCCAAGCAAACTCACCCCTCAGCCGCCTTATCCCGCGCCGCCGTCGCCAGCGCATCGGCGCGTTCATTCATGGGGTCCCCGGCATGGCCGCGCACCCAATGCCATTCAATCTCATGCGGCTTGGCAGCGGCCAGAATGGCCTGCCACAGATCAAGATTCTTCACCGGCTCCTTCGCCGCATTGCGCCAATTGGCGCGCACCCAGCCATGGATCCAGCGGCTGATGCCGTTGCGCAGATATTCGCTATCCGTATGCAAGGCGACACGGCAGGGTTTTTTCAGCGCCTCAAGCGCCCGCAAGGCCGCGGTCAATTCCATGCGGTTATTGGTGGTCTCGGCCTCACCACCCGATAACTCGCGCTCATGCTCGCCAAAGCGCAGAATGGCGGCCCAGCCGCCGGGGCCGGGGTTGGGTTTGCAGCCGCCATCGGTCCAAATCTGAACCAGGGGGCGCGGGTCCGCGCTGCCGGTCACAGGCCAAAGGCCGAGAGCGTCTCAGCGCCGCTGAAGAACCTCAGTTTCCGCAGATATTCCCCCGGGTCTTTCCGCGTCACCAGCGCACCTTCAGGTGTATGCGTCCAGTCATAAAGCCGCGTCAGCAGAAAGCGCAGCGCCGCACCACGGCAGAGAACGGGCAGCGCGGCCAATTCAGCATCGGTCATCGGGCGCATGGCGCGATAGGCGCCAAGCATGGCGCGCGCGCGCGTCACGTTGAAGGAATAATCCGGCTCAAAGCACCAGGCATTCAGGCAAACCGCGATGTCATAGGCGAAAAGATCCGTGCAGGCGAAATAGAAATCAATCACGCCGGACACGCGCGGCTGGCCATCGGCACCGGGCAGGAAAAATGCGTTATCGGGGAAAAGATCGGCATGGATTTGCCCGATCGGCAGGCTGCCCTCGGCCGGCCAAGCGGCAAGAATGCCAGCCAGCGCCGCATCCAATTCCGCAATAAGGCCGGGCTGCACCTCATCGCCACGCGCGCGGCAACCATCCAGCAAGGGCGCCCAGCCTTTGGGGCCAAGCGCATTGGGCCGGTGCATCGCAAAGCCTGCCCCAGCGAGATGCATCTCGGCCAAGGCCCGGCCTAAAGGCGCGCAATGCTCTGGCCGCACGCGGCGTGGCCAAACACCGGGCAGAAAGGTGACAATCGCCGCCGGCCGCCCCGCCAATTCGCGCAAGGCCGCGCCATCCCGCCCATGCACCGGTGTGGGGCAGGCCATGCCGCGCGCGGCCAAATGTTCCATCAGCCCAAGAAAATAAGGCAGTTCCGCCGGGTCCACGCGCTTTTCATACAGCGTCAGGATGAAATCGCCGGCCTCCGTTTTCAGCGCGTAATTGGAATTCTCCACACCCTCGGCAATGCCGCGGAACGCCAGCAATTCACCCAGCGCGTAATCAGCCAGGAACGCGCGGAGCGCCTCATCCGAAACTTCGGTATAGACAGCCATTATTCGGCGGCGAGCCCGCGCGGCAGGCGGAAGGTGATCTGTTCCACCGCCACCACCACTTCCTCGATATTCAGGGAGTAAGCCTCAGCAAGCCGCGCGATCACTTCTTCCACCAGCACTTCAGGGGCGCTGGCGCCGGCGGTGACACCCACGGTCTTGCAGCCCTGCACCAGCGCAAGATCAAGATCGGCGCCGCGCTGCACCATCACGGCGCGCTCTGCGCCGCTGCGTTCGGCCACTTCGCGCAGGCGCTGGCTGTTGGATGAATTGGGCGCACCCACCACCACCACCAGATCGGACCGCGCGGCAATGGCCTTCACTGCCGCCTGGCGATTGGTGGTGGCGTAGCAGATATCTTCCTTGGCGGGGCCACGAATACCCGGAAAGCGACGTTGCAGGATGCCGATGATCTCGGCCGTGTCGTCAACGGAAAGCGTGGTTTGTGTGGTGAAGGCAAGGGTCGCACCCTCAGGCGGGATCACGCTTTCCGCATCAGCCGCATCCTGCACCAGGGTCACCACGCCTTCGGGTAATTGGCCCATGGTGCCGATCACCTCGGGATGGCCGGCATGTCCAATCAGGAAAAGATGGCGGCCATGTTCGTGATGGCGTTCGGCTTCGCGATGCACCTTGCTCACCAGCGGGCAGGTGGCATCAAGCGCGAACATCATGCGCTTGGCGGCCTCGGCGGGGACGGATTTCGGCACGCCATGGGCGGAAAACACCACGGGCTGGCCGTCATCGGGGATTTCATCCAACTCCTCGACAAAGACCGCGCCCTGCTTTTCCAGGCTTTCGACGACGAAGCGGTTATGGACAATCTCATGCCGTACATAAACCGGGGCGCCGTGGCGCTTCAGCGCTTCCTCCACAATCTTGATGGCGCGGTCCACGCCGGCGCAGAAGCCGCGCGGGCCGGCGAGCAGGAGGTGCAGGGCTGGCTTGGCAGAGGCCATGGGCGCTTAGGTCCATCCAATGGGGCCGGCCACGGGTTGCGGCGCGGCGCGAAGAATGGTGAGAGTAGCCCGCAGCCCGTTCGGGTCAAAGGGGGTTTCAGCATGTGGCGCTTCGGGGTTCTGATTCTGGCGGGGCTGGTCGCGGCTTGCGGGTCTGGTTCCTCATCGCGGGAGCCGGCGCTGGCGCCTTGCCCCAGGGTGACGATCCTGGCCGATGGGTCTGATATCACCCGCTTTCGCCCCGGCGCGCCACCTGATCTGGCCGCGATGGTGGTAGATGGCCGCATGGCGGGGCTCAGCGTGACCTGCGCTTATGTCCGGGGCGGCGGGGTGGATGTCAGGGTCGCCGCGATTATGGATGTGGAACGCGGCCCGGCATCACGCGGGAATCGGGCGGAACTCCCCTGGTTCCTGGCGGTCACCAGCGGGGATGACAGCCAATTGGTCCAACGGAAGGATGCGCTGCTCACAGTGAATTTTGAGGGCAATCAGACCCGCGCCCGCGTCACCACCGCGCCTGAGAGCATCATCTTCCCCGCCGGGCGCAACCCGGCAGAATACCGGGTGCGGATT
Organism: Roseomonas sp.; assembly: GCA_020249435.1. Taxonomy (GTDB): domain Bacteria; phylum Pseudomonadota; class Alphaproteobacteria; order Acetobacterales; family Acetobacteraceae; genus Neoroseomonas. Next base: position 87,236 of record JADCFQ010000030.1, on the reverse strand, counting down.
TCCTTCGCCCTGACCGCTGAGGAGCTGGACCGCAACCGCCGCCGCGGGCCGCGTTAACCCGTCTTTTTGCGGGTGATCGGGCCGGGGCATCTTGTCTCGCCCGGCACTGTTACATACATCCCTGCCATCAGCCTCGCCCGGACCGGGTGGGGCTTAACATAACCCCATCCGCGATGGCGCTTGGCCATCGTACAGCACAGGGGGTCGCCGTGGTGCCATTCCGGGCCGCCGCGATCCGCCGCAGAGGAGACTACGGATGAGTAAGGTCATTGGCATAGACCTCGGCACCACCAATTCCTGCGTCGCCATTCTTGAAGGCAAGGATGTGCGCGTGATTGAAAACGCCGAAGGCGCGCGCACCACGCCTTCCATGATCGCGTTTGCGAAGAATGGCGAAAGGCTGGTTGGGCAATCGGCGAAGCGCCAGGCGGTCACCAACCCCACGGGCACGCTTTACGCGGTGAAGCGCCTGATTGGGCGGCGCTTTGATGACCCGATGGTGCAAAAGGATATCGGGCTCGCCCCCTTCAAGATCACCAAGGCGCCGAATGGCGATGCCTGGGTTGAGGTGGATGGCAAGACCTACGCGCCGCAGCAGATCAGCGCCATGGTGCTGACCAAAATGAAGGAAACCGCCGAAGCGCATCTCGGCGAGAAGGTTTCCCAGGCGGTCATTACCGTTCCCGCATACTTCAATGACGCTCAGCGCCAAGCCACCAAGGAAGCCGGCACGGTTGCCGGGCTTGACGTGCTGCGCATCATCAATGAACCGACCGCCGCCGCTTTGGCTTACGGCATGGAACAAAAGAAGGGCGGCACCATCGCGGTCTATGACCTTGGTGGCGGCACCTTCGACGTTTCCATCCTGGAAATCGGCGATGGCGTGTTTGAAGTGAAATCCACCAATGGCGATACCTTCCTGGGCGGTGAGGATTTCGACCAGCGCGTGATTGACTATCTGGCCGATGAATTCCGCAAGGAACAGGGCATTGATCTGCGCGGCGACAAGCTGGCGCTGCAACGCCTGAAGGAAGCGGCAGAAAAGGCGAAGATCGAGCTTTCCTCTTCCAAGGAAACCGAAATCAACCTGCCCTTCATCACCGCCGATGCCTCTGGACCCAAGCACCTGGTCATGAAGCTGACGCGCGCCAAGCTGGAAGCGCTGGTGGATGATCTGATCAGCCGCACCATGGAACCCTGCCGTCAGGCGCTAAAGGATGCCGGCCTTGCCGCCAATGAGGTGGATGAGGTGATCCTGGTCGGCGGCATGACGCGCATGCCCAAGGTTGTCGAAGCGGTGCGCCAATTCTTCGGCAAGGAACCCGCGCGCAACGTGAACCCTGATGAAGTCGTCGCCATTGGCGCGGCCATTCAGGGCGGCGTGCTGAAGGGTGATGTTAAGGATGTGCTGCTGCTGGATGTGACGCCGCTCAGCCTTGGCATTGAAACCCTCGGCGGGGTCTTCACGCGGTTGATTGACCGCAACACAACGATCCCGACGAAGAAGAGCCAGACCTTCTCCACGGCGGATGACAATCAGACCGCGGTCACTATCAAGGTCTATCAGGGCGAACGTGAAATGGCTGCCGACAATAAGCAGCTTGGCACCTTTGACCTGACCGGCATTCCCCCCGCGCCGCGTGGCGTACCGCAGGTGGAAGTGACCTTCGATATTGACGCGAACGGCATTGTCAGCGTCAGCGCGAAGGACAAGGCGACCGGTAAGGAACAGCAAATCCGTATCCAGGCGAAGTCGGGTCTGTCTGACGCCGATATCGAACGTATGGTGAAGGATGCTGAAGCCAATGCGGAAGCTGACCGCAAGCGGCGTGAGGCTGTGGAAGCGCGCAACGGGCTTGATGCGTTGGTGCATTCCACTGACAAGACGCTGAAGGAAAGCGGTGACAAGGTGCCGCCGGCTGAAAAGGTGGAAGTGGAATCGGCACTCGCCGCTGCCCGCACCGCCATGGAAGGCCAGGACGCCGATGCAATCCGTGAGGCTTCGGAAAAACTGTCCCAGGCCGCGATGAAAATGGGTGAGGCGCTCTATAAGGCCGAACAGGCTGCGCCGAAGCCCGAAGAACCGGCTGCCGGTGGCGGCGCGGGTGGTGCTTCCAAGGACAAGGTCGTGGATGCCGAGTTCGAGGAAGTGGACCCGAACAAGAAGAAGCCTTCCTGATCCCTTCCAGGGTGATGGCGCCTTTGACCAAAGCGTTCCCCTGGTGCCGGTTGGCGCCAGGGGCGTTCTTGCGTCCGAAACGGTAGCCCGATCATGGCAAAACGCGATTATTACGAGGTTCTCGGCGTCGCGCGCGATGCGGGCGAGGATGACCTAAAGAAAGCCTATCGCAAGCTCGCGATGCAATGGCACCCTGATCGCAATCAGGGTGATGCGGAAGCGGAAGTCAAGTTCAAGGAATTGAATGAGGCTTACGATGTGCTGAAGGATGCCGAAAAGCGCGCGGCCTATGACCGCTTCGGCCATGCTGCCTTTGAACAGGGCGGGCCTGGCGGTGGTGGCGGCTTTGGCGGCGGCAGCCCCTTCGGTGGCGGCGGCTTTGAGGATATTTTTGAGGAAATGTTCGGCCGCTTCGGCGGCGGTGGGCGTGGGCAACGCGCGGCATCCGGGCGCGGGGCTGATTTGCGCACGCAGGTGGAGGTTTCTCTGGAAGAAGCCTTTGCCGGGGCGAAAAAGACCATCCGTTTCGCGACAAGCGTTTCCTGCGAAGCCTGCAAAGGTGTGGGCGCGGAAGGTGGTTCAGCATCGGGCGTGCAAACCTGCGGTACTTGCCAAGGCAGCGGCAAGGTCAGGGCGCAGCAGGGTTTTTTCCTGGTGGAGCGCACCTGCCCGACCTGCAGCGGCGCCGGGCGCACCATCAAGAATCCGTGCAAGATTTGCCGTGGTTCCGGGCGCGTGCAGCGCGAACGCAGCCTGAATGTCTCGGTCCCTGCAGGCGTTGATGATGGCACGCGCATTCGCCTGAGTGGCGAGGGTGAGGCCGGGCAGCGCGGCGCACCGGCGGGTGATCTTTACGTTGATATCGCGGTGCGGCCACATCCGATCTTTCAGCGCGATGGCGCCAATATTCTGGTACGCGTGCCGCTCCGCATGACTCAAGCGGCACTTGGCGGGCATGTGGAAGTGCCGAGCATTGATGGCGGGCGTTCGAAAGTAACCATCCCCGCCGGCACGCAAACCGGCGATCAATTCCGCCTGCGCGGCAAGGGCTTTTCCGTGCTGCGGTCTGCCGCGCGTGGCGATATGTATGTGCAGGTCATGGTGGAAACGCCGCAGAATCTTTCACCAAAGCAGCGCGAATTGCTGGAGCAGTTTGAAGCCGAGGCTGAGAAGGGTGGCCGCACCAGCCCCGAAAGCGAAGGCTTCTTCGCCAAGGTCAAGGAATTCTGGGACGGGTTGGGGCGTTAGGCGTTAGGCCTTCCTCGTATCCCGATAGCGGTTTCAGCCCTCACGCCAGACCGGAAATGGGTCGGGCAGGCGCGCCCAGGCGCGTGGCCCGGCGCGCCATTCCTCATCGGTCAAAAGCGTTTTTTGCAATGCTGCGCGCAGCCCTGCCTCATCCATGCCGATGCCGATAAAGACGATTTCCTGACGCCGGTCACCATGGGGTTCCTGCCAATTCGCCTCGATCGTGGCGCGCCAGTCGGGATCATCCGGCCAACGAGAGGCCGGCTGCGCGGCCCACCAGAATCCTGCCGCTTCATGCCGGCCAATGGCGCCGGCCAATTGCCATTCCCCCGCCCAAGGCATGCGCGTCGCCAGCCAGAAAAACCCCTTGGCGCGCACCACGCCCGGAAGATCACCTTCAATGAAGCGCTTGAAGCGTTCCGGATGTACCGGGCGGCGTGCCCGCCAGACAAAGCTGGTGATGCCGAATTCAACGCTTTCCGGCAAATGCTCGCCTGAAAGCGCCTTGATCCAACCAGCGGAACGGCGCGCCGCATCAAAATCAAAGCGCCCGGTATGCAGGATATGGCCAAGCGGCACCGCCCCCTTAGTGCAGCCGAGGATTTCCGCATTGGGGTTGAAGGTGGCCAGCAGCGCGGCAAGGCGGCGCAATTCCGCCTCACTCACCAAATCCTGCTTATTGACGATGATGACATCGGCAAATTCAATTTGTTCGATCAGCAAATCCACCAGCAGGCGGGTATCCTCCGGGCCGGCGCTTTCGCCCCGCGCGGCCAGGCGGTCCGCGCTGCCGTAATCGCGCAGGAAGCTCTGCGCATCCACCACGGTTACCATGGTATCAAGCTGCGCGACATCACCGAGGCAGAAGCCATCCTCGGTACGGAAATCGAAAGTTGCAGCCACGGGCATGGGTTCGCTGATGCCGGTGCTTTCAATCAGCAAGGCATCGAAGCGCCCTTCAGTGGCAAGCTTGGTTACCTCCTGCATCAAATCCTCACGCAGGGTGCAGCAGATGCAGCCATTGGACATTTCGACCAGTTTTTCTTCGGTACGCGACAGCGTACCGGTATTGTCCACCAAAGCCGCGTCTATATTCACCTCACTCATGTCATTCACAATCACCGCGACACGCTTACGGTCGCGATTGGCCAAAACGTGATTGAGCAGCGTGGTCTTGCCCGCCCCCAGGAAGCCTGACAGCACGGTGACCGGCAATCTTTTATCCATGGCGTTCATGGCAGGAATCCTGGTTCATCAATGCAGAACAGCAATCGACCGCGGCGGTTTTCCGGCAAATGGGAAACGGGCGGGGAGCGGTGCAGGCAGGCATTGCCAAGCGCCGCCGGATGGGCGCTGCCCTTTACCAAAGCGACGGCGCAGGCAGGCATTTGATGCGGCGCGCGGCATTGCGGCCCGCACATGGTGAATTGCGTGCCAGGCCCATGATAGGTGCAGAGCAATCGCAACCTGACCGAATCGCAATGAAAGCGCCGGCAGGAATCATCATTCACACCCGCAAGGCTCGCGCGGATTTCCGATTGCTCTGTGATGGTGGCAAAGAAGCGCCCCAGCAGCAGCATGTCAGAAAGCAGCGCCGCAGGGGCGGGCACGGGCAGTTCCTGCACAATCTGGTCCAGGGCATCTTCCGGAGTGCCCCGACCAATGGCGCCAAAGGGCACTTGCTGCAACAAGGTACCAAGCCCAGCCTTCCACTTGGCAGGTTGCGGTCGCAGCCAGATCGCCAGCGCAACATCGGGGCGGAAAATCTCGAACAGGACATTCTCATCCCGGCTGCTGATGGCGCTTGGGCAAACCGGGCTCAGCGCATCGGCATCGGGCGGGAAGACCTCACAAACAAAGCTCATGGTCCGGCGTTCCTCAAAACCCACCGCGCCAGGAAAGCCGCGCCAGCACCGCATGGGTGGTGCCAAGCTGGCCTGATTCCTCAATCAATTGCCTGCCATATTGGTAGCCGACATCAAGCCCGAAGCCATGGCCGATATCGCGCCCGATGGAAGCTTCCAGGTAGTTTTCCGTGGGCAGCGTATCCACGCTGCGCTTGCGCTGATCGCGCTGCCAGGCGAGCGTGCCGCGCCATTCATCAAGGCGATGCTGCGCGCCAAGTGTCGTGAAACTGCGCCGTTCGGCAATGGTGGTTTCATCGCCAGTTTCGCTTTCAAAGCGTGGTCGGCCATCGGCGTTGCGGAATTGCACCGCTTCAGCAAAGAACAGCGTGCGATGCGCCGCTGACCAGCGCTGTTCATAGCGCAAGGCAGCGGAATAGCCCCATTCGCGCGCCGTGCCATCTTCCTTGCCCGCCGCGCGGGAGACCATCGAAAGCTGATAGGAAAGCCCCGGCGCAAAATCGAATTTATCGCCATCCAAAGACAGGGCGAAATTATCCATCTGCCCGTTATTGGCAGGCCCGCCTTGTTGTTCGGTGTTGCGATTATAGCGCTCATACCGTTCATCACAGCAGCGTCGGCGCGTCAGCCAGGTTGAGGACAAAAAGGTGCGATCAAGCGTGAAGGCGGCGGCGGAAATGTCATGCTCACCAAGGCGCGGATCGGAAAGGAAATTCCAGGTGCCACCCACACCCATGGCATCGCCGATCATCTGCACTTCATGCGCGCGGATACGGGTCAGGATACCGGGAAAATCATGATGACCGCGGCTGAAGGGTGCCACGAAGCGCCCGCCATAAAGCGTGAGGGCATCATCCGGTTTCCATTCCGCGAAAAACGCTTCCAGGAAGGCAGATTGGCGGCGAAAGCCGATCACGCCATCCATCGGGAAGCCGCCCAGGGCATCGCCTTCCCCGATCGGTTCAAACGCCACCACGGTTTGCAGCGAAAGCCCGGGCGCGATGTGAAAACCGGTGGCGACTTCACCGAACAGATAAAGGCTGGTGCCACGCCGGGCGGAATCCTTGGCGTTGAAGGTAGAAACACCGTAAAGCCCAAGATCAGCCTCACCCGAAACATGCGGTGTGAAGCCCTGGGCCATGGCGGTGGTCAAGGCGCCAAGGCTTGCAATCACGCCAAGGGCCAGGTTGCGAAGGCTGGTCATAATCATGCGGCGTCCCCCCGCATCGCCGGCACCATCAGCGAGACATTATGCCGGAACATGGCTTCATAGGTCGGCGCCGGGCCGGCTTCGGCGGAAAGCGCATCGGCATAAAGCCGCCCGCGCACCCGCAGGCCCGTTTCCTGCGCAATGCGTTGCAGCGTGGCAGGGTTGCTCATGTTTTCCATGAAAAGGGCGGTGATATTCTCTGCCTTGATCAGGCGAATAAGCCGCCCAACCTCGGCGGCCGAGGGCTCGGCCTCGGTGGAAACGCCCTGGGGTGCCAGGAAGCGCACGCCATAGGCTTCCCCGAAATAGCCGAAGGCATCGTGGCTGGTGACAATTTTGCGCCGCGCTGCCGGCACCTTGGCGATTTCCGCGCGCACCCATTGGTCCAGTGCCGCAAGCCGCGCGGCATAGGCTTCCGCATTGCGGCGATAATGCGCCTCATTGCCCGGATCGGCGGCAACCAGCCCGGCAGTAATGTTGCGGATATAGTGCGGCGCCAGGCCCAGATCCTGCCAGGCATGCGGGTCTGGCACCCGGCGCGGGCCGACCGAATGATTATGCCGTCGCCCGGCACCGCCATGGTCATGCCCGTGATGGTGATGATGCGCCTCCATCATGCGGGGCGTGATGCCATCCGTGGTGGTCACCAGGGTGCCCTTGAAGCCAGAGGACCGGATCATGCGATCCAGCCAGCCTTCAAAGCCGAGCCCATTGCGGATGACGACCGCAGCATTGGCAAGCGTGGCGGCATCTGACGGCTTGGGCTGAAAGCCATGCGCATCCTGATCAGCCCCGGCAATGGCGCGGAGCGCAATCCGGTCCCCGGCGATCTGGCGCGTCATATCCGCCAGGATGGAAAAGGAAGCGACAACCGATTGCCGCTGCTGCGCGGGCGCGGGCCGGGCCAGCAATAGCAAGGGGGCGAATAGGACGGTGCGGCGCAACATGGGCGGAAGCCTTCAACATCACAATGGAATGTTATAATGTAACATAACGCGCGTCTGTCAAGCGCCATGGCCCTGCCCTTGGTAAAGGGCTAAACTCAACGCATGAGTGACGTCTTGTCCCCTCTCCCGGAAGCGGAGGACGCCGCGCGGCTTGCCGAAAATGCCGCGCTCGCGGCGCGGTTGCTCCGCGCGCTGGCCAATGAAAGGCGGCTTTTGGTGCTGTGCGATCTGGTCGCGGCGGGCGAGAAATCCGTCAATGACCTCGCCGCCAATGTCGGGCTGTCGCAATCGGCGCTGTCACAGCATTTGGCCCTGCTGCGTGATGAGGGGCTGGTCGCCACCCGCCGCGCCGGCACGGTGATCTATTATCGCCTGGCGGACCCAAAGGCCGAGGCAGTGCTGCAGACGCTGCACCGCCTGTTTTGCGACGCGCCTGATCAGTCCGGCGGGGTTTCCTCGGGCGGGTAGTTCAGCTCCACCGCCACACCATTGGGATCATGCAGGAAGATTTGCGTCTGCCGATCGCGCGGAATGACGCGCGCCGTATAGGTCACCTTGTGCTTGTCCAAATGCGCGCGCATGGCGGCAAGCCCGGTGCAGGAAAAGGCGATGTGATCCACCAAGCCCGTATGGCCAACCTTGCGTTCGGGTAGCCCTTCCTCGCCCTGGCGATCACCGATCAAATGGACGGTCGGGTTATCGCCACAATAGAGCCAATAGCCAGGGAAGGTCAGCGGCGGGCGATAGCCCAGTTCAAGCCCAAGGATCTTCTCATAAAAATCCTTGGTGGCTTCCAGATCCACCGGACGGATTGTGTAGTGGTTCAGACCGTGCAGGCCCATGGTAACTTCCTCCTTTTACAATGACGCGGATCGTTGCCGATCCGCCCTAAGTGCCATTTGTTTGATCGCATTTTCCGAGCCGCCAAGCGATTTCGCTTGGCTTGAAAATGCTCGAACGCCGGCGCGCGCCTCCGCGCGCTTGGCTTCGCCGCATAAGCGGCGTCGCCCATTCGGGCTCGCGCCCGCCTTCGGCGGTCGTTAGCCTTTCGGGCCGGGCCAAACTCAGTTCTGGTCCCTTACAGGAAGCGCGCATGCGGCGTCTGCCCCAGCAGATGCTGCCCCACCGCCTCAAAATGCGCGCTGCGGCCTTGCACCTGTTGGCTGACCGCATGGATATCGCGGAAGCGCCGTTCGAAAGGATTGTCTTCGAAAATCGCGGTGGAGCCGGCTTCCTGATAGATCAATTCAACAACCTCGCGCGATGTCTGAATGGCGAAGGTGGAAGCAAGGCGGATCGAAACGCGTTCATCATTCGTCATTTCAAGCCCCGCTTCTGCGCGCGGCCAGCATTCGCGTAGCGTCTCAAGCAATAGGCTGCGCGCGGAACGCCAACGCGCCTCACACCGCGCCACCAGGCTTTGAATGACATGGCTATCGCGCATCGGGCGCGTGGACGCTGCCGGCGTCTTGTCTGATGCGAGCTTGATGAATTCATCCAGCATGCCGCGGCAAATCCCAAGCGCCACGCCGGCGAAGCCCGACGCATAGGCATGCGTCGTGGTGAAATGATACAATGCGCCGCCGGTTTGCCGATTGATCGGCAAATCCCGCTGCACCGTGTAATCATCCGGCACAAAAAGATCCTTCACCTCATAAGTGTCGCTGCCGGTGCCGCGCAGGCCCATCACGCGCCAATTATCGGTGATCTTGGGCACTTCGCGCTTGAAGAGCATGGTGCGATCAATCGGGTTGCCTTCGGCATCGGCGCGGAGCGACCCGTCGCGTTCGACAACCTTGCAATGGCCACCAAGCCAGGTGCAGTGCCGGCTGCCGCTGGCAAAATGCCACTTGCCGGTCACCAGATAGCCGCCATCAACAACAACGGCGCGCGATTGCGGCCCCATGCCCCAGGCGAGCACGGCGCGCGGGTCAGCACCCCAAATCTCATAGGCGATTTCGGGCTTCAAATAGGCCGCCGCCATGGAACAGCCGGATGCCTGCCCGACACACCAAGCGGTGCTGGCATCAGCGGCGGCGATCACGATCTGCATTTGCACGAAATCCTGCAGCGGCACTTCCTCACCCCGGAAGGCGCGGGGCAGCAGGGTGCGGAACAGCGCCGCGCCATGCAGCGCGTCCAGCAATTCCTTCGGCAAGGCGCGGTCGCGCTCAATCTGGCCAGCATGGGCCGCGATGATGGGGGCGATGCGCTTGGCCCGCTCCGCCGGGGCTTCGCCGCCGACATAGCCGGATTGGGTGATTTCCTGCGCTGCACTCATGCCACGGCTTCCTCCCGCTTTCGGGCCGGCAGGCGCCATTGGGTCAAGGCGCTGTCTCAGCCCCGCGTCAATCAGTCACTTGACCAAGTACCGCGCCGGGTGATTTCCGTCAATTTCCAGCCTCCTGGTTGCCCTGGCGGCGAATCGGCCTAGATTGCCCATATCGGTCGCCTGACCAAAGCCCGGAGCCCATGACCAGCCTGCTCGCCCCGATTGATCCTTCAGCCAGTGTGCGCGACCGGATTTTGGATGTCGCGCAAATGCTCTTTGCCGATCATGGCTATACGGGTGCCTCCACCCGCGCCATTGCGCTCGCCGCCGGGGTCAATCTGGCGCAGTTGCACTACTACTTCGGGTCCAAGCGGGATTTGTTTCGCGCCGCCTATTTGCGCGGGGCGGAGCAGGTCACGGCAGCGCGTCGCCGGGCCTTGGAAGGGGCCAAGGCCACCTGGCCCGAGGGCCGCATCCCGCTTGAAGTGCTGGTCCGCGCCTTCGTCACCCCCTTCATGTTGAATGGCAAAACCCCCGAAGGCCGTGCCACCATGCGGATGCATGCCCGGCTGAACACGGAACCCGATGATATCTCAAAGGAAGTGCTCAGCACGGTCTATGACGACACGACGCTTGCCTATGTGGAAGCCTTCCGCCGCGTGCTGCCCCATCTGCCGCCGGAAGTGCTTTATTGGCGGCTCTATTTCATGATGGGCGCCTATCGCTACACCCTGTTGCGGTCTGGCCGGCTCGAGATGATGTCGGGCGGGGTTTGCGATTCGGGCGATTTCGACATGGCGGTGGAACAGATCCTGCCCTTCCTCTGCGCCGGGCTTTCCGCCCCGGCGCCGGCTGAACCCGCCCCGCCCATGCCGCGAAAACCCTGATTTATGCACATGGACACGACGAGACTGATGTCTCGTTATGTTCGACAGGTTGGCGAAGCGGTCGGCATGTGAGAAAATTCACCTATGGAGCTGTCGTCAGTCTCTTCGGTCCTGTTTCCAGAGAAGCTGAGAGTTGGCGACAAGGTGCGGCTTATCTCTCCTGCCAGCACGCCTGATGAAGCCAGCGTCTCTCGCGTTCGCGATCGGCTGAGAGGCTGGGGGCTTGAGGTAGAGCTTGGTGGGCATGTGTTCGCAAGGCAGGGGTATCTTGCTGGCCCCGATACCGACCGCCTAACGGACTTGAATGATGCCTTGCGCGACACCTCGGTGAGAGCGGTGATCGCCACGCGCGGCGGGAAAGGGTCTTATCGGATAGCTGATCAAATTGATTTCGCGGCTGCGAGGGCCGACCCCAAGTTTCTCGTTGGCTTCAGCGACATCTCGGCTCTCCACCTCAGCCTCTGGGACAAATGCGGGTTGGTGGGCATCCACGGAGCGCCGTTTGATGCTGATGACGGTGCGTCCTTGAGGCGAACACTGATGACCGATGCGCCCATCGAGCTGGCCAGCCGTGCCACCGAGCTGACAGCCAAGCTGACCACACAGGGAAAAGTCTCTGGGCCGCTCATTGGCGGCAACCTTGATATGGTGGCGACGGCGGCGGGCTGGTGCTTGCCCAAGCTCCACGGGGCCATCCTTCTCATCGAGGCTGTGAATCAAGCGATTGGTGCCATCGACCGCCAACTCTCGATGCTCCGAAAGGCAGGCCACTTCGACGGCTTGGCGGGCGTTGCAGTCGGCCAATTCACCGATGTGAGCGAAGACACCGTGAACATGGTTGGCGAACATATCGGGGCGCTCAATGTTCCCATTCTTGGGGGGCTCCCGCTCGGGCACGGCAGCAACCCAGAGTGCGTTTTCGTCGGTGCGCCCGCCGTGCTTGATGCCGATGCTCTGCGCCTTACCGTCTCCCGGCGCGGTGCATAAATCTTGATTTTACTGCGCGCTGATTTTTGAGACCTGGATCACTTCCCGCCAGATCGGCACTTCGCGCGCGACTCGGGCGCGGAGTTCCTCGGGCCCGCCACCCACCACCGGGGCGCCGGCTTCGCGGTAACGCTGCTGCACTTCGGGCCGCTGCAGCGCCTTCACCACCTCCCGCGCGAGGATTTCGAGAATAGGCGCCGGAGTCGCAGCGGGGGCGAAGAGCGCCAGAAAAGTGTCCGAATTGGCGTCCTTGATGCCCAATTCTTCCTGGGTTGGCACATCTGGAAGATCAATGGCGCGGGTAGCGCCCGTCTGCACAATGGCGCGCAATTCGCCCGAACGTAGCTGCGCCATGACCGAACCCTGCGCCGCGCTGATCACCTGGGTAGTACCCGCAAGCGCCGCCTGGGTTGCGGGGCCGGCGCCGCTGAAGGGCACGTGCTGCATGTCAAACCCGGCGCGAAGCTTCAGCAATTCGCCCGCCAGATGGGGCGTCGTGCCGATCCCGGGGCTCGCGTAATTGAACTTGTCCGGGCTGGCCTTGGCCTGGGCGATCAAATCCTGCAGCGAGGCAATGCCACTATTGGGGCGTACCGCCAGCACATTGGGCGAGGCACCCAGCGTGCTGATGGGCGCGAAATCGCGGAAGGGGTCATAGGGCGGGTTGCGGTAAAGGCTTGGATTGACAACAAAAGCGCTGGAGGTGACCAGCAGCGTGTAGCCATCCGCGGCCGCGCGGGCGACATGGCCAATGCCGATATTGGCCCCTGCGCCGCCGCGATTTTCGATCACCACTGGCTTGCCCAAAGCCTCGCTGAGCGGCGGGGCCAGGATTCGGGCGAGGATATCGGTGGCCCCGCCTGGCGGAAAACTCACCGAAAGCGTGATGGCGCGTTCCGGAAAGGCAGCAAAAGCGGGGCGGAGGGGCAGCAGCGCCGCCGCACTGCCGGCCAAAAGCGCGGCACGCCGGGTGATGTTCTGCGTCATGGTCCAGACATTTCCTTATTGCTTGGGCCTTGGCGGCCTTGGTGCGAAAGCCTGCGGCTGGGCTTGAAGCACTGTCAAGCCGGGCGGGCCGGCGGATTTTCCGCAATTGAAGCAAAACAGCGCGCAAAAATGCCGCTGCCTCGGTTGCGGTGCGGTAAACCCTATGGTAAGGCCCCGCCCGCGCCGGGAGACCGCCCGGCTTTTCGTTTTTCGCGCAAGAAACAGGACCGGGAAAACCCGTGGCTGCCACAGACCAGACCCTTGATAAGGCCGCGCCTTCGGCGCCCAGCGCTGTGGGCGTTGCCGCGCGCTATGCCAAGGCGCTTCTCGACCTTGCCGATGACAAGCGCACGGCGGAAGCCGGCGCCGCTGATCGCATCGGGGCGGAGCTTGAAGCGTTGTTCGCGCTCTGCCGCGACAATGCGGATATGCGCAATTTCATCGCCGATCCGCGCTTCAATGCCCGCATCCAGCGTGAACGCATGTTCAAGATCCTGGAAAGCGCCGGCATCACCGGTGAGGTGCGGAACCTGGTTGGCGTATTGATCGCCAATCGGCGCCTTTCGGCCCTGCCTGCTGTTGCGCATGCCTTTGGCGCGCTGATTGCGGCGCGCCGCGGCCAGCAAACCGCTGAAGTCACCACCGCCCATGCGCTGAGCGACACGCAGCGCGCGCAGATCGTGGCGCGGCTGACGGAAGCTGGCTATTCCAATGTTCGCCTGTCTGAGACAGTGGACAAATCCATCCTGGGTGGGCTGATCGTTCGGATCGGTTCCCGCCTTTACGACAATTCCATCAAATCCAAGTTGCAACGTTTGCAATACGCCATGAAGGGGGCTGCCTGACCATGGAAATCCGTCCGGCTGAAATTTCGGAAATCCTCAAGCAGCAGATCGCTGGCTTCGATGCTGAAGCGAATGTGGCTGAGGTCGGCACTGTGCTGACCGTGGGCGATGGTATCGCCCGCGTTTACGGCCTGCAGAATGTCATGGCTGGTGAGCTGGTGGACTTCCCCGCTTCCGGCGTGAAGGGCATGGCGCTGAACCTTGAAACCGACAATGTCGGCGTCGTGATTTTCGGCTCTGACCTTTCGGTGCGCGAAGGCGATACCGTCAGCCGTACCGGTTCCATCGTGGACGTGCCGGTAGGCAAGGGCCTGCTGGGCCGCGTTGTGGATGGCCTTGGCAATCCGATTGACGGCAAGGGCCCGCTGACCGACGTGGTGCGCATGCGCGCCGAGGTGAAGGCGCCTGGCATTATTCCGCGCAAATCGGTGCATGAGCCGATGCAGACCGGCATCAAGGCGATTGACGCGCTGATCCCGATTGGCCGTGGCCAGCGTGAGCTGATCATCGGTGACCGCCAGACCGGCAAGACCGCCGTGATCGTGGACACCATCATCAACCAGAAGACCATCAATGCTGGCGATGATGAATCGAAGAAGCTTTATTGCATCTATGTCGCCGTGGGTCAGAAGCGCTCCACCGTTGCCCAGCTCGTGAAGACGCTGGAAGAACAGGGCGCGCTGCAATATTCCATCATCGTCGCGGCCACCGCTTCCGACCCGGCGCCGATGCAGTTCCTGGCGCCCTATACGGGCTGCGCCATGGGTGAATTTTTCCGCGACAATGGCATGCATGCGGTCATTTTCTATGATGACCTGTCGAAGCAGGCCGTTGCCTATCGCCAGATGTCGCTGCTGCTGCGCCGTCCGCCGGGCCGCGAAGCCTATCCGGGTGACGTCTTCTACCTGCATTCACGCCTGCTGGAACGTGCGGCGAAGATGGGTGATGAAGCCGGGAATGGTTCTCTGACCGCGCTGCCGGTCATTGAAACCCAGGCGGGTGACGTTTCGGCCTATATTCCGACGAATGTGATTTCGATCACAGATGGTCAGATCTTCCTTGAAACCGAATTGTTCTTCAAGGGCATCCGCCCTGCGGTGAATGTCGGTCTTTCGGTGTCCCGCGTGGGTTCCGCCGCGCAGGTCAAGGCGATGAAGCAGGTGGCCGGCAAGATCAAGCTGGAATTGGCGCAGTACCGCGAAATGGCGGCCTTCGCGCAGTTCTCCTCGGATCTTGATGCCTCGACCCAGGCGCTGCTGGCGCGCGGTGCGCGTTTGACCGAATTGCTGAAGCAGCCGCAATTCAAGCCGGTTGCCGTTGAAGATCAGGTGATTGCGATCTTTGCCGGCACGCGCGGCTATCTGGACCGTCTGCCGCTCAATAAGGTTGGCGAATTCGAAAGCCGCCTGCTGGGCGAACTGAAGTCAAGCGCGCCGGATATCGTGGCCGCCATCCGCAATGATCGTGAGATCAAGAAGGATACGGAAACGAAGCTGGTTGCCTTCCTTGATGGCTTTGCGAAGTCTTTCGCCTAAGATTGGGCCATCGGGAGAGTAACGAATGCCCAGCCTGAAAAGCCTCCGCCTGCGGATCAATAGCGTGAAATCCACGCGTAAGATCACGCAGGCAATGAAGATGGTGGCGGCGGCCAAGCTGCGCCGTGCGCAAAGCCAGGCTGAAGCTGCCCGCCCTTACGCCGAGCGTATGGAACGGATGCTGGCTTCCCTTGGCGCATCAGTTGCCGGCACGCCCGATGCGCCGAAGCTGTTGGTGGGCACTGGCGCGGATAAGGTGCATTTGCTGGTGGTGGTAACTGCCGAACGTGGTCTTTGCGGCGGCTTCAATACCAATGTCGGCCGCTTCGCCCGTGCCCAGGTGCGCGCGCTGGAAGCCGAGGGCAAGACGGTGAAAATCGTCACCGTGGGTCGCAAGGGCGCTGTTTATCTGCGGCGCGAATTCGCCAACCGCATCGTTGAGGAAATCAGCTTCGCCAATAAGAAGCGGATTGGCTTCGAAGATGCTGCGGAAGTCAGCGCCAGGATCAGCGAAATGCTGGATGGCGGCCAATTCGATGTCTGCACGCTGATCTATAACCGCTTCCGGAACGTGATCAGCCAGACGCCGGTGGGCCAACAGCTTATCCCCGCGCCACTGCCCGAAGTGGCTGCCGATAGCGGCGCGCAATATGAGTTTGAGCCGGCCGAGGAAGAAATTCTGGCGCGGTTGCTGCCGCAGAACCTCGCCATTCAGATCTATCGCGCCCTGCTGGACAATGCCGCCGGCTTCTATGGCAGCCAGATGACGGCCATGGACAATGCCACGCGCAATGCGGGCGAAATGATCAACAAGCTTACGCTGAATTACAATCGCACACGTCAAGCGAACATCACCCGCGAGCTGATCGAAATCATCTCCGGCGCTGAAGCGCTTTAAGAAGGGATCACTGCCATGAAGAACAATGTTGGTCAGGTGACGCAGGTGCTCGGTGCCGTGGTGGACGTGCAGTTCCCCGCCGAGCTGCCCGCCATCATGAACGCGCTGACGCTGCAAATCGGCGAGCAGAAACTGGTGCTTGAAGTGGCGCAGCATTTGGGTGAGCGCACGGTGCGCTGCATCGCCATGGACACGACCGATGGTCTGGTGCGTGGCACTGAAGTTGTGGACACGGGTGCGGGCATTTCCGTGCCGGTTGGCCCTGGCACGCTCGGCCGCATCGTGAACGTGATCGGTGAGCCGATTGATGAACGCGGCCCGGTCAGCGCCACCATGCATTTCCCGATCCACCGCGAAGCGCCGGCCTTTGAAGAACAGGCGACGGCGGCGGAAATTCTGGTCACGGGCATCAAGGTGATTGACCTGCTGGCGCCTTACCTGAAGGGCGGCAAGATCGGCCTGTTCGGTGGCGCGGGCGTGGGCAAGACCGTGACCATTCAGGAACTGATCAACAATATCGCCAAGGGCCATGGCGGCGTTTCGGTGTTTGCCGGCGTGGGTGAGCGTACGCGCGAAGGCAATGACCTCTACCACGAAATGATTGACGCGGGCGTCATCAAGCTCGGCGATGGCAATACCGATGGGTCCAAGGTGGCGCTGGTTTATGGCCAGATGAATGAACCGCCTGGTGCGCGTGCGCGCGTTGCGCTTTCGGGCCTTTCCATGGCGGAATATTTCCGTGATGAGCAGGGCCAGGACGTGTTGTTCTTCATTGACAACATCTTCCGCTTCACCCAGGCCGGCGCGGAAGTCTCCGCGCTGCTGGGCCGCATTCCCTCCGCGGTGGGCTATCAGCCGACCCTTTCCACGGATATGGGCGCGCTGCAGGAACGCATCACCTCCACCAAGAAGGGCTCGATCACCTCGGTGCAGGCGATTTACGTGCCTGCCGACGACTTGACCGACCCGGCGCCGGCGACATCCTTCGCCCACTTGGATGCGACCACGGTGCTCAATCGTTCCATCGCGGAGCTTGGGATCTTCCCGGCGGTTGACCCGCTCGACTCCACCTCGCGCGCCATGGACCCGCGCATTGTGGGTGTTGATCACTACAATACCGCGCGCGAAGTGCAGAAGATTTTGCAGACCTACAAGTCGCTGCAGGACATCATCGCGATCCTTGGCATGGATGAGCTTTCGGAAGAAGACAAGCTGATCGTCGCGCGTGCGCGCAAGATCCAGCGCTTCCTGTCCCAGCCCTTCCATGTCGCGGAAGTCTTCACCGGCACGCCGGGCGTCTTCGTGAAGCTGGAAGATACCATCCGGTCCTTCGCGGCGATCTGCCGCGGCGATTATGACCACCTGCCGGAAGCGGCCTTCTACATGGTCGGCACGATTGAAGACGCCGCGAAGAAGGGCGAAGAACTGAAGGCGGCGGCCTGATCATCATGGCGAGTTTTCAACTCGAACTCGTCTCACCGGAAAAGCTGCTGCTCTCCCGCGCGGTTGAGATGGCAGTGATCCCGGCGGCGGAAGGCGAAATGGGCGTGCTGGCTGGCCATGCGCCCATGATCGTGGCCTTGCGCGGCGGGGTGATTTCCGTGCGTGAGGGCGGCCAGGTGACGGAACAGCTTTTCGTCGCCGGCGGCTTTGCCGAAGTGGCGCCGGACCGCGTGACGATCCTGGCTGAAGAAGCAACGCCGCTTGCTAATCTCTCGAAGTCCGAAGCGCAGCTCCGGTTGAAGGAAGCCGAGGAGGCGATGGCGGCGGCGGCGAATGAAACGCTCGAAAAGCGTGAAGCCGCCATGGCGCGGATGCTGTCGGCGCGGGCCATGATGGACGCTGCGACGGCGCCCTGAAGCCTTATCCAATCACAAGTTTCAGCGGGCGGTCCTTGGGCCGCCCGTTTGTTTTTGGGTGGGTTATGCGCCAGCCTGCCTTGAAACCGCCGCATCTTGGCACAAAAACATAAACAGGAAGGGTCGCTAGGGCCCATCATGGCAAGGCGCTCGGGGCAGGCTCATGAAGCATTGGCATATTGATGAGATTGGCTGGGATCGGTTTGATCCCTCCAAGGTTGATCCTGAGATTGTGCCGCTGATCAAGGCCGCCGCCATGGTGGAACGCAATGCGGCGGATTACGTCACCTACCTGACGCGCGTTTTTGCTGAAGACCCGGATTTCAGCGCGGCGGCTGAACATTGGGGTGTCGAGGAAACGCAGCATGGCGATGCGTTGGGCCGTTGGGGCATGTTGGCTGATCCTGGCTGGGATTTCGCCGCGGCGTTTCAGCGGTATCGCGCCGGGTATCAGATTCAATTGGATGCGGAAGCTTCCATTCGTGGCAGCCGTACCGGCGAATTGATCGCGCGCTGCATGGTGGAAACCGGCACCAGCAGCTATTACTCTGCGCTTGGTGACTCCACAGAAGAACCCGTGCTGAAGCAGGTCTGCCGGCTGATCGCCGCTGATGAATACCGGCATTTCAAGCTGTTTTACGACCATATGAAGCGCTATCTGGCGCGGGAGAATCTCTCCTTCGCCAAGCGCCTGCGCGTGGCGCTGGGCCGCATTGGGGAGACCGAGGATGATGAGCTCGCCTTCGCCTTCCACAGCGCCAATGAGCCTGAGGGCACGCCCTATGACCATGAACGTTGCACCACAGCTTATATGGGCCGCGCGATTGGGTTTTATCGCTTCCGGCATATCGAACGCGGCATGGGGATGATCTTCAAGACCATCGGGCTTGAACCGCGCGGGCGGGTTTCAGACCTGGCGGCCAAGGCTTCCTGGCGGCTGTTGCAATGGCGGCGGGACAAGTTTCGCGCGGCGCTGGCGAAATACGCCGATGAGGGTGCTGTGCCCTTGAAGCGGGCGGCCTGAACGAGGTTTCCTCGAAAGCCCATAAAACGCGCGCCGGATGCATTCAGCATCTTGTCGGCAAGCGCAAAATAAAGGAATGAACGGGCCTTGTTCGCCCTTGGGGCCGTGCATGTCCTTCACGCATGGCGGGCCCCGCAAGGATCAATTCGGGCGAAAGCCTGCGCAGCAAAGGAGAAACGGCAGATGCGCGTTTACTATGACCGCGATGCGGATGTGAATCTGATCAAGGCCCGCAAGGTTGCGGTCATTGGCTTTGGCAGCCAGGGCCATGCCCATGCAATGAATATGCGCGATTCCGGCGTGAAGGATGTCGCGATTGGTCTGCGCCCCGGCGGGTCCGCGCAAAAGGCGGAAGCTGCTGGCTTCAAGGTGATGTCGCCCGCGGATGCGGCGAAATGGGCCGATGTGGTCATGGTGCTGACGCCGGATGAAGGCCAGGGCGATCTTTATCGTGAAAGCCTGCACGCGAACATGAAGCCGGGTGCCGCGCTTGCCTTCGCGCATGGCTTGAATGTGCATTTCAACCTGCTCGATCCCCGCGCGGATATTGATGTGTTCATGATCGCGCCGAAGGGCCCCGGGCATACGGTGCGCAGCGAATACCAAAAGGGCGGCGGCGTGCCCTGCCTGGTTGCCGTGCATCAGAACCCTTCGGGCAATGCGCTGGAAATCGCGCTGTCCTATGCGTCTGCCATTGGTGGTGGGCGTTCGGGCGTGATTGAGACAACCTTCAAGGAAGAATGCGAAACCGATCTGTTCGGCGAACAGACCGTGCTCTGCGGTGGCCTGATGGAATTGATCAAGGCGGGCTTCGAAACCCTGGTGGAAGCCGGCTACGCGCCGGAAATGGCCTATTTCGAATGCCTGCATGAAGTGAAGCTGATTGTGGACCTGATTTATGAAGGCGGCATCGCCAACATGAATTATTCCATCAGCAATACGGCGGAATATGGCGAATACGTCACGGGCCCGCGCATCATCACCGCGGAAACCAAGGCGGAAATGAAGCGCGTGCTGGAAGATATCCAGTCCGGCCGCTTTGCGCGCGATTGGATGCTGGAAAACAAGGTGAACCAGGCGAGCTTCAAGGCCACGCGTCGCCGTCTGGCTGAACACCCGATTGAAGAAGTGGGCGAAAAGCTCCGCGCCATGATGCCTTGGATCAAGAAGGGCGCGCTCGTGGATAAGGCCAGGAACTGACGCAATGGCGGCCTTTCTTGTGAGAGTTGCGAGAGAGGCCGACCATGACGCCCTGCTGGCAACTACCTTTGCGCTGAACCGGTTCGAGCATGACATTACCGGGGACCGCGCAATTGATGTTGCCAGCGCAGAGGCCGTGCTGGGGCATTTCATTCGCCGCGTCGGCAGCACAGGACTTATGCTTGTAGCCGAGGCAGAGGGGCGGGTCTTTGGCCATCTATTCCTCGCGTTGGATGAAGCGCCGCCTTACCTCGCCCCTGAATACCGTCGTGAAGCTTGGATTTGCGATGCCTTTATCGAAGAGGCTTGGCGTGGCCAAGGCGCCTTCCGCGCCATGCTTGCGCAGGCTGAGGCCCATGCCAGGACCGCCGGTT
The DNA here is from genome assembly GCA_020249435.1 of Roseomonas sp. Lineage (GTDB taxonomy): Bacteria > Pseudomonadota > Alphaproteobacteria > Acetobacterales > Acetobacteraceae > Neoroseomonas. The sequence continues at coordinate 66,919 of JADCFQ010000030.1, read as the reverse complement.
GCAGGCGGCTTCACATTGGTGTCCTGGCCGGCAATGATGAGGCTGAACGCATTTATCGCAAGGCCGGCTTCCGGAGCTATGCGATTGAGATGGTGCGGGAACTTGGTCCGGCGTGACAATACTGGTCGCACCTGAATGACGTGTCGGTTGGTTCGCCCGTCATTGGGAAACGCAACCATACCGTAAAAGGCCGAAGCTAACTGATCTTTTGATCTGCCCCATTGGTCAGGCTTCGCGCAATGGGTCAGCCAAGTGCTTGCCATTAGCGTGGCCATCCTGGCAGGCAGCTATCCTGTTCTTGAAGTTGAGGATCGGGTTATGGCGTGGGTCTATTTGCTGCTCGCGGGGCTTTGTGAAATCGGCTGGCCGATTGGCCTCAAGCTTGGTTGGGCTGCGGGCGGTTTGCGTTACGGCTGGCTCGCCTTCGCGATTATCTGCATCATCGCGAGTGGCGGGTTGTTGCTGCTCGCTTTGCGGGAAATCCCTGTCGGCACCGCCTATGCCGTTTGGACCGGCATTGGCGCGGTGGGCGCCTTTCTGGTGGGCATTACGCTATTCGGCGATGCGAATACTGCGCTACGCTGGGCTTCCGTGGCCTTGATCACCGCGGGCATTATTGGGCTGAAATTGGCGTAGGAGAAAGGGCGATATGACCGATACTTCCCATATGATGGCAGCGGATACCGATTATCCGCGCGATTTTCTGGGCTATGGCGCCAATCCGCCCGACCCGAAATGGCCGAATGGTGCGAAGCTCGCGCTTTCCTTTGTGCTGAACTACGAAGAAGGCGGCGAGAATACCGTGCTGAATGGCGATGCCGGCAGCGAATTGTATTTGCATGAAGTGCCGGGGGGTTCGCCCATATTGGGTGAACGTAATCGTACCGTCGAAAGCCAATTCGATTACGGCGCGCGGGCCGGCGTGTGGCGCATTCTGCGCGCCTTTGCCGCGCGCAAGCTGCCATTGACAGTTTATGGTGTGGGCCGCGCGCTGGAATTGAATCCAACCGTTGCACGAGCTTTCGCCGATGCGGGGCATGAGGTTGCTTCCCATGCCTGGCGCTGGATTGATTATCACAACATGGATGAGGCGACGGAGCGCGCGGAAATCGCCCGTTGTGTTGAGGTGATTGAACGCCTGACAGGAACGCGTCCGGTTGGCTGGTATACGGGGCGCATCAGCCCCAATACGCGCCGCCTGGTCGCGGAACATGGCGGGTTTTTGTATGATTCCGATTCATATGCGGATGATTTGCCGTTTTACGTGACGGCAGCGGGAAAGCCGATGCTGATCATCCCCTATACGCTCGACAATAACGACATGAAATATGCGGTGCCGCCTGGTTTCACTGCGCCGGATGGGTGGGAACAGTATATGACCGATGCATTTGAAACCCTGCTCGCGGAAGGCCGCGCTGGTGCGCCGAAAATGATGTCGGTTGGTTTGCATTGCCGGCTGATCGGGCGGCCAGGGCGTGCGGCCGCGTTGGCGCGATTTCTGGATAAGGTAGCGGCGACGCCGGATGTTTGGGTATGTCGCCGCGCCGATATTGCGCGCCATTGGTGGGCGCAGCATCCGCCGAAAGCGTGAGGGAAACGCCATGTCCTATCCTTTGGAAAAGCGCGAATTGATCGCCGAAGCGCCTGGGCTTCGCATGCAGATCCTCACCTTGGCAGCCGGGCAGGAAGTGCCATGGCATTGGCATAGTGAGGTGACGGATACTTTCTGGTGCATGGATGGGCCGATGGTGATTGAAATGCGCGCGCCGCGCGAAAGCGTGGAATTAGCGCCGGGCCAGATGCACGCGGTGCCAGCAAAGCGTGCCCATCGCGTGACGGGCAAAGATGGCAGGCGCTGCCGCTTTGCCATTCTGCAAGGGGTTGGCACCTATGATTTTCAGCCTGTTGGTGGTGCGTGAGTTTCAAACCTAGAAGAAGGAAAAATCCCATGTTGCAACGTCGTGCCTTATTCGCGGTGGCCGGAAGCGCTTTGGCTACCCCTGCTTTGGCGCAAAGCCGCTACCCGTCACGGCCCATTCGCGTGATTGTGCCCTTTGCTGCCGGCGGCATCATTGATGTTATGGCACGCATTGTGACCGAGCCTTTGCCGCGCGTACTCGGCCAGCCAGTGGTGGTGGAAAATCAACCGGGTGCCGGTAGCACCATCGGTGCGCGGGCTGTGGCGCGGGCTGCGCCGGATGGGCATACGCTGTTGCTGAATGGTGCCGCGCATAGCGTAATCCCAGCGCTTTATCCGGATGCCGGGTTTGATTCGATTGCCGATTTCATCCCGATTTCGACGCTTGGCGATCAGAGCTTTTTGGTGGCAGTGCATCCATCACTGCCCGTGCGTGATGTGCCGCAATTGCTGGCCTGGCTGCGCGACAAGCGCGGTGAGGCAACCTTCGCCACCACCGGCATTGGTGCCGCTTCGCATCTTGCCGGTGAATTGCTTAAGAAACTCGCGGGCGTGGATTTCACGATTGTGCAATATCGCGGCACGCCGGCGGCGGTGACGGATTTCATGGCCGGCCGCGTGGATTTCGTGATTGATAGCCAAACCCTGCTGGCGCCCATGGTGCGCGACGGCAAGGCGCGCGGCCTGGCCGTGACTACAACGCGGCGTTCGCAATTATTGCCGGATTTGCCAACGCTTCAAGAAGCCGGCGTGGCGGGTTACGCGGCTTCATCCTGGCAGGCGCTTTACGCGCTGGTGGGAACGCCCACTGAAATAATTGCCACGCTGTCAACGGCGGTGACGACAGTGCTGAATGATCCCGCCATTCGCCAACGCTTCGCCGATGCCGGTGTTGATCCGCTGCCGAATGATCCCGCCGCATCCGCGCGCTTCATTCGTGCCGAGACCGACAAATGGGTGCCGATCCTGCGCGCGACCGGTGCGAAGCCGGGCTGAATTCAGTCGGTATCAGTGGCGGCGAATTGGATCAGGATTTGCCCTTCGCGCACTGTCTCACCAACACGGCAGGAAATGGTTTCAATCCTGCCGGCACGTGGTGCGGTCAGGCGAAACACGGTCTTCATCGCCTCCAGCACTACCAGCACATCACCGCGCGCGACTTCCTGACCTTCGCCGGCCAATAGCTGCGTGACCTGACCTGGCAGAGGTGCCAGCAGCCGGTCATCGCCGCCTTCTTCCTCTCCCGCACGCGCGATGGGATCAGGCAGGCGGAAGCGCCAGCTTTGCCCGGCATGGCGCAGGCTGATCGCCTCATTCGCGCGATGGATGGAAGCGGAAAGCCGCATGCCATCCAGCAGCGCATGAATGCGGCCATCATCAAGCTTGGCGTGCCGCGCGATGATTTCCATCTCACCCGACGTAATGCGCCAACCATCCGCGGCGGGCGAAAGCGTGATGGCGTGCACCGCATCTTCAAGGTGAAAGTCAAACACGCGGGATGGCCGCGTATTGACCCACCAATGATCGGTCGCATGCCAGGGTGAATGCGGGTCAGCGCTGTTCACCGCTTGTGCCTGCGCAGTTTCCTCCTCCAAGGCGAGCACACCAAGCGCGGCAAGGGCCAGCGTTTGCGCAGAAGGTTGCAGCTTTGGTGTCAGTAGGGTTTCGGCGTTGCGGCCGATGAAGCCGGTATCAATGCCGCCCGCAGCAAAATCAGGATGCGCCAGAATGCGATCCAGCATATCCAGATTATGCGCAACACCGATGATATCCGAATGCGCCAGGCCAGCGCGCAGCCGCGCAATCGCCTCTGCCCGGCTAGGTGCATAGGCGATCATTTTGGCAACCATGGCATCATAATGGATGCTGATGCGATCGCCGGCGACAAAGCCTGAATCAACACGTAAGCCCTGATCGGCGAGCCGAAAAACCTGAAGCGCACCAATGGAAGGCGCGAAATCCCGCGCCGGGTCTTCGGCGTATAAGCGAAGCTCCATCGCATGGCCTTGGGCGCGGATTTCTTCCTGCCGCACCGGGAGCGCTTCACCAGCGGCCACGCGCAATTGCCATTCAACCAGATCAAAGCCGGTGATCGCTTCCGTCACCGGATGTTCCACCTGCAGGCGCGTATTCATTTCCAGAAAATAGAAGCCGCCATCCTGCGCGATGAATTCCACTGTGCCGGCGCCCTGATACTGCACGGCCTTGGCAGCAGCCACCGCAGCAGCACCCATGGCGTCCCGCATTTCAGCGGTGATGCCAGGTGCTGGGGCTTCTTCAATCACCTTCTGGTGACGACGTTGGGCCGAGCAATCACGTTCGAATAAATGCACCGCATTGCCGTGGCTATCACCAAACACCTGTACTTCGATATGGCGCGGGCGTTCCAGATAGCGTTCGATCAAAACGCGATCATCACCAAAGGCCGAGGCGCCTTCCTGTTGCGCGGCGCGCAGCGCGTCTGCGAAGTCACCTGCCGCGCGCACCACGCGCATGCCGCGCCCACCACCGCCGGCGACGGCCTTGATCACCAGCGGAAAGCCGATGCGTTGCGCTTCACCTGCCAGGAAATCTGCATCCTGTTCTGCCCCGTGATAGCCAGGCAAAAGCGGCACACCGGCCTTTTCCATCAACGCCTTGGCCGAGCCCTTGGACCCCATGGCACGCATGGCGGAAGCAGTGGGACCAACAAAGATAATCCTGGCCTCCGCACAGGCTTCCGCAAAGGCTGGGTTTTCAGACAGAAACCCATAGCCAGGATGAATCGCATCTGCCCCCGCGCGCTTCGCGGCGGCGATGATGACAGAGATATTCAAATAACTTTCGCGTGCCGGCGCGGCGCCGATATGGATCGCCTCATCAGCCATTTGCACATGCTGCGCGGACTCGTCTGCGTCGGAGAAAACCGCGATGCTGCGCAGCCCCATGCGGCGCGCGGTACGGATAATGCGGCAGGCGATTTCACCACGATTGGCAATCAACAGGCTTTGAAACATGGCTGCCCCCTACATCCGGAACACGCCGAAGCGTGTCTGTTCAATGGGTGCATTGCAGGCAACCGCGAGTGACAAGCCCAAAATGCGTCGCGTATCGGCAGGGTTGATGATGCCATCATCCCAAAGCCGCGCGCTGGCGTAATAGGGATGGCCTTCGGTATCATATTTGGCGCGGATGGGTGCCTTGAAGGCTTCTTCTTCCTCAGCGGGCCATGGCTTGCCTTGCGCTTCCATATTGTCACGCCGGAGTTGCGCCAGAACACTCGCCGCCTGTTCGCCGCCCATGACGGATATCCGCGCATTGGGCCACATGAACATGAAGCGCGGATCATAAGCACGCCCGCACATGCCGTAATTACCGGCGCCATAGCTGCCGCCAATCACGACAGTCAATTTCGGCACGCCCGCAGTCGCCACTGCCGTCACCAGCTTCGCGCCATCCCGCGCAATGCCGCCCGCCTCATATTTCCGCCCCACCATGAAGCCTGAGATATTTTGCAAAAACAGCAAGGGAATGCTGCGCTGACAGCAGAGTTCTATGAAATGCGCGCCTTTCAGCGCGGATTCCGAAAACAGAATGCCGTTATTGGCGAGGATGCCGATGGGATAACCATGGAGATGCGCAAAACCACACACTAAGGTTGTGCCGTAAAGCCGCTTGAACTCGTCAAATTCGCTGCCATCCACCAGGCGCGCAATCACTTCCCGCACATCATAGGGGGCGCGGATATCGGCAGGCACAACGCCCAGCAATTCGCGCGCATCATAAAGCGGTGCGCGCGGCGCCCGCAGCGCCAATTGCGGCGCAATTCGTGGCCCAAGCCCGGCTACGATGCGCCGACAAATTGCCAAAGCATGGCGATCATCCTGCGCGTAATGATCCACCACACCGGATTGGCGCGCATGCACATCAGCGCCGCCCAATTCCTCGGCGGTGACAACCTCACCAGTGGCAGCGCGCACCAAAGGTGGGCCACCAAGGAAGATAGTGCCCTGCTGGCGCACGATGATGCTTTCATCCGACATGGCGGGGACATAGGCGCCACCCGCGGTGCAGCTGCCCATCACCACGGCGATTTGCGGAATGCCTTCCGCCGACATATTGGCCTGGTTGAAGAAGATACGGCCGAAATGCTCTCGGTCCGGGAAGATTTCATCCTGTTGCGGCAGAAAGGCGCCGCCGGAATCCACGAGGTAAATGCAAGGCAGGCGATTGGCGCGGGCGATTTCCTGCGCGCGCACATGCTTCTTTACTGTCATCGGGAAATAGGTGCCACCCTTCACCGTAGCATCATTCGCGATGATCACACATTCGCGGCCCGACACACGCCCAATGCCGGAAATGATACCTGCGCAGGGAACCTCCCCGCCATAAAGCCCATGGGCCGCAAGCTGCGAAAGCTCCAGGAACGGCGAGCCCGGATCAATCAGCGCATGTACCCGTTCGCGCGGCAGCAGCTTATTGCGCGCGAGGTGCTTGTCCCGCGCTGCCTTGCCGCCGCCCTGTTCGGCAGCAGCGACGGTTTTTTCCAAATCCGCAACCAGCGCCGCCATGGCGGCAGCATTGGCGGCGAAGCTCTCACTACCCGTATCGAGCGTACTGCGTAGAATGCTCATGCGGTTTCGCGGAACAATTCCCGCCCGATCAGCATGCGGCGAATTTCTGAGGTGCCAGCGCCAATCTCATAAAGCTTGGCATCACGCAGCAGCCGGCCCGTCGCGTAGTCATTGATATAGCCATTGCCGCCGAGGCATTGAATCGCCTCCAGCGTCATCCAGGTTGCTTTTTCGGCGGCGTATAAAATGGCACCGGCGGCATCCTTGCGCGTGGTCTGGCCGCGATCACAAGCCTTGGCGACCGTGTAGATATAGGATTTCGCCGCATTCATGGTGGTGTACATATCGGCGATCTTGGCCTGCATGATCTGGAATTCACCAATCGCCTGGCCGAATTGCTTGCGTTCATGCACATAGGGCAGCACGATATCCATGCAAGCCTGCATGATCCCAAGCGGCCCGGCAGCGAGCACAGCGCGTTCATAATCAAGCCCACTCATCAGTACGCGCACACCGCCATTAAGCTCACCGAGCACATTTTCGGCCGGCACTTCGCAATCCCGGAATACCAATTCGCCGGTATTCGACCCGCGCATACCAAGCTTATCCAGCTTTTGCGCGCAGGAAAAACCGGGGAAGTTTTTCTCTACCAGAAAAGCCGTAATGCCCTTGGGGCCGGCAGCAGGATCGGTCTTGGCGTAAATCACCAACACATCGGCATCCGGCCCATTGGTGATCCACATCTTCGTGCCGTTCAGCACATAGCGATCACCGCGCTTTTCAGCGCGCAGCCGCATGGAAACCACATCGGAACCAGCGCCTGGCTCGCTCATTGCCAGCGCGCCCACATGCTCACCGGAAATCAGCTTGGACAGATAACGCCGCTTCTGGTCTTCCGTGCCATTGCGCCTGATCTGGTTCACGCAAAGATTGGAATGCGCACCATAGGAAAGCCCGACCGAGGCGGAAGCGCGGGAGATTTCCTCCATGGCGATGACATGTTCCAGATACCCCATGCCGGCGCCGCCATATTCTTCCTCAACGGTGATGCCGAGCACGCCAAGATCACCGAATTTGCGCCAAAGATCGGCGGGGAAATCATTGGTCTTGTCAATCTCCGCGGCGCGCGGCGCGATTTCGGCGGCGGAGAAAGCGGCCACCTGATCGCGCAGCATATCGGCGGTCTCGCCCAGATCGAAATCCAGCCCTGGAAGGCGGTTTGGAATATTGGCCATGCTCAACCCGTCGCGTTTCTCGAAATTGTTGCACCCAGGATAGGCGCAGGCGCCGCCAAGGCCAAGTGAATATTGCAAACTTGCCCCCACCCCGCCAAGATTGCGTCAATGCCCAGGGAGAATAGGAATGACCAGCCCAGCCCTTAGCTATGTGACCGGCCAAAGCACCCAAGCCTTGATTGGTGAGACCATTGGCCTGAATTTCGACCGCACCGTTGCCCAATGGGGTGATCGGCCCGGATTGATCGTGCGCCAGCAGGGCATTCGCTGGAGCTACGCTGAATTGGGCGCGAAGGTGGATGCCTTCGCTGCCGGGCTTCTGGCGCTTGGGCTGCAACCAGGTGATCGCGTTGGGATCTGGTCGCCCAATAATGCCGAATGGGTGATTACGCAGTTTGCCACTGCCAAGGCGGGGCTGGTGCTGGTGAATATCAATCCGGCCTATCGGCTTTCCGAATTGGAATATGCGCTGAATAAGGTTGGCTGCCGCGCGCTGATTATCGCGACACGCTTCAAGACATCCGATTACGTCGGCATGGTGAATACGCTGGCGCCGGAATTGGCGCGCGCCTTACCGGGCCGGCTCACGGCGGAAAAATTGCCGAAGCTGGAGATGGTGGTTGAAATCAACGCGAACCCGTCACCGGGCATGATCCCTTTTCACAGCATCCTTGAAATGGGCGCGGCGGCGCATCATGAACGGCTGCGCGAATTGGCCAGCAAGCTGCAATTTGATGATCCCATCAATATCCAATTCACCTCTGGCACCACCGGCGCGCCGAAGGGGGCGACGCTGACGCATCATAACATCCTAAATAACGGCTATTTCATCGGGGAAGCGATGAAGCTGACGCCGCAGGATAAGCTGTGCATTCCGGTGCCGCTCTATCATTGCTTTGGCATGGTACTGGGTAATCTGGCCTGCACCACGCATGGCACGGCCATGGTCTATCCCGGTGAGGGTTTTGATCCGCTGGCAACGCTGCAAACCGTGGCGGAGGAACGCTGCACCGGCCTGCATGGCGTGCCCACCATGTTCATCGCGCAAATGGAACACCCGCAATTCGCAAGCTTCGATCTTTCATCGCTCCGCACCGGCATTATGGCCGGCGCACCTTGCCCGATTGAAGTGATGCGCCGCGCGGTGGACAGCATGAATCTACGCGAAATCACCATCGCTTACGGCATGACAGAAACCAGCCCGGTCAGCTTCCAGACCAGTGTGGATGATCCGCTTGACCGTCGCGTTTCCACCGTGGGGCGCGTGCAGCCGCATCTTGAAGTGAAGATCATTGATAGCGAGGGTCGTATCGTGCCGCGCGGTATGCCGGGCGAGCTTTGCACGCGCGGCTATGCGGTGATGCTTGGCTATTGGGAAGACCCCGAACGCACCGCGCAGGCCATTGATGCGGCGCGTTGGATGCATACCGGCGATCTGGCGACGATTGATGATGAGGGATTTTGCAATATCGTCGGCCGAATCAAGGATCTAGTCATTCGCGGTGGTGAGAATATCTACCCGCGCGAGGTTGAGGAATTCCTCTATCGCCACCCAAAGATCGAAGATGTGCAGGTATTCGGCGTGCCGGACCCACGCTTTGGCGAGGAGCTCTGCGCCTGGATCAAGTTGCGCGCGCATGAACATCTGACCGCAGATGATGTGCGCGCCTTCTGTGCAGGGCAGATCGCGCATTACAAGGTGCCGCTGCATATCAAGTTTGTGGAGAGCTTCCCCATGACCGTCACTGGCAAGATGCAGAAATTCATCATGCGCGATGAAATGACGCGTGAATTGGGCCTGCAAGAAGCGAAGACAGCCTAAGACAATGGGCAACACTCTTTTTGCCCCCGGCTTCAAGACCAGCCCCTGGTGGTGGGAGGCAGCCGAGCCGCCGAAACGCGACAATACGCTGCCCGGTCACACGCCGGTTGCGGTGATTGGCGGCGGCTATGCCGGGCTTTCGGCGGCGCTTAGCCTGGCGCGGCTCGGCCATCAGGTAACCGTGCTGGATGCGGAACGTATCGGCTGGGGTGCATCGTCGCGCAATGGCGGTATGGTTTCCGGCGGGCTCAAGGTCGCAAGCACGGCACTCAAGGAAAAGCTTGGCGTGGAACAGGCGCGCAATATCGCCATGGCCGCCGCCGCTTCCTTTCCCTTCATTGAAGAAACCATCGCGCGCGAGGGGATTGATTGCGATTATACGCGCTGTGGGCGTTTTGTCGCGGCCTGGACACTCAAGCATTACGACATGCTGGCGCGGCAATCCGATTACATCGCGGAAGTTACCGGCCTGCCCACGGAAATGCTGCCGCCATCGCGCCAGCATGAGGCGCTGGGATCAGACCATTATCGCGGCGGCATGAAGGCTGGGGCCACCGGCAGCATCCACCCCGGCAAATATGCGCGCGGGCTTGCGGCGGCAGCAGAACGCGCCGGCGCCAGGCTGGTGGATGAAACGCGTGTCTCTGGCATTCGCGCTGATGGATCAGGCTTTCGGGTTGCGACCAATCGCGGCGAATTGCGCGCCGATGCCGTGCTGGTGGCCACCAATGGCTATTCGCGCGGCACTGATGGCCAAAGCGCCATGCCCTGGCTCGCGCAGCGCATGATCCCTGTCGCGTCCTACATCATCGCAACCGAGGAATTGCCCGCCGAGACCATGGATCGGCTTTTCCCGGGCCGGCGGATGATCAGCGATACCAAGCGTGTGCTGAATTATTTTCGCCCGGCACCCTATGGCAATCGCATTTTGTGGGGCGGCCGCGCACGCTTCGGCCCCAATGCGCCGGAAGCCGCCGCGCCGCGGTTGCACAGTTTCATGACCGCGGTATTTCCTGAGCTGAGCAATGTAAAGATCACCCATGCCTGGACCGGCAATGTGGCTTTCACCTTCGATTTCCTGCCGCATATCGGCGTGCAGGATGGCATTCATTACGCCGCAGGTTGTCAGGGTTCGGGCGTTGCCATGGCAACCTGGCTTGGCCATAACGCCGCGCTGAAAATCGCTGGCGCGGCCAATCAACGCTTCGCGCTTGATGGTTTGGAATTTCCAACGGTTGCGCTTTACAACGGCAACCCGAATTGGTTCCTGCCCATCATCGGCGGTTGGTATCGCCTGCGTGATCGCATTGATCGGCTCGCCGCGTGATGCGCGGCGTCACGTAAATTCCGCCAATACCGGCAAAAGATAAGGGCGAAGTGCGGCGTAATCCTCGCTCATCGGGAAATGGCCCAGGCCCTTCATGATTTGCACCTTGGCGCCTGGGATGGCGGCGGCGGTTGCCTCCGTATCCTCGGGCTTGCAGGAGTAATCATAATTGCCGGTCAACATATGCACAGGGCAGCGCTTGGTATCAATGCGCGCCAGCTTCGGGCGCAAATCGCCTTCACCCTTGTAGAAATGCAAATCACCGCGAAACACGCCCGGCCCGCCCTGCATATAATGCCAGAGCGTTTCCCAGCGCGACGCTTCCGGTGCATGCGGGCCAATCAGGCCGGAGACAATGCCACCACACACCTCACCACCATGCACATGCGGGTGATGCAGCCAGGATGTATCGTAATAGGGTGAGAGAAACGCTGCCGATTGCAGGCCGATCACGCCGCGCAAATCATCCGCGTGTTCGGCTGCCAAATCCAGCACAATGCGCCCGCCAATCGAACACCCCATTACCACTGGCCGATCAAGGCCAAGCGCGCGCGCCACCGCCATGATCATGCCCGTATAGCGCGCGGTGGTGAGCTGATAGGTCTCACGTTCCCAGCCCTCGGGCGGGCTGGACTTGCCATGCCAGGGCATGTCGAAAGTCACGCAGCGAAAACGCGCTGTCACTTCCGCATCATTCAACAGGCCGCGCCATTGCCTGCCGTCACTGCCCGCCGTGTGCAGCAGCAAAAGCGGGATACCCTGACCGGCTTCTTCAAAATACAGCCGATGCGCACGGCCTTCGAGTTCCAAGTGCATATAGCGCCCGGTAATGGCTTCGATCATGCGCGTGGCTCCCTCAACAGGGCGAGCACGCCCTTGAACCAGAAAATATGCGCCATAAAGAGCGCCACATTGCCTTCCACCTTGAAGGTTCCGAGCCGAACCAGGCCCATAATGTCATGCCAGCCAGGCGGTGGCGGGTCTTGCAGAAAGCGCAAGAAATCCTCGGCACCCGCGCGGATGGCAAGGTCGTAACGCGGCATCAGGGGCGGGGCGGGGGTGGCGGAAATCAGCACACCCTTGTGGATGGCAAGGATCCAGGCCGCATCGCCAACGCTGAAGAAGACATCCGCCGTCAGATCACGCCCCCAGCGCGCCAGGCCCGGCGCGGCGGCGGCGCGGGCGGGCAAAGCCGCGATATTCATGCCAAAACCCCTGCCATGGTTTCCTCCCCAAAATGCGTGGGGCAGGTTAGGAAAGGTGATGGCCGCGCGCAAACCCCCCTGACCAAGCGCGCGGGTTGCGCTAGACTGAGTTGCAAAAGCAATAGGGTTACCGCCGTGGTTCAGATTACCTCGCCGCAATTCAAGGAAAACGCCGCCCGCGCCATTGGCGATGCCGGGCTGCAAAAGGCTTTGGGCAAGGCCAAGGGCGCCTTTCTGCAACGCCGGGGCGATGCGGTTGCGCGTCTGCCGGAATTCGAACAGCTGCGCGAAATCGGGCGCGACATCAAGAACCACACCCTCGCGAATCTGGATTTCTATCTGGAAACCTATGCCGCCAATGTGGAAGCCGCTGGCGGCAAGGTGCATTGGTGCTCTACTGCGGAAGAAGCCCGCGCGACGGTGTTGGAGATTTGCCGCAATGCCGGGGCGAAGACCGTCACCAAGGGCAAGTCAATGATTTCCGAAGAACTCGGGATCAATGACTATTTGGAAGCGCACGGGATTGAACCGGTCGAAACCGATCTGGGCGAATACATCATCCAGCTTCGGCGTGAGCATCCTTCCCATATCATCGCGCCGGCGTTTCACTTGAATCGGGAGGATTGGGAAAAATCCTTCCGTGAAATGCACACGGATTTGCCCAAGGATCGTGTGTTCAGCGAAAGGCGCGATATCCTGACAGAAGCGCGCACAAAACTGCGTCATCGCTTCCTGGCCGCTGATGTCGGCATTACGGGTGCGAATTTCCTGATTGCGGAATCGGGCAGCAGCGTGATTGTCACGAATGAAGGCAATGGTGACCTCACGCAAACCCTGCCGCGTGTGCATATCGCACTCGCCAGCATCGAGAAAATGGTGCCGACCCTCAATGATGCCTGCGCTCTGCTGCGGCTATTGGCGCGTTCGGCGACGGGGCAGGATTTTTCGGTTTACACTACCTTTTCCACGGGTGGCCGGCGGCCTGGCGATTTGGACGGGCCGGAAGAATATCATGTGGTGCTGATTGATAATGGCCGATCCAATATGTTCGGCACGGAATTTCAGGAAATGCTGCGCTGTATCCGTTGCGCCGCCTGCATGAATCACTGCCCGGTCTATGGCGTGACGGGCGGGCACGCCTATGGTTGGGTCTATCCTGGCCCCATGGGCAGCGTGCTGACGCCAACGCTGATCGGCGTGGATAAGGCAGGGCATTTGCCCAATGCCTCGACCTTTTGTGGGCGCTGCGAATCCGTCTGCCCAGTCAAGATTCCGCTGCCGAAAATGATGCGCCATTGGCGTGAACGCGAATTTGAGCGGCATTTGTCGCCCGTTGCAGTGCGTCGCAATCTTGGGCTTTGGGCCTATGTCGCGCAGCGCCCCGCGCTCTATCGCATGGCGACGAAAATGGCGGTCGGCGCGCTTGGCTTACTGGCGCAGGGCAAGGGGGCGTTTCGGTCTTTGCCGCTGGCTGGCGGTTGGACACAGGGGCGCGATTTGCCGGTACCGGAAGGTGGCACCTTCATGGATCGCTACGCCAAAACCAAGCGCGGGGCCTGAGCGATGAGCAAGGAAGCGATCCTGAATGCCATTCGTCGCGGCCTGAAGCGCGGGCCTCTGCCGGCGGATCAGCGTGCGATGCTGGAAGCGCGCATGATCGCGCGGCCCAGGCATTTGATCCCCGCACGGTCGCGCGTGCCGCGCCCTGATCAGATCAGACTTTTCATCGCCAATGTGGAAAAGGAATTCGGCAGCGTCACGCGCGTGGCCAATGTGAAGGACATTCCCGGCGCAGTGGCAGAATATCTGTCGCAACAAAACCTCGCGCCGCGTTTTGTCATGGCACCGCATCCGGAATTGCAGGCGCTGCCCTGGTCTGATCGCGCGATGCTTGAGTTTGAAACACGCCGCGCCGAGGCAAGCGATCTGGTTTCCGTCCAGCATGGCTATGCCGGCATTGCGGAAACCGGCACGCTGATGCTGCCATCCGATCCCGCGCGCCCGACCACGCTCAATCTGCTGGCGGAGACTGAAATTGTCGTGCTCCGCGCATCGCGCATCACCGGTCCATATGAGGATGCCTGGGATATGCTGCGCGCCGAGCGACAGGATGCGGTGACAGGCGGCTTCATGCCGCGCAATGTCATGTTGGTGACAGGCCCATCGCGCAGCGCGGATATTGAACAGACGCTGGAATTGGGCGCGCATGGGCCGCGGCAGCTGCATGTGATTCTGGTGGATGATGATCCCGCCGCGCGGCCGGGATGAGCCTTTCGCGTCGCCGTGCCCGCGCGCTGAGTGCCGCGGATCGCGCCCTGTGGAAGGCCTATGTGGCGCGTGTGGACCCGCTTCCCGGGCGCGCTTTGCCACCGCCTGAACCGGTTGATGTGCCGCCGGTCGTCACTGCGCCGCAAGCCGCGCCAGCGGTACAGTCCACTGCACCGCAAGCCTGGCAGCCACCGCCCATTCAGGTGAATGTCACGCCGGCGGGATTGGATGACAAGCGCTGGCGCGCCTTGCGCCGGGGCCGCATGAAGCCAGAACGCACGCTCGATCTGCACGGTCGTCGCGCGCAGGAAGCGCATGATGCGGTGCGCGGGTTTCTGCAGGATGCTTTCGTGGATGGGTTGCGCTGTGTTGCCGTGATCACTGGCCGTGGTTCATCGCCGGAAGGGGGTGTGCTGCGGCGTGAATTGCCGCATTGGCTGAATGCGCCGGATATGCGGCGCCTGTTGCTGGCGGCGGCGCATCCGCATGCAGCGAATACCGGCGCGGTGCATCTGATGCTGCGGCGACGCAAATGACCCCCTTCGGCGCGAGGCTCCGCGCATTGCGCGCCGAACGCGGTGTGGCGCTCAAGGATTTGGCCGCCGCCTTGCAGGTTTCCGCTGCTTATCTCTCAGCGCTGGAACATGGGCGGCGCGGCCAACCATCCGCCGGGCTTGTGCATCAGGTCAATGAGTTCTTCGGTCTGATCTGGGATGACGCCGAGGAATTGGCGCGGCTGGCCCGGCAATCTCATCCGCGTGTGGTGCTTGAAACCGGCGGGCTTTCGCCGGAGGCAACAGCGCTTGCCAATCGCCTCGCGCGGGATTTTCGCCGACTGACGCCGGATGCAATCACGAATATTGAAGCCGCCTTGGATAAACTGCCGAAGGAAAGACGTTGATGCCCATGCAAGCCATCTCGGCGGGGCTATTGGCGGGGATGGTGGGCTTTGCCTCATCCTTTGCGGTGGTGCTGCAAGGTTTTGTGGCGATGGGCGCAAGCCCCTCTCAGGCGGCGTCAGGGCTGATGGCGGTTTCCATCGCCATGGGGCTTTGCGGGATTTTGCTGTCGCTTTGGAAGCGCATGCCGATCAGCTGCGCCTGGTCCACACCTGGTGCGGCGCTGATGGCGGCTTCCATCATGCCGGCGGGCGGCTTCGCGGAAGCAGTCGGTGCTTTCATCATCTGCGCCTTGTTGCTGATCCTGGCAGGATTATGGAAGCCGCTGGGCAGAGCAGTTGCGGCGATTCCAGCCTCACTCGCCAACGCCATGCTCGCGGGGATTTTGTTTGGCCTTGTTCTGGCACCGGTGCGCGCGGTGGCGGAAGCACCAATCGCCGCGCTTGCGATCATCGCTGCATGGATCATCGCCGGGCGATGGCACAAGCTTGCGGCGGTGCCAGCGGCGGTGATTGTGGCGGGCGTGATCATCGCCCTTGAGGCGCCAATACCCCAAGGCAATTGGGCGCCAAGCCCGGAATGGGTGACGCCAGTTTTTTCCCTGACGGCCATTACAGGTTTGGCACTACCGCTTTTTATCGTGACCATGGCGTCACAGAATATTCCCGGCATGGCGGTATTGAGCGCGAATAATTATCGCCCCGATCCAGGGCCGCTTTTTTCTATCACGGGAGTCTTCAGTCTTTTCGCGGCACCTTTTGGCGGCCATCCGGTAAACCTTGCTGCCATTACGGCTGCGATGTGTGCAGGTGATGGCGCCGGGCCTGATCCCGCACGGCGTTGGCCCGCTGCTGTCATGGCGGGGGCGGTTTATACCGCGTGTGGTTTGGCCGCTGGCATGGCGAGTGGCTTGGTCGCCGTGGCACCACCGATCCTGATCGAAGCGGTCGCCGGGCTTGCATTGCTGGGTTCCTTTGCCGGCGCACTGATGGGCGCAGTGCGCGATGATAAGGATCGCGAAGCAGCCGTGATTTGCTTTTTGATCGCTGCTTCAGGTGTCGCGTTTCTTGGTATTGGTGGCGCGTTTTGGGGTCTGCTCGCCGGTGGCGGGATGCTCGCACTATCTCGCTGGCGAAAGTAGGAGGGTTTCATGAAGCTCCGCGTTTTTCTCACACACACACCAGAAATGTTCGAAGGCTATTACGGCCCGCACGCGCTCGCGGCCTTGGCTGAGTATGCCGAGGTTATCCGCAATCCTGGCACAACTGTGCTGTCCGGCGCTGCCCTGGCCGAAGCGGCGCGCGGCTGCCATGCCATTGTGGCGGATCGCGCAACGCCGGGCCTTCCTGAAACCTTCGCGGCCATGCCTGAACTTTTGGCCTTTCTGCGCGTTGCCGTGGATATCTCCACCATCAATGTGCCGGCTGCCAGCGCAGCGGGCGTATTGGTAACGCGCGCCACCCCTGGCTTTGTGGATGCGGTTGTGGAATTGGCGCTGGGCTTCATGGTGGATTTGGCGCGTGATGTCAGCGTTATGGTCGGCACCTATCGTGCCGGCGGTCTGCCGCAAGGGCGCATGGGCTTGCAGCTATCTGCAGCGCGGCTTGGCATTATTGGCTATGGGCGCATCGGTCAGCGCCTGGCCGAAGTGGCGCTGGCGCTGGGCATGCAAGTGGCAGTGGCGGACCCCTTCACCAAGGTGACCGATCCGCGCATCACGCAAGCGTCGTTCACGGAAGTGCTGGCGCAATCGGATATTGTGGTGTGCCTCGCGATTTCCGATACCTCGACCAGGCATCTTTTCAATGCCGCTGCGTTTGCAGCCATGAAGCCGGGCGCGCGCTTCATCAATCTCTCGCGCGGGGAATTGGTGGATGAGGCGGCGCTGTTGGCGGCGCTCGACTCCAAGCATCTCGCGGGCGCTGCCATGGATGTCGGCACTGCGGCGGATCAAAGACCAAACCCTGCGCTTGCAGCCCGCGCCGATGTGGTCGCGACCCCGCATATCGGCGGCATGACGCCTGAGGCGATGGAACACCAAGCCATGGATACGGTGCACCAAATCGCGGCCCTCGCGCGGGGCGAAATGCCGGAAGGTGCGGTAAATGCGGA
The DNA here is from genome assembly GCA_020249435.1 of Roseomonas sp. GTDB lineage: Bacteria > Pseudomonadota > Alphaproteobacteria > Acetobacterales > Acetobacteraceae > Neoroseomonas. Next base: position 49,580 of record JADCFQ010000030.1, on the reverse strand, counting down.
AGCTGCTTTCCGGTTAAGGGCGTTTCTCGCGCGCGCCTGAAAACGCTTAAGGCATTAACCCTTCAACCGCATTTCAAAATCCGCCTTGCTCGCGGCGCAATCGGGGCAGGTCCAATCTTCCGGCACATCCGCCCAGCGTGTGCCGGGGGCGAGCCCTTCTTCCGGCGCGCCTTTCGCCTCATCATAAATGAAGCCGCAAAGCGCGCATTCCCATACTTGAAAAGCAGCCTCGGTCATTGCGCAATCAATCCAGCTTCACATTGTTTTCGCGCACCGCATTGCCCCATTTGACATATTCGCTCCGCATGAAGCCCAAGAAATCATCCGGCGTGCTGGTCATGACCTGTGCGCCAAGGCCAGAAAGCCTGTCCCGCGTTGCGGGTTCCGCCAGGATGCGGTGCAATTCACGATTGAGCCTTTCAACAATCGGCCTTGGCGTGCCCGCTGGCGCAACCAAGCCAAGCCAAGCGGCGGCGTCAAATCCCGCAAGCCCTGTTTCTGCAAGGCTTGGCAAGTCCGGCTGCAAGGCGGTGCGCTGCGCAGTCGTCACGGCAAGTGCGCGCACGCGACCTTCGCGAATATGGGGCAGGGCGAAAAGCTCGGTATCGATCATGATATCAATGCGCCCGGCCAGCAGATCGGTCAGCGCTGGCGCGCCTCCGCGATAGGGCACATGCGTCAATTCAAGCCCGCCGGCGGCACGCGCGAACATCATGGTAATCAGATGTGAAGTCGTGCCATTGCCCGAAGTTGCGTAAGTCAATTGCCCCGGGCGCGCCTTGGCCAGCGCAATCAGCTCCGCGACATTGCGCGCCGCGACATTGTTGTTGACGAAGAGCACAAAGGGAAGATTGGCAACCAGGCTGATTGGCGCGAAATCACGCCGCGGGTCATAGCCGACATTGGCATAGAGGTTTGGGTTGGTCGCCAGCGGCGCCGTCGCGCTTAGCAGCAGCGTATGGCCATCGGGGGCGGATTGCGCGGCCTGCGCGGCGGCAAGGCTGCCGCCCTGGCCTGGGCGATTGTCAATCAACATGGACCAGCCGGGGTTTTCCGTAAGCCGTTCGGCCAGCAGCCGCGCAATCACATCCGTCGCCTGACCGGGTGGGAAGCCTACCAGAATGCGGATCGGCCGATTGGGCCATTCCTGTGCTTGCGCTGATGGCAACGAAGGCGCTGCCAATCCCAACAACAATGCCGACAGCGCGAAAATGACACGGCGATGGCCCCGGAATGCCCACATTTGCTTTCCCCCCATGATGGCGCCTTGCTTTGTGGCGCCTTTCGGATGTTAGACTATGGCGGCATTCGGCTGGCCTTCGCAACAGGCCGGGCAGGATTGGCAGGAAGCGGGAGTGGCAGCGGATGATTTATGCAAATGCCCTGGCCCTGGCGGCCCCGACACGTTTCGCGCGCAATGCGCCGGGCGGTGGGCGGATTTGGCGGACGGATTATTTCGGCCCGCCGCCATCGCCGAAATCCTCCAATTCCGTTGACCCGAACGTGATGAATGCCGAGGTCTTCATCCCGCCCGCGCCGGGTGAGATCAGACCGCCGCAAGCCTTTCTGGTGGAACAGGAACCGAATGCCATTGTGCATCCGCATTTTCATTTCGTGGATCAGTTTCAGGTGGTGGTGGATGGTGGTGGGCGCATTGGCCGGCATGATGTTGGGCCGATCATGGCGCATTTCGCCGGCGCCTGTACGGGTTATGGGCCGATCACGCCCGGTGATGGTGGGCTGAAATACTTCACGCTCCGCGCCAGTGCGGATAGTACCGGCGCGCATTTCCTGCCGGCTGCCCGCGACCGCATGGTGAAAGGCCCGAAGCGCTATGTGCTGGCCGATCCCATTCTGCCGAGCAACACCGAAGCGCTCTCCGCGCGGCGTGACGCCGTATCAGAAACCGTGCTGGCCGAAGAAGATGGGCTTGGCATTTTCATGCTGCGCATTCCGCCGCATGGAAGCATCACGGCGCCCGATCCCGCCACCGGTGCGGGGCAATCCATGATCGTTGCTGCCGGGAGCATTCTGCACAAAGGCAAGACGCTTGATCGCTTGGCCGCGCTATTCGTCAGCGCAGATGAAGCGGCGCTGGATATCACTGCGGGTGCTGAAGGTGGTGAGGTATTGGTGCTGCAATACCCGCGCAGCACTCATTGACGACGCAGAAAATCCTTGAGCCAGCCAAGGACTTCCCCCGGCGCTTCCTCTGCCAAATAATGCCCTGAAGCGACTGCGCCGCCGGTCACCGGGCCAGCGGCGTAATCGCGCCAAATCGTAAGCGCGTCATACCATTTGGGGATGCTGCCCTTGGCACCCCAAAGTGCGAGTAGCGGGCAGGAGATTTTCTGCCCCGCCGCGCGTGATGCGCGGTCATGGTCAAGATCAATCGTGGTGGCAGCGCGGTAATCCTCACAAATCGCGGCGACCGTGCCGGGCAGATGGAGTGCTGCCAAATAATCCGCGCGCGCTTCCGGGTGGAAGAAGGATTTGTCCTTGGGTTCGCGCGATGTATGCAGGTCAAACCAATCTTCGATATCGCGCAGGATCATGCGTTCGGGCCGATCATGCGGCTGCGCCAGCCAGAACCAATGATAATAGCCAAGGCCGAAGGCCATATCGGCGCGTTCAAAATGTTCAAGCGTTGGAATGATATCCAGGACGCAAAGCCGTTTCACCGCTTCCGGCGTATCCAGCGCCAGGCGATGCGCCACCCGCGCACCGCGATCATGCGCAACAATCTGGAATTGCGGAAAGCCAATCCCGGCCATCAGCGCCACCATATCGGCAGCCATTTCGCGTTTGGCATAGGGCGCATGATCGGCGCTGACAGCGGGCTTGGATGAAAACCCATAGCCGCGCAGATCGGGCGCAATCACGGTGAAATCACGCGCGAGGATCGGCGCCATGCGATGCCACATGGCATGCGTTTGTGGATTGCCATGCAGCAGCAAAAGCGGCGGGCCGGAACCCGCGCGGCGGAGCCGGATGCTCTGCCCATCGGCTTCACGTGTTTCCAGCGTGAAGCCTTCAAAAAACACCATTTCAGCCGCCGCGGCGCGCGCCACCTGGGCGCCCGGCATCAAAGCCAAGGAAGCCCGATTCCAATTGCGCTGCGCCGCCATCATTGGCGAAAAGCCTGGGCCTGATGGAAACACTCGGCGCGCGCGCGCCCTGAGCCGCGGCCTGGCGTGAAAGGCGCAGCGCTTCCTGCTGCGCGGCACGTTCAGCGCGTTCCTGCTCGGCGCGGGCTGCGGCAGCGCTGCGCGCACTCGTTGGGCCGGAACTGCCGGCCATGCCGCGGGCCGAGAGCAAATAGAACAGGATGTCATTGCGCCCCTGATCCACCGCCCAATCCGTGGGCGTCAGGCCAAGCGCGTTGCGGCCATTTAAATCCGCGCCGCGATTGACCGCATCACGGGCCGCCGCCAGATCGCCGCGCGTGATGGCGTCAAACAACGCCGGCGTCGGTGAAAGATTGGCGTTTTCATCCGCTGCAATGGGCTCTGGCGCGCGGCGCGCGGCAAGGCCGGGCAGGGCAGGGGGGCGAGGCGGCGCAGCACCTGGCTGCCCAGGTGGCGCTGCGAATTGTGCGGCGGCGGGGCTGGCTTCCGTGAGCACCAAAGCGATCACAGCCAAAGGGAGCAGGCGCGTCAGGGTCTTCATAGGCGCATTCTAGCCGCCCCAGGCCGGGACTGCCAGCGTTAACCCCAAGGCCCGCGCCGTGCTGGCGGTGGCTTGCCGATGGGCGGGACGGAGCTGCCACCCCAGGCGCCATGCCCCGGCACTGCCCCCATGCTGGCAGCCAGTTTTTCCAGTGCCGCCACGCGGTTTGCCGTGCGCGGATGGGTCGAAAAAAGATTATCCATGCGCGCCCCCGATAGCGGGTTGATGATGAACATATGCGCGGTGGCGGGATTGGCCTCGGCCCGCTGGTTCACGCGCTGATGGGCGTAATATTCCAATTTCTGCAGCGCGCCGGCCAGAGCCATGGGTTGGCCGCAAATCTCGGCGCCCATCCTGTCGGCCTCGTATTCACGTGACCGGCTGATGGCCATCTGCACGATGGCGGCTGCAATAGGTGCCAGAATCACCATCAACAGCATTCCGATGGGGCCGAAGGGGTTTTGGCCTTGCTGATTTCGGCTGCGGCTGAACATCATGCCGAATTGCGCGAGTGCCGAAATGGCGCCGGCAATGCTCGCCGTGACGGTCATGACCAGCGTGTCGCGATTCTTGATATGCGCCAATTCATGCGCAATCACGCCGGCCACTTCCTCCTCAGAAAGCATGTCCAAAAGGCCGGTATTCACGGCAACCGCCGCGTTTTGCGGATTGCGCCCGGTGGCGAAGGCATTGGGCTGTTCTTCGTGAATGACATAAAGCGCCGGCATGGGCAGGCCCGCATTGGCGGCAAGTTGCGCGGTCATGTCGTAAAGCCTGGGCGCTTCCTGTTGGCTGATGGGCTGGGCATTGTGCATCCGCAGCACCATCTTATCGCTATTCCACCAGGAAAAGAGGTTCATGCCCCCGGCGAAAAGCAACGCCATGATCATGCCTTGCTCCCCCCCGATCATCAGGCCGATCACGCCAAACAACGCGGTCAGCGCGGCAAGCAGGATGACAGTGCGGGTGTAGCCGGCCATGAGGCGCCTTTCCTTTTCCCTCGAATAATCACGTTAAAACCGCTAGGCCCTTTTGTCATGACCGAGAAACCCACCGCCGAAACCCCGGCAGCCCCGGCGCCGCCGCCCGCCAAGGCGCCCCCCGCAAAACCCAAGGAGATTGGCGGCCCAAAAGGCCCGGAACCGACCCGCTTTGGCGATTGGGAACAGAAGGGGCGTGTCAGCGATTTCTGACCTCACCCGCCCGCTTCATGTCAGTTCGATGAACTGGCGCCCAGGCGCTTGAAAGCCAGACCCGCCCGGGCCAATTCCTGCGCGTGCAGCCGGGCGGGCACGAATCCGCCGGCGCCATTGGGTCGTTTCCCGCTCACCTTCGTGTGCGGGACACGATCCAAACCTTTGTTTGGTCGCATTTTCGAGGCCGCCGCGTGCTTCCACGCGGCTTGAAAATGCTCAATGTCGGGAGAAGGATTTCACCATGAATGATGAGGAAAAGCGGATCATCACCGCCTTTGTTGAGCGCATGAGCGGCAATGCGGCGGTGGCCGGTGCGCCCTCTGGCCCCTGGGGTGCGAGCTCGGCGCAGAAGCCGAACCTGCCGCCGATGGACGCTGAAGCTGATCGCCTGATCGCGGAACTTTTCACGCGCTATCCGGAAGCGCGTTATCGCATCACGCAAGCGGCCTTCGCGCAGGAAGCCGCGCTGATCGAAGCCAATAACCGCATGCAGCAATTGGAATGGGAAGCGGAAGCCGCGCGCCGTGAAGGCCAGGCGCAGAAGGGCGGCATGCTTGGCGGGTTGTTCGGCGGCAATCGCCCGGCCCCGATGCCGCCGCGCCCGCAGCCCTATTACCCGCCCGGCCATAACCCGCAGGCGCTGCAACAGCGCCCGGGTGGCGGCTTCCTTGGCACCGCGCTTGCCACAGCGGCGGGCGTGGCTGGTGGCATTATGCTGGGCAATATGTTGATGAGCGCGCTTGGCAGCGGCGGCGCGGCTGAGGCAGCTTCGGCCGGCGGCTTCGCGCAGGATGCGGTACCTTCAGCCTCCCCCTGGGGCGGGGATGCGCAGCCGGATGCTACCGCCGATTACGGCAATGATGCCAGTGCCGATTGGAGTGACGAAGAAATCTGAACCATAGGAAGGCCCGCGAGCTGAGCATTTCCAAGCCAAGTGGCATCACTTGGCTACGCGAAAAGCGTACTCAATTTGGAGCATATCCCATGATTTCGAGTGAATGGGAGATGCTTCAATATGCGGGCCTTACCCTTGCGCCCTATACCGAACCGCAATCAGCGCCGCCATGATGGCGCTGATTCCCTTTTAACCCTCTTCGCTAGCGTGATCGGCCCGGCCAGGTTGCCTCAGGGGCCTTGTGCCAAAGGCGCAGGTGACCTTGCTTCGGCAGCCCCAGTGACAGTCTCGGCAGGGCTGAGCTGTGCTTTCCTTGCCTGCCCCGCAGAAGCGATCTGCCGCAGCCATGGGTCCACCAAGGCGAAATGCTGTTCCCAACTCGGCTGCGACCACAGATTTATGCGTTCCAATTGCGCTTCGCGCATCCCGCTATCGGGCTCCGCATAGTTCAGGATCAGGCGGCGCCAGCCAAGCCCATCCAGCGGGTCGAGAAATTCTGGCGCATCCCCGCCAACTTCGCGCAGCGCCGGCAAGTCTGAACAAATGGCCGGCACGCCAAGTGCCAGCGCTTCGGCAAGCGGCAGGCCATAGCCCTCAGTGAAGGAAGGAAACAGCAGCGCCCGCGCCCCTTGCAGCAGGCTTGCAACCGCTTTGTCGGGCAGGCCCTTATATTCACGCACAAGGCCTATCATTGCGGGGCAGCGGTCCAGCATATCCAGGATGTTTTCATTTTCCCAGCCACGCCGACCAATCAGCAGAAGCTTCGGCGCTTCAACGCCAAGGCGTTCTGCGAGCACGCGCCAGGTATTCAACAGCAGCAGGTGATTCTTGCGCGGTTCAATCGTGCCAATGCATATGAAATACGCACCGGCGGGCGCCGGGTAATTTGGGTCAGGGATTGGCGTATCAATCCCGAGCGGGGCGCAGAGAAGCGGCATCTGCTCGGCGCTTCGCGACAATTGAGGCCCCAAATCATCTGCCGTCGCTTGTGAATTGACAATGATGCCATCCGCCAAACCTGCGAAGGCTTCAATGCGGCGCATGTGACGCTTGACCCCGGCGGGATAGGTGTATTCAGGAAAATTCACCGGAATAAGATCATGCACGAGGGGGATGAATTTCACCCCTTTGCGTTTGATGGCCGCGATTGGCCGGGGTTGATCTGCCCATGCATGGGAAACAAGCACATAAAGGCTTTCTTCCGGCGCCCGTAAAGCGCGCCCCAAGTCCCGCATGCCACGACCTAGTGAAAGTCTAAGTATCGCTGAACGTGCAAGCTGGGCGGCTGGCCCCGCCGAATCTTCCCAGCCGGGAGCACCAAGCCGGCGTGTTTCCAAGGCCTGCACAAGATCAGACACAAGGCTGCGCGGCACTGCGACTGCCGAGCCAAACGGGCCCCTCAGCAAGAAGGTCACACGCTCAGGGTCTTTTTTGAGCCAATGTCGCGTATAGGCCAGTTCCACGCGATCAATACCCGTTGGCATGGAACGCCAGGACCCATTGATCAGGTGTGAAATGTCCAGAAAAACCCTCAACCCCAAACCCTTCCCGTGAGGTGGTCATATCAGACCAAGATGATGTCTACTGATTTCGGTGCCGCATTTCAATTCAGGACAATATTTTGGTCCTGGACGCCTTCAAGGAACAATAATGAACCGGGTTCGAGACTCCACCCGCATATGTCATAAACTTCCCCGAAACATGGATGGAAGTAATCGTCATGGCGGCCCTTGCTCCCGGGGCCACAAGATGGTCTCGTTTACCGACGCAACATAACCCCTCGGTAGTCCGATCGCGGCGGAAGCTTCCCGAAAGGAAGGAGGGCCGTCTCACGGAATACAGGCTTGGTGGTGCATGGGGGCATTTAGGGTAGAGGAAAGTTCAGCATGAATCGCACCACCGGCATGCCCATTTGGCAACGCCCCGCCACCGCGGAAGCCATCGAAGCCCGGCTGGCCAATAGCCTGCCTGGCGCCTTTGGCATCCGCATTCTTGAGGTCGGGCCCGATTTCCTGCGCGCCGAAATGCCGGTGGATCGGCGTCATGTGCAGCCTTATGGGATTTTGCATGGTGGTGCTTCAGTGGTGCTGGCTGAAACGCTCGGCAGCATCGCGACCACCCTGACGTTGCCCGAGGGCCAAAATGCGGTGGGGCTGGAGGTAAACGCCAATCATGTGTCTGCCGTGCCTGAGGGGGAGATTGTCACCGCCCTTTGCCGCCCGCTGCATCTGGGGCGCCGCACCCAGGTTTGGCAGACGGAAATTCATCGGCCCAATGGCAAGCTGGCCTGTGTGTCGCGCCTGACCACGGCGGTGCTGGACCGCAAGGCGGAATAGGCGTGTGACGCTAGTCGCGCGGCGCGGCCCATGGCGCGATCGGGCAAAACAGGTCACGCTACGGCCTTGGCTGCCAAAGCGCGTTGCTTGCCGGCTTATGCGGCAGCAGAGGAGATGTTGACCATGGATCATATGATTGAACGACCAATCGCCGCGGCACCAAAGGTGGCGGCATGAAGCCCCGCGTCGCCGTGATAGGCACGGGCGGCACCATTTCCTCGATGGGGACGGGCCCGCTTGATATCCTGGATTACCTGGCCAATGGCACCGTGCTGGATGTGAATGGTCTGCTGGCGCGCATCCCCGAGGCAGCGCTGGTCGCGGATGTTGTGCCAGTGCCCTTCCGCGCCATTCCCTCCACGCAATTGGCTTGGCCGGAATGGAAGGAATTGCTTGGCCTTTGCCACAGGCTTGCAGCGGAGGACCCTAAGCTTGCCGGCATTGTCATCACCCATGGCACCGCAAGCCTTGAGGAAACCGCTTATTTTCTTTCACTCACGCTGAAGATCAGCATTCCTGTTGTGCTGGTCGGCGCGCAGCGCCCAGCATCCGCCCTGTCCGGCGATGGGCCGATGAATATCGTCAATGCCATTCGTGTCGCGGCCGATCCCACAGCACGCGGACTTGGCGCCTTGGTGCTGCTGAATGATGAAATTCAGGCGGCGCGGGATGTCACCAAAACCTCGACCCTTCGGATGCAAACCTTCCGCACGGCGGATTTCGGCGCGCTGGGTCATGCCGATGGCGATATGATCGCCTGGTATCGCAAGCCCATCCGCAAAATCGCACCTGATACGGAATTCGATGTAAGCGGCCTGGAGGCTTTGCCGCGCGTTGACATCGCCTATTGCTATGCCGGGGCGGATGGCGCGGCGATTGATGCCTTTGTTGCCGCCGGCGCCAAGGGTATTGTCACCGCGGGCTTCGCGCCTGGCTATGTGACGCCGGCCATGGTGAAGGCAGGTGAGGCGGCGGTCGCTGCCGGTGTGAAGTTGGTGCTTTCCAGCCGTGCCGGATCGGGGCGCACATTTCGCACTGAGCGCGCCGACAAATCCGGTTTTATCAGTGCCGATAATCTCACGCCGCAAAAGGCGCGCATTCTGCTTTCGCTCGCGCTCACCAAGGGGCTTGATCATGATGGCATCAGGCGCGTTTTCGCGACCTATTGAAGATGCCGCCCCGCCAAGCCGCCGCCCCTGAACGCGCCTGGGTGCGTTTGCCATCCGGGCGGCGGCTTGATCTGCTCTCCCCCACACCCTTCGATTGGACGGATGAGGATCTCGCCACGGGGCTTGCGCGGACCTTTCGCTGGGGCGGGCATTCCATCTGGCCGGAGCCACTTTCGGTCGCGCAGCACGCGCTTTTCGTCCTGCAACTCCGCCGCCAGCGCACGCGCCATTGGCTGACGCCGCCTGAGGAATTGCGCGAATTGTTGCATGATGCGGATGAGGGCTTGATCAATTTCGACTGTATCTCGCCGCTCAAGCCCTTTTTGGGCGAGCGTTTTGCGGCCTTGCAGGCAAGCCTCTCGGCGGTGGTCGCTTTGCGCTACCGCTTGCCGCCCTGGGGTGTTGAAGACAAACGCGCGCATAAGGCCGCCGATATCGCGGCAGCGGCGGCGGAAGCTGTGCATGTCGCCGGGTGGACGGAAGCGGAAATGCGGGAGACGCTTGGCATTCGCGCGGCGGTTTTGGCGCGCGATCCTTTGGCTGCGCGCTACGGGGGGGAAGCCTGGCGCCCCTGGCCGCCCGCGCTGGCGGCGGAGCGGTTTTTGGCGGAGCTCACGCAGCTTCAGGCGAAGATGGGGTAAGGTAACGGCACCCGTCCAGCGAAGTCGCCGCCATCATCAGCGTCAGCCCGCGCTGGCCTCCAGGCGACGGAAAGATTTTGAGTCCAATTTGCAACGACCAAAAAGCTCCTCAAACCACCTCCGGCTCTATCGCCCCGGCCAGGTCATCACCTTGAAAGCCCAACGCCTCTGCCTGCCGCACGCCAGGCAGCAGCGCGACATCGTAAAGCTCATCAATCGTGTGCTCAAAGCGGAGCCACTGCACCGTGCGCCCCGTTTCAATATCCACCACCACCAAACCACAGCGCGGCGCTGCATCGCGCGTCTTGAGCGCTTCTTCCAAGGCCAGACCTTCAAAGGTTTGATTGCGCCGCGGGCGGGAAAGCCCAACCACCGCATAGCGCCCCATCAGCGCAAGCCCGCGCGCATAGCCCGGCAGAAACGCCACCGCTTCAAACCTGCCATCAGCCGGATCCACCACACCCAATTCTCCGGGGCCGGAATTCAACACCCAAAGCCGGCCCTGATGCAGCCGCGGTGAATGCGGCATGGAAAGCCCGCGCGCGACGATCTCCCCACTTTCCACATGCACAACCACGCCACCATCGCGCCGCCGATCGCGCCAGCCATCCTGCACATCGGAAGCCGATACCGCCGTTACATAGGCCGGCACGCCACCATCCATCGCAAGCCCATTCAAGTGGCAGCGATCCTCCGGCACCAGCGCACTGACAAAGGGCGGGCGCCAAAGCGGGCGAAACGCCGCGCGATCGCTGATGGTCGCCAAGCAATTATACTGGGTCGCCACAAAAATCGGCCCCTGTGCAGCCATATCGCCAATCATGCCATGGCCGATATCGTGAATATCCAGTGCGCCGGTCACACGCCCTTCCCGCGGGATGAACAGCCGATCAGCGCCGCGCTGCGTCATCATCCCCGCAGGCACGGCATTGGCGAAGCGCCAGAGCATCGTCTTGCCGCTGACCCAAATCTCCGAGCCATTGGTCCATAGCCCCTGGCATTGCTCAATCAGCCTTTCATGCGCGCGCAGGCTATTGTCCGGGCGCAGCCCCAACAGGATGATGCGGCCCGCCTGATAGGTGGTTAGCGCAACACTCACGCGCGCTTCTGCGAGCCAGGCAGTGAAGCCAGGTGCCGCGAGCAGGATGGGGCCTTTGGTTTCGGTGGCAGTTTCAGTGCTGGACATCATGGCCCCTTGCTTGGTTGTATTTTGGGCGTGCATAATCAGCTCAGAATTGCATAATTTCCACTTCGCTTTGGGCAGTTTCGAACAATCTGGTAGCATTCCCTCTTGCTGCATAGTAACGGTGCGATAACTCTGGTCGATCAAATTTACAAGAATAACAAGGCTGAAACATCTTTGAGCGACAGGCGAGGCATGGCTGGGCTGGATATCAATGGCAAGCGCCACCTACGGAGCCATCCAAGTTGGCGGGGCCTGATGCGCTGACGGTCGGGGTGGGGGCTGAGAATGCGCGGCTAAGCGGCCTTGGTGGCAATGATACACTGACCGGCGGCGCTGGCCGCGACACATTGGACGGCGGCGGCGGTAATGATGTCTTCGTCATAAGCGACACCTTGGACCTGATTATCGAAACCGCAGGAGGTGGCGCGGATACCATCATAACCTCCGTTAGCATGACCATGCCCGATCATGTGGAGACACTTCAGATCACGGCTGGCATTTCCGGCATCACCATCACAGGTGGCGCTGGCAATGACATGCTGATCGGCAATGGGCTATCCAATAACATCAATGGCGGCGCGGGTGATGATGTGATCCTGACGGGCAATGTGACGCTTGCGGATATCCATGCGCTATTTCCGACATAGGGCGATCAGGTGATCTGACCCACCCGGAAAGGCACCCTCATCCCTTGCGCCAGTAGCGCAGCCTTACTCCCGCGGAATCCCCGCCTTTTCGATCACATCGCGCCAAAGCGGCACTTCACGCGCAATGCGTTGCGCCAGCCCCTCTGGCCCGCGAGCATTCAGCGTGAAGCCTGCGCCCAGCAACCGGTTGCGAGTCTCGGCTTCGTTCAACAGCGCAATCGCAACCTGTGCGCAGCGATCCAGAATGGCTTGCGGCGTGCCGACCGGCGCCGGTAGGCCCTGAAAGGTTTCGGAAACGAAACCCTCATAGCCAAGCTCCACCATCGTCGGCAGATCGGGCAAATCATGCCAGCGCTGGTCCCCGGTAATGGCCAAGGCACGCAAGGTGCCTGCCTTGATCAGCGCATGCGCCGGCGGCAGCGCGGCCACACCTATCGGCGTCGTGCCCGCCAGCACCGCTTGCACTGCCTGCGCCGCGCTTTGATGCGTGACTTGCACCAATTCAATCCCGGTGCGCAGCCGCAGCAATTCCGCGGTCAGATGCGGGGTGGAACCCAAGCCCGGATTGGCGATATTAAGCCCGCCCGGCGTTGCCTTGGCGCGCGCCACAAGATCAGCGACCGAATTGATACCGCTATCGGGTTTTGTCAGGATGGTATTGGGCGAAGCGCCCAATTCCGTGATCGGCGCGAAATCCCGGGCGATGTCATAGCCAGGGTTGCGAAACAGGGTCGGGTTCACGACGAAACCGGTTGACGTCACCAGCAGCGTATAGCCATCAGGCGCGCTTCGTGCCGCATGGGCAATGCCGACATTGCCGCTGGCGCCAGGGCGGCTTTCCACCACCACGGGCCTGCCCAGCGCCGAGGATAAGCCAGACGCAATCACCCGCGCCATGACATCGGTGGGTCCACCAGGCCCGAAGGGCACCACCAGGCGAATGCTGCGTGATGGCCAAACATCGGCACCTTGCGCGCGCGCCAAGGCAGGTGCGGCCAAAAGCGCCAAAGCGCTGCGGCGCGTGAGACGCAAATCAACCATGGCGGCGATCTCTCCTTCTTGCCAGGTTTGTTTTCGTGGCTGTCGGAAAAAGGCTGAAACCGGATCAGGCCAAGGTCAAGCGTAAAGCAAAACTACCCCGCCAAATGCCGCCGCCGGATCACACGTTGCATGAGTCCATCCATCGGGCCAAACAAAACCGATACCGCCCAAGCCGCGCCCGCCATCAGCACAATCGCGGGACCGCTCGGCAAATCCGCGTGATAGGAAACCAATAGCCCAATCACACTAGCCACCAGAGCAATGGCGGAAGCCGCATAGACCATGCCGCTGATCTCCGCCGCCCAATGCCGCGCGGCAATGGCGGGCAGCATCATCAGGCCGACGGCCATCAGCGTGCCCAAAGCCAAAAAGGCCGAGAGCATGTTCAGCACCACAAGGCCCATGAAGACCAAGTGCCAAAACCCGCCGCGCGCGCCGGTTGCTGCGGCAAAGGCCGGGTCAAAACATTCCAGCACCAAGGGCCGCCAGCCAATCGCAAGTAAAACCAGGGTGAGCGTCGCCACACCCGCCATCAGCAGCAGCGCCGCATCATCCACGCCGAGCACGCTGCCGAACAGGATATGCTTCAAATCGCCCGCACCGCCGCCCATGGAAATCAGCGCCACACCAAGCCCAAGCGCCAGCAGGTAAAGTGCGGCCAGCGTCGCATCCTCGCGCCCGCCAGTGATGCGCGCCAAGGCCCCGGCACCGACCGCAACCATTAGCCCCGCAACCAGGCCGCCAAACCACAGCGCCGGCACGGAAAGCCCCGCCACCAGGAACGCCACCGCCACCCCTGGCAAGGCCCCGTGGGAGAGGACATCGGCCGTCAGGCTCATCCGCCGCAGCATCAGGAAAACGCCAAGCGGCGGCGCCGCGATGGCCAGCGCCAGTGACCCCACCAGGGCGCGGCGCATGAAACCAAATTCGATGAAGGGGGCGAAAAGCGCCTCAATCATGATAGCCGCGCTTTAGGCCGCGCGCTCACAAGCCTCAGCCTGATCTGCCCAGCCCTCGGCCATTTGCCGCGCCTTCAGGCGATTGGTGGCCGAAAGCGCCTGTTCCGTCGGTCCCCAGGCAATCAGATCACGCGCAAGCATAAGCGTTTCCGGGAATTCCCGCGCCACCAGATCAAGATCATGCAAAACCGCAATCACGGTGCGGCCTTCGCCATGCCATTGGCGGATCAGGCGCAGCAGATCGGCAGCCGTTTTTGCATCCACGGCATTGAAGGGCTCATCCAGCAACAGGATATCGGCATCCTGCACCAAAAGCCGCGCAAAGAGCAGGCGCTGCAATTGCCCGGCTGAAAGGCTGCCGACCGGGCGTTTCGCGAGGCCCGCCAGACCAACCGCCGCCAGAGCCGCATCAACACGCGCTTGTTCATCGGCGGGCACGGCACGAAAGGCGCCAATGCGCGGCCAAAGCCCCTGCATCACCACATCGCGGCAGGCGATGGGAAAGGCGCGATCAAGCGCGGCCAATTGCGGCAGCAGCGCAATCCGCGCCACCCCATCCCGTGCAATGCGCCCAGATTCCGGCTGATGCAGCCCAGCCAGCGCACGCAGCAGGGTGGATTTCCCCGCGCCATTCGGCCCGACAATCGCTGTAAGGCTACCCGGCGCAAACCGGCCCGACAGGTGGTGCACCGCCGGGCGGCGGCCATGGCAGACCGTCACGTCCGCCAAGGTCAAAGCGGCGGGCGTCATGCCGCAAGCGCCCAGGCAACCCCAGCCCAAAGCAGCGCGGTCAGCACAGCTGAAAGGCCAAGCCGCGCGGCGATGCCGGCAGAAAGCGCAAGGGGGTTCGAGAGAGCCATGAGCATTGATATAACATAACACACGGCGCTGCCAAGCCATGCGCCAGTCCATGGCCGGGTTTCACGCAATCGTCGCCAAAGCGTCATTGCCGCGCCACACACGCTCAGCTATCCGACAAGGATGGAATTCGCCGCAAGGAATCCGCAAGAAGCGCTGAAGCCGCGTCGCAAGATGCGCATAAAGCCGCTGCGCTTCAAACCCTTCATGCCAGGTGACGCCTGGGGCGATATCATGGAACCGCGCCCCCTGGGTGGTCGGTTTCGCGCCATTCGCCGCATTGTCACTGCCATCATCTGGACGCTGATCGCAATCCCCATCCAAGCCGTGCTGATGCTGCTGCCGGGTCAGGCCAAGATGAGCTTCGGCTGCTTTTATCATCGGGTGCTCTGCTGGCTGATCGGCCTTAAGGTGCAGGTGGTGGGCAAGGTCTCTGACAAGCCGGCCACGCTTTTCCTGCCCAACCATTCCTCCTGGCTTGACATCCTTGTGCTGGGGTCGGTGCTGCGGGCAAGTTTTGTGTCGAAATCCGAGGTCGGGGAATGGCCGGTGGTGGGCATCATCGCCAAGCTGGGCCGGACAGTTTTCGTCAGCCGCCGCCGCTCCTCGACCGTGCTGCGCGAGGCGGACACCATGCGCGAAAGGCTGCAAGCCGGCGATAGCCTGATCCTATTTGCTGAGGGCACCAGCAATGATGGCACCCGGGTACTCCCCTTCCGCTCAGCCTTTCTGGCGGCGGCGGCGGATGCCAAGGCGGTGCAACCGGTCTCATTGGTTTATGATCGGCTGGGCGGCTTGCCAGCCTGCCGGCGGGATCGCCCGCTTTTCGCCTGGTATGGCGATATGGATATCGCCTCCCATTTCTGGCGCATCGCGCGCCGTTCCGGGGCAAGGGCGACGGTGCTGCTGCATGAAGCCGCCGACCCCGCTAACCTGCCGGACCGCAAAATCCTGACCGCGGCAGTGAGCGATGTGGTCGCGGCCGGTGCGGCGCAATTGCGACAGAACCGCCCCGGCACGCCGCTTTTCCTTAATGCGCCGCGGTAGTGACCTATCGGCTGAGGAGAAGGTATTTGTGCCTCTTTGCTCAGCGCTGATCATCGCTTGATATACGGTGACGGTTTTGGCGCCATTAGGTGAAGCGGATGCGCGCCGTCATGCCACCGCCTGGGGTCTGGTCCAACTCCAGCGCCCCACCCATGGCCCTTACTGCTTCATTGACCAGCGCAAGGCCAAGCCCAAGCCCTGCTCCCGCCTTTTCCCGCACAAAGGGTTTCAGCAATTCATCGCGAAGATCAGCCGGTATGCCGCGGCCATCATCCGAAACTTCAATAATACCAGTCGCCAACACGCGTACGACAATTGACGCTCCGGGGCCGGCATGTGCGATGGCATTATCCACAAGATTGGCCAAGGCAGTTTCACCAAGGGCGCGATCTGCTAGCACCTCGGCGCAGGCCGGCGCTTCGATGGCCAGGTCGCAACCGGCGCCCACGGCGCGTGGCGCCCGGTCCATCACGATGTCACGGGCCAAGTCAGCCAAATCGAGTTTCTCCGCCGCTGGAGCACCGCCGCGCAGACGCGCCAAGGCCAGCAAGGCGTCAATCCTTCCACCTAATCGATCAAGATCGAGGATGAGACTCGCGCGTGTAGCGCTGCCGGGCAGGTCATCCAGGCGTAGCCGCATGATCGCAAGCGGGGTGCGCATTTCATGGGCCAGATCAGCGAGAAAGCGCCGCTGACGGGAAGCTATCTCCTGCAAACGATCAAGCAGAAGATTGAAACTCTGGGCCAGACCCCGCGCTTCCGGCGGCGCCAATGCAAGGTCAAGGCGCAGCCCCTGTCCGGATGGATCGGCTGCCGCCGCGGCATCGGATAAGCGGGACAGAGCCAGGCGAATATCTTTCGGCACGGCCGCAAGCGCCAGCAGGAAACCCGCAAAGGGAAGCAGAAGAACAAAGGCAACGTGCTGCACTATCAGGCCAAACAGAAACTCTGCCTTCTCACGCAAGCCGATGCGGGTTGCCCCCACCACCAGAGCAAGCCCGTCATCGCGCTTTTCAAGAATGAATGGGCCATGATCAGGGCCAGCCAGCACCGTCACTGTGCCATTTGCAAAGCCCTCAGCCAGTAACCGCGCTAGGCTGACCGCCTGGGCCGGAGCATTGCAGCCGGATGTTTCCTGACTGCGCCAGGAATAGGCCCAAAACCCCGGATCGGCCGTTACCCGTCGCGCCAGCGACCCGTCACATTCAAGCGCAGGGAGTATCGTGTTTTCGGCTTGGATTTCGGCACTTACGATCTGGGCCAGCACCATGGTCGCCACCAATTCGGGGTCACCTTCGAAGCGTGAAAACGCTGCCAGCACCAGCAAGCAGGTCGCAGCAAGCGCCATCTGGACCAGCAGGACACGCGCGAAAATACGCTGACGAATGGATGCAAGTTTCATCGGGCACTGCCCGCCGGCGTGGCGCGAATAAAGTAACCAATGCCGCGTACAACCCGAATCTCTACCTGCCCGCCGGCCACCCGTAGGGTTTTGCGCAGGCGCGAGATATTCGTCTCCAGCCCATTGGATTCGATTTCATCGTCAAAGCCATAGACTTGCTCCAAAAGGCGCTCTCGCGGCACGACCCTGCCCTTGTTGCGGATCAGGCATTCCAGAATAAGCAATTCACGCCGGGGCAAAGTCAGTTTGGTGCCGGCGACACTCACGCTGCGTAGGCTCTGGTTCAGGGAGATATTCGCAATGATGATCGTCTCCTCCGGCAGGATGGCGGGTCGGCGCCCAAGAGCGCGGCAGCGCGCGGCCAATTCATCCGGATCAAAGGGCTTGCCCAGATAATCATCCGCGCCGGCATCAAGGCCCGATATTCGCTCACGCGTTGCCCCGCGCGCGGTCAGCACCAGGATGCGTGGCTTACCTGCCGAAGCGCGCAAGGTCCCGACCAGATCAAGCCCATCGCCATCCGGCAGTCCGCGATCAAGAATCACAACATCATAAGCAAATTCCCGGCAGGCGCCGCGCGCATCCTCCAATCGGCGCACCCAATCCACCACCATGCTTTCGCCCCCAAGGCGGCGGCGCAACAAGGCACCAAGCGCGTTGTCATCTTCAATGAGCAAAACTCGCATAGTTGGATATCCTTGTGCTGATCGGTCACCGCCGCACGGCGTCCGCGCCATCGGCAAAATGGCGGTGCTCTGCCGTGGCATGCACCACATGCAGCCCTGATTGTTCCCGTTCTGCCGAGCGTTCCCGTCGCAACAGCCCGACAATATCGTGCCAGACAGCAGGGTCGCGGCCATGGGCGAAACCTTCTTCATAGATGTGACGCATGTAAACGCGGTCAAACTGGACCGGCAAGACATCGGGAAAGTTCGTTCTGAGTCGCGCGGCATGAAAGTGAATCCCTGCATTGCGCATGGCAAGGCTTGTGGCCTGCAAGGCATGGGTCAGATTTGCCTTCACCATGCTTTGCAGGGCGCGCGCGCCAATCGCATCAATCCGCAAGACGATCTGATCCGGCTCGGGCAGCAGTTTGTTGTGGATCAGTACATAAAGGTTGCAATCTACCCTGCCGCCAGAGCTGCCTACAGAGCAGGAACCTGGCCCATTGGTTGGGAACAACTCAACCCCGGCGTAAAAGCCGCTGAAGAGGCTGGCATCGCTATGCAGTTCCGGCGGCGAAGCCGACGATGAAGGATCGGGCAAGGGAATAAGCGGAAAAAGTACTGGAATGCTCATCGCGGCTGCCAAAACCTCCCGGAACAGACGCAGGTCCTGCGTAGTTCCCCGCATGGCGATGGCGCCCATGTCCCAAACCACCATGCGTTGGGCATCGAAATTGCCCGTCGCGACATAAAGCCGCCTACCCTTCGCGTGTTCAGCCCCGATGGCAGCCAGCAAATGCGGGGTAACTTGATGTTCGATCCGGGCGCGGATCGCGCGGTGGCGATAAAGCCCAGGCTGATCCAGCAGGCTAAGCAAGCCGCCTTCAATAAGCCCTTCCACACCTGGGCCGGTATAAAGCTCTCGCAATAGCGCATCATGGTCGGGGCCGAGGAAAATGAAGGGCGCCATGAGCGCGCCGGTGCTGACGCCGGTGACGACATCATAATCGGGCCGTCTGCCGACGGTGGCGAGCCCGGCCAGTAGTCCCGCCCCATAGGCGCCATCGGGGCCACCCCCAGAAAGCGCAAGCACACTGTGACGCCGTACCGCGCCCGTCCGCGCCGAGACCATTCGGGCCGGGGCGCTGATTGGGGCCTCGCCGGCCCAGAACCGGACGGCGCCAGTCGCTGCGGCATTGGGCACAGAAGCTGTGGGCCTATCGAACCCCCCGCAGGCGGAGAGGATCGAGCCAAATAGGAGAGTCATCACCCGCCGCGCGGTCGGTTTCGGCTTGGTTATGTGAGCGGGCCGGGAGATTCGCATGTGCACCGATGGGAAGCGGCGTTGGAAGGCAGCGCCTTCCGGTTCGATGCGTGACCCTGGTCAGGGTTGATTACGGCAGCATGACGCGGCTTGCGCATTTTGATGGTCTGCCAGCCTCCTGTGGCTGGTCGTTGGGCTGGTTCGCATTCGTTTTCGTTCAGGGGAAACGGCCTAAGCCTTTGTTTGGTCGCATTTTCCAAAGGGCCAAGTTGTCAACCTGGCTTGAAAAGGCCCCGGCCTTGCGGGCGATGCGGCGGCGGCTTTCACATGACATTTTAGCGAAGCTGTCGCTTAATGCTTGACCCGACGCGGCGGGAGACTCCAGGGTTGCGCGATGGTTTTTGGCCCCATGATTCGCTCTTTCGGGTCTTGGCGCGCTTGACCAGCGCAGCCGGCCTGCTCATTTCCCCCGTTTCGCCCCGTGCAGGGGCGACGGAGGCCCGGATTTCATGACTGAACGCCAAGGCACCCCGGCACGGAAGCGGTTATTGATCCGCACCTGGGGCTGCCAGATGAATGTTTATGACAGCGCGCGCATGGCTGATGTGCTCGCACCCCTTGGCTATGCGCCAACGGAAATGGCTGAGGAAGCCGATATGGTCATCCTCAATACCTGCCACATCCGCGAAAAGGCGACCGAGAAGGTGTTTTCCGATCTGGGCCGGCTGCGCGAAGCCAAGGCCGCGCGTGGGGGTGAGATGATCGTCGCCGTAGCTGGCTGTGTGGCGCAGGCCGAAGGCGCGGAAATCACGGCGCGCGCTCCTTGGGTGGATATCGTACTCGGCCCGCAAAGCTATCACCGACTGCCGGAAATGGTGGCGCGTGCTTCTCGCGCGGCAGGCGCGGTGATTGAAACCGAATTCCCGGTGGATGGGAAATTCGACCATTTGCCGGAACAGGCCGCGCCGCAGGGGGTGACGGCTTTCCTGACCGTGCAGGAAGGCTGCGACAAATTCTGCTCCTTCTGCGTGGTGCCTTACACACGCGGCGCGGAATATTCGCGCCCGGCGGCAGCGGTGATTGCGGAAGCGAAGCGCCTGGTGGCTTTGGGCGCGCGGGAAATCACGCTGTTGGGCCAGAATGTGAATGCCTATCACGGCGAAGGACCGGATGGCGCGGCCTGGTCCTTGGCGCGGCTTTTGCTGGCCTTGGCTGAAATCCCAGGGCTTGATCGGCTGCGCTATACAACTTCCCACCCGCGCGACATGGGCGATGATCTGATCGCAGCGCATCGCGACATCCCGGCGCTGATGCCCTTCCTGCATTTGCCGGTGCAATCGGGGTCAGACCCCATTCTGAAGGCGATGAATCGCGGCCATACGGCAGCGGAATATTTGCGCCTGATCGAGAAGCTGCGCGCGGCGCGGCCTGATCTGGCGCTATCCTCCGATTTCATCGCGGGCCACCCTGGTGAGCGCGATGCGGATCATCGCGCAACACTGAAATTGATTGAGGATATCGGCTTTGCTTTCGCCTTTTCCTTCCGCTATTCCGCGCGCCCCGGCACGCCGGCGGCAGGCATGGCGGGGATTGTGGATGAAGCGGTCGCCGATGAACGCTTGCAGGAAATCCAGGCGCTGCTGCGCGATCAACAATACCGCTTCAATCAAAGCCGCGCGGGCATGGAAATTCCCGTGCTGGTGACCGGCCCAGGCCGCCATCTCGGCCAAATGGCAGGGCGGTCGCCCTGGTTGCAGCCGGTGCATTTCCCGGCAGCGGGTGACCTCACGGGTCAGATCGTGACGGTGCGCATCACCACCACCAATCCCAATTCCCTCGGCGGGGAGCTCCCCGCCGGGCCTAAACCCAAAGCATCGGAGAGAGACGCCGCTTGAACATCCAAACCCCTGGCCTCCGCGCTGCGGAACCGCGCCAATCCAGTGACCAGCGTTCCATAACGCTGCAATTCCACGACAATGCGCTGCTGCCCCTGCTGCATGGCGAACATGATCGTCATCTGGCGCGGATCGAACAGGTGCTTGGCGTGCGCGTGGCTTCACGCGGGAATCGCATCGCCATTTCCGGCGGGGCGGAACGAACGGAAATGGCGGAAGCGGCGCTGCTCGCGCTGTGGAAACGGCTGGAACGGGGGGAACATGTCGGCACGGCGGAAGTGGAAGCGGCCTTGAGGCTCGCGGAAGGCGGGGCTGCGCAGGGCGAACCGCGCCTGCCCTTGCAGGACCTCCCGGCGATCCGCACGCGCAAGGGCGCCATTGCACCGCGGAGCGCCGCCCAGGCGGCCTATATTGATATGCTCGCCCGCCATGACATGGTGTTTGGCATTGGCCCCGCCGGTACGGGCAAGACCTATCTGGCGGTGGCGCAGGGCGTTGCCTTGCTGCAATCGGGCCGCGTGGACCGCATTGTGCTGTCCCGCCCGGCCGTTGAGGCCGGTGAAAGGCTTGGCTTCCTGCCAGGCGATATGAAGGAAAAGGTGGACCCCTATCTCCGCCCGCTCTACGACGCCTTGCATGACATGATGCCCGCCGATCAAGTCGCGCGGCGGATTGCCGCCGGGGAGATTGAAATTGCCCCGCTCGCCTTCATGCGAGGCCGTACCTTGGCCCATTGCTACGCCATTTTGGATGAGGCGCAGAACACCACCCCGGCCCAGATGAAGATGTTCCTGACCCGCATGGGGGAGGGCAGCCGCATGGTCATCACGGGCGATCCGACCCAGATCGACCTGCCCGCCCATCAGCCCTCCGGCCTTGTCGAGGCGCTTTCGATTGTCTCCGGCGTGGAAGGCATCGGCATGACGCGCTTTTCTGATCAGGATGTGGTAAGGCATCCGCTGGTTGCCCGGATCGTGGCCGCTTATGGGCGGGCCGATCATCAGGACCGGGCAAAGAAGGAGAAGTATGGAACCGGGAAGTAGCCGTCCCGGCCAGGGGCGCCGCAAGGGTGCCTCGGCTGGGCTTCGGAGCGGATCGGCGGAGGGGCTTGATGTCTCCGTGATCCTGGCGGCGCCAGGCTGGCGCGCTGCCATCAAACAGCCTGAGGCGCTGGCGCGCCGCGCGGCGGGTGCTGCCTTGCGCGAAGCGGGCGCGGAGGGGGCGGTCACTGTGCTGCTTGCTGATGATACCACCGTGAAGCGACTGAATGGGACGCATCGCGCCAAGGCAAAGCCCACCAATGTGCTGTCCTTCCCTGGGGGCGTTCCCGGTTATCTCGGTGATGTGGCACTCGCCCTTGGGGTGGTGCAGCGCGAAGCGCGCGGCGCCGGGCGGCGGGTCGCGGCGCATTTCGCGCATCTGGTTGCACATGGCGCGCTTCATCTGGCCGGGCATGATCATCTGCAAGCCGGTGAGGCGCGGCGGATGGAACGGGCCGAGGCGCGCGTGATGCGCCGACTTGGCCTGCCCAATCC
Source organism: Roseomonas sp. (assembly GCA_020249435.1). Taxonomy (GTDB): domain Bacteria; phylum Pseudomonadota; class Alphaproteobacteria; order Acetobacterales; family Acetobacteraceae; genus Neoroseomonas. The sequence continues at coordinate 27,175 of JADCFQ010000030.1, read as the reverse complement.
CTGGCGGGGCGCGACATGAGCGAGGCAGGTCACAAACCTGGTCTGTTCTGGAAAATCCAGGGCATGCTGCGCCGCAAGGAAGCGGAATCCATTCGCGATCAGGTGGAAGAACTGATCGAACGCCATGAAGCGCCAAGCGAAGCGCGCCCCGGCGATGGCCAGACCACGAGCCTTGATGCCGAAGAACGCGCGTTGCTTGGCAATGTCCTCCGGCTGCGTGGCATCACCGCCTATGATGTCATGGTCCCGCGCGCCGATATCATGGCGATCCCGGAAAGCCATTCATTGACCGAAACCATCGCGCTGATCCAGACCGAAGGCCATAGCCGCTACCCGGTCTATCGCGATGGGCTCGATGACATTATCGGCATGGTGCATATCAAGGATGTCTTTGCTGCCGTCGGCAAGGAAGAAAAAGCCTTTGCCTTGGCCGATGTTCTGCGCCGCCCGCTTTTTGTGGTGCCATCCATCCCCGTGCTTGATCTGCTGTTGCAAATGCGTCAGGCGCGCGTGCATATGGCGCTGGTCGTGGATGAATATGGCGGCATTGATGGCCTGATCACGATTGAGGATCTGGTGGAAACCATCGTCGGCGATATCAGCGATGAACATGATGAGGTAGAGGCGCAGCAGATCACGGAACGCCCTGATGGCGCGCTTGATCTTGATGCGCGCACACCGATCGCGGCCTTTGAGGAAAAGCTCGGCAATGTGCTGACGGATGAGGAACGCGCCGCCGATATTGATACGGTGGGTGGCCTTGTGTTCACGCTGGCGGGGCGCGTGCCGGCCAAGGGGGAATTGGTTTCTCACCCCTCGGGGCTTGAATTCCGCATCCTGGACGCTGACCCACGACGCATCCGGCGCTTGCGCGTGCGCCGGCCTGGTGCCAATTCCCGCGTCGCGGCGGAATAGAAGGGTTCGGTTTCGGATGGGGTGGATGTGGCGGGCACTTGCTGCGCGGCGCGGTTGGCGCGCCCAGGTGACTGCCTTTGGGCTTGGCATGCTGGCGGTCCTCGCCCTGCCGCCGCTGCATATCATCCCGGCCCTGTTTCTCGCGATCCCCGGGCTGCTCGCCATGATTGGCGGGGCGGCGAGTTGGACCGGCGCCTTCTGGATTGGCCTCGCCTGGGGCTTTGGTTTCTTTGCTGGCGGGCTTTACTGGATCACCTCCGCCATTCTGACCGATGTGGCGCGGTATTGGTGGCTGGTGCCAATTGCGGTGCCGGCGCTGGCATTGCCGCTTGGGCTGTTTGTCGCGGTGCCCGCTGCCATTGCCTGGGGGGCGCGGCCCGGCTGGCCACGCGTTTTGGTCTTTGCCGGCGGTTTTGTTGGGTTTGAGTTGTTGCGCGGGGAAATCCTGACCGGCTTTCCCTGGAATCTGATGGGCACGGTCTGGGCCTTTGATGCGCTGCCCATTCAGATGGCGGCGATGATCGGCGTGCATGGGCTATCGCTGATCACGCTTTTGGTGGCCGCTACGCCCATCCTGGATCGGCGTGCTTTTTTCGGCGGCGTTGCGGTGCTGGCCTTTTGTGGCGCCTTTGGCTTCGCCCGGCTTTGGGCGCCGGAGCCCGAGCCTCAGCCGGTCGGCCTGCTGATCGTGCAAGCCAATATCGCGCAGGAGGTGAAGTGGCGCGAGGAATCCCGCGTGCCAATCCTGCGCCGCTATGTGGAAACAACCCGGGATGCGGCGGTGGCCGCCTTGCGCGAATTGCCGCCGGGGCATCGGCTGGCGGTGATCTGGCCCGAAACCGCCGTGCCCTTCCTGCTGCCCAATGACCCGGAGGCGCGGCAATTGGTGGCCGGCGCCCTGCCGCAAAATGCCCTGCTGCTGACCGGGACCGTGCGCGGTGATTTCACCCCGGCGGGCTATGCGCGAGATTTGTTCAATAGTCTGGCGGTGATCAGCCCCACGACGCAGGTGCTGGCCACCGCGGATAAGATGAATCTGGTGCCCTTTGGCGAATTCATGCCCTTCAGGGGCCTTTTGCCCATCCGTCTTGTGCAAAGCACGCGCGATTTTACCGCTGCCGAGGAAAGGCGCCTTGTCGTAGCAGGCTGGCTGCCGCCCCTTGTGGGGCTGATTTGCTATGAGGTGATTTTCACCGGGCGGATCATGCCATCGCGGCGGCCCGCCTGGATTGTGAATGTCACGAATGACGCCTGGTTTGGCATCACCGCCGGCCCCTGGCAGCATTTGGCGGCGGCGCGGCTGCGGGCGGTGGAAGAAGGCCTGCCCTTGGCGCGCGCAGCGCAGACAGGGATTTCGGCGGTATTTGATGCCCGCGGGCGTCTGGTGACTCGCGGACCCTTGGGCGAGTCCGCGGTTATCCGGGCCTTGCTGCCCGCGCCACGTGCGCCAACCATCTATGCCTATCTTGGGCTGATGCTGCCCATGGGGCTTGCCTTGGCTGTTTTCGCCTTTGGGTGGATTTTGTCAGCCAGAAATCAACGTTGAATTCCGCGTTTTGCTTCACGTGAGCAAAAATAATGTATCTTTTTTGAGAATTAAGAAAAACCTATAGCTTCTCCTTGCCCCTTAAGGTAATCTCAATCATTATCAATCGCTGATGGGGATAGGTGTATGATGTTTCATGCAACCGAAACCTCAGGGTGTGGTTTGAAAAACGCGCCATGGTTGCTTTTCTGGCAGGGCGAGGGAAAGAGATGAAATCAGTAGTTGCCATGAACGACATTGATGAACCGAACACCAAGGGCGAGCGGGAACATCGGGCCAGCCCGATTGACGCCCATGTGGGATCCCGGGTGCGCCTGCGCCGTACGCTTCTGGGCATGAGCCAGGAAAAGCTCGGCGAAGCGCTGGGACTGACGTTCCAGCAGGTGCAGAAATATGAACGCGGCGTCAACCGCATCGGCGCCAGCCGGCTTTTCGATCTGGCCCGGGTGCTGGATGTGCCGATCGGCTTCTTTTTTGATGATCTGCCCCCTGAAATGGGCGGCAATGTCGCGGTGCGCAGCCGCCCGGCGCTTTACGGCTTCGCCGAAGCCCAAGACCGGTTTGAAGACGACAATATGAACAAGCGCGAAACGCTGGAGCTGGTGCGCGCCTATTACCGGATTACTGATCCCGCCGTCCGCAAGCGGGTTTTTGACCTGATCAAGAGCCTAGCGCCCATCGAATAGGCGCAAGCGCGCCCGGGTCAGGCCCCAGGCCCGGCCCGGCGCAGCATAAACAGCGCCTGCTCGCCAAACAGATTGGCCAGGCGCAAGGATCGCCGCCACGGCGCCCTCAGCCCCTGTTCATCAACCGCCAGCCAGCGTTCCACGGCATAGCCATCCAGCGCGCAAAGCGCGGTGAAATCCGTGATCGTGCAAGGGTGGATATTGGGCGTTTCATACCAGGGGCGGTTCCAGGTTTCCGTATCCGGCATGCGCCCACCCCACAATAATCGCCAGCGCATCTGCCAATGGCCAAAATTAGGGAAGGACACAATGGCGTAGCGCCCGATACGGAGCAATTGGCGCAGCACTTCGCGCGGATTTTCCACCGCCTGCAGCGTGCGTGACAGCACGACATAATCAAAGGCGCCATCAGGATAAAAGGCGAGGTCATTATCCGCATCGCCATGAATGACCGCGAGCCCGGCGGAGACCGCCTTCGTCACCTGCGCCATGTCAATTTCAATGCCGCGCGCATCGGCACGTTTTTCGCGCGCCAGATATTCAATCAGCGCACCATCGCCACAGCCAATATCAAGCACGCGCGCATCATGCGAAATCATCTCCGAAATCAGGCGAAGATCAAGGCGCATATTCTTCGCGACATATTGCACGCCATCCATGGTGACGACCTAAACCCCAAGGCGTTCAGCGCAGCCGGCGAGGAAACCGCCAAGCGCGCGATGGAAATCGGGTTCTTCCAGCAGGAAGGCGTCATGGCCCTTGTCGCTGTCAATCTCAACGAAACTGACATTGGCCGCGGCCATGTTCAGCGCACGCACCAGGGTGCGGCTTTCGCTGGTCGGGAATAGCCAATCGCTGTTGAAGGACGCGACAAAAAACCGCGTCGCCGTACCGCGAAACGCCTTGGCCAAATCGCCTTCATGATCGGCGGCGAGATCAAAGAAATCCATCGCCCGCGTGATGGTCAGGTATGAATTGGCGTCAAAGCGACGCACGAAGGTGGAGCCCTGATGGCGAAGATAACTCTCCACCTCAAACACATCTTCGAGAAAGGTGAGGGCTGATGCACCGCGCAGCCGCCGGCCGAATTTCCGTGTCAGCGCCTTTTCGGACAAATAGGTGATATGCGCCACCATGCGCGCCACAGAAAGGCCCTTTGCCGGTATGATGCCCGCTTCCCAATAGCGCCCGCCGCGCCAATCGGGATCGGAATGGATGGCCGCGCGCCCCACTTCATGAAAGGCGATATTCTGCGCCGAATGATGTGCCGCGGTAGCGATGGGGGCGGCGGCATAGACCGCTTCCGGATAGGTCGCGGCCCATTCCAGCACCTGCATCCCGCCCATGGACCCGCCAATCACGGCAAGCCAGCGATTGATGCCAAGCCTTTCCATCAGGCGCTTTTGTGCGCGCACCATGTCGCGAATGGTGACCGAGGGAAAATCCGTCCCCCATGGCCGACCAAGCCCGCGCCCGGCGGCATCGGTCATTTCACTGCGCGGCCCGGTGGAGCCCATGCAGCCGCCCAGCACATTGGCGCAAACCAGAAAATAGCGATCCGTATCCAGGGGCCGGCCGGGGCCGATGATATTCTCCCACCAGCCGGGCTTGCCGGTGATGGGGTGGTTTTCGGCGACATATTGGTCGCCCGTCAGCGCGTGGCAGATCAGCACGGCATTGCTGGCCGCCGCATTCAGCCGCCCATAGCTGCGATAGGCGACCGTGAGGGGTGCGACGACCGCGCCGCATTCGAGCGCCAGCCCATCAGGGAATTGGGCGGCCTGATGGTCCACATCCGGCAGCGGGGCGATGGCTTGGCTCATGATGGCTATTTTACGCTGGCGCATCCCCAAGGCGCAACCTTGGCGTGTGACTTGGGGGCGCTTGGCGCCGGGCGATGTGGGGGTTATTGCTGCCCGAGAGATTTGGTCCCGCATGAACGATAAACCACCTGCCACCCAAGCTGCCGATCCGGCCCTTCAGGCGCTGCGCGCCGAGATAGATGCGCTGGATGATGCGATGCATGATCTGCTGATGCGCCGCGCTGGCGTTGTGGCGCGCATGGCCGCGAGCCGCGCCAAGACCGGGGTTGGGTCCCCCTTGCGGCCCGGGCGGGAAGCCGCCGTATTGCGCCGCCTTCTCGCACGGCATTCTGGCGCGCTTTCTCGTGGTGCGGTGGTGCGCATTTGGCGGCATATCTTCATGGCCCATACCGCCATCCAGGGCGCCTTCACGGCGGCTGTCGCTGCTTCGGGCGAGGCCGCGCAGACATTGGCGCTGGCGCGTGAGCATTTCGGCACCGCCACACCCCTGACCCCCTTCGCTTCTCCGGCGCAGGCTTTGGCAGCGCTCAGCGCCGGCAAGGCATCGGTGGCGGTCCTGCCTGCCCCAACCGGCGAAGGTGAGGGCGCCTGGTGGCAAAGCCTGGAAGCGCCCCGGCTTTCCGTGGTGGCACGCCTGCCCTTCGTGGCGGATGCCGCCCATGCCGATGCGGCGCTGGTCATTGCGCCTGTGCCAGCCGATGCCTCGGGCGAGGATCGCAGCCTCTTGCGCCTGGAAGGCAGTGCCGATGCCACGCGCGAAAGCTTTGCCCGCGTGCTGACCGAAGCCGGGCTTGCCGGGCGTATCCTGAGCCTGGTGCGCCAGGGCGGGCGCAGCCTGGCACTTGCTGAAATTGATGCCTTCATCGCTGCGGGAGACCCGCGGCTTGTCGGGCTTAAAGCTGTTCTGCTGGGCGCCTATGCCGTGCCAATTGCTGGAGATCTGCCATGACCGTGATGCCGCGCCCTTCGATCCTTTCGGTGGAGCCCTATGTCGGCGGTGAATCGAAAATCCCCGGCGTCAATCGCGTGGTGAAGCTTTCATCCAATGAAGGCGCCTTCGGCCCGCCGCCCGGTGCGATTGACGCGATCCGCAACATGGCAGCCGAAGCGCATCGCTATCCCGATGGCGGCGTGACCGCGCTGCGGGAGGCGATTGGCGCGCGTTTTGGCCTCGACCCCGCGCGGATTGTCTGCGGCAATGGTTCGGATGAATTGCTGGCGCTGCTGATCCTTGCCTATGGCGGTGAGGGGACGGAGCTTGTGATGTCTGCCCATGGCTTCCTGATGTATGACATCACCGGGCGTTGGGCCGGCTGCCGCGTGATTAAAGTGCCGGAACGCAATTTGACCGTTGATGTGGATGCGATGCTGGCGGCGGTCGGCCCGCGCACCAAGCTTGTCTGCCTCGCCAATCCGAATAACCCGACAGGGTCCATTCTGCCGCAATCAGAGATCATCCGGCTGCGCGCGGGGCTGCGCGATGATATTCTGCTGGTGCTTGATTCTGCCTATGCCGAATATGTCACGCGGCCCGATTATGATGCGGGCGCGGCGCTGGTGGATGCGGGTGGCGGCAATACGGTGATGACGCGCACCTTTTCCAAAATCTTCGGTCTGGGCGGCATGCGGCTTGGCTGGGCTTATGCGCCGGCTGCGGTGGTCGGCGTGCTGTCGCGCGTGCGCGGTCCCTTCAATGTGAATGCGGCGGCCATGGCGGCGGGCATTGCGGCGGTGCAGGAAGCGGGCTGGATCGAAAAATCCATCGCGCATAATACTGAATGGCGCACCAAGCTTGGTGCAGCGCTGACCGCGGCGGGCGTCAAGGTTTGGCCGAGTGAAGGCAATTTCCTGCTGGCGGATTTCGGCTCGGCAGAAAAGGCCAAGGCCGCCGATGCCGCGTTGAAATCTCGCGGGCTGATCATGCGCGCCATGGGGGGCTATGGGCTGCCGGCGTGCCTGCGCATCAGCATCGGCACGGGTGAGGAATGCCAGATGGTGGCGGATGCGATTGCAGCCTTCATGGCGCAACATGGCTGAACCGCTGTTCAATCGGCTGTGCCTGGTCGGCATTGGCCTGATCGGGTCTTCCATTGCGCGTGTTGCGCAAAAGCGTGGTGATATCGCCAAGACCATCGTGGTGACCACGCGCCGGGCGGAAACGCTGGCCCGCGTGCGGGAACTGGGTCTGGCGGATGTGGTGGAAGCCGATGCCGCGCGTGCCGTTGAAGGCTGCGATGGCGTGATTTTCTGCATCCCCGTCGGTGCCTATGCGGACGCCATGCGCCATATCGCGCCGCATCTTGCCCCTGGAGTGGTGCTGACTGATGTCGGTTCCACCAAGGGCAGCGTGGTGCGTGATCTGACGCCCCTATTGCCGGCGGGTGTGCATTTGGTGCCGGCGCATCCCATGGCAGGCACCGAACATTCCGGCCCGGATGCGGGTTTTCCGGAATTGTTCGAAGGCCGCTATTGCATCGTGACACCGCTGCCCGAGAGCGACCCGGCAGCGGTGGAAAAGGTGAAGGAGTTGTGGCGGCGCTGCGGTTCCATGATCGAAACCATGGACCCGGTGACGCATGACAAGGTTGTCGCCATTGTGAGCCATCTGCCGCATTTGATTGCCTTTACCATTTGCGGCACGGCGGATGATCTGGCGGAAGAAACCAAGGAAGCGGTGCTGAAATTCGCGGCTTCCGGCTTTCGGGATTTCACGCGCATCGCCGCATCGGATGTTGATATGTGGCGCGATGTTTTCCTGAATAATCGCGAAGCGGTGCTTGAGATGCTGTCGCGCTTTTCCGAAGACGCCCATGCCTTTGGCCGCGCCATTCGCTGGGGAGAGGCCGGCTTCATTGAAGACCGCATCAGGCGCGGGCGGAAAATTCGGCGGAGCCTGATTGAACGCAAGCAGGCGTAAACTACAATTCGTTTGCCTTCAGCACTTCGCCCGCCAGATAAAGACTACCAGCAATCAACACGCGACCAGGTTTGGCAGTGGCGGCGATTTTGCCGAGTGCTTCCGTGATGGTTGGGCCGGGTTCTGCGATGCCGCCACTCGCGGCGATGATGTCAGCAACAGGCATGGCCAAATGCTGGCCTGGTTCGGCCACCGCATGGAGGCTGGTGGCGAAGGGCAACAAGGGGCGGAGGAAATTTGCACTAGCCTTGCCCTGCTTCATGCCGATCACAAGGTGCAGCGGCTGATCGCGCCATTGCGTGAAATGCTGCGCAAGCGCCTGCCCCGCCCCGGCATTATGCCCACCATCAAGCCAGAGCGAAAAACCCTTGGGCAGCAGCGCAGACAAGCGCCCTTCAAGGCGCTGCAAGCGCGCAGGCCAGGTGGCGCTGGTAATGCCGCGCGCAATCGCCGCATCATTCAGCCAGGGCAGTCCAGCGGCGCGCAAGGCCGTGATGGCGATGCCGGCATTGTCGGCTTGGTGCGGGCCGATCAGGCCAGGTGGCGGCAGGCTCAGCACGCCTGTGGCATCACGATACTGCAAGCCATTGGTGGTGGCGTCACAAAACCATTCCCCTCCACGCCTGAGCAGCGGTGCGCCACGTTCAGCCGCCGTGGCGCTGATGACCTCCAGCGCATCGGCGGCTTGTGCACCGGTGGCGCAGGGCACGCCCGCGCGCATGATGCCCGCTTTCTCGCCCGCAATCTTGCCGAGCGTATCGCCCAGGAAATCCATGTGATCCATGGAAATTGAAGTAATGGCCGAGGCCGCCGGGCGCGGCACGACATTGGTTGCATCCAAGCGCCCACCAAGCCCCACTTCCAGCACCAGCAAATCAGCCGGCACGCGGCTGAACAGCACGAAAGCCGCTGCCGTGGTCACTTCAAACACGGTGATCGGCGCGCCCGCATTCACCGCTTCCACTTCTTCCAGCGTCGCGGTCAAAGCCTCATCCGTCACATAGTCGCCCGCCAGCCGGATACGTTCATGAAACCGCACCAGATGGGGCGAGGTATAAACATGCACACGCTGCCCGGCGGCCTCGCCAATTGCGCGCAAGAAGGCGCAGGTGGAGCCCTTGCCGTTCGTCCCCGCCACATGGATCACGGGCGGTAGCTTCCGTTCCGGATGGCCGAGTTTGGCGAGCAAAGCCTCCATCCGACCAAGGCTCAAATCAATAAGCTTGGGATGGAGCGCGTGCAGACGCTCCACAATCGCTTCAGCGCGGGACACGGGAATTATTCCGCAGGTGCGGCGGCGGCTTCGGCTTCTTCATCGCTCCGCGTAAGCAGCGGTTCGCGTAGCAGTGAGATCACGCGCGCGAGGGTTTCACGCATTTCGCCCCGCTTCACCACCATGTCCAGAATGCCATGTTCCAGCAGGTATTCGGCGCGTTGGAAGCCTTCCGGCAATTTTTCGCGCACGGTCTGTTCAATCACGCGCGCGCCGGCGAAGCCGATCATGGCACCTGGTTCGGCGATTTGGATATCGCCCAGCATGGCGAAGCTGGCGGTGACACCGCCCGTGGTTGGGTCGCAGAGCACGGTGATGAAGGGCAGGCCCGCTTCCTTCACCATGCGCGTTGCAATCACGGTGCGCGGCATTTGCATGAGGCTGATGGCGCCTTCCTGCATGCGCGCCCCGCCCGAAGCCGTAAAGACAATCAGCGGCGCATCCTGCAGCACGGCAAGCTTGGCGGCGGTGACAATCGCCTCACCCACACCGGCCCCCATGGACCCGCCCATGAAGGCGAATTCAAACGCGGCCACCACGGCGCGCTGCCCGTTGATGGTGCCGTGTGCGACGGCCACGGCATCATCCATGCTGGTCTTGGTCTGGCTTTCACGCAGCCGATCCGCATAGCGGCGCTGGTCCCGGAAGCGCAGCGGGTCCGCCGGTGCCTTGGGCAATTCAATGCGCGAAAAGCCCGGATCGAGTGTCGCTTCCAGCCGCTGCGCCGCACCAAGGCGCATGTGATGCCCGCAATGCGAACAGACCCGCAAAGCCTTTTCCAGATCGCGATGAAAAATCATCTGCTGGCAGGATGGACAATTATGCCAGAGGTTTTCCGGCGCTTCCCGCTTGAACAGGCCCTGGATCTTCGGCAGGGCCCAATCGCTGATCCAGTTCATGGCATATCCTTAAAGCTTGGGCACGCGGCCCCTATGGCGGGGAATTAGCCCAAATGGGCCGCTTGGGGAAACCCGGCTTTACTCCCTGGGTTTTTCCGGGCTGTCCGGCTTTGGCGGCGCCTCTGCCGCATCCCGCGCCCGCGCCTGGGCCTTGCGGCGGCGCAGATTCTCCCGCAGTGCGGCGGCCAGCCTTTCTTCGCGGGACAGGGCTTGCTTTGGCGGGGTTTTGCCTGGCTTTTCCATGGGGCTGGCAATTGGCAGCAGCCGCGCCTGGCATCAAGGGGTTGCGGGACGCCCCAGGCTGGGGCTAAGGGAAGCCGCGCCTGATGGGCCTTGGCTGTTGTAGCTCAGTGGTAGAGCACTCCCTTGGTAAGGGAGAGGTCGAGAGTTCAATCCTCTCCAACAGCACCACGCGTCACGCCCCGCGCCGCATCCCCCGCGCCACCAACCAACCCCCCACCGCAATCATCGGCAGTGACAGCAATTGCCCCATGGTCGCGCCGGCGAACAGGAAGCCCAAATGCGCATCGGGCTGGCGGAAGAACTCGCCCGTAAAACGTGCGAAGCCATAGCCGGCCAGGAAAACGCCGGAAAGCACGCCGATACGCGCGCGCACCGCTGGGCGGGAGACCAAAACCATCAGCAGGATGAACAGGCACAACCCCTCAAGCCCTGCCTGGTAAAGCTGCGACGGGTGGCGCGGATCGGGCCCCGCGCCTGGGAATACCATGGCCCAGGGCACATCACTCACGCGGCCCCAGAGCTCGCCATTGATGAAATTCGCCAAACGCCCCAGGAAAATCCCAATCGGCACCACGCAAACCACGCGATCGGAGAAAGCCACCCAATCCAACCCCTGACGCCGCGTGAAGAAAAACAGCGCCAGAATCACCCCAAGCGCGCCGCCATGGAAGGACATCCCGCCCTGCCACAAATAAAGGACCTCCCAAGGCGCCCGCAGGAAAATATCGGGGCGATAGAAGATCACATAGCCAAAACGCCCACCCAGAATAATGCCAAGCGTCACCCAGGTGACGAAATCATCCACCTGTTCGGGCGTCGCCACCTTTGGCCCCAGCACCACCAGCCGCCGCGCGAGCCGCCAGCCAAGCACAATCCCAGCGATATAGGCGAGCGCATACCAGCGAATGGCAAAGGGGCCGATCTGCACCAGCACCGGGTCAATCATCGGAAAGGGGATCGCGAAGAACATCAGGCGAAGGGGTCCTCGGCCCGCAGCAGCACATCACGCACATAGGAAGCAACACCAGCTTCCAGCGTGATTGGGTTCTTGCGAAAGCCGGCCGCGCGCAGGCGTTCCATGCGCGCTTCGGTGAAATACTGGTAATTGCCCTTCAGATCATCCGGCATTGGCACAAAGCGAATATCCGGCGCACGGTCCAAGGCGGCGTAGATGGCGCGCGCCAGGTCAAGAAAACTCCGCGCCCGGCCGCTGCCGATATTGAACAGGCCGGAAGTGCCAGGATTGTCATGCAGCCAAAGCATTGCCGCCACACAATCATCCACATGCACGAAATCGCGCTGCTGTGCGCCGTCGGCAATGCCGTCACGGTCTGAGGCAAAAAGTGTCGCTGCCTCACCGCCCATGATCTGGCGGAATTTATGCAAGACCACACTCGCCATGCGGCCCTTGTGGTGTTCATTGGGGCCATAGACATTGAAGAAGCGCAACCCCGCCCATTGCGGTGGCCGCGCCTGCCCGCGCGCAAGCATCTGCGCCACGCGCCGATCGAAAGCGAGCTTCGACCAGCCATAAAGATTTAAGGGCCGCAGCTTCGCCAATGCCACTTCGGATGCATCATCATCAAAGCCAAGCGTGCCATCGCCATAGGTCGCGGCGGAGGATGCATAAATGAAGGGCACGCCGCGCTTGGCGCACCAATCCCATAGGCGTTGCGACAGGGTCATATTCACCGCCGCCACCAGATCGCCATCGGTTTCCGTGGTGGCGCTGATTGCGCCCATATGGAACACGGCTTCGACCGGCGCGTGGGCGCCAAGGAAATCCCACAGCTCCTCGGGCGGGATCACGCCGGCAATCGGATGCTTGGCTAGGTTGCGCCATTTCACCCCTTGGCGCAGGCGATCCACCACCATCACCTCCGCCCCGCGGGCGCAAAGCGCGGCAACCAGGTTGGAGCCGATGAAACCGGCCCCGCCGGTGACAATATGCATGGGCGGTCTTTGCAACCTCAGCCTTGAGCGAACGGTGCCAAGCGTATAGGCCGTGGGTGGATAGACCGGCAAGCAAGGCCGAAAGGACAAGGTGATGAAGGATCAGGGTAGCGGGCGCGGGCGCGTGATGGATGATTTGGCCGGCATGGCGGGCGGTGCCTTTTCGGTGCTCACCGGCATCCGCGCGGAAATTGAAGCCATCGCCAAAGCGCAGGTCGAAGCTGTGGTCCGGCGGTTTGATCTGGTCCGGCGGGAGGAATTGGACGCTGCCATGGATGTCGCCCGCCGCGCCCGGGAACAGGCGGAAGACCTTGCCGCCCGCGTGGAAGCGCTGGAGGCCCGTTCCACCCCGAAATCGGGCGGAAAATCCTCATCCAAAAGCTGAGACAGGTTTGTAACCTATTCACCCTTGCGGTGGGATTCCGCACCTGCGTAATCTCCCCCTTGTGGTCGCCGGCCCGATTCGCACACCAGATGTTGGGGTGCAGGCTGGCTGATCGGAAAGGGGGAGTTTCCGATGTCCGCCTCACTACACACTGAAATTGATCGCGTTATCAATCCCTTGGACGTGCTGGAACAGATCATCGCCGGTAATGAATGGGTGTTTGAACGCCGGTCCGATGAGGAAATGGCCGCCGAGGCACCGGGGAAATGGTGCGATTACGGGCTGCATTTCTCCTGGTCTTCCGAGATGAGCGCCATGGCCTTCACCTGCGCCTTTGATTTGAAAGTGCCGGCGGCGCGGCGGGAAAAGCTGTATGAATTGCTCGCACTTGCCAATGATCGGCTCTGGATCGGGCATTTCGGAATTGAATCGGAGGAAGGCGTGCCAGTGTTCCGCCATTCCGTGCTGCTGCGCGGCGCACAGGGGGCCTCGGCCGAAAGCCTGGAAGATATGGTGGATATCGCACTCACCGAATGTGAGCGCTTCTTCCCCGCCTTCCAATTCGTGCTTTGGGGCGGGAAAAGCCCAGCCGATGCGCTGGCCGCCGCCATGCTGGATTGCGTGGGCGAGGCGTAAACTTCCAAGCGCGCGGGTGATTGCCCGCGCCTGATTTCATGGGCAATCTGGGGGCATGAGCGAAAAACTCCCCCCGATCCTTCTGATTGGCTGCGGCAAGATGGGCGGCGCGATGCTGTCCGGCTGGCTGGAGCAAGGTTTGTCTGACGCCGTGGTGGTGGAACCCCATGCGCCCGCGGTTGCCGCCTTTGCCGGGCGGGTGCGCGTGGTGGCGGATGCCGGGGCGATCCCGGCCGATTTCCGCCCCGCCGCGGTGGTGGCCGCAATCAAACCGCAGGAAGCGCCGGCAAGCCTACCGGCCTATGCGCGTTTTGCCGGTCAGGGTGCCTTGTTTCTTTCCATCATGGCCGGGCGTTCCATTGCTTCCATGCAGGCGGCGCTTGGTGCCAATACCGCAGTGGTGCGCGCCATGCCGAATACGCCGGCGGCCATCCGCCAAGGTTTCACGGCGGCCTTTGCCGGGCCGGGGGTGACTGGACCACAAAAGTCGCTGGCCGATGCGCTGCTCGCTGCCATTGGCGAAGTGGCCTGGGTGGATCAGGAAGATCAGATCAATCCCGTCACTGCGGTCTCGGGCGGCGGACCGGCCTATGTGTTTCTGCTGGCCGAGGTATTGGAAGCTGCCGCGGTGGAACAGGGCCTGCCACGCGATCTGGCGCGGCGCATGGCGCGCGCAACGGTGGCGGGGTCTGGCGCTCTGCTTGGTGCCAGTGAACAGGACGCCGCCGATCTGCGCCGCGCGGTTACCAGCCCCAAGGGCACCACAGAACGTGCACTCGCGGTCCTGATGGAACAGGATGCCTGGCCCAAGGCGATGTCGAGTGCGATTCAGGCTGCGACGGACAGGGCGCGGGAATTGGCAGGTTAGAGGGGACCGCGGGGCGGCCACATCCTTCAACGGGAAGGGACATCAGTCGCGCCGGAACGGCTTCTGGTGGATGTCTCTGCAGCGCATCAGATTGTAAAACGTCTCGTCATTTTCTCCGACAAAGGTGTTTTTCAACATGCCTCGTATTGTCTTCGCGGTGCCCTTTCGCAAAAATGTGGTCTCAGGCGGTCGGAAAATGATCTATTGGGCTGCTGGGGTATTGGCGCGCCATGGGGCGGATGCGGTCGTCTGGCAGCGCGATGGGCGTCCAGGCTGGTTCGCTTCTGATGCGCCACATTGTCAGGATCTTCCCGCTCTCAGCGAAAACGATCTGATCGTTCTGCCCGAGGATGTGCCTGCTTCAGGAGCCCGCCAATTGCTGCAGGGCGCTTCACCCCGCCGTATTCTGTTTTGTCAGAATCCGTTTCATTACCTCAGGACACGCTTCGCCGATCCAGCGCCTTTTGCGTGGGATGGTGTCATCACCGTGGGAGCAGGCAGCGCAAGGCTTGTCCGGCGCGTAAGCGGTGCGGCTTCCACCCAGCTGGTCCAGGTGTCGGTCGATGGCGCGACCTTCCGCCCCGGCACAAAACAGCTAAGCATCTGCACCATTCCGCGCAAACTCCCATCCGATTTTGAAGCAATCATCGCCGGCTTCAGGCATTTGCATCCGCAATTCGCTTCCGTCCCTGTATCATGTATCGAAAACCTGCCCGAATATGCGGTGGCCGGGACCATGGCCAGTAGCGCTGTTTTTCTGAGCCTATCACATAGGGAATCCTTTGGTCTGACCCCAATTGAAGCCATGGCTTCAGGTTGCGCTGTTGTCGGTTATCACGGCTGGGGCGGGCTCGACTACGCCAATGCCGCCAATGGCCGCTGGTTCGGCCATGATGAGATCGAAGGCGTTATTGATGCCCTGGCCGAGGTTTTGGAGGGGCTCAATCGCCGCGACCCGGCAATGACTGCCATGATCGCTGCCGGCCGCGAAACCGCTGCCGCCTATTCGCCTGCCAAATCGGAGGCCAGCTTTATTGCGGCTTTCCGTGCTTTCGGGGCGCTTTAGTCCGGTTCGGTGGTTTGCTGATGACCGCGACGGGTAGCCGTTGAGTAAAGCAGCGGGCTAAAGAATCAGGTTGGAAGCAGGCATCCTTGATCTTCCTCTGGCGCGGGGTCACGGTTTTGGCTTATCTTTCCGCCATGTCCCAGCCTTCTCACGATGAAAGTCTTATCGCCGCACTCTGGCGCGTGATAGCCGCGCATGGTTGGCCTGGGCTGACGATGCGCCGGCTCGCTGCTGAGGCGGGCGTGGAAGCCGCCAGCCTGCGCGAACGCTTCCCCACCCGGCTGGAACTATTGCTGTTACATGGCCGGGTGATGGATCAGGCCGTTTTGGCCGGTACCATTCCAGGCCAGGGCGGGTCTGCGCGGGACCGGATTTTTGATGTGCTGATGCGCCGGCTGGATGCCATGCAGCCGCATCGCGAAGGTATTTTGCGCCTGCTTGAGGATATGCGCCGCGAGCCCGCACTGGCATTGGCGCTCGCGCCCCATATCGGCGTTGCCATGCGCTGGATGCTGGAAGCGGCGGAGGTTGAGGCGAAAAGCGGCGAGGCAAGGGTGCTGGCTTTGGGCCTGACCGGTGTTTGGCTTGCGACCATCCGCGCCTGGGCGCGCGATGACAGCCCGGATATGGGGGCCACCATGGCCGCGCTCGATTCAGCGCTGGATCGGGCAGAACGGATCGCCCGCCCGCTTGGTCTGCTCCGTGGGGAGGCCACGCCGCCACCGGCCGGGGAAGCCGCCGAAACTTCGTGACCTTCCGCGCAGGCGGTCTATACTGGGGTTTCACCCCCGGAGACCCCTCATGACCGATCCCTTCAGCTTTAAGCCCAATATGGATATCACGAAAATGTTTGCGGAGTTCCGCCTGCCCGCCATGCCGGATATGACAGAACTCGCCAAGGCGCAGCAGAAGAATCTGGAGGCCATTACGGCAGCCAATAAGGTCGCGTTGGAAGGGGCGCGCGCGGTTGCCGAACGGCATATGGAAATCGTGCAGCAATCGGTCGCGGAAATGCAGGACGCGATGCGCAGCATGGCAAGCCCGGGCGATATGCAGGAACAGGCCGCGAAGCGCGCCGAAATGGCCAAGGCTGCCTATGAACGCGCCGTTGGGCAGATGCAGGAATTGGCCGATCTCATTCAGAAATCCAGCGGCGAGGCGCTTTCAGTGCTGAATAAGCGCTTCACCGAAGCGATGGAGGAGGTGAAGAACCTCTCCACCGACAAGAAGGCGTGATCTGCTGGGCGCGGGGCCAGCCCCCGCGCCCCAATTTTCAGCCGAGATGCTTGGCGAAAAACGCCAGCGTGCGTTCCTGGGCGAGTGCGGCATCCTTGGCCACATAAGACCCGCGCTCATCACAGCCGAAGCCGTGGCCAGCGCCCATATAGACGAAGATTTCCACTTCCTTGCGCGCGGCGCGAATGGCCTCCACATCGCTCATGGGGATTGAAGCATCGGTTTCGCCGAAATGGAGCTGGGTTGGGCAATTCGGCACCTCATCCTTCGCCGCTGCAATCCCGCCGCCATACCAGCCGACCGAGGCCGAAAAGGCGCTGCTGCGTGTGGCACCATGCCAGGCGACCGTGCCGCCCCAGCAATAGCCGACAATGCCGCGCTTGGCCTGGAGCGGCAGGGCAGCGGCGGCGGCGAGCACATCCAAAACGGTCTTGCCGGCATCAATCTTGCCACGCAATTCGCGCCCGCGCGCCAGATCGGCGGCGTCATAGCCAAGCTCCACATTGCGTTCGGCACGATCAAAAAGCTGCGGCGCGATGACCGCGTAACCAGCGGCGGCAAAATCATCGCAGAGCTTGCGGATATGGCGGTTCACACCAAAGATTTCCTGCGTCACCACCAGGGCGCGCGCGGCATCCTGCGGGCCGGTGCGATAGGCTTGCAGGCGAAAACCATCAGCAGCGGTGAGAGAGATCATGGGCATGGGCGTTTTCCTTCTGGGTGAGATGGGCTTATCCTGATGGCATGGCTGAAATCGTCAACCTGAAGCACGCGCGCAAAGCCAAAGCGCGGGCCGAAGCGGCCGCCAAGGCCGCCGAAAACCGCGCCACATACGGGCAGACCAAGGCGGAACGCGCGCGGCTGGCTTTAGAAAAAGCCAAGCTGCGCGCCATCACCGACGGCGCGAAGAAGCCGGACTGAAGGGCTAGCTCACCCCTTGCGCACAATGCTCGTCCAGCCATGCGGGTCATTGCTGCGGCCATATTGCAAGCCGGTGATGGCATCATAAAGCCGGCGCGTGACATCGCCGATCTCACCACCATTGATCAGCACATCCTCGCCCTTATAGCCGAGCGTCCCGACCGGGGAGACCACCGCCGCCGTCCCCGTGCCCCACATTTCCTTGAGCGTGCCGTCACGACCGGCGGCCATGACTTCCTCAATGGCGATCTGGCGTTCGGTGACCTTCAGCCCCCAATCGCGCATCAATTGCATGGTGCTCGCGCGGGTTACGCCATCCAGGATGGTACCGGTCAGCGGCGGTGTGATCACCTCATCGCCGATGCGGAGCATGATGTTCATCGTGCCGACCTCATCGAGGTATTTCCGATTGACGCCGTCCAGATAAAGCACCTGCGAATAGCCAGCCTTCGCGGCATCGCGCTGGCCAGCCAGGCTCGCGGCGTAATTGCCGGCGGTCTTGGCTTCCCCGGTGCCACCCTTCACGGCGCGGACATGCGTGTCAGACGCCAGGATTTTCACCGGCTTCACGCCTTCCTTGTAATAAGTGCCAACGGGCGAGAGGATCAGGAAATACAGGTAATTATGCGCCGGATGCACGCCCAGCATCACATCGGTCGCGATAATGGTGGGGCGCAGATAAAGCGCCGTGCCGGGCTTGCGCGGCACCCATTCATGTTCCAGCCCGACCAGCGCATCAAAGCTTTCGCGAATGATATCCACCGGCAATTCCGGCATGCACATGATCTGGCCGGAACGGTTGAAGCGCTCCGCATGGCGATCGGGGCGGAACAGGCGGATCTGATCATCATCACCACGAAACGCCTTCAGGCCATCGAAAATCGCCTGACCGTAATGCAGGACCGAGGTCGCAGGATCGAGGCTGAGCGGACCATAAGGTACGATGCGCGGCGAATGCCAACCCTTATCCTCCTGATAATCCATCAGGAACATGTGATCGGTCAGCACCTTGCCGAAGGCCAATTCATCATCGGCGGGCTTCACCTTGGGGGTGGTGGTGCGGGTGATCGGGAAGGAAGCCATTGCTGCGTATCCTCGGGGTTTTGATTTCTTGCGTGAGATTAGCCTGGGGCGCAAAAAAAGGTAAGTAGTACTTACTTAGATTTTGCGTTTTCTCCGGCCAGCAGGCGGGCAAGGTCCGGTCCCAGCCCGATTTGCGGCGCCTGCGCCACGCGGGCCGGCACCCGGCCGCCCCGGCAGGCCATGACCAGCGCGCAATCCAGGCTATCCAGCACCGGGACCGGCAGCATGGCCGCGAGCTCCGGCGCCAGGCCCACCAGCCCGGCTCCGCCCAGCACCACCACGCCCGCACCCGCCGCCACGGCCTGCCGCGCTTCTTCGGCGATCAGGCCCAGAGATTTTTCGGGCTCGCGCGCGATCATGTCGCCGGTGGGCGGTACGGAGCGCACCTGAACGCGATCCGGCCCATGGCCGCGGATCAGCGCGAATTCTTCCAGCATCGGCACCCAGGCGGCGCCCCCCGTCAGCAGCGCGATGCGCGGCGCCTGTTCCAAAGCAAGCGTGATGGAGGCTTCCGCCATGCCAATCACCGGAATGGGGAGCAATTCGCGCGTGGCTTCAATGGCGGGTTCGCCGAAACAGGCGATGATGGCGGCATCAAAACCTTGCGGATTATCCGCGCCGATATGCTCGGCAAGGCCGGAGAGCACAGCGTGCCCGGCAATGGCGACCGCGGCGCGCGTCGCGATATAGCGCGCGCCAAAAGGGGCGGTGGCCGGCACCAGATCGCAGGCGGGCAGGCCAAGCCGGGGCAGGGCTTCCTCGGCGCGGGCAGCGATCAGGGCAGTGATGGCGGGGTCGGTATTGCCGTTCAGGAGCAGGATGCGCATGGCGCGCTTCTGCCGCTTTCACGGCGCGGCTGGCAAGAGAGCTGGGCGCGCGCGTTTTGCCTATTGCGCGTTCCCGCGCGGCGCCGCATCGTCAGGCAGTGCTGCCGATAAATGAGGCAGGGATGAATATCCCTGACCGCCGGCCAAAGGCTGGGGGGTGGCACGGGCTTTGCTGCTTTTAGACGTTGCTCGGCCACCAGCTTCTGCGGGCAGGCGCGGCGATGTCGGGTTCTTGGCTGGCGGTTTCCCCCGAAACTGCCCGAATGTGACGAAGGGAGAGTGACGCAATGCGATTGAAGAAATTCCTGATGACCGCCTGTCTTGCGGCATTGCCGGTGCTGGGCGCGTCCATCGCGCAGGCACAGGGCACGCTGCGCATCGGCATGACGGCGGCGGATATTCCGCTGACCCATGGCCAGCCCGATCAGGGCTTTGAGGGCAACCGCTTCACCGGCATTCCGCTGTTTGACGGCCTGACCATGTGGGATTTGTCGTCTGCCGAAAAGCCTTCCGTGGTCATCCCGGGCCTTGCGACCGAATGGGCGGTGGATGCCAATGACAAGACTCGTTGGGTGTTTCGCCTGCGGCGTGGCGTGAAGTTCCATGACGGGTCGGATTTCAACGCCGATGCCGTGGTGTGGAATGTGCGCAAGATCCTGGATCGCGAAGCGCCGCATTATGACCCGCGCCAGGTGGGCCTGACCGCGACCCGCATGCCAACGCTGCGCCGCGCGGAAAAGATTGATGATCATACCGTGGCGCTGTTCACGGCGGAGCCGGACAGCCTGCTGCCGATCAACCTGACTAATCTGTTCATGGCAAGCCCGACGCAATGGGAAAGGCTCCGCGCCGCGAACCCAACCGCGGAAGCGACCTGGAACGCCTTTGCGCGGGAGCCTTCGGGCACCGGCCCCTTCCGCATGACGCGCTTTGTCCCGCGTGAACGTGCGGAATATGCGCGTTTCGACGGCTATTGGGACACCAAGGCGAAGCTTGATCGGATTGTTCTGCTGCCAATTCCGGAGGCCAATGCGCGCACCGCGGCGCTGCTGTCCAACCAGGTGGATTGGATCGAGGCTCCGGCACCTGATGCCATTCCGCAGCTGCGCCAGCGCGGCATGGTGATCACCAGCAATGCCCAGCCGCATGTCTGGCCCTGGCAGCCCTGCTTCGCGGAAGGCTCGCCCTTGCGTGACGTGCGGGTGCGCCAGGCCATCAATCTCGGCATTGACCGCGAAGGGCTGCGCACCCTGTTGGGTGGTTTGATGTCCATCCCGGTCGGCACCGTGCCGCGTGGCCATCCCTGGTTCGGCAACCCAAGCTTCAATATCCGCACCGACAAGGCCGAAGCGCGCCGCTTGCTCGCGGAAGCGGGCTATAACGCCCAACGTCCGCTGACACTGAAGGTGCAGATCTCGGCTTCCGGTTCGGGTCAGATGCAGCCGCTGCCGATGAACGAGTTCCTGCAACAGGACCTCAAGCAAATCGGCGTGAATGTCGAATTTGATGTCGTGGAATGGAACACCCTGTTTGCCAATTGGCGCCAGGGCTGCACCCATGCCTCGGCGCGCGGGGCGCATGCCACCAATGTCTCCTTCGCTGCCATGGACCCCTTCTTTGCCATGGTGCGCTTCTGGGATTCGAAAATGGCCCCGCCGGTCTCCAACAACTGGGGCTTCTTCAACGATCCGCGCTTTGATGCGATGATCGCCGAAGCGCGCAATGCTTTCGAACCAGCCGCGCGTGATGCCGCCCTTGCCCGCCTGCATGCGGCAGGCGTGGATGAGGCGCTGTTCATCTGGATTGCGCATGACGTGTCACCGCGCGCCATGAGCCCGCGCGTGCGTGGCTATGTGCAGCCGCAGAGCTGGTTTGTTGATCTGCGCCTGCCTTTCATTCAGTAACCCCTGATCGCCGGGCGGCAAAACCCGCCCGGCGATTGTCGGAGAGACAATGTTTTTCTACCTGATCCGTCGCATCGCCTATGGCATTCCGATTGCGCTTGCAGTCGGGTTTGTCTGTTTCATGCTGGTGCAGATCGCCCCTGGTGATCCCATCAACGCAATCGTTCCGCCCGATGCGCCGGGCGATGTGGTGGAACAGGTGCGGCGTGATTACGGGCTGGATAAGCCGCTGCCCGTGCAATTCGGGCTTTGGTTGATGAAGGTGGTGCAAGGGGATTTGGGCCGGTCACTCGCTTCCGGGCGGCCGGTTTGGTCCGATCTTTCAAGTGCCATCGGTAATACGCTGATGCTGGCTGCCTCGGCCTCGATCCTTGGTTTCATTCTGGGCTGCGTCTTGGGTGGGCTCGCCGGCACCTTCCGCGGTTCCTGGCTGGATCGCGTGGCGGTGACGATTGCGGTTGGTGGCGTTTCCGTGCCGCATTACTGGCTTGGCATGGTGATGGTGGTGATTTTCTCCGTGCAGTTGAATTGGCTGCCAGCCATGGGGGCGGGGCCGGGCGGGTCTTCCGATTGGGTCTGGGATTGGGAACACATCAAGCATCTGATCCTGCCAACCGTGACACTTTCCGTCATTCCCATGGGCATTGTGACGCGCACGGTGCGCGGCATTGTGGCCGAGATCATGAACCAGGAATTTGTCACCGCACTGCGCGGTAAGGGTCTCACGCGCCGCGGTGTCTTTTTGCATGTGGTGAAGAATGCCGCGCCGACCGCGCTGGCGGTGATGGGCTTGCAGCTTGGCTATCTGATGGGTGGGTCCATTCTGGTGGAAACCGTATTTTCCTGGCCTGGCACGGGCTTGTTGCTGAACAACGCCATCTTCCAGCGCGATTTGCCGGTGCTGCAAGGCACCATTCTGGTGCTGGCCATGTTCTTCGTCGTCCTCAATCTTCTGGTGGATCTAATGCAAACCGCGCTTGATCCGCGCATCAAGCGGGGTTGAGGCAATGTCCAATACTGCATCCACCCCATCAGCGGCGGAAGCCGAACTCGCCGTTCAGGCGCGGCAGGCGCCAGAGCGTTCCACCGGTT
This sequence comes from Roseomonas sp., assembly GCA_020249435.1. Lineage (GTDB taxonomy): Bacteria > Pseudomonadota > Alphaproteobacteria > Acetobacterales > Acetobacteraceae > Neoroseomonas. The sequence continues at coordinate 4,902 of JADCFQ010000030.1, read as the reverse complement.
ATTGGGCCGGTGTTTGGAAGCGCGTGCGGCGTGACCCGGTGACGATCTTTTGCGCCGCGGTCCTGCTGTTGATGCTGCTCGCGATTGTGTTTGCCTCGGTCATTGCGCCGCATGATCCCTATCAGGGTAGCATGATCCGGCGGCTGCGGCCCATCGGCACGCCGGGTTACATTCTGGGCACGGATGAACTCGGGCGCGATATGCTGACGCGCCTGCTTTATGGCGGCAGGCTTTCCTGGTTCATGGGCATTACACCTGTCGCACTTGCTTTCGTGATCGGCACGGTGCTGGGCGTGCTGGCGGGCTATGCCGGCGGCAAGACCAATATGGCGATCATGCGCGTGACGGATGTGTTCTACGCCTTCCCATCCGTGCTGCTGGCGGTAGCGATTTCCGGCGCGCTTGGCGCGGGCATCATGAATGCCATCCTTGCGCTGACGCTGGTGTTCATCCCGCCCATTATTCGCGTGGCGGAAACCGTCACCACGGGCGTGCGCAATCTGGATTTCGTGGATGCGGCGCGCGCCTCGGGCGCCAATGCCTTTACCATTGTGCGCGTGCATGTGCTGGGCAATGTGCTGGGGCCGATCTTTGTCTATGCGACATCGCTGATCAGTGTTTCGATGATTTTGGCTTCTGGCCTTTCCTTCCTGGGCCTTGGCACCAAGCCGCCAGAACCCGAATGGGGGCTGATGCTCAATACGCTCCGCACCGCGATTTATGTGCAGCCTTGGATCGCGGTGTTGCCTGGGGTGTGCATTTTCGTCACCTCCATCTGCTTCAATCTGGTGAGTGATGGCCTCAGGCAGGCGATGGATGTGAAGGGGTGAGCATTTTCCAAGAGCAGAGGCACAGTCCGGCCACCATGAACCGCACCTTGCGGCTCTGAAGCCCATGTTTTCTGGGACATAGAAAACAGCGTTTCCGGAGCCATCGGATTGATCCGTACATATGCCCGAAGACGATGAGGAGGCGAGGCGGCAGTGCTGACGAACAGACGCAAGAGCAAGACTTACCGGGGCGGCTGCTTGTGTGGGCACATCCGTTTCGAGGCGGATGCACCGACTCTGAAGCCGCACACCTGTTCCTGCAAGATGTGTCAACGCCATACCGGTGCGCTTACGGCAGCGTGGGTTGAGTTTCCGAAGAGTTCTGTGAGTTGGAACGGTTCTGGAGGACCGCCAGCGGCCTATCGTTCGTCCGAGTGGACAAGCCGGGCTTTCTGTCCGCAATGCGGAAGCAGTTTAGGCGCGATCGACGAAAACCCTACCGTCGCATTGCTGCTGGGTGTTTTTGATCGACCAAATTCGCGTGAGCTGCGACCAACCGGCCATTCTTACAAGGGTAGCCGTCCGCGCTGGTGGTGCGTCGAGATCACGCATCCGGAATGAACCCGCCGCCATGTGACGGTGAGAGGCCCTTCAGGCGTCAGTCGATGGCCAACGCGGTTGGCGCATCGACATGACGCATGCCCAATGTGGACATCGGCATTACGGCCAACATTTGCCAATAAGCACGAGAGAGCTTTTGCGGTGCCCAGAGCAATACTCGATCTGATGATTCCGTCAGTTCGAATATTGCACTGAGGCAGGCGATGGATGTGAAGGGGTGAAGCAAGCCCCTTCCTGATGGCTACTCGGTCAGATTCGGCACCTTGCCGGGTCGGCCCAGCAGCCAGCCCTGCATGGCGTCGCAGCCGGCCTTTTCCAGGGCACGAAGTTGTGCCAGCGTCTCCACGCTTTTCGCGACCACAATGGTGCCCAACGCATGGGCAGTTTCGATCTGGCCGGTGGTGAGCGCCAAAGCCCGGCGTGCCGAGAGGCTTTCCCCATCCAGCCCGGCGCAAAGGCTTGGATGCAGCTTCACCATGGCGAAGGGAATCGCGCGCAAGGCCAGGATGGCACCACGCGCCACGCCGTAATCATCAAGTGCTGCAACAACCCCAAGCCCGCGCAGCCCCGCCGCCAGATTGGCCGCCGCATCATGCCAGAGTGAGACCGCATTGGCCGGCAATTCCACCGCCAGGCCGCGCGGGTCCGTATCCGCTTCATAAAGGGCGCGACGCATCAAAGCCGTGCCATCGCCGCGCAAAAACGCCTCGGCAGTGATATTGACGGAGATATAGGGGGCGGAACGCGGCCAACGCGCCCTGATGCGGCAGGCTTCATTGAAGACCCAGGCATCCAGCGCCGCCGCCAGCCCTGCCTGGGTCGCGGCATTGACGGTTTCCATGGCGAGGATCGGGCCGAGATCAGGGTGGACCCAGCGTAGCAGCGCCTCATAGCCCACGGTTTCCAGGCCATTGGCGCTGCAAACGGGCTGCAGGTCCAGCCGCAGCCCGGCGCCATCATTGGCCAACGCCTCGGCAATGCCATGGCGGAGTTCAGCTGGCGAATGGGCAATATCCAGCCCCGCCGCCGCCCGATCCCCTTCGAAGCCGAAACCTTCGCTCATGCCTGCGTCCCCAATGTCTTGAGGGCGCAGTAAACACCAGAACTGCTTACGGTCTGGTTACCGCCAGGGCGGTAGCGGGCACCGGATCAGGCGAAGATTTCGCTGCCGGCGAAGAAATAGGCAATTTCGATGGCCGCGTTTTCCGGGCTGTCAGAGCCATGCACCGAATTCGCTTCAATGCTTTCGGCAAACAGCTTGCGGATGGTGCCGGGGGCGGCATTGGCGGGGTTGGTCGCCCCCATCAATTCGCGATTGCGCGCGACCGCGTTCTCGCCTTCCAGCACCTGCACCACGACGGGGCCAGAGGTCATGAAGGATACCAGATCCTTGAAGAAGGGGCGTTCACGATGCACGCCATAGAAATTCTCGGCCTGGGACTGCGACATGTGGATGCGCTTTTGCGCGACAATGCGAAGCCCCGCATCTTCGAACACCGCATTGATCTTGCCGGTCAGGTTCCGGCGCGTGGCGTCCGGCTTGATGATGCTGAAGGTGCGTTCGATGGCCATGGTGGCAAACCCCTGAATGTCTGAAAAAGGAAGGGGGCGGATAGGCGGGATGGGCCGCTTGCGCAAGCCCTGCCGGGTCAGGCCCGGCGCGCGGCGATGAGGAATTCCTTATTGCCTTCAGGTCCCGTGATCGGGCTTTCGGTGATGCCAAGCACCTGCCAGCCCGGCAGCGCTGCCCACCAATCGGCGATCATGCGGCAAATCGCCTGATGCAGCGCGGGGTCGCGCACCACGCCACCCTTGCCCACCTGGCCGGGCCCCGCTTCGAATTGCGGTTTGATCAGTGCCACCGCAAAGGCACCCGGCGCACAGAGAGCCAAGGGGGCTGGCAGGATGGTGCGCAAGCCGATGAAGGAGGCATCGCAGACCAGGGCGCCAATCGCCTCAGGGATGGCAGAGCTGTCCAGATAGCGGGCATTGGTCTTTTCCAGCACCACGACGCGCGGGTCTTGCCTCAGCTTCCAGGCCAATTGCCCATGGCCGACATCCACCGCATAGATTTTCGCGGCACCATGATGCAGCAGCACATCGGTAAAGCCCCCGGTGGAGGCGCCAAGGTCCAGGCAAACCCGCCCTTCCGGCTTCAGGCCAAAATGCGCCAGCGCATGGGCAAGCTTGAGCCCCCCGCGCGAGACCCAGGGATGATCCTGACCGCGCACTTCAAGCGGCGCGCCATAAGCCAGCAGATCGCCCGCTTTTTCAACACGCTTGCCATCGGTGAAGACCTTGCCCGCCAGGATCAGCGCCTGCGCCCGGGCGCGGCTTTCTGCAAGGCCGGTTGCAACAAGCAAAAGATCAGCGCGCTGTTTTGGCGGGCGGGTCATTGGGGTGGCGGTCCTTGTTGGCGCATTTCAAGCAATAGATTGGCATGGGGTGTGAAATCCTGGTAGCATGATTTATTGCTTGAAACGGAACTCGCGCTAATGATCGAAAAACTGGCCAATATCGCCCTGCCAAGCCCGCATTTGCGGCTGAAGCACTGCCGCCATGGCGTGATGCTTTACAATTTTCGCGACCAATATGTGGGCGGATCATTGGATCGCTATGGTGAGTTTTCCGAACTTGAGGCGCAGCTTTTCTCCGGCCTGATCAAACCTGGCATGCTGGTGGTGGAAGTTGGCGCCAATATCGGGGCGCATACCGTGCATCTTGCGAAGCTGGTCGGTGAAAATGGCGGGGTTGTCGCGTTTGAACCTCAGCGCGTGATTTATCAGATGCTCTGCGCCAATTTGGCATTGAATGGCATTGAGAATACGGATGCCAAATGCTTGGCAGTCGGTGCAGAACCCGGTGAGATTGTCGTGCCGCGGGTTGACTACCGCAGCGGCGGCAATTTCGGCGGTGTTTCGCTCGGCGACGGTGATGGCGATGTCGTGGAAATGATTGCCCTGGACAATCTACTTCTGCCTGCCTGCCACATGATCAAGATTGACGTTGAGGGTATGGAAAAGCCTGTGCTGGATGGCGCGCGACAGACAATTGAGCGCTTCCGTCCCTATCTTTATGTCGAGGATGATCGTCGCGACAAGCACGCCGAGCTGATTGCTACTCTGTTCGACCTTGAATACCGGATGTGGTGGCACCTTCCCTGGCTGTTCAATCCAGGCAACTTCGCCGGCGATAGCGAGAATATCTTTCCGCACATCGCTTCCTTCAACCTCATCTGCCTGCCGCGCGAAACTGCCCCGGATGATATTCCGGGCGGCGTTGAGGTTAAGTCGGCGCTTGATCCCCATCCGCTTGAATGACGGATGGACCGCAGGGCAATCGCTTGAGACTGTTCGGGATTCCTGAGAGCGGCGTAATGTGATTCATGGGTTACCTCGATTTGATGAGGTTTCTCCATGTCTTCTGTGTCACTGCTGGATCATTTTTCTGCGCTTGAGGACCCTCGCCAGTCCTGGAAGGTGGTCTACCCGCTTCCGGAGATCATGCTGCT
>JADCFQ010000003.1 GCA_020249435.1 Roseomonas sp. | reverse complement strand
CGCGGCAGCCAATACTGTTCGCACGACTATCAGAAAATCCTGCGCGACCACGGCTTGCAGCCGTCAATGAGCGGCAAGGGCAATTGTTATGACAACGCCATTGTCGAGACGTTCTTCAAGACCATCAAGGCCGAGCTGCTCTGGCGCCGGACGTGGGAAACCCGTCGCCAAGCCGAAACCAGCATCTTTCAATACATCAACGGCTTCTATAACCCGCGCCGCAGGCATTCAGCGTTGGGAGGCAAAAACCCCCTGGCTTTCGAACGCCAAGCAACCTAAATGAGCAATAAGAGCGGCATAAATACGCGACAAGTCCAGTGTGGGGCACCGTCAGGCAAACAGCCAGGACCGTAGCCTTCAAGCCAGCGCCCGGCCATGCCATTCTGGCGCCGTCACCAACAGGAACCCACACCATGCGCCTTGCGGTCATCTCCGACATCCATGGCAATGTCGCCGCACTTGAAGCGGCGCTGGATGATATCGCGCGGCGCGGCATCACCAACATCATCTGCCTGGGCGATTGCGCTTCCGGCATGTGCTGGCCTGGTGAGACAACGCGCCTGCTGATGGAAAAGAACATCCCGACCATTCGCGGCAATCATGATCGCTGGCTGACGGATCGCGTGGCTGAGGGTCTGAAGGGCCAGGATGGCTTCGCCTTTCAGGAAACCTCTGGCGATCAGCGCGCCTGGCTTTACGCCTTGCCGGAACGCCTGACACCCGCGCCGGGAATCCTCGCCTGCCATGGCACGCCCGCGTCCGATGTGGGCAACCTGTTGGAAGACCCGCGCCACGGCATTCTGGTGCCATCGCCGCTTTCCGCCATTCGCGACAGGCTTGGTGAGGATGGCATGGCAGCGCGCGTTGTGCTGTGCGGCCATAGCCATCAATCGAGCATCATCCACATGCCAGGCGATGGCCCGCTTGTGGTCAATCCCGGCAGCCTTGGCCTGCCCGGCTTTCGGGTGACGCGCGGTGATCATCCGCATCGTGCCGAGGCGCGATCCCCCCATGCGCGCTACGCCATCATCCACGCGACCGAGAGCGCGAAGCCGATGGCGGAGCTGATCTCCCTTGTCTATGACTGGGAAAGCGCTGCGCGGCGGGCAGAAGCGGTCGGCGCCAATGCCGCCTGGCCGCATGTGCTGCGGACGGGATATTTGCCGGAATCGCTTGACGAATAGCGGCTACGCGGCGCTTCAAATCCGCCCAAAGCTCTGCAAGGCCGCATCCAATTCGCCTGCGCGGCGTTCAATGCGCTGCACCTGATCCGCGGATGGTCCGCCGGACCGCGCTGCCGCCGCGCGGATGTCGCGATCCTGCGCATCCAATTCCGATTGCAGCCTGGCACCTTCCGCCGCCGCAGCCGGGTTTTGCGCACGCTCAGCACGCAGCCGCTCGAGCGTTGCGCGCTGCTCAGCCAGGCTGCGCTGCTGCGCCGCCAACCGCGCCTCGGCATTGCGCACAGCGGCGCCGGTTCGCGCCGCTTCCGCCTGCGCCGCGGCATTGCGCTCAGCCGCCATGAAGGCCGCGCGTTCCTGCAACGCGGCAGAGCTTTCCAGCCGTTGCGCACCGCGTACATCTTCACCACTCGCGGCGGCAGCAATGCCGGTGAAAAAGCCGCGTTCTGAAGCGGGGCCGGCGCCGGCACCAGCGCAGCCAGCAAGGATCAGCAGCGGCGCAATGGCGCGCAGGGATTTCACCTTCATGGCGGATCAACCCGTCGGCACGCGGCGGAGCGCGGATTCAAGATCATCCGCTGCCGCTTCCAGCCGGCGCTGCGCCTGATCAATCTTCGCTTCTTCATTCATCAATTGCGGCACTTCACGCGCACTCGCCACCAGGCGCTGGCGCGCATCACGCGCTTCGCCGGCGGTCTTGCGCATCAATTCCGCATCCTGGCGCATGGTTTCGGTCTGTGACCGGTATTGCGCCGCCGTGATCTGGCCGGCGCGATATTGCTGATCCAGCCGCGCCAGCCGCTGCTGATTCTGCTTTGCCACCTGTTCGGAAGCGGCGGCGGTATTGTTCAGGTTGCTCGCGACCTGCTGCGCGGATTGGATACGCTGGGAAGCGCTCGCTTCGCGCTTTTCAAAGCCAAGATTGCGTTCCGCGACTGCCATGCCGGCGGCAAGCCCGACCAAAGCGCCAATGCCCGCCCCGATCAGCGCATTCTGCCCGGTATTGCCGCGCCCGAAAGCCGCTGCACCCGCAGCACCCATCGCGGCACCCGCCAGCGCACCGGTCGCTGCGGTTTGATTCCAGCGCTGCGATTGCTGGCGCATGGCCTGCTGCTCAGCTGTTAGGGGCTGGCCGCCCGCGCCAACATTGGGGTTTTGGCAGGCAGGCAAAAGCAAGGACAGCGACAGCAAGGCAGCCGCACCTTTTAGCGCGGGCTTTCGGCGGGCCAGGGCAAACACGGTCATGGCGGAAGTCTCCGTTCAATCATCAAATACCATTCTATCACTATGGCAGTACCAGTGCAGCTTTACGGCAAAATCATCGCAATTCCATTACCGCCCGCCTGCCGGGCAGCCGATGCGATAATCCCAACGGGTAGATGGCGAACCAGGCGTGCCCATCACCTCCACGGTCACGACATAATCCTCAGCCGAACCACCGCGCGGCGGGTTCCAATCGAAGGAAAGGCTGCCCGTGCCGGAAACAAAGCCCGGCGTTTCCGCCAGAGACCGCCCACGGTGATAAACCCTGATCCGGTCAGGTTCGATCCGCGTATTATAGGTGATGGTCACGCGCCCGGGGTTCGGCCCCAGAAAATGCCGCGTTTCGGTAATGCCGCGCCCACCGCTCTGCACTTCGGTATTGCAGGGCTCGACATTGGGTGGGCGCTCCACGGGGCGTGGCGGCGGAGGCGGAGGCGGTGTCGGGCGCGGCGGTGGTGGCGGGGGGGGTGTCGGCGGGCGTGGCGGCTCTGGCGCTGGTTCTGGCCGGGGTTCCGGCTGGCGCGGTGGTTCCGGGGCTGGCGGCGGCGGAGGCGCCTCCGGCAGCGGGCATTCGGCGCGGCGTCGACCCAGTTCTTCCTCAAGCGTTGCCATACGATGGCGGAGTTCCCGTTCACGCTCCCTTTCGCGGAGCAGGGTTTGCATGGCGTCCAGATCGCCCTGCTCGACACGGCACATGCCGGGCTCTGGCGCCAGCCAGCGCGCGATCCAGGGTGAGGCAAAGGCGGCCAAGGCACCCAACAGGAACAGCGCGAGCAAAGCCGCACCAAGCGCGGCCAAGGGGGCGCGGGCAGGCGCTTCGGCGGGCTTGCCATCATCCAAGTCGCTGAGCAGGCCAAGCCCGCCCGGCGCCTTGCCGGGTGCGGTGCCCCAGCCGGCCAGCACAGGGCGGCCTTCATGGGCAAAAACCTGCTCAAAGCTTGGGATTTCAATCGCGGCGGCGACCAGCGCGGGCAGATGCCCGGCCCCCGCCGGATTTTCCGCCGCTGCCAGGGCCGCAGCGCGACGGAGTTCGCTGATGATCCGCCCGATCTCGGCGCGCAGCCTGTCGCGCCCAGAGGCATCCAATTCGGCGAAGCGCGCAACGCGGCCTTCTGGGGCGAAGAAGCTCAGGCCATGTTCGGTGGCGCTGACGGGGGCGAAAAAGCCCGTGACCTCCGGCCCCAGCGCATCATTCAGCAGCGCCGTTAAGGCGCGATGCGCCGCCGCGTGATCCTGCCCCGCCGGCAAGATCGGACGATAGCCATCAAGCGGCAGCGTGATCAGCGGCTGCATGGCGCATCAGGGCACATCGAAATGCCCCACTTCCACTTGTTGCCCGGCGGCCACGCGCCCGGTGAAAATCTGATCCGGCCTGCCTTCACGCTTCAGCGTGACGCGATAGGGCGAAGATGCCGGTGCCGGCGGGTTGTTCTGGAAATGCCAGACCATGATCCGGTAGCGCCCTGGTGCGGGTTCGCCGGCAAAGACAATGTTTTCAACCGGTGTCGCGATCAGCGCGCTATTGCCCGCATTGCGGTCCACATCCAATACGGCGCCACAGGCTTGGCGATGATCGAAATACAGCCTTTCACCATTCGGGCAGATCATCATCAGATCAAGATCATTGCGGTCATCCCAGGCAAGGATGATCTGCACCCGCCCGCTGCGCGCACCTTCACGCCGGGCGCGTTCCGCATCTTCCTGGCGCGGTGGCGGGGGCGGCGTGGGTTGCTCAACCCGGCGCTGTGGCGGTGGCGGCGGTGGCGGCTCGGGCGGTGGGCAGGCGGTGCGGCGATCCCCAAGGCGCAGCATCTCTCGCGCGATGTCAGCCCTAAGCCCCGCTTCGCGCGCCTGCGCCGCGCGGAGTTCATCCAGCAATTCCGCATTGCCTGGCTGCACCACGCATTGCGGCAGCGCAGCCTTGAACCAACCAAAAGGGTCGCGCCATAGCAGCAGCAACAAAAGCAACAACAGCAAAAGCCCCGGCAGGCCGAGCAGCCAGAACAGCAGCGGCCGCTTCGCGGGCGGTGCCGCAGGCGGGCCGACAATCTGCATCGGCGCCAGGCCACCACCGCCCCGCCGACGCGTCATGCCAATCAGTAATTCGGGGCTCGGTGCCTCGCCCAGCTTCGCATGACCCCAAGCGACCAGCACGGGCTGGCCACCCACCACGCGCAGGCAATCCGTCGCAGGGGTGATCAGCGCAAGGGCGATCAATTCGCCAAGAAACCGCTCACTTTCGCGGGTGCTGGCGCGCAGCCGATCAGCTTCTTCGCGGATATCACCATAAAGCTGCGCAAAGGCTGCGCGCGCGCCATCCTGTTCGGCTTCGGGCAGGGATTCGAGTGGCGGCGCCGCGCCCTGACCCGCCGCATACCAATCCGTGATGCCGCGATCCGCATCCGGATTGGGCTCGGCGAAAAGCGCGGCATGGGCGGGGCTGCGCGCGCGGCGCAGATAGCCGGTGATCTGATCCCAAGCCTGGACCGCAAGCTGCCCGCCCGTGCCCAAGACCTGCAATTCCGCATTGCGGGTAGTGGCAATCAGGCTGCCATCGCCGGAGCCGGACATGCGCGCGGCGCCGCTTTAACGCGGTGCCCCGGCGCCGGCAGGTGGCGCGGGGGTTGTGGGCGCTGTTGGCGCAGCAGGCGTATTGGCGGGCGGTTGCGGTGTCGCCGGCAGGCCGGGGGTCACTGGCTCGCAGGCTTCGGTCTTTATCACCGCCTGCACATTCTGCTGTTGCAGCCAGGGCAGCAGGCTTTCGGTCTTTTGTGCGTATTTCACCCGATCCACGAACTGGGACGCGGCGCTCACAAAAGTATTGATCCCCACCACGCGCCCGCATGTATCCACCAGCGGTCCGCCGGAATTGCCCGGCGAGATATCGGCGGAATGCGGCATGACCACCAACCCGTTTTCGAGCCGCTGAATGGTGCTGATGCTGCCCCGCGTCAGCACCAATTCCGGTGGGGTGCCAAGCCGGCCCTGCTGCAATTCCTGCATGCCCTGTTCGACCTGCACAACCGAAGCCGGATACCCCGCCGCCACCACATCCAGCAGCTTATCGGCGGTGGGTGTCAGCGCCAGCGGCTGCGCGCCAGCCACCGCTTCCGGCAGCTTAAGTAGCGCCACATCCAGCATGCCGGGTTCAACCGGGCCGCCGCCCGCGCCGCGCGTCATGCTGACCAGCTGCGCCTTCACCGCACGGCCCATGGCGCGCGACATCACAAAAATCTGATTGGGATCGGCTTGCTGCACCACATGGGCATTGGTCAGCACCAGATCGCCTGCAATGAAAAACCCGCTGCCATGGCCAATCCCCGCCGGCCCGGCCGAGGCGATCATCACTGTCGCATGTTCCAGCAATTGCGCGAGGGAGCCGCTGAAGGGCCGTGGTGCCTCACCCTGGCGCTGCGGAATGGCGGGCGGCACGCTCTCAGGCCGCACCGGCTGGCGCTCTGGCGGCGGGTTCAGGCCGAGCGGGCCTTCCGGCGTGCAGACATTGGGTGTCGCGGCCAGGCGGCGCATGCGTTCCAGGTCACGCTCCAAAGCCTCATTGGTTTCGCGTTGCAGGCGGATGGCGTTGCGCGTTGCGGCATCATCCACGATCGAGACGGTTTGCTGCCGCCCCGCCAGATCGCGCTGCATCTGTGACCACGCGAGCCAGAAGCCGAGTGCGAGGAAAATCAGCGCCACAAGAGTGAGCAGCGGGATAAGCCACGCCGCCCCGCCAAAAGGCGCGCGGGGTGCGGCGGCCACCACAGGCGCGGGTGGCGGTGGCGGAGGTGGTGGCGCTGCCGCGCGGGGTGCCGCCGGCGATGGCGCGGCAGCGGCTGCCTGCGTGGGTGCGGCCATGGCCGCACCGGAAAGGAACCCATCGGGCGCCGAGGCCAAGCGCTGGGAATAAGGCCCCATGACGCGGCGGAGTTGCGCGGCGAGCGCGGCGGGATCTTCGGCAATCTCCCGCGCCGCCAAGCCCCAGCCGGTCAGGATGATCTGACCATCCAGCACCAGGATGGAATCGGCGCTGGGCAGCACCAAGGCGCGGCGCAGCAGTGGGCCGATTTCGGCATCATCCAGCAGCGGTTCGAGCGCCTGAAGCTGGCGGGTCAGCGTGGCCTCGGCCTCTGCCCGGCGGGCGCTGGAGAGCGAAGGCAAGGGCTGCGGTTCGCCAGCCGCTTCGCCATACCAGGAAATGGCCCCGGCGCCGGTAATCGGCTCGGCGAACAGCGCGGCGGGCGCGCCCCGGGCCGCGAGTTGGTCGGTCAGGCGCTGATGCAGCGCTTGCACCGGTTGGCCGCGCAACAGCAAGGGTTGCAGCCCGGCAAGATCAGTCTTCAGAAGCAGACGTGGCGCGGCCATGGGACCTCGGGTTCTAGCGCTGCAAGGCTAGATCAATTTGCGCGGGTTTGGGAACACCCGCGCAACAGTAGCTAACGCCGCGGGGATGGCAGCATTGCGGCGGCGCAGTGGTGAGGGCTGGCTACGCCGCCGCTTTTGCCGGCTCGCGCTGAAAGCGCAGCCAGGTCACCGCCAGCACCGCCACCAGCAGCAGCGGGATGGAGGCCCAATTCAGCGGCACCCAGCCGAAATGCTCATGCAGGAAGCCGGCCAGGAAGCTTGCAGTCGCGGTGGTGCCGAACACCAAAAAGTCATTCAGCGCCTGGGCCTTGCCGCGTTCATTCGGGCGGTAGCAGGTGGTGACCAGGTTGGTCGCGCCAATGAACAGGAAATTCCAGCCCACGCCATTCAGCGTGAGGGCCGCGCGGAAATGCCATTCATGATTGCCGCTGAGGGCAGCGAATACACCCAGCAACAGCAGCGCAATGCCCCAGAACATGACATTGGTGGTGCCATAGCGCGTGATCAGATTGCCGGTGAAGAAGGATGGCACGAACATCCCCATCACATGCATGAAGATCACCCAATGCGCTTCCGTATGCGGCAAGCCGCAAGCCACAATCGCAAGCGGTGAGGCACTCATCAGAAAGGACATGATGCCAAAGGCAACCATGCCGGAAATCACGGCGGCGATGAAACGCGGCTGAGACGCAATTTCCAGCAAGGGCCGCGGTGGTGCCACCGCGCTGCCATCCGCCTTCACGGTCGCTTCCTGCATGGGCGGGAATTTGATGAAGCCCATGATGGTGAAAACCACGGCATGAATGCCGATCAGCGCCAGATAGGTCGCGAGATAAAGCGGCATCATCTGATCATGGGAAAAGCGCACAATGCTGGGGCCGATAATGCCGGCCACCACGCCGCCCGCCGTCACCCAGGAAATCGCCTTGGCGCGATAGGATGCTGGCACAAGCTCCACCGCCGCGAAGCGATACATTTGCAGGCTGGCCACCGCGTAACCCAGTATCAGGCCGCCCAGGCACATGAGCGCAAAGGTCGCGGTGTAAAGGCCAAGCGCCACAATCGCGCCGCCCACCATGCCGAAGATGGAACCGACGCGAAAGCCAAAGCGCCTTCCCATGCGCTGCATCAGCGCCGCGGCGGGAAACACCGCAATCATGATGCCAAGATGCTGCAGGGTAACCGGCAGGGTCGCGAAGTCCCGGTTATGGTAGAAGGTCACCACGGAAAGCGCGGTGGCGGCGAACATCAGCGTATTGCCGGCCTGACCAATGGCCTGACAACAGGCCAAGAGAAAAAGATTCCGCCGCGCGGCGCCATCAAGCACAGACATTCCAGGCACGCTTCCTTCCAAGAAAGGCGATGCTAGACCGGAAGGCGCCGCAGGAAAAGCCGGTCTATCAGGCCCATAAGCCGCGCGCGGCAAGCCAGCCCTGCACCAGCGCCGCCACCTGATCACTATTTCGGTCCATCATGATCATGTGACTATTGCCGCTAATGCCGTGCTCCGGCAGGTCCACGATATCAACGGTGCCTCCAGCGGCGCGGAGCGCTTCGGCAAAGGCCACACCGCGCGCGCGAATATCGGGCCAGCGCGCATCTTCCCGGATGTAATCGCCATAGATCATCAGCACGGGAATATCGCGCAGCACCGCAATGCGCGCCGGATCACCGATTGACGCAGGTTCCACCAGCACCAGGGCGCGCAGCGCATCGGGCCGGCGCTGCGCGGCATTCCAGGCGAAAAACCCGCCCTGGCTATGTGCCATCACCACCGCCGGCCCAACACGCTGCAACAGCGCATCATAGGCATCCAGGCTCAGTTCATCGGTCGTTGTGAAACGCGGCACGATCTGGCGCATGAAATTGCGGTAACTGGCGTCATCGGCGGGGAATTGATTGCCGGGCAGCACCTCCCCTCGACGATAGGAACCAGGCCCGGCGCCGATGCGAAACCGCTCAAAGGGATTGTCGATCGGCAGGGTCAGCGCGGTGCCGCCGGTCACTTCCGGGATCAGGGACCAGCCGGACCGGCCGCGTTCCACCGCATCACTCACATAAACCGGCCAGCCTTGGCGCAGAAAATAATGCTGCCAGCCTTCGCGGCCATCGGGCGTGGTTTCCCAACACACGCCGGACAAGCCGCCGCCATGCCACATCAGCAACGGGTGGCGCCCGCGCGGTGCGGCGGGGATCATATACTGCGCGTAAAGCGCACCGATCAGATAGCTGCCGTTCGGGTCAACCTTGGCCGGCACGCCGCCGGGCGTGAAAAGCACCTCACGCGCGGGCTGATCAGCGATGGTGACTTCCCGCCCGCCGACATGGAAACTGCCCCAGGCGGCGAGGGAGATGGGCGCGGCCATGATTGGCCTCAACGCCCGGTCAGAATGCGTTCCACCAATTGCTTTGCCGATGGGATGAAGCCGTTGGAATAGAAGGGGTCTTGCCCGAAGCGATAGGCGTTATGCCCAGCAAACATCAGGTTCTTTTCCAAGGCGCCATCATGGCTGACATCCTGCAGCGTCTTCTGGATGCAGAAGCTGCGCGGATCGGCGCGGCGGCCATTGTCGAAATCCGGTTCATGCTGAGACCAATTGGAAAAGCGGCAGGCCGAAAGACAGCCCATGCAATCCACCTGATCCTTGACGATTTCGCGGGATTTCTCCGGCGTCACGAATATCAGCGTATTATCGGGCGTGCGCATGGCTTCCGTGAAGCCTTCTGCCTCCCAATGCGCAATGCGCGCCAGATCATGCGGTGTCACAAATACCGGGCGCTTGCGCGGCCCGACGCCATATTCGGACAAATGATCGCCCACCGCTTCCGCCGTATAGGCAACCTGGCGTTCATTGCGATCTTCCAATTCGCGCAGGAATTCATTGCGCACGGCAGACGAATAAAACCCGGTGGGGGAGAAGGGCTGCAACAGCACATCACCCGGCTTCAGCGTCAGTAGCCGCTGCTTCCAGGCATCGCTGATCGGGCTTTCCTGCGTGAGCAATGGCCGCGTGCCGAATTGGAAGGCAATGGGGCCAAGGTCGGGATTGTCGATCCAGTCTTCCCATTCTTCCAGCCACCAGACGCCACCCGCCATGATGATCGGCACATCGCCCAGGCCAAATTCGCGCATTTGCTGGCGCAGCTTCAGCACGCGCGGAAAGGGTGCTTCCGGCACCTTGGGGTCTTCGCTATTGGAAAGCCCGTTATGCCCGCCGGCCAGCCAGGGGTCTTCATAAACGACGCCGCCAAGCCATTCGCGCGTCTTGTGGTAGGAACGCTTCCAAAGTGCGGCAAAGGCGCGGGCGGAAGAAATGATCGGGTAGTAGTGAATGCCAAAATCCCGCGCCACTTCCGCGAGCTTATACGGCATGCCGGCACCGCAGGTAACGCCATGGATCAGGCCGCGCGCGCCTTCCAGCATGCCGCGCGCCACGCGTTCCGCGCCGCCCATCTCCCATAGGATATTGGCGTGGATGCGCCCCTTGCCACCGGCCATATCCCAGGCGCGCTGGGCTTGGGCGATGCCGCCCTTGATGCCGTATTCGACCAATTCCTCATGCCGGTCACGGCGGGTTTTGCCGTGGTAGATCTGGCGGATGATATTGCCATCCGCGTCATAGCTATCGGCATTGACGGCCGAGAAAGTGCCAACGCCGCCGGCCGAGGCCCAGGCCCCGCAAGTGCGCCCATTGGAAACGGCAACACCCTTACCGCCTTCCACCAGCGGCAGGACATCAACGCCCCCCATCCTGATTGTATTGATGGCCTTCAAGTACTGGCGCTCCCCGAAAGAATCACGGTTTTGAGGCGTTATGCCATGTCCCGCCCCCCATGTCAGGGGGCGGGGCATGGGTCAGGCAGGATCAATCACCCCGCGGATGGTCACGGCGTTCGCGGCGCTCGCCACGCTCGCCACCGCGACGGTCATCACCTTCCGGGCGGGGACGCTTGGCGCCGACCTGTTCGGTGATATCCGCACCCGTCGCCTGATCCACGACGCGCATGGAAAGCTTCACCTTGCCGCGCTCATCAAAGCCAATGACCTTGACCTTCACCTGATCGCCTTCCTTGACGACATCGGTGGTCTTGTTCACGCGGTCATTCGCGAGTTCCGAGATATGCACCAGCCCATCCTTGGCGCCGAGGAAATTCACGAAGGCGCCGAAATCGGCGGTCTTCACGACCTTCCCGTTATAGATCACGCCAAGCTCCGGCTCCGCCACAATGCCGCGGATCCAATCAATGGCGCGCTGCGCGGCTTCCGTGCTGGTGGCGGCAACCTTGATGGTGCCATCATCTTCGATATCCACCTTGGTGCCGGTCTGTTCCGTGATTTCACGAATGACCTTGCCGCCGGAGCCGATTACATCGCGGATCTTGTCCTTCGGCACATTGATCACGGTAATGCGCGGCGCGGTCGCCGCCACATCGGTGCGCGCCCCGGTCAGCCCCTTGGCCATTTCGCCAAGAATATGCAGCCGGCCCTCACGCGCCTGTTCCACCGCAATCTTCATGATCTCCGGCGTGATGGAGGTGATCTTGATGTCCATCTGAAGCGAGGTGATCCCCACTTCCGTCCCGGCCACCTTGAAATCCATATCGCCGAGGTGATCTTCGTCACCCAGAATATCGGACAGCACGGCGAAGCCACGATCTTCCTTGATCAGGCCCATCGCAATGCCCGCGCAAGGACGCTTCAGCGGCACGCCGGCATCCATCATGGAAAGCGATGTCCCGCAGACCGTCGCCATGGAAGATGAGCCATTGCTTTCGGTGATTTCGGAGACAACGCGCACCGTGTAGGGGAACTTCTCCTTCTCCGGCAGCAGCGGATGAATGGCGCGCCAGGCGAGCTTGCCATGGCCCACTTCACGCCGGCCGGGGCTGCCCATGCGGCCCGTTTCATTCACGGAATAGGGCGGGAAATTATAGTGCAGCATGAAATCTTCGCGGTATTCGCCGACCAGCGCGTCAATCACCTGCTCATCCTGCCCGGTGCCGAGTGTCGCGACACACAGCGCCTGGGTTTCACCACGCGTGAATAGTGCCGAACCATGCGCGCGCGGCAGCACGCCCACTTCCGCCATGATGGGGCGCACCGTGCGTGTGTCTCGCCCGTCAATGCGCTTGCCGGTATCAAGGATATTGTTGCGGACCACATCCGCTTCCAATTCCTTGAGCAAGCCCTTGGCCAGATTCACATCGGCACCTTCGGCTTCCAGCGCGGCAATGACCTTCTTCTTCACCGCGCCCACTTTTTCCTGGCGGAGCAGCTTTTGCGTTTCCGTATAGGCCACGGCCATATCGGCGCGGCCCAATTCGGCGATGCGCTTCTTCAGCGCCACTTCGGCTTCCGAAGGCTCCGGCAGCGGCCAGGGTTCCTTGGCGGCAACTTCAGCCAATTCAATGATCGCCTGGATCACCGGCTGGAAGCCCGCATGGCCGAAGGTGACGGCGCCGAGCATCACTTCTTCCGTCAATTCGCTCGCTTCCGATTCCACCATCAAGACGCCTTCGGCAGTGCCGGCCAGCATCAGGTCAAGCGCGCTTTGCTTGCGTTCTTCCAAGGTGGGGTTCAGCACATAGGCGCCATTGATATAGCCAACGCGCGCCGCGCCCACCGGGCCAAAGAAGGGAATGCCGGACAGCGTCAGCGCGGCAGAGCAGCCCACCATGGCAACGACATCGGGATCATTTTCCATGTCATGCGACAGGACTGTCGCAATCACCTGGACTTCATTGCGGAAGCCTTCGGGGAACAGCGGGCGGATCGGGCGGTCAATCAGGCGCGAAATCAGGGTTTCGGATTCGGAAGGCCGGCCTTCACGCTTGAAGAAGCCACCGGGGATCTTGCCGGCGGCGAAGGTCTTTTCCTGGTAATGCACGGTCAGCGGGAAGAAATCCTGACCAGGCTTGGCAGAACGCGCACCAACGGCGGTGCAAAGCACAATCGTGTCACCCAGGCGGGCCATCACGGCGCCATCGGCCTGGCGGGCGATCTTGCCGCTTTCCAGAACCAGGGTCTTGCCGCCCCAGGCGATTTCCTTGCGGAAGTAGTTGTCGAACATCGTCATCCTCTCGGGCGCTGGCCCATGCCAGCGCGAACCACGCCGCGCCCCCTTTGGGCGACAGCGCGGCAGAAGGGGCCGAATGGCCCCGGAATGCGCCGCAGAGGGAGAAGACAGAAACGCCGGGGAGTCCCGGTGGCGGGGCCGTTTTATCGGCGTCTCGGGCGGCATGGGGTGGGCCCATCGCGGAAAGGCGCGACGGGAAGGCCGCCCATGTGGCCGGAAACGCCGCGGTGGTCCCTATCCGAAGCCACGGCTTGAAACACTGTCTTGACCCGCAGCGAGCGCGGCGGTTGGCGCCCCGGCTTCCGGCCGGGCAGCACCAGGGGGGATATGGCCCGGATTGCGGGAAAATGCCACCAGAAACTTGCGGGGCGGGCCAGGAAAGCGGCGGAAAGGCGCGGGAATTTTACGATTTTGGCCGTAATTTGGGGGCATAGTCCTGCCGGGCCGGATTGCCGGCCCCTTCAGGAGGACCCCATGCGGTCAGTTTTTCTCGCGCTCAGCGCCCTTGCCTTCACCCTGCCCGCCTTGGCGCAGGACGCGCCTCGGCTTTTCCCAAGCCGCGATGTGGCGGTGACCTACCGCGTTTCGGGTGCCGGCCCCATGCAGGAAGTCACCATGGCCTGGGCGGCGGCGGCGCGGCTGATGCGCGTTGATCTGCCCGGCATGGGCTATACCATCGCCGATTTCGCCGGGCAGAAGGGCTTCATGGTCATGCAAATGCCCCAGCCCATGGTAATGGATATCCCGATGGCCCAGGCGGCAAGCCATGTGCGCGCGCTTGAATCCGCGCGCTTCACCAAGCTTGGCGCGGATCGCGTGGCTGGGGTTGCCTGCACCAATTGGCGGCATGAGGGGCCGCAGGGTTCCGGTACCGGTTGCTTTACCGATGATGGGGTGCTGCTGCGTTCCCAAGGGAGCGCCCCAGGGGTGCAGGGCGCGCTTGAGGCTTTGCGCGTGAGTTATGGCCCGCAGAATGTGGCGCGCTTCCAGCGCCCGGCCGGGGCGCCTTCCATGCAAATGCCGGGGGGGATGCTGCCGGGTATGCCACCGGCGGCGAAGAAATAAGCGGGCAGAAAAACAAAAGGGGGCACATGGCCCCCTTCTCTTCCACTGGCGGTATCCGCCAGCCTGAAAAACTTACCGGCGCAGCCCCAGGCGACCAATCAGCGTTTCATACCGCTTCTGGTCCTTCTTCTTCAGGTAATCCAGCAGGCCACGACGCTGGCCCACCAGCACGAGCAAGCCGCGCCGGGAATGGAAATCCTTGGAATGGGTCTTCAGATGCTCGGTCAGGTTGGAAATGCGCTCAGACAGAAGTGCCACCTGCACTTCCGGGCTGCCGGTATCGCCAGCCTTGGTGGCGTATTCAGAAATAAGCGTCGTGCGACGCTCCGCAGTGATCGACATCGGATTTCTCCTCTCGTCCAGGCCATGCCTGGCAATGGTTCAAGAACCGCCCTGACCCAACCAACGCTCTGGCTTCAGCAAGCCTTCTTCCAAGCGGGCAAGACCCATCAGGCGCCCCCCCACCATCGCCCTGGCCAAACCCCCATCGGGATTAGCCTCACGCGGTACGCGGCCCATGAATTCAACCAGCGGAATATGCTGGCCGTATGAGAGCCGCGCGGCTTCCGCTTCGGTGAGGGCCAGCGCCGGGATGTCGGCCAGCGCGGTCGTCACCGGCAGCAGAAGCGCCGGGGAAGGGGGCGGCGTATCGCCGGAAACGGCGATCTTGTCCAGGGCCACGGCATCTTTTTCGTGAAATGGACCGACACGCATGCGCCGGAGCGCCACAATATGCCCAACCGCACCACAGGCCCGCGCGATATCGCGCGCCAGGCTCCGCATATAAACGCCCTTGCCGGATTCAACGAAAAACAGCGCCGTATCGGCATCCGGGCGTTCAATCAGTTCAAACCGATCCACCCGGGCCGGGCGCGGCGCCATTTCCGGGATTTCGCCCGCGCGCGCCAGATCATAGGCACGTTCGCCCGCGACCTTGATCGCCGAGAATATGGGCGGCACCTGCATGATATCGCCGATGAATTGCGGCAGTGCGGCGCGGATGGTCGCGTCATCCGGTCGCACATCGGATGTGGCAATCACCTTGCCATCGGCATCATCGGAATCCCGCGCTTCGCCAAATTTCAGCGTGAAGCGATAGGTCTTCGTGCCATCCATCACATAGGGCACGGTTTTGGTTGCCGCACCAAAGGCAATCGGCAGCACGCCGGTTGCCAGCGGATCAAGCGTGCCGCCATGGCCGCATTTCTGCGCGTTGAAGCCACGCTTGCACAGCGTGACCACATCGGTCGAACCAACACCTGTTGGCTTGTCAATGATCAGCCAGCCATCAAGGGCGATGCCCTTTGGCTTCTTATGCGGGCGATGCTTGCCGCGTGGCGGGCCGGGGCGCCTTTCGCGAGCCTCGCTCATGGCTTGTCTTCCTCTTCGGGCTTGGCTTGCAAATCGCGCTGCACTTCGGGCCGGCGCATCACCTCATCTATATGCATCGCGTAATCCAGCGCCGTATCAGGCTGGAAATGCAGGTCCGGGGCATATTTCAGACGCACCGCGTGGGAAACTTCCCGCCGCAGAAAGGAACTCACGCGCTTCAGGCCGGCCAGCTCTTCCTTGGTGATTTCCCGCCCAAGGGCCGCGACAAAAGCAGTCATATGCTTCAAATCCGGTGAGGCACGCACTTCCGTCACCGTGACATGCAGGCCCTGCAAGGCGGGATCGCGAAATTCTGCGCGGGCAAAGGTGGCGGAAAGCGCATGGCGCACTTCTTCCGCCACGCGCAATTGGCGCTGGGAAGGGCCTTCCGCCCGGCCGTGATGCTGATGCTTGCTCATGCGTGTTTTCCCTGCCCGGATCTCTCAATCCGGGCCTGCCAGGCAGACGGGGCGGCTTGGGGCCTGATCAGCCCGCTACCGTCTCCGTCTCATAGCATTCGATCTGATCGCCAACGCGGATGTCGTCGTAATTGGCGAAGGACATGCCGCATTCCAGGCCATTGCCGACTTCGCGCACATCATCCTTGAAGCGGCGGAGCGTGGACAATTCGCCCTGATGGATCACAACGCCATCGCGGAGCAGACGCACACCCGCGCCGCGCTTGACCTGGCCTTCAGTGATGCGGCAGCCGGCAACCTTGCCGATGCGCTTGACTTCGAAGACCTGCAGGATTTGCGCATAGCCCAGGAATTTTTCGCGCTGCACCGGGGCCAACTTGCCCTTGACCAGCTTTTCAATGTCATCCGCGACTTCGTAGATGATCGAATAGTAGCGGATTTCGACCCCTTCGCGCTGCGCCAAATCCCGCGCCTGCGACGTGGCGCGCACATTGAAGGCCACAATCACCGCATCCGATGCCTTGGCAAGCTGGATATCGGATTCAGTGATCTGACCCACCGCGCTATGCAGCACGCGCACGCGGACTTCTTCATTGCCAAGCTTGCCAAGCGTGACACCAATGGCTTCAGAACTGCCCTGCACATCGGCCTTCACGACAACAGCGACTTCCTTCTGCTCACCCGCCTGGATGCGGGCCAGCATATCGGTCAGGCTGCCACGGCCAGCACCCGCTGTGGCGGTGGCCTTTTCGCGCAGCTTGCGCTGACGGAATTCGGAAATCTCCCGCGCGCGAGCTTCGTTTTCAACGGCGATGAAATTCTCACCCGCTGTCGGCACGCCGGACAGGCCTAGGATTTCCACAGGCAATGCCGGCCCGGCATCCTTCACGGGGCGGCCCTTATCGTCGAGCATCGCGCGCACGCGGCCCCATTCGGCGCCGGCCACCACAATGTCGCCCTGCTTCAGCGTGCCCTTTTGCACCAGCACGGTCGCCACGGGGCCACGCCCGCGGTCGAGCTTGCTTTCAATCACGGTGCCTTCCGCCGCGCGGTCCGGATTGGCGCGCAGGTCAAGGATTTCCGCTTGCAGCGAAATCGCTTCCAACAGCTTGTCCAGATTGATGCGCTGTGTGGCGGAAACCTCAATTTCCTGGGTTTCACCACCGAGGCTTTCCACCACAACCTCGTGCTGCAGCAATTCCTGCTTCACGCGTTCGGGCTTCACGCCGGGCTTGTCAATTTTGTTGACGGCAACAATCAGCGGCACATTGGCGGCACGCGCATGGCGAATGGCTTCCACCGTCTGCGGCATGACACCATCATCCGCCGCCACCACCAGCACCACCATATCGGTCACCGAAGCACCACGCGCGCGCATGGCGGTGAAGGCTTCATGGCCAGGTGTATCAATGAAGGTTACGCGGTCACCCGCCGGCACCGTGATCTGATAGGCACCAATATGCTGGGTGATGCCGCCTGCTTCATGCGCCACAACATCGGTCTTGCGGAGTGCATCCAGCAGGCTCGTTTTACCATGGTCCACATGGCCCATGATGGTGACCACGGGCGGACGCGGCAGCAATTCCGTATCCGTATCCTGCGCGCCTTCCAGGCCCATTTCGACATCGGATTCACTGACGCGCTTCACGCGGTGGCCGAATTCCTGAACCACCAATTCTGCCGTATCGGCATCAATGCTTTGCGTCAGTGTCGCCATCACGCCCATGCGGAACAGGGACTTCACCACTTCTCCGCCGCGCGCCGCCATACGGTTGGCCAATTCCTGCACGGTGATGCTTTCCGGCACCACCACTTCGCGCACCACGCGTTCCGTGCCGGACCGCAGCCGCGCCAATTCCTGCTGGCGGCGTTCACGTTCACGCGCGCGCCGGACAGAGGCGATGGAACGCGTCCGTTCATCCTCACCTTCCAGCGCGGCGGCAACGTCAATGCGGCCTTCACGACGGCGGTCTGCGCCGGGCGGTGATTTCTTGACCGGTGCGGGCGCAAGCCGCTTGGCCGGACCAGGAGCCGCACCGGGGCGACGCAGCGCGGGGCGGCGCGGCCCATCCTCATCATCATCAGACGGCGCACGCGCCTTGAGCGTGAGTTTGACCGGCGCTTCTGAGGGCGTGGCTGGCTTGCGCGCAGGCGCACCAGCCGGGCCGCGCCCAGGCGCGGCAGCAGGTGCCGCAGCGGCTTGCGGCGGGGGCGCGGGGCGGCGTGCGGCTTCCACCGCAGCGCGGGCCTCTTCCTCAGCCCGCCGAGCGGCTTCTTCCTTCGCGCGGGCTTCTTCTTCCACGCGGCGCGCGGCTTCTTCGGCGGCTGAGCGCACCATCAGCGCTTGACGTTCGCGTTCCTCACGCTGGCGCTGCGCTTCGTTGCGGCGGTTCTCTTCCAGCACCCTTTGGCGCATGGCGAGTTCCGCCTGCGTCAAGGGCCGGCCCGTGCTGGTGGTGCGGGCGGCCTGGCCCCCGCCACCTTGGCGGCCACCGGCACCCTGGCGCCCAGGCGCACCACCGGCGCGGCCGGCGGGTGGGGGTGCCATTGGCACGCGGGCTGAAGGCGGCGCCGGGGTTGCAACGGCAGCCGGAGCAGGGGGCGGCGCGGCTGGTGCAGGCGCGGGTGCAGCCGCCACTGGCGCCGGCGCAGGCGCCTCAGCGACGGACGCGGGGGCCGGTGGGGGTGCTACTTCCACGGGCGCTGCCACCGCAGGGCTCGGCGCGGGTGGAGGTGCTGCGGGTGCTGGCGCTGGCGCAGCAGGCGCCTTGGCGACGGGTGCCGGCGCGGGCGCGACAGCCGGTGCCGCCGGGGCCGGGCCAAGGGCGCGTGCGGCGGGCACGCCAATGCCAGGCCGCACCGGGCTTGGCGCCACGGCGCGCTTTTTGACGACTTCGACCTGCACGGTCTTGGATCGGCCATGGCTGAAGGATTGGCGGACGCTGCCCGCATCCACCGTCTTGCCAAGCTCGAGGCGTCCGCCGGGCCGAAGGCTCAGCCTGCTTTTACCCGCGTCCTGCTCGTTCTGGTCACTCATTCGCCGCTTTGAACCCGATCATCTGATACACATTAAACTGCCGCATAACCCGGACAGCCTTGGGATTTAGACACTATCTGGCGGAGAAAGGCCAGAAAGCCTGCCCGCCTCAGACCGGATGGCTTCCGCCAAACGGCCCGGCGCAACCGCCACATGCACAATGTGGTCACGCCCAAAAACCCGCCCCAATTCAGCGGCGGAAAGCGGCGCAACCGCCAACATGCCACCGCCCGAGAGGCGTTCACGCTCTGCTGCGCTGCCATCCTTGGCCTGCACCAGCAAGGCAACCCGATCAGCAGCGCGCCATTCCCGCACCGCCTGCCAACCCGCCACCGCCTGCCCCGCCCGGCGTGCGAGCCCCAGCAGATCAGCAATCCTGGTGCGGAGGCCCTGTTGCAGCAACGCCGGAAGACCGGGCGGAACAACCACAGGACCGCGCGCCGCGCGCGTAAAAGCCCCCCGGCTGATGGCGCCTTCTAGCACATCGGCCCGCGCGCTCAACCACATTCCCCGCCCGGGCAGCCTTTCGGCCAGATCCGGGACGATTTCGCGCCCCGGCCCCAGCACAAAACGGATCATCTCCGCCTTGGGCAGGCTTTCGCGCGTGGCGATGCAGCGGCGAAGTGGGCCCTTTTCGGGCTCATCTTCGTCCGGTGGCAGGGCAGAGGCTTCGCTCAGGGCTCTGCCTCATGCCTCATCGCCGAGCCAGCCGGCACGACGACGCGCTTCCATAACGATGGCATTGGCCGTTTCCTCATCCACCGCTTCGGCGCCAAGGATTTCGACCAATTCATCCCCGGCGAGATCAGCCAGGTCTTCAAGCGACTTCACGCCCTTTTCGCCAAGCGTCACCATCATGGCCGGCGTGAAGCCACCCACTTCGATCAGCACATCATCCACGCCAAGGTCGCGGCGCTTTTCATCCATTTCGGCATCTCGCTTTTCAATGAAGGCTTCAGCGCGGCGCTTCAATTCAGCGGCGACACTTTCATCAAAGCCTTCGATTTCGGCCAATTCCTCATCCGGGGCCTGCACGATGTCTTCGATGGAACCGAAGCCTTCCTGCACCAGAAGCCCGGCGATCACATCATCCACATCCAGCGCTTCCACAAAAAGCCCGGTGCGGCGGCGGAATTCTTCCTGGCGGCGTTCGCTTTCCTCGGCTTCCGTCAGGATATCCACATCATAGCGTGTAAGCTGCGATGCGAGGCGCACATTTTGCCCGCGACGCCCGATGGCGAGGCTCAGCTGATCATCCGGTACCACCACTTCCACGCGGCGGCCTTCATCATCCAACACAACCTTGCTGACTTCAGCGGGTGCAAGCGCATTCACAATGAAGGTCGCCTGATCCTGCGACCAGGGGATGATATCAATCTTCTCGCCCTGCAATTCCGCAACTACCGCCTGCACGCGCGACCCGCGCATACCGACGCAGGCGCCAACGGGATCAATCGAGCTATCACGGCTGATCACCGCCATCTTGGCGCGGCTGCCGGGATCACGCGCCACTGCCTTGATTTCGATGATGCCATCATAAATTTCCGGCACTTCCTGCGCGAAGAGCTTCGCCAGAAAACCCGGATGGGTGCGAGAGAGGAAAATCTGCGGCCCACGCGGTTCTTCCCGCACATCGTAGATGTAAGCGCGCACGCGATCGCCATTGCGGAAGGCTTCGCGCGGGATGGTTTCATCACGGCGCAGCAGCGCTTCGGCACGGCCCAGATCCACCATCAGATTGCCGTATTCGGTGCGCTTGACGGTGCCATTGATGATTTCGCCAACGCGGTCCTTGTATTCTTCGAATTGCTTGCGGCGTTCCACTTCACGCACGCGCTGCACAATCACCTGCTTCGCCGTTTGCGCCGCGATACGGCCGAAATCAATCGGCGGCAGCGGGTCCACAATGAATTCGCCACGCTGAATGCCGGGCTTGATCTTTTGCGCGATGCGCAAAGGGATTTGCGTCGCTTCGTTCTCGACCGGTTCGGCTTCCACCACTTCGGTGAAGCGTTCCAGCTTCACGCGGCCATCCTTGCGGTCAATGGTGGCGCGGATATCCTTCTCAAGCCCGTATTTGGCGCGGCCAGCCTTCTGGATCGCCTGTTCCATGGCTTCCAGCACTTCCTCACGCTCGATCATTTTTTCGCGCGCGACGGCGTCAGCCACTTGCAGCAATTCCGGACGGGCAATGGCGATATCAACGGCCATGGCGCATTCTCCTGTTAATGGGTCATTGTTGTTGGGGCGACGGCTTTCGCCGTCGCCGCGATCAATTCATCGGTCAGCACCAGCTTGGCGCGGCGGATATTGCTGCGCGGCAGGGTGATTTCGTTGCCATCATCAAGCTTAAGGCGCGCTTCCTGGTCATCCGCGCCAAGGGCGATGCCACGAAAACGCTTGCGGCCATCCATCGGGATGGAAAGTTCCACCGTCGCGACATGGCCGGCGAAGCGGTTCCAATCCTTGGTGCGCGTGAGCGGGCGATCAATCCCGGCAGAGGATACTTCCAGCATCCACTCACCCCGGATCGGGTCCGCGACATCCAACACCGCGCCCACGGCATGGCTGATGGTTTCGCAATCATCCACGGTGAAGGGCGCTTCATCGGCGCGGTCCGCCATGATCTGCACCACGGGGCGTTCCTTGCCGGAAACCTGCACGCGCACCAGTTCATAGCCAAGCTGCGACAGGCTGGGCAGGATCGCTTCCGCGATGCGGGCTTCAAGCCCTTCGTGATGAGGCAAATCAGGCTGCAAAAACAAAAAAGGCGGCCCCTTTCAAGGCCACCCCCCGTAAGCTCGGATGGTGTATTTACGCTTTGTGTAGCTGTGGCGCGGCCAAAAGGCAAGGGCTGAGAAAAGGATGGAGCGCTTGCCATATAGGGATTAGGATCAGGACACATGCTGGTGACGCCCAAACCCCCGCTCATCCCTCGCCGAGCCTTGGCTGGCCTGGTGCCGCCGTTGATCGGCCTGGCTGCCGCTCCGGCCCAGGCAGCGCGGGTGTTTCGCTTTGACCATACCCAGGGCAGGCTGGAATTCATTGCACGGCATCTGATGGTGCTGACCTCGACGGGGCAGTTTTCGCGCTTTGCCTGCGAATTGATCCTGGACCCTGACATGCCCGAGACTGCGCGTGTCGCGGTGCAGGTCGAAACCGGCTCCATCGCCCATGCCTATCCGGGGGCGGCGGAGTTGCTGCGCTCGCCGGCTTATTTTGATGCGGAGCGCTGGCCGATTGCGCGATTTTCCGGCCGCGCCAAACCGGGGGGACGGATTGAGGCGTTTGAGCTGGCCGGCCCCTTGGAAATGCGCGGCGTGACCCGGCCAGTCACCATGCAGGCCAGGCTTTCGGGCCGCCGGCGCGATGCCGCAACAGGGGCAGAGATTGTGGATTGCACCGCGCGTGGCGAGATCAGCCGCTCGGCCTTCGGCATGACAGCCGATAGCTTGGCGACGGGGGATCGGGTGCAATTGGCCGTTTCGGTCAGTCTGGTGATCGGATAAGGCCATGGCGGCATGGTCGGTGGCGCAACGGCGCCTGCATTGGGCCATGGCGGGCTTGGTGGCAGTGAATTTCCTGCTGGCCCTGGTGATGGTGGCGCTGCCGCTTTCGGCGCTTTTCGCCAAAATCATTACCTATCAACTGCACAAGAGCCTTGGCTTGCTGCTGATCCCGCTTTGGGTCTGGCGGCTTTGGCTTTTGGCGCGACGCGGCCGGCCCGCGCCTGTCGCGCTGCCCGGCTGGCAGCACGGCGCGGCGCGGCTGGGCCAGGGCGTGCTTTATGCGCTGCTGATTGCCGTGCCGGTACTTGGTTTCTTGAGCGCGGCGGCGGCGCCGATTGGCGTTGAGACAGTGTTCTTCCTGATCCTGCCCATTCCGCACCCCTTCGCGCCTGATCAGGCTTTGTATGATGTGCTGCGGCCTTTGCATCAGGGCGCGGCTTGGGGGTTGGTGGTGCTGGCGGCGGGCCATGCTGCGATGGCAATCCATCATCATCGGCGGGGCTTGCCGATCTTGCGGCTGATGTGGCGCGGAAATTAATCAGCGCCTGATCGGCGTAGGCGGCATCGCCGAAGCCGTGAATCAGTCGCTCAGATCAGCGCCTGATCGGCGTAGGCGGCATCGCCGAAGCCGTGAATCAGTCGCTCAAATCAGCGCCGGCGCCATTCCCAATAAAGCGGCTGGCGGCCCTCACGCAGCGCCTTGGCTTCATAGCGCGTGGGCGGCCAGCCGCTGGGTCGCGCCTTGGCAAGGCTGCCCAGGGTAAAGAAGGGTTGCGCGCCCATACAGTCACGCACCCATGTCTGATAGGTCGGATCATCGGAGGCGATGCGCCAAATGCCGCCCGGCTTCATGGCGCGCGCCACCATGGGCAGCAATTCCGGATGCACAAAACGTCGTTTGGCGTGCCGCGCCTTGGGCCAGGGATCGGGGAACATCAAAAACAGCCGATCCAAGGCGGCTTCCGGCAGAGCGCGCAGCAAATGCCGCGCATCCTGCGGCCAAAGGCGCAAATTGCGCGGCAAGGCACCGCTCGCCTCCGCCCCTTCCGGCACCAGACGCGTGAGCAAGGCGCATAGCCCGTTCTCAAACACTTCGGAGGCGATGTAAGCAACTTCGGGATGCGCCGCGATTTGATCTAACGTGTGTTCGCCGCCACCAAACCCCACTTCCAACCACAGCGGCACATCACCCATGCCGAAAGCGGCGCGCGGATCGGCGGCTTGCGCTGGCGTCAAACGAAGGCGCGGCAAGGTTTCGTCGAGCAAACGCTGCTGGCGCGGGCGCAAGGGGTGGCCGCGGCGCCGGCCATAAAGCCGGTCTGGCACACCATCAGCCAGCGGGGGACGATCAGCGGTCATGCGCAGTCCTGAAAAGAAAAGGGCGGCAGGCTCTCACCCACCGCCCCAAAATTCATCCGATCAGCGCCTCAACGCCCGAAAGCGCGCCGCAGCTCATCCGCCAGATCGGTCATTTCCCAGGTGAAGGTGCCCTTCGCTGGATCCGGCACGCGGCCGAAATGGCCATAGGCGCTGGTCGGCACATAGATCGGGCGGTTCAGCTTCAGATGCTCACGAATGCCGCGCGGAGAGAGATTGACCATGCCGTCAATCACCTTGGCGAGCTTCGCCTCATCCACATCCTTGCCCGTGCCATGCAGGTCGAAATAGACCGATAGCGGCTTTGAGACGCCAATCGCGTAGCTCACCTGGATGGTGCACTTATCCGCGAGGCCAGACGCCACGACATTCTTCGCGACATAGCGCGCGGCATAGGCAGCCGAACGGTCCACCTTGGTCGGGTCCTTGCCGGAGAAAGCGCCACCACCATGCGGCGCCGCACCGCCATAGGTATCCACAATGATCTTGCGCCCGGTCAGGCCGCAATCGCCATCCGGCCCACCAATGATGAAGGTGCCGGTCGGGTTCACGTAGAATTCGCTATCCGGGCACATCCAGCCCTTGGGCAGCACGGATTCCACAATCGGGCGCAGCAGGCGCTTGATGTCGGCCTGTTCCAGCGATGCCTCATGCTGGGTGGAGACAACGATGGAAGTGGCCCCCACCGGCTTGCCATCCACATAGCGCAAGGTCACCTGGCTTTTCGCGTCCGGCAGCAGACCGGCCACGGCGTTGTCCTTGGCGCGGCGCAGCGTGCTGATGTGGCGCAGGATTTCATGCGCGTAATAGAGCGGCGCCGGCATCAATTCCGGCGTTTCGCGGCAGGCATAGCCGAACATGATGCCCTGGTCGCCCGCGCCTTCATCCTTATTGCCGGCAGCATCCACACCCTGCGCGATATGCGCCGATTGGGCATGCAAATGGCAGGCGATATCGGCATGCTGCCAATGGAAGCCTTCCTGCTCATAACCGATGTCGTGGATCGCGAGCCGCGCCAGATGGATCAGATATTCCGGGGTAATTTCCGCGGGGCCGCGCACTTCGCCCGCCAGCACCACGCGATTGGTGGTGACCAGCGTTTCGCAAGCGACGCGGGCATAGGGATCAGCGGTCAGGAAGGCATCCAGCACGGTATCTGAAATGCGGTCCGCCACCTTATCGGGATGGCCTTCGGAAACGGATTCCGAGGTGAAAAGATATTCGCCCGTATCGCGCATGGCGTGGTTCGGCCTCTTGTCGCGGGATTCGCTGGTTCAGCCCAACGATGCTCTGCCCCGGAACGCCCAAGGCGAGGGGCGTATTGCAGGGGGGTGTGGCAGGGTCAAGGCAGGGGGCGCCGCGACCCTCGATTATTTTCAGCGCGGCGGCAGCACCCGGGCAGCGCGATAGCCTTCGATCTGTTCGGCAAACATGGCCCAGCTATCCCGGAAACCGGTAAAGCCCGCCTGACGCGCCGCCGTCATGGAAGCCAGCACATCATAATCCATATTCAGCGCGAAATCGGCGAATTCCCAGCTTGCTACTTGTTCAATGGGCAAAATCAACCCGTGGCGGGCGCGTATTTTCTCCCAGATTGGGGCCTTGTCGGCCATCCAGCGCGCCATCGAAAGGGTCCGGACACCGCCCGGCGCCACACCAAACAGCCCGGCCAGATGGGGCCACATGTCGCACCAGCGGAAGGCATCGCCATTCGTGACATTAAAGGCACGGTTGGCCGCGCGCGGTTCGCCCAGCATCCACAAAATCGCCTCGGCCAGCAATGAGGCGTCCGAGACCTCATGCAGCGCCGTGAAGGCGCCGGACTTGCCGGGGAAGTCGAAGGGCACACCCAATTCGCGGCAAATCGCGGCATAGGCGCCAAGGGTCGAGACCATGTTACGCGCGCGGCCAGGTGCCACATCCAGTACGAAATTGGGCCGGCTCGCGGACCAGGACCAGGCTTTGCCGCGCTGGCGTTCGGCCAGCATATCCTGCTGGTCGTAATAGAAATTGGGCGGCAGATGGCGCGGGTCATCTTCCCGCGCCGGCGTCCGGAAGGGGCCGATATGCAGCCCATACCATTTGCCGCCATGGATCATGTGCAAATGCTGAAAGCGCGGCAGCGATGCCTCCGCCGCGTCCAACAGATTGCGCAGCATCGTCACATTGCCGGGCACATCTTCCACGCCGGTTTCGCCATGCGGCGCGCGGGAAGCATAGACAATATGGGTAATGTCAGGCCGCGCCGCGATGGCGCGCGCGAGTGCCGGCCCATCCCAAAGATCGGCGGTGATCCAGGGGATGCCATTGCCGGGGTCGCGCCGTGTCAGGCCAATCGGCGTGAAGCCAGGGTTGCCTTGCGCGGCTTCCAGCACGCGGCTGGCAGCAGCGCCGCTGGCGCCGACGATCAGGGTGACGCGGGTATTGGCCATGGGCGTATCCTCCTGCGGGGATGAACCCATGGCCGCGAGCGCGATGCAAGCCATACGGCATTCTTGACCTGCGGGCGCATCACGCCCTAAGAGTCAATTATCGGTTGCAAAACCGATCCTCGCGATTTGTCCGGTCTTCTTGCGGCGAGGTTCCGAAAGGGCGTGGGTGGCGACACCCCCGAAAACAAACGCGCTAAAGGGCCGCGGGGTTATCATGCCCCGTTCCCGCTAGGGGCTGGACGCCATCATTGTGTGAGAGGTCCCAGCCGTGCCGAAAAAATCTCGCCCCGCCCGCCCCCTTCGCCCCGCGACGCAGCTTGTCCGCGGTGGGCTCATGCGCTCCAACTTCGATGAGCTGGCGGAAGCGATGTATCTGACCTCGGGCTTTGTTTATGACAGCGCGGCCCAGGCGGAAGGCACTTTTGCGGGCACGGAAGCGCATTACCAATACTCGCGCTTCGGCAACCCAACCATCAGCATGCTGGAAGCGCGCCTCGCGGCCCTGGAAGGGGCGGAAGCCTGCCGCGCGACGGCGACCGGCATGGCAGCGGTGCATTCGGCGATGCTGTCCCATTTGAAGACAGGCGATCGCGTGGTGGCATCCCGCGCGCTATTTGGGTCCTGCCATTGGATCATCTCCACGCTGCTGCCGCGTTACGGCGTGGAAACCGAATTCGTTGATGGCAGCGATCTGGCGCAATGGCGCGCGGCCCTGTCGCGCCCCACGACGATGGTGCTGTTGGAAACGCCGTCCAACCCGATGCTGGAAATCGTGGACCTGCGGGCCGTGTGCGACCTTGCGCACAAGGCCGGTGCGCTGGTGGTGGTGGATAATGTCTTCGCCACCCCCTTGCTGCAAAAGCCGATGAGCTTTGGCGCGGATATTGTTGTCTATTCCGCGACCAAGCATTTTGATGGCCAGGGCCGCGTTTTGGGCGGCTGTGTCATGGGGTCCAAGAAATGGGTGGATGAGGTGTTGCAGCCCTTCATCCGCAATACCGGCCCTTCGATCAGCGCCTTCAATGCCTGGGTGATTCTGAAGGGGTTGGAGACGCTTCATCTGCGCGTGCCCGCCATGTGCCGCAGCGCTTCCGCCATTGCCGATATGCTAGCGGAACGGGCTGAGGTTGCGCGCGTGCTCTACCCCTTCCGGGCGGATCATCCGCAGCAGAAGCTTGCCATGGCGCAAATGTCCGCCGGCGGTACGCTGGTGAGCTTTGACATCAAGGGCGGCAAGGAAGCCTGTTTCCGCTTCATGGATGCGCTGAAGCTGATTGATATCGCCAATAACCTTGGCGACGCGAAATCCATGGCGACCCACCCGGCCACCACCACCCATATGCGGGTCGGTGCGGAAGAACGCGCGAAGCTTGGCATCACCGATGGCACGGTGCGGCTTTCCGTGGGGCTTGAGGATATGGCCGATCTGATTGACGATCTTGCCGAAGCGTTGGATGCTGCCGCCGGATGAAGCAGCTTCCAAAAAAATCTTTACAAATGACCCCTTTGCGGTGCTGAATTGGGTTTGAGGAAGGCACAAATGAACGAAAGGGATTCATTCGTCGCAACGACGCGTGGGATAAGGGTGGCCGTGCGCGCCTTTTATCTCGCGGAGCAATCCATGCCTGAAAGCGCCCAATTCGTTTGGGCCTATCAGGTGGAAATTGCCAATCTGGGGCGGGAGACGGTGCAGCTGATCCGCCGCACCTGGCAGATCACGGATGGCACGGGCCGCACGCAACAGGTGCAAGGTGCGGGCGTGGTGGGCGAACAACCCATCCTGGAACCGGGGGGGCGGTTCGAGTATACCTCCGGCACACCACTCGGCACGCCATCGGGTTTTATGCGCGGCGCCTACCACATGGTGGTGCGCGATACCGGTGAAGCCTTTGATGTGGCCATCCCGGATTTCAGCCTGGACAGCCCGCATCTGCCTTCAGCGCGGTTGCATTAGCGCCCGCCTGATACGCACGGGCGTATGATACTGGCTGGTTTCCCGATCACTCTTTCCAATCCGAAACGCAGAGAAAAACCATGAGCGGCGCTGATGATCGCCTTGTCATTCGGGCACGCAAGGCATCCGACGCCGAAGGGCTGGCGCAATTGGTCAATCTTCCCGGGTATCGCTATGGGACAATGCGTGTGCCCTTCCACTCCGTAGATGAAGTCGCCGGCTGGATTCAGAACACGCCTTCGTCGAATTTGGAGCTTGTGGCCGCGGTTGATGACCAGATTATCGGGCAGGCGGGCCTCAGAAGGCTTAGCGGTCGTCAGCACCATGCGGCTTATCTCGGCATGGGTGTGCATGATGGCTGGGTAAGGCGCGGTGTGGGCACGGCGCTTATGGCGGCGGTGCTGGATGCTGCCGATAATTGGCTCGGCATCCGCCGCATACAATTGACGGTCTATGTGGATAATGCGCCCGCCATCCATCTCTATAAGCGCTTTGGCTTCATCGTTGAGGGAACGCATCAAGCCTATGCATTGCGCGATGGCCGTTATGTGGACGCCTATGTCATGGCGAGGATTTCTGCCCCACTTTGAAGGCCGCCGCCTCCCTCAATTCTCCTTATAACGATACCCAATGCCATAAAGCGTTTCGATCTGGTCGAAGTCCTCATCCGTTTGGCGGAACTTCCGGCGGATGCGCTTCACATGGCTGTCAATCGTGCGGTCATCCACATAGATATTTTCGCCATAAGCGGCATCAATCAGCTGGTCGCGGTTCTTCACCATGCCGGGACGGAGCGCGAGCGCCTTCACCAGCAGGAATTCCGTCACGGTCAATTGCACGGCCTTGCCCTTCCAAAGGCACGTATGCTTCGTCTCATCCAGCATCAGATCGCCGCGCGCCAGCACGCCACCCGGCGGGGCGCCTGAACCTTCCGCGCGCGCGCCTTCATTCCGGCGGAGCAGGGCGCGGATGCGTTCCAACAATAGCCGCTGCGAAAAGGGCTTGGTGATGTAATCATCGGCGCCAAGGCGGAGCCCCATCAGCTCATCCACTTCCTCATCCTTTGAGGTCAGAAACACCACCGGCATATTGCTGCGCTGGCGCAGCCGCTGGAGCAATTCCATGCCATCCATGCGCGGCATTTTGATATCGAGCACCGCTAGGTCGGCCGGCTTGGCGAGCAAGCCCTGCAGCGCGCTTTCCCCATCCGTATAGGTGCGCACCTGGTAGCCTTCCTGTTCCAGGGTCATGGAAACGGAAGTGAGGATATTGCGGTCATCATCCACAAGGGCGATGGTTTGCGGCATTGTTCAAGCACCTCCGACGCGGCGGTGACATTCTTTTGCCGCGTCAGTGATTATATTGCGAGCCAATTATGGCAATAGAGCAGCGAAGATTTGCGTAACCGCTAGGCGGTTCCGCAAATGGGCATAAACTGCTCTATAAGTTATATTTTGCAGAGCAAGAAACTCGATTTGATGGAATCATCAAATCGAATATTACTCTGCGGCAGGCCGGAGAAGGGCGATGGAACAGTTTGATGCCATATTGGAAGCGCGGCGGCTGATCCGCGCCAGGCGGGCGGCAAGCCTCGCAACCGGGCAGGATGGGCAGCCTTTCGCCAGCCTGGTCACGCCCGCCAGCGCGCCGGATCTCTCGCCGCTCATGCTGCTGTCATCGCTTTCTGAGCATACGCGACATTTGCAGGCCGATCCGCGCTGCGCCCTGCTGATCACCGGCACGCCAACCGGCCCCAATCCGCAAACCGCGCCCCGCGTGACCGTGACCGGGATCGCGGAGCTTGTGCCGGCGGGGCAGGTGGCCGCACTCAAGGCACGCTGGCTCGCGGTGCATCCCTATGCCGCGCTTTATGCGGATTTCGGCGATTTCGCGCTGTGGCGTGTGACCATCGGTGGCGCGCTTTTGGTGGGGGGCTTTGCCCGGGCGGTGCGCCTCAAGGCCAGTGCGCTGGTGCCGGATGCGGCAGCGGTCGCCGCAGTGGCGGCGGCCGAGGCCGAAATCATCGCCCATGTGAACCAGGACCACCCGGATGCCCTGGCCGCCATCGCGACCGGGCTATTGGGCGGCGCCCCCGGCCCCTGGCGGCTGGTGACGGTGGACCCTGATGGCTGCGATATTTCGGATGGCGAGGCATCCCGACGGCTTGCCTTCCCCGCGCCGGTGGGCGATGCGGATGCCGTGCGTTCGGCGCTGATCAGGGCAGCGCGGGAAGGGCGGGCGGCCCAAGGCGGGCAAGCCCCGTCTGCCCCCTGAACCTGCCGCAATTCTGCCGCGAGCCGCCCTGATAGAGCGACCATAAGTCGTTCACGCGACGCGTATCATAAGTGGTTGGAGGGGTGTTCCATAAATGACTAATGCTGTGAAAGCCTTGGCCGGGACCGGTGTGACCGGGGCTGAAATCATTCATGCCAATCTGATGCCGCCGGCGCTGATTGCCCATGCGCTGCGCCGCAATGAAGGCCGGCTTTCCGCCGATGGCGCCTTTATCGCCGAAACCGGCACCCATACCGGCCGGTCCGTGCAGGACAAGTTTGTGGTGGAAGACCCCGAAACCCGCGCCGATATCTGGTGGGGCAAGGTCAATCAGCCCATGGCGCCGGAACGCTTCCTGGGCCTTGCCGCCCGCGTGCGCGGCTGGCTTGGCGCGCGGCCCGAGCTTTTCACGCAGGATCTCTATGCCGGGGCCGATCCCGCGCATCGCGTGCGCGTGCGCCTGGTTACCACCAATGCCTGGCATGCGCTGTTCGCGCGCAATATGTTCATCCGCCCGGCGCCAGCGGAATTGGCGGGCTTCGAGCCTGATTTCACCATTCTGCACGCACCGGAATTCCAGGCCGACCCTGCCCAGGATGGCTGCCGGTCCGAAACCGTGATCGCGCTTTCCTTTGCGGCCAAGACCATTGTGATCGCCGGCACATCCTATGCCGGGGAAATCAAGAAGAGCATTTTCACCGTCATGAATTGGCTGCTGCCGGCGAAGGGCGTGCTGCCCATGCATTGCAGCGCCAATGTCGGCGACAAGGGCGATGTCGCGCTGTTCTTTGGCCTGTCCGGCACCGGCAAGACCACGCTGTCTTCCGACCCGGAACGCAACCTGATCGGCGATGATGAGCATGGCTGGTCCGATGCCGGCGTCTTCAATTTCGAAGGCGGCTGCTATGCGAAGGTGATCAAGCTCAGCCGTGAAGCTGAGCCACAAATCTGGGATGCGTCGCATCGTTTCGGCGCCGTGTTGGAAAATGTGATCGCCGATGCAGCGGGCCGGCTTGATTTGAATGATGGCAGGCTCACGGAAAATACCCGTTCCTGCTATCCGCTGCCCTATATTCCGAACATCGTGGAAAGCGGTGCCGCCGGCCTGCCGCGCAATGTGGTGATGTTGACGGCGGATGCTTTCGGTGTGCTGCCGCCGATTGCCAAATTGTCCCCGGCGCAGGCGATGTATCACTTCCTGTCGGGCTATACCGCGCGCGTGGCCGGCACGGAAAAGGGCCTGGGGAAGGAGCCTCAGGCGACATTCTCCACCTGCTTCGGTGCGCCCTTCCTGCCGCGCCGACCGGAAGTCTATGGCCAGATGCTGGCGGAGCTGATGGCGCGGCATGGCGCCGATTGCTGGCTGGTGAATACCGGCTGGACCGGCGGTGGTTACGGCACGGGCAATCGCATGCCCATCCACGTCACGCGCGCCCTGCTGCGCGCCGCGCTTGATGGCAGCCTGGCCCGCGTGGAATTCCAGCGCGATCCTTTCTTCGGCCTGATGGTGCCGAAGGCGCTTAATGGCGTGCCGAGTGAAATGCTGAACCCGCGTGAGACCTGGGCCGACAAGGCCGGCTATGATCGCACGGCGCGCGATCTGGTCGCGCGGTTTGAGGCGAATTTCGCGACCTATGCCGATGCGGTGGATGCGGATGTGAAGGCGGCTGCCATTCGCGCTGCGGCATGAGCGCTGGCTTTGATTGGCTGAAGCCGGCCTCTGCCGAGGCCGGCAAGCGCAATGTCTTGGGCGGGGCTTTGCTGCCCTGTTCGGTGGCGCCCCTCACCGGTTTTTTCCGTGATGGCTGCTGCAATACGGGGCCTGAAGATATCGGGCTGCATGTGGTCTGCGCGCAAGTCAGCGCTGAATTTCTGCAATTCAGCAAGGCAGCCGGGAATGATCTTTCCACGCCGCGCCCTGAATATGGCTTTGCCGGGCTCTCGCCGGGTGATCGCTGGTGCCTTTGCGCTGCGCGTTGGGAAGAAGCGCGCCGCGCGGGATTTGCGCCGCCCGTCTTGTTGGAAGCAACGCATGAAGCGGCACTGCAGATCTGCGCGCTGGATGATCTGATGGCGCATGCCCTGGATGCGCCGGCGTGACGCCAACGCGCTTTTTCCTGGTCCGCCACGCGCTGGTGGAACCATCAGCCCGCGCGGTGCTCTATGGCAGCATGGATGTCGGCTTATGCGATCTGGCCTTGCAGGAAGAAGCGGCATCCTATCGCTGGTTGGCTGAGCGTCTGCCGCAGCCGGCGCGTTGGTTTGTCACCAACCTCTCCCGCACCCGCGCCACTGCCGCGGCGGTGTTTGCGGCGGGCTATCCTGACGCGGATTTGGAAGCGGAACGCGATTTCGCCGAACAGTATCTCGGCGAATGGCAGGGCATCCCGCATGAGGCCTTGCCCGCGCTGCTGACGCGCCCGGCGCATCCCTTCTGGCCCCATGCCGGTGAGGAACATCCGCCGGGCGGGGAGAGCTTCCGCGACGTGCAGGCGCGTGTTGCCGCCGTGCTGGAACGCCTGGCGACGCTATTGGAAGGCCAGGATATCGTGATTGTGGCGCATGGTGGTTCGATCCGCGCCGCTTTGGCCCATGCGATGGGGCTTTCGCCGGATCAGGCTTTGGTCTTCAGTATCAAGAACCTGTCCCTGACCCGCATTGAAAAACACGGCCTTGATTGGCGTGTGGCGTCGGTGAATGAGGAACCCTGGACCCCGGCGCCAGCAGGGGTTTGAGCGCAGTCTGCAAGAAACTCTTCCCCCGACGCGAATCCTTGGTGTAGAGTCTGGCGAATCAACGGGTTGGGAAATGGTTTTCATGCGCCCTCTCATGCTTTTTAGCGCCTTACTCCTTGGCATGCTTGGCTTTTCCGGCGGCGCACGCGCCCAGGCCGAAGAACAGGCCTTGGTGGACCGCGCCACGCTGACGCTCCAGGAAATGATGGGCCCGGCGGATAACACCGGCGATGCCCGCGCGCTGCTGCGCAACGCGAAGGGCGTCTTGATCTGCCCCAGGGTCTTCCGCGCCGGGTTTTTCATCGGCGGCGAGTTTGGCGAATGCGTGCTGGCCGCGCGCGGTGGTGGCGGGTCCTGGTCCTCCCCCGCCTTCTATAGCCTGGTCGGCGGCAGCTTCGGCCTGCAGGCCGGCTTGCAGGATGCGCAGGTGATTTCGCTGATCATGACGCAAAAGGGCCTCAACGCCGTTCTGGATAGCCAGTTCAAATTCGGTGCCGAGGCCGGGCTTGCTTTCGCGACCCTCGGGCGCAGCATCCAGGGCGCCACAACGGCAGCGGTGGGCGCGGATATCGTCACCATTGGTCGTAGCCGAGGGCTTTTCGCTGGCATTACCCTGGATGGCGCCGTGCTGTCGGCCAATAGCTCCGCCATGCGGGCCTATTTCGGGCGAGAGGCAAGCGCGCGGCAGGTGGTGGTGGCGATGGAGTTGCATAACCCCGGCAGCGACCCGCTGCGCGGCGCGCTGATGCGCCTTGGCGGGCCGGAAAGCGGTGGCGGCAATTCGGCGGCACCCTCGGGTGGCACCACGCAAGGCAGCGCAGCGCCGGGTCGCGTGCAGACGGAAAGCCTGCCGCCTGCTTCCGGTGGTCGCCGTTGAGATAAGGCGCTTTGCCGTCATTTGACTTCTGGCGTGTCTGACAAAACGCCTTTCTGGAAAAGCAAGACGCTCGCCGAGATGTCTCGGGCGGAATGGGAAAGCCTGTGCGATGGTTGCGGGCGCTGCTGCCTCCATAAGCTGCGTGATGAGGATACCGATGCGCTCGCCTATACCGAAGTGGCGTGTCGGTTATTGGATTTGCAGAGCTGCCGTTGTTCCGATTACGCGGGGCGCAAGAAACGCGTACCGGATTGCGTGAAGCTGACGCCGAAAAAGCTCGCTACGATTGATTGGCTGCCGCCAAGCTGCGCCTATCGCATGGTCGCTGAGGGTAGGGATTTGGCCTGGTGGCACCCGCTGGTCTCGGGCGATCCGGAAAGCGTGCATCGCGCGGGTGTTTCTGTGCGCGGGCGCGCGATTGATGAACGCAAGGCTGGGGCTTTGGAAGATCATGTGGTGCGCTGGCCGGGGATGATGCCGCGGAAGGTGAAGAATGGCGCTTGAGCCTCCGCCTTGGATGCGTGCATCATCGCTGTATGGAGACGACGCCATCTGAGGACAAATCCTTGGCCACGACCATTTGGTCGTTGGTTCTATGGCTTGGGCTTTTCCTGATAACGCAGGCGTGTACGGTCGCCGTCAGCCTTGTACTGCTCAAAAATGTCGTTGGGCTTGACGCCATCGCAGCAGGCAATATCGCCATGCTCTGCGGCGCCATCGCTTCCTATGCGCTTTTGTTCGTTGTGGCCAAGCGCGATGCCAGACTATTTCCTGCCGCACAAAAGGAAGGCGGTCTTGGTGTCGCTGCCAAGGGTTTGTTGATTTTCGCTGCTATTTTGCTGCCCTTTGCGGTGCTTGGTTTGCGAAAGCTCCTGTTTGGGCTTGATCTGCGGCTGGGGCCAAGCCCGATTACCTTGGCGCAGCAATTCCAAGGCTACCTCTTCGTCATCTTCTGGATGTCCTACCTTATCGCATTCATTGTACCGGTGATCATAGCGCCAATAGTCGAGGAAAGCTTCTTTCGGCATTGGCTTTGGCGTCGGTTGGAGGAACGCGGCCTTTGGCTCACCATCGGTCTTACGAGTGCGGCTTTCCTGCTGATCCATTTGCGCGGCCCGTTTGGTATGCTTTCGCTCTTGCCGCTGACATTATTGTTGAGCTTTGCGCGGGCGAGGACCGGGAGCCCAAGGTTTGGCATGTGGCTGCATGGGATCAATAACTTCATTGCCTTTGCCGGCGCGGAGATGCTTCTGCGACTATTTCAGTGATTGACTGGGCTTGCTCCCCGCGCGACTAAGGCGCAGAAGTTTTTTCAAGCCTCACGAAGGAAGCCCCAATGAAGGACGCGATTTATGGCGGCGTGAATGCCGCGGTGCTGACGGCGATGAAGCCCGATCTGACCCCCGATCTGGATCGCATGGCGGCGCATGCCAAATGGCTGCTGGCCAATGGCTGCACCGGGCTTGGCGTGCTGGGCACCACCGGTGAGGCAAATTCCTTCGGCCTGCATGAACGCAAGGCCATTCTGGAAGGGCTGATTGCGCGCGGCATTCCGGCAGCGCGCATGATGCCAGGCACGGGCTGCGCGAGCCTGATGGATAGCGTGGAACTGACCAAGCATGCGCGCGATGCCGGCTGCCCCGGCGTGCTGATGCTGCCGCCCTTCTATTACAAGGGTCCGTCGGATGATGGGTTGTTCGCCTATTTCTCGGAAGCCTTGAACCGCATTGGTGGCGGCGCGAAGGTTTACCTGTATCACTTCCCTCAGCAATCGGCGGTGCCCTTCAGCCTTTCCTTGCTGGAACGCCTGATCAAGGCCTTCCCTGGCACCATCAAGGGTGTGAAGGATTCATCGGGCGACTACGCCAATATGCAGGCCATGGTGCAGGCCTTCGCCAAGGATGGGTTTGAGGTTTATTCCGGCAGCGATGAATTCCTGCAAAGGATCCTGGCCGAAGGTGGTGCGGGCTGCATTACTGCGGCATCGAATGGCAATTCGCATTGGGGCGGCATTGTCTATGCCAAGCGCACCGGCGCTGAAGCCGATGCGGCGCAGGCTGTGTTGAACGCGACGCGCAAGGCCGCGACTTCCGTGCCGCTGATCCCGGGGCTCCGTGAGATCATTGCGCGCAGTACGGGGGATGCGGGTTGGCGCACCATTCGCCCGCCGCATCTGCCGCTGAATGCCGCTCAGGCCGAAGCGGTTTGGGCCGCCTGGGGCGCGGCGGGGGCGCTGCCTCTGCCTGGGCTTTCGCCCGCCAAGGCAGCGGGATAGGCGTATGCGCGAACCCTTGCGCTGCCGCCCGCCGGCGGTCGCGACCGTGCAAATTGATGATGCCAATGTGCGTGTCACGCGCTGGGATTTTGAACCCGGCGCGGAAACCGGCTGGCATCGCCACGGCATGGCCTATGTGGTCGTGCCGGCAACCGATGGGACGCTATTGGTCGAATTGCCGGGCGGTGAGACGATGACGGCAGAACTCAAATGCGGCGTGGCTTATGCGCGCGCCGCAGGGGTTGAGCATAATGTCGTCAATGGAGGCACTGCGTCGCTCGCCTTTGTGGAAACCGAACTCAAGCATTTGATTGGGTGATTTTCTTGCCGGGCAATGTCACCAGCGCCAGCCCGATAAAGACCAAGGCCGCTGCCGGGATGGTGAGCCAGCCCGGCACCTCGCCAAAAATCGCGAAACCCCAGATCAGCCCGGTGATGGTGACGATATAACCCACCTGCGATGTCACCACGCCGCCCTGGGTCGCGAGTGATCGGAAATAGATCAGA
The DNA here is from genome assembly GCA_020249435.1 of Roseomonas sp. Taxonomy (GTDB): domain Bacteria; phylum Pseudomonadota; class Alphaproteobacteria; order Acetobacterales; family Acetobacteraceae; genus Neoroseomonas. Next base: position 59,120 of record JADCFQ010000003.1, on the reverse strand, counting down.
TAGGCGAGCGCCAGCAGCACGCCTTGCGCCATGGTGATGGGCAGCCCGGCAATATCCACGGCGCGGATCTGCCCGGTTGAAAAGGCAATCACCGCCATCATCAGCGCCGCCGCGCCGCAAGTGCCGGCTGCCAGCGCCAAGGGTGCTGCGCCGCGCGGTGCAAGCTTCACACCAGCGATATTGGCCACCGCATACCAAACCGGCGTAAAGGCCGCGAGCAAAGCCCAGGGCAGCGCCTCCGGGTCCGGTAGCGCGGCACCTGGCGCCATCGCCAATCCAATGCCGACCAGGCCCAGAACACTGCCACCGATGCGCCGCCAGGATAGTTTTTCCATGCGTAGCGCCATGGCGCCCAGCACCGTCAGCATGGGCGAAAGCGGAATCAGCAGGGAAAAGAAACCCGCTGGAATATGCTGCAAACTTGTGAAGCCAAACAGGTTGGACAGCACCAGCCCGGTCAGCCCTGAAACGCCATAATGAATCAGATAAGGTCGCCTGAGCGCGGGGATTTCGCGCCGCGCAAAACAAACCGTGAGCAAGGTAATGGTGCTGAAACCCGAAGCGCCCAAGGCGATCATCAGTGGCGGCCAACCCATGCCGCCCAAGGTCTTCACGAAAATCGGCGTGGCGCCCCAAATGGTGCCTAGCAGCAAAAGCGGCAAAATGGCGTTGAGCGCGAAACGCATGGCGACACTCGCACGCGAAACCGCCCGAGTGTCAAGCGGTTGAAAATTGGTGGCGCTTGACGGCATGGTGCGGTGATGTCTCTGCCCGATTCGGAAATGGTGCCGCTGCGCCCTGGCTTGCTGGGGCCGGCAGAGCTTTGCCCGGTGCGCTGGCGTCGTTCGGAACGCGCGCGTTCGATCAGTTTGCGCATTGATCCCCGCGCCGGCGATGTGGTGGTGACGCTGCCCATGCGCGCGAGCCGCCGTGCGGGTATGGAGCTTCTGACGACGCACGCCGCCTGGGTGCTGAAGCGCATCAAGGCTTTGGCGCCGAGCATTTCTCTGGCGGATGGTGCAGCAGTGCCGCTTGGTGGTGTGCCGCATCCGGTGCTGCATGATCCCTCACGGCGCGGCGGTGCCTTCCTGGAAAATGGCGCCATCATCGTGACGGGCGCGGTGGAATTTCTGCCACGGCGCTTGCGCGATTTTCTGCGTGGTGAGGCAAAGCGGCGCATACTGCCTTTAGCTGCGATACATGCAGAAAAGCTTGGCGTCGCCATCAAGGCCATTCGCGTGAAGGATACGCAAAGCCGCTGGGGGTCTTGCGCGCCAGATGGCACACTTGCCTTTTCCTGGCGCCTGGTCATGGCGCCGGATGCAGTGCTGGATTATGTTGTCGCGCATGAGGTCGCGCATTTGCGGGAGCTGAACCATTCTCCGCGCTTTTGGGCGCATGTCGCGGCGCTGGCCCCGCATCGTGAGGAAGCCGAGGTCTGGCTGCGTGAAGAAGGGCCGGCGCTGTTGCGCGTTGGCTGATACACAAAGGGATTGAGGGTTGCGATGAAAGCCGTTGGATACCGGAAATGCCTGCCGATTGATCAGGCGGATGCGCTGATTGATCTGGATATCGCAGCCCCCGCCGCGCCAAGCGGGCGTGATCTGCTGGTCGAAATCCACGCCGTATCGGTGAACCCCGTTGATACCAAGGTGCGCCGGCGCGATGACCCCGGTGAGGCGCCGCGCATCCTCGGCTTTGATGGTGCGGGTGTGGTGCGCGCGGTGGGGCCGGATTGCACGCTGTTTCGCCCGGGTGATGAGGTGTTTTATGCCGGCGTGATCAATCGTTCCGGTACCAATGCTGAATTGCATCTGGTGGATGAACGCATTGTTGGGCGGAAGCCGCGCAACCTGACCTTTGCCGAAGCCGCTGCCGTGCCGCTGACGGCGATTACCGCCTGGGAAGGCATGTTTGATCGGCTTGGCGTGCCGCAAGGTGGCGGGCAGGGGCAGACGCTACTGGTGATTGCTGGCGCGGGCGGCGTTGGTTCCATGGTGATCCAGATGGCGCGTGCGCTGACCGGGCTGACGGTGGTGGCGACCGCATCGCGCGCGGAAAGCGTGCAATGGTGCCGCGATTTGGGCGCGCATCATGTGGTGGATCATCACGGCGATATCGCCGCACAGATGAAGGCATTGGGGCTGCGCGGCGCGAATTACATCTATTCCGCCAATACCACAGCCAAGAATTGGGCCGCGATGGTTGAAGCTGTCGCCCCACAAGGCCGCATCGTGCTGATTGAAAGCCAGGCGCCGGTGGATGCGCGCGATGTGATGCGCAAATCGGTCTCGATCCATTGGGAGCTCATGTTCACGCGGCCCTTGTTCAACACGCCCGACATGATCGAACAGCACCGTCTGTTGAATGAGGTTGCCGGGCTGATCGAAGCCGGGCGCATGCGTGGCACCATGACACGCAACCTCGGTAAGATAACCGCGGCCAATCTGACGCAGGCGCATGCGCTGGTGGAAAGCGGCGGCATGATCGGCAAGGTAGTGCTGGCAGGTTTTTAGAACACGCATGGTCGTGACAAGGTAGTGATGATGCAAAACCCGTTTGTGCAATTGGCAGAAATCCACCGCGGCCCAGCGGTAGAAAGCATTCATCACGGCATTGCCGTGGTGATGGACAGCGATGGGCGTCAGCTGCTGGCAATGGGTGATCCTGCCTTTGTCACCTTTCCGCGATCCTCACTCAAACCCTATCAGGCGGTCGCTTTGGTGGAAACTGGCGCGGCGGATGCGCTGGGGTTGACTGAAGAACACCTCGCCCTTTCCTGTGCATCCCATAGCGCCGAGGATTTTCAGGTGGCTTTGGTGCGTGATTGGCTGGCGCGCATGGGGCTTTCTGAATCGGCGCTGGTTTGCGGGCCGGATATGCCGCGCGCGGCGGCGGATCAGGCGAAGATTTATCGCGCCGGTGGCGATCGGTCCCGCATCTATCATAATTGTTCCGGCAAGCATTGCGGTTTCTTGAGTGTGTCGCAGAAGCTTGGCGCGCCGGTGGCGGGTTATGGTGATCCCGCGCATCCGACGCAAAAGCTTTATCTGGAGATATTGTCGGAATTGCTCGGCAGCGATGCGGGGCGTTTGCAGGCGGGTGTGGATGGCTGCGGCTTGCCAGCGCTGGCGCTTTCCATGCAGGCCATGGCGCAGGCGGCCGCGCGTTGGGCCGCACGCAAGGTGGCAAGCCCAGCACGGCGCAATGCGATTGAAAGATTTCAGGCTGCTATTGCGAAACATCCGGATCATCTTTCCGGGCGGGATCAGGCGACCAGCCGCATTGTGCGCGCCACCAATGGCCGTGTGCTGCTGAAAGGCGGCGCTGAAGGTTTCGTCGTGGGCTTTGTGCCGGATCAGGGCTTGGGGATTGCGGTTAAACTTGCCGATGGCGCATCGCGCGCCAAGATGGGGGTTTTCGCGGCATTGCTTGGCCGGCTTGGCCTGCTGGATGCTGCCGCGACGGCCGCGCTGGTGCAAGCGGTGGAAGGCGATATCGCAGACAGCAATGGCAAGCCGGTTGGGCGCATTGCCGTGACGCTACCGCAGCAATCCACATGAGCGGGCGTTTCGATATCAGCGTTGACACGCGCGGTGTGGCGCGCCTCATGGTCGCGCATGATGCCAAGCTGAATACACTGAACCCCGCGCTTTTGGACGCAGCAATCGCCGCGCTGCATGATCTTGCGAAACAGCCGGACCTGCGTGCGGCAGTGCTGACCGGGGAAGGCGAACGCGCCTTCATCGGCGGTGCTGATATTGGCGCCATGGCGGCGCTCAATACACCGGCAGAAGCGGAAGCTTTCATCCGCCGCATTCATGGCATTTGCGCCGCCATTCGCGATCTGCCGGTGCCGGTGATTGCGCGCATCAATGGCTGGTGCCTTGGTGCCGGGCTGGAAGTCGCTGCGGCATGCGATATGCGTATCGCCGTGCGGGAAGCAAAATTCGGTATGCCCGAAGTGCGCGTTGGCATTCCTTCCGTGGTGGAAGCGGCCCTTCTGCCCGGTCTGATCGGCTGGGGCCGCACCAGGCGTTTGCTGCTGCTGGCCGAAACCATCTCGGCCGCTGAGGCGCTTTCCTGGGGGCTTTTGGAGGAAGTCGCGCATCGTGAACGCATTGATGCGCGGATCGAAGCCTGGATCGGCAATCTATTGGCAGCGGGGCCCGAAGCCATTCGCGCACAGAAAGCACTGATCCGGCAATGGGAAGATCGCCCGATCAGCGAGGCGGTTGCCGCCGGCATCACCGCCTTCGGAGCATCCTGGAAAACCGATGAACCCAAGCGCATGATGCGCGCCTTCCTGGAAGAACAAAAGGCGCGCAAGAAAAAGCGGTGAGCCTGTGTCTCAGACCGGCAGGCAGCGCGTTTCAGACATGCAAGTAAGTGTCGCGGACCTCCGGCGCGGCGGCGAGTGCCCTACTATCACCCTGCCACACCACGCGGCCTTTTTCGATCACCACATGCCAATCTGCAAGCCGCATCACGGCGGCGAGGTTCTTGTCGATCAACAAAATCGCCTGACCTTCAGCGCGCAGCTTCGCCATCACTTGCCAAATCTCGGCCCGGATCAGCGGCGCCAGACCCTCGGTAGCTTCATCCAGCACCAATAGGCGCGGATTGGTCATCAAGGCGCGCCCAATCGCGAGCATTTGCTGCTCGCCACCCGAAAGCTTGGCGCCGGATTGGCGGCGCCGCTCCGCCAAGCGCGGAAACAGCGCATAGATCGCGGGCAGATCCCAGCGCGGCGCCCCACCTGTACGATTAGCGGCGGTGGCGACAAGGTTTTCCTCAACACTTAGCGTCGGGAATATCTGTCGCCCTTCCGGCACCAGCCCAATGCCGCGCTGCGCGATGCGATAGGGCGCGGCGCCGGTAATCTCCTGCCCATCAAGGCGGATATGCCCGGCACTCGGGCGGATCAGTCCCATAATGGCGCGCACCGTGGTGGTCTTGCCCATGCCATTACGGCCAAGCAGCGTCACCACCTGGCCCACACCCACACCAAAACCGATGCCATTCAGCACCTGGCTTTCGCCATAGCCGGCGATAATACCCTCCAGCGTCAGCATGGGATTTCTTCTTCGCCGAGATAGGCCGCGCGTACTTCGTCACTCGCGCGGATTTCAGTGGTGCTGCCACTCGCAATAATGCGCCCTTCAGCGAGCACGGAAATCCGATCTGCCAGCGCGAATACCGCCTGCATGTCATGTTCCACCAGCAGAATCGCGTAGCGGGATTTCAGCCTGCGCAGCAGGGTGATCAGGCGTTCGGTTTCCTCTGGCCCCGCACCAGCAAGCGGTTCATCCAGCAATAACAGCCGCGGTTGGGTGGCAAGTGCGATGGCAATCTCCAGCGCGCGTTTTTCGCCATGGCTGAGCGCACCCGCCATGATCGCCGCACGATCCGTGAGCCCTACCTCGGCCAGGGCATCACGCGCTGCGCCGTTGAGCGCTTCTTCCGATGCGGCAGCACGAAAGAAACGAAAGGAAGACCCGCTTTTGGCCTGTGCCGCCAGGGCGACATTTTCCAACACCGAAAAGCCCGCGATGATGCTGGTGATCTGAAAGCTGCGCGCGAGGCCCGCATGCACGCGGCGCGGGAAGGAAAAGCGCGTGATGTCCACGCCCGCAAACACTACACGCCCTGCATCGGGCGCGACCGTGCCGGTGACCTGATGGATCAGCGTGGTCTTGCCCGCGCCATTCGGGCCGATCAGCGCGTGAATCTCGCCGGGGTAAACTTCCAGGCTGACATCATTGGTCACCGCAAGCCCGCCATAATGCTTGCACAGGCCCTGAATGCTGAGCAGCGCCTCAGCCACGGCGCGCTCCCAGAAAACCGATCAAACCGCCGCGCATAAACAGTACCGCCAAAATCAGCAGCGGGCCAAAGATCATTTTCCAATGCGCCGTCAGGTTCGGCAGCCAGGTTTCCAAAAGCACAAACAGCACCGCACCCAGAATGGCGCCGGAAAGTCGCCCAAGCCCGCCCAGGATCACCATGAAAATCAACTCACCGGAACGCTGCCAGCTCATGTAGGCGGGGGCGACAAATTCAGTGGCATTGGCAAACAGCACGCCCGCGAGCCCCGCCAGCGTGCCGGCAATGACATAGGCCAAAAGCCGATACGGGTAAGGTGCGAAGCCGACCGCCTGGGCGCGCAACGGATTTTCCCGCGCCGCGCGCAAGACGCGCCCGAAGCGGGACGCCAGCAGCATGGCGCAAAACCCCCAGCAGAAAATCAGAAAACCGAGGCAGAGATAATGAAAGAACAGCCGATTCTCCATCAGCCGAGACCCGAAAATCTCGGTCCGGTCATACATCGTATAACCATCATCGCCGCCATAGGCCGCAAGTGATGATGCGGTGAAGAACGCCATCTGCCCGAAGGCGAGCGTGATCATGATGAAATTCACACCCTCAGTCCGGATCGCAATCGCGCCGGTCAGCAGGGAAAACAACGCAGCGGCAGCAATCGCCACGGGCAGCACGATGGTGATATCGGTCAGCCGATGCGCATCCAGAATGGCAACGGCATAGGCGCCAACACCCATTGCTGCGGCATGACCAAGACTCGCCAGCCCCGCGCCGCCCACCAGGAAGGAAAGCGAAACCGCAGCAGCGGCCAGGATCATCATGCGCGCGAACATGGTCAGGTAATGATTGGCGCCAAGCCCGATGAAGGGTGCGAGTGCAAGTGCCGCCAGCACCAGCAGCGTCAGCGCCACATCAAGCCGCAGGCGCGGCATGCTAGTGGTCCGATCGCCGCTGTCGGTTCCCGACAGAGGCGTGAATCGGCCCACCAAATATGCGGCTAGTGGTGCGCGGGGGCTTCTTGGCTAGGCGACAGGTCAGCATGAATCGCACCACTAGCTGCTCCTGGCTGGGAAAAGCCCGCGCGGGCGGAAGGCCAGGATCGCTGCCATGGCGATATAGACCAGCATGGAAGCGAGCGCCGCGCCGGTTTGCCGCGCGGCAGATGGGTCCAGGAAAAGCCGCATCAGATCAGGCATCAGCGATTTGCCGAGCGTATCCGTCAGCCCCACGATCAGCGCCGCAATAAAAGCGCCGCGAATGGACCCGATACCGCCAATCACAATCACCACAAAGGCCAGGATCAGCACATGATCACCCATGCCTGGTTCGACCGAGAAGATCGGCCCCGCCAGCACGCCAGCAAATCCCGCGAGCATGGCGCCAAAGGCAAAAACCAGCATGAAAAGCCGGCGAATATCCACGCCAAGCGCGGAGACCATCGGCGCATTGCTCGCCCCCGCACGCACCAACATGCCAAGGCGCGTGCGCTCCACCAAAAACCAAAGGCCAAGCGCGGTAGCAAGCCCGGCGCCCAGCACCGCAATTCGATAAAGCGGATATTGCAGCCCCAGCATCAGCACCACGCCGCCTTCAAGCAGCGCGGGTACGGGCACTTGCAGCGGCGCGGCACCCCAAATGGCCTTCACCGCCTGATTAAGAAACAGGATCACGCCAAAGGTCGCCAGCACCTGCGACAAATGATCGCGATCATAAAGATGTCGGAAGATCAGCACTTCCAGCAGCAGCCCAAAGGCCAAGGCCGCCGGCAGCGCCAGCAAAAGCCCAAGCCAGAAGGACCCTGTCGCCGCCGCCAAGGCAGCGCCAAGATAGGCCCCCAGCATATACTGCACCCCATGGGCCAGGTTGATGAAATCCATCACGCCGAATACCAGCGTGAGGCCCGCCGCCACCAGGAAAAGCAGAATGCCCAGTTGCAGGCCATTCAAGGCCTGCACCAGGAAAAGCCCCGTGCTCACGCGTTAATTAGCGCATGCGGCATTCGGCGGCCCAGGGGTCCACGTTGTTCTCAAGCACCTTGCGCACGATTTCAGTCTGGAACTTGCCGTCAGGGCGCTTGGCCACGCGCGTCAGCCAGAAATCCTGCACGGGGAAGTGATTCGCGCCAATCTTGAAATTCCCGCGCACCGAGGTGAACTCCGCCGCGCGCAGCCCGGCACGCAGCGCATCCTTGTCGGCCAAGCGGCCACCGGCACGGCGAATGGCGGAATCGAGCAGCATCGCGCCATCATAGGCTTGCGCGGCGTAACTCGCCGGCACGTAATTGAAGGCGGCTTCAAAATCGCTCACGAAACGGCGATTGGCCGCATTGTCCATATTTGGCGCCCAATTCGATCCCGAAAAGAAACCAACCGCCGCATCCCCCTGCGCGGGCAGCACCGCCTCATCCACCGTGAAGGTGGACAGGAAGGGAATATGCGCGAGCCCCGCCTGGCGATATTGCCGCACCAGATTCACACCAAGCCCGCCAGGCATGAAGGTGAAAATCGCATCCGGCCTGGCGGCTGCGATCTTCGCGAGCTCGGCGGCGAAATCAAGCTGCGTGAGCGGCACATAAACCTCGTCTACCACTTCACCCTTGAAGCGAGATTTGAAGCCAGCCACCGCATCGCGCCCGGCCTGGTAATTCGGCACCAGCACAAAGACGCGCCGATAGCCCTGGTCTTCACAGACCTGGCCGATCACGGCATGTACCTGGTCATTGTTGTAGGATGTCGCGAAAAAGAAGGGGCTGCAGCCACGCCCGGCAAGGGTGGACGGCCCGGCATTGGTGCTGATCAGGAAGGTATTGGCTTCCGTCACCGGGCGAACAATGGCTTGCAGAATATTGGAGAAAACAACGCCGACGATGAAATCGCAGCGGTCGCGTTCGAGTGCGGTGCGCACCTTGGTCACCGCCACATCGGGGCGCAATTCATCATCAATCATCACGGTTTCGGCGGTCAGGCCACCCAGCCGACCATTCAGATGGCGCAGCCCCATCAGGAAGCCATCGCGCAATTGCGTGCCCAGCGCCGCTTGCGGGCCGGTTTGCACGGCAACCAGGCCGATCTTCACCCCGCCGGCGGGTTGCGCGTGTAGAATGGCGGGCGCTGCCAGCAGCCCCAAGGCGCCGCCCATGGCGGTACGACGTGAAAAAGAGCTCATTGTTAAGCCTCCCCGGTTGAAATGCCTCTTTTGTCTTACTGCGCGAAGCCTGGGCGCAAGGCAAGGCTATGCGCCATTTTGCCCGCATGAATCATCAAGGGATGGGCCGGGTCCGTGAAGGGGTCCAGCACGGTGAAGTGGTTGGCGCCGGGCAGCGCTTCAAAACTGCCGGCCCAATGGGTGGCGAAATCGCGGCTTTGGCGGATGAATTCATCGCTCTCCGCCCCACCCACCACGACATGCAAAGCCTCAAAAGCCGGCGGCGGCAGCAGGCGGGGTGATAGTGTCGCGATATCCTGCCCTGTCAGGTTCAGCGCCTTGGCGATGCTGGTGCCCTTCAACGGCCCCAATTCAAAGACGCCCGAGACCGGGAGCGCGGCCCCGACCATCCCGGCCGGCAGGTCAGGTTCCCAGGCGGGCCAATCGGTCGCGAGCAGCAGGGCGGCCAAATGCCCGCCGGCGGAATGCCCTGCCGCGAGCAGCCGCCCGCCTCGGCGCCGATGCAAAAAGGCCGCGGCGCGGCGCATTTGCGCGGCGATTTCGCCCAAAGTCATGGCGGGGCAGAGGTCATAGGATGGCACCGCCACCGCGATGCCTTGGCCAACCAAGCCCCGCGCGCAATGGCTGACAAAGGACCGGTCCAGCGCCTGCCAATAGCCGCCATGGATAAAGAGTGCCGTCGGCGCGGCCCCGTCATCCGGGGGCAGAAACAGGTCGAGCTTCTCCCGCTCCCCCGCGCCATAGCCAAGGTCAAGCTCGGCCCGCACACCGCTCGCGCGGAAGGCCGCGGCATCGCGCGCCCAAGCCGCGATGATTTCGGCGCTTTCGGGCACGCGGGCCCGATTATTGTATTCCCGTTCGGCGTCCATGGCCCTATCTGCGCATGGGAAAGCCATGACAGGCAAGGCGGGGCGATGCGGGTATATCTGGCGGGGCCGGAGGTGTTTCTGGCGGATCGTGACGACATCGCCGAGGCCAAGAAGGCGATTTGCGCGGAATACGGGATGAGTGGCGTTTTCCCGACCGACCCCGCGCCGGTTACGCCACAAGCTGACACCGATTGGATGCGGATTTACCTGGGCAATGAGGCGCATATCCATGGCTGCGATGCGCTGATCGCGAACCTCACGCCCTTTCGCGGTGCCTCGGCCGATCCCGGCACGGCGTATGAGCTTGGCTTCATGCGCGCCCTGGGCCGGCCGGTGCTGGGTTACAGCAATGCGGCGGGGAGTTTCACCATGCGCAGCCTGACGCATCTGCGTGGCGCGGTGCATCGGCGCGCCAATGGTGCCTGGGAAGATGCCGATGGCATGGAGGTCGAGGATTTCGGCCTGACCGATAACCTCATGCTTGATGGTGGCATTGCCGCGGCCGGTGGTGTCTTGGTGGTGAACCCTGTTGCGGAAGCCGCGCGCTGGCGCGACTTGACGGGCTTTACCCGTTGTGTCGCGCATCTGGCGGGGATGACGAAATAGCGCCTGAGGCGCTTCAGCCCGTCGCCGCAATGGCCTTGCCGCCCACCAGGCGCAAAATACGGCTTGGCCGTTCAACGCCGGTCAGGCGATGCAGGATCAGGATCACGCTGCGCCCCGCTGTGGCTTCATCCAGCGTTTCCATGAAGGCGCGTTCTGTGGCGGCATCCAGCCCGGCAGCGGGTTCATCCAAAATCAACACTGGCGCGGGCGATAGCAAGGCGCGCGCAAGTGCGATGCGCCGCGCCTGACCACCGGAAAACCGCGCACCCGCCTCGCCACATTGCGTTTCAAGCCCATCGGGCAGGGCGCGCACCACATCGCCAATGCGTGCGCGATCCAGCGCGCGCCACAGCGCGGCATCATCGGCATCCGGCGCGGCAAGGCGCAGATTGCCAGCGATGCTGTCATCAAACAACCGCGCATCTTGCGTGAGCCAGGCGATGCGATCGCGCAGCACGGCAGCGGGCAGGGTTGCGATATCAATACCGCCAAGCGTAATGCCTCCCTGCTGAGGCGCGGCGAATTTCAGCAGTAGCGCCGCAAGCGTGGATTTGCCGGTGCCCGATGGCCCGAGCAACGCAATGCGCGCGCCTTCCGGGACATCAAAATCAAGCCCATCAAAGACAAGCGGGCGATCCGGCGCCCATGCAAATACGATATCCCGCAACACCAAAGCATGGCCGGCAGGTGCCGCATTTGGCGCAGCCGGATCAGGCACGGGTTCCGCCGCATCTGCCGCTTCAAACAGGCGCCGCGCACCGGCTGCCGCTGCTGCCACCGCTGCCCCGGCGCGTGGCATCAACCCCAAAGCCTCGGCCGCTGCAATCGCCAGGAACACCGCCAAAACGCCCGCCGCCATGCCGGGCTGGCCGGCCAACATGGTCCAAGCCAGCGCAGCCAAAAGTGCTATTTGCGTGAGCAAGGCGCCTGCCGCGCCGCCCCAGGCTGCGCGCCGTGCCAGGGCGCGCTGCGCGCCGGAAAGCGCCCGATCTTCCTCGGCCATCCGCGCCAAGGCACGCTTTTCGCCATTGGCCGCCAGCGTGTCTTCAATACCGGTCAGCGGATCAACGGTCGCGGCACGCAGCGCGCCTTGGGCGCGCGAAGTTGCCTCGGCCGCGCGCGCCGCATCGGGCGCCAGCAGCAAGGGCAGCACGAGCGCCGCCGTCAGTGGCAGCGCTACCAGCGCGGCCAGCCAAGGGTCCGCCGCGCCCAGAATCAACGCAATCGCCAGCACCACCGCAATGGAAGCCGCCGCTGGCACCAGCGCGCGCAAGTAAAGCCCATCAAGCGCTTCCACATCTGAAACGAGCCGCCCAAGCAAATCCCCCGCGCGCCGCAAGCCAAGCCCGGTTGGCAAACGCTGCGCAAGGCGCCCGAAAAACCACACGCGCATATCGGCCAAGGCGCGGAAGGTCGCTTCATGCGTCGCGAGCCGTTCCAGATAGCGCATGATGGGCCTGAGAAGAATCAAAGGCCGCAACCACAGCAAAGCCAGCACGCCCGCCGCCGCCAGCGCCGCGCTTCCCGCCCCGCCTACGGATGCCGCCACCAGCTTGCCCGCGAAAGCCAGCAAGGCAACGCCGGCCAATGCTGAAATCACCGTCACGATGATCCCTGCCACCAACCAGCTAGAGCGTTCCAGCCAAAGTCTTAGGACGCGGAAAAGGTCAGCGGTCATGGCCTAATCATTTCCTGCAAGCCGGCTGCCCTGTGCGCGCCCATCGGCAATTTCCAGCCTTTGGCCGAAATAGGAACGCGCGGCCTTGGCATGGGTTGCGATGATCGCAGTGCGCCCAACGCAAAGCCGGCGCAAAGCATCCAAGACCGAGGCTTCGGTGCCCGGATCAAGATGCGCGGTGGGTTCATCCAACAGCACCAAAGGCGTGTCGCGCAAGAACGCTCGCGCGAGCGCCACGCGCTGCGCCTGGCCGCCGGAAAGCCCGAAGCCGCCCTCGCCAATCAGCGTATCCAGCCCCTGCGGCAAATCACGCGCAAAATCCATCACCTGCGCGGCTTCTGCGGCGGCAAGCACCGCGGTATCATCCGCATCAGGTCGCGCCAGGCGAATATTCTCCCGCAATGTGGCGCGGAACAAATGCGCGCGCTGCCCGACATAGGATGACAGGCGGCGCAATTCGGAAGGTTTCAGCAACATGGCGTCGCGGCCATTGATTGCAACGCGCCCGGCATCGGGCCGCGCGAAACCCATCAGGATACGCAGCGCCGATGTCTTGCCCGCGCCTGAGGCACCGGTCAGCAACAGCGTCTCACCTGCCAGCACGCGAAAGGACAGCCCATCCAAGGCGGGCGGGCGTGATGGATCATAGGAAAGCCGCACATCCTGAAAGGTGATGGTGAGTTTGGGCGGCACTTCTTCCAGCAACAGCCCGGTTTCTTCCGGCTGCTCCAGCAGCGGCGCCAAATCCGCTGCCGCACCACGTGCGCCAAGCTGTTCATGATAGGCGGCGGCGAAGGACCGCAGTGGCATGAAAAACACCGGCACCAGCAGCACAACGAAAAACGCTGTGACCGGATCGGGATGCGCGCCGGTCAGCACCGCGCCATGGCGAATGGCAAGACAGGCGAGTGCCGCTGCCGCGATCAATTCCATCGCACCTGAGGAGATGAAGGCAACCCGCAGCACGCGCATGGTGCGCTGGCGCAATTCTTCGGCGGCTGCGGCCAGCCTTTGGGTTTCCGCGCGTTGCTGGTTGAACAATACCAGCACGGGCAGGCCGCGCATGCGGTCCAGAAAGCGCCCGGAGAGCCGTTGCAGGGCCGCGAATTGCCGGCGGCTTGCTTGCGCGGCGCCAATGCCCGATGCGGCCTGCGCCACCGGCACCATCAGGCCCGCGACCAGCAGGATAAGGCCGCTCACGGGATCAAACAGCGCGGCACAGCCGGCGATCAATAGCGGCGCGACAACAGCGATGATGGCAGCCGGCATCCAGCGCGCGAAATAACCTTCCATCGCTTCGACACGTTCCACCACCAGCGCGCTTTTCTCGCCAACCGGGCGCTGGTCTGCCGGGCCTTGCGCCAGCAATCGCGCAAAGATGCGGGCGCGGAGACTGGCTTTGGCTTCTTCCCCGGCGGCGGTCTGGGCGCGTTCCTGCGCAATGCCGAGCGCGGCCATGATCAGCGCCAGCGCCCCCGCACCGATGAAATCCGCCCAGGAGGCTGTGGTGCCGACCAAAAGCGCAGCCAGCAGGCGGGCGATCAGCAGCGCCTGAGCGACACTCGCCATGGCAAGTGCAAGGCCGAGCAGGACCGGCCCGTAAAGCCGGCCCCTCAGTGCCTTTGCTTCCCGCGCCAGCAGCGCGGCGGCGGCAGCCCCCTCCCGTTTATGCTCCGAAGCCATGACAGTCAGACTAGACCGGTTTGGCTGACAGATACAGCCGAAAGATGACAAATTGCGATGGAAAAATAAGGGTGTGGACTCGGACTATCATTGGTAAATCAGATACAGGGGGCGCGATCATGGATTTCCTTTTTGATCAAATTATTCCGGCAATGATAGTGCTTGTCGGCAACCTTTTCGGTGGGCCGCACGGTTCACGCCGCTGGGAGATTGTAACTGCCGCTTTTGGTTGGACAGCATTGGTCGCGGTTCTCCTTTGGGGGTTTTTTGAGGTCGCCGCCTACCTTTCTACGGCGATAGGCATGGGCATCGACCTTGGAGACACGGCCCGAGAAACAGCAAGAAAATATCTGCTCCAGACCTTTGGTTTCGCCCTCCTCTCGGCGATCACTCGTGATTATGAGAAGACGCTTTTTCCCTTCTTCAATAGGAAAAAATAGTAAATGAGCGGCCCCTCTTACCAGGATGGCGAGAGCCACATGGCGAAGCAGATCACCGCCAGGGTTCCACCAAAATCTTGGCATGGGTTTCGGGATTGGCGAGGTCCTTGAAGGCTTGACCTACTTCGCCCAGGCCAATGCGCCCGGTGATCAGGGGCCGCACATCCAGGCGTCCGGCGCCGATATGGCCAAGGGTCGCGGCGAATTCCTGCGCATTATAGGCGAGGACGAATTGCAAGGATAATTGCTTAACGATACCGAAATAGGGTTCGATTTCATCGGGCTGCATGCAAACGCCAACCACCACAATGCGTGCGCCAGTGGGCGCACCCTCCATGATTGCTGTCATCACGCCAGGGACGCCGACGCATTCAAACAACACGGCGGGGCGGCGCTTGGGCCCAAGGCCGAACAACGCTGCGTATCGGCTGGCATCAAAGCCATCCGGCGTCATGGCGCGTTCCAACGCCTGGTAGGGCGATTCAACCGCAGGGTCCACCACGATATCGGCACCCATTTTCCGGGCCAGGGCGCGGCGCCCTGCCGAGAAATCCGCCGCGATAATCGGCGCATGGCCATGCAGCTTAAGCGCGGCGATGGTCGCAAGCCCAATTGGGCCGCAGCCAATCACAAGCGGCACTTCAGCATTATTCACCCCGAAATGTTCCACCGCATGAATGCCGACCGCCATGGGTTCGGTCAGCGCCGCATGGTCGGGTTCCATCCCCGCGGGCAGCGGCAGCAGCATGCGTTCCGCAAGTGGCATGTATTCCGCGAAACCGCCGGCCATGTCTGGATTATAGCCAAGACCAATTACTGTATTGCCGGCGAGGGTGAGCGGCATGGAGGTGACCAAATCACCCGGCTTGAATTTGCCTTCAGTGCCTGGACCATTCGCCACCACTTCGCCCACGAATTCATGGCCGAAGACCACATCGCGTTCCGTATCCATATTCCAGCGCCCGCCAGTACGGCTCGCGAGGGAGACGAAATCCTTGGTGAAGCGCGCCGCATGCAAATCCGTACCGCAAATGCCGCAGGATTTTGTCCGCACCAGCACCTGGCCCGGCTGAAGCTGCGGGTCCGGTAAATCGCCGAGTACAAAATTTCCCTGGCGGAAAATGGCAGCGCGCATGGTGGTTCCTTCCTATTGTTCTGGCGAGGTTATGCCCCGCCTTGGCGTCAGGATGGCGCAGCCGAGCGCCAAAAATCAACGTCTATTCCGCCGCTGCCTTGGGCCGCCAATCGCCAATGGTCGATTTCGCCAGGCCCAGATGATCCCGCAATGTCGCCCCCGCATATTCCTTGCGGAACAGCCCGCGGCGCTGGAGTTCCGGCACCACATGCGTCACGAAATCGCGGTAGCCATCCGGCACATAGGTCGCCGCCACCACAAAGCCATCGCAAGCGGGTTTGGTGAACCATTCTTCCATCTTATCGGCAATTTCCTTGGGGCCACCCACCATATTCATATTGGGGCGGCCTCGGCCACTGCCGGTGATGAATTCCCGTACGGTCGGGTTTTTCTTGCCGGTGTTTTTCACCACCCGATCACGAATGGCTTGCAGCCCTTGCATGCCGGCCATTTCCTCATCGCTGAAGGGCTCATCCATGCCTTTGGTGGCGAAATCGAAATTCAGCGCTTCTGACAGCAAGGACAGCGCATCAATTTCCAAGGGCAGGCTTGCGATCAGCGCGGCCTTGTCTTCGGCCTCGGCCTTGGTTGCGGCGCAGATGGGGGAAATCAGCGTCGCCACCTTCACATGATCCGGATTGCGCCCGGCATCGGCAATCATGTGCTTGAATTCGGCATATTCCTTCGCGCCGGAAGCGACATCGTGATAGGCGACAAAGACAAGCTCTGCCCAGCGCGCGGAAAAGCGCTTGCCGCGCCCGCTGCTGCCGGCTTGGATTACAACCGGCCGACCCTGCGGGCTGCGCGGTACGGTGAAAGGCCCGCGCGATTTCAGGAATTGGCCGCGATAATCCAGCCGCCGCACCTTATTGCCATCAGCGAAACGGCCAGTGGCCTTGTCCACAATCAGCGCATCGGCATCCCAGGCATCCCAATGGCCCAGCACGATTTCGACGAATTCATCCGCACGGTCATAGCGCCGGTCATGTTCCATCATCTCATCATGGCCCATATTGGCCGCTTCACCGTCATTGAGTGACGTCACCACATTCCAGGCCGCGCGCCCCGCACTCATCAGATCAAGCGTCTGCATGGTGCGCGCGACATGGAAGGGCTCGTAGTATGTGGTGGACGCGGTGGAACCAAGGCCAAGGCGCGAGGTGACTGCGGCCATCATCGTCAGCGTCACAATGGGATCAAGCTTCACGCAGCGAATGCCGTGTTCCACCGTGTGGTGATGGTCATTGCCATAGCGATCCGGCATGGAAAGCCGGTCATCAAAAAAACCGAGGTCGAATTTGCCGGCTTCCAGGATGCGGGCGATTTCCTGATAGAAATCGGCAGTCAGAAAATCCGTGCGTGAGAGCGGATGCCGCCAGGAACTCGCGTAATTGGTGCAGTTCTGCGCCTGCATGAAGCCGACAAGATGCATTTGCCGCATGGCCTGTTCCCACCCTTGGTTCAGGGTGAGTTTTGCACCTTGGCGGGCATCGTCAACCTGCTCGCGTCTGATCGGCGGAGGCGGCATCGCCGGAGCCGTAAATCAGCCGCGCAAAAATGCGCTCAACCGAGTGCCGCGACCCCCGGCAATTCCTTGCCTTCCAGCCATTCCAGGAAGGCGCCGCCGGCGGTTGAGACATAGCTCATCCTCTCCAGCACGCCGGCATGGCGAAGTGCCGCCACCGTATCGCCGCCCCCCGCGATGGATTTCAGCGCGCCGGATTGCGTCAGTGCCGCCACGGTCTGCGCCGCCGCTACTGTTGCGGCGTCAAAGGGCGCGGTTTCAAACGCGCCGAGCGGGCCATTCCACACCAGGGTGGAAGCGGTGCGCAGCCGCGCTTCCAAAGCGGCCTCGGTCTCCGGCCCCACATCCAGCGCCATCATATTGGCGGGGACAGCAGTGACAGCGACGGTGCGGGTTGGCGGGTTTGGGCGGAATTCCTCGGCCACCACCAAATCAACCGGCAGCAGGATTTCGCAACTCGCGGCCTTGGCCTGTTCCATGATCTGGCGTGCCGTGGCGTGCATTTCGGCTTCCTGCAGGGATTTGCCCATGCCATGGCCCTGCGCGCCAAGGAAAGTATTGGCCATGGCGCCGCCAATCACCAGCACATCCACCTTGCTGCAAAGATTGCCAAGCAGTTCAAGCTTGGTCGAAACCTTGGCGCCACCCACAATCGCCACCAATGGCCGAGCGGGATTGCCGAGCGCCGCATCCAGCGCCTTCAATTCCGCTTCCATCAGCCGACCGGCATAGGCCGGCAACAGGCGCGCCACACCTTCAGTGCTGGCATGCGCACGATGGGCGGCAGAGAACGCATCATTCACAAAAGCATCGCCGAACTTCGCGAGCGCCGCTGCCATGGCGGGGTCATTCTTTTCCTCACCGGCATGAAAGCGCGTGTTTTCCAGCAGCAACACGCCACCTTCGGGCAGCGCCGCGACTGCGGCTTCGGCGGCTTCACCCACACAATCATCACACCAGGCAACCGGGCGATGCAGCGCGGTGCTCAGCGCTTCCTGCATCGGCTTCAAGGACATTTCCGGTACGCGCTTGCCCTTGGGCCGATCAAAATGGCTCAGCACCACAACGCGCGCACCCTTTTGCGCCAATTCGGCGATGGTCGGGCAAAGCCGTTCGATGCGCGTGCGATCCGTGATGCGGCCATCCTTGACCGGCACATTCAAATCGGCGCGCAGCAATACGCGCTGACCCTTGGCAGGCAGCGCATCAATCGTCTTGAAAGCCATGATGGAACCTCGGGCAGAGATGGGGCAGCACGTGGCGCGCTGCCCCGTAAACCTAAATCAAAGGGAACCGAACAGCGCGGCGGTATCGCTCATGCGGTTCGAAAAGCCCCATTCATTGTCATACCAGGACAGCACGCGCACCAGGCCGCCATCCACCACCTGAGTCTGCGTCGCATCAAAGGTGGAAGACGCTGGGTTGTGGTTGAAATCAATGCTGACAAGCGGTTTGGTATTGTAGCCAAGAATGCCCTTCAATTCGCCCTCAGCCGCTGCCTTCATCGCAGCATTCACAGCTTCCTTCGTGACACCTTCCTTGGCAGGCACGAAATCTAGCGACACGAGGGATACATTGGGCGTCGGGATACGAATGGCCGTGCCATCCAGCTTGCCCTTCAATTCCGGCATGACAAGGCCAACAGCCTTGGCCGCACCGGTCGAGGTCGGGATGGCGGAAACCGCCGCCGCGCGGGCGCGGTGCAGATCCTTATGCAGCGTATCCACCGTGTTCTGATCTCCGGTATAGGCGTGGATCGTCACCATATAGCCGCGCAGAATGCCGAAATTCTCATGCAGCACCTTGGCGACAGGTGCCAGGCAATTCGTGGTGCAGGACGCGTTGGAAATCACCGTCATGTCATTCGTCAGCGTCTTGTGATTGACGCCATAGACAATCGTCGCATCCGCATTGTCGCCAGGGGCCGAGATCACCACCTTGCGCGCGCCAGCCGTGATCAGCGCGGAAGCCTTTTCCTTGCTGGTGAAAATACCAGTGCATTCCATGGCGACATCAACGCCCTGGAAGGGCACCTTGGTCGGGTCGCGTTCGGCGCTGACGATGATCGGCGCATAGCTGCGGCCATTGGCGGTGATGATGATCTTGTTGCCATCCACCGCGACTTCCCCGGGGAAGCGGCCATGCACACTGTCATAACGGAAAAGATGCGCATTGGCTTCCACGCTGCCCAGATCATTGATGGCAACGCATTCCACATCGCGGCGATTGCTTTCGATCATCGCGCGCAGCACCAGGCGCCCGATGCGCCCAAATCCATTGATGGCAACCTTGACGGCCATGATATTTTCCTTCCCCAGAAAAGCTGAAATCAAACCCCAAGCCGCTTGCGCACGGCCTGAACCACTGCATCCGGCGTAATGCCGAAATGCTTGAACAGATCATCAGCGGGCGCCGAGGCGCCGAAGCCCGCCATGCCAATGAATACGCCATCCGCGCCCAGCCAGGCTTCCCAGCCAAAGCCGACTGCGGCTTCAATGCCAAAACGCGGCGCGCTGCCCAGCACGCTGGCGCGATAGGCATCATCCTGCGCGGCGAACAATTCCCAGCAGGGCAGCGACACAACAGCGGTTGCAACGCCCGCCGCCTGCAAGGCATCGCGCGCGCTCATCGCGAGCGATACTTCGCTGCCGGTTGCGATCAGCGTCGCCTGACGCGCGCCATCGGCTTCCGCCAGCACATAGCCGCCGCGCGCCGAGCGGTTTTCCGCCGTGTCTGTGCGAAGCGTTGGCAGGTTCTGGCGTGACAAGGCGAGCAAGGAAGGCCCATCAGCACGGCGCAGGGCCAACTCCCAGCATTCGGCGGTTTCCATCGCATCCGCCGGGCGGAACACATGCACATTCGGCATGGCGCGGAAGGAAGCGAGGTGTTCTACAGGTTGATGTGTCGGCCCATCTTCGCCAAGGCCAATCGAATCATGCGTCAGCACATGAATGACGCGTTGGCGCATCAGCGCCGCCAACCGCACGGCGGGGCGCAGGTAATCGCTGAACACCAAGAACGTGCCGCTATAAGGAATGATGCCGCCATGCAGCGCCATGCCATTCATGGCCGCTGCCATGCCATGTTCGCGCACGCCCCAATGCACGAAGCGGCCACTGAAATTGCCCGGCGCAATCGCCGGCACGCCCTTCACATTGGTATTGTTGGAACCGGTCAAATCCGCCGAACCACCGACCATCTCCGGCACGGATGGCACCAAAGCCTCCAGCGCCTTTTGGCTGGAGACACGGGTTGCGAGCTTCGGCTTGTCGATTGCGATCTGGGCGCGGAGTGCGGATAGCGCCTCATTCCAGGCTTCCGGCAGGCGGCCGGCCATGGCGCGTTCAAATTCGGCACGCTGCGGGTGTTTCGCGATGCGCTTCAGCCAGGAACGCCGCGCGCCCGCGCCGCGCCGCCCGGCAGCCTCCCATAGCGCCTTGATATCCGCCGGCACTGCAAAGGGTGCGGCTGTCCAGCCCAAAGCCTGCTTCGCGGCCGCGGCCTCAGCGGCGCCCAAGGGCGAGCCATGGCTGCCCGCCGTGCCCGCCTTGGTCGGCGCGCCAAGGCCAATGATGGTCCGGCAGGCAATCAGCGTCGGCTTCCGGTTGCGCATGGCCCAGGACATGGCGGTGGCCAATTCGCCTGCATCATGCCCATCCACGCGCCGCACAGCCCAGCCATAGGCCTGGAAGCGTTTCAGCACATCTTCGGAAAATGACAGCGCGGTGTCGCCATCAATCGAGATGTGATTGTCATCCCAAAGCACGGTCAGCTTGGACAGCCCGTAATGCCCGGCCAGGGCTGCCGCTTCATGCGCGACGCCTTCCTGAAGATCTCCGTCGGACGCGATGACCCAGGTACGGTGATCCACCAGGGACGCACCGAATCGCGCCGCCATCATGCGCTCCGCCATCGCCATGCCGACGGCGGTGGAAATCCCTTGGCCGAGCGGGCCGGTGGTGGTCTCAATCCCCGGATGCTCGCCGAATTCGGGATGGCCGGCAGCGGGGGAATGGAGCTGGCGGAAGCGGCGAAGCTCATCCGCGCCCATGCCCTCATGCCCCGTCAGATGCAGCAAGGCATAGAGCAACATGGACCCATGGCCGGCAGACAGCACAAAGCGGTCCCGATCCGGCCAGCGCGGGTCGGCGGCGTCGTATTTCAGGAAGCCGGCAAAAAGCGCGGTCGCGGCATCGGCCATGCCCATCGGCATGCCGGGATGGCCG
Organism: Roseomonas sp.; assembly: GCA_020249435.1. Taxonomy (GTDB): domain Bacteria; phylum Pseudomonadota; class Alphaproteobacteria; order Acetobacterales; family Acetobacteraceae; genus Neoroseomonas. Next base: position 37,970 of record JADCFQ010000003.1, on the reverse strand, counting down.
GATTTGGCTTGCTCCACCGCGTCAATCGCCAGCGCCCTTATGGCATTGGCCATGCGGCGGGGATCATCAAGCGGGCGGGCGAGGATGGCCGCCTGGGCGGCGAGCGCGGGGTTGGGCGCGTCGGGGGCGGCGATGGTGGCCACGTGCGGGGGAACCTTGATGGCTGTGAACAGACCCTGGCGGCTATAGGGCGCGGGGCGGCCTCAGGCAACCGGGGCGGGCCGGTGACCAGGGATGGGAGGGTCTGGCGGCCCCAGTCAACAGGGCCAAACGGATCTATGCGCCTGGTTGCACATTTCGGAGTTGGTCGCGCAGCACATTTTGTAGGATTTCTTCGCCACGCGTCAGGAATTCCAGCATGCAGGCCTGCCCATTGGCGGCGATTTGGGCTGCTTCCTGCTGATGTAGCAACGCCCAGTCAACACCAGCTTTCAGATCAGAAAGGTCAGCCGCAACGGGGATGTAATGCACCCAGGGTTGCAGCGCTTCATAATAGAGAAGTTCATACTGATGCGCGACACGAAAGACCAACATGCCTTGAAGGTATCGAAGACTGCTGCCCCAGGCTGATGCATTGCCTGGCAAATCCAGGAACATTTGATATTGGGCAAAGTTGCGCGGATCAATAATTCGGGAGAGAATCTTGTTTTTCTTGAGAAAGCGTCGGGCATCTTGCTGTATCTCTGCAGGTGTCTGCACTATCCTTGCGATCTTGCAATCGGCATGCGCCGGCAATTCCCGAATGGTATGAAGGCAGGCCTGGACCCTATGGTTGGCGCAAAACTCCTCAAAGGAGTTGATGAAGGGACCCGTGGTCGAACCCCTCCAGAACAGCTTCTTTTCGCGCTCCAGGAAGGGTGGCCCCTTATAGATCTTCAGTGAACGACGCGCCTTTTCCCATTTGGCGATCTCGGCCAAAAGATAGAGATCGGGGATGAGCGGCTCCTTGCTGCCACGGGCACGGTCGAAGCGAAGTCCTGGATCGGTGCCTGTATCGCCGAAGGAAAAAGCCAATTGGCGCCCATCACGGAATTCGTGGTTCAGCCTTGCCAATGCGGACGACAAATACTCGAGAGATATCAAAGTTCGCGCATAACTGTGCCTTTCCCCGCGCAGCGCGGCACGGATCATGGCGGGCGCTATTTGTAACTGTAATTGGGGCCGTTTCGCCTTATCAGCAGCCAAGCGCACGCGAATCGTATTGATGTCGGCGAAAGGATACAGCGAGCAGATCACCGGCGGCGCACATTGCTTCAGAGGAGAGGCATCAAGTGCCAATGAGAAGTCGCGGGTCAAGCTGGCCCAGGCACTCAGGATTTGGCGAGTCTCCCCGATCGCTGGGCCTGCCAGCGAAAAAAAAGGATCATCGATCCCCACCAAATGAGAATCAGGCGTGACAAGCTTCGCAAGCATTGGCGGGGCCAGGCCGGATTTCTGCGCTGTTTGATGGAGGAGTTGCGTGATCATACTGCTGAATGCCACGACATTCCTTGCGCCATAGCGAGCGTGGATGATTGCTTGCTCCATACCAAAAAAGACATCATGAGACGCGGCTTGGATCAGATGTTTCTTGCCGTCCCCCGCCGACCCGCGCTTCAGCCGAACCCAGTGCCAGAGGGGATTGGGCGCGGATATGTTCTTCGCTTCGTGGAAAAGCGTATCGAATTGCGGTGGCGCGACGTGCAGGCTGGGTTCGCCAGAGCCTTCATCAGTCTGCCAGCACATCACCAGGCGGGATAGAAAAACCTGAAAGTAAACCCTGGTTGTGTCGCCCGTCTTCTCGAGCAGGATGGGCCAGGCGCCGGGCGGTATTGCTTCCAAGGATAGGCGGCCTGATCCTGGAAGCTCAAGCGGTATACGGTCGGCCCTATTGCCGATGGTGAAGCCATCAACCCCGTCAAAGCTTGGGATGTGCAAGAGGCGTGGCGCTTCTTTCATTCTTCGATAGTGCCAAGGTTCAGCTGCAGCGCAAGCCAGAGTATTCTCAAGCCAAGAGGCATACCTTCACAGCCCGGACAGCGCCATCGAAAAGCGGTATGAAGCGCATCACTTCAACGAACGCGAACAGGAACCAGGCTGGTCGGCAAGCCCAACCGGGTAGCTGCCGCCAAGGTCACGGCAAAGCCCCGAGCCGCCGTTCCACCAGCGCGCGCCATGGCGCATCCGGCGGGCTATCGGCCAGCAGCGCGCGCCATGTCGCCCGAGCGCGGTCCGGCTGCCCGGCCTCGGCCTCAATCACGCCGAGCAGAAAGCGCAGCTTAGGCTCCGCTGGCGCCTCGGCCAAGGCACGCAATAGGATCGGTCCGGCCGCGACAAATTCCCCGCGCCCGATTTCCATCTCCACCAGATCGCCCGCCAATTCGACATCAAAGCGCGATGCGAGGGCACGGCGCCAAGCCTCAGCCGCCGCATCGGCATTGCCGCGGCTGCGTTCCGCATTGCCGAGCATGACAAAACCCTGCCGCGCCGCGTCGCTCATTGGGTCAAGCCCGGCCAGCCTTTCGCGCAGGCGGGTCAATAGCGCATCATCACGCGCGGCAATCTCGGCCCTTTCGCGATGCGGGGCGGATGGCATGTCCGGTGTGCCTTGCACCAGATAAAGCCCAAGCCCGGCCGCGGGGATCAGGAATACCAAAGGCAGAAAGCCGAGCGCGCGGCCACGCGTGGTGGGTGCAGCTTCTGCTGGGGCCTGCAAAAGCCGGCGTTGCACTTCCACCTGTGCGGCGCGCAACGCATCGCCTTCCAGCCGGCCGGCGGCGGCTTCGCGGTCAAGTTCGGCCAATTGCGCGCGATAGAGGGCCAAATCCGCTTCCCGCCGCCCGCGCGCCACCACGGGGCGGAATAATGTCGCCACCAACGGCACCATGGCGGCCAGCGCCAGCAGGACCATCGCAATCCAGATCATGCCGCGCCGCGATCAAGCTCAGCCAGGCGCCGTGCTTCTTCAGGCGATAGCGCTGCCGCTTCGGCCACTGCGCGGCGGCGGCGCAGCAGGATCACGGCAATGCCGCCGCCAAGCGCCAGGAAGGGCGTCGCCCATAGCAGAATGGTCGCTGCCGTCACGGGCGGGCGCAGCAGCACGAAATCACCATAGCGCTGATGCACAAAGCGGATCACGGCCGAGGGTTCCTCGCCCGCCGCCACACGTTCGCGCACCAGGCGGCGCAAATCCCGCGCCAATTGCGCGTCACTGTCTTCAATGGATTGGTTCTGGCAAACCAGACAGCGCAATTCGCGCCCGATCTCCCGCGCAATCGCTTCCTTGGCAGGATCAGCGAGGCGTTCATTCGGGTCACCCACCGCGCCCCAGGCGGGCAGCGCCAGCAGCAGGCAGAAGAAGATCCAGCGCGTCACGCAAATCTCCGGAGTAGGGGGCGCAATTCGCTCTCCAGCGTATCGGTGGTGATCGGCCCGGCCCAGCGCCAGCGGATCATGCCCTGGCGGTCCAACAAATAGGTCTCTGGCACGCCATAGACGCCCCAATCAATCGCGGTGCGCCCGGGTTCATCGCGCCCGAGCCGGCGATAAGGATTGCCGTGCCGCCTGAGGAAGGCGCCGGCTTCTGCCACGCGATCCTTGTAATTGATGCCGTAAACCGCGACCCCTTCGCGCGACAGGCGCATCAATTGCGGGTGTTCAATGATGCAGGGCGCGCACCAGGACGCCCAGAAATTCACCAGCACCGGCCCCGGCAAGGGGCCGCGCAGATCCTCGGCGGTCAGGGCGGGCAGATCAACGCCTTCCAAGGCGGGCAGGCTGAAATCCGGTGCGGGTTTGCCGAGCAGGACAGAGGGCACGCCGCGCGGATTATAGCTGCCATCCTGCAAGCCTTGCAGCATGGCGTAAAAGCCAACCCCCGCCGCCGCAGCCAGCCCCACAGGCGCATAGAGCATCCAGCGCCGTGGACGCTTGGGAGAAGCCGCGTCACTCATGCTGGCGCCGCGGCTGCCTTGCGCGATGGTGCGGAAACCCTGATGCGCCGGTCAGACAGCGAAAGCCCGCCACCCAGCGCCATGATCACGGCGCCAAACCAGATCCAGGGCGCGAGCGGATTGTGATGCAGGCGCAAAACACCGCCGCCATCGCGTTCATCGCCCAGCACCGCGTAAAGGTCTCGCAAGGAATTCGTGTGGATCGCCGCTTCGGTGGTGTTCATGCGCCCGACTGGGAAAAACCGCTTTTCCGGTTCCAGCACCGTCACCACGCGCCCGCCATCCAGCACCGTCACCGTCGCGCGGCGCGATGACCAATTCGGCCCCTGCACATCGCGAATACGCTCAAGCCGCCATTCATACCCGGCCAGCCGCGTTGCTTCGCCGGGCTTGAGTGCCACCAGCGCATCGGTGGCCAGGCCCATCCCCGCAAGCCCCGCAAAGGTCACGCCCATGCCGGCATGCGCAATGGCACCGCCCCAGGCAGCGCGCGGCAGGCCGCGTGCGCGATTCCAGGCCTGGGAAGGCCGGCGAAAGGCCGCGATACGGTCCAGAATATCGGCCGCCGCGCCGCCAATCAGCCAGGCAGCGGCGGCAAAACCAAGCGCCGGCCAGACATGATAGCCCGCGATCACTAGCGTCAGGAAAGCAGAGGCCACCGCAAGCGCCCCCACCCACCACAGCCTTTGCAAGGCGCCCGCCAGATCGGCGCGTTTCCAGGCCAGCATCGGCCCCACCGCCATCGCGGCAACCAGGGGAATCGCGAGCGGCGCTGTCGCCGCATTGAAGAAGGGCGCACCGACCGAGATTTTCGCGCCAAACATGATATCGGCGAACATCGGCCACAGCGTGCCCACCAGCACCACCGCCGCAATGGAACAGAGCAGCAGGTTATTCAAAACCAGGCCGCCTTCACGCGATATCGGTGCAAAAATACCGGTGCCACCCAAACGCGGCGCGCGCCACGCAAACAACGCCAAGGCCCCCGCCACATAGGCCATCAGCAGGGCCAGAATGAACACACCGCGCGCCGGATCATTCGCGAAGGCATGCACGGAATTCAACACGCCCGAACGCACCAGAAAGGTGCCCAGCAAGGACATGCCAAAGGCCAGAATCGCCAGCAGCACTGTCCAGATTTTCAGGCTTTCGCGCTTTTCAACGACAATCGCCGAATGCAGCAGCGCCGCACCAATCAGCCAAGGCAGCAGGGACGCGTTTTCCACCGGGTCCCAGAACCAATAACCACCCCAACCCAATTCGTAATAGGCCCACCAGGACCCAAGCGCGATACCAAGCGTGAGAAACGACCAGGCAGCGAGTGACCAGGGCCGCACCCAACGCCCCCAAGCCGCATCCACGCGCCCTTCCAAAAGTGCGGCCACCGCAAAGGCAAAAGTCACCGCATAACCGACATAACCCATGTAGAGCATCGGCGGATGAAAGGCCAAGCCAGGGTCTTGCAGGATAGGGTTCAAGCCCTGCCCATCCATCGGCGGCGGCCAGACGCGTTCAAACGGGTTTGAGGTGAAAATAATGAAGCCTAAAAACCCCGCCGCAATCAGCCCCAAAACGCCAATCACGCGCGCCTGCAGCGCACTCGGCAAATCACGCCCGAAGCCCGCCACCGCGCCACCGCAAAGCGCCAGGATCAATACCCACAGCACCATGGAGCCTTCATGATTGCCCCAGGCGCCTGAAAACTTATAGAGCAATGGCTTCGCCGAATGGCTGTTCAGCACCACATTGGAAATGGTGGTGTCATTCACAGCAAAGGCCCACAGCAACGCACCAAAAGCCGAGGCAATCGCAATCAACTGCGCGCCCGCGAGTGGGGACGCGAGTGCCATCCACCGCGCATCCGCCCGATGCGCACCAACCAGCGGGAAAAACGCCTGCGCCAGCGCGAGAATGCAGCCAAGTGCCAGGGCGAAATGACCAAGCTCGCCGATCATCCGCCTCTCCTTGGTGCGGTGTTCCATTCCGCCGGTGGCGGTGCCGCGCCTTGTGCCGGGTTCCAATGGCCGGCGCGCTTCAGCGCATCGGCCACTTCCGGCGGCATATAGGTTTCATCATGGCGCGCGAGCACTTCACGCGCGCGGAAAACGCCATCGGGCTGCATCATGCCAAGCGTGACAACGCCCTGCCCTTCGCGGAACAAATCCGGCAGCACGCCGGCGTAGGAGACGCGAATGACATGCGCGCCATCGGTCACGCGAAAATTGGCGGTTGGTTTGCCGTCTGCGCCCGTGCCGCGTTCCAGGCTGCCCGCTTCCACCAGCCCGCCCAAACGAAAGGCGCGATTGGCCGGCGGCGCTTCACGCATGATGTCTGACGGCGAACGGAAAAACACCAGATTGTCCTGAAACGCCGTCAGCGTCAGCGCGGTGGCGCTGCCAAGCCCAAGCCCGCAGAGCAGCAGGATATAAAGCCGGCGCTTTTTGCGCGTCATGGCCGGTCTCCGCGCGGGTCCAATTCCGCGAGCAAGCGCTTGGCCGCGGTATGGCGACGCGCAGCATCCACAACCAAAGCGCCAAAGCCAATCACGACCAGCGCATAGGATGCGGTGATGAAGAATGCGTGGCTCATGCGCCCAAAGCCTCCTCGCGCCGGGCGCGGGCCAATTGCAGGGCGCGGATGCGCCGTTCCATGACGGCAGCGCGCGTGCGCGCCAGCACCACCGCGCCGAACAGCAGCGAAAAGCCGAGCGCGCAGGTCAATAATGGATAAAGGATATCCACATGCATCCCCGGCGCATCAAGGCGCGTGACGGAAGCCGGCTGATGCAGCGTATTCCACCAATCCACGCTGAATTTCACGATCGGGATATTCACAATGCCAACGAGCGCCAGGATCGCCCCAACCCGCGCGCCGCGTTCCTGATCTTCAAAGGCGCGCGTCAGCGCCGCATGACCAAGCCACAGGAAAAACAGCACCAGGACGGAAGTGAGCCGCGCATCCCAGACCCACCAGGTGCCCCACATGGGCCGCCCCCAAAGGCTGCCGGTCGCCAAACAAAGCGCCGTCACCAAGGCACCAACTGGCGATAATTCGCGCGCAAAAAGATCAGCCAAGGGGTGGCGCCAAATCAGCGACATAATGGAAGCGACCGCAAGCGACGTATAGCCACCCATGGCAAGCCAAGCCATCGGCACATGCACATACATGATGCGCACCGTCTCACCCTGCTGCCAATCAGCGGGAGACAGGAACAGGCCCCAGACCAGCCCCGCGCCCAGCACCAGCGCCGCCGCCACCCAAAGCCACAGCTGCACGCGGGCCGAGGCGCGCAGGAAGCGTCCGGGATTGGCAAAGCGATGCAGCGAACGCGCGCCAGGGGCGGCACCGCTCGGGCTGCTGTCAGCTTTGGCTGTCATTCTCATGTCCACCTGGTCAGACTAGCCTAGTTATCCAGCGGGTGGAATCACCCGCTTGCCTCCTTGCCAGCTTCACATGGGGGGCGGTGGGTCGCCAAGGGAGTCCCCCCCACCTCGAAAACCGAACCCAGGCTTATTGAAGCGCGGCGCGTCTGGCGTTACCTGATTGTCATGCGCTCCGCCGGGGCCAAGGGGGATCAGATAACGCCATGCCAGCAGCCAGGACCACAGCGCCCGCTTCCCGCTGGCTGGTGAAATCCGAACCCGATGCCTTTTCCTGGGACCAACAGGTCGCCAATGGCGTGGAACCCTGGACGGGCGTGCGCAATCACCTCGCCAAACGGAACCTGATGGCGATGAAAAAGGGTGACCTCGCCTTCTTCTACCACTCCAATATCGGGAAGGAGGTTGTGGGCGTGGTCGAGGTGGTGCGCGAAGCCTATCCCGACCCGACCGCCGAGGAAGGCTCATCCTGGGTATGTGTGGATATGCGCGCGATGGGGCCCATGCCAAAGCCCGTGGGGCTGGCTGCCATCAAGGCCGAACCGGCGCTGGCAGATGTCGCGCTGATCCGCCAATCGCGCCTTTCGGTCATGCCCATCGCGCCGGAGCATTGGGCGGTGATTGCCCGCATGGGCGGCTGGGCGGGTAAATGAGCAAGCCAGAACGTGCGCTTTGCGCGCTTGAGGATATCCCAGATGGCGGGTCCAAGGGCTTTCCCGCGGCACCCGGTGCCTTCATGGGGCTATTCGCCGTGCGGCGCGGCAGCGCGGTTTGGGTCTATGTGAATTCCTGCCCGCATATCGGCCTGCCGCTTGACCCCGTGCCGGATCGCTTTCTGGATGCCAAGCGCCAGCATATCCTCTGCTCCGCCCATGGCGCGCGGTTTGAGATTGACTCCGGCGAATGCGTCTCCGGCCCCTGTTATGGTGAGGCCCTGGAAGCCGTGCCGGCGCGGGTGGATGAGGCTGGGCGGGTGCTGGTGCCTGCCGATGCGGGGCTTTGAGCCGATTTCACTTGGCCGGATAATGCTTTAGACCGCTTGGCTTCAGCTTCCTTCTGCGCAAGGGTTTTGCATGTCGGCTTGGCAATTCTGGATTGATCGCGGCGGCACGTTCACCGATATCGTCGCGCGCGATCCGGCCGGGCGGCTTTCCACACTGAAACTGCTCTCGGAAAACCCGGAACGCTACAAGGACGCGGCTGTTGCCGGCATTCGGCAATGCCTTGGCCTCGCTGCCGGCGCGGCTATCCCGCCCGGGCTGATCGAGGCGGTGAAAATGGGCACCACGGTTGCCACCAATGCGTTGCTGGAACGCAAGGGTGAACGCGTGCTGCTGCTGGTCAATCGCGGCTTTGCTGATCTGCTGCGCATCGGCAATCAGGCGCGGCCCCGGCTTTTCGATCTGGATGTGCGCCTGCCGGAATTGCTGCATGAACGCGCCGTTGAAATCGGCGGGCGTGTCGCGGTGGATGGCACGGAATTGGAAGCCTTGGATGAGGCCGGGGCGCGTGAGGCATTGCGCGCCGCGCATCGCGAAGGCTTCCGCGCTGTCGCCATTCTGATGATGCATGCCTGGGCGCATCCGGTGCATGAGGAACGGCTTGGCGCCATCGCCCGCGAAGAAGGTTTTGCACAAATCTCGCTCAGCCACCGTGCAAGCCCGCTGCCGCGCATTGTACCGCGTGGCGATACGACGGTTGTTGATGCCTATCTGTCGCCCATCCTGCGCCGCTATGTGGATCAGGTGGCGGCGGAATTGCCGGGTGTCAGGCTTTACTTCATGCAATCAAGCGGTGGCCTCACCGAAGCTGGGCATTTCCAGGGGAAGGATGCGATTCTCTCTGGCCCCGCGGGCGGGATTGTCGGTGCGGCGCGCACGGCGGCGATGGGCGGGTTTGACCGGATTATTGGCTTCGATATGGGCGGGACTTCCACCGATGTCGCGCTTTACGCCGGCGCTTTTGAACGTGCGTTCGAAACGGAAGTCGCTGGCGTGCGCATGCGCGCACCGATGATGGCGATCAATACGGTCGCGGCTGGTGGCGGTTCCATTCTGCATTTCGATGGCGCGCGGTTTCGGGTGGGGCCGGATTCGGCCGGCGCCGTGCCGGGGCCGGCCTGTTATCGGCGCGGTGGGCCGCTGACGGTGACAGATGCCAATGTCATGGTCGGCAAGATCCAGCCGCATCATTTCCCGGCGATTTTTGGCCCCAAGGGGGATCAGCCCTTGGATGGGGCGATTGTCGCTGAGAAATTCGCCGCACTGGCGGCTGAAATCGGCCAGGCGCAAGGTAAGCCTGCGCCCGATCCGCGCGCGGTGGCGGAAGGGTTTTTGCGTGTTGCGGTCGCCAATATGGCGAATGCCATCAAGCAGGTTTCGATCCAGAAGGGCCATGACGCGACACGCTTCGCACTGCAATGCTTCGGCGGTGCGGGCGGGCAGCATGCCTGTTTGGTCGCTGATGAATTGGGCATGGAAACGGTGTTCATCCATCCCTTTGCTGGTGTTCTTTCCGCCTATGGCATGGGGCTCGCGGATCAGGCGGTGATCCGAGAAGCCGCGGTGGAAGCGCCCTTCACCGCTGATGCCATCAGCGATCTGACAGCGCGGCTTGATGCGTTAGTGGCAGCGGGGCGCGAAGAATTGGCGCGCCAGGGAGCCGACCCCGCGCGGTTGCAAGCGGCACGGCGGCTTCATTTGCGCTATGCCGGCACGGATACTTTCCTGCCTGTCGCATTTGGCACGCATCAGGACGTATTGGCGGCATTCACGGAAGCACATCGCCGCCGCTTTGGTTTCGCCACACCCGAACGCCAGGTGATTGTGGAAGCCTGCATCGCGGAAGTGACCGCCCCTGGTGAGGAAGTGCGCGAAGCGGCACTGCCGCCGCGTGCCGTGGGAGAATCTCCAAAGCCTTTGGACAGCATCGCCCTTTTCACCGGCGGCGCTGAACACGCCGCCCCGGTGCATGACCGGGATGCGCTGTGCGCGGGGGATCGCATCACGGGGCCGGCGCTGCTGCGTGAAGCCAATGCCACCACTGTTGTCGAACCTGGCTGGGAAGCGGAGGTTACCGCACGCAATCATCTGGTACTGCGCCGCATCGCGGCCCGAGCGCGCGCGGCGGATAGCTTGGCGACAGATCGCCCCGATCCGGTAATGCTCGAACTCTTCAACAATCTGTTCATGAGCATTGCCGAGCAAACCGGCGCGGTGCTGCAAAACACCAGCCTTTCGGTGAATATCAAGGAAAGGCTCGATTTCTCCTGCGCGATTTTCGATGCGACTGGGGCGCTGATTGCCAATGCGCCGCATGTGCCGGTGCATCTTGGCGCGATGGGGGAGAGTGTGCGCACCGTGATCCGCACGCGCGGTGCGACACTGAAGCCCGGCGATGTGGTGGCGCTCAATAATCCCTATAATGGCGGCACGCATTTGCCGGATGTGACCGTGATTACGCCGGTCTTTGATGCGGCGGGCACATCCATCCTGTTCTTTGTCGGATCGCGCGGGCATCACGCTGATATTGGTGGCCTGACACCTGGGTCCACGCCGCCGCTCTCTCGCACGCTGGAAGAAGAAGGCGTGGTGATTGATGATTTCCTGCTGGTGGATGGCGGGCATTTCCGGGAAGCTGAGTTTCGCGCGCTGCTGGCGGGCGCACGCTATCCCGCGCGCAGCCCGGATGTGAATGTGGCCGATATCAAGGCGCAAATCGCATCCAATGAAAAAGGCGTGCAGGAATTGCAGCGTGCGGTGGCCGATTACGGGCTTGCCACCGTCAGCGCCTATATGCGGCATGTGATGGATAATGCCGAAGAAAGCGTGCGCCGCGTTTTGGAAAAGCTGCCTGATGGCCGCTTTGAAACCCGCATTGATGACGGCGCACCGCTGAAAGTCGCGATCCGTGTTGACCGCGCCGCACGCAAGGCAGTGATTGATTTCACCGGCACCGGCGCGCAGCGCCCGAGCAATTTCAACGCGCCATCGGCAGTCTGCCGCGCCGTGGTGCTGTATTGCTTCCGCTGCCTGGTGGGTGAGGATATTCCGCTCAATGATGGATGCCTGAAGCCCTTGGAAATCGTGATCCCCGAAGGCACTTTCCTGTCACCGCGCCCCGGAGCCGCGGTGGTGGCCGGCAATACCGAAGTCAGCCAAATGACCTGCAATGCGCTCCTCGCCGCACTTGGCGCTTGCGCCTCTGCCCAGGCCACCATGAATAATCTGCTTTTTGGTGATGCGCGCTACCAATATTATGAGACGATTTGCGGTGGCATTGGCGCGGGGCCTGGCTTCAATGGCACTGGCCCGGTGCAAACCCACATGACCAATACGCGCATGACCGATCCGGAGATTCTGGAACTGCGCTATCCCGTGCGGCTTGAAGAATTTTCCATCCGCCGCGGTTCAGGCGGTGTAGGGCGCTGGCGCGGTGGTGATGGATCACGCCGGCGCATTCGCTTCCTGCATCCCATGGAAGCGGTGATTGTGGCATCGCGCCGCAACGTTGCCCCGCATGGGCTGCAAGGTGGTGCCGATGGCGCTGCCGGCCGGCAATGGGTGGAACGCGCCGATGGCAGCATCCAATGGCTGGGCGGTAGCGATTCCGCGCATCTCGCGGCTGGCGAAGTGCTTGGCATTGAAACGCCGGGCGGTGGCGGCTGGGGGGCGGCAAGCTGAAATCGCGCCGCAGCCTTTTCGCGCTTTTGTTCTTCGGCGTCGCGCTTGCGGCGGTCTGGATCGGGCCGCGTTTGATCTCCTGGGAGGGGCAGCGCAACAACCTCTCCACACTCGCGGCGGAACGGCTCGGCCGACCGGTTGCCCTGCAAGGGCCGCTCCGCGTTGTGCTGCTGCCCCAGCCCATTCTTGAAGCGGATGATGTGCATCTGGGGCAGGATGAAGGCGGGCTTGGAGTGAAGGCGCAAACGCTGCGGCTGAAGCTTGGCCTGCTGCCGCTGATCATGGGGCGGCTTGAAGCGCGCGATCTGGTGTTGGTGGGCGCCGATATTCGTCTGCCTTGGCCTTTGCCCGCTGCCGGAGCGCTCCGCCCGCCGCCCTGGCTTTCGGATTTCGCCGCGCGCATTGAAGCAAGCCGCGTGACGCTTGGTGAAGTGGCCTTGGAAAATGTCGCGGCACGACTGGTTGCACCCGGTCCCCTCGATGCAGTGCGACTGGAAGGCAGTTTTATGCGCGCGGGGGCCGAAGCGCGCTTTCAGGCCGTGCTTGGCCGACCTGGCTATGATGGCATCGGCACATTGGAATTGCGGCTGAATGGTCAAGGCGCGTCGCTGGTCACGCGTGGCGCGCTGCTGGCGGAAGGTGGCTATGAAGGGCGCGTTGAAGCCTCCGGCGCTTATCTTTCCGCCTTTCTGCCGGCGCCCGCGCTGCCCTTCCGCATCACGGGCCGCATTCGCGCCAGTGAGGACCGGATCATCACCCCCGATCTGGCGGTGGAATTTGATGGCGGCACGGGTCGCACGGCAGCCGAAATCCAACTGACGCCGGATGCGAAAATGGATCTGGCTGTCTCGATGAACCGGCTTGATCTCGATCCCTGGATCGCCGCCATGCGCGCTGCGCGAGATTGGCCGTTTCCGATTGTGCTGGATGTGGCTGCCGAATCAGCACGCTGGCAGGGCAAGGAATTACGCCGCTTCAAGGCGGGCATTGCGCGTGAAGGTGCCCGCATGACGTTGACGGATATCGCAGCGCTTTTGCCCGGAGAGGCTGAGCTTGAAGCGCGCGGCGCCACACTTGGCGAAAGGCTGGAATTGGCACTCAGCATCACCGGCCCCAGCCTGCGCGATAGCCTCGCGGCTTTCGGCTTTGCGGTTACGGCGCCGGACCCTGCGCGACTACGCCGTTTTGAAGGGCGCGGGCGCGTGGTGCTGGAACCCAATCTTGTTGAGGCACCGGAATTTTCGCTGCTTTTGGATGGCCAGCGCTTTGCCGGCGCTGGTGCGCTCCGCCTTGGCGCGCGGCCCGCACTTGGGCTTGGGCTTTCGATTGATGCGCTTGCCTTGGATGGCTTGCTTGCCGAAAACCTGAGTTGGCAGGCCGCGAATGAAGCGTTGCAAGGCTTTGACGCCAATCTGCGCGTAACCGCAGGCCGGCTGGAATGGCAGGGCCAGGCGCTGGATGGCATTGCGCTGGATGCAACGCTTGATGCCGGCAAGCTTGCCGTGCAGCGGTTTTCTGCGCGCCAGGGCAGCGCCAATATCTCCGCCTCGGGCGCTATTGCGCTCGGCACCACGCCAAGCCTTGCCGATGCCGCGCTTGAGATTTCCGCCCCCATGGCAAATGCCTTGCCGCCCATGCTGCTGGAAGCGCTGCCCCTACCAGCGGGGCTCGCCGCGCTGCCGGCCACGCTGCGCCTGCGCGGCAATGGCAGCGCTGACGCGCTCAGCCTTGTTGCTGAGGCCCTGTTGGAAGATGCGCGGCTTGATGCCAATGCGGTGTTCGATCTGCCGAAGGCACAGGCGCAGGGCAGCATGACCTTCCGCCACCCCGGCGCGGCACGGCTTTACGGCCAGATTTTGGGCCGCGAGGAACCGGGCTGGATGGGTGAGGGCTCGGCTTCCTTCATTGCGCGCATGGCAATGGAAGGGGGCGTCATCACGCTGCCCTTCTTCAGCATGGTCGCCGCCGAAACACGCGCCGCCGGTGAGGCGCGGTTGGAAATGAATGGCGCGCGCCCCAAGCTGACCTTGAAGCTGGCGGCCGAAAACCTGGCCCTGCCCGCGCCTGATCTGGCAGATCAGGAACCGCTGCCGCTTGCTGCCTTGGCAGGTTTTGATGGCAGCTTCGCCTTGAGCGCTACGCGCATTGCCGTGTTGGGCCTGCCGCCAGTGGAAAACGCGGAAGCCGCGCTGGCGTTGGAAAATGGTCAGCTCCGGCTTGATGGCTTTCGTGCTGCGCTCGCCGGCGGGCAGATGGAAGGGCGCGGCAATTTCGATACCGGCGCGCAACCACCGCGACTGGAAGCGAGTTTTGAAGTCACCGGCGCAACACTGGCGCATCCGATTTTTGACCTGCCGCTTGATCTGGCCGCAGGCAGGCTTGCGCTGGCTGGCCGGCTTGCCGCTTCAGGGCATGCGCCGGCAGCGCTTGTTTCCTCGCTGGAAGGTTCCGGACGCTTTCTATTGGCGGATGGCGTTGTCGCCGGGGTTGCGCTGCGTGATGCCTATGCCGCAGCCGGAATCGCTGATCCTGTGGCGGCCGAGGCCGCCTTGCGCCGCGCCCTTTTGGGTGGCGCCACGGCGGTGGAGCGGTTGGAAGGCGGCTGGCACATCAGCACCGGGCGGCTTTCATTGCAGGAAGCGAATTTGGCGGCCGAGGGCGGTGTTTCCGCCCGCGTCACCGGCTCGTTGGATTTGCCGCGCGCAACGATTGATATCGGCTTTGCGCTGCGCCCGCCAATGGCCGAAGCGCCCGAGATTGGGTTGCGTTTTGCTGGCCCGGCGGCGGCCCCGCAACGCCTGCCGGATATTGCGACCTGGGCGCGCTGGCGGGCGGAGCAGCGTTGAACCGCGTGCTGCTTCAGCCCATCACCAGATCCCGCGTGATTTCCGCGGGCAATGACGCGCCAAGCAGCGCCATGGCGGTTTCGAATTCATGGCGCAGCAGGTGCAAAGCGCGTGCGGCACCGGCTTCGCCATAGGCCGCCAAGCCAAACAATACGGCGCGGCCCAGCAGTACGGCATCGGCACCAAGCGCCAAGGCACGCGCAATATCGGCGCCATGGCGGATACCGCTATCAAGCAGAATGGTGCCGTGCCGGCCGATCTCAGCGGCGATGGCAGGCAGCGCAGTGATGGAAGGCGTCGCACCATCCAGATTGCGCGCGCCGTGATTGGAAACCACCACGCCGTCCGCACCCGCTTCAATGGCGCGGCGCGCATCATCGGCGCGCAAAATGCCCTTCACCAGGAGCTTACCAGGCCAAATCCTGCGCAGCTCTGCCACATCTTCCCAAGTTATGCCGCCATTCAGCCTGGTGCTTGGCCCACCACCCATCAGCGCGCCCGGGGCGCCCGGATGATTCAGCATGCGCGGCACACCGGTGGTCAGCGCATAACGCCCCATGGTGCCGAGCAACCAATGCGGATGCGCCAGCATATCCGAGATATTCCGCAGGCCTGGCTTGAAGGGTGTCGCGAAGCCATTGCGATAATTGAAGGCGCGATAGGGTGCGACCACCGTATCCACCGTCAGCAGCAGCACAGAGGCCCCCGCGCTGGCGACTTTTTCGACAAGGCGCAGGCTTTCTGCCTTGTCGGCCCAGACGTAAAGCTGAAACCACCAGGGGCTGCCCGCCATGGTGGCGCTGATGGCTTCAAGCCGCGTCATAGATTCTGTTGGCAGGGTATAGGGAATGCCGAATGCACGCGCAGCGGCAGCAAGCTTGCCTTCGCCTTCATGCCATAACAGCCCGGCGGGGCTCATGGGTGCAATCGCGGCCGGCATGGCAAGGCTTTGGCCGAAAAGCGTGGTAGCTGTACTGCGATCCGCAACACCGCGCAGCACAGGCGGCGCGAAGGTAATGGCATCAAACGCCGCACGATTGCGCGCGATGCCGATATCCCCATCGCAGCCGCGATCCACATAATCAAACAGACCGCGCGGCAAGCGTCGGCGCGCAGCGGCCCGCAAATCGGCTATGTCATGGCAGATATCGGCACCCATGGCGCGAGTCTAGGTCGGCTACGTGTCTTGGGAAATGGTTTTCAGCAACCACAACCAACCGGCGTACCGGCGCGGCCTTCAAGCCCCGCGGTCTGATAGCCATCGCGCTTCCACCAATCCAAGCCGCCGATCAATTCACGCACCTTGAAACCAAGGGTCAGCAATTTGAGCGCGGTTTTGGTTGACCCATTGCAGCCAATACCATCGCAATAGCAGATATAGGTCTTCGCCTTATCTAGCGCTTCGGTACCGAGGGTACAAATACCCCGATGCGGCAGGTTGATTGCGCCGGGGATATGTTCCTTGGCAAAGGCGGCTTCGGATCGGCCGTCTACGACCACCACGGCCTCTCCATCGCTGATCGCGACATGCAGATCCCAGGAATCCATCTCAAAGGCGAGTTTGCTTTGATAATGGGCCATTTGTTCAATCGTCATTGTCGCTTCCTTTCAGTGCTTCATTCGATTTTGGCAGCCTCACTCCGCCGCAATCGCCGGCGCTTCGCTCACGGGCACCGGCAGGTATTGCGCATAGTCGCGCGGCACCACATGCCAGAAGCGCCCGCGTTCCGTCGCCCATTCATTGAGCAAGCGCGCGGCGAAACGGCTGCCGGTTTCCGCCACATGGCGCGCGATCAGATCGCGCAAAGCTTCCTCCCAATGCGGATGGGCAAGGCGCGACCACAGCAACGTTTCCGCATTGATGCGCTTTTCGAAAGTGCCGTCCGCATCATAGACAAAAGCCTGACCGCCGGTGAAACCCGCACCATAATTATCGCCAACCGCACCCAGGATCACTACCGTGCCGCCGGTCATGTATTCACAGCCATTGGCGCCGCAGCCTTCCACCACGGCAGTGGCGCCGGAATTGCGCACGGCGAAACGCTCACCCGCCTGACCGGCGGCGAAAAGCTCCCCTGCGGTCGCGCCATACAGCACGGTATTGCCGATGATGGTGTTGTCATTGGAGATCAGGTTGGAAGAAGGCGCGGGGCGCACCACAATGGAAGCACCCGACAGCCCCTTGCCGACATAATCATTGGCATCGCCGAAGACTTCCAGCTTCAAGCCGCGCACACCAAAGGCGCCGAGTGACTGCCCCGCACTGCCCCGCAGCCGCACGGTCAAGTGCCCCGCTTGCAGCCCTGTCATGCCGAATTGCCGCACAATGCGCGATGACACTTTTGTGCCAATGGCGCGATGCGTGTTGCGGATATTGTATTGCAGCTGCATTTTCTCGCCATGGCGGAACAGCGCATCCGCATCGCGAATCATTTCCGCATCCAACGTCTCCGGCACCTCATTGCGGCCTTCCAAGGTGCAATAGGCGGGATAGGGGCCGGCATCCGCCTGCACCAGCAGCGGATTGAGGTCGAGGTCATCCAAATCCTCAGATCCGCGGCTGACCTGTTGCAGCAGATCAGTCCGCCCGATCACATCAGTCAGTTTCCGCATGCCGAGGCTGGCCAAAATCTCCCGCACTTCTTCAGCGATGAAGGAGAAAAGATTGATCACCTTCTCAGGGCTGCCGGCGAATTTGGCGCGCAGCGCCTCATCCTGCGTGCAGACGCCAACCGGGCAGGTATTGGAATGGCATTGCCGCACCATGATGCAGCCCATCGCCACCAGCGATGCCGTGCCAATGCCAAATTCCTCGGCACCCAGCATGGCGGCAATCACCACATCACGCCCGGTCTTGATGCCGCCATCCGTCCGCAGCTTCACGCGATGCCGCAGCCGATTGAGCAATAGAACCTGATGCGTCTCCGACAGCCCCATTTCCCAGGGAAGGCCAGCATATTTGATGGAAGATTGCGGCGAAGCGCCAGTGCCACCGGAATGGCCAGACACCAGAATCGCATCCGCCTTGGCCTTCGCGACACCCGCCGCAATGGTGCCAATGCCCGAACGGCTGACCAGCTTCACGCACACCGTCGCATCCGGGTTGATCTGCTTCAGATCATAGATCAACTGGGCCAGATCCTCGATCGAATAGATATCATGATGCGGCGGTGGGCTGATCAGCATGACACCCGGCGTGGAATGCCGGAGCTTCGCAATCAGCCCCGTTACCTTGAAGCCGGGCAATTGCCCGCCTTCGCCAGGCTTCGCACCCTGCGCGACCTTGATTTCGATCTCTCGGCAATTATTCAGATATTCCGCAGTCACGCCAAAGCGGCCAGAGGCAATCTGCTTGATCGCGGAATTGGCGTTATCGCCATTGGCGCGCGGCTTGGCCCGCGCCGGGTCTTCGCCACCTTCGCCGGAATCGCTACGCGCCCCAATGCGGTTCATGGCAATCGAAAGCGTTTCATGCGCTTCGGGGCTGAGGGCACCAAGCGAAATGCCGGGGGCGACCAGGCGCTTCCTGATTTCCGTGATGCTTTCCACTTCCTCAAGCGCAATCGCCGCACGGCCTTCAGTGCGGAAATCGAGCAGATCGCGCAGCGCAACCGGAGGCAAACGCCGCACCGCATCGGAATAGCGCTTGAATGTCTGGTAGCTTTCGGATTCTACCGCGCTTTGCAGTGTATGGATCAGCGTGCCGTCAAAGGCATGCGCCTCTCCACGCCGGCGCAGCTTGTAAAGCCCGCCAATCGGCAGCGTGATAGCACCTTCCGCCCAGGCTTTTTCGTGCAAGGCGAGCACGCGCCGTGCAATACCGGAAAGCCCAATGCCAGAAATGCGCGAAGGCGTGCCGGGAAAGAACTCCGCCACCAGCGCGCGCGAAAGCCCAATCGCTTCGAAATTCATGCCGCCGCGATAGGAGGACAAAACGCCAATCCCCATCTTGGACATGATCTTCAGCAGGCCCTTATCCACCGCCTTCTTGTAGCGCCCCACCGCTTCACGCAGCGACATGGCACCAAACAAGCCACGCCGATGCCGATCCGCGATGCTTTCCTGCGCCAGATAGGCATTCACTGTCGTCGCGCCCGCGCCAATCAGCACTGCGACGTAATGCACATCAAGGCTTTCCGCGACACGGACATTGAGCGAGGTGAAAGTCCGCAGCCCATTCTTCACCAGATGCGTCTGCACCGCACCCACTGAAAGGATCATCGGAATCACGGCGCGTTCAGCGCATTGCGCCTCATCCGTCAAAATCACATGGGCGCAGCCGGAACGCACACCTTCCTCGGCCTCACGCCGGATACGTTCAATATGGCGGCGTAGCCCCGCCTCACCTTCTGCCACCGGGAAGGTGCAATCCACCACGCAAGCGGTTGCACCCATATAGGCGCGCATGGCGTCAAATTCCGCATTGGACAGCACCGGGCTATCCAACATCAGCATGTCACACTGCGTCGGGTCCTCATCCAGGATATTCCCGAGATTGCCGAGCCGCGTCTTCAACGTCATCACGCGGGTTTCACGCAGGCTATCAATCGGCGGATTGGTCACCTGGCTGAAGGCTTGGCGGAAATAATGATGCAGGCCGCGATATTGATCAGACAGCACCGCAATCGGCGTGTCATCACCCATGGACCCCACAGCCTCATTGGCGTCTTCCACCATGGGGTGCAGGATGGATTCCAATTCTTCCAAGGTATAGCCGACGGAAAGCTGACGGCGGCGCAAATCCTCACCGGTCAGATTGGCGCGTTCATCAGCTTCGGCCTTCACAATTTCATCAATGCGCGTGGTACGCGCGGTCCATTGGCCGAAGGGCTTGCGGCCCGAGATCAAATCCTTCAGCGCCCTGTCTTCGAAGAACCGCCCTTCATCCAGATCAACGCCAATGGATTGGCCCGGACCAACGCGACCCTTTTGGATGATCTGATCTTCGGCAAGCTTCACCATGCCGGTTTCAGACCCCACAATCAGCATGCCGTCGGAGGTGATGCTGTAACGAAGTGGGCGTAGACCATTCCGATCCAGCCCCGCCACCACCCACCGCCCATCGGTCGCGCAAATCGCCGCCGGACCATCCCAGGGTTCCATCACCGCATTGCAATAAAGAAACAGATCACGATGCGCTGGCGGCATGGTGGCGTTATTGCCAAGGCTTTCCGGGATCAGCAGCGCCTTTGCCATGGGCGCATCACGCCCGGCGCGCACCAGCAATTCAAACACATTATCAAGGGTTGCGGTATCAGAACCCCCCGCCTGCACCACCGGCTTGATATCTTCCATGTAGGGATCAAGCAAAGGATGCGAAAGCCGCGTCTCATGCGACTTCATCCAATTTACGTTGCCATGCAGCGTATTGATTTCGCCATTATGCGCCAAAGTGCGGAAAGGCTGCGCCAGACGCCAGGTGGGGAAGGTATTGGTCGAATAGCGCTGATGATAAATCGCGAAGCGGCTGACGAAGCGTTCATCCAGCAAATCCGGGTAGAATTCGGTCAGCGCTTCCGCCAGGAACATGCCCTTATAGATGATGGACCGGGCAGAGAGCGAACAGAGATAAAGCTCCGCAATTTGCGCCGCGATGGCCTGTTTTTCAATCCGCCGACGGATGACATACATATCGCGTTCAATGGTCGCGATATCGCGTTGTTCCGGGTCATGGATCAGGATTTGTTCAATCTCAGGCCGCGTCGCATTGGCCTTTTCGCCGATGCAGGCGACATTGATCGGCACTTGCCGCCAGCCATAAATCGCATAGCCGGCATTGAGAATCTCGGTTTCCACAATCTGCCGGCAGCGTTCCTGCGCGCCCAGATCGGATTTCGGCAAAAACACCTGGCCAACTGCAATCCGCCCGGGGCGCAGCCGGTCACCACCGCGTTCCACGACGGCAGCAAAGAAATCCTGCGGGATTTCGACATGGATGCCCGCACCATCGCCGGTCTTGCCATCGGCATCCACCGCACCGCGATGCCAAACCGCACGCAAAGCATCAATGCCGGCCTGCACCACATCCCGCCGCGGCTTGCCATCAAGTGCTGCCACCAGGCCAACACCGCAGGCATCAGGTTCCGTTAGGTCAATATGTGCTTGGGTGGCAAGGCGTGCGGCTTCGGCGCCCATCAGTGCGATGTCTTGTGTGATATCGTTCATCTCCATCACTCCGCCGCCACTGCCATGCTGGACTTGCCGGCTTCCACAAAAGCCGCGATCTGTTCCGCGACATCGCGGCCATCGCGAATGCCCCAAACCACCAGGGATGCACCGCGCACAATATCGCCCGCTGCGAATACGCCCGGCAGCGCTGTCATCATGCTGCGATGATCCACCTTCAGCGTGCCCCAGCGCGTGACGCCAAGCGCGGGTTCTTCGAACATCATCGGCAAATCTTCCGGATCGAAGCCAAGCGCCTTGATCACCAGATCGGCCTGCACGGTGAAATCACTGCCCGCGATGGGTTCCACCTGTTGGCGGCCTGTTGCATCCGGCAGGCCCAAATGCATGCGCACCGCGCTCACGGCTTCAACCTTCGCCTTGCCTGCAAAAGCCTCGGGCGCGGCGAGCCATTCAAAGCGCACGCCTTCTTCTTCGGCGTTATACACTTCACGCATGGACCCCGGCATATTCGCCTTGTCGCGCCGATAAAGACAGGTGACGGAAGCGGCACCTTGGCGCGTGGCGGTGCGCACGCAATCCATCGCAGTATCGCCGCCGCCAATCACCACCACATGCCGGCCTTCGGCATTCAACGCGCCGGAATCGAATGCCGGCACCGCATCACCCAGGCCCTTGCGGTTGGACGCAATCAGGAAATCCAGCGCCGCCAGCACGCCGGGCAGGTCAGCGCCGGGCACCGTAATATCGCGCGCCTTATAGACACCGGTCGCGATCAACACCGCGGCATGTTTGCGGCGCAACTCGCCCAAGGAGATATCGCGCCCCACCGCGCAATTCAGCCGGAATTCAATGCCGCCTTCGGCATATTGCTGCCAGCGGCGCACCACCACATCCTTTTCCAGCTTGAAATTCGGGATGCCGTAAATCATCAGCCCGCCCGCGCGGTCATGCCGATCATAAATCGTGACCTGAAAGCCCATCACGCGCAGCCGCTCCGCCGCCGCCATGCCGGCAGGGCCGGCACCAATGATGCCAATGCTCTCAGCCCTTTCGCGCACGGGCTTGGGCGGCTTCACCCAGCCATTCTCCCAAGCCGTATCGGTGATGTATTTTTCGACCGCACCAATGGTGACCGAATTGAACCCCTTTTCGATCACGCAATTGCCTTCGCATAGCCGATCCTGCGGGCAGACGCGGCCGCAAATCTCTGGGAAGTTATTGGTGGCGGAGGCAACCTCATAGGCTTCCTCAAGCCGGCCCTCGGCGGTCAGCTTCAGCCAATCGGGGATGTTGTTATTGAGCGGGCAGTGCACCTGGCAGAAGGGCACCCCGCATTGGGAACAGCGGGAAGCCTGCTCGGTCGCCGCCTCTGCGACGAAGGGGCGATAGACCTCATTCCAATCGGCACGACGTTCGGTCGCTGCCCGCTTATCCGGCTGGTGCTGCGCCAGGCGCACGAATTGCAGCATTTTCTCGGCCATTGGGGGTGTCCTTGGTCGCGGGTGAGCCCTGGGCTGGCGAGGCTTTCGCCCCAGCCCTTGCCCGCCCCATAGCCAAAGCCGCGCGCCAAGGCGAGTCTTTTTTGCACGATAAGGACAGTTTTTATGACCTATTTAATCTGCCTCATCCTTCTCGAACTCGAAACGCACTACCTTTGCCCCAAATAAAAGACCGTTTCGGACTAAATTAGCTCGGCGCCGTCACCCTCTGCCCACCCACGCGAAACCGCGCGAGGTAGCCGGGCACAATTGCCTCCACCGCCTTGGGTTCAATACCAAGTGCCTGAAATCCCAAGGCATTCGGCGAAACCACATTATCCTTGCCGAGCAGGATCAGCTGATCGCGCGTCAAAGGCGGCGTTGGCAGCAGCTCCCCCAGGCGCGCTTGCAGGCGCACAAAGCCCTCTGGCAGGGTGATCATGGGGCGCTGGCGGCCGGTCACGTCTAAGATGTAGCGCAGCACTTGCCGCATGCTCATCACGCGCGGGCCGCCGAGTTCAAACACCTTGCCCGAAGCCGCCGGGTCCGCCAGCGCGGCCATGGCCGCATCCGCCACATCCCCCACATAAACCGGCTGGAAGCGGGTTTCGCCCGCCACCACTGGCATGAAGGGCAGCAGGGCAGCAAGCCCCGCAAAACGGTTGAAGAATTGATCCTCGGCCCCGAATACCACCGAAGGCCGCAGGATGATGGCGCCGGGGAATGCCGCCAGCACGGCTGCCTCACCAGCTGCCTTGGTCTGCGCATAAAGGCTCGGGCTCGCGGCATCGGCGCCAATCGCCGACAGATGCAGGAATTGCTTGGCCCCGGCCGCAGCCGCCAGACGCGCAACGCGCCCGGCACCTTCCGACTGGATACGCTGGAAATCCCCGGCGCGGCTTTCGAACAGAATGCCGACCAGATTGATGACAATATCCGCCCCCGCCACCGCGCGGGCTGACGAAGCCTCATCAGTGATGGAGGCCGCAATGGGCGTGATCTGCCCAACACCGCCCATGGTGCAAAGCCTGGCGGCGCGTTCGGTATCGCGCCCGGCAATCCGGATGCTGTGCCCGGCTGCTGCCAGACGCTGCACGATATGGCGCCCGATAAAGCCACCGCCGCCGAAAACTGTCACAAGCATTGCCCAAATCCCCAAATCCTCTCGCCCGATATAAGCGCAGCGGGCGCGGCGGGAAGGGCGGGCGGTCAGGCGATCAGCATGCCGACACCAAGGCCAATCAGCATATTCAATAGGATCGAGGCCAGAACAGCCGCAAAGCCCAGCATGCGCGCCTTGATGGGGGCGACAGGAAACAGCCTCTGCGCGCCATCATAAAACAGGTAAAGCGTGTAGAGCGCACCGACCAAGGCCAGCAGCCCGCCAATCGAGGGCACCATCAGCGCAAGCCCGCCAACCCAGGCCCCGGTAGGCGCGAAGGCCGCGAGCTTCATGCCGGCATTGGCATCCGGCGCGGCGCCAAACCGCGCGGCCAAGGGCGACATGATCTTGCCCATGATCAGCACACTCACCACCGCAACGACGTAGCTGATGGCCAATTCCACGACATTTGGCACATTCCCGCCCAGAAAAGTGCCAATCGCACTGCCGATGGAAGGAATCGCCGCCATGGGCAGCACATAGCCCATGAAAACGCCGCCAAGCGTCATGGGCTCGGCCGCAATGCCATCCCAGGTCTTGCCGGGTTCCACCAAAAGGCCCTTCGCCCGGGCGATGGTATTCATGCCGTAGCCTCCCGCTATCCTTACGCTGATCTTGCGCCAGGCCTTGGGCCGCGGGCAAGCCATAGGTGGTGGCAGGCGGGCGCTGCTTCTGTCAGTTTCAGGCCATGGCCGATTCGCTTCCCCGTTGGCGCGACAAGCGCTTCCTTGTGCTGCTCGCACTCGGCTTTGCCGCGGGGGTGCCGCTGCCGCTTTCGGCCTTCACGCTCCGGCAATGGCTGGCGGAATCCAACCTGTCACTGGCTGCCATCGGCTTCACGGCGCTGATTGGGCTGTCCTATTCGCTGAAATTCCTCTGGTCGCCGCTGATAGATCATAGCCCGCCGCCCTTGTTCCGCGCGCTCGGGCGCCGGCGCGGCTGGCTGCTTTCCATCCAAATTCCGCTGATTGGCGCCATTATCGCACTCGGCCAAACCAACCCCGCGCTGGATGTCAGCCTGACAGTGGCGGTTGCTGTCACGGTCGCTTTCCTGTCCGCCAGCCAGGATATTGTGATTGACGCCTTTCGTATCGAAAGCCTGGAGGAGGCGGACCAAGGCTATGGGCTCGCCTGCTATGTCTGGGGCTATCGCGGCGCCTTGCTGGCGGCGACGGCGGGGGCGCTCGCCATGGCGGAATTCGCTGGCTGGGCCTTCGCCTTTGCCGGCTGCGCGGCGATGGTTGGGCTTGGCGTGCTTGCCGTGCTTCTGGCGGCCGAGCCCGAACGCCAAGCCAGCGCCGCGCCCGAAGGCTGGGCCGCGCGGCTGCGCTATGCGGTGATTGAACCCTTCGCCGATTTCATGCGTCGGCGCTATTGGTTCGCGATCCTGGCCTTTGTGGCCCTGTTCAAACTGGGCGAGGCCCTGGCCGGCATCATGACCGCGCCCTTTTATCGCGAGCTTGGTTTTACGCGCCTGGAAGTGGCGGGGGTTTCCTCGGTCTTTGGCCTTGTCGCGACACTGGCCGGCGCGCTGGCCGGCGGTTGGTTGGTGGCGAAGCTTGGCACCGGGCGCGCCTTGATCCTGACCGGGATCACGCAAATGCTCTCCAACCTCATGTATGTCGCGCTGGCCTTTGCCGGGCATGATATCCGCATGCTTTTCGCGCAGGTGGGGGTGGAGAATTTCACCGATGGCTTGGCGGATGCGGCGTTTCTTTCCTATCTGGGCATGCTCACCAGCCGCAGCTTCACCGCGACACAATATGCGCTGCTGTCATCCCTGGCGGCTGTGCCCTTACGCACCTTGGGCGCGACATCGGGCATGCTGGCGGAGGGTCTGGGCTGGCCGTGGTTTTTTGTGCTGACCACGGCGGCGGCTCTGCCCGCCATGGCCATCATGGTCTGGCTGCTGCGCCGCCTGCCGCCTGGAACGGAAAGAACCGCGACATGACCAGCCCCTTCCTGCTGACGCCCGTGCTGCTGCTCGGCAGCAATATCCTGATGACCTTCGCCTGGTATGGGCATTTGAAGCAGCCAAGCTGGCCCATTTGGCTTGCAGTGCTGGCTTCCTGGGGCATTGCGTTTTTTGAATATTGCCTGGCCGTGCCCGCAAACCGCATCGGCTATGGGGTTTTTACCGGCCAGCAGCTCAAGATCATGCAGGAAGTGATTACGCTTGCGGTCTTTGCCGTGTTTTCCGTGATGTGGCTGGGGGAGCCGTTGCGCTGGAATTTCGCCGCCGCTGCGCTGTGCCTGCTCGGCGCCGTGGTGTTCATTTTCCTGCCCGTTGATTAGCCGTGTCAGGGTTGATCCCCCCTGCCGCCGGGCGTATGGCGCAAGGCGTTATTTGCACGGATTCCTACCATGACTGATGTGATCGCGCCGCGCCGCGCGCTGCTTTCCGTTTCCGACAAGACCGGGCTGATCGAATTTGGCCGTTTCCTCGCGGCGCGCGGGGTGGAGATCCTTTCCACCGGCGGCACGGCCAAGGCGCTGCGCGAGGCGCGCGTGCCCGTGAAGGATGTATCGGACCACACGGGCTTTCCGGAAATTCTGGATGGCCGTGTGAAGACGCTTGTGCCGCAAGTGCATGGCGGCATTCTGGGCCGGCGCGATCTGGCCGAGCATCTGGCGCAAATGCAAGCGCATGGCATTGCGCCGATTGATCTGGTGGCGGTGAATCTCTACCCGTTCGAGGCAACGGTTGCGAAAGGCGCGGATTTCGAAGACTGCATCGAAAATATTGATATTGGCGGCCCGGCGATGATCCGCAGCGCCGCCAAGAACCACGCCCATGTCGCGGTGCTGACGGAACCCGCGCATTTTGCCGAAGTGCAGGCGGAAATTGCGGAAGCAGGCGGCACGCGCCTTTCTACGCGCCGGCGTTTGGCGGCAGCGGCCTATGCGCGCACTGCAGCCTATGATGCGGCGATTTCCGGCTGGTTTGCGGGGCAGGAAGGGCAGGCATTTCCTGAACGCCTCAGCTTCACCGGCACGCTGCGTCAGACTTTGCGCTACGGCGAAAACCCGCATCAATCGGCAGCGTTTTATGTGGATGGCAGCGCACGCCCCGGCATTGCCACCGCGCGGCAAATCCAGGGGAAGGAGCTGTCCTATAACAACCTGAACGATACCGACGCGGCCTTTGAAGCACTCGCCGAGTTTGCTGATCCAGCAATTGTGATTGTGAAACACGCCAATCCCTGCGGCATTGCCGTAGCCAATGATTTGACGCAGGCTTGGGACCGCGCGCTGCTATGCGATCCGGTTTCGGCTTTCGGCGGCATTGTCGCGGCCAATCGCAGGCTGGATGCCGCGGCGGCAGAGCGCATCACGGCAATCTTCACCGAAGTGGTCATTGCACCCGACGCGGATGAAGCCGCACTCGCGGTTTTTGCCAAGAAGAAGAATCTGCGCCTGCTGCTGACCGGTGGCCTGCCCGATCCTGCCGCGCCGGGGATGGTGTTTCGTTCTGTCGCGGGCGGTTTTCTGGCGCAATCGCGTGATGCCGGGCGGGTGACGGAAGCGACCCTGAAATGCGTCACGAAGCGCGCGCCGACAGCGGCCGAAATGGCCGATCTGCTTTTTGCCTTCCGCGTCTGCAAGCATGTGAAATCCAATGCCATTGTCTATGCGAAGAACCTCGCGACCGTCGGCATTGGCGCGGGGCAGATGAACCGCGCGGAGAGCAGCCGCATCGCCGCCTGGAAAAGCGAAGCCGCAGCCAAGGCAGCGGGCCTGCCTGAACCTTTGGCCAAGGGTTCGGTTGTGGCATCAGATGCGTTTTTTCCCTTTGCCGATGGGCTGGAAATCGCGGCTTCCGCCGGTGCGACCGCCATTATTCAGCCGGGCGGTTCAATCCGGGATAATGAGGTGATTGAAGCCGCCGATAAGGCCGGGCTTGCCATGGTATTCACCGGCATGCGGCATTTCCGGCATTGAGCAAACTGCATGGCGCTTGAAAACATTCTGCTGCTGGTTGGGCTTGGCGTGGTTGCGGCGCTGGTGCTGGCGCTGCTGTTACGCAAGCCCACGACTGATCCTGCCACTGCCATGCTGCTAGCCGCGCAGGAACGGCAGGGCGAAAGGCTCGCAGCGCTTACAGGCGACCTGAAAGCGGCACTATCCGCGAGCGAGGTGACGCTGGGGCGCGAAATGTCGGCGCTGACGACGAAGTTGATGGAAGTGCAAGGCGCCACCGCACAGGCACAGCAGCAGGGCGTGCTGGAAGCACGCGAAAGCGCTGCCAGGCTGCGCCAGGAAAATGCCGATGCCGCCGCGCGCGTGCAGGTGATGGTGGAACAGGTGCGCGCCGCGCTGGCCGAATCCCAAGCTGCGATGAAAAGCGCCATCGCCCAGGAAATGGCAGCGGCGCGCGATGTGATTGACCGCAAGGGCAATGAAAGTCGCGCCGAGCTTGAAGCCAAGCTCAAGGAAATGCGCGAAGCCAATGACAAACGCCTCGCAGAAATTCAGGCCAGCGTGAATGAGCAATTGGGCGCGGCGGTTGAGAAGCAAATGAGCGAAAGCTTCACCCGCGTGATTGACCAGTTCAATGCCATCCAGGCGATGATGGGCAATGTGCAATCGGTGGCGAGCCAAGTCGGCGATCTGAAGCGCCTTTTCTCCAATGTGAAAACACGCGGCGGTTGGGGCGAAGCGCAAGTCAAGGCACTATTGGATGATTTCCTGCCGCAGGGTTCATACGAGACAAACGTAAAACTGCGCGACGGCAGCAATGACACGGTGGAATTCGCCATTCTGATGCCGGTTGGTCAGGAAGCGCCGGTGCGCCTGCCAGTGGATGCGAAATTCCCGGTGGAGGATTACGAACGCCTGCTGCAAGCGCATGATGCGGGAGAGACTGAGGCCGAAGCGCAGGCGCGCAAGGGCCTGGAAGCGCGCATTCGCGGT
The DNA here is from genome assembly GCA_020249435.1 of Roseomonas sp. GTDB lineage: Bacteria > Pseudomonadota > Alphaproteobacteria > Acetobacterales > Acetobacteraceae > Neoroseomonas. The sequence continues at coordinate 9,447 of JADCFQ010000003.1, read as the reverse complement.
GAGGCGCTGAAGATCCGCGACAAATACATCAATCCGCCCGCCACCACGGAATTTGCGGTGATGTATCTGCCGACCGAGGGGCTTTACGCCGAAGTCGCGCGCATCCCAGGATTGATTGATGATGTCGGGCGCAATGCGCGGGTGTTTATCGCGGGACCTTCTTTGCTGCCGGCCATGCTGCGCACCATTCAGCTTGGGCATGTGACACTTGCACTTTCGAAGAATGCCGAAAGTGTGCGCGAATTGCTTTCCGCCACCAAGGCGGAAATGGCCAAGATGGATGGTGTTTTGGAAAAGCTTGGCAAGCAGGTGACAACGGTCGGCAATTCCATCGGCGATGCTCGTACCCGCACCCGAGCCATCGCGCGCAAGCTGAAGGATGTGGAGGCCATGCCAGGTGATCAGGCGGCAAGCCTGCTTGGCGTGGATGGCGTATTGCCAGCCGATGAGGATCATCCGCCGACATGACCGCGCTGCAAGTCCAATCCAGCTTTGGCCTGCTTGCGCTTTGCCTGCTGGCCTGGGGGATGGGCGGGTTCAATCGCGGTGTTTCGGCACGCGTTGTGGTGATGGGCTTGGCGCTGCAAATCGCCCTTGGCGCGGCGCTGCTGCATATCGCGCCGCTCCGCGCGGGCTTTGGCTATTTGGGTAATGCGGTGAATGCGCTGGCGGTGGCGACGCAGGCCGGCACATCGGTGGTTTTTGGATGTTTGGGTGGCAGCACCTTGCCGTTTCAGGAACTGCGCCCCGGTGCTTCCTTCATTCTGTTTTTCCAGGCGCTGCCTTTGGTGGTGGTGGTCGGTGCGCTTTCAGCGCTGTTCTATCATTGGGGCTGTCAACGCCGTTTGAAATCTGACCGAGGCTTATGGTGCCCCTGTCATGTGAATGGGGGTCTTTATGTTTGTGTGAGAAATGGCATTGGCGATCCGTCTATTGGCCAAACGAGGTAGGAGTATGCGCGCGATTGCGCGAAAAGTTAGAACATGCTTCTTTTAACTGGAAGCATATCCGGAATTGGCGAAGTAGTTGCTACACTCGCTTGGGCTGACAATGTCGATCAGCGCTCTGGCCTTTCGCCAAGTTTCTTCGACGGTGCGTGGCTGTGCCGCGCGCATGAGGTGCTTGAGCTTGGCGAAGAGTTGCTCGATTGGGTTTAGGTCGGGGCTATAGGCCGGCAGGAAGATCAAATGAGCCCCGGCGGCCCGGATGGCGCGCCGTGCGCGGCGCCCCTTGTAGCTGCCCAGATTATCGAGAATGACGATGTCGCCTGGGGCCAGGGTCGGCGCGAGCACCTGCTCGACATAGGTTGCGAACAACTCGCCATCGATCGGACTGTTGATCACCCAGGGTGCGTCGATGCGGTCGTGCCGCAAGGCGGCGATGAAGGTCAGCGTCTTCCAGTGGCCGTGCGGCACGCGCGCATCAAGACGTTGCCCACGCAGGCCCCAGCCGCGCAGCGGTGCCATGTTGGTTTTGATCCAGGTCTCGTCGATGAAGACCAGGCGCCTGGGGTCCACCTTGTCCTGATGGGCCTTCCAGCGTGCGCGCTTGAACGCGATGTCGCGGCGGGACTGCTCGGCCGGCAGTACGATTTTTTTTGAAGCTCATCCCTTCGGCATGCAGGAAAAACCACACCGCACGCCGATCGGTCTTGATGCCGCGCGCGGCCAGCTCCGCGGTCAGGCCGCGTGTCGTAAAAGGCCCCGCCGCGATCCGCGCGCGCAGCCAATCCGTACATTCGCCGCTCAAGGTGCGCGGCTTGTGGCCGCCCATCTGGCCAGGCCTCAGCGCGCCCGTCTCGCGCTGCCGCTTGCGCCATTTGGAGACGCAGGATGGACTGATACGCAAGGCAGCAGCAATCGAGCGGATCGTCTCCCCAGCCTCGGCACGTTTAACGGCACGCTCACGCAGATCTTCAGAATAGGGGCGCATCCATGCTGGCCTCCTCAACCCAGCACAGAGCTTGAATCAGAAATCAAACCGACTCGGGAATCCCGATTCAATAAAAAACAGCTTGCTCTAAGTCATTGAAAAATGGTGCCGACTCGGGGAATCGAACCCCGGACCTACTGATTACGAATCAGTTGCTCTACCCCTGAGCTAAGTCGGCCCAATTACGCGCAGACCTACAATAGGGCGCGTCTTACCCCCAGCCACGCTATCGCACAACCATCCCCGCACCGCCCCACGCCCATGCCCCCTAATTACGGCGGGGAAGCCAAGGCAGAGGTGTCATGCTAGGCTGACAATATGCGTGCCCGGATCATCATTCCAATAGTGCTGCTTCTGCTCGGCTTGGCCGGCGCCTGGCTCTGGCGTGGCCTCTCGCCCGCCGTCGCGGTGGCCACCGCCTCCACCGGCCCCGCCGTGCAGGCGGTCTATGCCACCGGCAATGTCGAGCCGGTGCATTGGGCCAAGGTTGGCCCCGCCGTGCGTGCACGCATCACCGCCGTGCTGGTCGAAGAAGGTGCCCGCGTTGAAGCTGGCCAGCCCATGGCGCAGCTGGATGATCGCGAAGCCCGCCACCGCGCTGAAGAAGCCGAAGCCCGCTCCCTTTTTGCGCAGGAAGATCTGGCCCGTGTGCGCGCCCTGGTCGCGCGTGATGTCGCTTCCCGCGCCACGCTTGATCGCGCCGAAGCCGAAGCCCGCGCCGTGCGCGCCGTGGCTGATGCGGCGCAGCGCCGGCTGGATGATTACGTGGTGCGCGCGCCCTCTGCGGGCCTCGTTCTGCGCCGCGATGCCGAGGTGGGAGAGGTTGTGGATACCCCCGCGGCCCTGTTTTGGATTGGCGAACCTAAGCCACTGCGCATCACGGCCGAAGTGGATGAGGAAGACATCGCCCAAATCCGTGAAGGCCAACGCGCCCTGCTGCGCGCCGATGCTTTTGCCGGGCAGGTGCTTACCGCGACCGTCGCGCAAATCACGCCAAAAGGTGACGCAACGCGAAAGGCATATCGCGTACGCCTTTCCCTGCCGGATGACACACCACTGATGATCGGCATGACAGTGGAGGCGAATATCGTGCTGCGCGAAGCCGCCAATGCCGTGCTGATCCCGCCAGCGGCACTGCGCGGTGATCACGTATTTGTCGCACAAGGTGAAGTGGCGCGGCGGCGCCAGGTGACGGTTGGCGTGCAGGGTCCGCGCGCGGTCGAAATCCGCCAAGGTCTCGCGGCAGGAGATGTCGTGGTACTTGATCCACCGCAGGGCCTGAAGGATGGGCAGGCGATACGCTTAAGGCCATGAAGCTGATTTTTGATCTTGCGCGCGGCATGCTTTCCCGCCGGCGCCGGCAGACCCTGGTATCGGTGATGGGGGTTGCCTTGGGTGTGGCGTTTTTCATCGCCATTGCATCACTCATGCGTGGTTTTCAGACCTATTTCATCGAACAGGTGATTGATGTGCAGCCGCATATCATCGTGAAGGATGAAACGCGCCGCCCATTGCCGCAGGCGGTGGAAATTGCCCATCCTGATGGCGCTGTTGCACTTTCCGGCGTGAAGCCAACCGAACGCATCCGCGGTATCCGCGCCAGTGCGGAAAAAATGGCGATATTGGAAGCCATCCCTGGTGTCTATTCATCGCCGATTCTGACCGGTCAGGCGTTGCTCCGCTACGGGTCGCGCGATGTTTCGGTTTCCATCACGGGAATGGAACCGGCGCGGTATCGCCGAGTCTCAAACCTGGAGAAGGATTTGATCCAGGGCAGCATGGAAGATTTGCGCAGTACCGCGAATGGCCTGATCATCGGCATTGGGCTTGCGCAAAAACTTGGTGTTGCCTTGGGCGATACCATCATCGCGGTTTCGCCAAGGGGTATCAGCCTGCAAATGAAGATTGTGGGCATTTTCCGAACCGGACTCACCACGCTTGATAATCAGGCGGGCTATACGCTGCTCAAGGTCAATCAAATCCTGCAAGACCGCCCCAATGTGGTCAATCAAATCCTGCTGAGGCTGAATGACGTGACCGGGGCGGAAGCCCTGGCGCGGCAGATCGAAGCGCGCTTTGGCGATAGGTCCGAAAGCTGGGAAGAACAGAACCGCAATGTGCTGACGGTTTTCGTCATCCAGAACGCCATCATGTATAGTGTCACCGGCGCCATTCTGCTGGTCGCGGCTTTTGGCATCTATAATATCATCTCGACTGTGGTGTTCGAAAAAACGCGCGACATCGCCATCCTGAAATCGCTTGGCTTCACCGAAGGCGACATCCAGTGGCTGTTCCTGTTGCAGGGTATGATTGCCGGGCTGCTGGGCGCCGTGCTTGGCTGCGTGCTTGGCCAGATCATGATCGAAGGCCTGGCGCAAATCCGCTTCAATACCGAAACACCGGCGGGGAATGACCGCTTTTTGCTCGCGCATGATTGGCGGATTTTTGCGGTCGCTTCCTTCTTTGCGCTGCTCTCGGCCAGCATCGCCGCCGTGGTGCCGGCACGCCGCGCTGCGCGGCTTGATCCGGTGCAGACCATTCGCGGCGCGGCATGACCACCCCTCCCCCTTTGCTGGAAGCGCAACACATCACGCGCCGCCTGCCGGAAGGTGTCACACTGGTGGCGGATGCGTCGGTGAAGGTGGAGCGCGGCGAATTCATCGCCATCACCGGGCCATCCGGGTCGGGCAAATCATCGCTGCTTTATCTGCTGGGATTGTTGGATCGCCCGACCGAAGGGCGCGTCTTGCTGGAAGGCCGCGACACGGCAAGCCTGAGCGCGGCGGAGCTAGCCAATCTTCGCCTCGCGCGGCTTGGCTTCGTGTTCCAATTCCATTTCCTGCTGCCGGAATTTTCCACACTCGATAATGTGCTGATCCCCATTCGCCGCCTTAGCCGCTTGCAGGATGCGGCAGCGCGCGCACAAGCAATGAAATTGCTGGAAGCACTTGGCATGGCCGACGCAGCGGCGAAATTGCCGGAACAGCTTTCCGGCGGCATGCGCCAACGCGCCGCCATTGCACGGGCGCTGGCGAATGACCCCGCCATCATCCTGGCCGATGAACCCACCGGCAATCTGGACACACGCAATGCCGCCGCGGTTTTCGATATCTTCCAGCGCCTGGCAGCGGAAGAAGGCCGCGCCATTCTGGTGGTGACGCATGATGCGGAACTCGCCAAACGCGCCAATCGGCGCATTCACCTGGTGGATGGGCGGATCGTCAGCGATACCCGCGTCGGCTGACGAGAAATCCTACGAAGACTTGCGCCGCCACCAGCGCAGCGCCGAACGTGAAAATACTGCCAAAGGCCGCGCGAAATGCCTCCATGCCCGCCAGTCCGCGCGCCACGCCGGCCAACTCAAGCGCGGCGAAAACCGTGCTCAGCAGGGAAGCGGCGGTGACAACACCCAGCGTGCGCGATACCTGCGCCAAACTGCCCGCGACACCACGATCCTCACGCGGCATGCGTTCCAGCAATAGATCGGTCACACTCACCTGAAACAGGCCAAGCCCGATGCCCTGCAAGGCCAGCGCCGCCACCAGCAGGAAAAGCGCGCCGCCACCTGCGCCAATCGTACCAATCAGCCAAAGCCCAAGCGCGGTCATCACAGACCCAATCAGCGCCAATCGTGCCGCGCTGATGCGCGCCAACAAAAAACCCGCAAAGGGCGATGCCACCATCGCCGCCAAATGCCCAATCGCCAGCACCAACCCGCCCCAACCTGCCGGCAGGCCAACACCATGCAACAGCAGATAGGGCATGAACAACAACACCGCGAAACAGGCAAAATTCACCACGGCGGTTGCAACACAGGCAAACAGGAAATCCGCATCGCGAAAATATTTCAGCGCAATCACTGGCCGCGCGATGCGCCCCGCATGCCTGCCATACCACCAGCCCAGCACCAAAAACCCGAAGGCCAGCGCCAAGGATAGCGGATTGCCCGCCGCAATATCCGGCGCGCGATTGATGCCCAGCAGCAGGCAGCACATCATGCCTGTGATCAGCACCGCGCCGGTCAGATCAAAACTCTCGCGCTCTGCCGCGCGTGGTGGGGCGCGCAAGAATACACTTAGGGCCAGCGCAAAGGCTGCGAGAGGCGCGCGATACCAATAAACCGCGGACCAGCCGAAATGCTCCACCAGCACGCCGCCAATCAAAGGCCCCAAGCCACCACCAGCAGCAAAGCCAAAGGCGTAAAAGCCCAGAATGCGCGGGCGCAAATCCTCGGTAAAATGGCTGGTGGCCAGCGCCGGTCCGCAACCAATCACCAGCGCCGCGCCAATGCCTTGCATGATTCGCGCCGCCAAAAGCCAGGCGTAGTTTTCAGCGCTGGCGCAAAGGATGAAGGCCAGAATGCTCCAGGCGAGGCCCAAGCGAAACACGCGCAAATAGCCAAAAATATCGCCAAGCCGGCCAATGCCCAGCATCAGGCTGCCATAGGTCAGCACATAGCAGATCACCACCCATTGAATGCCGGTGCGCCCAAGCCCGAAACGCTCGGTAATCGCCGGGAAGGCGATATTCACGGATGTATCCAGCGGCACAATCAGCGTGCCGATAGCGATGATGACCAGCACCAGAAGTCCCGGTGCACCAATGCGCGAAAGTGTCGCCTCAGCGCGCAAGATACCAGGCTTCCAGCGCACCAAGCCCCGCCATGGCAGCAACGCCGACCAGGATCGCCGCTGCCAGGCTGCGCGCATAATACTGCACCGCCACCACCGCCACTGCCGCCACCCAACCCTTCCAGCCATGCGCTGCCAAGGCCGGCATGGCATAGGCCATGAAAATCGGCCCCGGCAGATGCTGCAAGACCACTTCCACATAACGCGGCGGGCGGAGCGCGCGAAACAGCGCATAACCGCCCGCGCGACAAAGGTAGGTCGCCACCGCCATGCCGATAATGGCCAGCAGCACATCAGGGCGCAGCGTCATTCCCGGCGCAGCTCCAACCACGCGCCCAGCGCCGCACCGGCAAAGGCGCCAATCAACAAGGGCCAAGGCGGACCAAGCCCCGCCTTCCAAGCCAACACCGCCAACACGCCCGCCAGTAACCAAGGCCAGAAATCACGCCGCACGCCGCGCCATAGCGGCACAAGGATCGCCACAAAGGTCGCGATGGCCGCAAAATATAGCGGATGCCCCGCCGGAAACCGCACCGCCGAGCCCATGATATGCCCAAGCCCGACCGAGATATTCCAGAAGCACCAAAGCGTCACACCAATGCCGAGCAGAAATCCGGCATCGCGCCCGCCGCGCCGTTGCTCGGCGGCGGAAAGTGCGAAGGCATGATCCACCATGAAGGCCAGGCTGCCCCAAAGCTGCACACCGCGCAGCTTGTCCAACCAAGGCGCAAGCGCCGCACCCATCGGCGCCATGCGGATATTCACCACAATCGCGGCAATGGTGGCGGCCAAAATCGGCGCCGGGTCGGACCAAAGCTCCAGCGCCAATAATTGCGACGAACCGGCAAAGAGCAGCGCGGCCATCAGCACCGTTTCAAGCCAGGACAGCCCCTTCTGATCCGAAATGACACCAACCACCAACCCAAAGGGAAAAGTGCCGATCACCAAAGGCAGGGCTGTCCGGATGCCATGCGCCACGCCATGCCGGGTAAAGACCACCGGCCCCTTGCTTTCCGCCTGATCACTCATCCGCGCCGGCCCGCCAGCAGCATTTCCTCGGCCTGATCCGGCTCGATCGCCAGGGCGCAGCGCGCAACCCCTTGGGCAAAGCCACCGCGTGCAAGGGCCGCCAAAGCTTTCATACGCGCTGTCGCATCAGGGGCCACACGCGCAAAGGGGCCAATCCGGCGGCGCCGACAAAAGGCGATGGCGGCCAGAAGCTCAGCCTCCTCACCCTCGGGCAGGGCAGCGGTGGCGGTCTCGCTCTCGATCCCCTTGGCGGCGAGGTGCGCGGCGATGGCGCGGCGGGAATGGCCGGATCGCGCGAGCCGCCGGGCGCGGCTTTCGGCGAAGGCAGCATCATTCACCGCGCCAGCCGCGACCAGGCTTTGCGCGATGCTGGCGATCTCCGCGGATAGCGCGGCGGCACTGGCAGCAATGGCCTCCCGCGACTGGCCCTCAGCCTCCGCAGCGCGGGCCCAGCGGGCGATGCGGCGTTCCAAAACGCGCTTCAGCCCCGCCTCGGTCGCGGCAAAGCGCGCCAGATGGGCGAGCGCCGCTTCCCTGAGCCGCGCCGCATTGGGCGGCGGGCCGGCGGCGCGGCGGGGGCGTTTAGCGGCATCGGACATGGCCGCTTTCTGGCATGGACAGGCCGCGCCGCACAAACCGCTTCAAAGCAGCGATTTCCGCGCTATGCTTCCGGGCAAAGGGGCCTGCAAGGCGCCACAGGAGGAAACCATGACTGTCACCATCACCCCCGCCAATCCGGCGCGGCCCGATTTTGTCGGCGTGGTTGCCGGCATTGATCTGAAAAACCCCGTCAGCGCTGCCGATGCCGCCGCCATTGATGCCGGCATGGATAAGTTTGGCGTGCTGGTCTTCCACGGCCAGGACATCAATGACGAACAGCAATTGGCCTTCAGCCGCCATTTTGGCCCGCTTGAAACCGCCACCGGCGATATCGCCAAGGCCGCCGACCGGCGACTTTCGATGGAGGTGAATGACATCTCCAACCTCGACAAGAATTCCAACGTGCTGGCGCGCGATGATCGTCGGCGCCTGTTCAGCCTGGGCAATATGCTCTGGCATAGCGATTCATCCTTCAAGGCGACGCCTGCGAAATATTCCCTGCTGTCAGCGCGCGTGATCCCTGGTGAGGGCGGCAATACGGAATTCGCCGATATGCGCGCTGCCTGGGACGCGCTTGACCCAGCGATGAAATCAGAAATCCGAGAGATGATCACGGATCACAGCCAAATCTTCTCGCGCGGGATTCTGGGCTTCACCGACTTCACTGAAGAAGAACGCCAAAGATGGGCGCCGGTGCCGCAACGCCTGGTGCGACGCCATCCCAAGACCGGGCGGCTTTCGCTGTTTCTTTCAGCCCATGCCGGGCAGATTCATGGCATGCCGGTGCCCGAAGCGCGCGCCATGCTGCGTGACCTGACGGAACACGCAACCCAGCGCGAATTCGTCCATGCGCATGTTTGGCGCGCGCATGATCTGGTGATGTGGGATAACCGCGTGACGATGCACCGCGCGCGGCGCTACCCGGCCGACAAGCCGCGCGATCTGCATCGGACGACAGTGGCCGATAGCTCACCTACATTAGCACAGGCAGCGTAAGTCTGGTGTCGCGGATCGCAAGCGATCCGCCCTCAAACGCCGGCGCGCGCCTCCGCGCGCTTGGCTTCGCCGCATAAGCGGCGGCGCCCATTCGGGCGCTCGCCCGCCTTCGGCGGGCGTTAGCAGGCTGCTGAAAAGCCGTCATTGAGCATCGTCGTTTTGTCTCGCGCGGATGTTTTCAACGCTGCGCGTGCCTGCGCACAGCCATTTTCAGTGATTCTTTGGCCCAGTCGGCACACTCTGGACAGACTCCCGGCAT
>JADCFQ010000029.1 GCA_020249435.1 Roseomonas sp. | reverse complement strand
CATGGCCATGAATATGATACGCAGCGCAGACGACAAACACAGCCTTAAAGTCAGAAGAAAAAAAGCCGCCATGAACACAGATTATCTGGGATCATTGCTATTCAGAACTCAGCGGTAACCCTTTCAAGCGATTCCCCTGCTTGGCGATCCGCCCGCGAGGGCGCATCCTGCCGCGCGAGAAGGGGGCAAGCGCCATGCGTTTTGCAGGACAACAGGTTGTTATCACCGGCGCGGCCGGGGTTTATGGGCGCGGCTTGGCGGAGGCCTTTGCGCGGGAAGGCGCCCATTTGCTGCTGAGCGATGGCGATGCTGCCGCGCTGGCCGCACTCGCCAATGCGCTACCGCCCGGTCGTGCCGTATTGCATCCCGCTGACCTGACCGATGATAGCGCGATTGATGGGCTGATCGCCGCCGCAACGGGCAAGGGAGTGCCGCAGGTGCTGGTCAATAATGCCGGCATCTATCCCTTCATTCCGCTGATGGATGTGACGGGCGCGGAATGGGACAAGATCATCAGTGTGAATACCCGCGCGCCCTTTCGCCTGATGCAGGGAATTGGCCGCGCCATGGCTGCGGCGGGGCGGGGTGCGGTTGTCAATGTCACCTCGGCGGCGGCAGAGGTACATCGCGGCAATGGCGTGCCTTACGGTGCTTCCAAATGCGCGCTGGAATATCTGACGCGGGCTTTTGCGCTGGAACTCGGCCCCTCAGGCGTGCGGGTGAATAGCGCCCGGCCTGGCTTTGCCGAGGGCAGCGCCGGCAATCCCATGCCGGCCGGCTATGCTGAGGCGATTCGCGCGCGGTCCTTGCTCGGTGCGCTTGGCTCGCCAGCGGATTTCGCGGCGGGTGTAATGTTCCTCTGTTCTGAGGAGGCGCGCTTCATGACGGGTTCGATCCTTGATTGCGGGGGTGGGGGGCATATCAATCGCCGTGCTGGTGCGGCGACCGCAGCGCGCGGCTGAAATGCGGTAGTGAAAAGGAAAGATAGCATGATGGATCAGATCAAGGCCGAATTGGCGCCAACCGGCGTGTTGCGCGCCGGCATCAATATGGGGAATTTCCTTCTGGTGACGAGCCGCGCGGAAAATGGCGATCCCGCCGGCGTTTCGCCCAGCATGGCGCGCGCGATTGCCGATACGCTGGGTGTGCCCGTGCAATACGTGCCTTTCGCGCGGCCGGGTGATTTGGCCGATGCGGTGGACAGCAATGTTTGGGATATCGGCCTGATCGGCGCTGAACCGCAGCGCGCGGAGAAAATCGCCTTCACGGCTGCTTATGCCGAGATTGAGGCAACCTACATGGTCCCGCCCGGTTCCCCGATTACAAAGATGGAGGAGGTGGATCGCGCCGGCAATCGTATCGCCGTGACCGCGCGTGCGGCTTATGATCTCTGGCTGGAACGCAATATCCATCAGGCGAAGCTGATTCGTTCCGCCACACTTGACGCCGCGTTTGAGCAATTCGCGGCTGAAAAGCTGGAGGTGCTGGCCGGGCTGCGGCCAAAGCTTTTGTCAGACATTGAAAAGATGCCCGGCGCGCGGATTTTGGATGGCAAATTCACCGCTGTGCAGCAGGCGATTGGCACACCTCGGCGCAATACCGCTGCCGCTGCCTTCCTCGCGGAGTTTGTCGAAAAGGCGAAGGCATCCGGCCTGGTGGCGCGCTTCATTGCGGAACACAAGGTGCGCGGATTGTCGGTGGCGCCGCCGGCCTGATCGGCCTTGCTGATGTAACGGCACGGCGGATGGCAATGCCCGCCGCGCCTTCTGTTACAATGCGGCGCTTCTCCGGCAGCCGATTTGTATCTTGACCCATATCAACGCTGGTTTGTGTGCGCGGCGATACCCACATATTCCAGCGGCACGGCCTTATGCCTTGCCCCGAAAACCAAACAAAACGCCATCGCGGGCTCCAATCCGAAAGATGCGCGACAGCCGGAGAGACCGTAATGACTTTCACCAGTATTGTGACCCATCTTGACCCCGCTGTGGCCATAGAAGCGGAGGCGGCAACGGCTACGTCGCTGGCGCTTGGCGAAGCCTTTTCCGCCCAAGTGACCGCGCTGATTTTCCCGATGGATACTGCGCTCACTGCGCCTTCGCCGGCGGATGAAGCCACAAGCTTACTGGAAGAGCGCGCGGCTGAGGCATTTGCGGCAGCCGCAGATCGTCGCGGTGTGGCGCATCAGGCCAAGAAGCGCACCAGCTTCGCCTATGGCAATGGGGAAGCCTTCGCGGATCATTTGCGTGTCAGTGATCTGGCCGTGCTGACAGGGCGCGGCGCGCCCGGCATTGGCGCACAAATCCTGCAGCAGGCGGCGATTTTTGACTCAGGTCGGCCCGTGATCCTGGTGCCCCATTCCCAGCCCCTTGCCGCCTTGCCGCAGCGCCTTCTGGTGGCCTGGGATGCCAGCCCCGCTTCGGTTCGGGCCATTCATGGCGCGCTTCCGTTCATTCGCCGCGCGGCGGAAACCGTGATTGCATCGGTCACCGATGACAAGGAAATCCGCCCAGGGCAATCAGGGATTGAGCTTGCCCATCTGCTCGCGCGTCATGGCGGCAAGCCACGCTTCATGGCCTTGCAGCGCGGCAGCTGCGGCGTGCTGGAACGGCTTTTGGCGGCGGCAGCAGATACGGAATCGGACATGTTGGTGATGGGCGCGGTGCGGCATTCACCGCTGCGCAATCTGGTGCTGGGGAGTGCCACAGCGGATGTGCTGGCCGTCGGGCCAAGGCTTCCGATGCTGCTGGCCGCCTGAAACGGCAATGGTCAGCAAGGGGCGATAGGTTTGGGAAAAAGGGGGACGCAAGGTTGCCCCGCCCCGGTCGGCTGCGTATCTAGGGGGCCTGATGGTCACCCTGATTCGCATTTTGCCGCTTTGCCTTCTGCTGCTTGCCCAGCCAGCCCTGGCGCAGCAGAGCGCGCCTGCGTCTGCGCTACCACCCGGCCCGCGCCAGCTTGGCACCTTCCGGGATTGGACCGCGGCGACCTATCAGGAAAACGGGCAGAAGATCTGCTACGCCTTCACCCGCGCCAGCAAGACCGAACCGAACCGCCAGGGGGTGGTGCTGACGGTCACGCATCGTCCCGGCGGGCGGGATGCGGTGGCGATTTCGGCCGGCTATGCCTATCCGCGCAATGCGGAGGTGACGCTGGCCATCGGCCAGACCAACCTGCCCTTCTATACCGGCGGCAATTCCGCCTTTGCGCGCGACGCCGCGGCGGCGGTGGCAGCCATGCGCGGCGGCAGCCGAGCAACGGCGCGCGGCCCCGGTGCCGGTGGGCGCGGCACGGCGAATGACCAATTCAGCCTGGCCGGCTTTGCTGCGGCTCATGACGCGATTTCGCGTGAATGCCCGGCGCGAAAATGAACAGCGCTGTCCTTGATCTGAACGAAGCCGAACGCGCACGCATATTGGCGAAAGCTGCGGCCTTCGCGCCACCGCCTGCGACGCTGCCCGATGGCCGGCGCGATCTGGTCGGCCTTTCGCGTGAGGAATTGGCCGCTGAGATGGTCGCGCTTGGCGAAAGGCCCTTTCGTGCAAAACAGCTTTGGCATTGGATCTATCATCAGGGCGAAACCGATTTCGCCCGCATGAATACCATCGCCAAGCCTATGCAAATGAAGCTTGCGGAGCGCTTCGTGGTGGGCCGCCCGGAGGTAGCGACGCAACAGGATAGCGCGGATGGCACGCGCAAATGGCTGTTTCGCTTCCGCGATCAGCAGCAGGTTGAAACTGTCTATATCCCCTCGGCGGATGAGGATCGCGGCGCGGTCTGCATTTCAACGCAAGTCGGCTGCACGCTTTCCTGCCGCTTTTGCCATACCGGCACGCAGGCCCTGGTGCGCAATCTGGGTGCGGCGGAAATCGTTGGCCAATTCATCGCCGCGCGGGATTCCTATGGCGAATGGCCCAGCCCCAAGGATGGTGTGCCGCGCCATCTTTCCAATATCGTCGTCATGGGCATGGGTGAGCCGCTTTACAATTATGAAAACGTCGCCAAGGCGCTGAAGATCGTGATGGATCATGAAGGCATTGGGCTGTCGCGCCGGCGCATCACGCTTTCCACGTCTGGCGTTGTGCCCATGATGGATCGCTGCGGGGCGGAATTGGGTGTGGGACTTGCGGTATCGCTCCATGCTGTCACGGATGAATTACGTGATGAGATTGTGCCGCTCAATCGCGAATACCCGATTGCCGAGGTGCTGGCGGCGTGCCGGCGCTATCCCGGTGCTTCCAATGCGCGGCGCATCACGTTTGAATACGTCATGCTGCGCGGCGTGAATGACAGCGAAGCGGAAGCGCGTGAATTGGTGCGGCTTATTCGCGGCATGCCGGCCAAGGTGAATTTGATTCCCTTCAACCCCTGGCCTGGCAGCCCGTATAAAACCAGCACATCAGAAGCGATTCATCGTTTCGCTGAAATTCTGAATGATGCCGGATACGCCAGCCCGATTCGCCGCCCGCGCGGGCGCGATATTCTGGCTGCATGTGGGCAATTGAAGACGGAAAGCGAAAGACGGCGGAAGACCGCGACTTAGTTCTCCAATTCGCTGTCCCAATACAGATAATCCCGCCAGCTTTCATGCAAATAATTCGGCGGGAAGGACCGGCCATTTTCCTGCAATTCCCAGCTTGTCGGCTGGCGCGGTGTCTGGCGCGGGATCATGGCGCATTCGCGCGGTAGCCGGCTGCCTTTCCGCAAATTGCACGGCCCGCAGGCGGTGACCACATTATCCCAGGAAGTGCGGCCACCGCGCGAACGCGGGATCACATGATCAAAGGTCAAATCCGGCGTGGGATAGGGATCGCCGCAATATTGGCATTCGAAATGATCGCGCAGGAAAACATTGAAGCGCGTGAAGGCCGGGCGGCGCGCGGCGGGGATGAATTCCTTGAGTGCAATCACGCTCGGCAGGCGCAGCGCCAGTGATGGGGAATGCACTTCCACATCATATTCATTCAGCACGGAAACGCGGTCCAGAAATACGGCCTTGATGGCATCCTGCCAGGACCAGATGGACAACGGAAAATAGGAAAGCGGGCGGAAATCCGCGTTCAGGACAAGCGCGGGATAGGCATTCGCCCCCGCGAAGGTACCGCCATCTGGCAAGCCTCGCTCCTTCCAGCGTGGCGCCACATCATACGGGGGCTCTATTCGGCGGGAACCCCCAGATGTAGTGGTGCCGCCGCGACTGACGACTTCATGACATGCGCTGCGCCGGGCTGCAAGCCATCCCAGGCAGGTTTCATCTGCCTGCAACACGCGAAAGGCTCTGCGCCAGCAACGCCGTGCCGGCGGCAAGCCCGGCATCATCCAACCCATGGGCAAGATCGGGGCGGAGCAGCAATTCATGCGGCACGGCTTCCGCCTGCAAAGCCCGTGCGGCCTGGCGGCTGGCCATGGCGGGCACTACCTCATCCGCTTCGCCATGCACCAGCAGCACGGGCGGGCGGGCAGAGACTTCGGCGGCGAAGCTATCCGGCCCCAAAAGCGCGCCGGAATAGGCCAGAATGCAGGCCGGGGCCGGCACCGCGCCGCGCAAGCCCGCGAATAATGCGACCATCGCGCCCTGGCTGAAGCCCATCAGCGCGAGGCGGTCTCCGCCAAGGCCGAGCTCCGTGAGCTTCGCGCGGGTGAAATCGCCAAGGATGCCAGCGGCGTGGCGGAGCCCCGCTTCGAGCCGCGCCGGCGTGCGGTCCATGATATCGAACCATTGCCGGCCAAAGGGCGCGCCTTGGAAGGGAAAGGGCGCATGGGGCGCGATGAAAAGGGTGTTGGGCAGGGCCTCGGCCCAAACCGGGGCCAGGTCAATCAGGTCAAAGCCATCCGCCCCTACGCCATGCAGCAGCAGCACGAGCGAATCGGGCTTGCCACCCGAAGCGGGGCCATATTGCGGGCCTTCCAATGCGGCCATCTGGGATTCTCCCCTTGCTTGCGATGCGCTTCGCCCGCTACCCGGCGGAAGCCATGGACGCAACGCCTGAAATCACGCGCTTCGCGCCGAGCCCAACGGGGTATTTGCATCTGGGCCATGCGCGGGCTGCGCTATTTGCCTGGCGCCGTGCGCGCGCAACCGGCGGGCGGTTTTTGCTGCGGATAGAGGATATCGATACCACGCGCTGCCGCCCGGAATATGAAGCCGCGCTGTTGGAAGATTTGCACTGGCTGGGCCTGGATTGGGACGGGACGCCGCGTCGGCAATCCGAACATTTCGCCGAATATCGCACGGTTTTGGATGGGCTGGCGGCGCGCGGGCTGGTCTATCCCTGCTTTTGCACCCGCGCCGATATCGCGCGCGAAGTGGCCGCCGCAGGTGCCGCGCCACAAGGGCCGGACGGTCCGCTTTATCCGGGGATTTGCCGTGACTTGCCGGAAGCCGAGGCCGCGCGCCGCATCGCTGCGGGACAGCCCTATGCGCTCCGGCTGCACATGACGCGCGCCTGTGAGACTGTCAGCCGACCCTTGCTGGCGCATGAGGAAAATGAGGGCTGGCATGAATGCCGACCGGAGGTTTTTGGCGATGTCGTGCTGGGGCGAAAGGATGTGCCGGCATCCTATCATCTTTGCGTCACGCATGATGATGCGCTGCAAGGGATCACACTGGTGACACGCGGCGATGATTTGAAGCCAGCCGTTGACTTGCATCGGCTGATCCAGGCTTTGATGGGCTGGCCCGCGCCGCGCTATGCGCATCATGCGCTGATGCGGGATGCGACCGGGCGAAGGTTAGCCAAACGCGATGGTGCGGAAAGCCTGCGGGTGTTGCGGGAGAAGGGGCTAAGCGCCGCCGAGGTGCGCGCGATGGCGGAGGATGGTTAAGGCTGGACCTTCAGCACGAAACAGCGGAACATCGGCTCAATCAAAGGGGAAACGCTCATGAAGATTGATCATGTTTCGCTGACCATTTTCACCTGGGACAATATCCCGCGCACCAGCTACCATGTTGGTTCCTTCACGCAGCCCTTGAGCAATCTTGGCTTGCTGCGCATCCGCACCGATGCGGGGCATGAAGGCCATGCTTTTCTCGGCACTGCGTCCAACCCGGCTTCCATGGATGGGCCGCAATTGATGCGCTGGATCAAGCCACTGCTGATGGGTGCCAATCCGCTGGAACGCGAAAGGCTGCATGGGCGGATGCTGAAGCTATCGCGCAATGTATCCTATCGCTGCATCGGCGCGGCGGATGTGGCGCTTTGGGATTTGGCGGGCAAGATCGCCGGGCTGCCGGTGCATGCGCTGATGGGCACGCAGCGCACATCCATCGGCACCTATGCCAGTTCGCAACTGCTGCCTGACGCCGCGGCCTATGTGGAACAGGCGTTATTCTACAAGGAAAATGGCTGGTGCGCCTATAAGATCCACCCGCCCACCGTGCCGGAAACGGACATCAAGGTTTGCGAAGCCGTGCGCAAGGCAGTGGGTGATGATTACCCCATCATGTTGGATAGTACCTGGAGCTATGATTACTACGGCGCCTTGAAGGTTGGCCTTGCGATCCAGGAAATGGGCTATAAATGGTATGAAGACCCGCTGGCGGATGAGGATATTCTTTCTTACGTGAAGCTACGCCATAAATTGAACATCCCGATCATGGCGACGGAATATCCGGCCGGCGGGCTGGATACCTACCCGATTTGGGTCACGCAGCAGGCAACGGATTATTTGCGCGGCGATATCCCGAATAAGGGCGGCCTTACGACCATGTTGAAGACCGCGCATTTGGCGGAAGCCTTTCGCATGAATTACGAAATCCACCATAGCGGCAATTCGCTGAATAATCTCGCCAATCTGCATCTGGCCTTGGCAATCCCGAATACCACCTGGTTTGAGGTGCTACTGCCCGATGGCGCGCATCGCTATGGCCTCGCCGCGGAATTCCACCCCGACAAGAACGGCATGCTGCATGCACCAACCGGACCGGGGCTCGGCGCCAAGATTGATTTCGACCTGATCAGGCGCAAGACGGAAGGGGTGCTGGAATAGCGCCCAATCCATGAAGCAATGGGGCTGAAGCGGTTACCCCGGTTCGCCCATCGCTGGCGTACCGCCGCATTTTTGCATCAGCGCGAAGACTTCCTGCACGGCAGCTTCAATCGCGGCCAGATCAGTACCCTTCGCCACCACGGCGACACCGCCGCCGCCGCCCTGGCGGTAATAGGGGTAGGAACCGATATCCAGATCGGCATGGCGCTGCTGAATGGCGGAAAGCCCTTCCGCAATCGCGCCTTCCACCAAGCCATGCGCATGCACGCTGCGCGATTCAATGGGCGGGCCACCTTCAAGCCGGGGCGCCAGCGCTTCGAACATGGATTGCATGATGCGCGGCACGCCCGCCATCACATGCACATTGCCAATGGTATAGCCAGGCGCGATGGAAACCGAATTTTCGATCAGGATCGCGCCGCGCGGCATGGTTGCCATGCGCTGCCGCGCCGCGTTGAAATCTCCGGGCGGGGTCTGCTTCGCGTAATAGGATTCCAGCGCATGCCAGGCATCCGGGTGCGGTTCCCAGGGCACGCCAAAGGCGCGCGCGACGCATTCGCTCGTGATATCATCATGGGTCGGGCCAATGCCGCCGGTGGTGAAGACATGGTCGAATTTCGCGCGCACTTCATTGACCGTATTGATGATCACTTCCGGCACATCGGGGATCACGCGCACTTCCTTCATGGGAATGCCAATCTCGCCAAGGCGCGTTGCCAGGAATTGCAGATTGGCATCGCGGGTGCGGCCGGAAAGCACCTCATTGCCGATGATCAGTAGGCAGGCGGTCGGGTTCGGCATGGGGCTCTCCTGTATTTGGGCACAGTCTCAAAGGAAATCGCGCAACATGGCAACCAGGGGGATATCGGCGGGCGGCATGGCGTAATCGCCAAGCCGCGCGGGCCGCACCCAGGTGAGCGCCTGGCCTTCCATCGCTGTCACCTGGCCCTGCCAACGCCGACACAAATAAAGCGGCATCAGCAGATGGAATTTTTCGTAGGTGTGGGACGCAAAAGTGAATGGGCCAAGGCAGGCGGCACTGACATCAATGCCCAATTCCTCTCGCAATTCGCGGATCAGCGCTTCTTCCGGTGTTTCACCCGGCGCCGCCTTGCCGCCCGGAAATTCCCACAAGCCGGCAAGCGGTTTGCCTTCCGGTCGCCGCGCCAACAGCACGCGGTTCTCTGCATCAATCAGCGCCACCGCCGCCACCAATAGCGTCGGCTTGCCTGATGTGGGCGCGGCTTCGACCGGCGCGGCTGCTTCCACGGCGATATCCATCCGCGTGGCGGCAAACAGCCTGACCGGCATGAGCCCGCCGCGAGAGATAAACTCCTGGCTGCCCGCGCCGCTTTCCTTGAAGCCAATCCGCCGCAACACTGCCGCCGAGCGTTCATTATCCACAAGCGCCGAGGCCACTAGCCGATCAATATCCAAATTAGCCAGCGCCCAATGCGCCAAACGCCCGGCCGCTTCCGGCCCAAGCCCCTGGCCCCAATGGCGCCGACCGATCCAATAGCCAAGCTCTGCCTCACGCGGGTTTTTTGCATCAAGCGTCAGGCCAACACAGCCAAGCAGGGCTTCCGCGCCATCAACCTGGCGCGTTACCGCCAAATGCCAGGCGGTGCCGGCAGAGATTTGCGCGCGCGTGGAAGCGATCCATTCATCCGCCAAATCGCGCGGATAGGGGAAGGGCACGCGTGCGAGGGTTTTTGCCACTTCCCAATCATTCACCAAGCGATGCAAATCAGCCGCATCATCGGCGCGCAAGGGACGCAGCGTCAGACGCTGCGTTACCAGCGGTACGAAATCATGTTCCATGGCAGCGCTGCGGTGTGTCAGCTCCGGTAACTGCCATTGATGTCAATATAGCCATGCGTCAGGTCGCAGGTCCAAACCGTGGATTTGCCCTTGCCGAGGCCGATATCAACGGTGATCTCCACTTCGCGCCCCTTCATGTGCTGCACAACAGGCGCTTCATCATAGCCATCTACCACGCCACCATTGCGCGCCATCCAGACACCGCCGACATTGACCGAAAGCTTGTCGCGATCAGCCGGTTCGCCCGCCTTGCCAACGGCCATGACAATACGGCCCCAATTCGCGTCCTCACCCGCAATCGCGGTCTTCACCAAGGGCGAATTGGCGATGGACATGGCAATGCGATGCGCCGAACGCGCCGTGGTCGCACCCGTCACGTTGATCTGGATAAGTTTCTGCGCGCCTTCACCATCACGCGCCACCATCAGCGCCAATTCCATCAGCACTTCATTCAAGGCGCGCGCGAAATCCTTGAGCACCGCGCCACCTTCCGCCGGCACGCGCGGATGCTTCGCCGTACCAGTGGCGAAGACCATCACCGTGTCGGAGGTGGAGGTATCAGAATCCACTGTCACGCAATTGAAGGAACGATCAACGCCCTTCTTCAGCAAGGCTTGCAAGGCGCCGGCGGGGATTTTCGCGTCCGTTGCCAGGAAGGACAGCATGGTCGCCATATCAGGCGCGATCATGCCGCTGCCCTTGGCGATGCCGGCGATGGTGACTTCCGCATCGCCGATGCGCGCCTTGCGGATGGCGCCTTTCGGGAAGGTATCCGTGGTCATGATGGCCTTGGCCGCGCCCTGCCAATCACGCTCGGCCGCCATATCAAAAATACGCGGCAGGGCAGCGATCAGTTTTTCGGTCGGCAATTTTTCGCCAATCACGCCGGTGGAAGCCAGGAAGATTTCCTTGGGCTTGCAGCCGAGGATCGCGGCGGCGGCCTTGGCGGTTTCCTCACAGGTTTGGCGCCCGGCGCGGCCGGTAAAGACGTTTGAATTGCCCGCAGTCACCACCAGGCCGCGCGCCTTGCCACCGGGCAGCGCGCTGCGGCACCAATCCACCGGGGCGCCGGGGCAGCGATTGCGCGTGAAAACCCCGGCCACCGTGGTGCCAGCCGGGAAGGCCATCACGGTCACATCATCGCGATCCTTGTAGCGAATCGCCGCGCGGCCTGATGCCACGCGCACCCCAGGTACCGCCGGCATTTCCGGCAGGGGCAGGGCAAGCGGTGAGGTCGGGATATCATGTCCGGCCATGGGATTTCTCCGAATCTAATTTAGCGACGGGTAGGGGCGGCGGGGCGGCCCGCCGGGGCGGCAGGGGTGGGCGGTTCCGCAGCATCAAGCGCGCGCGGGGCCGAGCCATCCAGATTGAAACGCTCGATCTTCGCGGCGCTGCGGGCGCGTTCCACCAGGGCATTGATCTCGCCCTCAAACAGGCGCTGGCGGAGCGTCTCACGCGCTTCTTCGAAGCTTGGCGGGGCTGAGGCACGGCGTTCATCCACGCGGATGATATGCCAGCCAAAGGGGCTGCGCACGGGCGCGGCACTCATTTGACCCGCCGGCAGCGCAAAGGCAGCTTCGGCAAATTCCGGCACCATGTCGCCGCGCTTGAAGAAGCCAAGATCACCGCCTTCGCGGGCGCCCGGCCCGGCAGAACGGCGCTGCGCCACGGCGTTGAAATCAGCCCCGGCGCGGATTTCGGCCAAGGCCTCGCGCGCCTCGGTTTCCGTCGGCACCAGAATATGGCGGGCGCGCACTTCCTCTTCCGCTGGGCGGGCGCGGATTTCGGCATCATAAGCGGCGCGGATGCGTTCTTCCGTGACACGCCCGGCCAATTCGCGGGACAAATAGGCTTGCTGCAATTCCTGTTCTTCGGCGCGGCGGATGCGGGCGCGCACCGCCTCATCCTTATCAAGCCCCGCGCGGCGGGCGGCGGCAGCCACCGACCGCCCCGCGATCATTTGATCGAGCAGCAGGGGATAGAGCATTTGTGGCGGCGCGCCGCGCAATTCCTCGGGCAATTCCTGGGCGGCATTGGCGAGGTCCGAGAAGCGAATCTCCTCTCCATCCACCTTGGCCACGATGGGATCGCCCGGCGGGGTGGCCGGGGCGGGCTGGGCCAGGCTGGGCTGGGCAAAAGCCACCCCCAGCAGCAGCGCCAGGGTGGCGCGAAGGGGGGCGGTGGCGGCAAGGCCGCGCAAATGGCGCATAAGGGGCGATCCCAATTCGGTGATTGGCCGGGAACATGGCCGATGCGCCCCTTCCCCACAAGGCGCAAGCGTTGACCCGCCCCCCGGGGGAGCCTATTTCTGCGGCCAATCCGAAACATGCTTCAGGCGCTGCGGCGCCGCGACCGGGCGCCCGCCCGCCGGAGACTGACGCCCCAGATGTTTGCCCGCCTTGCAGCCGCTATTTTTGGCACCTCCAACGACCGCGCCCTGAAGCGCTATCAATCCCGCGTTCCCGCGATCAATGCGCTGGAACCCCGCATGCAGGCGCTTTCGGATGAGGCGCTGGCGGGGCAGACCGCGCTATTCCGCGAAAGGCTGGCCAAGGGGGAGACCCTGGATGCGCTGCTGCCGGAAGCCTTCGCGACCGTGCGGGAAGCGTCGCGCCGCGTGCTGGGCCTGCGCCATTTCGATGTGCAGATGATTGGCGGCATGGTGCTGCATGAAGGCAAGATCACCGAGATGAAAACCGGCGAAGGCAAGACGCTGGTGGCGACCCTGCCGGTTTACCTGAATGCGCTGCCCGCCAAGGGCGTGCATGTGGTGACAGTGAATGATTATTTGGCGCAGCGCGATGCCGAATGGATGGGCCGCATCTATCGCTTCCTGGGTCTTTCCGTTGGCGTGATTGTGCATGGGCTGACGGATGACCAGCGCCAGGACGCCTATGCCTGCGACATTACCTACGGCACCAACAATGAATACGGTTTCGATTATCTGCGCGACAATATGAAGTATCGGCTGGAAGATATGGTCCAGCGCGATTTCGCCTATGCCATCGTGGACGAGGTTGACAGCATTCTGGTGGATGAGGCGCGCACGCCGTTGATCATCAGCGGGCCAACCGATGATACTTCCGACCTTTACCGCCGCACCGATGAGGTGATGAAGGAGTTGGTGAAGGACAAGGAAACCTTCGAGAAAGATGAAAAACAGCGCACCGTCAGCCTGACGGAATTGGGCGGCGAAAGGGTGGAAGAATTGCTCCGCCAATTCGGCCTGCTGACCGAAGGCAATATGTATGACATCGAAAACGTGTCCCTGGTGCATCACGTGAACCAGGCTTTGCGGGCGCATACGCTATTTACGCGCGATGTCGAATATATTGTCCGGCAGGACAAGATTGTGATCATTGATGAATTCACCGGGCGGATGATGGAAGGAAGGCGCTATTCCGATGGCTTGCATCAGGCGCTTGAAGCCAAGGAACACGTGACAGTTCAGCCGGAGAATCAGACGCTCGCTTCCATCACCTTCCAGAATTACTTTCGGCTTTACCCGAAGCTTGCCGGCATGACCGGCACGGCGGCGACGGAAGCGGATGAATTCGCGGAAATCTACAAGCTGGATGTGGTGGAAATCCCGACCAATGTGCCGGTCGCGCGCAATGACCAAGATGATGAGGTTTATCGCAGCGCCGAAGAAAAATACGAAGCGGTGGCGAAGCTGATTGAGGAAGCCCGCGGGCGCGGCCAGCCCTGCCTGGTGGGCACCACGAGCATCGAGAAATCCGAACTCATTTCCGCTTTGCTCAAGAAAAAGAATGTCCCGCATCAGGTGCTGAATGCGCGCTACCATGAACAGGAAGCGGAGATTGTGGCGCAGGCGGGTCGTGCTGGCGCAGTGACGATTGCAACCAATATGGCAGGCCGTGGCACGGATATTCAGCTGGGCGGTAATCTGGAAATGCTGGCACGCCAGGAAGCCAATGCCATTGAAGGCCCCGAATACGAAGCAGCGCTGGCGCGCCACAAGGCCGAGGTGGATGAGGCGCGGCCCATCGTGCGCGCCGCCGGCGGGCTTTTCGTGATCGGTACGGAACGCCATGAAAGCCGGCGCATTGACAATCAGCTACGTGGCCGTTCCGGCCGCCAGGGGGACCCCGGTGCCTCGCGCTTTTTCCTGTCCTTGGAAGATGATCTGATGCGCATCTTCGGGTCTGACCGCATGGGCGGGATGCTGCAAAAGCTCGGCCTGAAGGAAGGGGAGGCGATTGTCCATCCCTGGATCAACAAGGCCCTGGAACGCGCGCAGAAAAAAGTGGAAGCGCGGAATTTCGACATCCGCAAGAACCTTTTGAAATACGATGACGTGATGAATGACCAGCGCCGGGAAGTTTATGCCCAGCGCCGCGCCTTCATGATGGCGAATGAGGTTGCTGAAACCATCACGGAAATGCGTGAGGAAACCATCACCGATATCGTAGCCCGCGCCATTCCGGAAAACGCCTATCCCGAGCAATGGGATCTGGAAAAGCTTGATCGTGAGGTCAAGGACATCCTGAACCTTGATCTGCCGGTGGCAGATTGGGCGTGCGAAGAAGGCATTGATGATGATGCGGTGCGTGAACGCCTGATGCAGGCGGCGGCGCAGGCCTATGCGTCTCGGGCGGCCAATGTGGGGCCGGAGATCATGCGCCAGATCGAAAAATCCCTGCTGCTGCAGATTTTCGATCAATCCTGGAAGGAACATTTGCTTTCATTGGATCATTTGCGCCAGGGCATTGGGCTACGCGCCTATGGTCAGCGCGATCCGCTGAATGAATACAAAAGCGAAGCCTTCCGCCTGTTCAATTCCATGCTGGAAAACCTGCGTGAGCGTGTGACGAGCCTGCTGCTGCGCATTGAAATCCGCCCGGATGCGCCGCCACCCGCACCGGAAGGCATTGGCGTGTTTGACATGCGCCACCCGGACCCGACGCTCGCGGGCGCTGAGATGATGGAAGTGGATGGCCCGCCCATCACGGCGCCCATCGGCACCGCATCAGCGCGCGCCCTGCCGGAAGCGGTGGACCCGAATGACCCAAGCACCTGGGCCCGCACGCCGCGCAATGCGCCGTGTCCCTGCGGGAGCGGGAAGAAATTCAAGGCTTGTCACGGGCGGGCTTGAATGCCCATGCGGGGCGTGGCCACAAATCCGCGTTGACAGGCCTTCAGCCGTAACACTAGGCTTTGTTCCATGAACGGGTTTTGCCACCGCATCGCCAACCGACGCCGTCGCTGCTTTTCAGCGGCGGCTTTCGTGGCTGCGTGCAGACAAGCCCCTCCCAAAGTGAGGTCCGCCCCGTAGCGGCCCACTACCTGAGGCGGCATCAGCCCGCATCTTCAAACCCCCGCAGCCCCTGGCTTTCGGGGGTTTTTCTTTGACCAACTCAAAGGAGCATCACATGCAGAATGGCAACGCCACCCAACCCGATCCGTCACAAGTATCTAAGGGTGCCGGAGAGAAAGCGTTGCGGCGCGCCACCACCGCTGATGTGGCGACCATCCGCGACCTGACCCGCGCAGCCTATGCGAAATGGGTGCCGCTCCTTGGACGGGAGTCGCGACCGATGACCGCCGACTATGAAGCGGCAGTACGCAACCATCTGATAGACCTGCTGCGCATGGATGGAGAGGCGGCGGCGCTGATTGAGATGGCGCCCAGCGTTGATCACCTGCTGATCGTCAACATCGCCGTAGCGCCCGAGCATCAAGGCCGTGGTTTCGGCCGCGTGCTGATGGCGCATGCTGAAGACGTCGCCCGCTCCCTCCACCTGAACGAGATGCGGCTCTACACCAACGCGCTGTTTGCCGAGAATATTCGACTCTACGGCAGGCTCGGCTATCGGGTGGATCGCGAGGAAGAGCACGCGCAGTTCGGCGTGACTGTGTACATGAGCAAGCGTCTCGATAGTGCCTATGCAGCAGCCAAAGACCACTCCAGTAGCAGGACATCACCATGAGTATTCGTATTGGCATTGTCGGCATCAGCGGTTTTGGCGGCGGCGAGGCAATGCGCCTGGTCGCAAACCACCCGTCTTTCGAACTGGTCTACGCCGCAGGTGAGGGCAGCGCCGGCAGCCGGCTTGTGGATCGCTTCCCCGGTGCACCGGCCAAGCTCGCTGATCTGGTCATCGAGAAATGGGATGCGGGGAAGTTGCCGAGGCTTGATGTGCTGTTTGCGTCGCTGCCCACGGGTAGCTCGGCCGAGGCATTGGCGCGCGTCTCCAAGGACGTAAAGATCATCGATATCGGCGGCGATCATCGCTACGTCAAAGGCTGGGCCTATGGCCTGGCCGATGTCTGGCCAGCACAGATCGAGGGTCAGAGCCGCATTGCCAATCCCGGTTGTTTTCCGGCGGCGGCGCTGACAGCGCTTGCGCCATTGCTGGCCAATAAGTTGATCGAACCCAGCAATATCGTGATTGACGCCAAGACGGGTATCTCCGGCGCTGGTCGTGGCGGTGGCGACAGCAAATTTGGTTACGCTGAGAGCAATGAGAATCTGGTGCCCTATGGGCTGCTCAAGCATACCCACATGCCCGAGATGGCCAGAACGATTGAGGAGCTGAGCGGTAGCGCTGCAACGGGGCTGGTGTTTACGCCACATCTGGTGCCGATGACCCGTGGCATACTCACAACCATCTACTGTCGCGGTCGCGCAACGACCGGCGACTGCCTGGACGCGGCGCGGCGCTTCTACGCCGGGCGGGCTTTTGTGCGCGTAACCGATCAGCCTCCGCAGACCAAATGGGCCACTGGTTCCAACCTTGCATTCGTCAGCTATGCAGCGGATCCAGGGCGCAATCTGGTGATCGCAATGGGCGTGGCTGATAATCTCGGCAAAGGCGCCGCAGGCCAGGCGGTGCAGAATGCCAACCTGATCTGCGGCCTACCAGAGACTGCGGGGCTGGAAGGCGTGCCTGTTTGGCCGTGAGTTTCGAGAAGCGCATGTGCGAGCCGAGCAAATTCGCTCGACTCGCAAAAGCGCTTGAGCGGCTTTGCTGATTGCGCTAATTTTTATCTCATGATCCTCGTGGGCCAATTCGACTCTCCCTTCGCGCGGCGCGTGGCGGTGACGCTCAATCACTACCAGATGCCCTACACGCGCCATCCGATCTCGGTGTTCCGCGACATGGATGAGATGCGAAAGATCAATCCGCTGGTGCGCGTGCCTTCGCTCATTCTGGCGTCGGGCGAGGTGCTGATCGACTCCTCCGCCATCATTGACCATTTAGACGAGATGGCGGGACCAACCCACACGCTGACGCCGCGGCAAGGGCCGGAGCGGCGCAAGGTACTTCAGGCAGTGGTGCTGGCGCACGGGTTGATGGACAAGTGCGTTGCACTTTCCTTCGAGCGGCTGTTCCACAGCGAAAAGCACATCAATCGCGACTTTGAAAAGCGGATGATGCAGCAGATCTCGGCTGCCCTCGACAAGCTCGAACATGATTGCGGCGTGCCTTGGTTCTTTGATGGGAAAATGACTCAAGCCGACATTACCGTCGGCTGCCTCATCGGGTATATGAAGCTGCGGGTGCCCGATATGTTTACGCCGGACATGTATCCGAAGCTTCAACATCTCGCGCTTCATTGCGAGACCACAGAAGACTTCGTGAAGGCACGCCCCTCGCCTGACGAAACGGTACCGAGCCAGACGCAGGAGTAGTCGGGTATAAGCCCGATCTTCCTGCGAACGCTGCACCGGGCATCAGGTCATGCTGTTTGCTGATCTCGTATGCCAAGGTCAGTACCTTGATCTCCTTCGGTGCGCAGGGTGCACTGACAACGATGCCATCAACTGTGCCGTCGCTATATAACTGTATCCGCGCCCTTAGCCAGCGCATCCGCAATAGAGAATTGCAGCCTGTGGTTTTCATTGCCGCTCGTGGGAAGCCGGCTTCAATCATCCCGCTGCGTCCAAAGATTTGGCATTTTGCTAGCCCGCCCCGCGCGAGATCGCCCATTTCGCGCTATAGGCGGGCAGGAGAAGTCAGAGGTCCGGCGCCGCCCGGAAATGTCGCATGAAATTGGCCCGCCATGGCCTGATCGCCCTGATGTTGCTGATGATGATCGCCCCCGCTAACGCAGCCTGGGAATATACGCGCTGGGGCATGACGGAAGCGCAGGCGGTGACAGCCTCGCGCCGCGCGGTGCGCAGCCTGCCTGCGGCGGAACGGCGCATGATGGATGCGCGGGTGGAATATCGTGCGCGCGGCACCTTCAGCGTAGAGGGGCTCAGCATGAACATCGCCTTCGGCTTCGATATCAAAACCGGCGGCCTGGCTTGCGTTTCAGGGCGTGGTGCTGCGGCACAGGGTGATGTGCTGCGTCAAAGGCTGATCGCGCGCTTCGGGCCGCCAGAATTCGATGATCAGCATCCGCGCAGCGGGGAACAGGATATCGGCTGGACCACACCGGATAAGATTGATCTGGTGATCACCTCGGCCGGTTTTACGCTTCTGCATTGCGCGCCGGGCTACTGAGCAACGCCATCAGCGGCGCGATGGAAGCTGATCTGTCAAGCGCCCAAAGCGCTGTAATCTGCGCATCCACATCGGCGGTGGTGTCGCCAAGCGATGCGTTGGCACGGTATTTCGCCGTGAGTTCCGCATCACTCAGCGGGCGTTCCGCACTGCCGCGCGGATGTTCGACATAATGCTGATGCGTGCTGCCATCCGCGAGTGTGATGGTCACACGCGCCGCACCGCGTGGCAGGCTGGCATCGCATTCCGCGACCACCTTTGCGCGCAGCGCCGCAAGGGCAGGGTCTTGCACCGCCGGCATTTCAAAATCCGCCACATCAGCACGACCCAATAGCAGTGCAATCGCGGCGCAGTGATGAATGCTCACGCGCGTATCACGTTCATTGCGCACCACGCGATCCCCACGCGCCAGCAACAGCGCATCGCCAGCCACCGTGACGCTTTTGATGTGCAAGACTGCATGGCCAAGCCTCTCGCGCAGGTCAAGGCAGGCATCAATCACCGCGTGAAAGACAATGCCCGCGGCATAGGGTTTGTAGGTATTGCGCGCGATTTCCCAACGCTGGCCTAGCCCTTCGGTGATCTCAGCCAGCACAGCCTCATCACCCATGGCCCGCGCCCAACCAAGGGGGCCTTCAATCGCAAGCGGTGCGGCTCGATAGCCGCGCGCGGCGAAACGCGCGGCCAATATGCCATTCCGCGCTGCGTTGCCTACGCCGATATTCTTCGCCGCCGTCGCCAGGTTTTCCACAATGCTGCCCGATTGGCTGGCGGCAATGCCAAGCGCATGCGCGGTCTGTTCTACCGATAGCCGCATCAGCCGCGCCGCTGCCGCCGCTGCGCCAAAAACCCCGCAGCTTGCGGTGATATGCCAGCCCCGCGCGTAATGGCCAGGGGAGACCGCATTGCCGATACGGCAGGCGATTTCGCCGCCCAGCAGGAAGGCGTGCAAAACCTCGGCCCCGCTGGCGCCGATTTCCTCACCAAGCGCAAAGGCCACAGGGGCGACCGGCGCGCTTGGGTGGATCACGGTGCGTAAATGCGTGTCGTCATAATCCAGCAGATTGGACGCAATGGCATTGACAAAAGCGGCTTCCATCACGCCGAGCCTATCGCGCTGCCCAAGCACCGTGGCGCGTGGCGTGCCGGAGGCTTCGCGCATGATCTCCAGCGCCGTGATCACCGCCGGATCACGCGCAACACCCAGCGCGCAGCCGATGTGATTGAGGATGGAACGCCGCCCTTCATGGCGCAGCGCTTCTGGCAGGGCTTCCAACCGAGACTGCGCAACGAAACGCCCCAGGGCCTCGGTGGCGGAAGCAGCTTCACCCATGGGGCGCGTCCTTCACTCTATTCAGCGATTTCACGCGCCATGACGCGCGCCGGCGCACCATCAGACCCGGTGATGGCTAGTGCGCCAAAGATGAATTCCACGCGCTTCCCGGCAAGTGGGCGGGGTCCGCGCAAATGCTCACAGATCAGCACGCCATCACGCAATAGGCGCTGATGCACGGGCCAGGTGAAGCCCTCAGCCGGTCGGCGATGCACCGGCAGATCAGGCGTTGGGAAATCACAGGCGAGAAGCTTCACCTGCTTCGCCACAATCCAGTCCGCTGCTGCCAGGCTCAAGCAAGGATGCGCATCATAAGCAGGAGTATTGATATGCGGCGAAGAACCCGTATCCAGCGCGAGGATATCGCCAGGACGCAGCAACGGGCGCGCGGCTTCCAAATGTTCCGGCTCAAGCAGGCTATTCGGCGGTAGATCGAAGCGCCAGACAACACCGGGACCATTCCAGCGTTCCAAAGGCACTTGTTCCATGCTCGGCCCATCGCTGAAGAAATGGCAGGGCGCATCTACATGCGTGCCGGTATGCACCACCATCTCAAAGCTCGTCACCGTGAGCGGATCGGCGGGCAGGCAGAATAGTTTCTTGACCCTGGGCGGGCCGAAGGTTGGCACACGCGGCATCGCTTCATCTATCGGATGCGTCAGATCAAGCCAGGGGCCGAGCGGTTTGGTTTCCATCCGCGGCGGTAGCGGCATCCAGCCGCGCCAGCCAAGCCCACGTTCCTTTGCCTTGTCGCACATGTGTTCTCTCCTTCAGACTGCCCGCAACCACCCGCCATCAACATCCATCAGCGTGCCTTGCACATAACTCGCGCGGTCGCTGACCAGAAAGCTGACAACCTCAGCAATTTCCTCAGGTGTCGCGAAGCGCTTGATGCCGGCTTCGCGCGCCAGATCGGCTGCGGCGGCCGCATCATCCGCGCCCAATTCCTTGGCGCGGATTCGGATGCGATGCGTCAGGCGATCCGTATGGATATTGCCGGGATTGATCAGGTTCACGCGCACGCCATCCGCCACGCCACGATCCGCCAGCGCCTTGGTGAAATTCATCAGCGCCGCATTGACCGAACCGCCAATGGTGAAATCCGCACTCGCCAACCGCCCACCAATACCGCCGATATTCACAACCGTACCCTTGGCTTTGCACAGATACGGCCAGGCAGCGCGTGCCAGCCGCACGGCGCCGAATAGTTTCAGCGCATAGCCATCCGCCCAATCATCATCGGTGAGCGTCAGGAAATCGCCGCGCTTGGTCGCACCCGCGCTATGAACCAGAATATCCAAGGCACCAAAGCGCTGAATGGCCGCTTCAACCGCTGCCTTGGCGGCGGCATTTTCGCGCAAATCGCCTGGCACCACCACGCAATCCGCGCCGCAATCAGCGGCAACCTTCTGCATATCGGCTTCACTGCGGGCAAGCAGCACCAGCCTGGCACCATCACGCGCGAGGATGCGGGCAATGGCCGCACCAATGCCGCGGCTTGCGCCACTCACCAGCGCAATCTTGCCGGAAAGCGGCGCGCTCATTCCGCGGTAATCCCGGCATCGCGGATCACCTGGCCGTAGCGCGCGACATCATTGGCGATCAGTGTGCCGAAGGTCTCCGCCGTGCCGCCCACAACCTCGGCGCCGGAATCGAGCAGTTTTTGGCGCATCTCTGGCGCGGTGATGATGCCGCCAATCACGGCGTTCAAGCGTTGCGCGGCGGCGGGCGGCATGCCGCGTGGCCCGACAATGCCGTACCATTCAGCAATTTGATAACCGGGGATGGCGGCTTCGGCGATGGTGGGTGCTTCCGGCAGAAAGGGCAGGCGCTGTGCTGCCGTCACCCCCAGCGCGCGTACCCGCCCACCGCGCACATGCGGCAGCGCGGATGTGGCATTGGCGAACATGATCGGCACATTGCCCGCCATCAAATCCGTCAGCGCTGGTCCACCGCCGCGATAAGGCACATGGGTCATGCTAAGCCCGGTCGCGAGGCGAAACATCTCCCCGCTGATATGCGTTGAAGTTCCAGTGCCGGAGGATGCGAAGGCGAGTGGATTGGTCCGACCCCAGGTGATCAGTTCCGGCACCGTGCGCGGTGGCAGGTTGTTGTTGATGCAGAGGATATTGTGGACATCAGCCACATGAATCACCGGCGTGACGTCGCGCACCGCATCAAAGGGATGGTTCTTCACCAGATGCGCATTGGCGGCATGCGTGCTGATGATGAAGCCAAAGGCATGGCCATCCGCATCGGCGCGTACAATGGCTTCTGTGCCGATCAGCCCCGCCGCGCCGGCGCGGTTTTCGATAATGACGTTTTGGCCCAGCGCTTCCTGCAAGGCCGGCGCAATCATGCGCGCGAGGATATCGGTGGTCCCGGCAGGCGGCCAGGGCACGATGAAGCGGATGGGGCGTGTGGCCACCCAGGCGCCTTGCGCGCGCAAAATGCCGGGCGTGGCAAGTAGTACGCCGCTAGCGGCGATGAATGAACGTCTTTTCATGCTGGTGCCTCCCCTTTCTTGCTGCCATGGTGACCGGGAGTGCTGCATCTGTCCAGCGCCGGTGCCGCTTTCCCTCACGCGCCAGCGGCGCAATACTCGGCGCCAAGACATGATGGGTGGAATGATATGACCAAGGGCGGCGGTTTGCTTTGCGTGATGAATGATATCGCACCGGAATGTGATCGGCGCGATTATGAAGCCTGGTATCAGGGGGATCACGTACCGGATCGCTTGGGCATTCCGGGCTTTCAGCATGCGCGGCGCTATCGCCGCCTGAATGGCCCACATGCGGAGTTTCTGACGTTTTATGAAACGGCCACACCGCAGGTGCTGTGCTCTGCACCCTACCTCAAGCGGCTGGCGGAGCCGACAGATTGGACCGCGCGCATCATGGCGCATTTCCGCACCATGTCGCGCAGTATTTGTCGTGTGGCCTTGGATGAAGGGCAGGCGGGCGCCGGAGGTTTGCTCGCGCTCATCGCTCATCAGGAAGAACCGACAAGAACGCTTGAAGCGGATTTGGCGGCAATCCTTGAACAACCAGGTGTGACGCGCGTGCGGCTATGGCAGGCTGATCCAACCGTGACAGTGCCAAGCCCCGAGGAAAAACTGCGCCCCGGCGGCGATGCATCCTTCGCGACCATCATGGTGGTGGAGGGCACCAATGCGGAAATGATCCAGGCAGCACTGACCGCGCATGGCTTTACAGCGGCGCCGACATTCTACAGCCTGATCTATGCCTCACCATCACTGAAGGACTCATCAGCATGACCACGCGCGCCCTTGCGGAATTTACTGCCTCCATCACGCCGGATGCGCTGCCGGTAGAGGTGCGGCGCCAGGCGGCGCGGCTCGTGCTGGATGCTTTGGGCTGCGCCATGGCGGCCTGGACGGAAGATGCGGAAAAATCCCGCATCGCGCGCGATATCGCGGCACTTTATCCTGGCGCGCCTGGGGCACATGTGATGGGCACGAAGGGCGCTGCGGTGCAGCCTGCCTTCGCCGCACTCGCCAATGGTATCCTGATCAATGCCGCCGATAATGATGACACGCATAAGCGCGCCTTGTTGCATGTGGGCTCAGTGATGGTGCCAACCGCGCTTGCCTTGGCGGAAGCGCGTGGGCTTTCAGGACGTGCGATGCTGGCCGCTTTGGTGGCGGGGTATGAGGTTGCGGTGCGCGTCGGCATGGCCGTGATGCCAACGCATTACCGCTTCTGGCATTCCACCGCAACCAATGGAACCTTCGGCGCTGCTGCGGGGGCGGCGCATGCCATGGGTCTGGATGCGGATGGCGTACAGCGCGCACTTGGCTTGGCCGGCACACAAGCTGCCGGGCTGAATACGTTTTTCGAATCGGGCGACATGACGAAATCCATCCACCCCGGCAAGGCCGCGTTGAATGGCATTCTGTCTGCGCAAATGGCCGCGCTTGGCGCAACCAGCCCGCCCGGCATTCTGGAACACCCGAAGGGCTATCTGGCGGCGTTTTCGCTGGAACCGAAAGCCGCCGCGCTAACCGCTGGCCTTGGGACGGAATGGGAAATTCTGCAGAACGGCTTCAAATATTTCCCCTCCATCCTGGCGAGCCATTCACCGATCCAGGCGACCCTTGCCATTGTGGCCAAGCACAAGCCGGACCCGAAGCGGATCATCTCCATCACCAATGAAACCTATGAAACGGTGAAGACGCATTTTTCGAACAAGGATGTCACCTCGCTGATGGGCGCGCGGGTTTCGGTGCCCTATTGCATCGCCGCTGCTGCGGTGGATGGCGAATTGACCCAGCGCCAATTCGCGCCCGGGCGCGTGCATGATGCGCTGATCCGCCAGGTGCTGGCGCGCACGGAGGTAGTGCCGGATGCGGAACTCAATAAACTTTACCCCGCGAAATTCCCGGCGCGCGTGACCATTACCCTGGATGACGGTACGAAGCTGACGGAAACCGTACTGCTGCCGAAGGGCGACCCTGGCGCGCCGCTTTCGGATGAGGAGCTGGAAGCGAAATACCGCGACAACGCCGAACCGCTTTTGGGCAAGGCGGGCGCGGCGGCGTTGCGCGATGCGATCTGGCGCCTGGATGATGCGCCGGATGTGGCAGAACTCGTGCGCGCTATGCAGCCAATATAACGCCTATCCGTAACGCTTCAGAATATCGCGCATGGCCGGCGCCAGATCGGGTCTGGCCAGCGCGAAAGCCACCTGCGCTTCCAGAAAACCCGCCTTGTCGCCGCAATCAAAACGGCGGCCTTCATAGCGCAAGCCATGGAAGGGCTGCGTGCCGATCAGCTTCGCCATGCTATCGGTCAATTGCACTTCGCCGCCCGCGCCTTTTTCCATGCGCGCCAAATGGCCGATCACTTCGGGCATCAGCACATAGCGACCAATGATCGTCAGGTTGGACGGCGCCTTTTCAATTGGCGGTTTTTCGACAAGACCCTTCACGGAAACCAATCGCCCGCGATCTTCCGCCACATCCAAAACGCCATAGCGGTTCACGCGGTCACGCGGCACTTCTTCAATCGCCACCACATTGCCGCCGGTTTCGCGATAGGCATCGGCAAGCTGCGCGGTGCATGAAACCTCGCATTGCATCAGATCATCGGGCAGCAGAATGGCGAAGGGATCATCGGCAATAAAGGCGCGTGCGCACCAAATGGCATGGCCAAGCCCCATCGGCACTTGCTGACGGACAGAAAAGACACTCCCGGGCAGCACTGCATCCGCACGCAGCGCGGCCAATTCCTTTTCCTTGCCGCGCTCGGCCAGCGTCTTTTCCAGCTCATAGGCAATGTCGAAATGATCCACCAGCATGGTCTTGCCGCGACCAGTGATCAGGCAGATTTGCTCAATGCCCGCGGCGCGCGCTTCTTCCACCGCGTATTGGATCAGCGGCTTGTCCACGATGGGCAGCATTTCCTTCGCCATGGTCTTCGTGGCGGGCAGGAAACGCGTGCCAAGCCCGGCAACGGGCAGCACGGCTTTCTTGAGCGGCTTCAACGGCACGGGAGGCTTCCCCTGAATTGATCGTCTGCCATCTTATGCCGCGAAAGCCGGGCATGATTAAGGCGGGGGTGCCCTTCAGAACACCGAAAAACGTTCCTCCAGAATGCGCCGCCGGGGCACGCCAAGGGCATGCAACCCCTGATGCGCGGCGCGGATCATGGGGCCGGGGCCGCAGAGCAGGAAAACCGAACCCTCCCGCGCGGCTTGCGCAGCCGCAGCCTGGATCAGTTCGGGCGACATCATGCCGGCGAAGCCTGTCCAGCCAGGCGGGGGTTCTTGCAATACGTGGCGGATATCAAGCCGCAAATGCCCGGCCAGCGCGGCCAATTCCGCCGCCGCCATGATCTGCCCCTCATGCCGATTGCCATAAAGCAGGGTGATGGGGCGGGCCTCGCCGCGCGCCGCCGCGTCCCGCAGCAGGGACAGCATCGGCGCCAGCCCCGCGCCACCGGCCATCATGAAAATGCCGGGCTCCTGCCGGCCTTCCAGGCACAGCGCGCCATGCGGCCCATCCACAAAGGCGCGCGCGCCCAGCGGCAGCGTGGAGATCTGGCGAGTGAAATCGCCAACCTCCTTGATCAGAAAGCGCAAGGCCTTCCCATCCGTGGGCGCTGAGGCGATGGAGAATGGATGCTCCCGCACCGAAAAGGCCGAGCAATCCAGCCGCAGCCAGGCGAATTGCCCGGCGCGATAGGCAAGCCCCGCATGGCCATCCGGCTCCAAAGTGAGCGACCACAGCCTATCACCCACGCGTTCCAGCCCCGCAATGCGCCAAGGCCGCCGCGCGAGCCGCCAGGGCCGCAGCATATAAACCGCCACCAGGCTGCCCAGCGCCAAGGCCAGCAGTAAGGCCCAATAGGCCATCAGCGCCGGCACGCCCGAATAGCGCCCGGCAGAGATGGCATGATACAGCGCAAAGCCCGCCAATAGCGCCGCGCCAAGCCCATGGCTGACCCGCCAAACCTCATACCGATAGGGCAAATCATCGCGCCGAATCGCCGTGATGGTCAGCAATCCCAGCAACAGCCAGGCCAAGGCGCCAGAGACCAGCGAAGCGGCATCCAGCCCCAACGCGAGCGCATCATGCAGATCATCCGGGCGATGAAAGGCAGCGCCAAAGGGGCTGGTGTAAAACACCGGATGCAGCAGTGCGGCGATGGTCAGCACCTGCGCAAACATCTGATGCCAACGCAGGCTGCGATCCATGCCAATGCCCGCACTGATCACGCGAAACCGGCCAGAAAGCAGAAACTCCAACAACAGCGCCGCGGTCGCCATCATGGCGATGGCGCTGGAGGCTTCTTCGACCCATGGCCGCGCGGGGCCGATCAGCCACCAGCCAAGCGCGACCGGCAGCGCGACCAAAAGGGCATAGGCGGCAAGGATCACATGGGCAGGCAGGGCGGATCACCTTTCAACGCGCGCGCAGCCCGTCTTGGTTTTGACGCCTGCGCGGATCGGGATTTGAATATCATGAAGCCAAAGGGCAGAAAACATGATCGCATCCCCGCTTTTCGACCCCGCCGATTTCCGCATCGCCCCCGGCATTGCGCATCTTTGCGCTGCCGGTGAGACGCCATTTCTGCGTCAGCATGACGCAGCCTTTGCCGCCTATGCCGCAGACAAATCGGATGGCCCCGCCGGGCGCCATCGCCAGGAAGCCATGATGGAAGCGGCCCGCGCCCGCGCCGCGCAATTGTTTCATGTGCCGCCCGCCGATATCGGCTTTGTGTCTTCAGTGGCGGAGGGCGTTTCCATGGTGGTGGAAAGCCTGGATTGGCGCGCAGGCGATACGGTGCTGGTGGACCCGGATGAATATCCATCTGTCGTCGCACCGCTGACGCTGCAACGCCAACCCAAAGTGACGCTGCGCTTTGCCAAGGCTGCCGACCCCGCCAGCTTTGCTGCCGCGATTGATGGCTCAACGCGCATGATTGGCGTCAGTGCGGTATCCTTCCTGAATGCGGCGCGGCATGATCTGCTGGCGTTGCGCGCCGCAGCCGATAAGGTGGGCGCATTGCTGGTGGTGGATTTCACGCAAGGTGCCGGCTGGATGCCAATCCATGCCGAGGTCGCGGATTTTGCTTTCTCTGCCTGCTATAAATGGCTGCTCGGCTGCACAGGTGTTGCGCTGGCCTATTGGAATCCCGTGCGCCAGCCAGGCTGGGTGCCAAGCACGGCCGGGTGGCATTCCATTGCCTCCACGGGGCGGCCGGATTGGTCCGAAACGCCTGCGCTGCTGCCAGGCGGTGCGCGCTTCACGCGCGGCAATCCATCGCATCTTGGGCTGTATGTTTTGGATTCGGCGCTGCGCTATCTGGAAGCTCATGTGCCGGAGGCAATTGAAGCCCATGTGCAGCGCCTGACGGTGGGGCTGCTGGAACGCTTGCGCGACGCCGGCATTCCTTCCACCACGCCGTCCGATCCGCGCTGGCATGGTGCAAGTGTTTGCGCCGAACACCCTAAAGCCGCCGCGATTGTGGAAGGCATGGCGCGGCGCGGCGTGCTCGCCTGGAATGGGCGCGGGCGCATTCGTATTTCCTTCCATGGCTATAATGGCAGTGACGATATGGGCCGCGCCGCCGATGCCCTGATTGCCGAATGGCGCGCTGCCGGTGCAAGCTGATAATTAAGATTACCAGGAGGAAGCGCCGATGCGCATGAAAGCCGCCATTCTGTTCGAACAGGGCCTGCCGCGCCCCTATGCCAAAACCCGCCCCTTGGTGGTGGAGGAGGTAGAGCTTGACCCACCCGGCCCCGGTGAAATCCTGATTGAAATCGCTGCTGCCGGGCTGTGCCATTCCGATCTTTCCACTATTGAAAATCAGCGCCCACGCCCGCTGCCGATTGTGATCGGCCATGAAGGTGCCGGGATTGTGCGCGAATGCGGCGCGGGTGTTACGGACCTGAAGCCCGGTGATCATGTGATTACGGTATTCGCTTCATCCTGCGGGACGTGTCGTTACTGCGCGCGCGGTCGGCCCAATATTTGCCCGAGCGGCAATGCGGCGCGCGCGGCAGGGTCGCTCGTGAGTGGTGCCAAGCGCATCAAGCGGCTTGATGGGAATTATGTGAACCACAATAGCGGCTTGTCATTATTCGCGCAGTTCGCCGTGGTGGCGCGGCGTTCGGCGGTGAAGATTGACAAGGATATCCCGCTTGATGACGCAGCGATTTTTGGCTGCGCGGTCATGACCGGCGCGGGTGCCGTCATCAATACCGCCCGCTTGCAGCCAGGTGAGAGTGTTGCAGTGGTGGGTTTGGGTGGCGTTGGCATGAATGCGCTTTTCGCTGCCGTGGCATCGGGCGCTGATCGCATCATTGCCGTTGATACCAACCCGAAAAAACTGGAACAGGCCAAGGAATGGGGGGCGACTGATGTCTTTCTTGCCGGCAATGATGATTGCGCGGCGGCGGTGCGTGATGCGACCGATGGCGGGTTGGATACGGTGATTGAAACCGCCGGCACCATCCCTGCCATGCAGCTTGCCATTGCCGTTACTGCACGCGGTGGCAGCACCATCAGTGCCGGTTTGCCGAATGTGAATGCTTCAGTGTCTTATTTGCATGCGTCTTTGGTGTCGGAAGAAAAGAGCATTCGCGGTTCCTATATGGGATCATGTGTTGCGGAACGCGACATTCCGCGCCTGCTTTCGCTTTATCGGCGCGGCAAGATGCCGGTGAATAAGCTCAAAAGCGGCGTGGTGAAGCTGGAAGAAATCAATGAAGGCTTTGATCGCCTGTCCGATGGCACGGTGCTGCGGCAGATGCTGAAGCCGAACGGGTAAGGGCTTAAATGTTGCCATCCTTGGCGGGCAGGCGGTTGAAAATCGCGGCCCGCCAGGAAATCGGCAGGCTGCCCGCAAAGCGCGCCAGCATATAGGTCGGCCAGGGATAGGCGATGCGCGTCTTGCCGCGCGCCAGCCCCGCCAGCGTGCGCCGCGCCGCTTCATCCGCATCCATCAAAAACGGCATGGGAAATTTATTGCGATCGGTCATGGGTGTGCGGACATAGCCGGGGCAGATCGCGTGCAGCCGAATACCGCGCGCGCGTTCGGTGCCATCCAAGGCTTCCGCCCAGCGCTGCACTGCGGCCTTGGTCGCGCAATAGGCCGGCGCGCTTGGCGCGGCGACAAAGGCGGCGACGGATGCCACCACCGCAACCCGCCCACGAAGCCCATCCGGGCCGGGGCTTTGGGCGGCCATGACCTCCAGCGCCGGCAGGGCTGTGTTCAAGACGCCGTTGAAATTGACATCAAAAATCTTTCGCGCCTGGGCGGCGGGTTCAGTCACGCCGCCTGTGCCAGCGCTAATGCCGGCATTGGCAATCACCAGATCAAGCCGACCGGCACCGGCGATCCAGCCCGCCATGGCTGCCGCATCGCATACATCCAGCACGCAGGGCCGCACCTCAGCCCCGCGTGTGCGGCAGGCAGCAGCGGCTTCTTCCAGCCTAGTGGTGTCGCGGCCGGAAAGATGAAGCACCACGCCCGGCGCGGCGCAGGCCTCCGCCAAGGCGCGGCCCAGGCCGGATGAGGCGCCGGTAATCAGTACATTTTGCCAAAGCGCTTGCATAACATCTCCTCTGGGGCAAAAACCGCGCATGGCCAAGCTTGCATCCATGACCGGTTTCGCCCGTGCCGATGGCACCCTGCCCGATGGCGCTTCCTTCCTGTGGGAAGTGCGCAGCGTCAATGGGCGGGGGCTCGATTTGCGGTTGCGCCTGCCCAATGGGCTGGACGCGCTGGAACCCGCGCTCCGCGACGCGGTGGGGAAGCTGTTCAAGCGCGGCAATATCTCGGCCACGCTGAACATCAAGCGTGAGGAAAAGGCAGGCCCGCGCCTGACGCCCGACCCTGTGGCCTTGGATCAGGCTTTGCGTTTGGCGCTTGATCTGGCGGCACGCATTCCGGGCGCCCCGCCACCGCGCGCCGAGGCACTGCTGACCCTGCCCGGCGTGCTGCGCGCGGAAACCACGGAATTGGACGAAGCCGCTGAGGAAGCGCGCCGCGCTGCCGTGGCGGCTGGCTTTTCCACCGCCTTGCAAGCCCTGACGAAGTCCCGCGCGGCAGAAGGCGCGCGGCTCGCAGAGATCCTGACCGTGCTGATTGATGAAATCGCGGCTTTGGTGGCGTTGGCCCGCGATGCGGCGGCGGATCAACCCGCGCAGCAAAAGGCACGCTTGCTCGAAAGTCTCGCTGCCCTTTTGGAAGGTGAGCGCCGCGTGCCGGAAGAACGCCTGGCGGCCGAAGTGGCGCTACTCGCCGCCAAATCAGATGTGCGGGAGGAGATTGACCGCCTCAATGCCCATATCGCCGAAGCGCGCGCGCTGCTCGCTTCCGGTGACGCGATAGGCCGGCGGTTGGAGTTTCTGACGCAGGAATTCGTGCGTGAAGCCAATACGCTGTGCAGCAAATCCGCAAGTGTTGCGCTGACGCGCTTGGGGCTTGATCTGAAAGCCGCGATTGAGCGCCTGCGCGAACAGGCAGCGAATGTGGAGTAAGCGCCCATGACCCGTCGCGGCCTTTGCCTGGTGATTGCGGCACCGCCCGGCGCGGGCAAGACCAGTGTTTCCCGGGCGTTGCTGGAAAACGAAGCGGCGCTCACGCTTTCCGTCAGTGTCACCACACGCGCCATGCGCCCTGGTGAACAGGATGGCGTGCATTATCATTTCCGCGACATGGCCGAATATCAGGCCATGATCGCGCGTGGTGATTTGCTGGAACACGCCATGTTTCTGGGCCGTGGCTATGGCACACCGCGTGCGCCGGTTGAAGCCGCTTTGGCTGAAGGGCGCGATGTGCTGTTCGATATTGAATGGCAGGGCCATCGGCAGTTGAAGGCCAGCATGCCGGCCGATGTCACCAGCATTTTCCTGCTGCCACCCAGCATGGCGGAATTGGAACAGCGCTTGCGCAATCGTGGCCAGGATAGTGATGCGGAGATCGTCAAGCGCATGGCCGCCGCGCGGGAAGAAATCACGCATTGGGATGAATTCGATCATGTGCTGATCAACCAGGATTTCGACGCAACCGTCACAGCCGCGCGCACCATTCTGCACGCCGCACGCAGCACCCGCGCGCGCCAGCCAGGCATGGCTGATTTCATCAAGGGCTTGCTCGGCGCGTGAGTATTGTTCTTGGCATTGTCCTGCCGGTCTTTGCCATTATTGCGCTGGGCTATGCGGCTTCGCGCTGGCACTTTGTGGATGATGGCGGCTTTCGCGGATTGAATTTCTTCACCTTCTCCATCGCCTCACCTTGCCTGTTGTTCAATGGTGGCACATCGGGCCATGAAGGCGGCGGGCCGGCAGCATTCGCGTTCTTCATTGCCTCGATGCTGATTTATGGCATTGCGCTGTGGCTGGGCCGTACAAGGCTGCGGCAGGGCATTGGTGCCGCGGGCTTGTTCGCGCTGAATGCCAGCTTCGGCAATACCGTCATGCTCGGCATTCCGCTGATCACGGCGGCTTTCGGTCAGGCGGGGCTGACGATTTTGCTGGCGATCCTCGCGCTGCATTCCATGGTGTTGCTGAGTGTCGCGACGGTGGTGGCGGAGATCGGGCTGCATAGCCAGGCGCCGCTGTCGCGCGTGTTGCGCGCCACCTTGCTCGGCGTATTGCGCCACCCAATTGTGATGGCGGTGTTCATTGCCTTTGTCTGGCAGGCGCTTGGCATTCCCGTGCCGGCACCCATGCGCCGCGTATTGGAATTGCTCGGCGGCGCCGGGCCGCCACTCGCTTTGTTTTGCCTTGGCGGATCGCTGGCGGGATTTTCCCTGGCCGGTGCGCGGGCCGAGGTCGGCTTGGCCAGTTTCCTGAAACTCGCGCTGATGCCGGCGCTGGCCTGGGGCGCCTGCTGGGCGCTTGGGCTCTCATCTTTGGAAACAGCGGTGGCGGTGGTGACATCGGCGCTACCGACTGGCGCCAATGCGTTTCTGCTGGCGCGGCGTTATGACACCGGCGTGGGTGCTTCGGGCGCGACCGTGCTGCTTTCCACGCTGATATCCATCGCAACACTTTCGGTGTTGCTGGCCTATTTCAAAGCCTGACTATTCGGCGGCGGTCATGGCCGCACGGCGGCGGCGCGCAAGCCGCCATTCCTGCCCAATCGCCATCACCGCCGTCAGCAACATGAAGCCCGCGGTGGTGATGAAGATCAGCCGCGGTTCGCCCGCTTCCAGCAACCAGCCATAAAGCGGCGGCCCCACCATGCCGCCGATATTGAAACCGGTGGAGACAATGCCGAACACTGCCCCCGCCTGCCCCGGCGGTGCTGCTGCGCGCACCAGCATATCCCGCGATGGCATGATCATGCCGGTCAGTAGGCCAGTCACCATCATGGCGCCAATCAGGGCATAGCCCAGGAAAACACCATTGCCGACCAGCAACATCATGGTCGCAGCGGCGATGAAGCCGAAAGTGGCAACCAAGCCGTGCCGCTTGGTCCAATCCGCGATATAGCCCCCCGCCAGCACGCCAACCGCGCTGGAGAAAAGATATGCCGTCAAGGCCGCGCTCGCGAGTTCCAGCGACAAGCCCTGCCCCACCCAAGCCGCGACCGAGAAGCTGTGAATGCCACCATTGGCGAGCGCCAGCATGATGAAAAACAGCGTCATCGCCAGCACGGCGGGCGTCAACACGCGGCGAATGCCGCCGGCTTCTGCGGGCTTCTGCGCAGCACTGGCCGGGCGCGGCTTGGCGGCGTCGCGGCGTGCCGCGAAAATCAAGGGTATCGCGACCAGGGGGCCGATCAAGCCGCCCGCGATCATCGCCCAGGACATGCCGGCGTAAGAAGCAATGCCAAGCATGAAGCCCGGCGTTACCGCGCCACCCAGATAGCCGCAGGCTGTATGCAGGGAAAAGGCGCGGCCCACGCGACCCTCGCTGATATCAGAACCCAGCACCGCGTAATCCGCCGGGTGATAGACGCAATTGGCAAGCCCCGCCATCGCGGAAGCCACCATCAGCATCGGCCAGCTTGGAAACAATCCAAGCAGGATAAAGGAAGAACCACCCAAGGTGAGCGCCGCCGCCAGCATTTTGCGCGGCCCGACACGATCCACCACAAAGCCCATCGGCGCCTGGGTGAAGGCCGAGACGATGTTGAAGACCGTCAGCGCCAGGCCGAGTTCGATATAGGAAACATCCAGCGCTTCCCGCAGCAGCGGAAAAAGCGGCGGCAGCACCAGGAAATGCACATGGCTGACGAAATGTGCAGCGCAGATTTGCGCCAGCGTCCGTTTTTCAGTGCTGCTCCAGCCCGATGCCATGTTCAATGCGCCTCTGCCCAGGAATGGCCCTGCCCGACTTCAACCGAAAGCGGCACGCGCAATGTGGCAACCGATTCCATGATTTGCTGTACGAGCGCGCTGGTTGCTTCCACCTCAGCCTCCGGCACTTCAAATACCAATTCATCATGCACTTGCAGCAGCATGCGCGCCTTCAGCCCGGCATCGCGCAAGGCGCGCGGCAGGCGCACCATGGCGCGCTTGATGATCTCAGCCGCGCCACCCTGGAAAGGCGCATTGATCGCAGCACGCTCCGCCCCGGCGCGGCGCACCGGGTCACGCGTCGCGATATCCGGAATCCAAAGCTTGCGGCCAAAGGGCGTGCGCACAAAGCCATGGGTGCGCGCTTCTTCCTTCAAGCGCTCCATTTCCTGCCTTATGCCCGGATATTGCGCGAAATAGGCGTCAATAATGGCGCGGCCTTCCCCGGGCGGAATACCCAGCCGCGTCGCCAGACCGAAAGCCGACATGCCATAGATGATGCCGAAATTGATCGTCTTGGCGCGGCGGCGCGCTTCCTTATCCACCTTGTCGCGCGGAATGCCGAAGATTTCGGACGCGGTGCGCGCGTGAATATCCTCACCGGCGGCGAAGGCTTCGCGCAATGTCGGCACCTCGGCCAAGTGTGCCAGCAATCTCAGTTCAATCTGGCTGTAATCGGCGGCCACCAGCACATGGCCTTTCTCCGCAATGAAGGCGCGGCGGATGCGCATGCCTTCTTCGCTCCGGATCGGGATATTCTGCAAATTGGGATCGGTAGAAGAAAGCCGCCCGGTCGAGGTGATCGCCATCTGATAGGATGTATGCACGCGCTTATCGGTGGGATCGATCTGCGCGGCCAGGCCCTCAACATAGGTGGATTTCAGCTTGGCCAATTGGCGCCATTCCAGCACCTTGCCGGCCAATTCCACACCCTGGGCGCTGAGTTCTTCCAGCACCGCCGCATCGGTGGAATAGGCGCCGGTCTTGCCCTTGCGCCCGCCTGAAAGCCCCATTTCATCAAACAGAATCTCGCCCAATTGCTTGGGTGAGCCGACATTGAAGGCGCGTCCCGCAAGCGTATGAATGGCCGCTTCCAGGACCGTGAGGCGCCCGGCGAAATCTTCGCCAATCCGCGCCAATTCCGCGCCATCCACCTTCACGCCAGCGGCTTCCATGGCGCGCAAAACGGGGATCATGCGGCGTTCGATTTGTTCGTAACTCGCCAGCGCCCCATCAGCGCGCAAACGCGGGCGGAGCAGCAGCCAAAGCCGCAGCGTCACATCCGCATCTTCGGCGGCGTAAGCGGTGGCCTTGTCCAAAGGCACTTCGCTGAACAGCATGCGCGCCTTGCCGGTGCCGGTCA
This sequence comes from Roseomonas sp., assembly GCA_020249435.1. Classification (GTDB taxonomy): domain Bacteria; phylum Pseudomonadota; class Alphaproteobacteria; order Acetobacterales; family Acetobacteraceae; genus Neoroseomonas. Next base: position 5,701 of record JADCFQ010000029.1, on the reverse strand, counting down.
CCTCATCAAAGCTGATCGGCTTATGGCCCAGATGCAGCACCGAAAGCTCATCCATGCCATGCCCATGCCGCCCGGCTTCCATGGCGTAGGACAGCATCATGGTGTCATCAATCGGCGCTATTTCAGCAAAGCCGCCATTCTCGGCCCGCGCCAGCACTTCCAGATCATATTTCGCATGCTGAAAGATCTTGAGCACCGAGGCATCGGTGAAAAGCGGCCGCAGCAGCGCAAAAGCGACATCTGGTGCAATCTGTTCCGGCGCGGGCGCGGCCAGCATATCGCCCGTGCTGCCATGGCGGATCGGTACATAGCAGGCGCGGCCTGGCGCAATGGCAAGCGAAAACCCAACCATATTGGCGCGGCGCGCATCCAGGCTATCGGTTTCCGTATCCACCGCAACAACGCCCGCTTCACGCGCCAGCGCAACCCATCGCGCCAAGGCCGCTTCATCCGTCACGCAATCATAGGGGCCAAAAGCCGCCGCGACATTGGGTGTTTCTGCCGCGGGCGCATCGGGCACCGTTGCACGACTGGCCGCGCGATGCGGTGCGCCATTCGCCTCACCAAAGCCCATCCGCGCCAGGATGGAACGGAACCCCTGCGCGCGCAGAAAGGCTTCCAGCTTGCCATCGCCCGGTGCCTTCGCTTCCAGCGCCGCAATCTCCAGCGGCAGCGGCGCATTGTCATCAAGCGCGACGAGCCGACGCGATATCCGCGCCATCTCGGCGTTTTCCAACAGCGCTTCGCGGCGCTTCGGCTGCTTGATTTCGCCCGCGCGCGCCAGCAGCGTTTCAAGATCACCATATTCAGTGATCAATTGCGCTGCCGTCTTGATGCCAATTCCCGGCACGCCCGGCACATTATCCGTCGCATCGCCGGCCAGCGCCTGCACATCCACGACTTTTTCGGGCGCGACGCCGAATTTTTCCATCACCTCCGGCGCGCGCAGCGGCTTCTGCTTCATGGGATCGAGCATCTGCACCGCCGGGCGGATCAGCTGCATCAGATCCTTGTCGGAAGATACAATCGTGACATGCCCGCCGGTGGCTTCAAACGCCTTGGCATAGGCAGCGATCAGATCATCCGCCTCATACCCATCCTGTTCCACGCGCGCGACGCCAAAGGCATCGGTCGCATCACGGATCAGGCCGAATTGCGGTACCAATTCCGGCGGTGGGTCCGGGCGATGCGCCTTATAGGCAGCGTAAATCTGATTGCGAAACGTATGCCGCCCGGCATCAAACACCACTGCGATATGGCTGGCCGCATGACGCAGCAGAAACTGCGACAGCATATTGGTGAAGCCAAACACCGCATTCACCGGCGTGCCATCCGGGCGCGTCATTGGCGGCAGCGCGTGATAGGCGCGGAAGATATAGCCCGAACCATCCACCAGAATCAGATGGCGTTCACCGGGCTTGGTTTCCGGCAGGCCCTCGGCCCCCGCAATCGCCTCGCTCAAGGCTTTGCCATGCGGGCGGGCCGCTTCGGGGCCGGCGCCATCTTCAGTGGCCATGATCCTCGCCAGCGCCTTCGGCCAGCGCATAGGTGATTGAACAATAAGGGCAGGTCACATCATGCCCTTCAATATGCAGCCAGATGCGCGGATGGCCGAGCCCGCTTGCCGCTTCGCCGTCGCAGGCCACCTTGCGGCTATGGACAGTGACGCGCTGTTCGGGCGTGACACCCACCACGGGCTTCGGGCCATAGCCGGTCATTTGCTGGTCGCGCATGTGGGTCCTCATTCGGTAGAGCTTTGCCTCATCATACCGGGCCAGGGGGTGATGGACCAGCCTTGCCCGGCACCCTATCTGACAGCCATGACCATGAAGCCTGTCATAACGGGGCGGAGGGCGCTGCTTGCTGGCCTGGCGCTCGCCGGCTGTGCCGAGGCCCGCGCGCCCATGGGGCCGGTGGTGACCAGGCCCGCCGTGCTGGATGATGCGCTGGTCATGGCCGATGGGCTGCGCCTGCCGTTGCACTCATGGGGAACGCAGGGTCCGCCGCGCGCCGTGATGCTCGCCTTGCATGGCATGAATGAATATGGCCGATCCTTCGCAGAGGATGCCGCGCCCTGGTTCACCGCCGCCGGGGTTGCGCTTTACGCCTATGACCAGCGCGGCTTTGGCGGCGCGGCGCCGCGCGGCGTTTGGCCGGGGCATGAGACCTTGGCGCAGGACGCCATTACTGCGGCTGGTTTGATGCGCGCCCGGCATCCCAGCCTGCCGCTATTCATGATGGGCGAAAGCATGGGGGGCGCGGTGCTGGTGCTGGCCGGCAGCAAGGCCGCCATGGCGGATGGTCTGGTGCTTTCCGCCCCGGCCTTGCGCGGGCGGGCCAGCCTGGGTTGGCCCATGCGCTGGACGCTGGATGTCATGGTGGCGCTGACGCCGGGGCTGGAGCTTTCCTCCAGCGCGCCTGTGTTTCGCCCGACCGATAATCTGGACGCCTGGCGCCGCTGGTCCCGCGACCCGCAATTGATCAAGGCAACGCGGGTGGATGCCGTGGCCGGCTTGGTTGATTTGATGGATGCCGCCACCGCTGCCCTGCCGCGCTTCACCGCCCCGGCTTTGGTGCTTTACGGCGCGAAGGATGAGCTGGTGCCGCCCACGCCGATTCGCGCTGCCCTGGCGCAATTGCCGAGGGGTGCCGCCCAGCGCGTGGCCTTCTACCCGGAAGGCCATCACATGCTGCTGCGCGATTTGGGCGGTGCCGCGGTGGCCGGCGATATCCTGGCCTGGATGGCCGATCGTGACGCGCCCTTGCCGAGTGGCGCGGATCGGGCGGCGGCGGCCTGGCTCGGTTCTGCCTGAGCGGGCTTCCAATCCTGGCCGCGCATGGCATGGTGGGGCAGGTAATTTCCACGAGGGAGGCATAACCCCATGCCGGTCAATGGCCTTGGCCCCTATGATGACAGCAATATCTTCGCGCGCATCCTGCGTGGCGAAATCCCGGCGAAGAAGGTGCATGAGGATGATCATGCGCTGGCCTTCCATGACATCGCGCCCCAGGCGCCGGTGCATGTGCTGGTGATCCCCAAGGGGAAATATGTCTCCATCGCCGATTTCAGCGCAGAGGCGAGTGCGGATGAAATCACCGGCTTCTGGCGCGCCGTGGGCCAGGTGGCGAAGGGCCTGGGCTTGGAGCCCGATGGCTATCGCGTGCTGATGAATATGGGCATGCATTCCGGCCAGGAAGTGCCGCATTTCCATGTGCATATCTGTGGCGGACGTCCCTTGGGGCGCATGATTTCGCAAGGTTGATACTTAGAAGAGGAAGCGTGATGTTCGATACGATTATTGTGGGCGGCGGTTCCGCCGGTTCTGTGCTGGCGCATCGGCTGTCAGCCCGCAGCGGCCATAAGGTGCTGCTCTGTGAAGCCGGCCCTGATGCACCGCCTGGCGAAGAAGCCAAGGAAATCCGCGATAGCTACCCGGGCACGGCCTATTTCGATCCGCGCTTTCATTGGACGGAACTCCGCGTGCATACGCAGATTGTTTCCCACAACAGGCCGCAGGACCGCCCGCCCTTGCGCAAATACGAACAGGCGCGGGTTTTGGGCGGCGGTTCTTCGATCAATGGGCAGATGGCCAATCGGGGCGCGCCAACGGATTATGATGAATGGGAAGCGCGTGGCGCGACCGGTTGGAATTGGGATGCGGTGCTGCCTTATTTCAAGAAGGTGGAGCATGATCTTGATTTCGGCGGCCCATATCATGGCAAGGAAGGGCGCATAAAGGTTCGTCGTATTATGCCCGCGCAGTGGAATAACCACGCCAAGGCTGCAGCGAAGTCTTTCGCCGCTGCGGGCTTTAAGCCTTTGGAGGACCAGAATGGCGTTTTTGAAGATGGATTCTTCCCCATCACCATTTCCAATGCTGAAGAACAACGTGTTTCTGCGGCAATGGGCTATCTAGACCGCGAAACCCGCAAACGGGAAAACCTGACGATTTCCTGCGAAACCCAGGTCAAGTCCCTAGTATTCGAAGATCGCCGTTGCGTCGGTGTGGTTGCCATGGTGGGCGGGCAGGAACAGCAATTCTTTGGGCGCGAAATTATCCTTTCTTGCGGTGCCATCCATTCACCGGCGCATCTGCTGCGTGCCGGCATTGGACCGATTGGACATTTGCGCGATTTGGGCATTCCGGTGCGCATGGCGCTGCCTGGCGTAGGGCGGGGTCTGATGGACCATCCATCCATTGCGCTATCTTCCTTCCTTAAGCGAGGTGCGCGGGTGGATAATCAAACGCGCCGCCACATCCTGCTGGGGCTGCGCTATTCATCAAGACTGGAAGGCGTGCCGGCAGGCGATATGTTTGCTGCGGTGGTGAGTAAATCTGCCTGGCATGCGGTGGGTGAGCAGATCGCTTCCATGTTGCTATGGGTCAACAAGACCTATTCGGAAACCGGTCAGCTCAAGCTGGCGTCGCGGGATTGGCGTGATGAGCCGATTGTCGAATTCAACCTGCTGTCAGACCAGCGCGATCTTGAACGGTTGATGAGCGGCTTTCGCATGATGGCCGCGATCCAGATGAGTGATGAACTGGGCAAAGTGACGGATAATCACTTCCCCGCCAGCTATAGTGACCGCGTGCGGAAGCTTGGCGTGGTGAATGACAAGAACCGCCTGCTGACCAAAATGATCAGCCTGGTGCTTGATGGACCCGCCTTCCTGCGCAGCTATTTCATTGACCGCTTCGTGGTGGAGGGTTTCCGCATTGATCAGGTGCTGACCGATGACGCGGCCTTGGAAGCCTTTATCCGCAAGGCAACCATTGGCGTTTGGCATGCTTCCTGTTCCTGTCGCATGGGCCGGCCGGAAGACCCGATGTCGGTGGTGGACACCAATGGCCGGGTGAAGGGCATTGAAGGTTTGCGCGTGGTGGATGCCTCAATCTTCCCGGTGGTGCCCTGTGCCAATACGAATTTCCCGACGCTCATGTCGGCGGAGAAAATCGCCGATGCGATCATTGCGGGGGAATGAGGGGGTGGGCGTGAATGCTAATGACGAATGCTTGAAACTCCTGGCAGTTAAAGTAGCGATATCTCGGCCCGTCCGGCCAGTTTCAATTTTTGCGCATTTGTCCTGATACGCCAATTACCTGACAAAGGTCGCCGCCTCAACCTGACGCGCAGTCGTCGGGTATGCGCACTCAGTGTTTGGTTTGGGGGACAGTTGGGAACGGGGTTCATGAGAGTCGATAAGCAAGACAACAAGTGTCAAGGGAAACGCCATTTCAAGCCTAAGGAACCTCTGATTTAATCCCCACTCTCCTTGGCCTGTGATTGATTTTCTGATTCTGTTGCGTCTCGGCCATTCACCCCTTGAGCGTGACCCCCATGCAGCAAAGAAGCTTCTCGAGCCTCGGCTTTGACCGCCCCCGCAAGCAAACACGGCGCGAGCGCTTCCTGGCCGAGATGGAGATTGTCGTTCCCTGGGCCGCGCTCTCAGCCCTGATTGAGCCCCATTACCCCGCAGGCGAACGCGGCCGCCCGCCGATCGGGATTGAACGGATGCTGCGCATCTACTTCCTGCAGCAATGGTTCAATATGTCTGACCAGAGCCGGCTCGGGAAATCTGAACAGCTGTGATAAGTGTATTTTCTGCCTGACTGCGGCATGATGCCGTGAACAGGAGATAGCATGACGAGACGACCCCGCCGGAACCATAGCCCTGCCTTCAAGGCGAAGGTGGCGCTTG
>JADCFQ010000028.1 GCA_020249435.1 Roseomonas sp. | reverse complement strand
TTTCGTGTTTGAGGGTTGTGTCGCAACGCCATCAAACCCGCTTCCACGCGGTCCGGCCACCGCGAACCGGGCGCGCAGACTCTTACGGTCCGCGCCCGGTTCCGTCGGTGGCCTGTGTCAGGTGATTACCGTAGGGGGACATGGCGGTGATGGTTCGGATTCGCTTGTCGCTGGCGGCGGTAATGGTGGTGACTATCTCGATTTCGGTGCCGGCAATGATACCTTTACCTGGGTGCAGGGTGTCACCACCGGCAACCTGACGCTGATTGGTGGCGCCGGTGCCAATGACTTCCTGGACCTGGCTCGGAATGATTGGGTAAGCGGTATCCCCACTGGCAATGACTGGATCAATTTCCAGAATACGATTGATGGCGTTACCGTCACCATGTTCACCCAGGGCTGGGAAGACGTGGTGTGCTTCGCGGAAGGCACGCGGATTGTCACGCCGAATGGCGAAGATGTGGTCGAAAACCTCCGCGCTGGGGACATGGTGCTGGCGATGCGCAATGGTCAGGCCGGGTTTGAACCACTCCGTTGGGTTGGCTTCATGGATATCGCCGTGCCACGCAATGCGGCCATGGCGACCAAGACTGCGCCCATTCTGATCAAGGCCGGCGCCATCGCCCCCGGCATGCCGGCGCGTGATTTGCGGGTCAGCCCGGATCACGCGATGGAAATTGATGGCCATCTGATCCCGGCCAAGCATCTGGTGAATGGTGAAAGCATCATCCAGGAGGTTTGGTGCAAGCGCGTGCGCTATTTCCACCTTGAACTGGAAGCGCATGGCTTGTTGCTATCGGAAGGCACCTGGTCTGAGAGCTATCTGGATGATGGCAATCGGCATGCCTTCAACAATGCGGCGCTGACCGGGTTGTACCTGGATTTCGAAGCCGGGCGGTCAAAGGGTGAATATGACCACATGGCCTGCCTGCCGGTGCTGCGCCAGGGGCTCAAGCTTGATGAAATCCATGGGCGCTTGGCGCTCCGTGCCGGCGAATTGGCGCAGTCGGAAAAGGGCCGTCGCCGCGGGTAACGCTTACATGAAGCCTTGGCGGGGCTGATCTGCTACCAATGCCCCATGTCTCCGCGCGCGATTCGCATCCTTGGGCTTGATCCCGGCCTTCAGCATACCGGCTGGGGGCTGATCGAAACCGATGGCTATCGCCTGCGCTTCATCGCCGAAGGCGTGGTTTCCACCTCCGCCCGCGATGCCCTCGGCGACCGGTTGCTGATCCTACATCAGGGGCTGGCCGAGACCTTCGCCAATTTTCAACCGGATGAGGCGGCGGTGGAACACACCTATGTCGCGCGCAATCCCGAAAGCGCCCTGAAACTCGGCCAGGCGCGCGGCGTTGTCATGCTCGCACCACGCCTTGTTGGCCTGCCGGTTGCCGAATATGGCGCCATGGAGGTGAAACGCGCCGTGGTCGGCAATGGCCACGCCGCCAAGGGACAGGTGCAGGCCATGGTGCGCCATCTCCTCCCCGGCGCCGCCTTCCGCCGCGCGGATGCCGCAGATGCCCTCGCCATCGCCATCTGCCACGCGCATCACCGGCAGACCAAGAAAATGCTGGCAGGAGCATTTTCAAGCCAAGCGAGATCGCTTGGCGACTCGGAAAATGCGACCAAACAAGGACCTAAAGACGCTTTGCCGCGCGCTGCCGCGGCAAAGCGTCTTTAGGGTATGCGACCGCATGATCGGCAAGCTTACCGGGCGGCTGGACAGCACCCATGAAGGCGGCTGCATCCTGGACGTCAACGGCGTCGGCTACCTGCTTTCCTGTTCACGCAAGACCCTCGATGCCCTCTCCGCCCGCGAAGCCCCCCACCGCGTGCTGGTCGAAACCCACCTCAGGCAAGACGCCATCACCCTGTTCGGCTTTGCCGATGCGCAGGAACGCGAAGCCTTCCTCGCCCTGATCGAAGTCAAGACCGTCGGCCCGCAAAAAGCCCTGCTCGTCCTCTCAGGCCTCACCCCCGCGGAACTCGCCCGCGCCATCGCCGCCAAGGAACGCAAGCGCTTGGGCGCCGTCAAAGGCCTGGGTGCGGCCACCGCCAACCGCATCGTGGATGAACCCGCCATGCAAAAATGGGCGGTCGGACGCATCACCCCCAGCGAAGATGGCGAAGGCGCCATCATCGCCCCACCCGACGCCAATAGCATGGAAGCAGACGCCATCTCCGCCCTCGTGAACCTCGGCCTGAAACGCCCGGAAGCCACCACCGCCATCACACGCGCCGCCAAACGCCTCGGCCCAGACGCCAGCCTCAACGACCTCATCCGAGACGGGCTGAAGGAGATGGCGCGGTGATGGGGGGGGGCGGTCTGCGGGGGCGCTGCCCCCGTGCCCCCGCCGGGGAGACAGTGTCTCCCCGGACCCCGCCAATACGGGGCCATGTGGGGAGAGGGGCGGCGCGCGCCCGCTTGCCCGGCGCGCCCTCTGTGCCCCTCTCCCTACACGGCCCCATTATGGAGGTCCAGGAGGATGCATTCCTCCTGGCGGGGGGGCGGGGGGCAGAGCCCCCCGCGGAGCCCCCCCTCCCATGACCGACACCGATCGCCTTTCCAGCCCCGTCCGGCTTGAGGAGGATGGGGCTGAGGTTTCGCTCAGGCCGCAGACGCTGGATGATTTTACGGGTCAGCGCGGTTTGCGGGAGAATTTGCGCGTTTTTATCGGGGCCGCGCGGGCGCGGGCTGAGGCGATGGATCATGTCTTGTTTCATGGCCCGCCTGGTCTTGGGAAGACGACACTGGCGCAGATTGTGGCGCGTGAATTGGGCGTTGGTTTTCGGGCGACTTCGGGCCCGGTCTTGCAGCGTGCGGGGGATCTGGCCGCGATCCTGACCAATTTGCAGCCGCGTGATGTCTTGTTCGTGGATGAGATTCATCGTTTGCAGCCGGCGATCGAGGAAACGCTTTATCCGGCGATGGAGGATTTCCAGCTTGATCTGATTATTGGGGAAGGCCCAGCGGCGCGCACGGTGCGGATTGATTTGCCGCCTTTCACCTTGATTGGTGCGACGACCAGGGCAGGGTTGCTGGCGACGCCGTTGCGGGATCGCTTCGGCATTCCCTTGCGTTTGGTGCTTTATACGCCTGAGGAATTGCTGGGCATTGTGACGCGCGGCGCGCGGAAATTGGGGTTCGATTTGTCCGAGGATGGCGCGCGGGAGATCGCGAGCCGTTCGCGCGGCACGCCGCGTATTGCGGGGCGGCTTTTGCGGCGTGTGCGTGATTTCGCGCTGATGGAAGACAAGGTCGCGGATCGCGCCATGGCCGATGCGGCGCTCCGGCGGTTGGAGGTTGATGCGCTCGGCCTTGATGCGATGGATCGGCGGTATTTGCTGCGCATTGCGGAGCATCATAATGGCGGCCCGGTCGGGATTGAGACGCTGGCCGCGGCGCTGGCCGAAAGCCGGGATACGCTTGAAGAAGTGGTGGAGCCTTTTCTCATTCAGGAAGGCTTGGTGTTGCGCACGCCGCGCGGGCGCGTGCTGGGGGATCGTGGCTGGCGGCATTTGGGGCTGAGCCCGCCGGCGGGCGTGCAGCCCTTGCTGGATTTGCTCGGGGATCAGGAAGCGTGAGCGGCCCGCATCTTTGGCCGGTGCGTGTCTATTTTGAAGATACGGATGCAGGCGGTGTTGCCTATCACGCGCGCTATCTGCATTGGGCGGAACGCGCGCGGACGGAAGCCTTGCGCGCCATGGGTTTGCCGCACCAGGAAATGATCACGCGGCATGGTGTCTTCCTCGTGGTGCGGCGGCTGGAAGTGGAGTATTTCAAACCGGCGCGACTCGACGAATCGGTGGTGGTGGAGACGCATATCCGCCGAGTGACGGGCGTGCAGGTGTTGCTGCGCCAAATTGTGCGGCGTGAAGACGATGAGGTGCTGGCAGTGTTGGACGTGCGGCTGGCTTCCGTGGGGCAAGGTGCCGCAAGGCCGGTGCCCTTGCCGGAGCCTTGGCGTTCGGCGCTGCGCGCGGTGGCTGAGGCAGCGCCGGGGTGAACAAGTTTTTGCCGGGAAAAGGCCGCTTTTCCCGAGTTTGGTATTTTCAGGTGGCCTTGGCCGCCTTCAATCGTCCCTTGAGGGCGAAGGAGATGTGGCGTGGATCGTAGCGTGACCACTCAGGCGCTTGGGCAGGCGGCCCATGATTTGTCGCTTTGGGGCCTGTTCCTGCAAGCGGATTGGGTCGTGAAGGCGGTGATGCTCGGCCTGCTGCTCGCCAGTATCTGGGTCTGGGCGGTGGTGTTTGAGAAGGTTGTTGCCATCCGGCGCATCAATAAGGCAGCGGATGGGTTTGAGGATCGCTTCTGGTCCGGCGGCAGCCTGGATGAGCTGTATACGCGCGAAGGGGAGCAGCCGACGCACCCGCTGGCTGCCGTGTTTGGTTCGGCGATGCGTGAATGGCGCCGCAGCGCCGGCGGCACCGCCATGCTGGGCGGCGCCAAGGAACGCGTGGAACGCGCCATGGCGGTGACGATCGGGCGGGAGATGGAAAGGCTGGAACGCTGGATGGTGTTTCTGGCCTCGGTCGGTTCGGTTGGGCCGTTTGTTGGGCTTTTCGGCACGGTCTGGGGGATTATGAATTCCTTCTCGGCCATTGCGGGGATGCAGAACACCAATCTGGCCGTGGTGGCGCCGGGGATTGCGGAAGCGCTGTTTGCCACCGCGATTGGTCTCGTGGCCGCCATTCCGGCGGTGCTGGCGTACAACAAGATCAATACGGACCTGGCGCGCTTTGCCGCGCGGCTTGAAGGTTTCGCCACTGAATTTGGCGCCATCCTGTCGCGGCAGACGGAAGCGGCGGCGAATGATGGTGGGCCGCGCAGCCCGAACCAGGCGGCGGAATAGGCCATGGGGGCTTCTCTGTCAGGCGGGCGGTCTTCCGGGCGGTCTCGCTACCGGCCCATGGCGGAAATCAATGTCACGCCCTTTGTGGATGTGATGCTGGTGCTGCTGATCATTTTCATGGTGGCCGCGCCGCTGATGACGGTGGGCGTGCCGGTGGATTTGCCGAAAACTACTGCCCAGCCGCTCAATCAGGAAACCGAGCCGCTGACCATTACGGTGAATCCTGAGGGCAAGATTTTCCTGCAGGAAACGGAAGTGCCTTTGGATGGACTGGTTCCGCGGTTGCAGGCGATCATGCGGGAACAGCCGCAAGGCGCGCCGGAGCGGCGGATTTTCGTGCGTGGCGACAAGGCCATTTCCTATGGCCGTGTGATGGAGGTGATGGGCACCATCGCCGGTGCGGGCTTCACGCGCGTAGCGCTGCTGGCGGAACAGCCGCAGGCGCAGCGCCCGGGCGCGGCAACGCCCCCGGCAGGCAGGCCCGCGACCCAGCCAGCACGCTCGGCAGCCCCCCCTGCCGCGCCCAATCGCCCCGCCCAGCCCCCCCGCTGAAGGCCGGGGAGAAGGAGAGAAAGCCTTGCCCCGGGCCCTGCCCGATAAGCGTCTGAACAAGTGGCTGATGGTCTCGGCGGGGCTGCATGCGGCGCTGCTGGCCATCGGGGCCTTGTATTCGCTTGCGCGGTCCATTCCCGAGCCACCACAGGAACAGGGCATCGCGGTGGAGCTTGTCGCCCCAGGCCCGGCGCAGATGGCGCGTGCTGATACGCCCTCACCGAACCCAGCTCAGACTTCGACCCAGACCCCAACCCCGCCGACGCCGGAACCCCCGGCGCCGGAGCCGCCGCGCAATGCGCCGCCCGAGCCAACACCGCCGCCGCCCCCACCGCCGCCGGCGCCGGCTGCGGCACCCGCGCCTGCGCCGCCAAGCCCAGCGCCCCCAACCCCGCCCGCGCCGGCACCAGCCCCAAGCCCTGAGCCCTCGCCCGCGCCGCGCGTGACGCCGCAGACGCAAACGCCCCAGCCAACGCCGCCAAGGCAACAGGCAGCGCAGCCACCGCGTCCGGAACCGCCTTTGCCCTTGCCGCCGCCCCCGGTGCCGCCGCCGCCCGAGCCATCGCGTCAGGCAGGCACGGGCCAAACGCCGCCGGTGGCGCGGCCGCAGGAAAACAGTACTTCGGTGCAGAATACGCTGGAGCGGCTGCGCAATGCGCAACAGCAGGACCGCGCACCGACCGCGCGGCCCAATCCTTCCGGCGCGCCGCGCCAGGGTGGCGGTTCACCCACGGGGACGGCGGCGTTGACGCAGGGTGAGATTCGCGGCCTCGCGGAACAGGTATCGGAATGCTGGAATGTGGATGCCGGCATGCTGGGGCTGGACAGCATTGTGGTTGAATTGCGTGTGCAGCTTGATGGCCAGGGCAATGTCCGCAATGTGGTGCCGGCAGGGAATATGCCGACCGATCCGCGGGTGCGGTCTGTATTCGAATCGGCGCGGCGTGCTTTATTGGCTCCCGCGTGCAATCCGTTGAAGGTGCCGCCGGACAAGTTGCAAACACTGATGGCTTCCACCTTTCGCTTCAATCCGCGCGGGCTGGTGCGCTGAATTCGGGATGATGGGCATGACAACAAGACGCTCCCTATTGCTTGGTGCCGCGGGCGCGGTGACGGTCTCCGGCCTTGCGGGCGCGCCGAATGGGGCCCTGGCGCAAGGGGCGGTGATTGACATCACGCGCGCACGCACCAACCCGATCCCGATTGCCATTCCGGATTTCGCAGGCGCTGGCGATGGCCAGCGTTTCGGGCGCGATATTGCGCGGGTGGTGCAGGATAATTTGCGCAATTCCGGGCTGTTTCGCCCGGTGCAGCGCCAGGCCTTCATCCAAACCCCGGAATCCGCCGCGCAAACCCCGCGTTTCCAGGATTGGCGCGTGATTGGCGCGCAGGCGCTCACTACGGGCCGCGCCGATGTGCAGGGCGGCAATCTACGCGTTGAATTCCGCCTTTGGGATGTGCTGCCGGAAAACCAATTGCAGGGCACGGCCTTCACCGCGCCCACCGGCAATTGGCGGCGCATCGCGCATCTGATCTCTGACGTCATCTACGAAAGATTGCTGGGCGAAAAAGGCTATTTCGACACACGCATCGTCTATATCGCGGAATCCGGCCCGCGAGATCGCCGGCTGCGTCGGCTTGCGATCATGGATCAGGATGGCGAAAACAATGCCTTTCTGACCGATGGGCGCGAAGCGGCGCTGACCCCGCGCTTTCATCCCTCGGCGGATCGCGTGGCCTTCATGTCCTATCAAAGCCGCGAACAGCCGCGCGTTGTCTTGTTTGATTTGAATACGCGCGGCCAGCAGGTGCTGGGCAATTTTCCAGGCATGACGCTTTCGCCGCGCTTCTCGCCGGATGGACGTTCCGTGGTGCTTTCGGCCATGCGTGGTGGCGACGCGAATATCTATGTGGTGGATTTGGCGAGCCGACGCGAAAGGCAGATCACCAGCGGCAGCGCGCTTGATGTCAGCCCTGCCTTTTCGCCCGATGGCAACCAGATTGTGTTCAATTCCGACCGCGGCGGCGATCAGCAGCTTTACGTGATGGATGCGAATGGTGGCGGCATCCGCCGCATTTCCTTCGGCCGTGGGCGCTACGCCACGCCAGTCTGGTCCCCACGCGGTGATTTGATTGCCTTCACCCGCTTCGGCAGCGGCAGTTTTGCGATTGGCGTAATGCGCCCCGATGGCTCGGGCGAGCGTATCCTGTCCGAGGGCTGGAAGATGGAAGCACCAAGCTTCGCGCCCAATGGCCGCATGCTGGTCTTTGGCCGGGAAACCCGCGCCACCGATGCGCGCGGCGGCGGTTATTCGGCGCGCATCCACACCATAGACATTGCGGGCTTCAATGAACGCCCCTTGCCAACGCCAACCGATGCCACCGATCCGACATGGTCGCCTTTGCTTTCCTGAAGGTTTTGGCTTGACCTTAACGGGTCGAGCCTTTACCGCACCGCACAAAGCTATGATTTTCCTGAAAGGAAACCAGTCATGAAGTTGAAATTCCTCGCTATTGCGGGTCTTGCGCTGCTCGCCGCCTGTTCCAGGTCTGACAATAGCAGCAGCACAGGCACGGGGGCTGGCATGGGTGGGGCGGGCAATATCCGCCCCGGCAGCCAGGAAGATCTGGTCGCCAATGTTGGTGATCGCATCTTCTTCGATTTTGATCGCAGCAATATCCGCGCCGATCAGCGCCCGGTGTTGCAGCGTCAGGCGGAATGGATGGGCCGCTTCCCGGAAGTGCAGGTTTTGGTTGAAGGCCATACCGATGAACGCGGAACGCGCGAATACAACCTGGCCCTTGGTCAACGCCGCGCCAATTCCACGCGAGATGCCCTGGTGGCGGGTGGCGTGAATGGTTCGCGCATTTCGACCATCTCCTTCGGTAAGGATCAGCCGGCGGCACTCGGTTCCGATGAAAGCGCCTGGGCGCAGAACCGCCGCGCCGTCACGGTTGTTCGGTAAAAGAAGGGGGCGCGGCTTCGGTCGCGCCGCTTGAAGACCATGGCAGGCTTCACCCCGGCTTTCCGTCTGGCGCTTCTGGGCCTTGGGTTGGCGCTCGCCAGCCCTGTGCAGGCCCAGGTGGAAACCCGTGAGGGCATCGCGCTGCAAAACCAGATCCTGGATCTGCGACGGGAACTTGATGCGCTGCGGCGGGGTGGTGGTGCCGTGGCACCCGCGCCAAGCGCGCCGGCGCGCGGGTCCGCTGCTTCGGGCGATCTGGTGCAGCAATTGCTCGGTCGGGTGCAGGAATTGGAAGAGGAAAACCGCCGCCTGCGTGGACGCGCCGATGTCGCCGACAATAATGACCGGCAGATGCGCGCCGAGATCGAAAAACTGCGCGGCGATCTGGATTTCCGCCTGCAAGCGCTCGAGAGAGGGGCTGGCCGGCCGGCCGCCCCGCGCCCTCCTCAGCCGGGGCCGGCGGCGCAAACACCACCAGCCCCGGCACCCTCCAGCGCCCCTAGAACCGCCGAAAAGGCCATTACGGATGGCCAGGCCGCTTTGGCCCGGCGCGAATTTGCCGCGGCCGAGGCAGCGGCGCGGGAAGCGATTCGCGCCCGCCCCGGTGCCCGCGCCCAGGATGCGCATTTTCTGCTGGGCGATGCGCTGATGGGCAAGCGGGATTTCCAGAATGCAGCGCTCGCCTATGACGAAGCCTATAGCCGCAACCGCCAGGGTGCCCGCGCGCCAGAGGCGATGATCGGTCTGGCCAACGCCTTCCAGGGCTTTGGCGCGCGGCGTGAAGCCTGTGAGACTTTGGATAATCTGCGGTCCAATCACCCAAATCTTTCCGGCCCGCTGGCCGAACGCGCCGCGGATAGCCGCCGCCGCGCGCAATGCCGGTGAGATAAGCCCCATGGGGATAGCCAGCTTCCTGCGCTGAGCCACCCGGTCAGCCGCGCCGAATTCGCCGAGGCCATGGCGTCGCTTGGGCCATTTGGCGCGGCGCCATCGCTTGCCGTCGCGGTCTCGGGCGGGCCGCATAGCCTAGCGGCTGCCTTGCTGGCGCGGGATTGGGCGGCGGCGTGGGGCGGGCGGGTGGTGGCGCTGGTCGCGGATCATGGGCTGAGGCCGGAAAGCGGGGCCGAGGCTGATCATGTCATGGGCCTTCTGTCCGGCGCCGGTATCACGGCAGAGTGCCTGCGGCTGGGTCTGCCAAATGGCGCGCGGATGCAGGAACGCGCCCGAATGGCGCGGCTGGCGGCGTTGACCGAGGCCGCCGCGCGCCATGGCTGCCCCTGGCTGCTGCTCGGTCATCATCGCGGCGATCAGGCGGAAACCCTGGTCTTTCGGGCCTTGCGCGGCAGTGGCGCGGCGGGCTTGGCTGCCATGGCGGCGCTCCGCGTGGCGCCCGATTGCCTGATCCTGCGCCCGCTTCTGGGCTTTGCGCCTGCCCGGCTGGAAGCGGTGGTGGCCGCCGCCGGCATCTCCCCCATACGCGATCCTTCCAATGGCAATCCGCGCTTTGCCCGTATCCGGCTGCGCCAGGCCCTGGCCGACCCTGGCGGAGAAGGCGGGGGGGTGCAGGCGCTGGCCGAAGCGGCAGCGGCTTTCGCGCTGCGGCGCACCCGGCAGGAAGCCGCGCTGCTGGGCCGGCTGGCGGCGGCCGCAGAGATCCACCCGGAAGCCTATGCCTGGGTGGAGCCCAAGGCGCTTGGCAGCGATGCCCTGGGCGCTGCCGCTTTGGCCCACCTGATCGGCTTGATCGGCGGGGCCGCTTGGCCTGTCCCCATTGAGGCTACATCAGCGCTGCTGGCGCGCGGTGGCGGCAGCCTTGCCGGGGCTTGGGTCCGCCCGGGCGCCGGTGGGCGTCTTTTGCTGGTGCGCGACCCTGGCATGGTTGCGCCGGCCCAGCCGCTCACGCCACCCTTTTTGTGGGATGGGCGGTTTCGGGTGACCGGCCCGGCGCGGCCAAGCTGGACCTGCGCGGCCCTGGGGGCGGCGGCGGCGGCCTTCCGGCAGCAGACCAAAACGCCGCTGGCCGCGCTTCGTGCCCTGCCAGCGCTTTGGGATGAAAAGGGAAAGCTGGCAGTCCTGCCCGGCCTGTTCTATGCTGATGGGGTGGAAGCTTCGGCTTGGCGCCTGGTCTTTGCCCCAAGGGGTGGCGGCCTGCCGCCGGGCTGATCACGCTTTTGCGGCTGGAAGATTTCGCGCGGGTCATTCAAGATGCGTGAAGCCTCACTATGTATGCTGGTAGCGGGCGGCGGATGACGCCATCATGCTCCTGAAGATGGAAGGGTTGCGGTGAATAATTTCAGCCGAAACATGGCTTTATGGGTGATCGTGGCGCTGCTGCTGGTGGCCCTGTTCAACCTGTTCCAACCGAGCGGCTCCAGCCGCCCTGGCACCTCTCAAGTCGCCTATTCCGATTTTTTGAATGAGGTGCAGGCCGGCCATGTGCGCGATGTCACCATCCAGGGCCGCACCCTGACCGGCCAGCTGAGCGATGGCCGCCAATTTTCGACCTATACCCCGGAAGACCCGGCGCTGATTTCGCGCCTGACGGAAAAGGGCGTGCGCGTGGTGGCCCGCCCTGAAGAAGCCGAGGTCAATCCGCTGCTGCATTACCTCGCTTCCTGGTTTCCGATGTTGCTGCTGATTGGCGTCTGGATTTTCTTCATGCGCCAGATGCAGGGCGGCGGCGGGCGCGCGATGGGTTTTGGCAAATCCCGCGCCAAGCTGCTCACCGAAAAGCAGGGCCGTGTGACCTTTGATGATGTCGCCGGCATTGACGAAGCCAAGGCGGAGCTTGAGGAAATTGTCGAATTCCTGCGCGATCCGCAGAAATTCCAGCGCCTGGGCGGCAAGATCCCGAAGGGCGTGTTGCTGGTGGGCCCCCCTGGCACCGGCAAGACCTTGTTGGCACGGTCCATCGCCGGTGAGGCGAATGTGCCCTTTTTCACGATTTCCGGTTCGGATTTCGTCGAAATGTTCGTGGGTGTTGGTGCATCGCGCGTGCGTGACATGTTCGAACAGGGCAAGAAGAACGCGCCTTGCATCATCTTCATTGACGAAATTGACGCGGTCGGGCGCCATCGCGGCGCCGGGCTTGGCGGCGGCAATGATGAACGCGAACAGACGCTCAATCAGATGCTCGTTGAAATGGACGGGTTTGAAAGCAATGAGGGTGTGATCCTGATTGCCGCGACCAACCGCCCGGATGTGCTTGACCCTGCGCTGCTGCGCCCGGGCCGTTTCGACCGTCAGGTTGTGGTGCCCAATCCGGATGTGAATGGGCGCGAGAAGATCCTGCGCGTGCATATGCGCAAGGTGCCGCTCGCCTCCGATGTGGACCCCAAGGTGATTGCGCGTGGCACGCCTGGTTTTTCGGGTGCTGATCTGGCGAATCTTGTCAACGAAGCTGCCTTGCTCGCGGCGCGCACGGGTCGGCGCACCGTTGGCATGGCTGAATTCGAAGCCGCTAAGGACAAGGTACTGATGGGCGCGGAGCGGCGCAGCCTTGTCATGTCTGAAGCCGAAAAACGCATGACGGCCTATCACGAAGCGGGCCATGCTCTGGTTGCCATGAATGAACCGGAATGCGACCCGGTGCATAAGGCGACCATCATTCCGCGTGGCCGCGCGCTTGGTTTGGTCATGTCTCTCCCGGAAGGGGATCGGTATTCCAAGCACAAATCCAAGCTCAAGGCGGAACTCGCCATGGCGATGGGTGGGCGTGTGGCGGAAGAACTGATTTTCGGCGCTGATAAGGTCAGCAATGGCGCGTCCGGCGACATCAAAATGGCGACCAATCAGGCGCGCATGATGGTGACCGAATGGGGCATGAGTGAAAAGCTCGGCATGATCGCCTATGGCGACAATAGCCAGGAAGTGTTCCTCGGCCATTCCGTGACACAGACCAAGAATGTCTCGGAAGAAACCGCGCGCATGATTGATGGCGAAATCCGCGGCATCATTGATGGCGCCTATGCCCGGGCGACAAAAATCCTGACCGAGAAGATGGATGAACTCCATTTGCTGGCGAAGGGTTTGCTGGAGCATGAAACGCTGAGCGGCGATGAAATCCGTCAGGTGATCAATGGCGAACCCGTGGTGCGCAATCGCCCGGATGAGCCGGTGAACCAGGGCCGCGGCAGCGTGCCCACAGCGGGAAGGCCGAGCATGCGCCCCGGTGGGCTTTCCCCAGGCGCGGCGCCTGCCACCTGAACCGTGGCATCTGATCGTTGGCTGCATCCGCTGGGCCTGTTGTCAGGCCCAGCCGCATTTCGGGCCATTGGTGAAGGCCAGGCGCTACCCTTACAAGGCGGCGATCTGGCCTTTTCCTTGGCGCGGTTGATCGAGGATGGGCGAGAGGTTGCGACCCTGCCCGTGGCAGCCCTGCCGGAAGATTGGGGCGACGAGATCGAGGCCATTACTGCGCGGCCTTTGCCCTTCGCCGGCCTGGTTTCCGCCCGCCCTTTGGTCATGGGCATTCTGAACATCACGCCCGATAGTTTTTCCGATGGTGGGCGGCATTTTGATCCCAGCGCGGCGATTGCCGCAGGCCATGCCATGTTGGAAGCAGGCGCGGATATCCTGGATATTGGTGGTGAATCCACGCGCCCCGGGGCGGAGCCGGTATTACCTGAAACCGAAATCGCCCGAATCATTCCAGTGGTGCGGGAATTGGCCAAGGCCGCGCCGGTCAGCATAGACACACACCACGCCGCGACCATGCAGGCCGCACTCGAAGCCGGTGCCGAGATCGTCAATGACGTCACCGCGCTCCGTCACGATCCGGCGGCGGTGGATTTGCTGGCGCGCACCCAAACACCGGTGGTGCTGATGCATATGCCGGGCACCGACCCGCGCGAGATGCAGGCCAAGGCCGAATACGCCGATGTGGTCTTGGATGTGGCGCGTTTTCTCCGCGACCGGGTGGCGACACTTGAAGCGCTCGGCATTGCGCGCGGGCGGATCGCGATTGATCCCGGCATCGGCTTTGGCAAGACCATGGCGCATAACCTCGCCTTGATCGAAGCCTTGCCGATCCTGGCAGGGATTGGCTGCCCGATCATGCTCGGCGCATCGCGCAAGCGCTTCATCGGCACGTTATCGGGGGTGGAGCAGGCCGAAGCGCGGCTCGCCGGCAGCATCGCCGTGGCGCTTGCGGGGGCAGCGCGGGGTGCCGCCATTCTGCGCGTGCATGATGTGGCAGAAACCATCCAGGCACTCGCTGTCTGGCAGGCTTGCGCGAATGGCAGCGCGGGCCGATGAATCTCACCCATGAAGCACATGCACCTTGGCGCCTTCATGCGCCCCGTCAGCATCCACACTGCCTGGTGGCGCCACCCTCACTCAGCGCCCGAGGCGAATTTCAGCCTCAAGCACCTGGTGCACTGCATCCAAACCCTGGAACGGGGCAAGTTTGACGCCTTCTTCATGGCCGATCATCTGGCCGTGCTGAATATGCCGATCGAAGCCCTGAAGCGCAGCGGCACCGTGACTTCTTTCGAGCCCTTCACGCTGTTATCGGCACTCGCGATGGTAACGGAACGGATCGGGCTGATTGCCACCGCCTCCACCACCTATGACGCGCCCTATCATATCGCGCGGCGCTTTGCCTCACTTGATCACATCAGCGGTGGGCGCGCGGGGTGGAATATCGTCACCACCTCCAACCCCGATGCGGCGCGCAATTTCGGCATGACCGAACATATGGATCACGCGGAACGCTATGCGCGCGCGCGTGAATTCCATGATGTGGTCACGGGGCTTTGGGATAGTTTCGCCGAAGATGCCTTCATCCGAGACAAGGAAAGCGGCATCTTCTGGGACCCCGCGCGGATGCATAAACTGAATCATGAGGGCAAATACCTCTCCATCGCCGGGCCCTTGAACATTGCGCGCCCGGTACAAGGCTGGCCCGTGATTGTACAGGCAGGCGCTTCCGATTCAGGCCGGCAATTGGCCGCCGAGGTGGCAGAAATGATCTTCGCCGCTGGCGGGCCGATTGCCGATGCGCGCGCCTATTACGCCGATATCAAATCCCGCGCCGCCCAGGCAGGGCGCGACCCGAACCTGATCAAAATCCTGCCCGGTGCGCTGGTAACGGTTGCCGAAACAGACGAAGCCGCCCGCGAAAAGCGCGCGCTATTGGACAGTTTGGTCCATCCCGATAGCGGCATGGGCGCGCTTTCCATCGCACTCGGCACCGACGCGCGCGCCTTCGACCTGGACGCGCCGCTCCCCGACATCCCCGAGACCAATCAAAGCCAAAGCGGCCGCCAACGCGTGCTGGAACGCGCCCAGCGCGACAAGCTGACCGTGCGGCAATTGGCCGTGGCCCTCGGCGGCTATGGCGGCCTATCCTTCACCGGCAGCGCCAAGACCATCGCCGATGAAATGCAGCACTGGCTGGAGGCCGAAGCCTGTGACGGCTTCAACATCATGTTCCCAACCATCCCGGGCGGGGTTGAGGATTTCGCGCGGCTGGTGGTGCCGGAACTGCAACGGCGCGGGATTTTCCGGAAGGAATATGCCGGGACGACATTGCGGGAACATCTGGGGCTGCCCAGGCCGGGGAACCAGTTTTTTTGAGACCAAGGCTTTTGCAAATCATTGAATCAACCAAAGGTTTCACACTAAACTCCCCCAGAACCAAGGGCGATAGGCTTCGCCGCACCACAATGGGAGAATGACATGCTTCAAAGACGACACCTGCTCGGCGGCGCGGCAGCGCTCCCCTTTGCGTCCATCGGCGCGCCGGCCATCGCGCAAGCACCGCGCGTGCTGCGCTACGTACCGCACGCCAATCTGCCGAATATTGACCCCTTCACCAATACTGCCTTCGTCGCCCGCGACCACGCCTTCCTGGTCTATGATCAACTCTACGGCATGGACGACAAGTTCCAGCCGCGCCCGCAAATGGTCGAAGGCCATGTTGTCGAGAATGACGGCAAGACCTGGCGTTTTACGCTGCGTGAGGGGCTGAAGTTCCACGACAATACGCCGGTGCGGGGGCGGGATTGCATCGCCTCCATCCGGCGCTGGGGCCGGCGTGATGCCTTTGGTCAGGTGCTGCTGGCGCGCGTGGCCGATATGGTCGAAGTCAGCGACCGCGTGTTTGAAATTCGCCTGAACGCACCCTTCCCGAAAATGCTCGATTGCCTGGCGAAGGTCACCACAAGCTGCCTTTTCATCATGCCGGAACGGCTCGCGAATGTTGATCCCTTCACGAATATCACGGAAGCCGTCGGCAGCGGGCCGTATCGCTTCATCCAGAATGAGTGGGTGCCGGGCTCCATGCTCGCCTATGCGCGCAATGCGGATTACGTGCCGCGCCAGGAAGCGCCTTCCATGACCGCCGGCGGCAAGGTGACGCATTTTGATCGCGTGGAATGGCGGATCATTCCGGATGCCAGCACGGCCTCCGCCGCGCTGCAATCAGGTGAGATTGATTGGTGGGAACAGCCGACCGCCGATTTGTTCCCGCTGTTTCAACGTGGTGCGGCGGCGCGGAATATCAAAGTTGATATCATCAATGACACTGGGCTGATTGGCATTTTCCGCCCCAATCATACGGCAGCGCCCTTCAACAACCCAGCCGTGCGCCGCGCCGTGCTGACCGCGATCAATCAGATTGATTTCATGACCGCAGTGATCGGCACCTCGGGCGTTGAAGGCCGCGCTGATCTTCGCCGCGAAGGCATTGGCTATTTCGCGCCGGAAAGCCCGATGGCGAGCAATATCGGCATGGATCGCCTGCGCAAGAACCTCCAGGCCGCACGCGCCGAATTGCAGGCCGCGGGCGCTATGGGCCAGCGCCTGGTGCTGCTGAACGCGACTGACCTTGCTTCGATCAATGCTGCCACGCTTGTCGGCGCTGATTTGTTCACCCGCATGGGCTTCAATGTGGATCTGGTCAGCACGGATTGGGGCACGCTCGTCGCCCGCCGCGCCAGCCGCAATCCGCTGGAACAGGGCGGCTGGTCCGGCTTCTTCACCTTCTGGTCCGGGATTGACCATTGGAACCCGGCGAGCCACGCCTCCATCCGCGGACATGGCGAAAATGCCTGGCCGGGCTGGCCGACCATCCCGGCTTTGGAAGCGCAGCGCGATGCCTGGTTCAACGCCCCCAATGCGGCGGCGGAAGCGGCAGCAGGGCAGGAGATGCAGCGCATCGCCTTTGATGAGGTGCCCTATGTTCCGACAGGCATGTACTACCAACCCACCGCCTATCGCCGGAACCTGACGGGCATGCTGAAGGGCCAGCCGCCGCTGTTCTGGAATATCCGGCGCGGCTGAGCCCAAGCCCCGCGCCTGGGGCTTCCAGGCGCGGGCGGGTTTTATCTGACGCGTGCAAGGGGCTATAAGCGGCGCATGAGCGAAGCAGCCCCGACCCGTAAGCTTTTCGGCACTGATGGTATTCGCGGCAAGGCCAATGCCGCGCCCATGGATGCCGCCACCGCTTTGCGCCTTGGCCAGGCGGCGGGTAGTTTCTTCAATCGCGGTAATCACCGCCACCGCGTGGTGATCGGCAAGGATACGCGGCTTTCCGGCTATATGCTGGAACCGGCGCTGACGGCGGGCTTCATCGGCGCAGGGATGGATGTGGTGCTGGTCGGGCCCCTGCCAACGCCGGCCATTGCCTTGCTCACGCGGTCCTTGCGGGCGGATTTGGGCGTGATGATCAGCGCCTCCCACAACCCATACGAAGACAATGGCATCAAGCTGTTTGGCCCGGATGGGCTGAAGCTGACGGATGACCAGGAAGCGGGCATCGAAGCGCTGATGGCCGGGGATCTCAGCGCGCCGCTGGTGCCGCCTGCCCGACTTGGTCGCGCAAGCCGGCTGGAAGATGCGCCGGGCCGCTATATTGAAGCCGCCAAGGCATCCTTCCCGCGCGGGCAGACGCTGGATGGGCTACGCATTGTGGTGGATTGCGCCCATGGCGCGGGCTATCGCGTGGCGCCCACCGTGCTGTGGGAATTGGGCGCCGAGGTGATCCCCATCGGCGTCGCCCCGGATGGTTTCAACATCAACAAGGGCGTGGGTTCCACCGCGCCCGCGTCCCTAGCCACTTTGGTGCAGGAACGCCGCGCCGATCTGGGCATTGCTTTGGATGGCGATGCCGATCGGCTGGTGCTGGTGGATGAGGCGGGGCAGGTGATTGATGGCGATCAGATCCTCGCCTTGATTGCTCATTCCTGGCATGCGCAGGGCCGCCTGACCGGGGGCGCCGTGGTCGCCACCGTCATGTCCAATATGGGGCTGGAACGCTATCTGGCGGCGCGTGGGCTTGGTTTGCTCCGCACCGCGGTTGGTGACCGCTATGTGGGTGAGAAAATGCGGGAGACCGGCTGCAATCTGGGCGGCGAGCAATCCGGCCATATGATCATGCCCGATTTCGGCACTACTGGAGACGGGCTGATCGCCGCGCTGCAGGTGCTTTCCGTGCTGGTCGAAGAAAAGCGCCCGGCGAGTGAGGTGCTGCGCTGCTTCGCGCCGCTCCCACAGCGCCTTGTGAATGTGCGCTATGCCGGCGCCTCACCGCTCGCGAAGCCCGTGGTAACCGAGGCCATCGCTGCCGAGGAAACCGCCCTTGGTGCGCGCGGGCGCGTGTTGATCCGCGCAAGCGGCACCGAACCCGTGATCCGCGTGATGGCGGAAGCCGAGGAAGAGGCGCTGGTGGATGGCGTGGTCGGGCGTTTGGCTGAGCTGATCCGGGCCGAGGCGCGCGCCGCGTGAAGGGCCGCGTTCTGATCATCGCCGGGTCTGATTCCGGCGGGGGCGCGGGGATTCAGGCGGACCTCAAGGCCGTAACCGCGCTGGGTGCCTTTGGCATGACGGCGATCACGGCGCTGACGGCGCAGAATACGCTTGGCGTGCATGGGGTTTTGCCGGTGCCTCTCGATTTCCTGCGCCAGCAGATTGCGGTGGTGCTGGATGATCTGGGTGCCGATGCGCTGAAGACCGGGATGCTGGCCGATAGCGCCACCATTGACGCCGTTTGCGATGAAATCAGCGCCCGCGCCCCGGGCCTGCCCTTGGTGGCGGACCCGGTCATGGTGGCGAAGGGCGGTCACCCTTTGCTGGTGCCGGAAGCGGCCGAGACCTTGAAGCGCCGCCTGCTGCCCATCGCTGCCGTGCTGACGCCCAATCTGCCGGAGGCCGAGGCGCTCTGCGGCTTTGCCATCCAGGATGTCGGCGCCATGCACCAGGCGGCCAAGGCGCTGCTGGCGCTGGGGCCCAAGGCGGTGCTGCTGAAGGGCGGGCATCTGCCGGGCGATGAGTTGGTGGATTTGCTGGCAACCGGCACACGCATCGAAATCTTCCGCGACCGGCGGATTGCGACCCGCCATACCCATGGCACGGGCTGCACGCTGGCCAGTGCGGTGGCGGCGGGGCTGGCGCAGGGGCTATCGCTCAGGGATTCCGTGATCCGCGCCCGGGCCTATGTGCGCGCGGCCATTGCATCGGCGCCTGGTTTCGGCGCCGGCCATGGGCCGCTTAACCACGCGGTCACCTGTGATCCGGGGATTTTGCGCTGATTTTATGCGCTCGGGGCCAGTTTTCTTCAGGATTTGTTAACCTTTTCCTGAGCACCCTCCGTCTATGGCTATCAATATGAGTGCCACCCTCATGGCGGGGTTGTTTGGCCAACAAGGTCAAACCTCGCTGATACTCCCCTTCGGTAACGCTGCCCCTGCGGCCAGCGCCGGGGAAGCTGTTTCCGCCTTCCGTCGCGTCACCAAAGCCGGTGAAGAAGAAAAGGGCCTCGCGCGCGAAAGAAAAGACGCGGTCACGCTGACAGCTTTGGCGCAGTTCCGCCAGGCTTTGGATGCGGCGCCGAATATTGACAAGGCGCTGTCCGATCCGCGCGTTTTGAAGGTGTTGATGCCAGCGCTTGGCCTGCCAGATCAGGTGGGGAATCCAGGCTTGGTGAGGCGGGCCTTGCTGTCCGATCCAAAGGACCCGAAGGGCGTGGCCGCGCAGCTTGGAACGACCTGGCGGAATGCCGCCACCACGCTCAATCTGAAGGCGACCACCACGCCAAAGGCCGCGGCCTTCGAAGGACTGACTGATCAGGAAACCGCCGCCGTTGCGAGGCAATTGCGCATAGGTGAGGCGGTGCTGACGCCGCCCGCAAGCCGTGCGGCGGCCACAAGATCAAGGGGCTTTGACGGGCTGGAAGACAGGGTCACCAGCGCGCTGATTGGGCGCCTCCGTGCCGGTGAGGAATTGGTGCCTGAGCGTGCGCGGCGCGAAGTTGAACACATGGCGGTTCTAACCGCGGCAACAATACGCCAGATGGATGTGCCGGCGGCTAACCTGCCTGCCATTGCCCAAAATGCGCTCAGGCAAATGGCGGGCTTTCTGCGCAGCGGCAATCTTGATGCCGCGGTTGGCATTGTTGATGATACCTTGCTCGCGCTCAATAGTGCGACTGGGCTGACGCCAGACCAAATGCGCCAGAGCCGCCTTGCGGTTTTGGAAGGCGGCATCAGCATTGACCAGATGCGCCGTGACGCCTTTGGCGTGGCGCGGCGCATTGAGCAGTTGATGGCCGTTGATTGGCCGACCGGTGCTGCCTGGGCACCTGCCTACAAGACCAGGCTTGATGCCTTCCACAAGGAAGGTGTGGACAAGAATTTGAATTTCTCGCTTGAAGTGGCCACGGCGATGGCGCGGCGCATGCAAGACGCCGCCCTGAACGCCGATGAAATCAGCTTGGCGAAATCCTATTTCGATAAGTCAAACAATGTCCTGAATACGCGGGATGGCAAGCCAACCAGGGCACCGTTTGAAGGGGTACCGGCAGCGCGCATCTCTCAGGCGGAAGCAACGAAGCTATTGGACAGCATGAAGAATGCCGCGCCCCCCAATATCCCGCGCGCGCAGATTGAGGTGAATTACGCTGCCGGCGCAGCGCTTGGCGCCATCAAGCTTCCGGAAACACCGGTCTTCGGCATGCCAACACTGGCAAGCCAGGCCTTGAAGGATATTGCGCGGCTGACGCGGGCGGGCACCTATGGTTCCGCTATTCAGCGTGCGGATGAGGCTTTGGCCGCCATCGCCAATGAAACGGCCATGCCGGCCGCCACCAAGCGCCTTGGCAGCGCGGCATTGCTTGAAACCAGCGCCTTGATTGAACAGGTGCGCCGCAATGCGCCAGGTGTGGCGGAACGCCTGGAAAAACTGGCAGCGCTGGAGGCACCAACCGGTGCTGTCAGGTCCCGTGATTTCCAGACGCGGCTTGAGAATTTCCACAAGGACGGCATCAACGGCAATGTAAATTTCGCGCTGGAGATTTCAGTCGCCATGGCGGATCGCATGCTATCCCAGGCGACCACGTTGGATGAAACGCTTCAGGCGCAATCCCTGCTCAACCGTTCTCGCGAGGTATTGAAAGGTCGCGATGGGCGGCCGCTTTCAACGGCTGCAGGGCTGCAGCAATCGCGCATCATCCCATCCGATGCGGATAAGATCGTAACCGCGATGAAGTCCGGGCTTCGCCTTGGCAGCCTTTCCGACCCGAAAATGTTGGAAATTCTGACCAACGGTTTCACGAAATACGAGTATCGGACCGGGCTGAGTGAGACCAACCCCGGCATGGCGAATGCCATCTATTTCAGCGAAAACGCGAAAACCGTGAAATCGGCCTATGATATCCTGGGCAATGGTGTGCTGCGCCGTGTGGTCATGGGTGCGCTTGGCCTGCCGGATCAGATTTCTATCCAGCCGGTAGAAACCCAGGCGCGGGCCGTGACGTCACGCCTCAAGCTCGTGGATTTGCAAGACCCGGCTAAGGTGCGCGCCATTGCCGAGCGCTATCTGATGGCGGAAGCCGACAAGGCAGCGGCAAAAGCCAGCAATGCGTCGAATGATCCTTTTGCGACGATATCAAGCCTTTCCATCAAGGTTTGAGGCGCCTTCCCCAACAAAATATGGGGTGGCCAAGTTTGGTTTTGGCGTAACGTTTCTGAAGCAAAGCCGTCGATCCGGTAGGGCGTCAGTGATTTCTTAATGATTTGCAACCTAGGGGTGGGTCATGACTATCAACGCGTCATCAAGTTTGGTCTTGAGCCTTTTCACCCAATCAGGCTCGACCGCTCTGACACTGCCCTTGGCAATGCCGACTGTGGCGGCAAGCCCGAGTGACGCTGTCATTGCCTTTCGCCGCTTGATTGTCCCGGGCGCTGAGACAAAGGGACTTGAACAGGAAGCAAAGGACCCAATCACCCTTTCGGCGATCGCACAGTTTCGTCAGGCTCTGGAGGCCGCAAAGGACCTCGACAAGGCGCTTTCCGACCCGCGCGTTCTGACTGTTCTCATGCCCGCGCTTGGTTTGCCGGATCAGGTCGGCAACCCAGGCATGGTTAAGCGGGCGCTATTGTCTGATCCAAACGATCCCGACGGCGTTGCGGCGCAGCTTGGCACCACTTGGGTGAATGCTGCGGCCACGCTGAACCTATTGCTGACCAGCACGCCAAAAACTGTTGCCTATGTCGGGCTGACTGACGCGGAGACAACCGCTGTTGCCAGCCAGTTGCGAATGGGTGAGGCGGTGATGACTGCGCCGACCTACCCGCCCCCGCTCCCAAGGGTCAGTGCCTTTGATGGCTTGGCGGATAGTGTCACTACCGCGCTTGCAGGGCAGTTGCGTCCCGGTGAGAACGCCACCATGGATCGCGCGAAACTGGAGCTGGATTATACGGCGACGCTGACAGCGGTAACCATTCGCATGGGCGAGCTTCCGGACAGTGATTTGCCCGGAATCGTGCGTGATGCACTCCAGCAAACGGCGCTGCTCATCGGCACAGGTAAGTTTGATTCCGCTCTATCCGCGATTGATCTGGCCTTAACCGATCTTGAGAGCGCCAGCGGTATCTCAGCGGAGCAAACGCGCGCTGGCCGGCTGGCGTTGATGGAAAGCGGTATAGCGCTGGCACAGATGGGGCGCGATGCCTTTGGGGTGGCCGAACGCATCGAAAAGCTCGTGATGCTGGATTCGCCAGACAGCCCTGCCTGGTCATCTGCCTATAAGGTACGCCTGGACGCGTTTTACAAGGATGGTATAGATAAAAACGTAAATTTTGCGCTTGAGGTTGCGGCCGCCATGGCCCAGCGCATGGTGGATAGTTCGGTCAATTCTTTCGATGCGGATCTGGCGAAGTCCTATTCTGATCGCTCCACCATGGTGCTCAATAGCCGTGATGGCAGGCCGACGACCACACCAATTGAAGATGTACCGATCAAGCGTATTTCCCAGACTGAGGCGACGGCCGTGGTGGAGGCCATGAAAAATACCCCGCCGCCCAACCTGCCACGCGGTCAGCTTGAAGTGACCTATGGCGCCAAGGCAGCGCTAAGCGCGATTACGCTAGGTACAACGCCGCCAGTTGGCTTGGCTATGTCAGCTTGGAATGCACTGAGGGAGATGGCACCGATGGTGCGTGCCGGGTCTTATGCCTCAGCGCTTCAGCGACTAGACGATGCCTTGATTGAGGTTGAAGCCGATACCAGTCTTTCCGCGTCAATGTCGCGTGATGCACGGGCCGCCCTGCTGGAGGCGAGTATTTCTTTGGAACAGGTGCGCCGTAATGCCGCCGGCGTTGCCGAGCGGGTCGAAAGATTGGCCGCTCTGGATGCGGCTGGTTCTGGTGCTTGGTCAAAGGAATTTCAGCGCAGGTTGGAAAGTTTCTACCAGGATGGCATCAATGGAAATGTCAATTTTGCCCTGGAAGTATCAGCGGCCATGGCTGATCGCATGCTGACGTCCGCCGTCACGATTGAAGAACAAAATCGGGCGCAATCGCTTTACACGCGTTCGCAGCAGGTATTGAATGGCCGCGATGGACGTCCGTATTCCACGTCTTCTGTTGGCTCCGTCACGCGGATCATGGCCTCTGAAGCGTCCCGTATTGTGGAAAAGATGAAATTCGTGAACCCCCTCGGCAGTCTTGCTGACCCGAAGATGCTTGATATTTTAACGAGCGGTTATACCAAATACGAATATCGCACAGGCCTAAGCACCACCAATCCAGGCATGGCAGACGCGATATACTTCAAAGAAAATGCCAAAAATATGAAGACGGCCTATGACATCTTGGCAAATTCAGTGATGAGCCGCGTCGTTCTTGGGGCCTTGGGCCTGCCGATTGAAATAGCCATTCAACCGATCGAAACCCAGGCACGCGCCATCACGACAAGGATGAATCTTGCCGATTTACAGAAAACCGATGAGGTCAATGCCTTGGCTGAACGTTTCCTGATGGCGGAGGCAACAGCGGCGATGGCGGCGGCAAGCGCTCCTCAGGATCCCTTTGCGATCATCACGAGTCTATCCATTCAGGTCTGACTGAGGCTCGATAATCCCCTTCAGGATATCTTATCTGCATTCATCGTGAAACTCCCGCTTTTCCTGGTTGATGCCTTCACCAAGCGCCCCTTTGCCGGCAATCCCGCCGCCGTGGTGCCGCTTGAAGCGCCGCTACCGGATGCGGTGATGCAGGCCATGGCGGCTGAGCATAATCTTTCCGAAACCGCCTTTGTCATGCGCGAAGGCGCTGGATGGCGGTTGCGATGGTTCACGCCCAAGGCCGAGGTTGAAATGTGCGGCCATGCGACCCTTGCGACCGCCTTTGTGCTGGCGCGCGAATTGGGCGAAGCGCCGCCCTTCACCTTTCACACCCTGTCTGGCCCCTTGCTGGTGGAAGCGGATGGGCCTCGCTTTATTCTTGATTTCCCGGCACGGCTTTCCGAAGCCGCGATGCCACCTGTGGGGCTTGCCGCGGCATTGGGCGCCACGCCGCTTGAAGTGCATCGCGCGCGCGATTGGATTTGCGTCATGGAAAGCCCTGCACAGGTGGCAGCCCTTCTGCCTGATCACGCGGCGCTCGCCGCGCTGCCGGGGCCGGAACGCGTGATTGTGACGGCCGCCGGCGGGGAGGGGGTGGATATCACCTCACGCTTTTTCGCGGTGAAGGTTGGCGTGCCGGAAGACCCGGTGACGGGCACCGCGCATGTGCAGCTTGTGCCCTTCTGGGCCGCGCGGCTTGGCCGCAAATCCCTGGTGTGCCGCCAGGCGAGTGCGCGGGGCGGCACGCTTTGGTGCGAATGGCGCGGCGATCGCGTGCACATGGCAGGCGATGCCGTGCTTTACGCCAAGGGCGAAATCCACCTGCCGGATGGGATTTAGCCTGGTCCCAAGCCAGCAGATGAAACCTAACCCCCAATCTCCCCACCATCCTTCTTCACAATGGCAATCACGGCGGGGCGTGGTGGCACGCCTTCGGCGAAATCTGGCCAGCGGGTGGAAGGGCGTTCAAAGGTGGAACCGGAATCCTCACCCGGATGCTGGATGGCCAAGAAAACGGTCTTGCTGTCCGGCGTGAATAGGGGGCCGCAAACCTCCGCCCCGGTCGGCGCCTGATAGAAAAGCCGCGTCAGCGCACGACCATGGCCAGAAGTATCCGCACCATAGAGCCCATCCGCCACACCGGCGGCAGAAGGCGCGCCATCGGTCGCAATCCAGATGCGGCCCTTGCTGTCAAAAGCGCAATTATCCGGGCAGGAAAGCCATCCGCGATCCGATATGGCGCGATGATAGCGCGTGCCGGGATCAATCCCCGGCGCGCCCGCCATCAGGAAAAGCCCCCAGCGCATTTCGCGCGCGGCATGATCAACGCGTGGCGTCCCAGCACCAGGCGGGATGATTTCCACCACATGGCCATGTTGATTATTCGCGCGCGGATTGGCGGCACTGACCTGCTCCGCGCGGCGATTGCTGTTATTGGTCAGCAGCACATAAACGCGGCCCGTGGCCGGGTTGGGTTCCACATCCTCTGGCCGGTCCATCGGCGTCGCGCCCAGCAGGCTTGCGGCCTGGCGGGTATGGATCATGACATCCGCTTGGGTGTGGAAGCCATTGGCCGGCGTCAGCGGTCCCTGGCCCTGCAGCAGATCAAGCCATTCCACCCGGCCATCATCATGGAATTTGGCGACCGAGAGCACGCCATCATCCAGCAAATCGCGATTGGCAGCGCGATCAGCGGGATTCCAGGGCCGCGCGGTCACGAAGCGATAGACGAAATCAAACCGCTCATCATCGCCCATATAAATCACCACGCGCCCATCGGCATTGATGGCGTGGTGGCAGCCTTCATGCTTGAAGCGGCCAAGGGCGGTGCGCTTCACCGGCACGCTTTGCGGATCATGCGGATCGAATTCAACAATCCAGCCGAAGCGGAACGCCTCATTCGGCTCCTTCTCCACATTGAAACGATCAATGTGCCGCGGCCAGGAATAGGAGGCCTCATTGCGAATGCCATAGCGGCGGAAGCTGTCGGCATGCGGGGTCTTTGAGATATCGCCACCGAAATAAAGGTTGAAGTTTTCCTCAGCGGTCAGCACCGTGCCCCAGGGCGTATTGCCCCCGGCGCAGTTATTGAGTGTACCGAGCACCTGCCGCCCCGAGGGGTCGGCCTTGGTTTTCAGCAGGTCATGCCCGGCGGCGGGGCCGGAAATCTGCACCGGCGTCGCAGCCGTGATGCGGCGATTGAGCCGGCTATCCTTCACATAGCCCCAACGGCCATTTTCCTTGCGGATTTCGACCACGGAAAGCCCATGGGCCATGATCTCGGCTTCGGCCTGTTCGGCATTGACGCGCTGGCGGGAAGCGCTGCCGCTGCCAAGCCCGCCCCACATCAGGCCGGGATTGGTGTATTCGTGATTGACCACCAGAAGCCCGTGATCGCTGCCATTGCTGCCCTGCGGCAGGGGGAAGAAATCGAGGTAGTCGTTGTTGTAGCCGAATTGCGAAGCCTGCGCGGCGGCTGTGGTGCGGCCCGCTTCGAAGGCGGGCGCACCCGGCAGCAGCGGATCACCCCAGCGAATGACGCTTTGCACTTCATACCCATCCGCCACCGAATCGCGCTGCGCCAGGGCGCGCGGCGGTTCGCTGAAGGTGAGGCTGGAAGGGCCGCCGGAGAGCGGCACCGCAGTTTGCGCCTTCGCCTGAGAGGGAAGTCCCGCCGCAAGCGTGGCGAGCGCGGCAGCGGAGCTCAATAGGCCGCGCCGACCATAGCGGGCTTCAATGATTTCGGCGATTGGGGTTTTGGGGTCGGGATTGCTGCCGATATTCTCGATCTCGTCGAAGGCTTCGAAATCATTCGCTTGGGGGGTGATTTGCGCCATGATGGGCTCCCGTTCCGGCTGGGTTTGTGTTGTTGAAAGAATTAGGAAGACAGCGCATCGGCAAAAAGCCGTGAATTGTGAAGCTTTCGCGACATCGTACCTCAGTCTCCGAAAAAGGTGTCCTTGACACCACAACTGATGGAACACAGCTGACCAAACTAGGTGGTTGAAGGTGAAGCGTTGCTTGTGCGGTATTTTTGAGGGTTTTTTTCGCATTCGGCCCGCACTCGTGTCAGCCATGAGTCATACCATGACCATACCTTGCCAACCGCCACAGCGCCGTATCCCTTCGCGCGGTCTTTTGCACCGAGATTTTTCCAAAGTTTAGTGTGACTATCCATCGTGAACAGGTCCCACCCCTCAGCCTGAATTATAGAAACAATTTCGCTGGGTAAGTACTTGCGCTTCTCCACTTCCTTCAAGACAAGATTGAACTTCTCCGCGATATCCGAGTCCGGTGGGACTAACTCTACTGCGAGATCAGCGTTTTGAGCACGATTGACGGTTTTATGAAACATGTAGACACGAAATGCGAACCGTTGATCAGCCCATTGCTCGGGTGTCAGTTCGCGCTGAAATGTATCCATCATCGTTTCGATATTTCGAGGGAGGCTCGTAGCGTTCTTCAAAATTGAGCGCTGATCAGGACTGAAAGTGACAAACTGTAGCGCGATAGGTAGGCGCCGTTCCAGAGCGTATTGCGTTCCGAAAAGCGTCTTGATTGCATCATTGAAATTGATGCAACAGGCCTGCAGCTTAGCACTGATTGCGTTATCAATCCGGGTAGTGGAACGATGTTCAATTTCATGCCGCAATCCGATCAGAAAAGTCAGATTATCCCGTGTGCCCTTTTCGACGGGACAACGAGGATGTTTTAGAGACTGCGATAAGTCCCAATATTTTTCAGCGCCGCATGGAGTTTTCAGAACTGTTTTTTGCCCGTTCTCATTTTTGATGTAACGATAGTCGACGCCCTCTCGCTTAAACCACGCGTGTAGAAGATAAGTCCAGGCGATGATCGCAGTAACAATAAACAATTCCGCTCGAAAGGTCAGCCCAGCACCATTGAACGTTTGAACCGCAGCAATCATCGCCTCGCGCGCCTTGATGAGCAGCTCGTCGCCTCTCAGCGACAATCCTGTTTCAACATCAACCTCTGGCCATGATGCGATAAAGTTTTCCAGTTGCTCAGGGGATGCGGCTTTAATGATAGCGTGTTTCTTTTCGGTGCGAATTTCGCCCACAGCACGATGGTTCACCGACCGTGTAGGCCGTGTAAAATACGCCAGGATATCCTGATCAGTTGGCCAGCGCCCATCGGCCATCATCGCTTTGATAAGTGCTATCTCCCAACGCTCAAGTTTGTTTCCGGGCCTACGAACTGGCATCACAGATTTCCCTGTATCAACCTTTGGAGCGACTTCGCCGACCATAATTTTTCAAGTCTCATGCGGCTTTCGTCAACGCCACCACACCACCACGCGGCGGCTCACCTTCGCGGAAATGCGGCCAGCGGCTGCGCGGTGTCGCGAATTGCGCGCCCATGCCAGCGCCGGGATGCGCGACACCAGCAACCCAGGCGGCGGCCCCCGGCACCGTGGCCACACCGCCCAGGGCGGCACCGATTGGCACGGCATAGGCAAGGCTTGGCTGGCCGCGCGCCGGCCCTTCCACGGGCAGCACGTAAAGCGCATCCGGCAAGGCACTGTCGCGCGCCGGCTGCGCCGTGCCGAGCAATAGATTGCCCTGGCTATCCAGGCAGATGCTTGCAGGTGCCACGGGCCAGGCCGGGACCGTTGCGGGTTCTCGCCCCGCACGCGGGCGCGGTGGCAAGCGGCCTTCGATCAGGCTTTCGACAATCGCCGTATCGGCAGCGGGATTGCGGGCCGAGAACAGCATTTCCACCACCGCACCCGCCGGGTTGCGGCCACTTTCACGCAAGGCGAGGCACAGGCGCGCACCATTCGGGTCCAGCGCCAGCGCAACAGGGCGCCCAAGGCTATTCGCCCCGCGCGCCACCGCCGCGCCATAGGGTTCCGCATCGGCGGGTAGCGCAATCCAGCGAAGCGCGCCCGCTTCAAACCGCGCAGCGTAAAGCGCGCCTTGATCCAGGGCATTGGGTTCTGCCGCTGGCCCATCGGAGATGAAGCGCCACAGCAAACCACCTTCGCGCCCATCGGCCAGAAACACCACGGCGCGGCCATCGGCGGCTTGTGCTGCGGCGACATCGCGCGCGCCAAGCCTGCCAAGGGAGCCGCGTTTCACCGGCACGGATTGCGGCTCGAAAGGGTCAAGTTCCACCACATGGCCGGCATGTGTGGCATCCACACCGGGCAGGCGTCGCGCCCAGGCAGCGCCCTCACCCTCGGTCAGCAGCAGGCTGCCCCAGGGCGTGGCACAGCCGCCGGTAACGCCAAAAACGCCGCGCGCTGGCCCGCCCGCGCCACCCATGCGGCAAAGCGTGCGGGCATGCAGCCGGCGCATCTGAAAGCCGCCTTCCGTCACCAGCCAGGCACCGCCGCGACGCTGGATATTGATCAGGCTGGCCCCCTGCATGGCGCCGGCAATCTCTGGCCGATCCCGCCCATCGGCGAAGGCCATGGCGGGATCAAGGCTTGGATGTCCCACCGCCAACACAGCGCGCGGAATGCCATCTTCCACCCGCGGCGACGCCAGTGCCGCCACCACGCGCGTATCCCAGCCGAATTGCCCTTCCGCTGCGGCAAGATTGGGCGCGAGCGGCGTGAAGGGCAGCGCGTCATAGGCAACGCGATCGCCCCATTGGATCAGCAAATCGCGCTTGATGCCGACACCTGGCGCATCATCCATGCGCTGCGCTATGCCGGGTACGCCTTGCGCAAGCGCACCCATCGCGGGAAGGGCCGCCGCACCCGCCAGCAGGGCACGGCGGCGGATCACGATGCTTCCTCGATCACTGGTGGCAAATGCACGCGCACGGGCGGCAAGGCAGCGGTCCATTTCTCAACCTCGATCAGGCAGGATTGCGCCGATGGGCCTTGGCCGAGCTTGGAGGTGCCGATATCCGCCGTCAGCACATTCGGATTGCCATGCACGCACATACTGCCCGGCACGCCTGGTTCCAGCGGATCATACCAAGCACCCGTCGCCATCATGGCCACACCGCGCATCAGCCCGGGATCAAGCCGCAAGCCACCGAGGCAAGCGCCACGATCATTAAACACGCGCACAATATCGCCATCCTTCAGCCCGCGCGCGGCAGCGTCTTCCGGGTTGAGCACGATGGGCTCGCGCCCCGCGATCTTGTTTGCGGCGGCAACACGCCCGGTATCCAATTGCCCATGCAGGCGTGTGGCGGGTTGGAAGGACAGCAGATGCAAGGGATGGCGCTTGGCTTCCGCCGCCCCCAGCCATTCACGCGGCGCAATCCAGACCGGATGGCCCGGCGCGTCATCATAGCCGAAGCTTGCGATGGTTTCGCTGAACAGCTCGACCTTGCCGGAAGGTGTATCAAGCGGGTTGGCTTCCGGATCGGCGGCGAATTCGGCGAATTGGGTGTATTCCTCCCCGCGCGCTGGTGCATCGGCTTCCCAAAAACCCTTTTCCCAGAAGGTGTCGAAATCGGGCGTTTCCTGGCCCATGCGCGCGCAATGGCGACGCCAGTTTTCGAACAAGTGGCGCAACCAGGCTTCCTCATTCCGCTGTTCGGTGAAGCGTTCACGATAGCCCAATTCTTCCGCGATATCGGCCAGCATATCGTGGTCATTGCGCGCCTGTCCCACTGGTTCAATGGCCTTGTGCATGGCGCGCAGGAAGCGATCACGACCGCTGCTCGCGATATCATTGCGTTCCAGCGTGGTGGTGGCGGGCAGCACGATATCGGCGTGGCGCGCGAGTGATGTCCACCAGGGTTCCTGCACGATAATGGTCTCGGCCTGCGCCCAGGCGCGCAGCATGCGGTTCAGATCCTGATGATGATGGAAGGGATTGCCGCCGGCCCACCAGATGATGCGCGTATCGGGGAATTGCAGCACGCGGCCATTGAAATGATGATCGCCGCCGGGATTTTCTAGCATTTCCGTAATGCGCGCGACGGGGATGAAGAAGCCAGTCGGATTGGGCGTTGCCGGCATCGCGAAGCTTGGCACTTCGCGCCTGGGATGGCCCATGCCATTCACGCTGCCGTAACCGAAAGCAACACCCTGCCCTGCCTTCCCGATCAGCCCGAGCATGGCGGCAAGCGCGGTCAGCATCCAATAGGGTTGCTCGCCATAATCCGCGCGCTGCAAGGACCAGGTCGCGGTCAGCATGGCAGGCTGTGTCGCGATTTCTGCCGTTAGCGCGCGAATTGTCTCCGCCGGGATGGTGGTGATCGGCGCGGCCCATTCCGGCGTTTTCGCGACACCATCACTTTCACCAAGGATATAGGCGCGGAGCTTGTCCCAGCCGACGCAATGGGTCGCGAGGAAGCTTTTATCCTCCCACCCGCGGGCCAGGATTTCATGGCCCATGGCGAGCAGCAGCGCGGTATCCGTGCCGGGGCGGATCGGTGTCCATGCCGCGCCGGCCCAATCCGGCACATCCGCCCGCGCGGGGGAGATTTGCAGAAAGCGCAGCCCCGCTTCAGCAGCCGCGCGCAAATTCATTTCATTGCTGTGCTGGCCCGCCCCGCCCGAGGTGACATAGCCATTGCGAATGGGCAGCCCACCCAGGCAGAGCATCACCTTGGAATAGCGCGTGATCGCCGCCCAATCCGTGACCTTGCCGAGCAACACTTCATTGGTGCCGAGGATATGCGGCAGCAGCGCCTGCGCCGCCGCATAGGAATAGGCATTGACCTGGCCGGTATAGCCGCCGCCAAGCCCCAAAAAGCGCTGCAATTGGCTGCGCGCATGATGAAACCGCCCGGCAGAGGACCAGCCATAGGAACCGCCCATGATGGATTTCGGGCCGGCTTCGGCCCTCACGCGGCGGGTTTCTTCCGCGACCAGCCGCACCGCCTTGTCCCAGGAAACCGGCACAAAGGGATCACCACCACGGAGGGCACCGCGCCGGCGGCCTTCCAGCCAGCCCTTGCGCACATAGGGGCGGTCTATCCGCGCCGCGCTATGCACCGCATCGGGCATGGCTTCGATCAGCGAGCCGGGGAAAGGGTCCCGATGGAAGGGCTTCACCCCCACCAGCCGGCCATTTTCCACCACCGCATCGAAGCTGCCCCAATGGGCCGCATGGGGTTTGATTTCGGTCATGTGATGCCTCCGTCGGCGTAATGTGGCGCGCAGCGGGGCTTAGGGCAACGCTTTCCTCTTGGGGATTGCGCCAAGGCATGCCTTAATCGGGGTTCCGATCAGGTCCGAGGAAGCCAGAACATGACCCCACCCCGCAATTCCAATGCCGTGCGCGACATTGCCAATGTGCTGCACCCCTATACCGATGCCAAGGCGCATCAGGTGAATGGCCCGCTGGTGATCAGCCGCGGCAAGGGCGTGCGCATTTTTGACGATCAGGGGAAGGAATATATCGAAGCCATGGCGGGGCTTTGGTGCACCTCGCTCGGCTTTGACAATGAACGCCTGGTGCAAGCCGCTGCCAACCAGATGCGGAAGCTCCCTTTCTATCATTCCTTCACGGCCAAATCTCATGAGCCGATGATTGACCTGGCCGAGATGCTGATTGAGCGTGCGCCGGTGCCGATGAGCAAGGTGTTCTTCGCCAATTCCGGGTCTGAGGCGAATGACAGCGCGATCAAGATGATCTGGTACATGAACAACGCGATTGGCCGGCCTGAGAAGAAGAAGGTCATTGCGCGGCTCAAGGGCTATCACGGCATTACGCTGGCGGCGGCGTCACTCACTGGCTTGCCGGCCAATCACAAGCTGTTTGATGCGCCAATCGCGGGTGGGCGCTTCCATCATGTCGGCACGCCGCATCACTACCACAACGCGAAGCCGGGTGAGTCGGAGGAGGATTTCGCGACACGCCTCGCCGAGGAATTGGACGCCTATATCATCAATGAAGGGCCGGAAACCGTGGCGGCCTTCTGGGCGGAACCGACCATGGGCGCGGGTGGCGTGATTGTGCCGCCGCGTACCTATTTCGAGAAAATCCAGGCGGTGCTGAAGAAGCATGATGTGCTGTTTGTGGCCGATGAGGTGATTTGCGGCTTTGGGCGCACCGGCAATTATTGGGGCTGCCAGACTTTCGGCATCACGCCGGATATTCTGGTTTGCGCCAAGGCGCTTTCTTCATCCTATCTGCCGATCTCGGCCGTGATGGTGAATGAACGGGTCTTCCAGGGCATTGCGGAGGGGTCTTCCGCCGTTGGCACCTGGGGCCATGGTTTTACCTATTCCGGGCATCCGGTGGCCGCCGCGGTCGCGATTGAAACGCTGAAAATCTATGATGAGATTGACCTGATCGGCCATGTGAAATCTGTGGGTCCGCATCTGCAGGCCGAATTGCGGCGCCGCTTCGCCAATCACCCGATGGTGGGGGAAGTGCGCGGTGTTGGCATGGTGGGCGCGATTGAATTGGTGGAAGACAAGGGAGCCCGGAAAAACTTCGACCCCGCGCGCAAGATCGGGCCGCGCCTGGTGAAGCATGGCGAAGAACAGGGCGTGATCCTGCGCGCCATGATGAATGACAGCATCGGCTTCTCCCCGCCGCTGGTCATCACCAAGGAGGAGGTGACGGAAATGCTCGATCGGGTTGAGCGTTCGCTGGATGCGCTTTCGGTCGAGCTGCGGCGGGAGAGTATTGCGGCGGTGTGATGGCGCGCTTTGCGTTGCTGGAAAGCCCCGGTGCCGCTGGTACCGGGGTTTTTTTATGTCTGGTTTTTGAAACAAAATAACATTTGAATTGAGAGTTTGTTCTCGCGATATGGATAGGGCACGGGGGACTTCAGAGTCGGGTTCGCAGCTTGAGCTGGGTTAGGCGCCTAGTCAGTGACGCACCCGCTCAGAGCAACCTCTCGAGGCGATTCGAAACAGAATCGAGGAGCATTATAGTTTTATGTCAAGGAGATATATTCCGAAGCGGATCGTTGAAGCGGCCTTTCTTGAAAACATTGGCGTGGTGACGGCACCGGAGCTGCTCGACTCACCTGAGGCACTTTGGGGAAATTGGCGGCATCGAATCACGGATCATCGAACTTCCGGGGATGGAATTAAGGCCTATTGCGGGCAATGTGATGGCCATCTCTATATAAGGACCAATGCGGGTAAGCCTCTTTTTGTCCATTACCGAGATGCGCCCTTGGATTGTACTTGGCATCACCGATCAAACTCAAAACTGCGAGACCTCCGTGCCGCCCAATATCAGGGACAACAGGAATCGCCTCTTCATCGCCGTATGTGTGAACAGGTGGGGCAGTTGGCGGCTCTGGATGCGCGGTGCAAGAACGAGCCGACAATCAATAAACGCCTAGCATCCACTGTTAACGACAAATATAAGCTTCCCGATGTTTGCTTCGAGTGGGAGGGTTTTGGTAAAATCGTAGTAGAATTTCAAATGTCCAACACCTTCGAGACGGAAATTTCTGATCGCTCCAAATTTTACGAACGAGAGGGTATTCCGTTGCTTTGGGTTCTCGGAGTTGATTTTCCGGCTAAGTCGCTCCCGCAGAATTTCAGAGACGTCATTCTCCGGCATCGTGGGAACATGTTTTTACTCAACAGAGCCGCAATAGAAGCCTCGTTCGAACAGAAGACCTTGATATTGGCGTGCGCATTAAAAAATGAGGACGGATTTGAAGAACCGAAACTAGTCAGATTCGACGAACTCACGATTCCAAGCAGCAAGCTGCCATATTACGAGGATCGTATTGTCGTTCCACGGCTCCAGAAAAACGAGCTAAAGCGCGGTGAGTGGTTGGCACAATTAAAGGCAGGAGAAAGCAACGACTCCTTGCCTGGAATAGACAGCCCAAGGTCGCGACTTATTGCTGCGGCTTTCTCAATATTCCAGGAAGCAAAAGGAAATAACGTGAAATACTTGTATTCAAAAGACATGAATGTGAAGGGCATGTTGAATGCCCTTCTCAATAGAGAAGACGCTAAGCCCCATGCAACTCTGATCGAAAACTTACTTCAGAATTCTCGATTGAGCGGGTGGCTGGCCGGCTCAGTAGGCAAACATATTCGCCGGGCCAAAATCATGCCGCAAAAAGGACCAGACTCGGATGAATGGCGCTTATTGAAAGCATGTTTTCCAGAAATTCTTGATACTAAAGAGCGCGACCTACTCAAGAGTCTCGATGCCTTGCCATCCTGGGCGCAAAACGCGTGAGCCTAGCTTGGCAGCACTCACCTCACTCCAAATAAAGCGGCCGTGTCACGGCGGTGACACCTTCCATTCCCAACAATTCCAGCCTGCCCGTTGCCGGGCACATCATGGCGGCAAGGCGTGAACCCTCATTCGCGATGGGTGGCGTGAGCCAGCCGAATTCATTCGGCACCGGTCCGGCCAGTAGCTTGGTCATGGCAGCGTGGCGTTCGGCGCTGTAGCGCCAGCGTGGTGCACCAGGATTGGCGATGCATTGCCAGCCATTCGCGGCAACGGCATTGGGTGCGGCTTCGATCACCGCATCCGATGTCTCGGCCCGTTCAATCACCGCGGCCTCGCCAGGCTGCGTGCCGGCGAGTGAAAAAATCGCCCCCGCTGCCACGGGCGTATCGCGCAGCATGGCAAGGGCTGCCGCGTAATCCGGCGCGGTATCACAAACCAGGCGCATCAGATGCGCGGGCGGCAGGCCACGATGGCGCCAGCGCGCCGGCCGTGCGGCCAGCCAATCCACGGCAATTCCAAGGAAATCAGCACCGGCCCGGCGCGCCATGCGTGCGATGGGGCGTTGCGGCAGCGGCGGCTGATTGATGGAAAGGCAAAAGCGCCCCGGCGCCAGCGCGGTGATCACGCCTACAAAGCCAGGCCAGCCAAGATTGAGCCACTCCCCAGCCGGCCCCGCCTGACGAAAGACGCAAAGCCTCTCGCCAAGCCCCTGAAGGGGCCAATCCAGGACGCGGAGCATGAAAGGTGCCTCTGCCGCGCTGAGCCCGACCGTGCAGCCCCATTCGAAGGAAAGGTTCAGCGCATAGGCACCTGGCCCAGGCAGGCCCGCTGCGATGCCATCGATCTCAGCGCGCAAGGGATTGTCATTGCGGCGCAACCAATGGCGCGAAAGCCTATCGGCTATCGAAAGCCCGACCGGCGTATAATGCCCGCGCGCCCAAAGCCAAAGCGCTTCTGCGCGCACCGGCGCCGCACGCATGGCGGCAAGCGATGGTTGGGCTTCGGCACGCAGATCGAAAACGGGAATGGCGGGTAGCACGCGCGTGATCTCCTGAAGTCCATCCTAGTGAAAGATACCAAATTTGCGCGGTACCCTTTGTCATATAATGTATCTGCGTCCTACCGGGCTTGGGCAGGCACAGTTCCAACAAGCGCCAATCTAGCCTATTGCCCCCGCAATGTCGCATCCCGGCCTACCACTCGCCATCTGCCTTTTCGCCGCACCCTTTGTGGCGGTGCTGCAATCCAAGGCCATGACGCCGCTGGCACTGATTCCCATGGCGATCACGCTTGGCCTTGGCTGGCGCGCTGGCTGGCGGCCCGGCCTGCCGCAAGGCGCGGTGCTGCTGCTTGGGCTGCTGCTGGCAGGTTGGGGCGCAGTTACATCGCTTTGGGCGCCGGAGCCCGGGCGCGCCGCGCTGCTGGCCGTGACGCTCGCCACGATGATGCTACTGGCGCATGGCGCGGCAGGGGCGGCGCAAGGGGCGCGGCTGATGTCCTGGATTGGTTTTGGCTTGGTGCTTGGCCTCGCGGCGGCCTTTGGCGATTGGCAAAGCGGCAATGCTTTGCGCGCGGCTGTGCGCGGGCTCAAGGAAGTGCCGGCTGCGCTGATGTTCGGGCTGAAGCCGGCGGCATCGCTGATGGCGCTTTTGCTGCCCATGGCATTTGCGCTGCCCTGGCCCTGGGTCGCGCGCGCTGCGCTGCTGGCGCTGGGGGCTGGCGTATTGATTGCGCTGCCGGGGGAAACCGCGCGGCTCGCGACAATTGCCGGGCTTGGCGCGGCGCTGCTCAGCCTTGCCGCACCGCGCCTGGGGCCAAGGCTGGTCGGGGCAGGGGTGGCGTTGGTGATCCTGCTAATGCCGTTCCTG
The DNA here is from genome assembly GCA_020249435.1 of Roseomonas sp. Classification (GTDB taxonomy): domain Bacteria; phylum Pseudomonadota; class Alphaproteobacteria; order Acetobacterales; family Acetobacteraceae; genus Neoroseomonas. The sequence goes on along the minus strand of JADCFQ010000028.1, from coordinate 16,738 downwards.
GTGGCATTGGTCCCGCAAATCCCCTCGGCCAACCTGCCGCCCTCAGCGGTGCATCGGCTGGTCATCTGGGACTTCGCCGCACAGCGCATTGCCGAAAAGCCGATCACCGGCTGGGGCCTGGAAGCCAGCCGCGCCATGCCGGGCGGGCGCGCGAAGCCCGATGCCGCGACGCTTGATCGGCTCAACATCAAGGCGCCGGCGCTGCGCGATTTCGTGACTCAGCCGCATGCGGAACTGATGCCGCTGCACCCGCATAATGGCGCGCTTCAACTTTGGATGGAATTGGGCGGCATTGGTGCGCTGATTGGTGCCGCGCTGATGCTGGCGCTGGGTGTTGCGGCATCCCGCAGCGCCGCACCGGCCGTGGGCGCTGGGATGCTCGCCTCAGCCGCGGTGACGGGGATGCTTTCCTTCGGGCTTTGGCAGGCCTGGTGGGTCGCGAGCCTATTGCTCGCGATGCTGGCCTGGGCGTTGGTGCCGCGACGGGCGTGACGCTCTACCGCGCCCGATCAATGCAAAACCGCACCACTTCCACCATGGCGCGACGTTCGGTGCTGTCGGCGAAAACATCCAAAGCCGCAATCGCCTTGTCGCCATAACGCCGTGCGCGGGCGATTGTCTCACCAATCGTGTCGTATTTCGTCATCAGTGCCATGGCGGTCGCGAGATCAGCGTCCTGCTGGTCGCCTGCTTCCAGAACACGACGCCAAAAACCGCGTTCTTCCTCGCTCCCGCGCGCGAAAGCGAGCAAAACGGGCAGGGTGATCTTCCCTTCACGGAAATCATCGCCGACTGTCTTGCCAAGCGCTTCCTGATCGGCAGCGTAATCCAGCGCGTCATCCACCAGCTGGAAGGCGATACCAAGCGCGCCGCCGTAATCGCAAAGCGCCGCCTGTTCCGCGCGGGGCCGATCCGCAATCACGGCGCCCACTTCGGTCGCGGCGGCAAATAGTGCGGCGGTCTTGCCTTCAATCACCGCCAGATACTGGTCTTCCGTGGTCGCGGTATCATTCTGCGTCATCAATTGCAGAACCTCGCCCTCGGCAATCGTCGCTGCGGCGGTGGACAGGATCCGCAGCACCTCAAGCGACCCATCCGCCACCATCAATTGAAAGGCACGGGCAAACAGAAAATCGCCGACCAGCACCGAAGCCTTGTTGCCAAACAGCGCATTGGCGCTGGCCTGCCCGCGCCGAAGGGCGCTTTCATCCACAACATCATCATGCAACAGCGTCGCGGTATGGATGAACTCCACACAGGCTGCCAATGAGACATGCCTTTCGCCCTGATAGCCGCAAAGCTTCGCCGCCGCCAAAGTCAGCAAGGGCCTAAGCCTTTTCCCGCCGGCGGCCACAAGATGCGCCGCCAATTGCGGGATCAGCGCCACCGGGCTTTGCATCCGCTCCACGATCAGGCGGTTGCAGGCTTCCAGATCCGCCTGGACAAGCGCCGTCAAGGCGGTCAGGGCGTCTTCCCCCCGTCCGCGATCTTCGCCAGGCATGTGCTGCGGCGCCAAATCCACTCTTGCTCACCTTGAATTGCGCGGCGCACCATAGGCGCCACATGCCGGACCGGCAAGCGAAGAGGCCGGAGGAGAACTTCCCGATGCGCGTTCTGGTGCGCAGCAATAACCCGATCCGGCTTGGCTTCCTGCAAGCCTTGCTGAAGGATGCGGGCATCGAATCCGTGCTGCTGGATCAGCATATCAGCGCCGTGGAAGGCGGTATTGGCGCCTTTCCGCGCCGTCTTGCCGTGCGCGATGAGGATGCGGCGGCAGCAGAACGCATCCTGCGCGATGCGGGTGAGGATGATGGGCTGTGACCGATTTCACCGAGGATCAGTTACTGAATGGCCGGGTTGCGCTACGCCAACCGCGCCAGGGGTTTCGCGCCGGCTTGGACGCGGTGCTGCTGGCCGCCTTTGTCCCGGCCAAACCGGGAGAGACCGTGCTGGAAGCCGGCCCCGGCAGCGGTGCGGCTTTTCTATGCCTGGTCGCCCGCGTGCCGGGGCTTGCGATTCGCGCCGTGGAACGCGAAGCCGCCATGGTGGCGCTGGCGCGGGGGAATGCGGCGCGGGCCGGGCTCTCGGCGCAGATTGAACAGGGGGATGTCGCCGATCTGGCACTGGCGCGCGCGCTTGGCCCCGTGGCGCATGGCTTTGCCAATCCGCCCTATTGGCCAGGCGGGACGCCGCCGCCGGGCGCCATTCGCCGCGCCGCGACGCATGAAGCGGGGCCAGGCTTGGCCGATTGGGTGGGGTTTCTCGCCGCCGCCATTGCGCCACGCGGCAGCCTGAGCCTGATCCTGCCCGCCGCGCGGTTTGATGCGGCGGTGGCCGCGATGCGCGATGCGGGTTTCGGTGCGGTGGAATTGCTGCCGCTTTGGCCACGCGCGGGCATTGCCGCCAAGCGCGTCTTGCTCCGCGCCCGCAAGGGGGCGCGCAGTCCGGCAAAAATCCTGCCCGGCCTTGTGCTGCACGAAGCCGATGGCCGCTTCACCGAGGCCGCCGAGGCGATCCTGCGTGACGCAGCGCAGATTGGCGCTGATTAGCCTTCCCGCGCTTCAGGATGGCGCAGCAGCCAGAGCCTTTCATGCGCGGCGACCAGGCTTTCGATGCTCTTGCGGCGATTGCTGTCGGAACCAGCGCTCGGCCGCTTCAGCATCTTTTCCAGAATGACCAGCAGATCATTCGCCACATCGAAATCAGACTGGTCGCAGGCATGGTGGAAGGCGATCAGGATCTTGTCCGATAATCTTCTGGTATGTCTTGGGTTTCCGGCGGCGCCGCGTTCGGCACTGCCTTCGCGCTCACTGAAGTCGTTTTCCATCCAGCATCCCTTTTTGCTTCCGAATTTTTTTCGGCTCGACGGTGAAGGAAGGCTAGCAGAAGAATTTTCGCTTTGAAAGCCGGGGGCGGGCCTAAAGCTGGCGTAGCTGCCCCTTGATCGCTGCGGCAATGGTCTCGGGCGGCGTATTGGGGCGGAAAAGCTGGCGCACGCGGCCATCAGGGCCGACCAGATAGATGAAGGATGAATGATCCATCAGGTAATCGCTGGCACCTGGCGGATTGACCTTGCGGTAATAGACACGAAAGGCGCGCGCGGCGGTGGCGATTTCCTCATCCGTACCGGTAAAACCCCTCAGCGCCGGATGAAAACGGGAAACGTAATCGGCCAAGGCTTCAGGCGTGTCGCGCGCCGGGTCGATGGTGATCAGCACCGGCAGCACGCGCGCTGCATCTGGCCCCAATAGATCAAGCGCTGATGCCATCAGCCCCAATTCGGTTGGGCAGACATCCGGGCAATAGGTGAAGCCGAAATAGATCAGGCCAAGCTTGCCCGCAAAGGCGCGTTCCGTGACGCGCTGGCCGGTATGGTCCTGCAAGCTGAAGGCCCCGCCAAGTGCGATACCTTGCGGCAATTGCACGCCCCCTGCCGAGGGTGCCGGCATATCCGCGCCCCCGAATTGCGCCAATTGCCGAAGGAAGGCATCCCCCATCGTCTCATTCGGGGCGCGCAGATACCAGGCGAGCCCCCAAAGCCCGCCGAGAATCGCGAGCAGCAGAAAGGCAAAAATGCGGATCATTTTCAGCATGTGATGCTCATGCCGCGCCCGGGACGCCCTTGCTCGTGGAATATTCGAAATGCAGCGCGGTATCGGGGAAGACGCGCGGATGGATGGCATGGGCTGCCATGGCGGCCTCAGAAAACCCTTGCAGGATCAGCTTCAGCTTGCCGGGATATGTGGCTATATCGCCAATGGCATAGACGCCGGGGATATTCGTCTCGCAGGTTGAAGGTGTGACGCTGACATGGCTCCGTTCCAGCCCAAGCCCCCAATCGGCGATTGGGCCCAAATCCATGGAAAGCCCGAAAAACGCGAGCAGATGATCCGCCGGCACATTCCGGGTTTCGCCTTGCAGTGTTGCCAATTCCACCGCTTCCAGCTTGGCGCCATCACCCTTCAGGCCGTGCAATTGGTAGGGGATGGCCATTTCCACCTCTCCCCGCGCGGCGGCGGCTTCCAATTGCGCGGCGGTTTCTGGCGCGGCGCGGAATTTGGGGCGGCGATGCACCACGACGACCTTGGCCGCGATATCCTTGAGTGACAGCGCCCAATCCACGGCGGAATCACCGCCGCCCGCAATCACCACGCGCTTGCCGCGAAATTCTTCCCGCTTCGCCACCATATAGCGCACCGCGCCCGAGGCTTCGTAGCCGGCAAGCCCGGCCAAGGGTGGGCGATTGGGGCCAAAGGCGCCCGCACCTGCGGCCAGGATCACGGCCTTGGCGCGAATAGTGTCACCCGCCGAGGTACCCAGCACCAAAGTACTGCCTTCCTGGCGCAGTGTCTCCACACGGCGGCCAAACAGATATTGCGGCGCGAAGGGCGCGGCCTGAGCTTCCAACTGGCCGATCAGATCAGCGGCGGCGATTTGCGGATGGGCGGGGATATCGAAAATCGGCTTTTCCGGATAAAGCGCCGTGCATTGCCCGCCAATCGCTTCCAAGGCGTCAATCACCACGGATTTCATGCGCAGCATGCCGCATTCAAACACCGCGAAAAGCCCGACAGGGCCCGCGCCAATAATCGCGACATCGGTTTCAATCTCGGCCGGCATGGGCTCTCCCCCGAATCCAGGGGGGCGTGATAGACGGAACTTCGTATTGGTCAAAGCTTTGACGGAAAGGGGGACCAAGGGCCGGTGGAAATTGCCTTGGATCTGCCCGATCTGGCGGCGACGGAAGCACTTGCGGCGCGGCTGGCGCCAATGCTGCGCCCTGGTGATGCGGTGCTGCTGGATGGCCCCCTTGGCGCCGGCAAAAGCGCCTTTGCCCGCGCCCTGCTGCGCGCCGCCACAGCCGACCCCGCACTTGAAGTGCCAAGCCCGACCTTCACCTTGGTGCAAAGCTACGATCTGCCCTGTGGCCCCGCGCATCATTTTGACCTGTATCGCCTGTCCGGCCCCGATGGGCTGGCGGAATTGGGGTGGGACGAAGCGCGAGAGGGGATTGTGCTGGTCGAATGGCCCGAAAGGCTGGGGCCGCTGACGCCCGGCGATGCGCTGTACATCCATTTGACCCATGGCGCCGCCGAGGAAGCGCGCCATGTGGTGCTGCGCGGTTGGGATGCCAGGCTGGAAGGCTTGCGCCCATGACCGTCGCTTTTCTGACAAGCGCCGGTTTTGGCGGGGCGCAGCTTGCCCCCTTGCCCTCAGACGCCTCCGCCCGGCGCTATACGCGGCTATTGGGCGGGCCGCGCCCGGCGCTGTTGATGGAAGCACCGCCGCCGGAAAACACCCGCCCCTTCATCGCCATTGCCGGCCATATTCTGGGCCTTGGGCTTTCCGCGCCCGAGATCATTGCCGCCGATCCCACAGCCGGGCTGGTGCTGCTGGAGGATTTCGGCGACGCCACCCATGCGGCTTTGCTGGATAGCGGGGCGGATGCGCCGATGCTTTACGCCGAAGCGGCTGAAACCCTGGCCGCCCTGCATGAAGCAGCGCCACCGCCCGGCCTGCCCGCCTGGGATGCAGCAGCCATGGCGCGGGCGACGGCGGCGACCTTTCTTGATTGGTGGTGGCCGGCGATGATGGGAAGCCCGCCCGGTGATGATCTGCGCGCCGGGCTTGATGATGCGCTGCGCGCCATGCTCGCCCCCTTCGCCAGTACGCAAGGCTTTGTGCATCGCGATTACTTCCCGGCTAATCTCATGCGGCTTGAGGCACGCACGGGCGCCCGGCGCACCGGCTTGCTCGATTTCCAGGATGCCGGGCTTGGGCACCCGGCCTATGATCTGGTCTCACTCGTGCAGGATGCGCGGCGCGATGTGGCGCCAGCCGCACGTGATGCGGCGATTGAACGCTATTTCGCCGCGCGGCCTGGCTTGGTGCGGGAGGATTTCACCGCCGCCATGGCCGCCTCAGCCGCGCAGCGCCATTTGCGCGTGGCGGCGCTTTGGGTGCGGCTTTCGCGCCGCGACAATAAGCCCCACTACCTTGTGCATGGGCCGCGCTGCTGGCGGCTTTTGGATGAGGCGCTGGAACACCCCGCAACCGCACCGCTACGCCTGTGGTTGGATGCTGCCCTGCTGCGCCACTTGCGCCGCAATCCCGATCCGGCGAAGGAGCCTGCATGATCACCCTTACCCGCGCCATGGTTCTGGCGGCCGGCCTTGGCACGCGCATGCGCCCGCTATCGGACGCCATGCCAAAACCCCTGCTGCCCTTGGCGGGGCGGAGCCTGCTGGATCACGCGCTGGATCGGCTGACGGATTCCGGGGTGACCGATGCGGTGGTGAATGCGCATTGGCTGGCGGATCAGGTCGCCGCCTGTGTCGCCGCCCGCAGCGCGCCGCGCATCACGCTACAACGCGAGGAAACACTGCTCGAGACCGGCGGCGGTGTGGCGCGCGCCTTGCCCGCTTTGGGCGATGCGCCCTTTGCCGTGGTGAATGGCGATGCCTTCTGGCTGGATGGCCCGCACCCTGCGCTCAAGCGCCTCGCCGCCGCCTTCGATCCTGAACGCATGGATGGGCTGTTGTTGCTGATCCGCACTGCGCAAATCGCGGGCGAGGTCGGGCGCGGCGATTTCATGCTTGACCCGCTTGGCCTGCTGCGCCGCCTGGAAGAAGGCGAGGTGTCGCCCTATCTTTTCGGGGGCGTGCAAATCCTCTCACCCGCGCTGTTTGAAGGCGCACCAGGCGGCGCCTTCAGCCTGAACAGGCTTTACAATCGCGCGATTGAAGCCGGGCGGCTTTACGGGCTGGTGCATGATGGCGTTTGGTTTCATTTGTCCACGCCCGCTGATCTGCAACACGCCGAAGATGTCTTACGCAGCGGCGTGACCCGCGCACTGTTCTGAAGCACTGGCCTTGCGCGTTTTCCTGATCCCCGCACATCAGCGCTTCCTGCCCGCGCTGGCCGAGGGGCTTCTCGCGCAAACAGCACGCGATGATCCTGGCGCGCTCGCATCCTACACGCTGCTGCTGCCAACACGCCGCGCTGCGCGTGCATTGCGTGAAGCCTTTCTGACCGCCGCAGGTGGCCGCGCGCTATTGCTGCCACGCATGCGCGCGCTGCCGGGGCTTTCGGTGGAAGAAGCGGATGAATTGACACTGCCCGCTTTGCTTCACCTGCCACCGGCAGTCGCACCGCTGACGCGCCAGGCCGTATTGTCGCGTATTGTGCTTGGCATTCCGCGCCGCTTCGGCGGGCCGCTTGGCGCCGAGCAAGCCTGGCTATTGGCCGGGGAGCTTGCCACGCTTTTCGATGAAATCGCCTTTGAGGAAGCTGATCTTGACCTGATTGAAGCCGCGGACCCCTTGGATTTCGCGGCGAGCTGGCTCGCGCGGTTGGATGGCTTGGTGCCGGATAAATTGGCGGTGCATTGGCAAATCACCACGAAGCTATTGCAGGCGGTGGTGCGCGATTGGAATGGCTGGCTGCAAAACCAGCGCCTGATGGATCTTGGCCTCGCGCGTGTGCGTGCGCTGATTGCGCAGCGCCGCGCCCTGGAAGCGGCACCACCGCGCGAAAAGCTGATCGCCGCCGGCATTGGCGCGGGCGGTACCATTCCCGCCGCGACTGCCTTGCTCCGCTGCATCGCGAACCTGCCCAATGGCGCGCTGGTTCTGCAAGGCATGGCAGAACCGATCACGCCAAGCCTGGCGGACGCCATTCGTCGCGCGCCGAGCCATCCCTTTGCCGGGCAATTGAAATTGCTTGCCGATCTTGGTGTGGAGCCCAATGCGCCGCGCCCATGGAATGCCGCGGATCACGCCGGCGCGCCCGCGGATCGCGCCGTGATGCTGGCACAGAGCCTTCGCCCCGCAGAAGGTTTGGATGTTTGGGCCGAACGCGATGCGCCGCGCTGGCGGGGCGCACTTGCTGGCCTCAGCCGGCTTGAAGCCGCCGATGCGCAGCAAGAAGCCGCAGCCATTGCGCTTTTGCTGCGTGAAGCGATGGAGGTCCCTGGCAAGCGCGCCGCCTTGATCACGCCGGATCGCGATTTGGCGCGGCGTGTGGCGGCAGAACTCGCGCGCCATGGCATCACCGCCGATGACAGCGCCGGCGCGCCCTTGGCCGATGCGCCGGCGGCGGCGTTTCTGCGCCTAATGGCGCGCATGGTGGCGGATGGCTTCGCGCCTGCTGCTTTGCTCGCAGTCTTGAAGCATCCGCTGTGCAGCGCTGGCATGGAACGCGGCGCCTGGCTTGATGCGGTGCGCGCCCTTGAGCGGAAATGCTTGCGCGGGCCGCGCCCGGCAGCAGGGCTTGATGCGCTGCGTGCCGCCTTGCCTGCGGGCGATACCGCCTTGCTTGGCTTGTTGGATGCCTTGCAAGCAGCGCTTGGCGATTTCACTGCCTTGCCGCCAAGCCCGGCGCGCCCGCCCGCTGATCTGCTGACGCTCCATCTGGCGGCGGCGGAAGCGCTTGCCGCGACTCCTGATATTCCAGGCGGCCTCAGGCTTTACGCCGGTGAAGAAGGGGAGGCTTTGGCGCGGCATTTGGCTGCCCTCGCCGAAGCACTGGTGGAAGTGCCGCCGATCAAGCCCGCCGAATGGCCGGCAGCATTTGATGCCATGTTGGCGGGACCGATTGCGCCGCCGTTTCGCGCGCGGCGTGATACGGCCGCGCATCCGCGCATTGCGATCCTCGGGCTTTTGGAAGCGCGCTTACAGCATTTTGATCGCGTGATCCTGGGCGCGCTGGAAGAAAACATCTGGCCGCAAGCAACCGAACCCGGCCCCTGGATGAGCCGCCCGATGCGCGCGCGGTTTGGTCTGCCCGCACCGGAAGCGCGCATTGGTCGTGTGGCGGCGGATTTCTTCCATGCCGCAAGCCATGCCGGCGAATTGGTACTGTCCAGCGCGCGCAAGCGTGGTGGCGCGCCAAGCGTGCCAACACGTTGGCTGACGCGGCTTGAAACCTTCCTGAAAGGCCAAGGCGAGATCAAAATCCCTGCCAGTGATGCCGCGCGCTGGGCGGCAAGCCTGGATGCGCCGGAAGGCGATGCAAAGCCCTGGGGCCGCCCTGCGCCGCGCCCGCCGGTGGCAGTGCGTCCGCGCCGTTTGACTGTTTCGGACGCGACGCAGCTTATCGCTGATCCCTACGCCTTTTACGCCAAGCGCATCCTGCGCCTGCAGGCGCTTGATGATCTGGATGCCGATATCGGCGCGCGGGAATATGGCACGCTGGTGCATCACGCCATGCGGTTTTTCCTGGCCGGGCTTGGCACGGGTTGGCCCGGCATTGCCGCTGCGCGTGCCTTATGGGTGCGAGCCTGTGCGGAGGCGTTGCAGAAGGAATCAGTGCATCCCGGCGTGCTCGCCTTTTGGGGGCCGCGCATGGCGCGCATGGGCGAATTCGTGATTGCCGAAGAAGAAAAGCTGCGCGCGCAAAGCGGCTTGCTGCGCTGCCTGACGGAACATGAAGGCAGCATTCTGCTGCATTTGGCGGGCGGAGAGGTTGAAATCCTCGCCAAGGCGGATCGGCTGGATGAATTGGCGGGCGGCGGCTGGCGCGTTTTGGATTACAAGACTGGCCAGGTACCGGGTGCGACCCAGGTTATGACAGGTGCGGCGCCGCAATTGGCGTTGGAGGCGATGATTCTGGAAGCCGGCGGCTATCCGACGATCAACGCAGACGCCAAGGCCGCCGCGCTTGTCTATTGGAAATTGAGCGGCGGGGAGAAGCCGGGCGAGGAAAAGAAGTTAGACGCAACCATCGATAATGGTGTGCCCTACGCCGATCTCGCCCGCACCCGCATTACAGCGCTGGCGGAGCGCATGTTGCTGGGTGACGCACCCTTTGAAAGCCGCCCGCACCCCGCACGCGGCACGCCTGGCGATGAATATGATCATCTGGCGCGGGTGGATGAATGGTCCTCTGGCGAGGAGGACGCGCCGTGAGCGAGGCCCGTAAACGTGCTGAAGACGCGCAGGCAAGCGCCGCCGATCCGAACGCATCGGCCTGGGTGGAGGCTTCCGCCGGTTCGGGCAAAACCAAGCTGCTGACGGATAGGTTACTCAGGCTATTGCTGGCGGATGTACCGCCGGGGCGCATCCTGTGTCTGACATTCACCAAGGCAGCAGCGGCGGAAATGGCAACGCGCCTGGCGCTCAGGCTTGGGGAATGGGCGGTCGCGGATGATGCAAAGCTCACGGAGACATTGCAGAAGCTGACAGGCACAACACCGGGACGCGAAGGGCTGGCCGCAGCGCGGCGCTTGTTTGTGGAGGTCTTGGAACAGCCAGGCGGTATGCGCATTTCAACGCTGCATGGTTTCGCGCAATCCCTGCTGCGCGGCTTTCCCTTGGAAGCGGGCCTTGCGCCGCAATTCGCGGTGATGCAGGAACAGGATGGCCGCGCGCTGCTGGCGCGTGAACGTGATGCGCTGCTGGTGGGCGGGGCGGCGCAGGATGCGCTGGCGATCCTGGCGAAGTATCAGGCGCCGACGCGCTTTGCCGAGGTGATCAACACCATGGCCGGCGCCAGCAGCAAATTTCTGGAGGCTGAAGAAAAACGCCAAGGCATGGCGGGCCTGCGGGCGGCACTTATGCGGAAGCTCGGGCTCTCCCCAGGACGTTCAGAAGCCGCGGAGATTCTCGCAGAATTCGCCGCACCAAATCAGGAACCCGCATTGCGACAGGCCGCCGAGACTTTGAAGCGCGGCAGCACCAATGACCAAAAACTTGCTGGCGCCATGGCGGCATGGCTGGTGCTGGATCATGCTGCGCGCGCGGAAGCCTATGCAGAATGGCGCCGCGTTTTTTTCACGACCGAGGGCAGCATTCGCAAAAGCTTCGCGACGAAATCCATAGCCGCGCCTCGGCAATCTGAAATTCAGCAATTGATGGAAGATGAAGCCGCGCGCTTGCAATTTTTGGATCAGGATCACGCCGCCGCACGCGTACTCGCCGCCAGCTTGGCACTTTTCGCCATCGGCGCGCCGGTGCTGCGACGCTATCAGGCGGCGAAGGAAAATGCCGGCTTGCTCGATTACGATGACCTGATCGCGGGCGCGCGCAAATTGCTCGACAATCCCGGCAGTGCCTGGGTCATGTACAAGCTGGATGACGGGTTGGATCACATCCTGCTGGATGAGGCGCAGGATTCCAACCCGGAACAATGGGGCATCGTGCGCGCGTTATCAGCGGAATTCTTCGCCGGTCTTGGTGCGCGGGAAGAACAGCGCAGCATCTTCGCGGTCGGCGATCAGAAGCAATCCATCTATGCCTTTCAGGGCGCGGAAGTAGAAAGATTCAAGGAAGCCAAGGACCATTACGAAGGCATTGTGAGAGCGTCTGGGCAGGAATTTCGCCCCGTACCGCTTGATGTTTCCTTCCGCTCCACCGAACCCGTGCTTGCGCTGGTGGATGCCGTATTCGCGGACAAGCCAGCGCGTGATGGCGTCGCGCAGGATGCACCCTTGCGGCATTACGCAGATCGCGCGGGCCATGCCGGCAGTGTGGAGCTTTGGCCGATCCTGCAAGTAGCGAAGGCCGACCCGCCGCCCGATTGGGCGCCGCCTGAACAAGCCGTGGCGGCGGAAGGCGCAGCACCGCAACTTGCCGGCGCCATTGCAGCGCGCATTGAACATCTCATCAAGAACGAAACCCTTCCGGCGCGTATCGAAAAGGGCAAGGAGGATGCGCAGCCCCATGGCCGGCCTATCCGCCCCGGCGATATTCTGGTGCTGCTGCGTGGGCGAAAGCGCGGCGGCTTTGCGCCTGCACTCGTGCGCGAATTGAAGAAGCTTTCCATCCCGGTTGGCGGCATTGACCGCATGGTGCTGGCGGATGAATTGGCAGTGCAGGATATGCTCGCACTCGCTGGCTGGTTGCTGCTGCCGGATGATGATTTGACCCTTGCCGCATTGCTGAAATCGCCGCTGATCGGGCTGGATGAGGAGGCGCTCTTCACCCTCGCGCATGGGCGCGGCAAAGCATCGCTGCACACAGCGCTGATGGCGCATCGTGGCAGTGCGACAGATGTTGGGCGGGTCGCGGATTGGTTGGCAGCGCAAGCGGCGGAGCTTGATTTCATCACGCCCTATGGCTTGTTTGCCGATGTGCTCGGCGCGCCTGGGCCGCTCGATCCCCGCGCAGGGCGAGCGCGCATCTTGGCGCGGCTTGGGCCGGATGCGGGCGATCCGCTTGATGAATTGCTCAATGCCGCGCTTGAACATGAAAAGCTGAACCCGCCATCGCTGCAGGGCTTTGTGCATTGGCTCCGGCAAGGCGGCGCCGAGATCAAGCGCGAAGCGGAAGCCGCGGGCAATGTGGTGCGCATCATGACCGTGCATGGCGCCAAGGGCTTGCAGGCGCCGATTGTTATCCTGCCAGACACCACACGCAAAACGCAGGACAGCAAAACGCTCCGCTGGTTTGAAGATGGCGATGCGCCGCTGCCCGTTTGGGCGCCGCAGATAAAGGGCTTTGAAGCGCCGGCTTTGACCGCTCAGCGTCAGGCGGATCAGGCACGCGAAGCGGAAGAAGAACATCGGTTGCTTTATGTGGCGCTGACGCGGGCGGAAGATCGGCTGATCATTTGCGGTTGGAATAGCGCGAAGAACCTGCCCCCGGGCTGCTGGTATGATCTGGTGGCGCAAGGATTTGCCCGGCTTCCCGGGCATCAAACATCCAGCTTCGACCCCGCCGGTTTTGGCGACGATCCGAAACTGCTGAGCCTCAGCGCCCCACAGACCGCGCCGCCCCGCCTGGAAGACCCCTTGCTTGCCAGCGCGGCTGAGGCGCGCCCGCCCGCCTGGGCCTGGCAGAAGCTGGCCGAGGAAGCGCCTGCCGGCAGCCTTGCCCCTTCTGCCCTGCCCGGTGAACAGGAAACCCCCGCCGCGGCGCCGCGGCCGGCGCAAGACCCGCTGGGGCTGCGTTTCCGGCGCGGGCGCTTGGTGCATGCGCTCTTGCAAAGCCTGCCTGAACATCCCGAAGCAGGATGGGAAGAACTCTCGCGCCGCTTCCTCGCGCGCCGCGCGCCGGGGTTAACAGTCGCAGAACAGGAAGCCACCTTGCAGGAGGTTTTGGACCTGCTGCGGCAAGGTTGGATGCGCGAAGCGCTTGGCGCGGGCAGCCTTGCGGAAGCGCCCTTGGCGGGTGAGGTAAATGGCCGGCTGATCGCGGGCCAGGTGGACCGGTTGAAAATAGAAGCGGACCGCGTCTTGGTGCTGGATTACAAGACCAATCGCCCGCCGCCGGAGCAGGTGGCGGAAGTGGCGCCTCTGTATCTGCGACAAATGGCCGCCTATCGCGCGCTGCTGCGTGCAGCATTTCCGGGACGTATGGTGGAATGCGCGCTGGTTTGGACTTACGGCGCGCGGTTTATGGCATTGCCGGATGCGGTGCTTGATCCGCATGCGCCGGGGGGTACTTAAACGTTCTAATCCCGCGGCCCCGGCGCCAACACTTCCCGCTTGCCGACATGATTAGCCGGCCCCACCACGCCTTCCTTTTCCATCTGCTCAATCAGCTTCGCCGCTCGGTTATAGCCAATGTTGAGATGCCGCTGCACAAAGCTCGTGCTCGCCTTGCCTTCGCGCGTCACCAGCGCCACCGCCTGATCATACAGCGACGCCTCGGCATCCGTATTGCCGCCCAGCATGCCGAGCATGGCAACGGAATCACCCTCATCCTCGGTATCGGTGACTTCCTCGATGTAATCGGGCTCGCCCTGGGCGCGGAGGAATTCAACGACGCGCTCCACCTCAGTGTCCGAAACAAAGGGGCCATGCACGCGCGCCAACCGTCCGCCGCCCGGCATATGCAGCATGTCACCCTGGCCGAGCAATTGTTCCGCGCCCTGTTCGCCCAGGATGGTGCGGCTATCAATCTTTGATGTCACCTGGAAGGAAATGCGGGTTGGGAAATTCGCCTTGATCGTGCCGGTGATCACATCCACCGAAGGCCGTTGCGTTGCCATGATCACGTGAATGCCGGCGGCACGCGCCATTTGCGCCAAGCGCTGGACTGCGGCTTCAATTTCCTTGCCGGCCACGATCATCAGATCGGCCATTTCATCAATCACCACAACAATCATGGGCAGCGCTTCAAGTGCCAGCGGCTGATCCTCAAATACTGGCTTATTGGTTTCCGGATCGAAGCCGGTTTGCACGCGCCTGGTCAGCACATCGCCGCGTTGGCGCGCGGCGGTCACTTTTTCGTTGTAGCCGGCGATATTACGCACGCCCAATTGGCTCATCGCGCGGTAGCGGCGCTCCATCTCCCGCACGGTCCATTTCAGCGCGCCAATCGCCTTGGGCGGTTCCGTCACCACCGGCGCCAGCAGATGCGGAATGCGGTCATAGACCGAAAGTTCCAGCATCTTCGGGTCAATCATGATGAAGCGGCATTCATCCGGGCTGAAACGATAAAGCAGGCTCAGGATCATGGTATTGATGCCGACCGATTTGCCCGAACCCGTGGTACCGGCAATCAGCAAATGCGGCATGCGCGCCAAATCGGCGATCACCGGCGTGCCGCCGATATCCTTCCCCAGCGCCAAGGGCAGCTTGCCCGGATGGCGATGCCAGCTTTCATCGCTGAACATTTCGGAAAGGAACACCGTCTCGCGCTTCGCATTCGGCATTTCAATGCCGATCACATTGCGCCCCGGCACGGTTGCGATGCGCACCGCAATCAGGCTCATGGACCGCGCGATATCGTCAGCCAAGCCAATCACACGCGCGGATTTGGTGCCGGGCGCCGGTTCCAATTCATATAGCGTCACCACCGGGCCGGGGCGGATTTCCACAATGCGCCCGCGCACGCCGTAATCTTCCAGCACGCTTTCCAAAAGCCGCGCATTGGCTTGCAGCGATTCCTCGGAAGGCCGGCCTGTGCGCTGCGCGGGCGCGGGCGTCAGCAAATCAAGCGGCGGCAGCGCCCAAGCGCCATCACCCAGATCAAGCGCTGGCTGCTGCGCCGGGCGGCGCGCGGGTTCCGGCTGCTTGCGCTGCCGCACCGGCGGGGCTTCGCGCGCAACCTCGGGCGCATCGGGGCGGATCGGCATGGCCTCGGCCGCCGCATCGGCGGCGCGCAGCAAGGGGCCGAGTGGGATTTCCGGTTCCTGGCGGCGGAATAGCCGCCCGGTGCGGGTTTTGAAGCGCGCACCAAGGCGGGCGAAAAAGCTGGGCTTCTTCGCTTCCGTTTCTTCCGCGGGGCGCAGCCGTTCCGCCCCGGCCCGCGCCGCATCCAAAGCGGCCTGGCTGGCGCCGAGCGCCGCACGGCCCGCGCCGCGCCATTCGCCAAAGGTCAGGCCGCAGCCAATGAAGCCCGCGCCCACCGCGCCAAGGACGATCCCCGCCTTGCCAAGCAATGACCCATAAGCCCCAAAATTGCCCGAAAGCCAGGAAATCACCCCATCCGCCAAAAGCGGTCCCACCGCACCGCCCGCCCCGGCAAGGCTCGGCGCTTCCGGCGGCAAGGGGGCAAGGCTCAGCGCTGCGGCGCCGAGTGGGAGGCTGAGGGCCAGGCCGAAAAGCCGAAGGGGAATGAAGCCAAGGCCGCGTTGCGTTGCCAGCCGGAAGGCCCAGGCGAGCAGCGCCAGCACCGGCAGCGCCGCCGCATAACCAAAGCCCTGCAACAGGATATCCGCGAAAACCGCCCCCGCCGGCCCGGCAAGGTTGCTGACCGCGCGGGTGGTTGCCGTGTTCAGCGAAGGATCGGCAGGATCGTAACTCAGCAGCGCCGCAGCCAGCCCGAGCGCCACAAGTGCTGCCAACAGACCGCAAAATTCCATCAGGCGCCGGCTGAGCAGCGCGCGCAGATCGGCCGAGGCAAAGCGCCGCCTGACGGCGCCCGGATCGGCGGAGGGCCTGGAATCGGCCGGGAGAAAAAGGCGAGGCATCAAGTCAGCGCTTCAGATTGATTCGGAACTCTATGCCGGAAGCCGTTCTTTGCCCAGGGTTTTTTACCGTTTGGCGAGACTTCGATTCAGCGCGACTCGTGGCTGTTGCAGGAGAGTCACAGATTGGTTCGATTGGGCGAGATGCTGCCCGCAGCGCGAGAACCTTTAACATCGTCCAAACGAATGCCGCGAGTTGGGTTATCCATGAATAAACCGGTGGTTGACGCTGACCCTAATTTTAACTAATTAATTTACTCTCAGAGGTTGTATTCAAGGAGAAAATATCAACAATGATTATCTATGGAACGTCTGCGACGGAGAAACTTTTTGGCACCTCGACCAACGACGAGATTTATTCATTTGGTGGTCAAGATACCATCTATGGGCTCGGTGGTGGTGACACGATTTATGGTTCTTTTTCCGGTCCTGTTTTAGATCGCAATGTGATTTATGGCGATGACGGAGACGACTACATTGCTGGTTTTGATGCGCATGACAGAATATTCGGCGGGAGTGGTAATGATACTATTTTGGGCGGTAATCCTAACCAAGGTGTTAATGATAATGATTATCTGGATGGTGGTGACGGGAATGATGTTATTCATGGGGGTGATTCTACGGACACCATTTTGGGTGGTAACGGCGACGATTTTATTGCAAACTGGTCGATTGTCGGATCGCCAGATGTGCCCAACAATTATGCGGATTTATTCCTTGGGGGCGATGGCAATGACACCCTTCTAGCAGGCTGCTGAAAAGCTGTCATTGAGGATCGTCGTTTTGTCTCGTGAGTATATTTTCAACGTTACCTACGCCCGAGCATGGCCAATTGCGGGGACTTTCTGGCCCTGTCGGCACACTCTGGACAGACTCCCGGCAT
>JADCFQ010000027.1 GCA_020249435.1 Roseomonas sp. | reverse complement strand
GCCGGGAGTCTGTCCAGAGTGTGCCGACTGGGCCAAAGAATCACTGAAAATGGCTGTGCGCAGGCACGCGCAGCGTTGAAAACATCCGCGCGAGACAAAACGACGATGCTCAATGACGGCTTTTCAGCAGCCTGCTAATGTGTGGAACACTCACGCCAGTCATATCCGGAGAGAAATGGGCAATAAAGAAATCCGAGGCAAGCAAAGAATAAAGATACTCGTCATTCAATTTGCTATTAACCGAAAGGCGAGCCACGCGCTGAAGAAGGAGGCAAGGCGTATCATTCCCTCCTAACCGCGCAACTCGGACCCCCGCGGCAATCCAGGGGCGATCCATGCCAATAACCAGATCGCCTTGCCGCAGCAGGTAGCGTTCAAGCTGATCATCAGGTCTTCTATGCCAGTAGACCACATCATCCCATCTTATCTCACCAACGGAGACATTGATTCCACGTAATAGCCGTGTCGCTTGCTCGTCCTCCGAAAAACCTTCGGATGGAAAGGCAAAACCAGACAAAACATCAAGATAGAAGCCCGCCTTGCCCACCCGCCAATGCGCTGGCACTTGGCCGAGCCATTCGATGCCGCTGTCTTTCATTGGGGCGTTGGGATTGAGGCCCTTGGTGACGGCTCGGGAAATAACGGCCTGCCGCTTTTCCTTCAGCAGCGCAATCAACCGCTCCTGCTCCGCCACCAACGCATCAATCTTACCCGTCTCTTGGTCAAGAAAAGCAGCAATGGTGGATTGTTCTTCGGGGGTCGGCATCAGCATAGGCGTATTCGCAAGTTTCTCGGCAGTGTAATGTGCTATGGTCGATCTGTTGCAAAGAACGTCTATGAATCCATTATTCTTCAGATGAGAAAGCCAATAAGCCAAATAAGCTGTACAGTTATCGCCTATCCCCCTCGCTCGGTTTATTGAATTTTGAAAGCCATAGCCTTCGAGATTTTCGCGCAGCAGAGCGCAGCGTCCAACATCGCCGCCTTCACAGATAACAAGATCGCCCTCCAGCAAACTCAAGGAAGCGGCTTCCGTAGGCGAAAAGTACATTTCCTTAACATCGTCGAGGGCAAGCCAGCCGTCTTGCACATTGGCGGACCGTAGATAGGGCTGAGTTGTCCTGTCGTCATTCTCGTTCGAGGCAACAACCATCTTGCCGAGCGTGATGCGGAATCCGCGCTTAACAGCACCGTCCAGCCAGTGCTTGGGCGCTACTCCCGTGGGCGTAAGCGGGCTTGACCGGTACTCCGGGTAAGGCGCCACGCTCATTCCGCCTCTCCCTTCGGCACCGAAGCCTTGCGCTTTTTCGGCAGCGTCTTCGCGGCTTGCATGGCGTTCGTCATGCCGCATCCCCGCCGGTTCGAACCATTAAGCGAAACCTAATAGTTGCCCAGGGCGGATCACTCACCCCGCCCCGCCTGGCAGCCACTCGTGTTTCACAAGCGTATCAAACGCCAGCCCAATCTGCCGTGGCGAAAAGCGCCGCTTACGCTCCCCCCAGGCATAGACGCCGGCAACCAAGGCATCAGGCGCGGCTGATCCGCCCTCGCGCGCTACCCAATGCACGGTGGAAAGTAGTTCAAGGCCAAAGGGTGTCTCGAAGCCGCTGACCAGGGCGGCCACACGGTCGAAGCGGGCGCGGGTTTCCTCGGCATTGGCCAGCACTGCGCGCGCCTCGGCAACGGCGCCGGGTACAAGCGTGAGTTCCTTGTCGGGCGCATCACCACCATCACGATAGCCGGCCACCATATGGCCTTCGACGCGGGCCAGAACATGGCCGAGATTTTCGGCATAAGGGCCGTAGGGCGCCTTCACGTAACTAAGGCGCAAGGGCTCACCGGCCTCCTGCATGAAATACATCAGCTTGTGCACTTCAAGCAGGCTGACAAAGGGGTCCATCAGCCCGCCAAGGTAGCGATCCATCAGGCCAACCAGGGCGGCGCGGCCTGGGGTCATGGTGGGAATTTCGCGGGGGACCATGCCGCGGCCATTCGCCGGCGCGGCGGCGGGTTCAAAGATTGTTACATCCAGCCCTTCTATCGGGCCAAGGGCCGCAAGGATAAGGGGCTTCACCTCCCGCCAATCCAGCCCGCCAAGGCCGGCGCCAAGGGGCGGCAGGGCGATAGAACGGATGCCGCGCGCGCGGATTTCGCCAACCAGGGCAGCCAAGCCGGTTTCGATATCCTCAATACGGCTCTTGCCGCGCCAGTGACGCTTGGTGGGGAAATTGATGATCCAGCGGGGGTGCGTAAGCTGGCCCAAATCATGGATGAACATGCGGCCAGGCTGAACTTCCCCGCGTTCGCAGGCGGCTTGATAGGCCGCGTAATTGTCGGGGAAGGCGTTGCGGAATTGCAGAGCCACGCCGCGCCCCATAACGCCGACGCAATTGACGGTATTGACCAGGGCCTCTGCGGGCTCGGCCAGCAGGTCTCCGGTCTTGCTGGTGATCATCTCGGCCTCCCTTCGTTCAATAATACCAATCCGTGCGAACATGCACAGATGGACGGTGGTCTGCTGACTGCATCAGTTCGGCCACCTTCTTCTGCATGGCGACGCTCAATACACCAATGGCGCTGACCAGGCGCCAGGGGAAGCGCTCATGAACAAGGAACTCCGCCTGCTTGCCTTCCTTGACGTCGGGTGAAACGCCATGGCTGCTCCATTTCCTGGCCGCCACATAGTCCCACCTTATCTCATGCAGATGGGCAAGGTCCGCTCGGAATTCCTGGTAGGCCGCCGCAGCATTGCCAAGCGAGAAAGCCCAGCGTCGGCCGGCTTTGTCAGCCTCGGCAACGACCGTGTTGAGATCGCATTCCAGGGTGATGATCGGCTCCTGCCCGCCGCGATAGTCAAGGTTTTCATG
Organism: Roseomonas sp.; assembly: GCA_020249435.1. Taxonomy (GTDB): domain Bacteria; phylum Pseudomonadota; class Alphaproteobacteria; order Acetobacterales; family Acetobacteraceae; genus Neoroseomonas. The sequence continues at coordinate 15,249 of JADCFQ010000027.1, read as the reverse complement.
GTTGCCCTTGTGTAGCAGGAAGAGCATGACCGATCTAGAACAAAAATAGAACGGCACGTAGTCCCCAACCATGGTGCCGGGGTGGCAGGGGACAGGCAGGGTTAACCGGTCGTCCTTCAGCTTCTGCATACCGACGGTGGTTCCACCAAGACCGCGTTTGCGCACTTCCGCGTCGCTATAAAGGCGCCCTTGCGTGAGGATGGATGGCAGGCGATCCACATGCAGGATGTGGTAGATTTTCGGGGTCTGCGGTGGTGGCGTGGTCACGCCGCCAGCCCCGCGATCATGCCAAGGATGCGGTCTGTCACCTGCTTCAAATCGGCGTCTATGTCGGCCAGCGGGCGCGGCGGTTCAAACACATAGAAATGCCGGTTGAAGGGGATTTCATAGCCGGTCCTGGTCTTTTCCTCATCTATCCAGGCATCCGGGGCATGGGGCAGCACTTCGCGGGCCAGATAGGCGGAGACGTCTTCGCCAAGGGGGACATTTTCAGTATCGCGCAATGCAGGGTCCGGCTGCGGCTTGCCCTTGGTTTTGCCCTTCTGGCCGAGCACCAGATTGCCCGCTTCATCGCGGAGCGGGCGTTCAACCGTGATGCTGCGATAGCCAAAAGCCTCGGTCGGGAAAATGCGGGAAAGCGGGGCCAGCTTCACCGTGCCGCCGGGGGGTGGCGCGGGTGGGGCTTCGCCTTCGCGCAGCACTTCCTGGGTGGTTTTGCCTTCGGCAGAGGTAATGCTGACCAATTGCGCCGGGGCGGCATGGCCGAATAGGCGCGTGATCAGGGCGATGTGGTCTTCCGACATTTCCTTCCGCTTGGACCCCAGGCTTTTGCGCATTTTCTGCCAGAGGGAGGAAGCGTCTATCAGTTGCACCAGGCCGCGCCGGTTGGTGGGTTTGCGGTTGGAAAGCACCCAGACATAGGTGGCGATGCCGGTATTGAAGAACATGTCGGTGGGCAGCGCGATGATGGCCTCCACCAGATCATTTTCCAGCACATGGCGGCGGATTTCGCTTTCCCCGGAACCTGCGCCGCCGGTGAAAAGGGGTGAACCGTTCAGCACAATGCCAATGCGGCTGCCGCCATCCTTGGCGGGGCGCATTTTGGATAGCAGATGCAGCAGGAACAGCAGGGACCCATCGGAAATGCGCGGCAGGCCGGGGCCGAAGCGGCCATTATAGCCTTGCTGTTCGGCTTCGCGCCGGACTTCCTTTTCCACCTTCTTCCATTCCACGCCGAAGGGCGGGTTGGAAAGCATGTAGTCAAATTTGCGCTGGGCGTGGCCATCTTCGGAAAGCGTATTGCCGGGCACAATGTTGCGCACATCCTGCCCCTTGATCAGCATATCCGCCTTGCAGATGGCGTAGCTTTCGTCATTCAGTTCCTGGCCGAACATGGTCAGCGTGGCGGCGGGGTTATGTTCCAGCAAATGCTCGCCCGCGACTGAAAGCATGCCGCCAGTGCCGGCGGTGGGGTCATAGATGGTGCGCACGGCGGCGGTGCCGGGGGTTAGAATGTCGTTATCTTCAATGAAAAGCAGGTTCACCATCAGCTTGATGACATCGCGCGGGGTGAAGTGCTCGCCGGCGGTTTCGTTGGAGATTTCGGCGAATTTGCGGATCAGTTCTTCAAAGGCGAGGCCCATGTCGTGGTTGCTGATGATGTCGGGGCTGAGGTTGAAGCCGGCGAATTTTTCGGTGACCTGATAGAGCAAGCCGGCCTTTTGCAGGCGGGCGATCTGTTCGGCGAAAAGGAAGCGGTCGAACACATCGCGCACGGCGGGGGAGAAGCCCTGGATATAGCTGGCCAGGTTGGTGGCGATGTTGTCCTGGTCCCCCATCAGGCGCTTCACGTCTAGCGAGGAGGTATTGGCGAAGGGCACGCCGGTCATGCGCAGCAGGAAGGGTTCGGGGTTGAGGCCCTGGGCTTCCTTGGCGGCTTGTTCGGCCAGCACGGCGGCCTTGGTGGGGGCCAGCACGCAATCCAGGCGCCGCAGCACGGTGAAGGGCAGGATGACCTTTCCGTAGTCATGTGGCTTGTAATCCCCGCGCAGCAGATCCGCGACGGACCAGATCAGGCCGGACAGGGATTGGGTATTGGCACTGGCGGCAGGCGGGGGGCTTGGGGGCGCGGCTTTGGTTGTCACTGGGGCGCTTTCGGTCGTGGGGCGGATTGGGGCTGTTGTCACGTCCGGCGCGCCATTGGGCAAGGCGGCCAGAAGGTCTGGCTGGGCGGTGGCTTCTGTGGTGGGGAGGGAGACTGAGCCGCCCCGGCCCCGGCCAGAGATCAGCGCGCCGGCATCCAGCAGGGTGGTCTGCGCGGCCCAATAGCGGTCCTCGGGCCAGCCGAGAGCCTCACGCAGCCGCCCATTGCCAGCGCTGCCGCCAAGCCGATTCAGGGCTGAAAGGAGAGCGTTGCAGTCTGCCGCCGATGCCATGGGTGCCTTTTGGTTGGGTGACGCCGCGCGGAAGCGGGCGCGCGAATCCAAGCCGGATGATTGCGCGGACGTGGCGTGAATTCAATGAATTGGTGAGGGAGTGGGGGCAGCGATTTTCCGCTCTCGGTAACCCTACGCCCCCCATAGAAATCTCCAACTTCCGAAGCTGTCCGCGAAAATTTATCCAGCTTTTTCAATGATTTTCGTCTGGCTGGAAAATCACTCAAGTCGCCAGCCTTGGAGAGAACTGGCCCCGGAGAGTGCATTTTCGCGCAATATTCCGGCACCGCACCAGCCACGCGAATTTGAGAACCCTTGCGATAACACGGGAATTTCCAAGCCCACCCAGGGCTGAGAGCATGTTTGGGGAAAGGGAAGTGGCGTCCCGTACGGGATTCGAACCCGTGCTGCCAACGTGAAAGGCTGGTGTCCTAGGCCTCTAGACGAACGGGACAAGGCCGGAAGGCGCGCTCAATAGCCCCTGTTGCGCGCCACGCCTAGCCCCCCTCGGCCATTTATCGCCCTGTCTTGCCAGAAAATGCCCTTCCGGCTTGTGTGGAGCCTGACCAAAGCTATGGCGCACCAAATGCCCGACACGCCCTGCCGACTTTACCTCATTACGCCACAACGGCTTGACCCGCCGGCCTTTCGCGATTCCTTGGCTGCGGCGCTCGATGCCGGCGATGTCGCCTGCCTGCAATTGCGCCTGAAGGACGCCAGCGAAGACCAAATCGCGCGCGCCACGGAAATCCTCATGCCCATTGCAGCCGCGCGGGATGTCGCGTTTCTGCTGAATGACAATGCTGCACTCGCTGCCAGGCTCGGCTGTGATGGCGCGCATCTTGGCCAAACCGATGGTAATCACGCCGAAGCGCGCCGCCTGCTTGATGGGCGCATTCTTGGCATCACCTGCCATGCCTCCCGCCACCTCGCGATGGAAGCGGGCGAATTGGGCGCTGACTATGTTGCCTTCGGTGCCTTCTTCCCGACTGAGACCAAGGCAACCATCCACCGCGCCACGCCTGAAATCCTGGCCTGGTGGCAGGAGATGTTCGAAATCCCCTCAGTCGCCATTGGCGGCATCACGGCGGCCAATTGCGCACCGCTGGTGCAGGCAGGGGCGGATTTCCTGGCCGTTGTCGGCGCGGTCTGGAACCACCCGGAAGGGCCGGCGAAAGGTGTGCGCAGCATGAATGCTGCCATCGCTGCGGCCCCCCGCAGCCCTTACTGAATGCCTTCTTGGGCCAATTGGCGCTTACCCCCAGCCTTTACCACTACCACCATGGCCGGCTTCAACAGCCAGTCATTCAGCGCACAGGCCTAAGTCCAGTCACGCAGTATAGTGTCCGGCGGCATACCCCGGGGCGCGCGTATTCGCCCATGTTGCAGCGCAACTGCCCGGCGTTGAAATTGGCCGGGCGATCGAATTCGCGAAGAGGTTAATGTTGCGGGCGGCTTTGCCACGACCCCGGTTTGTTACTGCCAGGATGCTTCCAATAAACCAAGCGTGATGGTCACTTCTCGTTTTGTTGTAGCACCCGGTTCCAAAATACCAAAGGAAAGACGGGTTCCAGGCTGCTTGCGCCTCACAATCAGGAGAAATTCATCGCGGTGTCGGATCGGGCGCCCTTCTATCTCTACTAACAGGTCCCATTGTTTCAATCCGGCATGCGCAGCCTGCAAGGACGCCAACCGACGGTCATAGGATTTGACGACGGACAGTCATGACACATACTGCCGCCAAATGTCATGGAGGCCCCAAGCATGTCGCTAGAGCTTTATGTCGCCTATCCCGCAATTTGTGATCCTTCGGCGAAGGATCTGAACGCGGCTGCCGCAGCTTTTGAATTGCCCATCATTCTGGAGAGTGGCTTTAACCTGAAAAGCGCCGACGGCTTCCAACCTGCTACCTTTGATGGGGAGCAGACCGGGGCCGAGATATCGCTTGGAGATAAGGCGGCGGTCTTTGACATGTACCCCGACTTCGCCGAAGCGGCAGCAGAAATGGACCGCGTCGTTACTTTGCGATGGGGCGGCGATTTTCTTGAAATGGCTTTCGCCAATGGTATCGCGGCAGCGATCGCAAAGGTGTGCGGCGGCGTCATCTACGAACCGCAAGGGGGCGTGGTGATGCGCATCGAGGCGGCGATCGCGGAGGCCAAATCCTCAGCTCAACTCGCCGCGCCACGTCATGGTAATAGACCTAAAGCCACGAAGGCTCGTCCAAAACCTCCCTTCAAAGCCATGATTGACCAGATCGTGTCGGAGTTTCCAGCTTATCACGTTAGAGGTAAATGGGTATTCCAGCACATAGGCAACCACCATGTTTCAGGCATCTTTTTCGATGGTCCGCCATCGAAATTCAACATGGGTATCTATGCTGTACAACGCCCCTTATCGTTGTTCGGTGACCCTGACGGGTTTTCTTATGGAAAGAAGGCCAGAGTTTATATTGACGGTACTTTCTCCGTCGATATCCGGACGCCAGGCTTTTCCAACGCTCTTGTGGAGCTCATCAAATCGGATTTGGTTCCCTTCAGCGATCGCATGCGGTCGTTCCCTGCAATGGTCGATCATGTCCGCAATGGCTTGGATACGCTCACCAGTACCAGTTGGCCCGAGATTCGGCTGGCTTGGTGTGATTGTGTCACAGGCCAGTTTGAGCAGGCGCGGACCCATATCCTCGAGGCGTTTGCTGAGGTGGAAAAGCACAATCTTCAGCGACTCCTCGATACGCCCCGTTTCGTGCAGATGAGGGAAATTCTCCCACTACTTGAACGCGGTGACCCAGGGCCTATCGGCTACTATCTGCGTGAGCTGGAGCGGCGCGAAGTAGAGCGCCTCCAGATCCAAGACCTATGGCAGCCTGCGCCCTTCCCCTTCGAAGGGCCCGTATCTGGCTGATCGCTTGTGGCGAATTGTCGTTGCTTGCCGTTAGGGTGCCGGGCATGCCCGGCTTTTTCGCCGGCACGGTTCAGCGCGTGACGTCGCGCGGCAGCGCTTGAGGCGTAAGGCGCCCCAGGCTTACCCCTCAGCCTTCGCCACAACCACCATGGCGGGCTTCAGCAGCCGGCCATTCAGCGTCCAGGCCGAAGTCCAGCCATGCAGCACCGTGCCCGGTGCCACACCCTCAGGTGCCGGCTGCTCAGCCATCGCCTGGTGCTTTTCCGGGTCGAAAGCCTGGCCCTTGGGGTCGTGGCGCTGCACGCCATTGCGTTCCAGGATACCCAGGAAGGACCGCTCCACCCCTTCAAACCCGGCGCGGAGCTTGGTCAGCAGATCGGGTTCATCCTCGGCGGCCGGCGGCAGGGCTTCGATGCCGCGGCGCAGGTTTTCAGCCGCTTCCACCACATCGCTTGCAAATTTCTGCGTGGCATAGGCGCGCGCATCGGCCACTTCGCGCTGGGTGCGGCTGCGCAGGTTTTGCATTTCGGCTTCGGAGCGGAGCCATTTGTCGCGCAAAGCCTCCATCTCCTGCGCCAGCATGACAAGCCGTTCCTCGGCGGTCATCACCGGGGCTTCGGGGGCGGGTTCTTGCGCCGCCGTTTCGGGGGCGTTGGGGTCGTTCGTCTCGGTCATCTTGGTATCGCGTGGTTACTCGCGGAAAGGTTCGGCATCACTGCCGGGGTGATGCCCTATCACCTAGGCGCCCTCGGCCCCAAGAACAAGCGCCCTTCCGCTTCGCCGCGCCCGCGCCTACACCCATGCCCATGCTGCGTTCCGTGCTGACCGTTGGAAGCTGGACCATGGCGAGCCGTATTCTCGGCTTCGCCCGGGACATGCTGATTGCCTCCCGCCTTGGGGCGGGGCCGGTCGCGGATGCGTTTTTCGTCGCACTCAAGCTGCCCAATCTGTTCCGCCGCTTGTTCGGTGAGGGCGCCTTCAACGCTGCCTTTGTGCCCGCCTTTGCCGGTATTCTGGCCGCCGAAGGCCGCGCCGCCGCGCGCGATATGGCGGAACGCATGGGCACGCTGATGATGCTGTGGCTATCGCTGCTGACGCTGATAGCGCTGATTTTCATGCCGCAGATGATTGGCGTGCTGGCGCCTGGCTTTGCCGCCAATCCGGGCAAATTCGCCCTGGCGGTAGAACTCACGCGCATCACGTTTTTCTACATGCCGCTGATCTGCCTGACAGCACTGATTTCCGGCGTGCTGAATAGCCTGGATCGCTTTGCCGCCGCCGCCGCCGCGCCGGTGTTTTTCAATTTGTTGTTGATGGCGGCCCTGGTCGGCCTGACGCCCTATTTGCCCACACCTGGCCATGCCTTGGCCTGGGGGGTTTTTGCTGCGGGTGTGGTGCAGCTTGCCATGGTGTGGGTCGCGGCGCGGCAGGCGGGGATGGCGCTGCGCCTTTACCGCCCCCCGGCGCTCACACCACCCATCCGGCAAGTGCTGCGCCGTATGGTGCCTGGGGTGCTGGGCGCCGGGGTTACGCAGATCAATCTGGCGGTGGATGTGATCATCGCGTCTTTCCTGGTGAGTGGTTCGGTTTCCTACCTCTATTACGCGGATCGCGTGGCGCAGCTGCCGCTCGGCGTGATTGGCGCGGCGCTGGGTACGGCGCTTTTGCCCTTGCTCGCGCGGCATTTGCGCCTGGGCGAGAAACTTTCGGCGCATCGCGCGCTTAATCGCGGCATTGAATTGGCGGTGCTGCTGACGCTGCCTTGCGCGGCGGGCCTGGCAGTCGCGGCGGGGCCGATCACCGCGGCCTTGTTCCAGCGCGGCGCCTTTGATGCGGCGGCGAGTGCGGCTTCGGCTTCGGCCCTGGTCGCCTATGCCGTCGGGTTGCCCGCCTTTGTGCTGGTGAAGGTTTTCGCGCCGGCGTTTTTTGCGCGCGGCGATACTTCGGCCCCGGTGCGGATCGGAATTTTGTCTGTTGCGGTCAATCTCGCGCTCAACCTCGCCTTCATGAATGTGCTGGGGCATGTCGGGGTGGCTTTGGCCACCAGCATCGCGGCCTGGGTGAATGGTGGCTTGCTCGCCTGGCTTTTGGTGCGGCGCGGGCATTTGGTGCTGGACCGGCGCTGCCGGCGCGTGCTGCCGCGGCTGGTGGTCGCCAGCGCCATGATGGCGGCTGCGGTTTTCGCCATCGGCTTGGTTCTGCCTGGGCTTGGTAATTTGCTGCGCGCGGGCCTCATGATCCTGGTCGGCATGGCGGGTTTTACCCTCGCTGGCATGGCGCTTGGCGCCTTCCATCCGCGTGATGTGCTGCGCCAATTGCGCCGCCGCGCCCCCCGTGGCGCAAGCGCTGGCAATCCTGCATGATACCCCCGAATTTGGGGGGATAGGCGCATGGATGCGGCTCGGCGGCAGGTGGTTCTGATCAATGCCGCGCATAGTTTCACCCATTACAGCCTGCTGATCCTGGCAACCGCCGTGCTTGCCATGGTGCAGCAGGATACCGGGATTTTCGGCGCGGATTACGGGCCGATCCTGGCACTCGGCACCACCATGTTCGTGATTTACGGGCTTTGCGCACTGCCGATGGGCTGGCTTGCAGATCGCTTCGGGCGACGCTTTTTAATGGTGGCCTTCTTCATGGGCTCCGGCGCCTTCATGGTGGCGGCGGGCTTCGCACCATCGCCCATGATGCTCGCCATCACGCTTGGCGCCATGGGGGCCTTTGTGGCGATCTATCACCCGATTGGCACCGCAATTTTGGTCGAAGCTGCTGGCGAGAAAGTGGGCCGCGCCATGGGCATCAATGGCGTTTTCGGCAATCTGGGTGTCGCAACCGCACCGGTGATCACGGCCTTCATCGCCGCCCAAGGGGGCTGGCGCTGGGCCTTCATCATCCCTGGCATCGCCTGCATCATCGCGGGGTTTTTCTACTGGCGCGAACCGCCCTTTGATTCAGAACGCATCCAGGCCGGCGGCAAGCCTTTTCCGGAAATCCCCGCCGCGCTGGTGCGCCGTGCGGTGATTATTCTGCTGGCCATCGCCACTGTCTCCGGCCTCGTGTTCAACGCCTATACGCTGCTGATTCCGAAGCTGATGCAGGAACGCCTGGCCGGCAGCCCAGACTTGCTGCCGATTGTGGGGCTGCTGTCCTTCCTCGCCACCATTTGCGGTGGTGTCGCGCAATTCAGCGTGGGCCGCATGATTGACCGACACACGCTCAAGACCGTGTTCATGCCGCTCGCGGTGCTGGTGGTGCCGGGCTTGTTTGCGCTCGCTTTCCTGGATGGCTGGGTGGTGCTGCCCGTGGCGGGGTTGGTCGCGGCCTGCATTTTTGGGCAGGTGACGGTGAATGAGACAATGACCGCGCGTTATGTCGCGCCCGCCTTGCGCGCAAAGCTTTATTCCATTCGATTCACGGTTGGGTTTTTGGGTGCGGCGATTGCATCGCCCTTGATTGGGTTTTTGCATGAGGCGACAGGATCGCTCGCACTTTCCATGCTGGTGCTGGGTGCGGTTGCTTGCGTGACCCTCGCCTGCGCCATGCTGTTTCCGAACCGCAAGGAAGAATTGCAGCCGGAGCTTTGGAGTAAAGCCGGATAAGGTCAGGCCGGCTTCAGCAACACATGGCGCTTCTTGCCAATCGAAAGCTTGATGACGCCATCCTGAACATCCGCCGCACCCAGCACGCGATCTACCGCGCCAACGGCTTCGTTATTGGCGTAAATGCCGCCATTGGCGATCAGGCGTCGCGCCTCACCCTTGCTGGGTACCAACTTATGTTCCACCAGCACATCAACGATGTTCACAGGCAGGGCTGACACCACGGTCGGCAGGCTCGTTGCATTCAGCCCTTCCTCAAACGCCTTGCGCGCTGTCTCGGCTGCCGCTTCAGCCGCCGCGCGGCCATGCAGCAGCGCGCAGGCTTCGGTGGCCAGCACTTTCTTTGCCTCATTCACCTCAGCGCCTTGCAGCGCGGCGTAGCGGGCGACCTCGGTCATCGGCAATTCAGTGAATAGCCCCATGAAGCGCGCCACATCAGCATCTTCCGTATTGCGCCAGAATTGCCAGTAATCATAAGGCGAAACACGATCGGCATTGAGCCACACGGCGCCCTGCGCCGTCTTGCCCATCTTCGCCCCGGATGCGGTGGTGATCAGTGGCGTGGTCAGGCCAAAGGCTTCCGCCTGATCCATGCGCCGGATCAGATCAGTGCCCATGACGATATTGCCCCATTGATCGGATCCGCCCATTTGCAACACCACACCATGGCGCCGGCGCAATTCCAGGAAGTCATAGGCCTGCAAAAGCATGTAGTTGAATTCAAGAAAGCTCAGCGGCTGATCACGATCGAGCCTCTGCTTCACGCTTTCCATGGTCAGCATGCGATTGACACTGAAATGCCTGCCCACATCACGCAGGAACGGAATGTACAGCAGCCTATCCAGCCATTCCGCGTTATCGAGCATGATGGCATCCGTCGGGCCATCACCGAAGGTCAGGAAGGCATCGAATACCTTGCGAATGCCAGCCTTGTTGGTTTCGATCTGCGCATCCGAAAGCAGGGGCCGCGCCTCATCCCGGAAGGAAGGATCACCCACCTTCGTTGTGCCACCACCCATCAGCACCACCGGGCGATTGCCGGTTTGCTGCATCAGGCGCAGCAGCATGATCTGCACCAAAGACCCGACATGCAGGCTATCGGCGGTCGCATCAAAACCGATATAGCCGGCGAGCGGCCCAGCCTGCAGCCGCGCCAGAAAGGCGCCTTCTTCGGTGGTTTGGTGAATATAGCCGCGTTCCCGCGCCACATGCAGGAAATCGCTTCGCGCGCTGTTCATGATGCTATCCGGTTTGTCGAAACTCACTGCCTGCCGGGGGCTTCCACCGACAGGCGCGCGGGGGTAGCACGTCCCCATCATGCTGAGAACCATCGGCCTTATGAGTGGCACGTCATTGGATGGCGTGGATGCTGCCTATCTGGAAACGGATGGGGAGGTAATTGCGCGCTTCGGCCCGCGCCAGACCCTGCCCTATGATCCGGCGCTGCGCCGCGCGCTGCGGTCCCTGCTGGACCGCGCCGAAAGCCTGACGCCCAATGACCCGGAATTGCTGGACGCGACGCGCCGCCTGACCGAACGCCATGCCGAAGCGGTAGAAGCCATTGGCCTGCCGGCGGATCTGATCGGCTTTCACGGCCAGACCATCCTGCATCGCCCCGCCGCCCCGGGGCGAAGCGGTACCCCCTTCACCTGGCAGATCGGCGATGCCGCGATGCTGGCGCGCCGCACGGGCATGAGTGTCGCTTATGATTTCCGCAGCGCCGATGTCGCCGCTGGCGGCCAGGGCGCGCCCTTGGTGCCGGTGTTTCATCGCGCCCTTGCCGCGCCATTGCCGAAGCCGCTCGCCATTCTGAACCTTGGCGGCGTTGGCAATGTGACCTGGCTGGGACCAGCGGGGGAGATGCTCGCCTTCGATACCGGCCCGGCCAATGGGCCTTTGGATGATTGGGCGCGGCAGCATACGGGCAAGGATTATGATGCGGCAGGCAAGCTCGCTTTGGCCGGCCAGGCGGATGGCGCGGTGCTGGGGCGGCTGATGGCGCATCCTTATCTGGCCGCACCACCGCCGAAATCGCTCGATCGGTTGGATTTTGACCGTGCACTGCGGGAAGCGGGCGCGGGCAGCCTTTCCGCTGCTGATGGTGCGGCGACCCTGGTCGCTTTCTGCGCCGTCTGCGTGGCCGCTGCCGGGCGGCATTTCCTGGAACCACCGCTGCAATGGCTGGTCGCGGGCGGCGGGCGGCGCAACCCGGCGCTCATGAAGGCCCTCGGCGGCGCCTTGGAAGAACCGGTGCGCCCGGTTGAGGTCGCCGGCTGGGATGGCGATGCGCTGGAAGCCCAGGCTTTCGGCGTGCTGGCGGCCCGAGTGGCGCGCGGCCTGCCGCTGAGCTTCCCCGGCACCACCGGCGCCCCGCAGCCGCTGACGGGCGGGCGGATTATCGGCGCGCTGCTATAGGGTATTATGCATGACCCAAGCCGCGCTCACCGTTTGGTTCGATGGCGCCTGCCCGCTCTGTCTGCGCGAAATTGCGCTGATGCGCCGGCTGGATCGGCGGGGCGCGATTGACTTCATTGATATCGGCGCCGAGTGCGCATCCTGCCCGATTGATCCCGCGCTATTGCTGGCGCGCTTTCACGCCCGCGAAGCTGGGGGGCCTTTACTGGATGGTGCGGCGGCCTTTGCCGCCATGTGGCGCGCCATTCCGTTGCTGCGCCCGCTCGGGCACGCCGCGCGCTTGCCGCCTTTGTTGTGGCTGCTGGAACGCGCCTATCGTGGCTTTCTCCGCATCCGGCCCCGTTTGCAGGCCTGGGCGGGGGCACGGGGCTGAACCCCGGTTCTGTTCCGCCTTCAGGGCGCCGTGCCGAAAATCCGGTGCAGCACGCGGTCTCCAACCCGGATATTGAGCCGCTCGGCCGTGCCGGCGGCCAATTCAAGTGTGGCGCGCACCGGCCCATTGCTGGAAATACTGGCAAGCGAATACGGCACGGTGCGTTCCGCAATACGATGCACGCGCCCATCGGCGGCGATGAACACCATGTCCAAGGATGTGATGGTATTGCGCATCCACATGGAGCTTTCACGCGGCGCTCCCCAATCGAACAGCATGCCCTCATCCGGCTTCACTTCCGGGCGGAACATCAGGCCGATCATCTGCTGTTCCGGCTGCACGGCCATTTCCACCGTGAAGGTCAGCCGGCGCCCATCGCGGGTTTCAAACACCAGGGGCTCGGTCGGCAGGCGCGGCTGTGGGCGATCCACCCCCGGCTGCGCGACAGCGGCGATGGGAAGCAGCGCGGCAAGCGCCAGCAGGGAACGTCTTTGCATGGAAACCTTCATGGCACGTTGAAGCATTTTCAAGCCAAGTGGAATCACTTGGCGACTCGGAAAATGCGACCAGAAAACAGTTTAGAGCATATCTGCCGCGCGTAAGCGTGGCGGAAATGCTCTATCGGCAAGTGCCTCAAGCGCCGCTGCCGCCGCACGGCGCACCACGGCGCGCACAACGCCGGGGCGCGGTTCATCGGCAAGCGTGGTGAACCAATGCTCGGGCGGGTTGCGCCCGGCGGCGCGGTGATAGCTCAGGGTCCGCAGGATCGCCTCTGCCGCATCGGGCAGCCGTTCGGGCAGGGCATGGCCATTCAGCACGCCCCAAACCCCGGCCCAGCAACGCGCCACGCTCCAGGGATTATAGCCGCCACCGCCCAGCACGATCAGCCGTGGCGCGAGGCCCATCAGCGCGCCCGCCACAGCGCGATGCGCATTATTGGAAAGAGCGAGGCGCGATAGCGGGTCTTCTTCCAGCGCATCGGCGCCACATTGCAGCATGATGGCGGCGGGCCTGAGGCGCCGCGCGATGGGTAGGATCGCTTCATGCAGCACCCAAGCCATTTCACTGTCATTGAAGCCGGCCGGCACCGGGATATTCGCCGCATGGCCGCCCGCGCGATCACCCAAGCCACCGGTGAAGGGCCAGCGCCCATCCTCATGCACCGAAAGCGTGACAACATGCGGGTCATCATGAAAGGCATCCTGCACGCCATCGCCGTGATGCGCATCTATATCCACATAAAGCAGCGGCGAGAGCCCCTGATCGCGCCAGGCGAGCAAGCCCAGCACCGCATCATTCACATAACAAAACCCTGAAGCGCGATCTGCGCGGCCATGATGCGTGCCGCCGCCTGGCACATGCACAACGCCGCCCGAGGCAGTGAGCCTCGCCGCCAGCAGCACGCCGCCCGCGCTGGTGGCGGGGCGGCGGAACACTTCGCGATAAACCGGATTGCCATCGGCACCGATGCGAAACCGCGCGCGATCCTCGGCGCTCACGCTTTGGCTTGCCTCAGCGCGCATCAGGGCCGCGATGTAATCGGCGTGATGGAAGCGTTGCAATTCTTCAGGCGTGGCGCGCGGGCTTTCGATGTATTGATCAGGCGCGACCCAGCCCAGCGCACGGATCAGGTCAAGCGTGGTGGAAACGCGGGGAATCGCCAGCGGATGCTTCGGCCCATAGGTGGAACCGCGATAGATTTCCGATCCGATCAGCAAGGGCCGCATGGGTCACTGCAATGGCCGACTGATCCGCCGCTGACAAGCCTTGCGTGGCGCAACAAAAAAGGCCGCCGCCCGGTGCCGGGACAGCGGCCTTCAAAGGGCTTTGGAAAGCCTATTTCAGGATGATTTCCACGCGGCGGTTCTGCGGTTCACGCACACCATCGGCGGTCGGCACCAGGTTGTTTTCCTCACCGAAGCCGCGCGTCACGATTTCATTGCGCGGCACGCCACGGCGCACAAGCTCAGCCGCCACCGCATTGGCGCGGCGGACCGAAAGCTGCATGTTGTAGTCAGAGGGGCCGGAACGGTCGGTGAAGCCATTCACCTCGATACGGGTCACGCCCTGACCGCGCGCGGAAGCGGCCTCACCAATGATCTGGCGCGCACGATCGGTCAGGTCTGCCTTGCTCCAATCAAAGAAGACCAGGAAGGTGCGCGCGGCAGCCACCGGCGCAGCGGCAGCTGCAACAGTCGGGGCAGCGTTGAAGGCGTAGCGCAGCCCGACAAGAACCGCGTGGTAGGAAAACATGGTATCTTGAACCCTGCTGGTGCCAGAAGCTGAGTTCGAAAACTTGATGTCAGGCCCATTGTCTATATCAGTCATGAAGTAGCGATATTCGGTCGTGAGGGAAAGGCCTGGGACCGAGGAAATGGGGAAGGACAGACCAGCAATAAGCTGATAGGCCAACCTCCCACCATTGTCATCCGAACTGATGGTAGTGGTTGAGTTGCTCAGGCGAACAGCGTCGGTTGATCCGATATGGTAGCCAATACCCGCACCGAAGTAGGGGACAACGGCTTTCGTATCAATGCCGATGAGCCAGAGATCTAGATCATAGAGAACATTCCCCATGAAGGCGACGGATTCGTACCGACCACTGCCATTCGCAGCCGAATTGCCGACCCTGGCAGAGTCCACCGCACTACTGTTGAACGAGCCCTCGAACTCAGCGCGAAGTCCATTGCCGAAGCCGTAACCCAGGCTCAGAAGGCCAACAGCGCCTGTGGAAAATTTGGCCGAAAAACTGTCCCCGCCGGCACTGCCTTTATCCTGCTCCTGCCAAATGGCGCCAACTGCGCCGCCCAGGTAAAGACCACGAATATTTTGCGCGGATGCGCCATTAGCAAGCAACGCAAGCGCTGACGCGGCAACAAGTGGTCCAGAAAACCGAGACATGGGTTACTCCTTCACGACACTCCATGACTATGTCTATTCACCTTTTTCTTAAAGCAGCGGGGGCGTTATTTCAATTCGATTTTTCATGGAATTCTTATATAGGCCCGGCTTACCAGCGATAACGCCGCGCCCATTTAGCAAACCCCAAAGGATGGGCGAAGCCCATCAGGAAAGCACTGGGGTATGGTTTCAAATATTTGTATATATTGAATTTTCCGACCTCACTGGCGCTCATTTGAGCATCTTTTGCGCCGGATCGCCTTGCCGATCTGCAGTTCCTGCGGCTGCGCTTCAAGCGCCGCCTTGCCAGCTCCGTCGCAGCGATCTTTTGGCCGCAACCGTCGCCTAGACCCAAAAAATTATGGAAATAATTTGGAAATCAATGTCAATGGCGGGGGCGCGCCAGACCAGGGCAATCGCTTGAGACTGTTCGGGATTCCTGAGAGCGACGTAATGTGATTCATGGGTTACCTCGATTTGGTGAGGTTTTTCCATGTCTTCGGTGTCACGCCTGGATCATTTTTCTGCGCTTGAGGACCCTCGCCAGTCCTGGAAGGTGGTCTACCCGCTTCCGGAGATCATGCTGCTTGTTCTCTGTGCGACCATAAGCGGGATGGAGGAT
>JADCFQ010000026.1 GCA_020249435.1 Roseomonas sp. | reverse complement strand
CGCACCCGCTTTTCAAGATCAACATAGCTGAACAGGGAACCAGCCACCGCGTCATTGCCACGCATCGCAACCTCGACCAAATGCAACGACAGTGAATCATAAATACGCAAATCAGGCTACGAATTTCAGCAGCCTGCTAGACGGGATTTCATTATGGCGATCCTTTCATGGAATCAATTATACTATCACGCCCCCGAGGTATCGGTGGAAAGCGGCTTCCGCAAGGCGCCTCCGTTAAGAAACGATAAAGGTTAAATTCATTGCTATGTCGGCGTCAAGCACCGAAGCAAAAAATCAGGCGAAACTCGCGCCTCTCAGCCGCTTGGAAGTTTCGGAAGTGCAAGTGTTGGGCAGGGTGTCTCATGTATTGGCGGGGCCCGGGGTGGCAAGCTATGTTTTAGCGCGCAGCCGCCACACCAACCCTGCGCGTGCCGCTGGCCTGCGCCAGCGGCCACCCCGGCGGAGCGCGAGGCAGCGCCTCGCTTTCAGCCCCGCCGCGAAAGGTTGATTCTGCGTGCGGCGACCGGGCCTTCAGCCCCGCCGCAAGATTTGACTCCGCGCGTGGCGGCCGGGCTTTCAGCCCCGCCGCACGACGTAATCCCCAGCCTCAAGCGCTGCGATAATCGCATCGCCCTGCGTCGTGTCGCGCACTTCGATCATCAGTTCCAGCTCTGCGCTTTGCACGCTGGGTGCGGCGAAAAGGCGCTGGTGGCTGACTTCGATCACATTGCCGCCGGCGGCCGCCACGCGGGTTGCGATATCGGCCAGTACGCCGGGCCGGTCTGGGATATCCAGATGCAGGCGCAGGATGCGTCCATCGCGGAGAAGCTCTCGCAGCAGCACATTCGCCAGAATGCGCGGGTCTATATTCCCACCGCAGACAATGGTGCCGACGGTCTTGCCGGCGAAGCGTTCCGGGAAAGCCAGGATAGCCGCAAGCCCTGCCGCGCCCGCGCCTTCGGCCAGTACCTTCGCACCTTCGGCGAGCAAGACAATCGCCTGTTCCACCGCGCGTTCCGGCACCACCAGCACTTCAACGCCCAAGCGCTTCAGTATGGCGAGGGGTGTTTCGCCCACATCGCGCACCGCGATACCCTCCGCGATGGTGGGGCCGCCGACCTGCACTGGCTTGCCGGCCAGGCGTTGCGCCATGGCGGGGTAGAATTCCACCTCCACGCCGAATACGGGCATGCCGGGGCGGAGTTCGGCGGCGGCGATGGCGGCACCGGCGCAAAGCCCGCCGCCGCCAACCGGGATTACAAGCGCTTCGATGGCCGGCGCATCTTCCAGCATTTCGAGCGTCGCGGTGCCTTGGCCGGCGATCACGCCCACATCATCATAGGGGTGGATGAAGACCAGGCCCTCGGCGGCGGCCAGCGCATGGGCATGGGCGGCGGCTTCCGCCAGGGTGGTGCCGTGCAGCACCACGCGCGCGCCCCAGGCTTCGGTGCGGGTTACCTTGGTGGCGGGGGTGAATTTCGGCATGACGATGGTGGCGGCGATACCTGCCAGGGAGGCATGGCGCGCAACGGCCTGGGCGTGATTGCCTGCCGACATGGCAATGACCCCGGCAGCTTTTTCGCGGGCAGACAGCAGCGCCAGCCGATTGGCCGCGCCCCTTTCCTTGAAGGCCCCGGTGGCCTGCAAATTATCCAGCTTGAGGAAGACCTTGGCCCCGGTGGCACGCGAAACCGCCTGGCTTTCGAGCGTGGGGGTACGCAGCACGGCGCCGGAGATGCGCCCCGCGGCGGCGCGGATATCGGCCAAGGTAATGGCGCGGCCTTCGGCCAGCGCCGCGCGCATCGGCATGGGGGTGGCCTTTATTGGACGAAACGAACCGCGGTGATTTCGACCGAACGGGACCCACCAGGCGCCGGCACTTCCACCGAATCCCCCACCTTCCGCCCCATCAGCGCCTTGGCGAGCGGTGAGGAGACCGAGATGGAACCTTGCTTCATATCGGCCTCATATTGGCCGACGATGCGGTAGTTCTTTTCGTCGTCGGTTTCTTCGTCAACAATGGTGACATAGGCGCCAAAACGCACCTGATCCCCGGTAAGCCTTTTGGAATCAATAACTTCAACGGAAGGGATCACCGCTTCCAATTCCGCGATGCGGCCTTCAATGAAGGATTGGCGTTCGCGCGCCGCGTGATATTCGGCGTTTTCGGAAAGGTCGCCATGCGCGCGCGCTTCGGCGATCGCCCGGATGATCGCGGGGCGTTCTTCCGATTTCAACTGCTTGAGTTCCTCCTCCAAGCGCGCGAGGCCCTCGGCGGTCATTGGGAACTTTTGCACGGCAATACTTCCTTGGCTTCGTTCCGACCGACGGGCGCCGGGCGGAAAATACGAAGGGGCTGCTTTGGGCAGCCCCAGTCATCAGAACGATTTCTCAAGATATGCCTGAAGCGGCGCAACATCAAGGGTTCCGGCGCGTAAAGCCGCAATGGCGTGTACAGCGGCCCGGGCGCCGGCCAGGGTGGTGTAATGCGGCACCCCCTGGGTCAGCGCGCTGCGGCGGATATCGAAGCTGTCAGCAACGGATTGCCCGCCCCCGGTGGTATTGATCACCAGTTGAATATCGCCGGATTTGATCGCGTCCACGCAATGCGGGCGGCCTTCCAACACCTTGTTCACAATTTCGCACGCGAAGCCCGCTTCACGAATCCGCGCCGCAGTGCCGCGCGTGGCAACCACGCGGAAGCCCATTTCAGCAAGGCGCCGCGCCAGCGTGACGGCCGCGCCCTTGTCTGATTCCTTCACGGAAATGAAGGCGGTGCCGGATTCCGGCAGCTTCACCCCGGCGCCAAGCTGGGATTTCAGGAAGGCACGCTCAAAGGAAACATCAAGGCCCATCACTTCGCCGGTGGATTTCATCTCCGGGCCCAGGATCACATCCACATTCGGGAAGCGGTTGAAGGGGAAGACCGCTTCCTTCACCGCAACATGGCGATAGATTGCATCATCATCCAAGCCAAATTCGGCAAGCTTGGCGCCGGCCATGACGCGCGCGCCGATTTTTGCAACCGCGACACCGGTTGCCTTGGCAACGAAAGGCACGGTGCGTGATGCGCGCGGATTCACTTCCAGCACATAGATTTCATTGTCCTTGACGGCATATTGCACATTCATCAGCCCCTGCACTTTCAGCGCGCGGGCCATGGCAACGGTTTCCGCCTTCAATTCCGTGACGATCGCGGGCGGCAGCGAATAGGGCGGCAGCGAGCAGGCGGAATCGCCGGAATGAATGCCGGCTTCTTCGATATGTTCCATCACACCCGCGACATGCACATTGCCATCCATATCGGCGATGCAATCCACATCAACCTCAATCGCATCCACCAGATATTGGTCAATCAGGATCGGGTTTTCGCCGGAAACCTTCACCGCCTCTGCGCCAAACCGCATGAGCTGTTCACGGTTATAGGCAATTTCCATCGCGCGCCCGCCGAGCACATAGGAAGGGCGCACCACAACGGGGTAGCCGATGCGTTCCGCTTCATCCGCGGCTTCTTCCAAATTGCGCGCGGTGCCGTTTTGCGGCTGCTTCAGCCCAAGCCCCTTCAGCAATTGCTGGAAGCGCTCGCGGTCTTCGGCGATATCAATCGCCTCCGCACTGGTGCCAAGGATTGGGATGCCCGCCTTGTGCAACGCCTGGCTCAGCTTCAGCGGCGTCTGCCCGCCATATTGCACAATGCAGCCGAGCAATTCGCCGGATTCCTGTTCCTTGCGGATCAGCGAAATCACATCCTCAGCCGTCAGCGGTTCGAAATAGAGCCGGTCTGAGGTGTCGTAATCCGTGCTCACGGTCTCCGGATTGCAATTGACCATGATGGTCTCAAAACCCGCTTCCTTGAGCGCATAAGCGGCGTGGACGCAGCAATAATCAAATTCAATGCCCTGGCCGATGCGGTTTGGCCCGCCACCCAGGATGATGATTTTCTGCCGCGCGGTGGGGCGGCTTTCACACACAGGCTCGCCAAAACCGCCTTCATAGGTGGAATACATATAAGGCGTTTCAGATGCGAATTCGGCAGCGCAAGTGTCAATCCGCTTATAGACCGGCGCAACACCAAGCTTGGCGCGGAGTGCCGCCACATCAGCCTCGCGGCTACCCGTCAGGTCTGCCAAGCGCTTATCGGCAAAGCCCATGGCCTTGATGCGCCGCAGCGCGGTCGCATCACGCGGCAGGCCATTGGCGCGAATTTCGGTCTCGGCGCGCACCAGCTTTTCAATTTCCCGCAGGAACCAGGGATCGAATTTGCAGGCTTCGTGAATCGCCTCCACGCTCATGCCCGCGCGCATGGCTTGTGCGGCGATCAGGATGCGGTTGGGCTGCGGTGTGGCGAGTGCGGCATGGAAGGCCTGCGCGCTGCCATCACCTGGCACGTCCACTTCGTCCAAGCCAGACAGGCCAATTTCCAGCCCGCGTAGGCCCTTTTGCATCGCTTCCGCAAAGGAACGGCCAATCGCCATGGTCTCACCGACCGATTTCATGGAGGTGGTCAGCGTCGCAGGCGTGCCGGGAAATTTTTCGAAGGTGAAGCGCGGGATTTTCACCACGACATAGTCAATGGTGGGCTCAAAGCTCGCAGGGGTCACCTTGGTGATGTCATTCGCCAATTCATCCAGCGTATAGCCAACGGCGAGCTTCGCCGCGACCTTGGCGATGGGAAAACCGGTGGCCTTGGACGCGAGCGCGGAGGAACGCGAAACGCGCGGGTTCATTTCAATGATCACCATGCGCCCATCGGCGGGATTGATGCCGAATTGCACATTGGACCCGCCAGTATCCACGCCGATTTCACGCAAGCAGGCGATAGAGGCATCGCGCATGCGCTGATATTCCTTATCGGTCAGCGTCAGCGCGGGGGCGATGGTGACGGAATCACCGGTGTGTACGCCCATCGCATCCAGGTTTTCGATGGAACAGATGATGATGCAATTATCCGCGCGGTCGCGGACCACTTCCATTTCATATTCTTTCCACCCCAGCACACTTTCTTCCACCAGCACTTCTGTGGTCATGGAAGCGGCAAGACCGGCCGAGACGATTTGTTCGAATTCTTCTCGGTTATAGGCAATGCCACCGCCGGTACCGCCAAGGGTGAAGGACGGACGAATAACGCAAGGCAGGCCCACGATTTTCAGCGCATCCCAGGCTTCCGGCATGGTATGCGCGATTTCACTTTTCGGGCTTTCAATGCCGATTTTCGACATGGCATCACGGAATTTCTGGCGATCCTCGGCCTTGTCAATCACTTCGGCCTTGGCGCCAATCAATTCGCAGCCGTATTTTTCCAAGACGCCCGCTTCCGCGAGCTTGAGCGAGGTATTGAGCGCGGTCTGCCCACCCATGGTCGGCAGCAGCGCATCGGGCCGTTCCTTGGCGATGATTTTCTCGACAATCTCGGGCGTGATCGGTTCCACATAGGTGGCATCCGCCAGCCCAGGATCAGTCATGATTGTCGCCGGATTGGAATTGACCAGAATGACGCGATAACCCTCAGCCCGCAGTGCCTTACACGCCTGCGCGCCGGAATAATCGAATTCGCAGGCCTGACCGATGACAATCGGCCCGGCGCCGATGATCATGATGGATTTGATGTCTGTGCGTTTCGGCATGGTTCAGGGCCTTGAGGGTTGCAGCAAGATGAGAAGGGATTTCATGCGCGGCTTTCGGTGGCGAGCTTGAGCGCAATCAGCGCCAAAGCCCCGCCCAAAATCCAACGCTGTGCGGCCATCCAGGCAGGGTTTTCGCTGAGGAAGCGCGAAACCCCGGCGGCGCCGAGAATCAACAAGCCATCGAAGATAATGGCGATGGCGATCTGCACCGCGCCAAGCGCGATGCCTTGCAGAAAGACATCACCGCGCGCGGGGTCAATGAAGGGCGGCAGCACGGCAACATAGAAAATCGCAACTTTTGGGTTCAGCGCGGCAGTGGCGAAGCCAACACCAAATAGCCGCGATGCAGGTTCACGCGGCATGGGGCGTGCGGCGAAAATCGGCTGCCCACCAGGGCGCAAGCATTGCCAGGCGAGAAACGCGAGATACGCCGCGCCACCAATACGCAGCACATCCCAGGCATAGGGAATGGCGAAAAGTGCAGCCGTAATCCCCGCCGCCGCGCAGAGCATGATGACCAGCGACCCGCATTGGCAGCCAATCAGCGAAATCATGCCGGCGCCAACACCTTGCGCCAATGACCGCGAGACAAGATAGAGCATATTCGGCCCCGGCGTCGCCGCGAGGCCGAGCGAAAGTGCAGCGAAAATCAGCAGGGTTTCGAGGGTGGGCATTTATGACTCAGACAGCCAACTTAAGACTTTTTCGACGGCTCTCTTAGCTAGTTCGCCTGTCGCATGCTGACCAAAAACTCGAATGATATACTTAAGCGGCGACAGGACGAACGCGGTAACCTGCTCACGCGAGGGCAGGTGCGAACGGAGAATCTCGATACCTACTTTCAGACTATAGACTATGGTATCCCGCTCTCTTGGGCTCGTGGCAGCAAAGCCGTTATCTGCTTCAACTCGGTCTAGTACAGTCTGGATCGAATCAATCGCGTCTTTGCCTAAGTCGCTAGAAGAATCAGCTTGAATTGGGTGCCAAGAGTCGGAGCTTTGCTCATCGAGCGCGTTTAGGCGCGCGCTGATAATGTGATCCAAATCAGCGGTCTTTCCGCTCGCAACCGTCGCCGCATAGTCTACTGTGGCTTCATGTGATATTTCGGCACCGAATGCGGTCAGGGCGAATTTCTTTTCCGGGCCGACAGATTCAGAATAATCGCTTTGATAAATGAGCTCAGCTTCCATCAAAGCAACAAGAGTGGCGGCAACCACCCCCATCGGAAGCCTGGGAACAATTTGAACATGAACCTGCCGAGTTGAAAAGAAAATTTCATCCTCCAGATCCAGGCACCTGTATATCGCGACCAAAACGGTTCGCTGAAGCTGAGATAGATCGGAGATTAACATAAATCCTCTCCTTCCGATTAACTCACCCCTGCACCGAATACCCACCATCCACCGGGATCGCGACCCCGGTGATGAAAGCTGCCGCATCGGAAGCGAGGAAGGCCGCCACCCCCTCAAAATCCTCCGGCAGGCCCCAGCGCTTGGAAGGCGTGCGCGCCAGCACATTATCATTCAGCCCGGCCATATCCTGCCGCGCCTTGCGCGTGAGGTCCGTATCAATCCAGCCCGGCAGGATCACATTCACCGTAATGCCATCGGCCGCCCAGGCGACGGCAGAGGATTTCGTCATCTGCACCACACCACCCTTGGAAGCGCCGTAAGCCACATGCAAAGGCAGGCCGAAGATGGACAGCATGGACCCGTTATTGATCACGCGCCCGCAGCCATGTGCCTTCAAATACGGATAGGCCGCTTGCGATGCCAACATGCCGCTGGTCAGGTTGGTATTGATGATGGTGTGCCAGTCTTCCAGCTTGTAGGTCTCTGGCCGATTGCGGATATTCGTGCCCGCATTATTCACCAGAATATCCAAACGGCCGAGCCGCTTGGCGGTTTCTTCCACCATGCCGGTGATCGAAGCGGGATCGGTCACATCCACGGCGATGCTTTCCGCCTTGGCGCCCAGCGCGCGCAAGCCTGCCACCGCTGCGTCATTCTTCGCGGCATTGCGGCCAGCCACCATGACGGTCGCGCCTGCTTTGGCCAGGCCCGTTGCCATGCCAAGCCCAATGCCGCCATTGCCACCCGTGACCAGCGCAACACGGCCGGTCAGATCAAACATCTTGCTCATGCCTTGGCCCTTTCGATCATGTCAACGAAGCGATGAAACAGGTAATGGCTGTCGGAAGGGCCGGGGCTCGCTTCCGGGTGGTATTGCACGGAAAAGGCCGGGCGATCCGTCGCCGCAATGCCTTCATTCGTGCCATCAAACAGAGAGATATGCGTGACCTTCGCATTGCCCGGCAGGCTTTCCGGGTCCACCGCAAAGCCGTGATTCTGGCTGGTGATTTCGACCTTCCCAGTCGTCAAATCCTTCACCGGCTGATTTGCGCCGCGATGCCCGCGCGCCAGCTTGAAGGTGCGCGCCCCAAGCGCGAGTGACAGCAATTGATGCCCCAAGCAGATGCCAAACACCGGCAGCTTCTTGTCCAGCACGGCGCGAATGGCGGGCAGCGCGTAGGTGCCGGTTGCCGCCGGATCACCCGGACCATTGGACAGGAAAACGCCATCCGGCTTTTGCGCGAAAATCTCCTCGGCCGAGGCGGTGGCGGGCAGCACCACCACGTCACAACCGGCAGAGGCCAGGCAGCGCAGGACATTGCGCTTGGCGCCGTAATCCATCGCGACAACGCGGTATTTCGGCGCGCTCTGGCGGCCAAAGCCGGTGGGCCAGGCCCATTCGGTTTCATCCCAGCGATAGCTCTGCCGGCAGGTCACATCCTTCGCCAGATCCATGCCTTCCAGCCCGGGCCAGCCGGCGGCTTCGGCGCGAAGGGCCGCGATATCAAACTTCCCATCCACGCGGTGGCACAAAACGCCATTAGGCGCGCCGCCATCGCGGATGCGCGCGGTCAGCGCGCGGGTATCAATGCCGGAAAGCCCCGGCACGCCATGGGAAACCAGCCAAGCGTGCAAATGGCGCGTGGCGCGGTAATTGGCGGGTTCGGTGACATCCTGCTTCACGATCAGCCCGCGCGCGGCGGGTGTGAGGGCTTCGATGTCCTCCTGATTGGTGCCGACATTGCCGATATGGGGGAAGGTGAAGGTAATGATCTGCCCGGCATAGGAAGGATCGGTCAGGGTTTCCTGATAGCCGGTCATGCCCGTGTTGAAGCAGATCTCGGCCACCGCCTTGCCCTCGGCCCCGAAGCCGCGGCCCCAAAAGACGCTGCCATCAGCCAGCACCAGGCAGGCGGTGGCGCCAGGGGGGGCGGTATCGGCCATGGGAAGGGGCTCCGTTTTCGGGGTGTCAGAAGGGGCGCCGGGCAAATCGGCAAGCGTGAGGCCGGTGGCGGTCAGGATGGCAGGCCAATGTTTTGCGGGAATGGCCTTGGATTGCCGCCATTTGCGAATGGCTTCCGTGCCGACGCCGCAGCGTTCAGCCGCGGCTTCAGAACCGCCCAAAAGGGCGATGATATCTTCGACGCTGCGCATGAGGCGGGCTTATCCGGGAAAAAACTTCCCAGAGCAAGGGAAAAGCGCGGGGTGGGAAATTTCCTCCCCCAGGTTTATTTCCCCGCGAGCCGCGCGAGCAGGCCCCCGAGGCGTTGCATGCCCGTCTGGATGCTGGCCTCGGTAAAGCCGGCAAAGCCAAGAAGCAGCCCTTGGGCGCGCGGCGGCCCGGCGTAAAGCGGGGAAAGTGGCGCCAAATGGAGGCCCTCTGCCGCGGCCGCTGCCGCGATTTCCTGATCCGTGACCAGCCCCTTGAGGCGCGGGCCGAGGCTCGCCACCAAATGCAGCCCGGCATCGGTCGGTTCCGGTCTGAGATAAGGCCCAAGCGGCGCCAAGGCTTCCTGCATGGCGGCCAACCGGCGCCCATAAACCCGGCGCGTACGGCGGATATGGGCGGCGAAATCCCCACCCGCGATAAACTCCGCCAACGTCGCCTGGGGCAGGATGGAAGCCGTAAGCCCCCGCCGCGCCAGATGCGCCCGCGCTGGCGCCACCAGCGGCGCGGGCAGCACCACATAGCCAAGCCGCATGGACCGGCTGAGCACTTTTGAAAAACTGCCCACGTAAATCACCCGCGCCGCGCGATCGAGGCTCATCAGCGCCGGCAAGGGCGCGCCGGCATAGCGGTATTCGCCATCATAATCATCTTCCACCAGGAAGCCGCCGGCGCGTTCCGCCCAATCCAGAAAAGCGAGCCGCCGGCTGAGCGAAAGCGTGCCACCCAAAGGATAATGGCGTGACGGCGCCATGAAGACCCCGCGCAAGGCTTGGTCCAGCGCGGCAGGGTCAAGCCCGGCCTGATCGGCAAGGCCCGGGACGGGCCGCAGCCCCAGGCGCTGCAGCGCGTGGCGAAGTGGCGGGAAGCCTGGCTCTTCAATCAGCACCGCATCGCCGGGGGTGAAGGCCGCGGCGGCGATGATGTCCAGCCCATCGAAAAACCCGCTGGTGATGATGATTTGCGCCGGTTCCGCCGTAATGCCGCGCCAGGCGCGCAAATGCTCGGCCAGCGCGGCCCTGAGGGCGAAAAGCCCAAAGCCATCCTGCGGCGCCAGCAGCCCGGCGGCATCCAGCCGC
Source organism: Roseomonas sp. (assembly GCA_020249435.1). GTDB lineage: Bacteria > Pseudomonadota > Alphaproteobacteria > Acetobacterales > Acetobacteraceae > Neoroseomonas. The sequence goes on along the minus strand of JADCFQ010000026.1, from coordinate 19,552 downwards.
CAGTGCCGCTGCAAGTACCGCCCGAGCGCCTGGCGCGGGAACAGCGCGGGATCGGTCGCTTCAATCTGAAAGGGCTGCCAGGGGGCGGGCGGCGGCGCTGGGGCTGGCGCGGCGGGGGCATCGGGGCGGGCGGGTTGCAGATTACCCTCCGGCAGTGTGGCGGAGGCATAAAGCCCCGAACCGCGGCGGGCGGTAACAAACCCCTCGGCGGCCAATTGCTCCACCGCCAGCACGGCAGTGGCCCGCGCGATGCCGTATTCTGCCGCAAGCGCCCGGGTGGAGGGCAGCCTTGCCCCCGGCGCAATCCGCCCGCCCAGGATCAAGCGGCGCAGCCCTTCCGCCAATTGCACATGCAAGGGCCGCTTCGCCGCGCGATCAAGGGCGAGGGAAAGCAGCGCGGCCTCGGCCCCTGGGGCTTTGCGAAGTGGTCTGCTCATGTTTCGAAAACCGGACCTTTTCAGCAAGCCACCTTTCCCCGAGGCTGCACCCCTTGGCAAGTGACAGAAGGAACCTTTCCATGGCCCGTCCCAGCGCAGCGCCGTCTGAGCGCACCCGTGTCAAGCGCATGCATGAACGCGGCGCTTATGACCGCGCGAGCATTGACGCCATTCTGGATGCGCAACCGCTTGCGCATATCGGCTATGTACTGAATGGCGCGCCCTTCGTGACACCGACGCTGCAATGGCGAGAGGGGGATCATGTGTATTGGCATGGCTCGGCCGCTAGCCGGATGATTGAAACCTGCATTGAGGCAGATGTTTGTGTCACCGTCACGCTGATGGATGGGCTGGTGCTGGCGCGGTCTGCGTATAATCATTCGGTCAATTATCGTTCGGTGATGCTGCTGGGCCGCGCGCGGTTGATTGCCGACCCAGCGGAGAAGGAAATGCGGCTGAAAAACTTTGTGGAGGGCATGTTCCCTGGCCGTTGGGACAGGCTGCGCGCCATGACGGCTTATGAGGCGAAGGCGACCACGGTGCTCGCGATTGAAATCAATGAGGCATCAGCAAAAATCCGCCGCGGCCCACCTGGCGATCCGGATGAGGATTTGATGCAGGATGTCTGGGCGGGGGTATTGCCGTTGGAGGTGCGCACCCTGCCGCCCATTCCTGATCCGCGTGGCAGCGTTGCCGCGCCGCCGGAATATCTGACGCGGTTCAAGATTGGGTGAGGGGGTGACACGGCGTGACGGTTTCAGCCGTGATCCAAGGACAGCTTGACCATAGCGGAAGCGCTAAAACCGCCTGAGCAGCCGATCAATATATTCCAACTCCACCGGTGCCCGTTCGCGTTCCGCGCCGCGGCGGCGGAGTTCCTGTTGCAATTGATGCGACCGCAGGCGTTCCGCTTCCCCCGGAACCAAAGTGTCGCCAGCATTATCCTGTGCTGACCCGCCCGTTTCGCGCCGGTCCCGCCCAAGCGGATCGCGGCCTTCGCCAAGCTGATTTTCCTGACCCTCGCTGCCCTGCTGGCCGCCGGCCATTTCCTGGCCTTCGCCTTCACCTTCGCCTTCCCCTTCGCCAGGCTGGGGTTGGCCGAATTGGCGCTGCATGCGCTGCGACATTTGTCGCCCGCCTTCCGTCAGCGCGCGGATGGCTTGCTGCTGCGCGCCGCGCGGGTCCCGCCCTTCAGCGAGCGCCTCTGCCGCATCTCGCATGGCGCGATCAGCCTCGGCCAGAGGTGCCGGCACATCGCCGGTCAATTCGCCGAATTGCTGCATCAATTCACCAAGCGCGCGGCGCAGCGCACGTTGGGTGCGCGCATCGCGCGCCGCTTCTTCGCGCGCCTCGGGTGTTTGCGGGCGCGGCGGCGGCGGGCGGCGCGTATCACCGCGGCTGATGTCCTGTTCACCGCTGCGGCGATGCGCGCGGTCCAGCATCTCGGCTTCTCGGCGCACCATATCCTGCAAAGCGCCCATCTGCTGCTGGCCGCGCTGGCGCTGCTGGCGCTGACGATCCTCTGTCCGGCTGGTGCGGCCTTCTTCCAGGGCTTGCAGCATTTCCTCAAGCTCGGCCATTTCGCGTTCGGCATCTTCCTGCCTGCCATCGCGCGCCGCGTCTTCCAGCCGGCGGGTGCGGCGTTCCAATTCGCGGCGATCAAACACGCGCTGCTGCGGGTCATAGGCCAGCGCTTCATTATTCTCGCGCTGCATGCGTTCAGCCAGCGCTTCCAGATGCTGGCGAATGGCTTCGCGCAATTCCTGAATGCGGCGCTGCAATTCGGCGCGCTGTTCGGGGCTGCGTTCGGGATTGTCGCGGCGGGCTTCTTCCAAAGCCTCACGCAATGCCTCTCGCGCCTGGTTCAAGGCGCGCGCGGTACGGTCCGTGCGCCCTTCTTCCAAAGCCACCGCCACATCCCATAAAATCTGCTGGACTTCCGGCACGGCCTCATCTCGCCGATCACGCCCCAGCCGATGCCGCGCCGCGCGCAAAGTCAGAAAGATGCCCGTGTCATGTTCGAAGGCTTCCGGCGCATTGGTGATGCGGTCCAATTCGCGCCGTGCGGGGTCGCGCGCGCCGGGGTCTAGTGACAGCGCGCGCCGGAGGGCAATCAATTGCTGCGCGACAGGATGCGAAAAGCGCCGTTCCGGCAGCACCAGAAACGCGCCTTCCGATTTGCCTTCCTGTTCCGCGCCATCGCGGGCGAAAAGCCGGGCTTCCACCTCCAGCCCGGCCCAGGGATGGGTGGAAAAATCATGCTGCGCCGCGCCCTGCGCCTGACGCGGCGCGCCACCTGGCAAGGGCATGTCCTGCACCACCGGCGGCGCGCTTGGCCTTTGCTTCAGGCGCAATTCCAGGCGGAGCGCCACCAAGCCCCAATCATCTTCCGCCTTCCACGGCAGCCGCAGCGCAAGCCCGCGCCCTGCCCGCGCCGGGGCGGGGTCCCAAGCAACCAAGGGCGGTGCATCGGGGGTCAGCGTCAGCGCCCATTGCGCCACATCGCGCCCATCGCGCTTAAGCACCAAGGTGCCGCCCTCGGTCAAAGGCAGTTCAACCGAATGGCTTTGCGCATCCATGCGCGCAAAGGCATGCACAGTGCTGCCCAGGCGCAGCTCCGGCGGGCTGGCGCTGCCCGAGAAAACCATGTGCAGCCGGCTGCCTGCCGGCACTGCCACCACGCCGCCTTCTGCCTTCAGGAATTGCGGCGGAGCCCCCGTATAGGCGGGCGGCGTCACCCAGGCTTCAAACCGCGCGGCCAAGGCTATTGGCGCGGCAGGCGGTTCCGCAAAGGGCGGCACCAGGGCCGCGAGCAGCCGTTCCGGTGCTTCCCGCCCTGCCATACCAAGCCCCGCCACCAGCGCGACCAGCACGGCAGCGCGCAAGGCGCGTGGGTCTCGTGACGCGAGCCCAGGGGAGGGCCGCGCCACGCGCAACTGCCCAAGCTGCGCCGCTGCGCGATTGCGATGCGCCTGCCATAGTGCCTGCGACATGGGGTCATTACCGGCGGGGCGATCCGCCAGTACGGCAAGCGGGCGATGGGTGAGGCCGGAATCCCGTTCCAACCGCCGCGCCGCTGCATCGGCTGCGGGTGCACTCAGCCCAAGCGCGGCGCGATAGCCGAAATACCCAAGCGCGGCAGCAAAGCCAATCAGGATCAGCAGATGCAGCACCGGCGGCAGTGTCGGCAGCAGCCCAGTGAAAGCCAGCGCGAGGAAGGCGCCCATCACCCCAAGCGGCGGCCAAAGCGCGCGCCAAGCGGCTTCCCACCAAAGCGCCAGGCGCGAAAGGCCGAGCTTGATCCCCAAGGCCGCGAGGCCCTGGTTTTCAGGCGGCGCTTTCCCCGGCGTTGCGCTCATTCCATGAGCCATTCCGGCACGCGCTGGCCGGCGTGCAAAGCCTCATAGGATTGGCGGTCCCGCACTACGGCGAAGCGCGCGCCATCCACCAAAACCTCCGCCGCCAAGGGGCGCGCATTATAGGTGGAGGACATGGTGGCGCCGTAAGCGCCCGCATCGAGCAGCGCGACCAGGGCGCCGGGCGGCAAATCCGGCAAGGCGCGATCCCGCGTGAAGCAATCGCTGCTTTCGCAAACCGGCCCAACAACATCAGCCGGCGCCAACGGCGCCACCAGTGCAGCGGGCGAGACCGGCAGAATGCCATGCCAGGAATCATACATGGCCGGGCGCAGCAGATCATTCATCGCCGCATCCAGCACCACAAAGCGCCGCGCCGCGCCCTGCTTTTGCAGAATGACACGAGACAGCAATACCCCCGCCGGCCCGGCAATCCAGCGCCCCGGTTCCAGCATGACGGGCAGGCCAAGCGCGCCAAGCTCTGCCTTGATCGCCCCGGCCAGCGCGGCTGGCGCGGGGGCGATTTCATCGCGATAGGCAATGCCAAGCCCGCCGCCGCAATCAATGCGCTCAATCTGCTGGCCATGGGCGCGAATGGCGCGCACCAATTCTGCAAGCCGCGCATAGGCCGCGCGATAGGCACCCATGCCGATAGTGATCTGGCTGCCGATATGCGTCGCGATGCCAATCGGGCGAATGCCGGGCAGCTTTGCCATGCGGGCGTAAAGCGCCATTGCGTCATCATAGGCGACGCCGAATTTATTCTCGCTGAGGCCGGTCGTGATCTTGGCGTGGGTCTTTGCATCCACATCCGGGTTCACGCGAATGGCGACCGGCGCGCTGCGCCCCATGCCGGCGGCGATAGCGGAAATCATGTCAATTTCCTCAATGCTTTCGGCATTGATTTGCATGATGTCTTCCGCAAGCGCCAAGCGAATCTCGCGCTCCGATTTGCCGACACCGGAAAAAACTATCGCGCTGGCGGGAATGCCGGCGGCACGTGCGCCGCGCAATTCGCCTTCGCTCACCACATCGGCGCCGAGCCCTTCGCGCCCTAGTAGCGATTGCACTGCCAGATTGGCATTGGCCTTGGTGGCGAAATGCACGGTCGCCGTCAGCCCTGCATCCGCCAAGGCAGCGCGGAGCGCGCTGGCGCGGCGGCGCAAGGTGCCGGCGGAATAGACCCAGGTTGGCGTGCCCACCACCTCGGCAATGCGGGCCAAAGGCACATCTTCCATGACCAGCCCATCATGCGCATGGCGCGTAAGCTGCGGACGCTGCGCGAGCAATTCGGCAAAGGACGGGTCATTGCCCGGATCAAGGGCAGGTGCGGGGGAAGCCATCCGCCTATTGTCGTGATGCGCGCGGCTTATCGCAAGCGCTAATTCGGGGGCTCAGCGATTTGGGTACATCCGCGGATGGGTAACTTCCTCCGCCGGGCCAGGCGGGCGGATCGGTCCCATGCGGCCACAAGCCGTAGCCAGAAAGGCCACCGCCAGCAGCAGCAACAGGGGCCGCGCACCACGCCTCATGCCAGCTTGGCCTTCCATTCGGCGGCCATGGCGGCGACATTGGCCGGCGCTGTCCCGCCATAGGAAGTGCGCGACCGGACGGAGGCTTCAACCGTCAGCACATCAAAAACGCCCTGCGTAATGCGCGGTTCCACCGCCTGCATTTCCGCAAGCGTCAGGCCGGAAAGATCAACGCTGCGCGCCTCTGCCTTGGCCACCAGCGTGCCCGTGACATGATGCGCATCGCGGAAGGGCATTTTCAGGCTGCGCACCAGCCAATCCGCCAAATCGGTCGCGGTGGAAAACCCAGCGCCGGCAGCGGCGGCCAACCGTTCCGTCTGTGGCTTCATATCCCGCACCATGCCAGCGGTGGCGGCCAAGGTCAGGGTCAGGTTTTCGGCGGCATCGAAAATGCCTTCCTTGTCTTCCTGCATATCCTTGAAATAGGTCAGCGCCAGGCCCTTCATCACCGTCAGCATGCCCATCAGCGCGCCCATCACGCGGCCCGTCTTGCCGCGCACAAGCTCTGCTGCATCAGGGTTGCGCTTTTGCGGCATGATGGAACTGCCGGTGGTGAAGGCATCCGACAGTTTCACAAAGCCGAAATAGGGGTTGGTCCAGATCACAATTTCTTCCGCCAAGCGCGAAAGATGCACGCTGCACATGGCGCAGCAGAACAGGAATTCAGCGGCGAAATCGCGCGACGCCACGGCATCCAGGCTGTTCCGCATGGGCCGATCAAAACCCAAAGCCTTCGCCGTCATGTGCCGGTCAATCGCGAAGCCAGTGCCCGCCAAAGCGGCGGCGCCAAGCGGGCTTTCATTCAAGCGCGCCCGACAATCCGCGAGCCGAGACAAATCACGCGACAGCATTTCAACATAGGCCAGCATGTGATGGCCGAAGGTGACAGGCTGCGCCGGCTGCAAATGCGTGAAGCCGGGCATGACGCTGCCCGCATGTTCTTCTGCACGCACGACCAAGGCGCGCATCACATCCTTGATCTGCCCGGAAAGCCCATCAATCGCATCGCGCACCCAAAGCCGCACATCAAGCGCCACCTGGTCATTCCGGGAACGCCCCGTGTGCAGGCGCTTGCCGGCTTCCCCAATCGTTTCCGTCAGCCGCGCTTCGACATTCATGTGAATATCTTCAAGCGCGTCATCAAAGGGGAAATCACCGGCTTCGATGCGCGCCGCGATTTTTGCGAGGCCGTCCCGGATTGCGGTCTCGTCTTCTGCGCTGATGATCCCTACATGGGCAAGCATGGCGGCATGGGCCAAGCTGCCTTGGATATCCTGGCGCCACATCTTGCGGTCAAACCCGATCGAGGCATTGATGGCGGCCATGATGGCCGAGGGGCCTTCGGCGAAACGTCCGCCCCATTGCTGGTTCGCGCTGCTGCTCATGCGGAGGGAGTATCTTTCGTGTTGGTTCTGAAACGCCGTGCTGCGATTTTTGGCGCCCCGGCCTTGATTGGCGCGACCCTACTCGCGCCCGGCGCATCGCGGCAAGGGTGGGCCGCGAAGGGGCTCGAGAAATTGCGCGAGGCTGCCAATCCGGCGCCGGTGGCAGCCATCAGCTTCACCGATGCGGATGGCAAGGAAACCGGGCTGGCGGCCTTTGCCGGGCAGGGGCTGGTGGTCAATCTCTGGGCGACCTGGTGCCCGCCCTGTGTCGCGGAAATGCCGGCGCTGGACCGCTTGCAGGCGATGCTGCGCGCGGAACGCATTGCCGTCCTGGCGCTATCTTCCGATCGCGGCGGGCGGGCGCAGGTGGAGCCCTTTTATCAGCGGCTGGGGCTGAAGGAGCTTGCCATCTGGCTCGACCCGCGCGGCGCGGCGGCGCGGGCCTTGGGGGCGCGGGGCCTGCCGACCACGGTGATTATTGACCGCGCCGGGCGGGAAGTGGCGCGGCTGGAAGGCGAAGCGGCCTGGGATGCGCCGGAACTGGTCGTGGCGGTGCGGCGGTTGGTGGGCGCGCCTTGACGTAATCAGTTCGTCGGCACGCTCGGCAGGCTGGGCAGCGCTGGGGCGGCGGGGGCCGTGATCGGCGCCGGGCCATCCAGGATGGAGCGGTTCTGTTGCGACGCGCCCTTGGTCAGCAGGGCCAGGGTCAGCGCCAGGGCAAAGAAGGCCGCACCCAGAATGGCGGTGGAACGCGTCAGCAGATTGGCCGTGCCGCGCCCGCCCATGAAGGACCCCATGCCCTGGGAAGAGCCCACGCCAAGCCCGCCGCCTTCGCTCCTTTGGAGCAGGACAACGCCGATCAGCGCGAGCGTCACGAAAAGGTGCAGGACAAGCAGGACGGTAATCATGGTGACGGGCTTTTAGCCGAGGCCGCCCCGCCCGGCTAGACTGAATCTGGCCTGTCACAAACAAGTCGGCGCCAGACCCTGGACCAGCGCCCCTGCCATCGCCATTGTCTAGGCGACAAAGGACAGCAGAGGCTGGTCATGGGTAGCATCATTCTCGGGCGCCGCGCGCTTCTGGCCGCCAGCGCCGGGCTGGCGGCAGTGGCGACAGGGCGCCGCGCGGCGGCGCAGGGTGCGCCGATCCGCATTGGGGAGCTCAATTCCTATAGCCGCATGGCGGCCTTCTGCATCCCCTATCGCAACGCCATGCAAATGGCCGCCGAGCAGATCAATGCCGCTGGTGGTGTCATGGGCGGACGGCGGATGGAATTCATCTTTCGTGATGATGGCGCGACACCTGGTGATGCGGTGCGCGTGGCCGAGGAATTGTTCACGCGTGAAAACGTTACCTTCATCGCCGGCACGTTTCTTTCAAATGTCGGGCTGGCGGTGGCGGATTTCGCCAATCAGCGCAAAAGACTGTTCTTCGCGACCGAACCGCTAAGTGACGCGATCACCATGGCGCAGGGCAATCGCTATACGTGGCGGCTGCGCCCTTCCACCTTCATGCAAACGCGCATGCTGGTGGAAGCCGCGCGCGGCAGGACGCAAAGGCGCTGGGCGATTGTGGCGCCGAATTACGAATATGGCCAATCGGCGGCAGCGAATTTCAAGCGGCTGATTGGCAGCGCCATTCCGGGCGCCGAAATTATCGCCGAACAATATCCCGCACTTGGCCGCGTGGATGCGGGGGCGACAGTGGGCGCTTTGGCGCAGGCGCGGCCCGATGCGATTTTCAATGTGCTGTTTGGCCCGGACCTGACCGCCTTTGTGCGGGAAGGCAATACGCGTGGGCTGTTTGAACGCCGTTTTGTGCTTTCCCTGCTGACAGGCGAGCCGGAATATATGATCCCGCTTGGTGACGAAACGCCGGAAGGCTGGGTGGTGACGGGCTATCCCTGGGATCAGGTGGAAGGCGCCGCGCATCGCGCTTTTGTCGAAGCCTATCGCGCGCGCTTCAATGACACGCCGCGCAAGGGTAGCCTGCTTGGCTATGTGACCGTGCAAGTGCTGGCCAATATGCTGAACCGCGCCAATAGCCTGGATAATGAGGTGTTGGTGGATACGCTGCGCGATTTGCGGACCGAAACCGTGGTTGGCAATGTCACCATGCGCGGTATTGATCAGCAGGGCAGCATGGGCACCTGGGTCGGTGAAACCACGCAGCGCAATGGGCAAGGCACCATGCGCAATGCGCGCTATGCTGATGGTGCGGATTACATGTTCCCCGAAGAAGAAGTGCGGGCCGCGCGCCGGGCTTGAGCGTGGAATTCGGCTTTCTGCTGGTCCAGTGCCTATCGGGCCTGGCCAGCGCATCCTCGCTTTTCATCATTGCCTCGGGCTTGACGCTTGTCTTTGGCGTGACGCGGATCGTGAATTTCGCGCATGGGTCTTTCTATATGCTCGGCGCCTATATGGCGGTGACGATCGTGCCCTGGCTGTTGCAGATTGAAAGATCACCAACGCTGTTCTTTGCCGGCGTGCTGATTTCTGCTGTTGTGGTGGGCGTGCTGGGTGTTGCGATGGAAATCCTGCTGCTGCGGCGGATTTATAAGGTGCCGGAGTTGTTTCAATTGCTGGCGACTTTCGGCGTGGTACTGATGGTGCAGGATGCGGTGTTGCATATCTGGGGGCCGATGGATATTGCCGGGCCGCGTGCGCCAGGGCTGCGCCATGGCGTGATGATCCTGGATCAGCGCTTCCCGGCTTATGAGCTTTTCCTGATTGCCGCCGGGCCGGTGGTGCTTGGCCTGCTATGGCTGCTAATGAAGAAAACGCGTTTCGGCATTTTGCTCCGCGCTGCAACACGGGACCGAGAGATGGTCGGCGCGCTTGGCGTTAATCAGGCTTTGCTCTTTACCGGCACGCTGTTTCTGGGTGCTTTCCTCGCGGGGCTTGGTGGCGCCTTGCAGATCCCCCGCGTTTCCGCTTCCGCGCAGATGGATCTTTCCATCATTACCGAGGCCTTTGTGGTGACGGTGATTGGCGGAATGGGTTCGATCGGCGGCGCGTTTTTGGCGGCGCTGCTGATTGGGCAATTGCAGGCGTTTGGTGTGCTGATATTCCCGAAGATCACGCTAGTGTTGGTGTTCCTGCTGATGGCGCTGGTGCTGGTAGTGAAGCCTTGGGGCCTGCTGGGCCGGCCGGAGAGCACCACGGGGCATGGCGGGCTGCCTGAGGGCATTATGCAGCCGGGCAGTTTTGCGGCTGCTGAGAAATTGCTTTTGCTTTTGGCCGTCGTGGTGGCGGCTGCTGTGCCGATTTTTGGTGATGCCTATGCCATCAAGGTCGCGACCGAGGTGCTGATCTTCGCGCTCGCGGCCTTTTCGCTGAATTTCCTGGTGGGCAATGGTGGCATCGTCAGCTTCGGCCATGCTGCCTATTTCGGCCTGGGCGCTTATGCGAGTGGGTTATTGGTAACAAAGCTCGGCATGCCGATGGAACCGGCGCTGATCGCCGCACCCTTGGCGGCTGGGTTTTTCGCCGCACTTTTTGGGTTTTTCATTGTGCGCTTGCAGGGCATCTATCTGGCGATGCTGACCTTGGCTTTTGCGCAAATTGCCTATGCGGTCTGCTTTCAATGGGTGGAAGTCACGGGCGGCGATAATGGCATTGTCGGTGTTTGGCCCTCAGCCTGGGCGGCATCGCGCAGCGCCTATCATTATCTGGTTTTGGTGGCAGCAGTGCTCGGGATGTTCGCGCTGCGCCATGTGATTTATGCGCCGTTTGGCGCAAGCTTGCGCGCCGCGCGCGATTCTGCCCCGCGTGCGGAAGCTATTGGGATTGATGTGCGCGCCCATCGCTGGCTTGGCTTTACTATCGCAGGTGCTGCGGCAGGTTTGGCGGGCGGGCTTTACGCATTTTCCAAAGGCTCGATTGATCCGACGCTGCTTGGGATTCCCTTGTCAGTGGATTTCCTCGCGATGATTTTACTGGGCGGCATGCAGACCGTGATGGGGCCGGTGCTGGGGGCGGCGGCGTTTCACAGCATCAAGGATGTCTTCATGCCGCTTACCGATCATTGGCGGTTTCTGTTGGGGGCTTCCATTATTGCGCTGGTGCTGATCTTTCCCCGCGGGCTTGGCGGCGCCTATGCAACGCTGCGCGCGCGGTTTGCGGGTGGTGCGCCATGACGCTGCTGGTTGTGGAAAATCTCAACAAGAATTTCGGCGGCGTGGTAGCAGCGCGCAATGTGAGTTTCACGCTGGCAGCGGGTGAAATGCTCGCCATGATCGGCCCGAATGGCGCGGGCAAATCCACCAGCTTCAACATGGTGGGCGGGCAGCTACGCCCCGATAGTGGGCGCGTGATGCTGGAAGGGCAGGACATTACCGGCCTGCCGCCGCGCGCCATTTGCCGCCTGGGTGTGGGGCGCAGCTTTCAGGTGGCGCAGATTTTTCTTTCCATGTCTGTGCTGGAAAATCTGCAAATGGCACTGATTGCCCATGCCGGGCGGACACGTGATGTGATTTCCCGTGCTGGTGCGCTGTATCGGTCGGAAGCGCTCGGCTTGCTCGATCAGTTGGGCATGGCAGAGCAGGCCGAACGGCCCATGGGGGCGCTGGCTTATGGCGATGTGAAGCGCGTGGAATTGGCGATTGCACTTGCCGGCGCGCCGCGCCTGCTGCTGATGGATGAACCGACGGCCGGCATGGCGCCGGCTGAACGCGCCGCGCTGATGCGCCTGGTGGCCGGCATTGCGCGAAGTTCTGGCATCGGCGTGCTGTTCACTGAACATGACATGGATGCGGTATTCGCCCATGCGGATCGCATCCTGGTGCTGGTGCGGGGTGAGATCATCGCTGCTGGCACGCCAGAAGAGGTGCGCGCCAATCCGGAAGTGCAGCGCGTCTATCTCGGCACTTCCGGTCTGCGTGCTGCTCTACGCGCGAGGGCGGCGGCGCATGGCTGAAGCAATGCTGGAAGCAGAAGGCTTGCGCGCCGGCTATGGCCCGGCGGAGATTCTGTTTGGTGTGTCGCTGCGGCTTGCGCGTGGAGAGGTCGCGGCGCTGATGGGCCGCAATGGCGCGGGCAAATCCACCACGCTGAAAGCGATCATGAGGCTGATCCCGCCGCGCGCCGGGCGCGTGCGGTTTGCCGGGCGTGATATTGCCGGGCTGCCACCCTTTCGCATCGCGCGGCTTGGCTTGGGTTATGTGCCGGAAGATCGGCGGATTTTCACCGATCTGACGGTCGCCGAAAATCTGGAAGTGGGCCGCCGCCCGGCAGAAGGGGGTGATGCCTGGACACCTGAGCGGCTTTTTGAGGTTTTCCCAAATCTGGCTTCCATGCGCCATCGCCGTGCTGCGGCCATGTCCGGTGGGGAACAGCAAATGCTCGCGATTGCGCGCACGCTGATGGGCAATCCGGCTGCGGTGCTGCTGGATGAACCCTCAGAAGGGCTAGCACCCGTCATTCTGGAATTAATGGCGGATGCCGTGCTGCGCATGAAGCGCGCGGGCATCGCCGTATTGCTATCAGAACAGAATTTCGATTTCGCCGCGGCGGTCGCGGATCGCGCTTACGTGATTGAACGCGGCGAGATTCGCTATGATGGCAGCATGGCAGCGCTGGAAACCGATCCAGCGCTGCGCGCGCAACATCTCAGCCTTTAGATAGATTGGCAAAAACCTCATCCACCGCAGCGCCGAAGCGTTCCACGATCATCTCCACATCCCGCGCCGTGACGATATAGGGCGGTGAGAGGATCACGTGATCGCCATGCTTGCCATCAATCGTGCCGCCCATGGGATAGCACGCCAAGCCATGCGCGAAGGCGGCGTGCTTGATGCGTTCATTGACGCCAAGTGCAGGGTCGAAGGTTGCTTTGCTCGCGCGGTCTTGGACGAATTCCACCGCCCAGAACAGGCCGCGGCCACGGATATCACCAACATGGCGATGATTACCCAGGCGCTCCATCAAGCCGCGTTCCAGAAGCGCCCCCATGGCGCGCGTATTGGCCAGTAGGTTTTCTTCCGCAATCACTTCCTGCACTGCAAGCGCTGCCGCACAGGCCACGGGATGCGCCTGATAGGTATGGCCATGCTTGAAAGTACCTGTGCCGCGCTTCAGGGTTTCCACCACGCGCCCATGCACCAGAATGCCGCCAATCGGCTGATAGCCGCCGCCAAGGCCTTTCGCGATCACCTGGATATCCGGCGAAACGCCTTCCTGTTCCCAGGCATGCAAAGTGCCGGTGCGGCCCATGCCGGACATCACCTCATCCAAAATCAACAGCGCACCATGCCGGTCACACACCGCGCGCATGGCCTGAAAATAACCAGGCAGTGCGGTGGCGCAGCCAAGCGTCGCCCCCACCACGGTTTCCGCGCAAAAGGCAATCACATTGCGCGGGCCAAGGCGCTGGAATTCCGCCTCCAGCTCCGCCGCCAGCCGCGCGACATAATCGGCATCGCTCTCATCATCGCGCCGATCGCGATAGGCATAACAGGGCGAGACATGGCTGAAAGCATCCGACAGGATCGGCGCATAAGGCGCCCGCCGCGCGATATTGCCACTCGCCGCCAGCGCGCCGAGCGTATTGCCATGATAGGATTGCCGCCGCGCGATGAAGCGCGTGCGTTGTGGCTCACCCGCTTCCAGAAAATATTGCCGCGCGATTTTAAGCGCGGCTTCCATCCCCTCACTGCCTGAGGACACAAAATAGGCATGGGTGAGGCCACCTGGCTTATGCCCGACCAGTACCTCCGCCAGCTTCTCGGCACTGCCGGCGCTGAACAAAGCGGTATGCGCGTAGCACAGGCGATCAATCTGCGCCTTCATGGCCGACACCACATGCGGATGGCCGTGCCCCAAGCAGGCAACGGCAGCGCCGCCAGAGCCATCAATCACATCATGCCCGGTGGAATCGCGCAGCCAAATCCCCTGGCCAGAAACGGCAATGGGTGGGTCCTTCAACAGGTTGCGATGGACGATATGGGACATGGCGCGGGCTCCTTCGCGGATATCCTGCCGCTTTATGCCCCGCAGGGCTAGAGTGCGGTGACGTTACGCTCTAGAATTCAGGGCGTTGGCATTATGCATTGCTGCCGTGTCGTTCGAAACGGACGACGCGGCGCGAGCACATCATGATGATAGTATGAAACACAAAAATGGCGCTGACCGCGCATGCGGTCAACGCCCGTAAAAGATCAGGCGAAAACACGTATTACCCTGATCTCTGACCGGCCCATCATCTTACGTGACCCGCTTACGGCGGATCACGCGTCGGTCTTAAAGGCAGATGGCTTAGGCGGCCTGAACGTCGGCGGCGGTAATCGCGGGCTTCGCGCTGCCACCCCAGAATTCGGCACGTTCATTCTGCTCACGCAGCACATAGCCGCGGCCCCAAACGGTGCCGATCAGATCAGCGCCGCCAGCGGTGGCGAGCTTCTTGCGGAGCTTGCAGATGAAGACATCAATGATCTTCACTTCAGGCTCATCAATGCCGCCATACAGGTGGTTCAGGAAAACTTCCTTGGTCAGCACAACGCCCTTGCGGAGCGCGAGCAATTCCAGGATCGCGTATTCCTTGCCGGTTAGATGGACAGGATTGCCACCAACCGCCACTTCGCGTGAGCCGATATTGAGTTGCAGCGCGCCAACTTGCAGGGTCGGCTGGCTGAAACCCTTCGCGCGGCGCACAATGGCCTGGATACGCGCGACCAGTTCCTGCTGGTCGAAGGGCTTGGTGATGAAATCATCGGCGCCCATGCCGAAGACCTTCACCTTGGTTTGCGGGCGGCTGACGCCCGACAGGATCAGCACCGGCGTTTCAACGCGACCAGCGCGCAGACGACGCACGACTTCGCCACCATCCAAATCCGGCAGCATCAGATCCAAAACGATGATGTCATAATCATAGAGTTTGGCGAGTTCGAGGGCTTCTTCCCCCGTATCCGCTGTTTCCACAATCATGGAGGCATGACGAAGCATTAACGAAATGCCGCGCGCCGTTGTAGGATCATCCTCGACTAGCAGAACACGCATTGATCGCTCCTTTTGACCGACAGGTGAGAGATTACAGAGTCTCGCGGGGAATTGAAACAGGAAATTTCAGCGCCCCGCGTCCCATGAACGATACTCGTCCAAAAAAGTAAATTTCTTGATAAAGAAATATACTTAAACTGAGTTTTTCGACAGAAATTTACGACCATCGGTCATTTCTCCCCTAATGAGTGCTTACCAAAAGGTGAATCGCGGCTAAAAATTCAGCCGGAGATTCGCGTGGCAGGAAGTGTCCGGCTGCTGGGACAACCTTGCGCGCCAAAAGCCGTGAGAAATGCCGGGCGCAGCCGGCGCTATTCTCTGGCGGGTCCACGCCATCCTCCGCCCCGTGCAAAACCAGGCTCGGCACGGTGATCATGGGGCGGGCGACCAGGCGGGTTTCAATCGCCGCATAGGCGGGGTCGCCGGCTACGGCGCGGTGGCGATGGCGGTAGGAATGGACGGCGACCGCCACGAAATCGGGGTTGTCGAAGCTGGCCGCCGTTTTGGCGTAGCTTTCGGCAGAGAAGCCCATATTGGGCGACCACATGCGCCACAGCAGCTCACAAAGGCTATGCCCATTCTGGGCCAGGCCCGCCGCGCCCCTGTCTGTTTGCAGGTACCATTGATACCAATGGCGCGCTTCCTGCGCCGGCGCGGCGGGGCGGATACTCCCCGCAATATCTTGAATATTATAGCCATTTGCGGAAACCAGGCCGATTACCCGTTCCGGCCAAAGGGCCGAGACGACACAAGCGGCGCGCCCGCCCCAATCATACCCGGCCAGGATCGCCTGCGGGATCGCCAGCGCGTCCATCAGCGCGAGCAAATCCGCCCCAAGCGCCGCCTGTTCGCCGGAACGCGGGGTTGCGGCGTCCAGAAACCGCGTCGGGCCGTAGCCGCGCAGATAGGGGACCAGCACGCGGAAGCCCTGGGCGGCAAGCTCGGGCGCCACGCCGTCCCAGGCGCGGGCGTCATCGGGAAAGCCATGCAGCAGGATGGCAACCGGCCCGGTTTCGGGGCCGTGCATTTCCACCGCCATGTCCAATACCCCGGCCTTGACCATCCTGAGTTCCATCGTCCCCCGCTCTCCTTCGGTTGACGCATTCTTTATCGGGAGCATTAACCAAAAGGTTAACGCGCGGGCTGAAGAACCCCTTAAATCGAAAATTATTTGCAACCCGGGGATGCAGGCCGGGGTTGCTGCTTCGCCAAAAAGCTGCGCCTGCCGGGGTGATTGCTAACCCCAGCCGGTAAATTTAAGTGATTTGAATCAGTATTTTAGTAAAAAGCTTTACTCAAGTCGGCAGCGGGTATTGGTCCAGATAGGGCTGGTATTCGGGTTCAACCTCAATCGCGAGCGATGAAAGGGCGCGCACCACCGCACAGTAAAAAGAAATGGTCACCACCAGATCCACCATCAGTTCATGGTCGAAATGCGCCGCCAGCGCCTTATAGGTGGCCTCGGTCATGCCCGGCCCTGCCGCGGCTTCACGGGCGGCCAGCAGTACTAGCTTGGCCAGCGGTTCAAGCGCCGAGTCCTGCCCGGCGCTTTCGGCGATCAGACCATGGATATCGGCATCGCTCACGCCGAAATCCTTGCCGATTTTCACGTGATGCGACCATTCATAGGGTGAGCGCGCCTGCCAACCCACTTGCAGAATGGCCAATTCCCTGAGGCGCGGGTCAAGGCGCGACCCGTAGCGAATGAATTGCCCAAGGCCGGAAAAGGCGCGTGCTGCCTTCGGGCTATTGGTCAATGCCTTATGCAGGGCAATCGGGCGCTTCAGCAGGTCTCGATCGGCTTCCGCCAGATCATCCACCGTCAAATCAGGTACGCGGGCCATGGGCAATCCTCCGTTATCAGGGGAGCCTAACCGCTTAATCTACTGGCCGGAAGCCCGCGCCGCCTGGGTCAGGGCTTCCGCATCCGGCACTTCCACCCGCCTGCCGTGCAGCCGCACCAGCCCCGCCCCTTCCAGCCCATGCATGACGCGGGAGAGGCTTTCCGGTGTCATGCCGAGTCGCGCCGCTATGGCCGCGCGGGGTTCCGGCATGGCAACGCGCCCGCCTGGCAGCAGCCGCCCAGTGAGGAAATGCGCCACGCGCTCACTCGCCTTGGTGAGCTTCATGTCACGCAATTGATCCGCCAGCACCCGCCATTGCCGCGCCATTTGCGTAAGGCTCGCTTCGGCCAGACGCGGTTCCTCAGCCATGGTGGCATGGAAGGCATCAAGCGGGATGCGGAGCAGCCGGCTGGGCGCCAAAGCCTCGGCCCCGAAGGGCCAGGCGCCGCCCATGATCACGGCCGGCATCAAAAAGCACTCGCCGCCGCTGATGATCTCAAGCAGGCCGCGGGAATCGGCCGCACCCTGCATGGAAAGGCCGACGGAACCTTCCAAGACAAGGTAAAGCGCCTCTGGCTCAGCCTCGGGCGCGAAAATCACATCGCGGCGCGGCACGGTGACGGGGGCGGCAGCAGCCAGCAGGGCGCGGGCAGCCGGCGCCCCGGCGGCGGAAAGGAAGGGGTGCCCGATGCCATGGGCGGGCGCGGCGATCATTTCCTGCATTGGTGTATAGAATCCGAATGCGCGGCCTGGTTTCTTGATGCAGCGCAAGCACCCTGGCGATGCGGCATTATTTCCCGCAAAATGTTGACGTAAAACGGGGGGCGCCATGCACATCAACTCCAGCCATTTGCCGGTGGATTTCGCCGAGGGGCATTTCTGCGCCCGCATCATGCGGCCGGAAGGCCCCTGCGTGATCGGCTTTGCGCGCGGCGCGGCCTTTGATCTGACGCCTGCCTTTGGCACAACGTCCCGCTTTCTGGAGGAAGATGACGCGATTGGTGCCATGCTGCGGCATGGTGAGCGCATCACGCTCGACCTTGAACCGATATTGGCCAATGCCGCCTGGGATGCGCGTGATCCGGCCAAGCCCTTCCTGCTGTCACCGATTGACCTGCAAACGGTGAAGGCTGCGGGCGTGACTTATGTCCGCAGCATGCTGGAACGCGTTGTGGAAGAACGCTGCCGTGGCGATGCCGGCCAGGCGGAGGCGGTGCGCGCCGAATTTCGCAGCATCATTGGCGATGATCTTGCCGCCATCATTCCCGGCAGCGCGGAAGCCATGCGCCTGAAATCCGCCCTGCTGCAAAAGGGTTGGTGGAGCCAATATCTTGAAGTGGGCATTGGCCCAGATGCGGAGATTTTCACCAAATGCCCCGCCATGGCTTCCGTTGGCACCGGCAGCAAGATTGGCGTGCATCCTGTCTCTGCCTGGTCCAATCCGGAACCGGAAGCGGTGATGGTGGTGAATGGCAAGGGGCGCATTCAGGGCGCGACACTCGGCAATGATGTGAATTTGCGCGATGTGGAAGGGCGCAGTGCCTTGTTGCTTGGGCGTGCCAAGGACAATAACGCCTCTGCCGCGCTGGGGCCCATGATCCGCTTGTTTGATGCGGGCTTTACCTTGGAAGATGTGCGGCGCGCGGAACTCAGCCTGGTGATTACCGGGCGTGATGGGTTTGAATTGGCGGAAAGCGGGCCGGTGGGCGCGATCAGCCGCGACCCGGCGGATGTGGTGGCGCAAATGATTGGTGCGCATCATCAATATCCGGATGGCGCGGTGCTGTATCTTGGCACACCATTTTCGCCGGCCAAGGATCGTGGCGCGCCGGGCATGGGCTTCACGCATCGTGAAGGCGATGTGGTGCGGATTGCATCGCCCAGGCTCGGGGTTTTGGTGAATGAGGTGGATCGCACCGATGAATGCCCCCCCTGGCGTTATGGTATTGGGGCGTTGTTTGCTTCACTCGCGGCGCGCGGACTGCCCCGCGCATGAAGGAAGAAACCGGGCAGCTTGATCGCGGCGATGGCGTGCATCTGGCCTGGCGACGCATTGCCGGGCGCGGCCCCGGTGTGGTGTTTCTGGGCGGCTTCAATAGCGACATGACGGGCAGCAAGGCGGAATTCCTCGCGGCCTGGTGCGCCGCGCGCGGGCAGGCGTTTTTGCGTTTTGATTATTCCGGCCATGGCACATCCGAAGGCCGGTTTGAGGATGGCACGATTGGGCGCTGGGCTGAGGATGCGGCTTCAGTGATTGCGGCGCTGACGGAAGGCCCGCAAATCCTGATCGGGTCATCCATGGGCGGTTGGATTGCGCTGCTGCTGGCCGCGCGCCGCAAGGTGCCGGTGCGCGCGCTGATCGGCATCGCCCCGGCGCCGGATTTCACCGAGGATTTGATGTGGGCGGAATTTCCGCCCGCAATCCGAGAAGCGATCATGCGCGATGGTGTCTGGCATCGGCCGAGTGAATACGGCGCGCCTTATCCCATCACCCGCGCCTTGATTGAAGATGGCCGCAACCAGCTTTTGCTGCGCGGCCCGATTGCGCTTGAATGTCCCTTGCGCATTTTGCAGGGCCAGCAGGACCCGGATGTGCCCTGGCGCCATGCGCTGCGCATCGCCGAAGCGGTGACGGGTGGCGATGTGCGCGTGACGCTGATCAAGGATGGTGATCATCGCCTGTCGCGAGAGGCGGATTTCGCGGTGTTGGGGGAGACGTTGGCGGGGTTGATTGGGTAGGTTCGAGACCTTGCCGTCACACCCTGAGCCTTCAGTGTATATCAGTAGTTGAATTTTAGAGCAAAGGAATGCTAAGCACGAGCTGCGGGCGGGGACTGTAAAGTCCGACTGCCACTTGGTGGTCTGTACACCTACGATATTCCCCTGACATTGACCGCCTTTGAAGCGGGCCTCAGGCGGCTTTGAGTTTGGCAGTTTTTGTCTGGCTGGTCACCTCCGTGTTGCTGGTTTTCGGCATGCCCTCGGTGAATGCGCGGATGGGTGT
>JADCFQ010000025.1 GCA_020249435.1 Roseomonas sp. | reverse complement strand
GCACCCGCTTTTCAAGATCAACATAGCTGAACAGGGAACCAGCCACCGCGTCATTGCCACGCATCGCAACCTCGACCAAATGCAACGACAGTGAATCATAAATACGCAAATCAGGCTACGAATTTCAGCAGCCTGCTAGGTTGCTCGTCATCTTTTCAATTACATGCTCGGTTGCTCATCCACAAAAGGACAATTGCCATTGAGAATTCTCATTCAAATGCCAACTCCTCCAAAATTTGGATCCGCTTGTGAAGATCATTGGAGGCGGCAAACCCAATCACCCGAAGCCCAATGCAAAAATTTCTCAGCTCATCGGCCGGTGGCACACCCTCGTTGCGCGCCATTATGTTAAGTTTTAGCGTACCGACCTCGGAAATTTTACCAGATACGACTAAAGTCTTTCCCGCTCCAAGCTTCTTCCAATTCAAGCGTAAATTTTTGGCCCCAAGATCGTCACCCGTCCAACATCTTACCTCGCACTGATCGGCCCAGGGCGCAGTGACGAATGAAGCAAAGATAATTACTTCACACCCTGGCGTAAGGTCCGACTTGAACTCAACATAACCGAAACTACCGCGCAGCCAAACGCCAAAATTTTCCGGCTGATACCAGGAAGAACTCAAAGCTACCCTTGAGGGATTAACCAAATATCGCTCGCCCACATCCTTTAGGAAAAGATCTGATGGTCGGAACAGTTCACCTTGTCGCAGCATTGGTAGACGAATAAGGGAACCCACGGGAGGTCCAGACGCTTGCAGCTCCCGAAGCCGCGAGATGAATGCTTCACTCACGTCAGCCCAGCTTCTTGGCTTGAAGTCATCCTTTATGTTTTTCACTCGTTGCTCGAGATAATTGTCATCAAGACATAGCTTGCGGATGACGGACGCGGCCTCAATAGAATTTGCGGGATCAATGTAATCTACAAAGTCGCCACCCACCTCTGGAATCGATGAAGTGTTCGAAGCGACGCAAGGCCGCCCATAGACCAAGCTTTCACCAACTGGCAGCCCCCAGCCTTCAACAAATGATGGGAAAACAGTAAAGCGACACTTTTCATACAATCTGCGCAAGTCCACATCGGAAACATCATGCAGGATATGAACCTTGCCACCCAGGAACTTTGATCCTTCAAGCGCCTCAAACAAATCGTTAACGCGCCAACCTTTTCGTCCCACAAACACAAGGTCGGGAGGTTCCAAACCCTCCTTCAGCATCCGTCGCCAAATCGCCACTAATAGGGCGTGATTCTTCCGAGCTTCGATAGTGCTAACAAAAAGGACATAGGGGCGCTGTGTAATGTTCTCGACATGTCTATCGACAATGCCACTTTCCAGATCTTTTTCTTGGTCGAAGGAATGAGCCAGCGGGATAGCGATCACAGGAATTTCAGGAAGGCCATTGCGCAACAAAAGTTCCAGCACTTCACGGGCAGTGAACTCAGAAATGGTGAAGATGAAGTCGAACACAGATAATCCATCGCCAAACGCAATAAAAAATGCTGGTACGAGCTCATCCGCACAAAATTCAGGGTGGCGTATTGGAATGATGTCGTATATGTATGACCCTATCAACACTCCGTTCTGCTTCAATTCAGCATACCTAGACGCAAATGCACCCGTACCCCAAAAAGCACCGAGAATTAGGTAGACGTCTTTCCGCTTCGGGAAAACTCCTATAGCACTAGATTCCATTTGCGAGATCAGACGTTTTACGTGGTCGTGATTCTGGTTTGAACCTGAAATGAGGTCGAGAAAATCTATCAGAAGCCGACGATCAATCATTTTAATCGGCGAGCCATCGACATCCAAATCCATGATAACAAAGACAGTATTTTGACCCATTTCTTCGTTTGACAGAATCGCGGAGATAATGCCGGCCTGAACACGCTGGATCCCGGAGGGCCGCAAATGAGCCTTGTGATAATTCAGAAGATCATAAATCTCAAAAAAGAACGACCCCCCTGCCATTTCAAAGTATTTCGAAACCAACTCCTCTGATCCGCCAAGAGCGATGATTTCCGCCGCTACACTGACATCTGGCTTAAGCGACAGCGACTTCTGATACGCCTGAAGCGCCGCCTTTCTTTTTTGCCTTAACTTCATCAGATGCCCGAGCTGCAAAAACACGTCAGCATCATCGTCCTTAAGACTGATCGCTTTCGAATAAGCGGTTTCTGCGGCATCAAAAGCGCCGCTATCCTTCAAACAATTGCCACGCTGAACCCAGATCCCAAAATCCTTGGGATGAGACACTAAATGCTCACCGTAAGCGTCGGCTGCTTCCGCAAACCGACCACTGTCACGAAGTTCATTACCTCGGCGCACATGATCTGACCGGCCCGGCGAAGATTGAAAGAAGGATTTTATCTTCATGATTACACACGCACCTTCCAGCGAGAACCGAGTGTTCTCTTAGGCCGATATTCCTGCGAAATATGGAGGCCCTTGTCAAGCGTGGTGAAGCCTTGCCCCGTGCGGTTTATCGATTCCAAAGTAAACACTGACCGCCTGAAAAGGCCCAGCCAAGTAGCGCAAAAGATTCATCAAATTTCAGGCTATCGGCATAACGACGGAGGGCGCTGTAGCTATCTGGATAGACCTGACGCCATGCAACCCGCGAGACTGAAAGCGGGCACTCGCCGCCTGAAATGCCAACATGTGGCAATCTCAAGCTATAAAACGCCCTCGAGTTGAGCGAAAATGAGCAACACCGTTAGCGTCTCATTGGCATTGCACCGCCGCTCATGCCCGCCGTCGTGAAGACCACAAGCGGTGGCAAGATACGCGATCTGCGCCATCCAGCGTTGGACCTCCGCCACTTTACGTCAGACGAAGTTCCCCATCATCAGGCGACCGGTGCTCGGCCCCTCAGATACACGGCGATGGCCGCAGCCGTTTTCTCTGTAAAATCACCATTGATTCCGCCGGGTAAGAAGCGCTGAATAAAATTTTGAACTGCGTACGCATCAACGGGCGCAAGCGCAAGGTCACGCACCTCCGTTGGTGTCTTCACTACCGGCAGCTGAGCTATCGTTCCATTAGCTAGTGGACTTTCATGGGTATCATCGAAGATGGCCGACGGTCGTCCGAGAAGCGCCGCTTCGATCGAAGCAGTAGAGCTATACGAAACGACGAGCTCAGCCTCGGAAATGAGATTCGTAATCTCAATTAATTCGGTGTGACCGCCATTATCAACTACTGTCACATGATCCGTCCCAGCGGCCTTCACGATGTCTGCTCGTGAAAAATAGCCTGCTTGTGTTTCCTGCGGATGACATTTGATCAGGACACGGAAGGAACTCGGAGTTCGACAAGCGAATTCTGTCATTTGCTTCTGTATGCCCATAAGCGCCGGCCCGAACTCCCCTTTGGGGAAAAACTGCCCCAAGAACAGGACATAAGGGCGGGCATCCCGGTAGATACCCAGCCGCTCAAAAATCTCAGATCGACTAAATCGCGAAATGAAACGATGGTAAATATCAAATCGTGGCGGACCAGTAACAGCAATTTCGCCATGGTAGCCGCGAGCTCTGAATAGCTCCGCATGTACGTTTCCCCAAAGACACGCAAGACCAGTAATCGGTGGCTTGCCAATGTACCACTTCGCAGGGTCAATAAACATACCCTCAGACTGCACAAGAACCGTCCGCTTCCCTAACGACAGAAACTTCTCGACGATTTTCCGATTTTGGTTCCAATCCGATCCAACCACAAGCCCATCATATCTTCCAACAAGCTCATCGGTGAAACTGCCAAAATCCATAACATCCAAAATTATACGATGCCGGGTACGCAGTTCGATTGCCAAGGGAAGAAAATTCTTCGCATCTAGAATGCCATTTACGCAGAGGCCGAGAAGTCTCATGCGGAAGCGCTCCATTTTGTTAACGCGATAGCAGATTCAGGGCGCAACAAGAATAACCCATCCACCGACCAGTCAGGCGCCAACATCCTGGCTGGCCGGACAGATAATGACCAACTGATCAGCGCCGCTTGTGCCGATAATCTCTCTGGAAGCTGTAACACCACCAGCCCTGCCGCCATCACGCCGCTCCCCCTCAACCACCGCGCGCCCTTCGCCGCCCCAGCCTCACCCCAAGCCGAGCGCCGCAAATAACCGCGCCGCTGGCGGCCAGGCTTCCATGACCGCTTCGCGCTGAATAATGGCGGCAAGCCCACCGCCAATCAGCAGCGCAATGGAAGCCGCCCAGGCAGCGCGCAGCCCGCGTGATCCAGCCCCATCCGCAGCCTCGGGCGGGGTATCTCCCGCGGCCGGGGGTTCGGGGCGCGGTTCCTCGGCCGGCGGCGCAGGTGCCGGGCGGGGTTCCTCCGCCACCGGCGCGGGCGCCGGCGGTTCTGGTGCGCGATAGGCCAAAGGTTCCGGCTCAAGCGCGGGCGGTTCCGGGATGGGGAACACCGTCCCGCATTGGCCACAGCGCAAGGGGCGCGTGCGGTCGCGCAACAGGCGCTCTGGCACCTGAAACCCAGCTTCGCATTTCGGGCATTCGATCAGCATGCACCTATTTTCCGTCACTGAAGGCTTCTCGGCAAGCGAAAGATTGAGCCCCCCACCCTTGCCATGCGAAACAGGCCCTATGGTGAGATTCGGGCGTGTCGGGCTGGCCTATCCAACCCCTGGGGGAGACCCTGGGCAGGCGGCCCTGCGCGATGTCTCCTTCGCGCTGGGGGAGGGGAGCTTCACCTGGCTGCTCGGGCCTTCCGGGGCGGGGAAAAGCTCAATCCTCAGGTTGATGCATGCGGCGATCCGGCCCTCAAGCGGCGTGGTTTCGGTGCTGGGCACCAATATCGGGCAGGCGGAACGCGCGGCACTCCCGGCGCTCAGGCGCAAGATCGGCGTCGTGCATCAGGAATTTCGCCTACTGGGCCATCTTTCCGCCTGGGATAATGTGGCGCTGCCGTTGCGGCTTGCTGGCCGGGCAGAAGGCGCAGTGAAACAAGATGTCAATGAAATCCTTGATTGGCTCGGTCTTGCGGCAAAGGCCGGGCGTGCGCCGGCGGAGCTTTCCGGCGGTGAGCAGCAGCGTATCGCCATTGCGCGCGCCATCATCACGCGCCCGGCCTTGCTGATCGCTGATGAACCGACCTCGGAATTGGATGTGTTTGAAGCGCGGCGCTTGATTGCGCTGTTCGTGGAAATGAACCGGCTTGGCACCGCAATAGTGGTGGCAACGCATTCCGAGGATTTGCCCGCGCGCCACCCGGCGCGGGTCATTACTCTGGCAGAAGGCCGCGTCATTGATGCGCCGTGACGCAGGTGGCAGGGCGGACCCGATTGGCCTGCGCGGCGCGTTGGCGGATCGGCTGCTGGTGGCGCTGATTGCCGCCATGGCGCTATTCGCGACCTGCGCGCTGGCGGGGCATGAGGCTGTCAGCCAACTCGCCAAGCGCTGGCAGCAAGGCGCGAATGCCGCCGTCACGGTACAAATCCCAAACCCGACGACGGCACGGATGGAAGCGGCACTGGAAGTGCTGCGCGCCCTGCCGGCGGTGCGTGAGGCTCAGGCGGTGGACCCCGGCCGCATGGCGGAATTGCTGCGCCCCTGGCTCGGGGATGTCGCAGGGCTGCCGCTGCCCGGCGTGATTGAATTGCGCCTGGCCGATCTGGCCGCCGACCCGGTGCTGATTGGCGATAGGGTCGCGGAAGCCGTGCCGGGTGCAGTGACGGAAGCGCATGGGGTGTTTGTCGCGCGGCTTGCTGCTGTGGCGCGGGCAGTTTCGGCCGCTGCCTTGGCGGCGCTGCTGCTGGTGGCGGTGGTGGGGGCTTCGGTGGTGGTGTTGGCCGTGCGCGCGGGCATCGCGGCGCGGCGCGATTCGGTGATGGTGCTGCATATGCTGGGCGCGGCGGATCGCGATATCGCCGGGCGCTTCGCGCGTCGCACCGCCTGGCTTGCTGCGCTGGGGGCGATTTTGGGGGTGGCCTTGGCAGCGGCCTTGCTGTGGGCGCTGTCGCAGCTTGCCGGTCCAATGCTGCCCGAGATCACCCGGCAGGACCTGCCATGGCTTGCCCTTGCGGCCATCCCGCTCTCCGCCGCTTTGATCGCCTGGGGCGCTACGAAAGCGAGCATCCTATTGTGGTTGCGGCGCCTGCCATGAAACTGCGGCGGCTTTCGTTGCTGGCCTTGGCGCTGCTGCTGCTTTGGCTTGGCGGCTTCATCTGGTTCCTGCGTGCTGTGCAGGAAGCGGCCGCTGATGTCGGCGCGGCGGACGCCATTGTGGTGCTGACCGGCGGGACTGAGCGTGTGGAGACCGGCTTTCGCCTGCTGGAAGAAGGCGCCGCACCGCGGCTTTTTGTCTCTGGCGTGCATCCGGATTCGCGCTTGGCGGATCTGGCGCGCGGTGCAGGGGTGGATCCCGCGAAGCTTACTGGCCGGGTAGAGCTTGGCCATGCGGCAGCCTCCACACGCGGCAATGCGGTGGAAATTGCGGCCTGGGCGAAGCAGCGCAATGTTGCATCCATCCGGCTGGTGACGGCGGGCTATCACATGCCGCGCGCGCGCACGGAATTGCGCCGCGCCATGCCTGGCTTGCATGTGCAGGCCCATCCCGTGACGCCATCCCGGCTGCGCGCGGAGGGCGCCTTTTGGCGCCCACGCAATTGGGGGTTGTTGCTTGGCGAATACATGAAGTTTCTCGGCGCCGAGGCTGGGCTCTCGGCGATAATCGGTGGCAGGCGATCATGATCTGGCTGCGTTCCCTTATTTTCAACACGCTCTTCATGACCATCACGGCGTTTTGCGCCGTAATCGCGATGGCCTTCTTGCCTTTCCATCCGCGCCACATGCGCCGCTTCATTCAGCTTTGGGCGCGCCTCATCATCCGGCTGCTGCGCATCATCTGCAATATTCGCGTCGAAGTGACCGGTCTTGAACGCATCGCGCCTGGCGCGGCGATCATTGCGTCAAAACATCAATCCGCCTTTGATACCTTTGTCTGGCCCGCCCTGATTGAACAACCAAGCTATGTCCTGAAACGCGAATTACTCGACCTGCCCTTTTGGGGCCGTGCGGCGCGCCATAGCGGGGCGGTGGCGGTGGATCGGGATGGCGGCGGCGCGGCGCTGCGCGGCATGGTGCGTGACGCGAAGCGCGTGCTGGATGAAGGGCGACCTTTGGTGATTTTTCCGGAGGGCACGCGGTCTGCGCCAGGCGAAAAACTACCCTATCTGCCGGGCGTGGCCGCGCTGGTCATGGGCAGCGGCGTGCCTTGCTATCCGGTTGCGACTAATAGCGGGCAGCATTGGGGAAGAAGAGCGTTTCACAAGAAACCTGGCGTGATTGCCATTTCCATTCTGCCCGCCTTGCCGGCGGGGCTGGCGCGCAAGCCACTGATGGAGGCGATGGAAACGCAGATTGAAACGGAGACGGCGCGGCTGATGGCGCGTCAGTAGCGCAAAAACAAAGGGGCGGTCCAAACCGCCCCTTTTTCATTGCCAATAGAATTGCCCGGCGTCAGACCAGGAAAATCGCCATCAGCACCAACACCACAATAATCGCGCCAGTGGACCAGGTGACGAAGCGGGTGAAATCTTCCCACCCACCGCGACGATCCGCGAGGATATCGGCGGCAGTCACTTCGACGAAGTCATAATGTTCTTTCTCAGCCATGGCTTTCCCCAACGCTCAAACCTTGGATCACTGTGTAGAAAGCAACGCCGTGCGGGGCAAGGGGTTCAGCAGCGAATCACGCGCAGATTCCACTCCGGTGATGACGGCCCGCCCCGCTTCCAACCTCACGCGCCCCGCCGCCAGCCAGGAAAGCGCGGCGGGATAGAGCTTATGTTCTTCGGCCAGCACGCGGGCCGCAAGGCTTGCTTCCGTATCATTGGGCAAAACCGGTACGGCGGCCTGCGCCAGGATTGGCCCCTCATCCACCCCAGCGGTCACCAGATGCACGGTGCAGCCATGCAGCCTGACGCCAGCGGCCAAGGCCCGCGCATGGGTATCCAGCCCCGGAAAGGCCGGCAGCAGGGATGGGTGGATATTGATCAACCGCCCGTCCCAGCGACGGACGAAATCGGGCGTCAGCACGCGCATGAAGCCGGCCAGGGCAATGATTTCAACGCCATGCCGGGCCAATTCGGCCTTCATCGCAGCTTCGAACCCAGTGCGATCACCCTTGAAGGCGCGGCTTTCCACCACAGCGGTTGGCACCCCGCGCGCTTTGGCGACCTCAAGCCCCGCCGCATCGGCGCGGTTGGACAGCACCAGCACCGGTTCCGCCGGGTAATCCGGCCCGGCAGCCGCCAGAATCGCCGCCATATTGGACCCGCGCCCAGATATCAGCAGGGCGAGCCGCTTCCGCTTCATGCGCGCGGCCAGGCCTGGGGCAGGTTCTGGAGATGAATGCCGGCTGGCCCGCTGGAGGCTTCCAGATGGCCGATGCGAAAGGGTGCCTCACCGGCTTCGGTCAGCATGCGCGTGGCGGCCTCAACCCCGGCTTCAGGCACCGCCAGCACCATGCCGAGCCCGCAATTGAACACGCGCAGCATTTCATCGGCGCTGACATTCCCGGCCTCGGCCAGGAAGGCGAAGACCGGCGGCACGGGCCAGCTACCGGCTTCCAGCACTGCCGTGACACCCGCTGGCAGCACGCGCGGCAGATTGCCGGGCAGCCCGCCGCCGGTGATATGCGCTGCCGCATGCAAAAGCCCCGCGCGATGCAGGGCAAGCAGCGGCTTCACATAAATGCGCGTCGGCGCCAGTAGCGCCTGACCAAGCTTCTGCCCAGGGGCGAAGGGCGCGGCATCGGCCAGCGTAAGGCCGCGCGCGGCCAATACCCGCCGCACCAGGGAAAACCCGTTGGAATGCACGCCCGACGACCCAAGGCCGATCAGCACATCGCCCGCCGCAACCCCTGCCGGCAGCAGGCGGCCTCGTTCCGCTGCGCCCACGGAAAACCCGGCCAGATCATAATCATCCGCCGCATACATCCCCGGCATTTCAGCCGTTTCGCCGCCCACCAGGGCACAGCCCGCCTGCCGGCAGCCTTCAGCAATGCCCGCAATCACCGCCCGTGCCTGATTGAGCTGGAGCTTGCCGGTCGCGAAATAATCCAGGAAAAACAGTGGCTCAGCGCCCTGCACCACCAGATCGTTTACGCACATCGCCACCAGATCAATGCCGACCGTGTCGTGAATGCCCGCTTCAATCGCGACGCGGAGCTTGGTGCCAACCCCATCGGTGGAGGAGACCAGCACGGGATCGGAAAAACCCGCTGCCTTCGGGTCAAACAAGGCGCCGAAGCCGCCCAGGCCCCCCATGACGCCAGACCGGTTCGTGGCACGCGCCAGGGGCTTGATGGCTTCAACCAGGGCGTCGCCGGCCTCAATATCCACGCCCGCATCGCGGTAGGTGAGGTGTTCGGGATTGGAACTGGTCAGGGCGACCTCCGATTTGATAGACTGCCCCCGTGCTATAGCGTGGGAAAACGCGAAGGGAAGGCTTTGATGACAAAACGCCACGCCTGGCGAATGGCCGGAAGGAAACATGTGGCGGCGGCTTGCGCAAGCTTCTGGCTGAGCCTGCTTGCCCTGCCGGCCTTGGCGCAATTCAGCGATATGGGCGCGCTGACGCAGCGCAATGTGGTGGCGGAAGCCACCGCAGAAAATGGCGTCGTGGCGCAGGAACGCGCCTTTGCCGCCGGGCGCCGCAGCGCCTGGGATCGCATTCAGGGCATGGTGAATGCACCGCGCCGCCCAACCGACGCAGAGCTTGATCGCATGGTGCGTTCCATTGTGATTGAACAGGAAACCACTGGCCCGCAGCGCTACAGTGGGCGGCTGACCATCCAATTCGATGCCGATGCCGTGCAAAGCTTCGCCGAGGGGGCCGAGGTGCGCGCCGCAACGCTGCCTTCCGGCACGGCGAGCGAATCGCCAATCAGCAATACGCCCGCCACGCCTGTGCTGGCTTCTGTGGAAGCGACGGCGCGTTATGCGTCGCTCAATGAATGGCTGGAAATTCGCCGCCGCGTGGTGGCTGCTGGCGCCAGGCTTGATGTCATGGCGATCACGATAGACCGCGCGCATTTGAATATCGGGCTGCGTATTCCCATTGGCATGGCGCCGGAGACCTTCGGCCAGCATGGCTTGCAACTGACGCGCGGGTCTGGCGCGCAGAATGATCAATGGCGGCTTGGCCTTGCCGGACGGTCCTGATCTTCGCCGGGTTTCGCATACGCCGCCGGTGGTGGCGGGGGCAGGGCTTTTCACCCTGCCCAATCTGATCACGCTTGGGCGACTTTGCGCCGTACCGGCGGCGATCTGGTTGATGTTGCAGCACCGGCTTGATCTGGCCTTTCTGGTTTTTATCGGCGCGGGCATTTCGGACGCGCTGGATGGTTGGATTGCGCGCGCCTGGAATGCGCGGTCCCAGCTTGGCGCGGTGCTTGATCCCATCGCGGATAAGGCATTGCTGGTTTCGGTTTATGTCACACTCGCAGCGATTGGCGTGCTGCCGGATTGGCTTGCGATTCTGGTGGTGTTTCGCGATTTGCTGATTGTGGGTGGCGTGCTTGTGTTGTGGGCGGTGGGTCTGCCGCCGCGCATCAAGCCGATTTTCATTTCCAAGGCGAATACGGCGGCGCAGATCCTGCTTGCCGCCTTGGTACTGCTGCTGGCGGGCTTTGGTTTCAGCGCGCCCGTCTTGCTTGAAGTGATGATATGGGTGGTGGCGGCCACCACTTTTGCTTCGGGTGCGGGTTATGTCGCGCAGGCGGCGCGGCGCACCGCCGGCTGGAACGCATGAGCGACCAGCGTCCGCCCATCACCGCGCGACCGGTGATCGCGCCACCAAACGGGCCGCGTACCGCAACGCGAGGACAACGCTGGGCGCTATTTCTGGGCTGCGGCATCGCGTTGATCTTCTGCCTTTGGCTGTTTCAGGGCATTCTGACGCCCTTCGTATTGGCCGCGACCATTGCGTATTTTCTCGATCCGCTGGCAACACGCCTGGCACGGCTTGGGCTGCCGCGTGGCATTGGTGCTTTTTTGTTGGTGACGGTACTCGCTACCGTTACCTTGGTGGCGCTATTGCTGCTTTATCCGCTGATATTGGCGCAAATTGGCGTGCTGGTGCAGCGCCTGCCGGCCTATATCGCTGGCGTTGGGCAGGCCTTGCGCGATTTGCTGTTGAAGCTTGAAGAAACACTTGGGCCGGACATGCTTGATCAGCGCCTGCGCGAATTGGCGATCAATCAGGCAGCGTCCATGCTGTCCTGGTTGGGCAGCGCCGCAACGCGATTGATTGGCGGTGGCTTTGCGCTGTTCAGCGTTTTCACCTTTGTCGTTGTCACCCCCGTTGTGGCGTTTTACCTGCTGCGCGATTGGCCCGATATGCTGACGCGG
The DNA here is from genome assembly GCA_020249435.1 of Roseomonas sp. Classification (GTDB taxonomy): domain Bacteria; phylum Pseudomonadota; class Alphaproteobacteria; order Acetobacterales; family Acetobacteraceae; genus Neoroseomonas. The sequence continues at coordinate 109,659 of JADCFQ010000025.1, read as the reverse complement.
ATCGAAAGCTGGTTGCCGCGGCGCAGCGCCAATGTCATCCGGCAGATCGCGCGCGATACGGACCGCGTGCTTTCCGCCTGGCTGCGCGGGCAATTGCTCTGTTGTCTCGGGCTTGGGATTTTCTATGCCTTTGCCTTGCATTTCGCGGGGCTGGAGCTTGGCATCACCATCGGCATCATGTCGGGCTTCCTGACCTTCATTCCCTATGTCGGTTCCATGACCGGCTTTGCCATCGCCGTGCTGCTGGCCATTGGGCAATTCGGATCCTGGCAGGAAGTGATGGTGATTGTCGCGATTTTCGTGATTGGCCAGGGGATCGAAGGCTATGTCATCTACCCCTATCTGCTCGGCAATCGCGTGGAATTGCATGCGGTTTGGGTGATCTTCGCGCTCTTTGCCGGTGGTGTTGCGTTCGGGTTTCTCGGCGTACTCCTTGCGGTGCCGATGGCAGCCGCGATTGGTGTGGTGACGCGCTATTGGCTGAGGCGCTATCTGGAAAGTCCGCTTTACCTTGACCCGCCTCGGACCGGGCAATGACACGTCAATTGGCCCTGCCGCTGCCCATCGCAGCATCCTCTGACGCGCATGATGTGATTGCGGATGCCAGCAACGCGGTAGCGCGAAGCTGGCTCGCCAAGCCGGAAGCCTGGCCGCTTGGGCGGTTGGCGCTGTTCGGCGCGGCGGGACATGGCAAGACGCATCTGGCACGTGCGGCTGCGGCGCGTTTTGGCTGGCGCTGGCTGGATGGCATGGGCTTGCGTGGCCTGCCGGCGCCCGCGCCACAAGGCAGTGTGATTGATGATGCGGATTGCGTGGCGGATGAGGCAGCGCTTCTGCACCTGATCAATCTTTGCGCCGAACGGGGTGAAACGCTTTTGCTGATTGGCCGTGAAGCGCCTGCGCGTTGGCCCGTGCGGCTGCCCGATTTGGCAAGCCGGCTGCGCGCGACCCAGGCGGTCGGCATCGGTGCGGCATCTGATGCAATGCTGTCTGCCTTGCTGAGTAAATTCTTCGCTGATCGGCAATTGCGCGTGGAGCCCGATGTGCAGGCCTGGCTGCTCACGCGCCTGCCACGCGATGCGGCGAGCCTAGCTGAGGCGGTGGCGCGGCTGGATCATGCCGCGCTTGGCATGGGCGGGCGCATCACCCGCCCAATGGCGCGGCTTGCGCTCGGCGTTTGGCTGGAAGGCCAGGGCGTTTGTGATGATTCCGAGACAGCGGGGCGCCTCCCCTCGCCTTCTGCCCTGCCTCTGTTATAGGGTGCGGCATGAGCGACATCATGCCCGATATCGAAGCCTTCCCACTGGCGGAAAGCCCTGCGCGCTTCAGCAATCGGGAGCTTTCCTGGCTCGCCTTCAATCAACGTGTCTTGGAAGAAGCCGGCAATCCACGCCACCCGTTGCTGGAACGGCTGCGCTTTGTGGCGATTTCCGCGAATAACCTTGATGAATTCTATTCCGTGCGTGTGGCGGGCCTGGTTGGGCAGGATCGCGCCGGCGTGCCCACACCTTCGCCTGATGGGCTGACACCATCGCAGCAGCTTGCCGCCATTCATGAACGCGCGCGCGCACTGATTGATGGCCAGCAGCACGCTTGGCAGGATTTGCGGACCAAGCTGCGTGAAGCGCATCTCATGGTGGTGGATCGGCCCGATTTGACCGATGCCGATAAGCAATGGCTGGAAGAATGGTTCATGGACCGTGTCTTCCCGGTGCTGACACCGCTGGCCGTGGACCCGGCGCATCCCTTTCCCTTCATCGCCAACCTCGCACTTTGCCTGGTCTTCAAACTGGTGCGTGAGGAAGATGGCGGCACGATGCGCGCGCTGTTGCCCCTGCCGCCACAGGTGGAGCGCTTCATTCGCCTGCCATCGCGCCGTGGTGCGGGGGCCATGCGCTTCGTGCTGCTGGAAGATGTGATCCTGCTGTTCCTGGATCGGTTGTTTCCGGGCTTTATCATGGCGGAAAGCGGCTTGTTTCGCCTGATCCGCGACACCGATGTGGAATTCGAAGAAGAAGCCGAAGACCTTGTGCGTTCCTATGAAAGCGCCTTGAAACGGCGCCGGCGCGGGCGCGCCATTCGGCTTTCCGTCACCGCCAATACGCCGCCCGATATTCTGGATTTTGTCGCCGAGGAATTGGATGCGCCGCGGTCTGAGGTTTTCGTGGTGGATGGGCTGCTTGGGCTTTCCGATCTGACGCAGTTGGTGGTGGATGATCGACCTGATTTGTTGTTCACGCCCTATACGCCGCGCTTTCCCGAACGCATCCTGGATTTCGGCGGTGATTGCTTTGCCGCCATCCGCGCCAAGGATATTGTGGTGCATCACCCCTATGAAAGCTTTGATGTGGTGGTGCAGTTCCTGCGGCAGGCAGCGCGTGATCCGAATGTGATCGCGATCAAGCAGACGCTGTATCGCACCACGCGCGACAGCCCGATTGCCAAGGCTTTGATTGAAGCCGCTGAGGCCGGCAAAAGTGTCACCGGCATTGTTGAATTGAAGGCGCGCTTTGATGAGGAACGCAACATCGCGCTTGCCCGCGAATTGGAAGCGGCTGGTGTGCAGACGGTCTATGGATTTGTCGAATTGAAGACGCACGCCAAGGTCAGCCTGGTGGTGCGGCGTGAAGGTCAGCAGCTGCGATCCTATGCGCATTTCGGCACGGGCAATTATCATCCGGTCACGGCGCGCATTTATACTGATCTTTCCTATTTCACCGCCGATCCGGCGCTGACGCGTGATGCCGCCAAGCTGTTCAATTACATGACCGGCTATGCACGGCCCGAGACGATGGAAAAGCTCGCCTTCTCGCCCCTCACCACGCGCCCCACTTTGCTCGCGCTGATCCGTCAGGAAATTGCCTTTGCGAAGGAAGGCAAGCCGGCCGCGATCTGGATCAAAATGAATTCACTGGTGGATGAAACGCTGATTGATGCGCTGTATGAGGCTTCAAAGGCCGGTGTGAAGGTGGATGCAATTGTGCGCGGCATTTGCTGCCTACGCCCCGGTGTTGCGGGCCTCTCCGAGAATATTCGCGTGAAATCCATTGTTGGGCGTTTCTTGGAACATTCGCGTGTTTATGTTTTTGGCAATGGGCATCGGCTGCCATCGCGCCGCGCCAAGGTTTATATCTCATCGGCTGATTGGATGGCGCGCAATATGGATTGGCGCGTTGAAACCATGGTGCCGGTGGAAAACGCGACCGTGCATGCACAAGTGTTGGATCAGATCATGGTGATCAATCTGAAGGATACGCTGCAAAGCTGGCAGCTTGGCCCGGATGGTCATTGGGCACGGATCGAAGCGCCCGAAAACGGCGTTTCCGCGCATGAATATTTCATGACCAACCCATCGCTTTCCGGGCGCGGTAGTGCGCTGGCACGGGCGCCGCGCCGTCAGCGGCAAGATCGCGTGAAGCAGGATTGATGGACGGCGCGGACCTTAAGGCGCAAACGGGCGCGATGAATACCGCCATGCGCAGCGGCGTTGTGGATTTGGGGTCCAATTCCGTCCGCCTGGTGGTATTTGAAGGGCGCGGGCGCAATCCTGTTGCCATCTTCAATGAAAAGGCCGTGCTGGGGCTGGGCCGCGGCTTGCATGATACGGGGCAGCTCAATGCCGATGCTGTCGCGCAGGCACTGACGATCATGCAGCGCTATTATGCGGTGGCGCGCGCCATGGGGGCTGCGCCGATTGAAGTATTGGCCACGGCTGCGGTGCGTGATGCATCGAATGGCGCGGCCTTTGTCGCGGCACTCGGCGAAAAGCTGCCCGGCGTGCCGATCCATATCCTGACAGGCGATGAGGAAGCGCGACTTTCCGCTGATGGCGTGCTGCTCGGCTTTCCAGGCGCGGATGGGCTGCTGGGCGATATTGGTGGCGGTTCCTTGGAATTGGTGGAACTTGGCCAAGGCGCGCAGGGCAAGACCGGCAGCCTGCCCATCGGCACCATTCGCCTTGCGGATCGCGCGAAGGGTGATATCGGCAAGGCGCGTGCAATTGTCACGGAAGAATTGGCGCGCATGCCTTGGGTGCACAGCGCAGCCGGGCGGGATTTATATCTGGTGGGTGGTGCCTGGCGCGCCATGGCGCGCATGCATATGGCGCAAACCGGCTATCCGCTTTCCATCGTGCATCATTACGCGCTGACGCGCGACGAAGCGCGTGATCTTTCCGGCGTGCTGATGGCCGCCACGCGGCGCACCTTGGAACGCATGCCCGGCGCATCAAGCAAGCGCCTGGCGGATCTGCCCTTTGCTGCGTTAGTGCTGCGCCGGTTGCTGCGCGCAAGCGGTGCGCGGCGCGTGATCTTCAGCGCCAATGGTTTGCGCGAAGGTTGGTATGCGCGCCTGCTTGATGCCGCTGAACGCAAGCGCGATCCGCTGCTGGCCGCCGCCCATGAAATGGCACTGCGCTTCGGGCGCGACCAGACCATGCCGCCCGCACTTTTCACCTGGACCGCGCCATTGTTTGAGGATGAAACACCGCTTGCCCTTGGCCTGCGCGAAGCCGCCTGTTGGGTGAGCGATATCGGCAGCCATGACCATCCGGATTACCGTGCCGAACACGCATTTTTCCGCGTGCTGCGCCAGCCCGGCGTTGGCTTTGATCATCATGGCCGCGCTTTCCTCGCGCTCGCGGCGGCGCTTAGGTATGAGGCCGAGACGGAAGCGCCCTTCCTGCCCTCAGCGCGCTTGCTGTTGGATGTGGGGACGCTGCGGCGGGCAGAGATTTTGGGCGCGGCGTTTCGCTTGGCCTATACGCTTTCGGGTGGCACGACCGTGTTGCTTGCCGGCACATCACTGGAGCGGCGCGGCGGGCGGCTGATCCTGCGGCTTGTTGAAGGTAGCGGCGTTTTCGCCGGTGAAAGCGTGCTGCGGCGGCTGGAAACCTTGGCCGCTGCGCTTGGGCTTGAAGCAAGCGTACAGGTCATGAGCCGCGGTTAAGCCTCGTCCCCCTGTAACGCTCCGGGGGGAGCGCTTCATTCAGCTGCGCCTAGGCGGCGCCGGCCTTGCGGGAGATGTCGGCGTAGGTCTGCGGACGGACCCCGCCGCTGGCGTGGGGCGCAGGGCAGCCGCCATTTGGCCAGCACGCAATTCATCCTGTTCCGGCAGGTGTTTTTGCAGACGCACCCACAGCGCCTCGTCCCGCCCATAGAAATCCGGGCGGATTTCAACATCCCTGCCGCCTGCTTGAAAGGCAGTAAGATATGATACAAAAACCGGCATGGGCTCCGGCAGGGATTTGCGCAGCGTATCGCCGGTAGCAATTTTCCGGTGGATGAATTCCACCGGCTCTTCCATCAGCAGGGCCGCGAATTCAAGTGGGTTGTGCACGCGTATGCAACCATTGCTGAGCCTGCGATTTTCGCGACCAAAGGCATCCTTGTCTGGCGTATCATGCAGATAGACATCGAAGCGATTGGGCATTTCAAACATGACAGAGCCAAGCCCAGCTTCCGGCCCGGGCGCCTGCTTCGCATCACCATTCGGCAATAGGGTAATCTTGTTCTTCACAAGATAGAGCGGATCCCGCTTCAGCATGGGGCGAATATCCGCCTCCACAATATCATGCGGAATGATCCAGGGTGGGTTGAACAGGGCGGATTCGATCACTGTATGGAATTCGGGACTCTGCTTGCGCTCTGTCGGATCCCCGACCACCACGCGCGTGACGAAAACCGGGCGGTTATCGCGATAAAGCACAAGCTGCTGATCCGGCACATTCACCCAAACGCGATCAGGCGGCAATTCGCGCGGCAGCCAGCGTTGCCGTTCGAGATTGGCTTCAATCACGCGCAGCCGATTCGCCTGATTTCTTTGAAACAGGCCAGCAGAGCGGCTCCTTTGCAGGGCCTGGCGCAACGCAAGATAGGTGGGGGTTTGCGGTGCCAAAGCTTCAATCGCGGCGACCGGGTCAGGACCATCCAGCGCTTCGTCCAAAACGGCGGCCACATCCACCGGTTCGGGCGACATGCCCTCACGGTCCTTGCGCCGGTTCGACGGCAGTGCGCCCAAGGCAAGCGCCTCGGCATAGGTAAGCACCGCATGAGACAGCAGCAAATCACGCCGAATCGGCGGGAATGCGTCCAGGCGCTTCAGCAGATTGCCCTTGAACAAATCCGGGTCCAGGCCGTGATCGCGGGCGCGCAGAACGGTCGCCTTGAATGCCTCGGCCTCGGCTTCCCGGGTGGTCCAGACTGGTTCAAAGCCGCGGCGGGCATAGAAGCGATGGAGCAAGGGACCATCGAGCGGTTCCCCCGCCACGATCGGGTCGGTATTGTCCAGCAGACGGTCCAAATCTTCATCCGGCAGGAGCGCCACAGGCTGCGGCGCCTCATTTTCCGAAGCCGCGCAACCCGACAAGGCAAGGGCAGCGGCCAGGCCAAGCGCGCCCTTCGCGAGGCTTCTGCGAGGCGAAATCAGGGCGGTTGATGGCCCAATCAGCCCTTTGGCATCCGATTCTGGCCTGTCCCAAGACCGTTTCACGCGTCCAACTCCTGAAACTTCACATTCCACACAAGAAAAGGGTTTGACAACTTGCGAATATTTGATTCTTATGTGGCCCGTTTCCTAGTCTCTAGCAACCTGGATGTGCAACATGAACACCGATTCAAAAGAAATGACCCGCAAGGCGCTGCTCCGCAAGGCTGCCGCTGTCGCTATCCTGGCCCCGGCTGCCCTGCTCGCCGCCTGCGCCTCTGAGCCCGCTCCGGCGCCGGCTCCGGCCCCCGCGCCGGCCCCGGCCCCGGCCCCGCGCGCTCGCGGCTGATTTGACTGACCCTTTGGCGGTGCTGCGGCGCCGCCTTCGGGGTTTGTCATTGCCGCCTTTCCGGGCGGCCCAGCTATGGAACCCCGTTGCGCGTCATGCGCTTCGGGGTTTTCTTGTTGTTGGTGCATACCCTCTCACCCGCTGGGATGCAGCGCACAGCCTCGGGGCGCAATTGCCTCACGATGAGGCCGGTCTTCCAGTAACGCCTGGAGTACCATGACCGCTGCCGCCATTTTCGGGGAATTATTCGCCGCCTGGCTTTTCGGCTTTTCGGCACTGATCAGCATCATCAACCCGCCCGCCGGCGCGCTGATCTTCCATGGCATGACGCGTTGGCTGACCGAACAGGAACGCGCGCGGCTTGCGCGGTCCATCGCCATCAATAGTTTCATCGTGCTGCTCGCAGCTCTTTTCCTCGGCACGCCGATTCTTGGCTTTTTTGGCATTTCCCTGGAAGCGCTCAGGATCGCGGGCGGGCTTACGGTCGCGGTGGCCGGCTGGCAAATGCTGAATGAGGAAGATGATAATCAGCGCCGCGAATCCCAGGCGCCCGCTGCCCTGGATACCGCCCCGGTTGAGCGCATGGCCTTCTTCCCGCTCACCCTGCCGCTCACCACCGGCCCTGGTACCATTGCCGCCTCCATTGCGCTTTCGGCGGAACGGCGTTCCTCAGAGATCAGCGACATCGTCCTGAACACGCTCGCCTTCACGCTGACAGCCGTGACGGTGGCCCTGACCGTCTGGATCGCCTATGCCAATGCCGCCGCGGTCGCGCGCAAGCTTGGCCCGACAGGCATGCTGATCGCGGCAAAACTCGCGGCTTTTGTGCTGCTGTGCATCGGTGCACAAATCATGCTGACAGGCGTACTTGACGCCCTTAAGCCTCTTCTCACGATGCGGTAACGCGCCGCGCCAATTCAGAAGCAAAAGGACACGACCATGGGAAACACCGCCGAACTTGTTGATGTTGATTACGCGACGGAAATGCTGATCCGCCTGCTCGCGATTGACAGTGTAACGGGGTATGAGGCCGCGATTGGCGCTGCCATCGTGGATGAGCTGAAAAAAGTCGGCGTGCCCGCCAGCGCGATTCGCTACGATACCGCCCATCAGCGCATCAAACTACCGACCGAAGTGGGCAATCTGATCGTTGACCTGCCCGGCACCAAGCCAGGCCCGAGGCTGTTGTTTTCAACCCACATGGATACCGTGCCGCTCTGCAAAGGGGCCAAGCCAAGGCGGGAAGGGGACCGGATCGTCTCCGATGGCACCACGGCCCTGGGCGGCGATAATGGCACGGGCTGCGCAGTGCTGATCGCGCTCGCGAAAAGCCTGATCGACCACAAGCTGCCGCATCCGCCGATCACCATGCTGTTCACGGTACGCGAGGAAAGCGGCCTGCATGGCGCGCGGGAATTGGACCCGAAGGACCTGGGCGGCGCCGTGATGGGCTTCAATGTGGACAGCACCCATGCGGCTTTGCTCACCATTGGCGCGGTCGGTCAGCAGAATTGGGAAGTCACCATCAAGGGCAAGGCAGCGCATGCGGGTGTGGCGCCGGAACGCGGCATATCCTCAACGCTGGTTGCTTCCATCGGATTGACCGAGGCGCGTCGCGCCGGCTGGTTCGGCAAGGTGGAGCAGCCGGAGGGCAAGGGTTCGTCCAATGTCGGCATTTTTGGCGGCAAGGATGGCAAGCCCGCCGGCGATGCCACCAATGTTGTCACGGATTACGTGCATCTGGTGGGCGAAGCGCGCAGTACGGATGCGGCCTTTGCCGTCAAGATCACGGAAGCCTTCGAAGCCGCCTTCAACAAGGCCAGGGGCGAAGTGAAGGATGCCGATGGCAATATGGCCGAGGTCACTTTCCAGGCCCGCACCGCCTATCCGCCCTTTCTGATGTCGGAAGATGATCCTGCGGTGCAGCGCGCGAAAAAGGCGGCGCAATCCATGGGGCTGGAACCCGTGACCATGGTATCCGCTGGCGGGCTGGATGCGAATTGGCTGGTGAAGCATGGCGTGCCAACCGTGACCTTTGGCGCCGGCCAGGCGGAAATCCACACCGTCAATGAATATGTTGTCATTCCGGAATTCGCCCAAGGCTGCCGCCTGGCGGTTGCCATCGCGACGCTGGAGTAATATCCGCGCCCCATGCGCATCCTGCTGATCGAAGACGATAAGGCGACGGCCGATTACATCGCCAAGGGTCTGCAGGAAATTGGCCATGTCGTGCAGGTGGCGCGTACGGGGCGGGATGGCATGCTGCTCGCCGCTGGTGAGCCCTGGGATGTGATTGTGACAGATCGCATGCTGCCAGGGCCGGATGGGCTCACCATACTGCGCACGCTTCGCGCTTCCGGCATCACCACCCCTGTTTTGGTGCTGACCGCGCTGGGGGAGGTTGAACGCCGCGTCGAAGGGCTTGATGCGGGGGCGGATGATTATTTGGCAAAACCTTTTGCCTTCAGTGAACTCCGCGCGCGCATTGCCGCCCTGGCGCGCCGGCCGACGCCAACAAGCGATCCCGTATTGCTGCAAGTTGGCGATATTGAAATGGATTTGCTGAAGCGCGTGGTGCGGCGCAATGGCCAGCCGGTGGAATTGCTGCCAACCGAAATGCGCCTGCTGGAATTCATGCTGCGTCGCCCCGGCCAGGTACTGACCAAGACCATGCTGCTGGAAGGCGTGTGGGATTTGAATTTCGATCCCTCCACCAATTTGGTTGAGGTGCATGTCAGCCGCTTGCGCCGCAAGCTTTCGCTTGAAGGCTTGCCCGCGCCCATCCAGACCATGCGCGGTGTTGGCTATATGCTTGGTGTACCAACGTGAGTGCCATCGGGCGGCTGCTGCGCAGCTTCGCGCTCCGCACCGCGCTGCTGACCGCCTTTGGAGTTTTGGGCATTTCCGCCCTCGGCCTTGGGCTTGGCTGGTTGCGGAGTTCCGCAGCGCTTGAAGAAGCGCTCGACAGCACCATTCGCGCTGAAGCTGAATTATTGCTCGGTGAATTCCAGCGTTTTGGGGTGATTGGCCTGACCCGGGCGGTGGAAGCGCGCACGCGGGACCGCACACCAAGTGCCATTCTGGTGCAACTTCGCCTGCCTGATGGGCGGCCCGTGGCGGGTTCACCGCGGCTTTCCGGCGCGCCGATGGGCTTGCGCGGTTTTGTCACGCTGCGTGCGCCTGAAGGGCCGGTGCGCACCCTCGGCATCGGCATTTCCAACGGCTTTACGCTGCTGGTCGCAGCGGAATTCGGCGCGGTGCTGGATACGGCGGCAACACTCGCCAGAACCTTGCTTGCCGCCGGTGCCATTGCGGTGGTGATCGCGCTTGGCTTTGGCCTGTTCATGGCGCGTGGGTTGCAGTCCCGCCTTCGCCGGGTTTCAGAAGCGGCAGAACAGGTGATGCGCGGCGATCTGGCACGGCGCCTGCCCCTGGCCGGCAGTGCCGATGAGTTTGATCGGCTGGCAGGCACGGTGAATACGCTGCTGGATCGGCAAGAAGCGCTGATTGAGGGCATGCGGCAAGTCACGGTGGATGTCGCGCATGATTTGCGTGGCCCGCTTTCCCGCCTGCGGCAAAGGCTGGAAGCGGCGCTGGCGCGCGCGCGTGATCCCAATGCCGATGCGGCGGCCTTCGAAGCCGCCTTGGCGGAATTGGATACGGTGCTTGCGACCTTCACCGCGCTGCTGCGTATTGCGCAGCTTGAAGCCGGCCCACCCTTGCCGCCTCAGGAAGCGCCTGTGGTTGATCTTTCCGCGCTGGTGACAACGCTCGCTGAGGCTTACGCGGTGGTGGCGGAAGAAGCCGGCAAAAGGCTGGAAGTGCAGGTGGCATCCGATCAGCGCCTGCATGGCGATGCCGCGCTGCTGCGGCAAATGCTGAGTAACCTGATGGATAATGCGCTGACCCATGGCGGGCAGTGTTTGCGCGTGACCTTGCGCCCAGGCCCGGTGCTGGACGTGGCTGATGATGGGCCGGGCATTCCGGCAGAAGAATATGCGCGCGTGCTGCGCCGGTTTTACCGATTGGACCGAAGCCGCGGCACACCTGGCAGCGGGCTTGGCCTTGCGCTGGTGGCTGCTGTCGCAAAACTGCATGGCACGGCGCCCGAATTGTCAGACGCCGCGCCGGGGCTTTGCGTCACGGTGGACCTTTCCGGGGCAAGGGTAGAAAGCTGAAAATCATTTCAGCTTGGCGTTCAGGACTTTACAGCGGGGTTTCTCCATTTTCAGGGGCAAGGCGAAGCGAATCAGCGCCGTGCCTGTTTATGGAGAAACATCACATGGCTACATCCAGCCCCGCCCGCCGGACTGCGCGCTATGCGCTGCTCGGCCTGCTGCTTGGCTCAACCGCGCTTACCGGCCTTGCCGTTCACGCGCAGAATGCCCCTGCCCCGGCCGCCCCGGCCATCACGCTTGACCGCGCCGCCCCCGCCGCCGGCTTTGCCGAGCTGGTGAAGGCCGTGCGCCCCGCCGTTGTCACCATCAATGTCGCTGGCAAGGCGCCGCGCGCTGAGGCGGGCATGCCCAACCCTGGCCAGGGCCGTGTGCAGGGCACCGGTTCGGGCTTCATCATTGATGCCGCCGGCTTCATCGTCACCAATAACCATGTGGTGGATGGCGCCAATCGCATCACCGTGAAGTTGGAAGATGGCCGTGAATTCCAGGCCCGCCTGGTGGGCCGCGATGCGCGGACCGATGTCGCGCTGCTGAAGATTGAAGCCGGCGCGCCGCTGCCCTTCGTCGCACTTGGCGATTCTGAACGCGCCCAGCCCGGCGATTGGGTGGTCGCCATGGGCAATCCCTTTGGCCTGTCCGGTACCGTGACCACGGGTGTGATTTCCGCGACCGGCCGGGACATTGGCGCTGGCCCCTATGATGATTTCATCCAGGTGGATGCGCCGATCAATCAGGGCAATTCCGGTGGCCCGCTTTTCGCCCGCGATGGCGGCGTGATTGGCGTGAATACCGCGATTTTTAGCCCGACCGGCGGTTCGGTCGGCATCGGCTTTGCCGTGCCGTCCAATATGGTGAAGCGCGTCGTCGCCGAATTGCGTGAGAAAGGCCATGTGGAGCGCGGCTTCCTCGGCGTTTCCACGCAACCGGTGAACACCGCCATGGCGGCTGCGCTGAAGCTGCCGGCCAAGGGCGCTGAAGCCCCGCAGGGTGCCCTTGTCGCGGGTGTGGAAAATGACAGCCCCGCCGCCAAGGCCGGCCTCAAGCCCGGTGATGTGGTGACGGCGCTGGATGGCAAGGCCGTGCGCAACCCGCGTGACCTGGCGCGTAGCGTGGCCGACCTTCGCCCCGGTGCGAAGGCTGATCTGAAGCTCTGGCGCGATGGCGCGGAAGCGAGTCTCCGGGTGGATATCGCCGCGCAGCCTGGTGCGGAACGTGCCCGCGCGGGGACAGAGGAATCCAACGCGCCGCGCATTGGTGTTTCGCTGGCGCCGATCACGCCGGAAGCGCGTGCGTCGCTCAAGCTGCCCAATGATGCCAAGGGCGCGCTGGTGCAGGCGGTGGAGCCGAATTCACGCGCCCAGGAAGCCGGTTTGCGCCGGGGCGATGTGATCATCGGTGTTGGCGCGGCCACCACCGATGACGCGGAAGCCACAGTGCGCGCGCTGCGTGAGGCGAATGCCGCGGGCGGCGCGGTTGCGGTGCGCATCCTGCGCGATGGCAAGTCGGCCTTCATCGCCGTGCCTGCCGCGCAGGGCTAACAACTGAGCGGGTCAGGCGATCACCTGACCCGCTTCACAGTAAAGCTGGAGACGAATCTCCACGCGCCATGCGGTGATATCCCGCACTGGACGCGGTCTTCAGCCTGGCCGGCCATGGTGGCAGAACTGACCCCTTAAGCCACCATGGTCGGTTTTTTATGTGTGCCTTCAGAACCGAACAATGCCAACGGCCAGTAGGCGATTGGCGATGCCATGGCCCACACCATTTGCACCCACCGCCGCTGCGCCATCTTCAAGATCACGCCGGCTGAACACATATTCCAGCCCGAGATCGAGCCAACCAAAGGGCATGCGGCTGGTCGGGCGATCAGCAAAGGGGCTCCAGATCAGGTTGGCGATCACCTGCTGCATTTCGCGATTGCGCGCCAAGGCCCCTGGCGTTCCGGCACCGAACCGGATCGAGGATGTGAAATCCTGCCGAGCATAGGCATAGGAGACTGTGCTCCGCACAAAATCGCTCCAGAAGCGGCGATAGCCGACCGTGCCGCCATAACTGGGCACAGAATCCAGGCTGTAATCCATGCCCGTTGCGGTGATGATGTCGGAAATCCCGCCCTGGCCGAAGGTATTGCCGGCGAAATAGCGGCCAATGCCCTCACCATAATAGCCCATCAGCATCAGCTCATCGCGGCCAAGGCCAGCGATCCATTTGCCAAGCGGCAGGCGCGTATGGGCAGCGAGGCCCCAGCCGAAGGTGCTCTCGCTTGGCTTGGGGCCAAGCGCGGTGCCATCCGGTTCAAGCGTGAGCTGGCGGACCAGACCGCGCAGCACATATTCCTCCGCGCCGTCGCGCCAGGTCAGGCGCGCCAGAAAATCGGGCATTTTATCAAAGGTGGGGCTGGCGCCGCCATCAAAGCGAATGGGCGAAAAGGCCGGGCCGCTTTGCGTCAGGATATCGCCATAGGGCGCTTCGATCGAGCCTTGCAGCATCAAATTATTGTCAAAGCGATGCGTCACGCGAAGCTGCGCCTGACGGATGAAGGATTGATTGAGGTTGGTCGCGTCATGCAGCGCTTCGGTGATCCCCTCATTCCAAAGGCTATTCGCATGCCCGATCAGGTAGCTCCAATCATCGCGGGTCAGCTCGGCGAAGGCTTGCCGCAGACGAAAGGAGAGATCACCGCCGGCTGAAATCTCGCCGCGGAAATCGCCTTCAATGGTGGTATCAAGGCGCCCCCAGGCGGTGTCGCTGCGTGTATCGAAACCGAAGCGCGAACTGCGCGCGGTGACGTCAAAGCCGCCGGGCTGCGTGTTATTGGCCGTCAGCGGAATCCCCTGGACAGAGGCTGCATCTGTCGGGTTACGCGCATTGAAATCCTGATAGGCGGTCAGCCGCAAAAAGCCGTAAAGCCGCACCGTCGTATCCGTATTCGGAATGCGCATGGCAAGCCCATCGAGGCTACCGCGCAGCGCCTCATCCACCTCGGCGCGCACTGTCTCGGGCGAGCGTGGCGCGGGTGCGGCGGCAGGTGCGACAGCGACTGGCGCTGTGCGCGGTGCTGCGGCGCGTGCGGGCGCGGGTGCCGGTGCGGGCACGGGTGCGGCAACCGCTGCCGGGCGCTGCGGGCGGCGTTCGCGTTCAAGTTCATTCACGCGCTGTTGCAGCGCATCTATGCGCCGCATCAGCTCTTCCATGCTGGGCTGTTGTGCGAAGGCCGGTGAGGCACCCACCATCAGACCGAGCATGGCCGCGCCGGCCCATTTTGATCTCATTTGCATGCCCCCTGTATTTTTGCCGTCACTGCCAAGAAATTCTTGCAACTAGTGTGACGCTTCGCAGGGACGGCGTGCATTGGCGGAGTGTCGCGCGACTGTGCGGGGTATCTCTCAGCCGCTAAAACCGGAAGGCAAGGCTGATCGACCCAAACTGCGAAGCCTCACGCTGGGTTTCGAATTCCTTGCTGCGGATCGTATAGGTCGCGGTCAGGCGCGCGCTTTCGAAAATCAGCGCAAAGCCCAGGCTGGCATCGCCCACCAGCACTTCCCGATCCACGCTGCGGCTATCGCGCCAAGTATTGCCATCGAGCGAAATATCCCGCGCCACCGCACGGCCTTCAACACCGCCAAAAACATACCAGCCAAAGCGGCCAGTGGGTTGAAAGAAGATCGAACCAGCAGAAACTGGGCGCACACGTGGCGGGCCGAAATCGGCTTCCAATTCTGTCCCGTAGCGCAGCATCATGCCGCCGGCGGCATAGGTATGCACATTGCCAAGACTGGCCGCGAGGCTCGGCACCCAGCCAAATCGGCGGCCTGCGGCATCAGCCTCTCCATTCAGGCGCCATTGCCGGTTTGTCACCAGATTGATGCCGGGTTCATCGCGAATTTGGTAATCCCAACCATAAGCGCGATCAATCCGCATCAGATCATGCGTTGTGTTCTGCACCCATTCGCCAAGCGCGGATGGCCCGACAACACCAAGCTGCAATTCCAGCGTGCCCAATTCGCGCGGCGTATAGGAATGCAGCGTCACCGCGCCATAAAGCCAGGCGGCATAGGGCCGATCCTTTGGGTCAGGATTGGTCGCGAGCGTATCTTCCGGCGTGAATTTCTTCTGCCCGAAGCTGAGGCCCCACCGCGTGACCCCTCCACCAGGGAAGAACAGGTTCGGCCCTTCCGTCAGCCCCGCAAGCCAGGCCGGCGGATCATAGGAAGGCGCACGCCAGGCAAAAAGGAAGCCATTGGTGTAATAGCGATCATTGCCAGAGAAGGTGTCATTTTCCAGCACGAAGGCGAAGGTGCCGGCGGGATCAGCCTGTTGCTGCGCTGGCGTCTGCGCCAGCGCCGGCAGCGCGGCACACAGCGCAGCACTGCCCAGCAATAAGCGCGCAAAGCGGCCCATGGCTCAGAACCGCCAGATCAGGGGCACGACAAAGACGCTGATGATGAAAAACCAGATCATCATCGGCAGGCCGAATTTCCAGTAATCGCCAAAGACGTAACCGCCCGGGCGCATCACCATCAGATTCGTCGGTGTCGCGATTGGTGTCAGGAAGGCAGCGGCAGCGGCGACGCCAATGCTCATCAGCACCGGCGCCGGTGAAATCCCCATGGAGGTCGCTGCCGCGACCCCAACCGGAATGAGGATCAACGCCGTTGCGGTATTGCTGATCAATTGGCCGAGCACCGCCGTCAGCACAAAAAGCCCTGCCAGCAGAATGGTCGGGCTGCCGCCTGCGGCCATGGCCACCAAACCATCCGCCATCAATTGCGCCGCGCCCGTCTGCACCATGGCGGTGGAGAGCGGCATCATGGCGGCCACCAGGATTACCGTGGTCCAGTCAATCGCGCGGTAGCTTTGATCCACGGTCAGCACGCGCGACAACACAAGGATGAAGCAGGCCGCGATGCCGACCACCGCCCCTGGCAAAAGCCCGGTCGCGAGGAAAAACACCATGCCAGCCAGCACGGCAAGCGTGGTCCAGGCGCCCGCACCCAGCGGCACTGCCTGACGGCGCACCGTATCCGGCGAATTCACCACCAGCACTTGCGGATCGGCAAGGCGCGTATCCAGCGCCTTCCAGGTGCCTTGCAGCAGCATGGTATCGCCCGCCTGCAATGCCACGGTCTCAGCGCCCAGATCAACGCCGCCGCGCTGAATGGCAATCACCACCAGATCGCCGCTTTCGGTAATCATGCCCTGATAGGCGGTCTGCCCGATCATTTCCGACCGCGGCGGGATCATCACTTCTGCCAAGCCCGAACTGCGATTGAACAGGCTGTCGCGCAAATCCTCATCACTCTTTTCCAGGCGGAAGGCCAAATGCTGTTCGGTGGCGAGCCGCGCTGCATCCTCAGCCTGACCGGAGACGAGCAAAAAATCCCCCTCGGCCATTGCGGGGCGGCGCAGCCTATCGCCCGTCTCGCCATCATTCACCGAAACAAGCCGCAGCGCGCCCCAGCTATTTTCCTGAAGCGCCGAAAGCGGCTGGCCAATAAGCGGAGAGGAAGCGCGCAACCGCAGCCGAAACAGCCCTTCCTTCAGCCGATATTGTTCAACCAGCGTTGTGGCGTGGCGGCTGAAATCCGCACTCATTGTCTCACCGGCGCGATAGGGCAGCAGCTTCTGGCCAAACAAGAGCGTGATGGCAATGACACCCAGCAGCAGCGGAATGCCGATAATGGTGAATTCGAAAAAACCGATGGCGCGGTAGCCGGCATCCAAGGCGGCTTCACTCACCAGCACATTCACCGGTGATCCGGTCAGGGCAAGCAATGATCCTGCATGCCCGGCGAAAACCATCGGCATGAGCAATTGCGATGGCGGCCGGCGGAGCCGAAGCGCCAGTACCACCACCACCGGCAAAAGCGCTGCGATTGCGCCATTGAGGCTGATCAGCGCGGTCAACATCGCGGCCAGCAGGGCAATCAGCACCATCAAGCGCGAGCGGCTATCCTCACCCGCGCCGCGGATCAGCATTTGCCCGGCCCAGGCGGTAACGCCAGTACGGTCCAGCGCGGCGCTCACGACAAAAAGTGTTGCGATGAACATCACCGCCGGATCACCAAAGCCCGATAGCGCTTGGTTCAGCGTCACCAGACCGGTCGCATAAAGCGCCATGCCGACACCCATGGCCACCAGAATGACCGGGATACGGTTCCAGATGAAAAGCACAATGGCCGCGAGGATGATCGCGGCCATGATGGTGATGTCATGCATAGGCTAGAGCCCCCAAGGCAGGCCGAGCATATACCAAGCCGCCAAAAGCGCGGTCCAAACCACGGAAATGGCGATGACATAGGGCAGCATCAACGCGATCACCGTGCCCACGCCGGCATCCTTCTGATATTTGATGGCGAAGGTCACGATCATCGCAAAATAGGCATTGAGCGGCGTGATGGAATTCATCGGGCTATCGCCAACGCGATAGGCCGCGAGCACGACTTCCGGCGCCACGCCAAGCTGCATCAGCAGCGGCACGAAAACCGGCGCGAAAATCGCCCATTTCGCAATCGCCGCGGTGATGATCAGGTCAATGCCGAAGACCGCAATGACAAAGCCTATCAGCAGCGCAACCGTGGGCAGGTGCAGCTTTTCCAGGAAATCCGCCATGGATACGGCGGCGAGGGTTGCCATGTTCGAGTAATTGAAAATGGCGATGAATTGGCTGATGATCAGAAGCAGCAGGATCAAACCCGCCAGCGCGCCAATGGCTTTCTGGATGGCGCCAATCGCCTCAGCCGCTGTGCGCATGGTGCCGGCCGCGCGACCATAGGCAATGCCGCAGACCAGGAAGATCAGCGCAATGGAGACAATAAGGCTGCCCATGAAGGGTGAGGAACCGATGATGGCGCCGGTTTCCGGATTGCGCAGCGGGGCACCCGGCGGCAGCGTCAACAGGCCGATAAAGGCCAGCACGCCAAACAACGCATTCCGCGCCGCGCGCAGGCCCTTATATTCCTCATCGGAGAGCACATTCTCACCGGGCACCTCATAATCGCCCTTATAGGCGCCAAGGCGCGGTTCGATCACCCTTTCGGTAATTACGCCAATCAGCACCGTCAGCATGGCGACGGAGGCGATGGAGAACCAGACATTCGCGGCAAGATCAATCGAGACATTCGGGTTGACCAGCCGCGCGGCGTCATTGGTGATTTCGGTCAGAATGCCATCCACCGGCACGATCAGCACATTGACCATGAAGGCGGAAGCGACCGCGGCAAAAGCCATGGCCAACCCCGCCAAGGGATGGCGACCGACCGACATGAAAGCCGCCGCCGCCAGCGGGATCAGCACCAGATAGCCGGCATCCGCTGCAATGGATGAAACAATGCCGACAAAGACAAGGATGTAGGTGAGCAGCTTGGGCGGCGCCACAATCACCAACTTCCGGATCAGCGCCTTCACCAAACCCGCTTCTTCAGCCACGCCAACGCCCACCATGGCAACGATGATGACGCCAACCGCATTGAAGCCCATGAAATTGGGCACCACGCCAGTGAACATGAAGCGAATGCCATCAATGGTCAGCAGGCTTCGGGCAGCGGTGGTCGCTTCCTCGATCTTGCCGGTGGCGGGATTATAGGCCTGATAGGTCACTTGCGCGCCAAGCAGCGACAACAGGGCTGAGAGCAACACCACGAAGACGATCAGATAGACGAAGATCATCACCGGATGCGGCACGCGATTGCCGACGCGTTCCACCGTATCCAGGATACGCTGCATGGCGGTTTTTGGCGCCTCAGGTGCGCCAGAGTTTTGCGTCGCGCTCATTTGGACAAAGCCTCCAGAATACGTGCCCAGGATCGGATACCCTTCTGGAAACTTTCCAGATTGTATTTCTCATTCGGGCTATGAATGCGGTCATCTTCCAGCCCAAAGCCCGCCAGCACCACATCCATGCCAAGCGAGGTCTTCAGCATATGAGTGACCGGGATCGAGCCGCCGGAGCCGATGAATACCGCAGGCTTGCCCCATTCATCGGAAAGCGCCGCGCGCGCCTTGGCGAAGGCGGGATCGGTATCGGGGAAGCGAATGGCGCGGCCCGAGCCATGTTCAATGAATTCGGCGCGGCAATCGGATGGCAGGCGGGCCAGCACATGTTCGCGGAACGCCTTGCGGATCGCATGCGGGTCCTGATCGAACACCAGGCGGAAGGAAACCTTGGCCGAGGCCTGCGCGGGGATCACGGTCTTGAACCCATCGCCCTGATAGCCGCCGCCCATGCCGTTGATTTCACAGGTCGGGCGCGACCAGACCATTTCCAGCGCATCGCGCCCTTTCTCACCGGCGGGCTGGGACAGGCCAATCACGCCCAGGAATTTCTCGGCCGTGAAGCCAAGCGTGCCCCATTGCTGCTTCAGGCTTTCGGGCAATTCCGGCACGCCATCATAAAAGCCTGGCAGCGTCACGCGGCCCTGGTCATCGTAAAGATCGGCCAGGATCTTCGCCAGAATCCGGTTCGGATTGGCCGCCGCCATGCCGTAGAAACCCGAATGCAAATCACGATCGGCGGCGTGGATGATCACTTCCTCACCACAGAGCCCGCGCAGCATGGTGACAATGGCCGGCGTTTGCGCGTCCCACATATTGGTATCGCAAATCAGGCCGATATCAGCCTTCAATTCTTGGCTGTTGGCATCAAGGAAAGCTGGCAGATTGGCGCCGCCCGATTCTTCCTCACCTTCCAGCAAGATCGAAACGGGGATGGGCAGCTTGCCGGTCACGGCCTTCCAGGCGCGGCAGGCTTCCACAAACGCCATGAGCTGACCCTTGTCATCCGCGCTGCCCCGGCCTCGGATAACCTTGGTGCCATCGGGCAGGGCTTCGATCACCGGATCGAAAGGGTCACGATCCCAAAGCTCGAGCGGATCAACCGGCTGCACATCATAATGCCCGTAGAACAGCGCTGATGTGCCGTGGGCAGCGCGGTCATGCGCGACAACAATGGGATGGCCGGGTGTGGGCCGGGAGGATGCGTCAAAGCCGATGCTGCGCAAATCCGCCGCATGCCATTCGGCATTGGCTGCGCAATCCTTGGCGAAGGCTGGATCGGTGGAGATGGATTTGATGCGGAGAACGGTGAAAAGCCGTTCCAAGGCGCCGTTCATATCGGCGTCAATATGCGCCAGAACCCTGTCGAGATCGCTCATATTCTTGCCTGCCTGCCTGAATGCCGGGCGCGACCAAGCCAAAGCGCGCCTATTGCCTGTGTAACATGTGTAGCCAAGTGTGCCAGCCTAGGGTTGCACGGCCCGTCCCTTCGCTGTGCCCGCCGTCCGGGGGATGGCGCGCGGGCGTGCCGGCGCGGCAGCATTGCGGCAGGAGCACATGGATCATGACCGAACCAAATAACCTTCCCGTCCATGCATTTTTGCTGGCCGAAAGGCTGGAGTCGCGTGCGCTTGAACGGCGCGGCCCTCTGTTGCCCGGGGTGCTGAGCCTTGGCGAATTGCCCGGCGGTGGGCGCGGATTTGCCTTTCGTTGGGGCGCAGTGGTCACCATTGGCGCAAGCCTTGATCAGACCAAGGCTTTGGCCGCTGAGCTTCGACCCCATTTGCAGGGCCCCTTCGACACCCCGGTGCATGAAGTGGCCGACATCATCATCGGCGCTGCCGAGGATGGCGCGGATGAGGCAGGGCGCATTCTGCTCCGCGATGCAAGCCCCGCGCGGCTTGCGCTGGTGGCCAAGGCGCTCGCGAAAAGCGCTGTATTGACCGAGCAGGAAGCGACGCTGGCCCGCACGCTGGATCGGCTGGAAGCGCCGCTTGAGCGGCTGCGCCGCGGCCGGCTTGGCATGCCAACGCGCCTGATCGTGCCGCTGATTGGGGAGGCGATTGCCGCGCGCGCGCGATCATCCGCGCGGGTGGATACCGCGGCCAAGCCCGATCTGCTTTGGGATCATCCTGAATTGGCGCCGTTGCATGCGGCGCTGGCCACCGAATGGGAATTGGAAGAACGCACGGAAGCGCTGGCCGGCAAGCTTGAGATGATCCGCGAAATTTCCGAAACCCTGCTTGACTTGGCCGAGACGCGTCGGTCCCGCTTGCTGGAATTGGCGGTGGTGCTGCTGATTGCGACCGAGGTTGCGACGACGCTTTACGGCCTGATCAGGCCGTAAAAAACCTTCACGGCCCAGGCGGCGGCGGAGCAACCAGACCAACCGGTGGCGGTGCCGTCATCCAGCTTGCCATGTCACGGCCACGCGCCTCACCATAGGCGAACAGCGCGCGCATATAGGCATTGTCGAAAAAGCGCGGGCGCGGCGTATCGAAATCCGGCCCGATGCTTTGCAGGCGAAAGCCGATGCGGTCGCGATAGGTGGTCAGGTAAATCCGGTCCAGATCATTGATGGAGGAGAAATGCAGCAGCGTTTGCGCTGACCGCCGCGCAACGCTGAATATGCCACCTGGTGGGTCTGTGATGGCCACATCCACCCGCCCATTGCGGATGACCCAGGCGGTCGTGTCACGATGAAGCTGGGCGCGCCCTGCCACATTGCGCGGGCGGAACCGTGCCGGATAAAGGAAAACCTGCATGGCCGCGCCGCCATCCACATGCATTTCCTGAAAGCGCTGCCCGGCCACATCAACATCAATCATCACGGGCGGAAAGGCACCGGGGATGGAGGCAGAAGCCAAAAGAATACGCCGGAAAAGCATCAGCGCATCCGGATGGCCGCTTGAGGCAATTGCGCCAATATTCCAGACTGCGGGGCGCCCGACATCCAGATTGACGGTGCCGATCAGCAACAAACGCCCGCGCTGATATTCCGCCGCAATGGCCTGCAACATCGCCTCATCCGCATGGCGTTCGATCAGGCGCGCGAGCGGCGTGGTATCGGCGACTGCTTCGCGGAACAGCACCGAAAGGGCAAGCCGGCCGATTTGCACCACATCATTCTGGGCGATTTCGGTGAACAGGGAACGCAGCGGCGGATCATAGGCCGGACCAAGAAAAGCAAAGGGCGCAATCAGCGCGCCGGCGGAAATGCCGGTGACGAGGTCAAATTCCGGTCTCTGGCCGGTTTCGGTCCAGCCCACCAAAACGCCAGCCCCGAAGGCGCCATCATCAGCGCCGCCTGAGAGTGCCAGGAAATGGCTCGGCGGCAGGCGCCCACCGCGCCCAGGTGGCTGCGCACTAAGCCGGCGGCGCAAGACGCGTTCGTAGTAGGCAATAATTGGCGCAGGATCACCATCGGCCCAGAAGCGCGAATCAGGCACGCCTAGCACATCAATGTTTGTCACCCGCTCCGGCGGCGGTGCCGGCAGGCGCGCAATGCTGGCGCAGCCTGCCAAAAAGGCGAGCAGCAGGCAGGCCGCGGCGGCACGAAGGGCGAAGCCAGCCCTCATGTGCAGCACCGCGTTCTGCCGGCGCGCTTCATGCGCCGGATGCGCCGGCCAAGGCTTCGCGCAGCATGGCTTCCTTGGTCTCATCAAAGGAGGTGCGCATGATCTTGCCACCCATGCCCTGCAGCCCTTCCATGACGCGCTCGGCGGTCATTTTCCGGATCAGCAGGAACAGCGCCGCTTCCCCCGCTTCAAGGCTCTGCGAGACTTCCTTCATGAAGTTATCGTTGATGCCAACATCCGTGAGGCGCCCGGAAACCGCACCCGCCGCTGCGCCCACCGCCGCGCCCGCCAGCGGATTGAGGAACAGCAACCCGATCAGGGACCCCCATAGCGCGCCGCCCGCAGCACCGGCAGCGGTTGGGTGAAAGGTTTGGTTCAGCTTGATGCTGCCATCGGGCTTGCGCAGTGCCACCACGGCATCGCCAAGCTCAATCAGGTATTCGCGCTGCATGGAAGCAACGCGGGTGCGCGCTTCTTCAGCCTGCGCTTCGGTCGGGAAGGAAATCACGAGAAGATCAGCCATTACCTTGTTCCTAGCAACTGGCCCGGGCGACATCCGATATGCCGCGGACCAGGGCGCGCATGCCGGGACTGAGCAAGGGCGTCACTCAGCGCCCCGTTTCAATCAGACTGGAAGATGCGCCTGAACAGAGTTTATCTCATGCAGCGGCCTGCAAGAGCAAGGGCGTTCAGGGGCAGGGATCATGAAGTTTTCGCTTCACGCTGACGTCACGAATAGCGGGCAGGGGTGCTCTGCGGGATGAGCGATGCGTCCCCATGCTGGGCGCAGCATCCCCGGCCCTTGCGAAGCTGCTGGCAAGCGGCGCGGCTCGGGGATAAAAAAAGTTTCGATATCAAAAGCGGAGAGAAGCGGTTTTGCCTCAGGCAGAAGCAGTTTTTACGGGGTCTTCGGCTTCGCGCCGCAGCGCCAAAGCCGAGCATGAAGGCCGTTTTTCGGTGGATACGCGCGGCCTGCCGCCCGCAATCCGCCTTGATGTCTGGCGCGCCTTTTGGGAGCCGGTGGTGCATGTCAGCGCGCCGGATGCCGAAGCCCGGGGTTTTTGCGGTCAGGCGGAACTCCGCCGGCTTGGCCGCCATGTGCTGCTGAAATTCCAGGCCGATGCAGCCGATTATCGCCGCGCGCGCAGTGAAGGGCTGCGCGATGGGTTGGATCATTGGTTGCTCGCGCTCCGTCTGGCGGAGGCGGATGGCCAGCCGGCGGAATTGCTGCTGGGCGCGCTTTCGCAAGGCTTTGGCCTGCGCGGGCTTGGCGGGCATTGGTGCGGCGTGCTGATCCAGCCCGAAAGCCTGCCGCAACTCGCCCCGGTTTTCGCGAACGCGCGCCTTGTGCCGCTGAACACCCCAGCCGCACGCATGCTGGGTGGCATGCTGCCACGCATCGCGGCCTCGGCCGATGAGATCAGCGCGGAAGATGCGCCGCGGCTGGAAGCAGCGCTATCTTCCATGCTGACCGCCTGCCTGATAGGGCTGGAAACTGCGCCCGCTTCCACCCGCCAACAGCTTGAAGCCGCACGCCGCGCGCGGGTGATTGCACTGGTGGATGCCGCGCTGAGCGAGGCAGAGCTTTCGCCCGCCATGCTGGTTCAGCGTTCGGGTATTTCGCGTTCAGAACTCTATCGTTGTTTTGCGCCGATTGGCGGCATAGCGCGGGTTATTCAGCAACGCCGGTTGCGCCAGGCCTATCGTGACCTGACGCGCGCCGATGGCCCTGCTTCCGTGAGCCGCATCGGTGAGGCGGTTGGGTTTTACGATCCTTCCAGCTTCACCCGCGCCTTCCGCCGCGAATTCGGCTGTACACCAAGCGAGGTACTGCTGCGCCGCCAATTGCAAGCGACCGAGGCCGCGCCGGGGCTGGCCGCAGCGCTGCGAAGTGCTGATTAGGCTTCCTTCACCGCCGCGCGATCCGCCCGACGTTCCAGCACAATCACATAAAGCGCCGGCAGCACAATCAGCGTCAGCAGTGTCGCGACCAAAAGCCCGCCCATAATGGCGAAGGCCATCGGACCCCAGAACACCGTGGGCGCAATCGGGATCAGCCCCAACACGGTGGAAAGCGCTGTGAGCATCATGGGCCTGAGGCGCGATGTGGCCGAAGCCACCACCGCATCGCGCAAGGGCAGTCCACTCGCGCGATCTTCCTCAATCTGCACAATCAGGATCACGGCGTTTTTCGCAATCATGCCAAGCAAAGCGAGGATGCCGAGGATGGCGACAAAACCAAGCGGCCTGCCAAACATCAGCAAGGATGCCACGACGCCAATCAAGCCCAGGGGCAGAATGGCCACCACCAGGCCAAGCCGCGCAAAGCTTTGCAATTGGAACATCAGCACGGTCAGCATGACCACGATCATGACCGGCACCACGGCCATGACGGAAGCGCGGCTTTTTTCGCTTTCCTCGGCAATGCCGCCCACTTCGATGCTATAGCCCGCGGGCAGCTTCGCTTGCAGTGCTGCAATGCGCGGCGCCAGTTCCGTCACCACCGATTCCGGCAGCACGCCAGGGCGCACATCGGCCTGTACGGTCAGCGCCAACACACGGTCCCGACGCCAGACCAACGGGTATTCCTGACCGTAGGAGATGGTGGCGAATTGCCCAAGGGCTACCGAACGGCCACCAGGGATCGGCACCTGCATGGTTTGCAGCGTATCAAGCGAAAGACGCTCACTCGCCCGCGCCCGCGCCAACACGTTCACGAGATAAATATCATCGCGGATTTGCGTAATCACACTGCCGGTGATCACTGAATTGAGCGTCGCGGCAATGGCAGCGGATGAAAGCCCCAATTGGCGGGCCTGATCCTGGTCCACTTCAATGCGCAATTGGCGTGACGGTTCAATCCAGTCAAAGCTTGGGCTGCGCAGCCCGCCGCTGGAGGCAACCACCTGCGCCAGTTCCTGGGCAATGCTGCGAATGCCTTCAATCTCCGGCCCCAGCACGCGGTATTGCACGGGCCAACCTACGGGCGGGCCAAGTTCCAATGGTGCGACGCGCGAAACGGCCGCCGGGAATTGCTCGGCCAGCAGCGCTTCGATGCGTGGTTGCAGACGCTTGCGCGCTTCCAAATCCTTCGCCACCACCACGGCCTGGGCAAAAAACGGATTGGGCAATTGCACATTGAGCGGCAAATAGAAGCGGATGGCGCCGCGCCCGACATAGCTGCTCCAATGCGCAACATCCGGGTCCTTGGCGAAGGCAGCATCCAGCCTTTCCATCGCGGTTTCGGCGGCATGGATGGAAGCATTCTGCGGCAAGGTCACATCCACCACCAATTCGGGCCGATCCGAAGACGGGAAGAATTGCTGCGGCACAAAACGCAAGGCGAAAAGCGCAATGACAAAGGCTGCGACCGCGGCGGCAATCGTGACCCAACGGAAGCGGATGGCGAAGCGCAAAAACCCGGCATAGCCCTGCAAAATGCGCCCCGGCGCCGGCGCTTCCCCGGCATTGGCGCCCTTCGGCGCCTTCAGGATCACCATGCCAAGCAAGGGCGCGAAGATCACCGCCACCAACCAGGAAACCACCAGCGCAATGCCCACCACCGCGAAGATGGAAAAAGTATATTCGCCCGCTGAACTTGCCGCGAAGCCAATCGGCAAAAACCCGGCAATGGTGACCAGCGTGCCGGTCAACATCGGCGCCGCCAGGGTGCGATAGGCGAAGGTTGCTGCCTGATCCTTGCGATCACCAACGGAAAGTCGCCTGATCATGGCGTCAATCGTTGTCATCGCATCATCCACCAGTAAGGTCAGCGCGATAATCAGCGCGCCGAGCGAAATGCGCTGCAAATCAATCCCGGCCAGCAGCATCAGCGGAAAAACAATGGCCAGTGTGAGTGGAATGGAAAGCGCCACCACCGCACCGGCGCGCACACCAAGCGCCACAAAACTCACCGCCATGATGATCAGGATTGCCTGCCACAGGCTTTCGGTGAAATCGCCAATGGCGCTATCCACGGTCTTTGCCTGATCGGCCACCAGGGATGCTTCGATTCCAATCGGCAAATCGCGTTCGATCTTGCGCATTTCGCGCCGCAGATTGTCACCCAGGGCCAGAATATCGCCGCCTTCGCGCATCGCGATCGCAAGGCCAATGGCAGGGCGGCCATTCACACGGAACATCGGCTGCGGCGGATCGGTGAAGCCACGGCGGATTTCCGCAATATCGGTCAGCCGCACCAGCCTGTCGCCAGCCAGGAAGGAAACGCCGGCCAGATCAGCTTCATTCTGGAAAGCGCCGGAAACCCGCAGCGACAAACGCTCAAGCCCGGTCTGCACCACGCCCGCCGGACGCACCGCGTTTTGCGCCTGAAGGGCGGCGATCAGTGCCGGGTAATTCAGCCCAAGCCCGGCCAATCTTTCCAGGGAAAACTCAACAAAAATCACCTCATCCTGCGCGCCCAGGATTTCGATTTTCGTGACATCCGGCAC
The DNA here is from genome assembly GCA_020249435.1 of Roseomonas sp. Classification (GTDB taxonomy): domain Bacteria; phylum Pseudomonadota; class Alphaproteobacteria; order Acetobacterales; family Acetobacteraceae; genus Neoroseomonas. Next base: position 82,907 of record JADCFQ010000025.1, on the reverse strand, counting down.
GCGCAGCAGGCGGGATCGCACGGCTTCCACCTGATCGCGCAATTCCCGCTGACCAAAGCCATCGGCGGTGAAGCCGAAGATAATGCCGAAAGTATCACCGAAATCATCATTGAAACCGGGGCCGACCACGCCCTGCGGCAAGGTGTGGCGCATATCGCCGACGCGCTTCCTCACCTCATACCACATATCCGGCACCACGGCGGCCGGGGTGGAGCCTTTCAAATCAACAAAGATCGTGGTCTGCCCGGCGATGGTATAGCTGCGCAGCCTGTCGAGATTGGGGGTTTCCTGCAGCGTGCGTTCCAGCCGCTCGGTCACTTGCAGCAGGGTTTCTTCTATCGTCGCGCCGGGCCAGGCGGCCTGCACCACCATGGTGCGGAAGGTGAAGGCCGGGTCTTCATTGCGGCCTAGGCGCATGAACACCAGCGCGCCGGCAATTACCGCCACCAGCATAAAATAGGCGATAAGCTGCGGCCGCTTGATGGACCATTCGGAAAGGTTGGGCCCGATCACTGTGCGGCTTCCAGCAAGCGCACCTTCTGCCCGGGGCGCAGCGCCTGCACGCCCGCGGTCACCACCACATCCCCGCGCGTCAGGCCAGAACTGACCACCACCCGCGCCGGATCATGGCGCAGCACCTCAACGGGGCGCAGGGCGACGCTGCGTGATGCTGTGTCCACCACCCAAACCGCCGGGCTCGCACCCTGGCGCGTCAGCGCACTGGCCGGGAGGGTATAGCCACCACCGCTGGTGACCTCCATCCGCCCGGTCACGGTTGACCCAAGCCTCAGTGCCGGCGGCGGATTACTCAGCCCGATACGCACCCGGAACGTGCCGGTCACGGGATCGGCGCTTGGCGAGACTTCCCGCACGCGGCCTTGGGCGCTGACATTAGGGTCAAGTGTCAGTGCCACGCTCACCACCACGCCGGGCGGTGCCTGATCCTTGACCAGCGGCGGCACATCAAACACGCCATCCAACCCTTCCTGGCGCGCAAGGCGGATAATCATGCGCCCCGGGGCGACCACTTCGCCGGGTTCCGCCCCGCGCGCGGTAACAGTGCCCGGCGCATCGGCTACCAGCACCGTATAGCCCAGGCGGTTTTGCGCGATATTCACCTGGGCTTCGGCGGAATCCACCGCACTGGTCGCGGTTTGCAATTGCTGCCCTGCCTGATCATAGCGCTGGCGCGTGCCGAAACCGGTGCGCAGCAATTCGCGCGCCCGGTGATAATTCGCATGAGTTTCGACCAACTGCGCCTCAGCCGCCAGAAGCGCGGCACGGGCTGCGCGCAGGCTGTTTTCCTCGGTCGTCGGGTCAAGCCGCGCAATGACCTGCCCGGCCTCCACCCGATCCCCCACATTGACCAGGCGTTCCACCATGCGGCCATCAATGCGAAAGCCGAGATTGACTTCGGTTTGCGCCTGAATGGTGCCGGTCAGGGTGACGATGGTGCTTTCGGCCCGTTCGCCCACACTCACCACGCGCACCGGGCGCGGATCGGCGGCGGGTGGCGGGGGCGCCTGATCGCAAGCGGCCAGGGCCAAGGCCAGGATCAGGCATGGCAGCCCATAGGCGCCCGGAAAATCCCGCATCCTCGATCCCTCCAAATGCATAAAGCGTCGCATGATTAACGCCTGAGCGGCGCAGCCGTATCGGCGGCGCGTCCCGTTGGTGCGCTCTGCGTCCCGGCGGTGCTTGGCATGATGCTTTCCATCCTCTCTCGCATGTATGAAAAGAACGGGTTCGATGAAATGCGCAATAGGGAATCCAGGCTCATCACCAATACGCCATTTTCACCGCGTGGCGCGATGGTGCCAAGCCTGACGCCAAAATGATCCTGGGCCGACGGCGCGAGACCATAGAGCCCATCTTCCACCGGGAAGGGCAAGGCCACATGCGACAGCGAGAAAAGCCCCGCCGGCCAGGCAAGCCCCAGCGCCCGGGCAGTCTGAGCGGTTTCGCCGGCCACGGTTCGGCGCGCTTCCACCGAGAGGCTATCCGGCGCGGCATTGGTCACAAGGGTCAGGCTGAAGCCGCGCGGTGCGGGCGGCATGGCGCCAAGGGCCGCGTCCGCGCCGGGGCTCAGCATGGGGCCAAGCCGCGCTTCGCGATTGAGGTCAAACAAAACCAATTCACTCCGGCCCGCCGGCAAAAGCGCATGCAAACTGGTGATCACGGCGCGGGTGCTGACCGTGGAATCCGCGACCGATTGGAAAGTCAGGATCGGCGGCAGGTTTTGCAGCCGCCCGGCATCCGTCACGCGCCGCAGCCGGGCTTGCACCTCGGCGGTCAATTGATGGGATTGCCGCGCGGCATTCACCGGGAAGGAATTGAATTTGAAGGGGTTGAATTCCGGCAGCACGGAAAGCCAGGCCGCCCCGGCAAAGGCCGGCAGCAGCGCCGGCAGGCCCGCGAGCCCCGCAAAACGCGCAAAAGGTGTCACGCCCACCATGGGGGAGAGCAGCACAAGCTGATCCGGCATGGCCGCGTTGCCCGCTTCCACTTCTTCCAGCGCGTGGCGCAGCACCAGCGCGCCACCATTGGAATAGCCGACCAAATGCAGGGGCAGGCCAGGCGCGCGGCGGCGCGCTTCGCGCACCGCGAGTCGCGTGGCAGCGGCCCATTTCGGCCAGGTGGCGTCCGTCAGCCCCGCCGGCACGGTGCCATGGCCTGGCATGCGCGGCGCAATGGCAATGAAGCCCGCTTCGACGTAAAGCTGCGCCAAATGGCGCATGCTGAAAGGCGCATCGGTCAGGCCATGCACCAGCACCACGGCACCTCGGGGCGGGGCTCGCGGTTCCAGGATGAAGGACCGGTTCCAATCCTTGGCGAAACGGGTCGGGTTGAGCGGGCTTGCCGCATCATAGCGATTGCCGGGGCCACGATCTTCCGCCGGCAGGCGATCGGTGATTTTCTCCCGGACGAAATCAAAGGCGCGCGCCTCGGCCGCCATGTAACCGGCCCAATCCGTCGCATCCAGCGCTGCCGCATCCAATTCGGGCGGCACCTTGGTATGCCAGGGGCGCAAATCAGGCCCGTGATAGACATCCCAGGCGCGCAGCGCGATACCTATCGCCAGCAGCGCCGCCACCAGAATCAATGCCTGCTTGCCGAAACCCTTTGCCCAACGCATCAGCATCCGGCACCTCCGAAAGAGAGATCATGAGCGCCCTGCCCCGACCCCTGATTGTTTTGCTCTCGCTCACCTGCGTGGTCATATTGGCGGCAGGGCTTTCGGCAGCGCAAGCCGTGATCGCGCCGATTGTCTTTGCCTTCTTTGCCATTGCGCTGGTCTGGCCGCTGCAAGGCGCTTTGCAAAAACGCATCCCCGCGGTGGCGGCGCTGCTGGTGACCATGCTGGTCACGCTGGTGACATTGCTTGGCCTGGCCTGGCTGGTCGCTTGGGCCTTTGGCCGCGTTGGTTCGCATATTGTTTCGAATGCAGCGCAACTTCAGGCGTTCTACGCCGCGCAGCTTGCCTGGGCGGAGGCACGCGGCATTGATGTGGCGGGCACCATCGCCGCGCAATTCGATGCGCGCTGGCTCGTGCGTCTGGCACAGGGCGTCCTGGCGCAGCTGCGCGGCACGCTCAGCTTCATTCTGCTGACGCTGGTGTTCGTGCTGCTCGGCCTTCTGGAGGTTGGCGCGGTCAGATCGCAGATGCTGATCCTGCGGCATAATACGCCGACAGCGCTGCTGCGCGCGGCGGAGCGAATCGGGGCGAAGCTCCGCGCCTATATGCTGGTGCGCACGCTGGTATCGGTCGCGACGGGCCTCGTGGTTTGGGCCTTTGCAGCGATTATGGGGCTTGAGCTTGCCGCCGAATGGGGCGCGATTGCGCTGGTGTTGAATTACATCCCCTTCCTCGGGCCGCTGGTGGCGACACTTTTCCCGACGCTGTTCGCTGCGCTGCAATTCGGGTCCTGGGGTTCGGCGTTGATGGTTTTTGCCGGAATGCAGGTGATGCAGTTTCTGGGCGGCAGCTATATCGAACCGCGGCTGGCGGGGCGCAATCTGGCGGTTTCGCCGTTTCTGGTGCTGGCTTCGGTCTTTATCGGTGGGTTCCTCTGGGGCGTGCCGGGCGCCTTTATCGGCCCGCCGGCGCTGATTGCCACGCTGACGCTTTGTGAGGAATTCCTCGCCGCGCGGCCCTTTGCCGCGTTGCTGTCGGGGAAGGAAGCGCGCGATTAGGTTTTCACATGCCCGCAAGCAAGGCATCCAGATCAAGTGAGGAATGCTTGCCAAGCGCCGCAGCGTGATCGCGCAGAAACGCGTCTCCCGCCTGCCGCCCGGCATCGCGCAACCATTCCAGAAAGGCCCATTCGGCATTGAGCTTGGAGGAATAGCCAAGGTCCACCATCACATCATTGCGCACCATATGAAGCCGCATGCGCGCCCAGGCGGCACCTTCGCTGTCGCCCGGATCCGCCACCTTGCGGAGCAGCGCCATCATCTTGAGTTCCTTCAGCGCCACCGCGTTGAAGGAGATTTCATTAACGCGATCCAAAATGTCACGCGCACTGCGCGGCAGGCCGGGGCGGTCAATCGGGTTGATCGGGATCAGGATGGTGTCATCCGATTCCAATTCCGTAACTAAAGGCACCAGGGTTGGATTGCCGGCAAAGCCGCCATCCCAATAGGCTTCACCATCAATTTCGACCGCCTGGAAAAGCTGCGGCAGGCAGGCGGAAGCGAGTAGCGCTTCCACCCCCAGATCGGCATTGCGGAACACCCGCGCCCGACCCGTGCGCACATTGGTCGCCGTCACAAACACCTTGATCGGCCCATTGCGGAGTGCCGCGAAATCCAGGCAATCCGTCAGCACATCCGCGAGCGGATTGCCGCCCACCGATGGCACATCATAGGGCGAGACCATGCGCGCCATCAGATCCATCATCAGAAAGGCCGGCGAGTTATCCAGCGTCCAGCGCCCGAGCATGATATCCACCGGGCCGCGCTGAAACGGGCTGAAGCGCGCAGCCTTGGAGACCTTGCGCCAGAAGCCCTCAAGCGCCTGGCGCGCGCCATCCCGGCCTTCGCGCGCATAGCCGCAGGCCATGATTGCGGCGTTCATCGCACCGGCAGAGGTGCCGGAAATACCCTCAATCTCCAGCCAGGGTTCCTCAAGAAGCCTGTCCAAGACCCCCCAGGTAAAGGCGCCATGCGCGCCACCACCTTGCAGGGCAAGGTCAACATTGACGGTTTCGCGCTTGGTCATGGCAGATCCCCTTTCGGACTGGGCGGGGCAGACCAATCCTCCTGCGAGGGGGAGGCCAGTCCCGCGCTCCCTTTCAGCCCAGGCAATGCTGCGCTGCAATAGAGAAATCTTGGCGCGCCTAAGCCCCGCGTCCCATCAGCATACGGGGCGTTTCATGGAAGCGCCTGAAAAGTTAAGAATTCCTTGGCTTCTCGCGATCTTTCCTTTAGATTTCCCATAAGGGGCCGGGCTGCTGGTAAAAGGTCAAAGCAAATGCTGGAGTTTGGGGGCTATCAGGCTGCGGGGGCGGCGGGGGTTGTGGCGGGCGTTTTGCCGTCCGATACCGCGCGGCCGGAACCCTTGCCATGCCTGCATGAGACAACCCGCCACCTACCGCCGAGCGCGCAATTCGATGCCTGGCGCGATGCCAATGCCAGCTTTCTGATCCACCACATCCCGCCATCCCGCCCCGAAAGCTATGAGGCCGAGGCAACGACCTGGAGCTTTGGTCGGCTGGCGCTGACCAAGGCAGAAACCCCAGGTGGCGCCTATAGCCGCACCGCCGAATGCCTGCGTCGGGATGGTTTGGATCATTGGTGCTTTTCCATGGCCCTGCAGGGCAGCCGGGTCCATCGCGCGCGTGACCAAGTCACCATGATGCAGCCAGGGCAGATCATGCTGGATTCGCTGGCGCAGCCATTTGAGGTAGCGCGCACCCGGTCTTCCTGGCTGTTTCTGTATCTGCCACGCGATTTGCTGCCGGAAACCAGCCGGCTTGGCTATGATTCGCGCATGTTGAACACGCCTGAAGGCCGGCTATTGGCTGATCATCTGCGGCTGCTCTCGGCAGAATTGCCGCGCATGACCGCGCCCGAGGCGGAACGGATGGCCGAAGCAACCCAGGCCATGATCGCCCTTGCCGTGGCGCCCGGTACGGGTGCCGAACAGGCCATATCGGGTCCGGTGGCGGCGGCGCAGATCATGCGGCTCAGGGCGCTGATCCGCGCCAATTTGGGGTCGGCCACCTTCGGCCCGGCGCGGCTTTGCCGGCTGGCCGGGATTTCGCGATCTCAGCTTTATCGGTTGTTTGAGATGCATGGCGGGGTTGCGCTTTGCATTCAGCGAGAGCGGCTGGCGGCGGCGCATCGCGCCCTGTCCAACCCGGCTGATCCGCGCAGCATTTCGGAAATCGCCGAATCGGTCGGGCTTTTCGATCCTTCCAGCTTCAGCCGGATGTTCCGCCGGAGCTATGGGATTTCGCCCCGCGACTTGCGCCTTTCGACCAGCGCGGGCACGCGCACAGCGGGCAGCCATGTGCCGGCAGCGGCCTGGCAGGCGGGGAACTTCCCGGCATTGCTGCGGATGCTGTAAGCGGCGGTCGCGCCACCGTTCAAGGCTGAGGCCTGGTCGTTAGGACCGCCCCAGCATATCCATCATCTCCCGCCATTCGCGCTTCGAAAGCCCGCTGGTTTCCTGCGTCACAGCCTCATGCGCCAGCATGCGGCGCAGAATGGAGATCATCTGCGCGGAAAGCGTCACCGCGCCCATGCGGTAATCGCGGAAGGCTTCAAAGGCCATCGGCACCCAGGCTTCAACCGTTTTGAGCATGGCATCCGCATAGACGCGGATTTCATACTGCGCATGGGCATCGGCGCGCAGCGACAGGAAATGCAGCAGATTGTGCAAATCCGTCTTCCAATACCATTGCGTATAGGCATTGAGCGTCAGGTTCATCCGCGCCAATTCGCGCGCCAGGCCCTGGCGGTTTTCATCGCGCGCAGCACCTTCATCATCCTCATTCAGCATTTCAAGATAATGATCATAATTGCGCGTGGCGTCTTCGCGCAGCAGATCAAGCACGCGCGCGGCTTCCGCACCTTGCAGCACATCGCCGCGCCCCTGGCGATTGCTGGCGGATTGCGCGGCCAGATGTTCCGGCGCGGGGATGTAGAATTCGCGGTCCAGGATGGAATAGCGCGCGGAGTATTCATTCACATTGGCGGTGCGGTGCCTGATCCATTGGCGCGCCACGAAGATCGGCAGTTTTATGTGATATTTGATTTCGCACATCTCAAAGGGCGTGCTGTGGCGATGGCGCATCAGGTAGCGGATCAGGCCGCGATCCTCATTCGCCGCACGAGTGCCGCGGCCATAGGAAACGCGCGCTGCCTGCACAATGGCGGCGTCATCGCCCATGTAATCAATCACCCGGACAAAGCCGTGATCCAGCACCGGCAGGGCTTCGAACAGCATGGCTTCCAGCGCCGGCACGCTCGGGCGGCGCGTTTGTGCCTGATCCGCGCGCGCGGATGCGATTTCTTGTTGCTGTGCTTCGGTCAGTGCCATGTTGAAATCCGCCTCTTTCAGCCCGTTTGGCGTTCCCGGCACGCGGGGTCAAGCGCTGCTTCTTCCACGGGGCGCCACTTCCGGGCAGGATGGGCGGGAAATCAGCCCCACCGGAGCCCCCATGTCCCCCATCGAAGCTATCCGCCGCCACCAGGCCGAACTCACTGCCTTCCGGCGTGACCTGCATGCCCATCCGGAACTCGGCATGGCGGAATTCCGAACCGCCGAGAAGGTTGCGACCGCGCTGGAGGCTTTGGGGATTGAAGTGCATCGCGGCGTGGGCGGCACGGGCGTGGTCGGCGTCCTGCGGAATGGGTCCGGCAATCGCGCCATCGGGCTGCGCGCCGATATGGATGCGCTGCCGATGGATGAACTGACGGACCTGCCCTTTCGCAGCACGGTGAAGGGCGCAATGCATGCCTGCGGGCATGATGGCCATACCACCATGCTGTTGGGCGCCGCCAAATACCTGACTGAGACCCGCAATTTTGATGGCATTGTCCATTTTATCTTCCAACCGGGGGAGGAAGGCTGCGGCGGCGCGCTCGCCATGCTGGAAGATGGGTTGTTCGAGCGGTTCCCCTGCGATGCCATTTACGGCATGCATAACCGCCCAAATTTCCCGCTTGGCGAATTTGCCATCCGGAGCGGCGCCTTCATGGCGGGCGGCGCGTTTTTCGACATCACCATCACCGGCAAGGGCGCCCATGGCGCGCGGCCCGAGGCTTCGATTGATCCCGTGCTGGCCGCCTGCCATGTCACGGCGGCACTGCAATCCATCGTCTCCCGCAACCTCTCCCCACGGGATGTGGCGGTGATCAGCGTGACGAAGGTCGTGGGCGGCGAAGCCTATAACATCATCCCCGAAACCGCGGTGATTTCCGGCACGGCGCGCTTCTTTTCGCGCGATGTCGGCCAGCAGATCGAAGAAGGGCTGAAGCGCGTGGCGGCGGGGGTTGCCGCCGGCTTTGGCGCCTCGGCCAATGTGGATTACCGGCTGATTTTCGCCCCCACCATCAATGCGCCGGAACATACCGAAGCCCTGGCGGCGGCAGCGGCGGAATTGGTCGGCGAAGACAAGGTGGCGCGCGACAAGCCGCCCGCCATGGCGTCCGAGGATTTTTCCTTCATGTTGGAACGTGTCCCTGGCGCCTATATCAATTTCGGCATTGGCGATGGGGCGGAAGTGCATAACCCGCGGTACCAGTTCAATGACGAAGCCATCCCCTATGGCGCGGCGCTTTTTGCGCGCGTGGTGGAAAAGGGGTTGGTGAAGGGCTAAATCCCACGGAAACCCGAGGCGCGTGCATAGGAAGATTAGACCCATTGGGGGCGTTATGCGCCGAGTACTGACAGGTAAACAGAGTAGGCGAAGATAGGGGCAATTTTCTTCGCCTGATCTTGTTTTTTTTGAAAGATGCTATATTCTCTACCAACTTACTTAGCGCGTCGATTCGGCATTTTCTGGAGCAAAAACGATTATGTCCCGCGAGGCAAATTACTATAATTTAGTGATGAATGAGGGTCGTGTTCGGTTGAGTGAACTTCGTGGACCGTTGGAGGCTGGGCGCGCTGCCTTATTCATCGATAGGGCACGCCAGTTGGCGGAGACGATGAACATCACGGACTTTCCGAGCGTGGATATCCCTCAGGAATTTGATGCTTGTACTATTGATAGAATAAGCCGACCCTTGTTCTCGGTTGAGCAATTCCTCAATAGTATATATGCACGAAATGTTTTCATACTCGACCAAAATATGAGTGGTCAGTATATTTCCCTAGATGAAAGCTGGCGTTCAAAGGTCTCGTCTCTTCTAGCTCATGTAAGAGACATTGTTCGGAAGGCAGATATTGAAGAGCGCCTTCGTGCTTCGATAAACCAGTCGATAAATTCTTTACAAACAGAGGTTGATAGGACGCAGACCCGAGTTTCAGCAGCCTGTGATGCTCTCGTTGAGCTATGCGACGGTATCGGACAGGGGGCGGAAGCCTTAAAGCCCGCAGTCAAAATAATAGAAAAGGTAGTCGGCGGTTTTCGGAAAGTCCAGAAGCAAAAGCAGGACGGAGGCAACCAAGCCAGCCTGCCCTCACCCGACATTCTCAGCCTCCCTTCAGCCGACGTATCGGCTGAGGCAAGCCATTAACTTTTAGCCCATCCATCGTAGGGGTATTCCGCCGACCTTGATCGTTTGCAGGCGGTTGTGCTGAGGCCTTAGCGCTCCGATGTCGAGCAAAACCAGCGGCTGAGTTAACGGAGAAGAAAAGGGCGGATACCCTCCCTATTTCCTTCCGCCCCCTCGAAATCCCCAGCCACAACGCCTATATCTGACCGGTCACTTCGGTGACTATGGCGATAAACACGGCTCGGAATAAGCGTTGCGGACCCGGGGGCGGTACCCGGCGCCTCCACCAATCACCCGCCTTATCAGCGGCAGATGGGGGCGAAACAGGCTCGACGCGCGTGGTAAAGGGGACGCTTTTGCTCGGCATTGTACCGCCGTTATCGGGCTAAACCTTAAGTGCGAACGATAACAGCCGTGAGGCTGCCGCACTCGCTGCCTAATAGGTAAGCGCGGCTCGGGGGGCGCCGGGCAACAGAAGCCCCCCACTCTTTCCTTTGCGCGCCAAGGGAGATAGAGACACGCTGCGATGAGCGAGAAATCCCCCCCGCCCGAAAGCCTGCTTCCCTATGAAGCCTGGTCCGAAGACGCGATGCGCGAAGTTGCCTGGCGCGCCCTGGAACATGCCGCGCAGCATGGCATGCCGGGGGAGCATCATTTCTACCTGAGCTACCGTACTGACCATCCGGGCGTTGCCATTCCAGGGCACCTCAAGGCGAAATACCCGCAGGAAATCACCATTGTTCTGCAACACCAATTCGAAGGGCTGTTTGTGGACCGCGTGGCCGAGCGCTTTGGCGTGACGCTGCGCTTTGGTGGTGTGCCGGCGAAGCTGGTGATCCCCTTTGGTGCGCTGACCATGTTCCATGACCCGCATGTGCGCTTTGGGCTCCGCTTCACGCCAAGCGGTCTGGAAGACGAAAAAGCGAGCCTGCCCGCTGCCCCTGAGGCGCCCGCCGCGCCGCCCAGCCCCGCGCCAGCACCGCCGGGCGAGGTTGTCAGCCTGGATGCCTTCCGTCGCCGCCCGAACAAGGATGGCGGTTAAGGCAATATTGCAATCCGCCCGGTATTCTGTCGGGCGAAGAAGGCCGGCCGATACATATCCCGCGCCTCAGCGCCTGGCAGTTCAAAACTCCCGGCCGTGACAGCACGCAACCGCACCGCAATGCGCGCGACGCTGTTTTCCCCTTCCAGGGTCACTGCGGCGGCGAAGCGATCATCCAAGGCGGGCTGACTATCAATGACCGTCAGCGCGCCAAGCCAGGGCAGACCGGCAACCTCACCAGCGCCGAAGCGGCCGGTGATTTCCCAACCGGCCGGCAGGCCCTGTTGCAGCAGCAATTGATGCCGATCCTCGGCATCGGCGCGCACCTCCAGGATCAGCACAAAACCGTCCCCGGCACGGAGCGTATCAAGGTTCAGCGCGCTGCCATCCAACGCATGGAAATGCCGGCGGATGGTCAGGCCCTGACGCACGGCGGGTTGCGCCTCTCGCGGGTTGCCCTTGGTCGCCACCATTTGCCAAACCGTGGTCGCGCCCCGGTTATGCAAACGTGCTGTGCCGGCAAGCGGTGCTACAATTACCGGTGCGGCGGGCAGCGCTACGCCATCCAGGCTGGCTTCAATCGGGCGCATGCCCTGGCCGAGCCGTGCCGCGGCCAGCACCGCCCAGGCTTGTTCCTGCGTGCTGGTATTCTCCGGCGTAAAATTCTGCCCCGGCAATGCGCCCATCAGCGCCGCCAGCCGATCCGCGAGCAAACCACTTTCCTTGAGTAGGCTTGCCACCGCCAGCGCATCACGCTGCGCCGTGCCGTAATCAAAATGCCACCAACGGCGACCGAGGTTGGATAGCGCCGCGTTGAAAGCTTGTTCTGCCCGCACCCGATCCCCGCCGCGCGCGAACACCGCGCCCAATTGCGCGAGCGAGAGCGGCGTTGGCATATCGCCCGCGTTTTCCATCAAGCGCCGTGCAGCACCCAAACGAACACGCCCCGCCATGGCCAAGGCATGCAGCCGATAGGCTTGCGCCGCACGTTCTTCCGGCGTGGTTTCACCCGTATCGCCCACCGCATCATCCAGAAAACGCAGCGCATCATTCAGCGCGGCTTCCGGTAGCGTGGCGCCGGCGGCGCGGGCGCGCAGCAGCGCTTCCACAGCGAAGGGCGTCAGCCATAACTCCGCTTCCGCATTCGCAGACCAAAGGCCGAAGGCGCCATCAAAACGCTGCCGATCCAGAATGGCTTGTACCGCCGCTTGCAGCCGTGCGGCGTGATCTGCACCGTTTGCGACGAATAACCCGGCACTCAGGGCAATCGCACGCGCGGCGCTTTGTTCCAGACACGCCAGCGGGAAGGCTTCCACCGCGCGCAAGGCCGCCGCCGCATCATAGCGCACCACGGCACCAAGGCTGAGTTCCGCCTGTACCGAGCCGGCAACGAAACGATCAAAGGCGGGCGCCACGTCCCGTTCCACGCCACCGGGCAATTCGGCTGATTGCACATCGGTCAGCATGGGTCGCGCCGGGCGAATGGTGATGCGGCTTTCGCGCGAAACGCTGAAACCCTCTGGCCCACTCAGCCGCAGGCGCAAGATGCCTTCCCCACCGGCCAGCGCGCGCAGCCCAGTGGCAGGTGCGGCGCGTTCACCCGTGGCAAGCCGCGCTGTCAGACGTGCCGGCCCTTCAATCGCAATCGCACCTTCGGTGCTGAGCTCGGCCACAATCTCACCCGCCGGCAATTCAAGATTATGCAGCAGCACCGGCAGGCGCGCGGTGTCACCAGGCGCAAGGAAGCGCGGCAAGGCGGCCTCACCCACTGCCTGATCACGCACGGTCAGGGCGCGGCTCGCGGCACCAATGCGCGTGCCTTCCCAGGCGACGGCCATCAGGCGCAATTCGCCCGCGAAATCCGGAATATCCAGCGTAATTACCGCGTTACCATCAGCCCCGACGCGCACCGGGCCGGAGAACAGAGACACCAATCTTTGCGGTGGCTGAATACCCATCCCCGCCAGACCGCCATCACCGCCTTGTCGCAACAAGGCAAGCGCACCTTCAGCCGGCGCCAATAACCGGCCGTAATCATCACGGATATCCACGCCCAGCGCGCGCTTGCCCAAGAAATGCGCCACCGGATCGGGCGAGGCAAAACCAGTCAGGCGCAAAATCCCCTCATCCACTGCGGCCAGCGTCACCATCGCCTCACCACGCGCATCAGCGATACGGATCGGGATTTCGACGCGCTGGCGCGGACGGATGCGCTCAGGGGCGGTGATGGCCACGTCAAGCCGGCGCGGCGCGGGATCAAGCCCGATCCAAGCCAAGCCAAGCGCACGGCCGGGGCGACCTTCACGCGCCTCACCAGGGCGATAGGCGGTGACAGTGATATAGGCGCCCGGCCCCCAGGCGGCATCCACCGGTACTTCGATATCCGTGCCTGCTTCACTCAGCGTGATTTCGCGCAAGGACACTAACCGATCCGTCAAAACGGCGATGGTTGCCGGCCCTGCGAAGGGCGGTGTGATGCGCAGCCGCGCCACCTCGCCGGGCGCGAAATTGCGCCGTTCCGCTGCCACATCAATCCGGTCCGGAATCTCCGCGCTTTCAACGCCAGCCCAGCCGGCGCGGAAACGATAGGATGCCATGCCAAGCCCATCCGCATCGGCGATTTCCAAGCGATAGCGACCAAAGGGCAGGCTCCGCGCAAAACGCGTGGGCGCTGCGGGGTTGATGGTGATCTCCGCCGCATCCACGGGTTCATCGCGCCAGACAGTTTCAAATCGTGCGATGGAATCACGCATCACCAGCCGCCAGTCAGGCCTTTCGCGCATCAGACGAAGCCTGAGCCTTGCCGGCGCGGCGCTGCCATCGGGGGCGGCGGCGGCGATATCAAAAGCCGCTTCCGCGCCAGCATCTATCGCGTCGCCCTGAAAAGCCGGGCGCAGCACCGGGAATAGGCCGGCAGCACGCACCGGCACGGCAATGCGTGCGCGGCTTTCACGCCCGCCGGGTTCCGCAATCGCCAACATGACATTCGCCTTGATCGGCAGCGTTGTATCCGGCGCGCGCGGTAGCATCAGCGCAATAATACCACGCCCTTCACGATCAAGCGGCGCGATTTCCTGGGTGATCAAATCAGGCGCGAAGCTTTCATCCTGCAAGCCAAAGCGCCAGCCGCGCCAGGCTTCAAAAGGCTCTGGGTCCGGCAGCAGGCGAATCTCGGCATTGCCCGCAAGCCCCGCGCCCGGCGCGCCATAAAGAAAGCGCGCGCTGATCGGCAGATTGAGCGCCGGAGCGCCCGGCACCAAAGGCCCCGGTGCCGGGCCGGCAGTCACTTCCAAACCTTCCGGCACAAAGGCATCCACGCGGAATTGCGCGCGGCCAATCGGCGGCAAGGCTGGGTCGGCCAGTGCTTCAATATTCCATTGGCCATAGACAGCGCCATCGGAAAGCCGAAGCGGCCAGGAAATCGCGCCACCCATCAAACGCGGCGGCGTGATTTCTGCCGCGATCTGCCCATTGGGCCGGCGCAGCCTCAGCCTGACCGGCACATCCTGCGGATTGCCTGCGGCATTACGCAAAAGCCCGGTCAGATTGACGGTCTCGCCGGGCCGATAAATGCCGCGATCAAGCCACAGGAAAGCATCAAGCGGTCCGGGATGCGCGCGGCCAGAGGCACCACGATCCGAAAGGTCAAAACTCGCCGCTTCAAGATTGAGCGCGGCAAGATCATCCGGCGCTTCGGCATGAATTGCGAAGGCCGCAAGCGGGCCTTGCCCGCGCAGCAGCGCTACCGGAAAACGCGCAAGCCCTGACGCATCCGTGCGCGCTTCCGCCAGCACATCATTATTGCGCGCCATCAACGCCACGCGCAGCCCGGATTTTACCTGCCCGGATTGAAAACCGCGTGCCTGCACCGCGAGCCCATCCGCGCCGCGCCAGGCGGTCAGCGCAATATCCGTGACAAAAAAGGGAAAGGCGGCGGCAGCACCTTCGCCGCGGCGGGTTTCGCCTTGCCGTGCGGAAAGCACGTAAAGCCCCGGTGCGGCATCGCGCAGCAAATCCGCCAGCGGCAGCGCGTGGCGCGTCAGGCGATTTTGCGCCGTACCCTGCAATTCTGCGCTGCCTTCCCACAAAATGCGCCCGCTTTGATCACCAATATATTGCGCCATCCATTGATCCAACGCCTCACCTGGGCGCCAGCGTTCGCGGAGTGAGATCAGATTGCGTTCCGAAAGCCGGATCAGGCGAAGCTGCAATTTTTCGATATTGATGGTGGCAACGCCAAGCCGAGGCGCCTGACCGCGCGGCAGGATGAAGGCGCGGTTTTCGAACACAATGCGCGCATCACGATCCGGCATGGCAATAGCAACCGGCGTATCGGCACGCAGATTGCCACCTTCACCGGGCAGGCCAGCGCGCAGGATCAGGCGCGTGGTTGCACCCCAAGGCAGGCCGCCCACGCAAAGCTGATCCGCTTCGCGTTCGATGGTGAGGTTGGGCAAGGGCGGTTCAGCGCGCACCCAATCCTGCGCGCGCCAATCGGCGCGCCGCGCTGGTGGGATGGTGAAGGTGATGCAAGCGCGTGCCGGTTCGGCATCCGGTTCCGGGTTCACGCGCCGTACCAACATGCCGGCCGCAAGACGCGCCGCATCAAGCGCGGCCTTATGGCGCGCATCATTCGGCATGCGTTCCATCACGGCTTCAAGCGCTTCCACCTGTTGCGCGAGCCGATCCTGCCGGCGCAGCGCTTCAGCAATCAGCAATAGCGACGGGACTTCGGGTTCTCCGCCCGGGGCGAATTGAAAAGCCCTCCAGGCGGCCTGCAAGGCGCGGTTATTCTCAGGCGGTGTGCGGGCAAGCTGCGCTTCTGCCAGCGCCAGCCAATGATCAGATGTATTGTTGCCAAGCCCGATGCGTTCTTCCCAAGCGGCGGCAGCGGCGGTGAAATCGCGCCTTGCTGTTGCATCCTGCGCGCGGCGTTCAGCAGCCGCGCGTTGCTGCGGTGTGCCGCCGGCGGGAAAGCGGCGCTGCAGGCTTTGCTGATAGGCGCCGGATTCCTGCGACAAGCCAGGCAGGTCAAGACCCTGGGCCCAGGCAATCACCGGGGCTAAGGCCAGCGTCAGGATCAGCAATAGGCGCGGCAGCTTCATCTTCAGGTTCCTCGCCAAAGGCAGGCTAGCTTAGCACATGTTACGCAAGCGGGTGCATCATGGGGGCTTATGCCCGGAAACCTCCGCCCCCGCATCCCGGCTGAGCGCGGCGAGCATGGGAATGGACAGAAGCGTGACCATGGCCGCCACCAGAAAACCGGTGGAGAAATCCGCCAAAGCGAGCGCGTTACGGCCAGCGATCAGGCGCGATGCTTCCAGCGTCGTGGTGGCCAGCACCACGCCAAGCGCGGGCGATAATTGCTGCAAAGTGCTGTAGAAGCTGGTGGCGGCTGAGAGTTTTTCCGGCGGCACATCGGCAAAGACAAGCGTATTCAGCGAGGTGAATTGCAGGCTGCGGAACAGGCCCCCGCAAGCGAGCAGTAGGAAAATCGCTGCCGCCGGCCAGGCGGGATTCGGCAAGGCCAGCAGCGCAATACCGGCGGATGCCAAAACACCATTGATCAGCAGCGCATTGCGAAAGCCAAAACGCTTGAGTAGCGGGCGTACCAGCGGCTTCATGGTGAAGGCGCCAAGCGCGGTCGCGAAGGAAATCAGCCCGCTTTCGGAAGCCGACATGCCAAAGCCGATTTGCAGCATGACCGGCACCAGGAAGGGTACCGCGCCAGCACCGACGCGAAACAGGCTGCCGAAAAGCGCCGGCTGGCGAAAGGTGGGGATTTTGAGCAGCGCGATATCAATCGCCGGTCGCGGCGCTCGACGGCAATGGAAATAGGCCGCAACGCCAATCAATGATCCCGCGCATAGCGCAACCCAAGGCCAAGGGTCTGCCACCACATGCCGGCCCACGGTTTCAAGCCCGAACATGCCAAGCGCCAAGGCGAGCCCAACCAGGGCAAGGCCCAGCACATCCGGTCTGCCCGGATTGCCCGGCGGGATGGCAGGGATTTTCCACGCCACCAGCAAAAAGCCGATCACGCCAATCGGCACATTGATCCAGAATACCGCGCGCCAGCCGAAAAGATCGGTCAATATGCCGCCAAGCGGCGGGCCGCTGACTGGCCCCAGCAATGCCGGCATGGTCAACCAGGCCATGGCGGAAAGCAGTTCTTCCTTGCGCACGCCGCGCAACAATAAAAGCCGCCCAACCGGGAACATCATTGCACCCCCGGCACCTTGCAGGATGCGAAAGGCGATCAGGTCTTCCAAGCCTCGTGCCTGGCCAGAAAGCGCCGAGGCGACAACGAAAACAATGATCGCCAGCATGAAAACCCGCTTGGCGCCGAAGCGATCCGCAATCCAGGCCGAGAACGGAATAAACACCGTCAGCGCCACCAGATAGGATGTGATGGCCGCACCCAGCCGCGCCGGGTCTTCGCCCATATCGCGTGCCATACTGGGCAGCGCGGTGGCAACCACAGCACTATCCAGATTCTGCATGAGCAGCGCAGAGGCAACAATCAACGCAATGACGCGATGATTGGCATGGGCGGCGGGTTGATCCATCTCGCGTAGCTTCAGGGGCGCAGGATCACGCGGCCCGCGCTGCGCCTTGCGGAAACTTCGGCCATTGCTTCACGAAACTGCTCGAGCGGATAGGCCGCGTGGATTTCGGGCTTCAATGCGCCTTGCTGCCACCAGACCATCAACTGATCCCAAAGCACGCGCGCGGCGGGGGCATGATCCCGCCGGCCATCACCCGGAGACCACCCGACATAAGTGCCCCAATTCACACCAATCACACCGATATTCTTGAGCAGCAGGATATTGGTTTGCAGGGTTGGAATGCCGCCGCCCGCAAAACCCACCACCACAAGATTTCCGCCATCCGCGAGGCAGCGCAGGCTTTCATCAAAGGCAGGACCGCCAATCGTATCCACCAGGCAATCCACTCCGCGTCCGCCGGTCGCGGCACGCACCGCATCGCGAAAGGGTGCCGCGCTATCCAGCACCATATCCGCGCCACAGGCGCGCAGCAGGCCGTGCTTCGCCGCACCCGCGCGCGCAATCACCTTGGCACCGCAAGCCTTCGCGATTTCAACAGCCGCAAGGCCAACACCGCCCGCCGCGCCATGCACCATCACCCAATCGCCGGATTTGATCCGGCCACGCCAGAGCAAAGCGGCGCCGGCAGTTGGGTAGGAAATCGGGAAAGCCACGGCCGGTTCCAAAGGCAGGCCGTCCGGAATGGCAATGGTGTGGATATCATCGGCAATGGCTTCTTCCGCCATGCCGCCCCAATCCACTACAGCGAAAACGCGCGAGCCGGGCGGCGGCGCATCCGCATCCGGTGCTGCTTCCAGAACAGTGCCGACAATCTCGGTCCCCGGCGTGAAGGGCAAAGGCGGCTTGCGCTGATACTTGCCGGCCACGACCAATTGTGTGGCGAAGGAAACCCCCGCCGCCGCGACCTTGATCCGCACACTACCTGGGCGCAGCGCCGGGCGCGGCACATCCTTGATTTCAAGTTCCGCAAATTCCCGCCAGCTTTCGCAAATGATCGCGCGCATTACGCGGCCTCATCCTGCATGATCATATCGCCACCTTTTTCGCCAATCATGATGGTGGGCACATTGGTATTGCCGGTGGTGAGTGTCGGCATGATCGAGGCATCAATCACCCGCAACCCTGCAATGCCGCGCAACCGAAGCCGGCTATCCACCACACTCGCAGGGTCTTCACCCATGCGGCAGGTGCCAACCGGGTGATAGATGGTGGTGCCATATTGCCGCGCAAAGGCGAGCAATTCGTCATCACTCTGCACTGCTGACCCCGGCAGCAATTCCCGCACGCTATAGGGCGTGATGGCAGCCTGCGCGAAAATCTGCCGTACCATGCGGAGCCCGCGCGCAAGCAATTCCTGATCGCTGCGTGCCGAGAGGTAATTTGGTCGGATCGCGGGTTTTTCGAAGGGATCAGCTGATTTCGCCATGACCGTGCCGCGGCTATCAGGCTTCACCGGGCAAATGGCGCAGGTCATGCCGGGTTCTTTCTCAAGCACACCGAACTGACCCAGCGCATAGCTTGCCGGCGTGAACAACAATTGCAGGTCGGGGCTGGCGAGGCCCTCGCGGGAGCGTGCGAAAACCTGCGCCGTGGTCACGCCAAAAGTCAGCGCGCCGTTGCCCAGCGCGAAGAAGCGCGCCACCTGTTCCACCAGGCGCAAGCCGCGCGCCAATTGATTGGTGCTGATGCTGTCCTTCACGCGATGCTGTACGCGCGTGACGTAATGATCCTGCAAATTGGCGCCGACCTGGGGCATATCCTGCACCACCTCAATGCCCAGCCCACGCAAATGCTCGGCGGGACCGATGCCGGAGATTTGCAGTACATGCGGCGAATTTACCGCACCGCCTGACAGGATGACTTCTCGCCTGGCGTGGATTTGCTTGAGCGTGCCGCCCTGGCGGAATTCCGCACCCACGCAACGCCTGCCTTCAAACAACAATCGCGTGACCTGAGCTTCGGTTTCCACCTGGACCTTATCACCCGCCTGCGCCAGATAGGTGCGTGCGGTCGAACCGCGCCAACGGCCAATGCGCGTCATTTGCGAATAGCCGACACCTTCCTGTTCAACGCCGTTCAAATCCTGGCGGAAGGGATGGCCCGCCTGCTGCGCTGCTTCGATGAAGCGATGCGTGAGCGGCAGGATGGTGCGGTAATCTTCCACCTGCAAAGGCCCATCCTGCCCACGCACGGAAGGATCGCCACCATTGCGATAGGTTTCGCTGCGGCGAAACAGCGGCAGCACTTCCTCATAGCTCCAGCCACGGCAGCCCATTTGCGCCCAAAGATCAAAATCGGCCGGATTGCCGCGCACATAAAGCATGCCGTTGATGGAAGATGTGCCGCCCAAGGTGCGGCCACGCGGCCAGCGGATTTCGCGATTATTGCTGCCGCCATCCGCTTCCGTCGTATAGCCCCAATTCACCAGTTTCTGATTCTGCATCAGCTTCAGCATGCCGGCGGGAATGTGAATCCAAGGGTGGCGATCCTTCGGCCCGGCTTCCAGCAAGGTCACGCGCCGACCCGCCATGCCAAGCCGGCTTGCCACCACACAGCCGGCGGAACCCGCGCCAATCACCAGGTAATCCGTTTCCATCACTTCGCCCTCAATCCAGTTTTATTTTCGCATTGCGCACCAAGGCACCCCAGCGATCATATTCCGCGCGCACGAAACGCGCATAATCTTCTGGGCTATCGGCGACGGGCTCTGCACCCAGGGCATCAAAACGCGCGCGCGTTTCGGGGTTGCGTGCGGCGGCGGCAACCGCCTGTTGCAAACGCGCGATGATGGCAGGCGGTGTGCGCGCCGGCGCCCAAATGCCGTACCAGGTGGAAATTTCATAGCCAGGCACGCCGGCTTCAGCGATGGTCGGCAAATCCGGGAAGGGCGCGATGCGATTGCGTGTGGTGACGCCCAGCGCGCGCAAGCGCCCATCCCGCACCGCGCCCGCGGTTGCCGGCACCGAGTCGAACATCGCCTGCACCGTGCCCGCGATCAGATCCTGCCCGGCCGGGCCACTGCCGCGATAGGGCACATGTACCAGATCGGTTCCTGTCATGAGCTTGAACAATTCGCCGGCCAAATGTGGCGCACCGCCCTGCGAGGAAGACGCATAAGCAATCCGCCCCGGATTGGCGCGCGCATAGGCGATGAATTCCGCGACACTGCGCACTGGTAGCGCCGGATTCACCACCAACCAGAGCGGCACGGCAGCGATATTCGTCACCGGTGCGAAATCCGCCAGCACATCAATCGGCATATTGGGCGTCAGATGCGGCACAATCACATGGGCCGAGGCATTGACCAGAAAGGTGCTGCCATCCGGTGCCGCGCGCGCCGCTTGCTCTGACCCGATCAGCCCATTGGCGCCGGCGCGATTCTCCACCACGAAAGGCTGACCAAGAGGCCCTTGCACGGCTTGCGCGACGATGCGGCCCATAATGTCGGTCGGCCCCCCGGGAGGATAGGGCACAATGAAGCGCACCGGGCGGCTTGGCCATTCTGGAGCCTGTGCGCGCGCGGCAAATGGCAGCAAGGCACCGGCGATTGCTGCGCGGCGAGTGATCTTCATGGCTGGCCCCTTCCCTTATTCAGCTTTGGCGTCAGGATAGGCATGATTTGGCGCTGGAGGAAACGCGATGAATGAAGCGATGCGGCCCTATAAGGGGCTTCGGGTGCTGGATGCCGGCCAGGGCATTGCCGGGCCCTATTGCGGCATGATGCTGGCCGCCTGCGGCGCCGATGTGATCAAGCTGGAACCGCCCGAAGGCGATTGGTCGCGCGGGCTTGGCACGGCCAAGGATACGGTTTCGGTCATGACGGTGTGCTTCAATCGCGGCAAACGTTCCGTGGTGCTGGATTTGAAATCGGAAGATGGCAAGCGCGCCGCTGCCGCCTTGGCGGCACAAGCCGATGTGCTGATTGAAGCCTTCCGCCCCGGTGTCGCCGCGCGCATCGGGCTTGGGCCAGAAAACGCCAAGCCGGATGCGGTCTGTCTTTCCATTTCCGGCTTCGGGCAAAGCGGGCCTTATGCGGAACGGCCGTGCACGGATTCGGTCGCGCAAGCCTTTTCCGGCTTTGTCAGCCTGAATGAGGGCGCGGATGGCGCGCCGCATAAGGCCGGCGCCTTTATCGCTGATATGGCAACCGGTATCTATGCGTTTTCGGCCGTGCAAGTCGCCCTCGCCGCGCGCGCGCAGGATAGCACGCCACGACAGCGCGTGATTGACATGTCGCTGATGGCCGCGACATCCAATCTGCTGACGCATCAAATCGGCGAATGGGGCGTGCAGGGCAAATCAGCCGCGCCACCCAATGCGCCGGCCGGGGCCTATCGCGCGGCGGATGGCGGCTGGGTGATGATTACCCTGGTGCGTGAAGCGGAATGGCCAAAGCTTTGCGGCGCGCTGGGCCTGGCGGATATCGCCGCTGATCCGCGCTTCTTGAACTTTGATTTGCGTTGGCAGAACAGGGATGCGCTTTACGCCATTATTCGCGCGGCCTTCCTGAAAAAAACTGTTTCGGAATGGGTGACGATCTTGCAGGGCGAAAGGCTGCTCGCTGACCGCGTGAATACACCGCTTGATTGGCTGGCGAATGACCATGTGGTCGCCTATGGCGCCGCCGCGCGCATTCCGCAGCCGCAATTGGGCGCGGTGCCGCTGCCGATGCTGCCGGGGCTTGGCCATTGGATGGCGGAAGCCCCGGCGCTTGGTCAGCATACGGCGGATGTGCTGGCTGAATTGGGGTAAGGCGCGCCCCTTCTCAATTATGGGGGAGTCTTAGTCCCGGTTCATCCCACTGCATCGCCACCAACTTTCCCGTGTTGGACAACGTAATATAAGCCGTGCGCATATCCGGCCCGCCAAAGCAGATATTGGTTGGCATGCGTTCGGGCATTTTCACGGTGCGGAGGATCTCGCCCGAAGGTGACACGGTGGTGATCTCCCCCGCCACCAGTGTCGCCACAATGATATTGCCCGAAGCGGCAATCGCGATGCTGTCCAGGCGCCGATAGCCAGGGAATTGGCACAGCACGCGCCCGCCCGCGCTGGATGGCCAGGGTTCCTTCTTCAGCTTGCCGGGCGCTTCAATATCCCAGGCCCAAAGCCGACCGGTTTCGGTCTCGGCCACATAAAGCACCTTGCCATCCGGGCTGATGCCAATGCCATTGGCACCGCCAAATACGGGGAAGGCCGCTTCCACCACGCGCGATCCATCTTCTGATGCCCAATAGGCGCCGCCATGGTCGCGATCCCGCGCGCGCACCTTGCCGAGATCAGAAAACCAAAAACCACCCTTGCCATCGAACATCAAATCATTCGGGCCACGCAAGGGCCGCCCGTCACATACGCGGATCAGCGCTTCAACCTTGCCGGTGGCCGGATCAATCTTTTCAATCCGCCCGCCGGAATAATCCGGTGACTGACCGCTCGGGCGCAGCATCCCGGGTTCCTCATGCCAGGTGAAGCCGCCATTATTGCAGACGTAAAAACTGCCATTCGGCCCAAGGGCGAGGCCATTCGGCGCGCCTTCCACCGTCGCGATTGTGGTTTTCGCGCCATTGGGTGCCACTTTGGTGATGCGCCGCGCCTCGATTTCCACCAGCGCCACGGACCCATCGGGCATGGCAACCGGGCCTTCGGGGAAGCGCAGCCCCTCGGCGATGATCTTCAGGTCGGGTGATGCAACATGAACGGCCATGGTTTCCTCCTGGTTTGGTTGCCCTGATCATGGCCCCGTTTTGCCCGGCTGCGAAGCCTTGACGGCAGGCGCCTTCGGGGGAAGCCTTCACCCCATGAAAACCGCCCCTGATCCCGTCACGCTCTCGGTCCTCGATAACCGTTTCCGCGCCATTGTGGAGGAAATGGGGGAGGCGATGCTGCGCACCGCCTATTCGCAAATCCTGAATTCGTCCCGCGATTTCTCGATTGCGCTCTGCGATGCGGAAGCGCGGCTGGTGGCGCAGGCGGATCACATTCCGGTGCATGTCGGCGCCATGCCATTCGCCGTGCAAGCGGTGCGCGATGCCTTTGGCGATAGCGTGCAGGAAGGCGATATCTATCTGTTGAACGATCCCTATCATGGCGGGTCGCATTTGCCGGACCTCACGGCCATTGTGCCGGTCTTTGCCGAAGGTCGCTTGGTATTCTGGTCGGTCGTGCGTGCGCATCACACGGATATCGGTGGCGCGACCCATGGCGGCTATAATCCGGGTGCGACAGAGATTTGGCAAGAAGGCTTGCGCGTGCCGCCCATTCTATTGGGCCAGGGGCGCCTGCCGCGCGAAGATTTGGTCCGTATGATCATCACCAATACGCGGTTGGCGCGCGATGTGCGCGGTGATCTGATGGCAATGATCGGTGCGGCACATCTCGGCGAAAAGCGCCTGCTGTCAGTGCTGGCGCGTTATGGCGCTGATACCACCGTCGCCGCCGTGGACGCCATCTTGAAGCTCGCGGAAGCGCATACGCGGCGCATCATTTCCACCTGGGCCGATGGCACCTGGCTGGGGGAGGCGTTTCTGGATGATGATGGCTTTGGCGGCAAGGATATTGCCATTCGCGCGCGCGTCACGAAACAGGGCGATCATCTGACGGTGGACCTCACGGAAAGCGCGCCGCAGACGCCTGGCTTCGTCAATTCATCCTATCCCAATATGGCGAGTGCGGTGCGCATGGCACTTGCCTTTCTGCTCGATCCTGAAGTCGCGAAGAATGATGGCTGCTTCCGCCCGCTCACCATCAAGGCGCGCGAAGGCACGGTGGTTTGGGCCGCGGAAGGCGCGCCGGTCACCATGTGCACATCGCATTGTTCGAATGAGGTTGTGGAGGCAGTGGTGAAAGCCCTTGCCAATGCCTGCCCGGATCGTGCCATGGGTGGTTGGGGGCGGCGTTTTCGCGTGGCGATCAAGGGGCGCGACCCGCGCAGGCCAGGGCGCTTTTTCGTCTGGCATATGTTCCATGCGCGGCCAGGTGGCGGGGGTTCCTCGGGCGGCGATGGCTGGTCCACGGCCGGCGAATGGCATTCTGCCGGCGGTTTGAAATTCGGCAGTGTGGAAATGGCAGAAGCGCGTTTCCCGCTGTTCTTCGCGCGGCATGAATTCCGCCCCGGCAGCGCGGGCGATGGCACTTATCGCGGCGGGCTTGGCGGCGATTTGCTGCTGAAGCTGGAAACCGATGGCCCATCAGTGGCGAATACCGCAGGCGATGGGGTGCGTTACGGTGCGGCGGGGATGCTGGGTGGTCAGGATGGCGCACCACACCACTACCGGCTGGAACGCGCCGATGGCAGCGCGCGGGATTTGCGCACCAAGGAAGTCGGCATTCCGCTTTCGCCGGGGGATCAATTGCATGTGCTCTCCGGCGGCGGCGGCGGTTGGGGGCCACCCGAGAAACGCGATCCTGCCGCGCGCGCGGCTGATGCGGCGGAGGGTTTGGTATGACCTATCGTATCGGCGTTGATGTCGGCGGCACTTTCACCGATGTGGTCTGTGTCGCGGCGGATGGAACAACCACTCTCGCAAAGGCAGCCAGCACGCCGGCGGATCAATCGGAAGGCGTGGTTGCGGGGCTTGCCGTTCTCGCGGAATCACTTGGCGTCACGCTGGCCGATCTGCTGCGCCAGACAGAGCGCATCGTGCATGGCACCACTGTTGCCACCAATGCCTTGTTGGAACGCAAGGGCGCGAAAATTGCGATGCTGACTACGGAAGGACATCGCGATGTGATTGAAATGCGGGAAGGTCTCAAGCCCGAACGCTATAATATGCGCCTGCCCGCCGCACCCGCGCTGGTGCCGCGCCGTTTGCGGCTTGCGGTGCGCGAAAGGCTGCGCCCGGACGGGCGGGTGGAAGTGCCGCTGGATCACGCTTCGCTTGACGCAGCGATTACACAATTGCGCGCGGAAAAAGTGGAAGCCGTCGCGGTTTGTTTCCTCCATTCCTGGCGCGATGCGCGCCATGAAAACGCGGCAGCCGAGGCTTTGCGCGCGGCCTTGCCTGGAGTTTTCATCACGACATCGGCGGAAGTTCTGCCGCAGATCAAGGAATTTGAGCGCTTTTCGACCGCGGCGGTGAATGCCTATGTGGGCCCGATTGTCTCGCGCTATCTGGAGCGGCTGCGCGGGCGTTTGGAACAGGCGGGCTATGGCGGGCCGGTTTTCGTTATCCTCTCCCATGGCGGTGTTGCGCCGGTGGAAGAAGCGGCGCGCTTGGCGGCGGGCACGGCGCTGTCAGGCCCGGCGGGCGGTGTGGCGGCCGGTGTTGCCTTGGCGGAACGAGGTCTCGGGCAGGATTTGATCACGTTTGATGTAGGCGGCACCTCCACCGATATTGCGCTGATCCAGGAAGGCGATGCCGCGCTTGGCCGAGGCCGCGATGTGGCCGGTGAACGCATTGCGCTGGAAAGCCTGGATATCGTGACGCTTGGCGCAGGTGGCGGTTCCATCGGCCATGTCGGCGCGGGCGGTACGCTACAGGTCGGCCCGCGCAGCGCTGGCGCGGTGCCAGGGCCGGCGGCCTATGGGCAGGGCGGCACGGAACCAGCGGTGACAGATGCCAATCTCGTGCTGGGCTATCTGGATGCCGCGAATTTCCTCGGCGGCAAGCGCAAGTTGGATATGGCAGCGGCGGAACGCGCTTTTGCAAGCCTCGGCGCCAGGCTTGGGCTTGATGCCATGGCCGCGGCGGCGGGCGTGCATCGCTTGGCCAATATCCGCATGGCGGATGGAATACGCGTGGCGACGGTCCGGCGCGGCGTTGATCCGCGCGATTTCTGTCTGCTCGCTTTTGGTGGTGCGGCGGGGCTGCATGCCAGCGCCGTGGCGCGGGAGTTGGGCATGCGGCGCGTGGCGGTGCCCTTCTTCGCCGCCGGGCTTTCCGCCTGGGGCATGCTGCATACGGATTTGCGGTACGAAATGGCGCGCAGCGAATTGAACACGGGCGGCGTGCCGGATGATGATGCGCTGCGCGCCATTTGGGCCGCTTTGGAAAAGGAAGGCCGCGCGCGGGTCGCCAGCTGGTTTGGCGGCACTGTGGAAACACGCCGCGCGGCGGATATGCGCTATGGCGAGCAGGTTTTTGATATCGCCGTGCCGCTTGATCATGTCGCTTGGGAAGGGGCGGGGCTTGCAGATCGGCTGCGCGATGCTTTTCACGCGCGGCATGAGGCGCTGTTCACCTATGCGCTACGGCAGGAAGAAGTTGTGCTGGTGAATGCCAGGCTGGCGGTGATTGGCCGCTTGCCGCCCATGCCCGCACCGGCGGGCAAGGCAGCGGGCGCCATGGTGACGCCGCGCGGTGCTCGGCGCATCATGCTGGAAGGCGGTGTGGCCGAGGTGCCGGTTTATGATTTCGCCGCACTTGGCGCGGATCAGCCGGTGGCGGGGCCAGCGATTGTGGAAAGCGATACCACGACTGTGCTGCTGCTGCCCGGTGATGCCGCGCGGATGGATGCGCGCGGGTGGTTGGAGATTACCTTGCCGGACCAGGCGTAGGCGCGTTTGCCGGCCGCTCGGTCCCGATGGTTTCTCCCTGCCGCGCGGTCCATTGACCGGCGCCTTCCAATTGCCGCCCGGTCCATTGCAAGGCACGCCCGAAGGCCGAGGTGGTTTCCTCAGCCGCGCGACCCATGGCGGCGCTGGCGCGTTCCGAAAGGCGCCGCTCCTCATGCACAGGTACGGCATCTTGCGCGGTGGATGGCGGCGCGGCTTGCGCCACGGTACTGCCAGCGTAAAGCGCGCAAAGGACAAGAAGAAGACGCATCATCGGTGGATTTTCCCTGTCAGACACGAAGATATCTTGGATATGGGAAGGCGCAAGCGCAGCGCCAAGAGCTTCACCCCAAAACCAGCATCACCCAAAAAGGCAATGTCAGGATGGAAGCGATGTGTTCCGTCGTGGTGATCGCGGCCATCAGCTTGGCATCGCCGCCCATGGCGCGCGCCATGACATAGGAAGTGGCCGCCGTTGGCAGTGCCATGAAAATCACCGCCGCCGCCAGCGGCAAAGGGGGCAGCCCGGCAAATGTCCCCAAGCCATAGGTGATGGCCGGCATGCCCACCAGCTTCAGAACGCCGGTCAGCGCCTGGGTTGGCACGCGATCGGTGAAACTCTCCCAGGATAGCGCCGCGCCAACGCAAAGCAGGCCAAGGGCCACTGAGGCGCGACCGAGCGTTTGAATGGTTGGCTTCACGCCAGGCGGAAAGCCGCCAAGGGCAGCGATGGTGAAGCCCAGGATGCAGGCGATGATCAGCGGGTTCAGGATCAATTGCCGCAGGATCGTGAGTGGTTTTGGTCGACCTCGGCTGCCATCCATGGCGAAGGCGAGTGTTGTTACACTTTGCACAAAGGGCACGATGATGCCGGTAGCTACGGCGCCAAAGCTGATGCCCTCGGCGCCGAAAATCGCACCCACAATCGCAAAACCCATCAGGTTGTTGAAGCGAATGCCACCCTGAAGAATAGACGTCATGGCCGCATGCCCATGCCCCATGCTACGCGACAGCAGCACGGAAATCAGCGTGCCGATCGCCAGCGCGCCCCAAATGGTGAAGGCCATGGCGCCGAGTGGCAGGCTCGCGGGATCAAGCGCGGCGAGGGCTGAAAGAATCAGGCTCGGCAGCAGCACCCAATAGATCAGCTTTTCCATGCCCGCCCAAACCGCATCCAAGGGCAGCAGAATGCGGCGCAGCAGCGCACCAAGGCCCAGCAGCGCAAAGGCCGGTACAAAGGCATCAAGCCAAAGGTTCATACGCGCTATTCAGCCTCCGCCGCCGGGGGCGGTCCAGGGGGGCGGATTGGGCGCGCGGGCCAGCGCTTCCAGGCAGGCTGATTCAGTCAGGCGCCGGGCACCAAAGGCCCGCGCCGCAGCATGGGTCAGCACCAGGCGCGAGGCCTCAGGGTAGAAAACCAAATCCAGCCGGCAATCCGGCGCCTGATAAAGCCAGATCTCGGCGTCGCCTTCGCGCCGACGCAAGGCGGGCTCCCCAAGGGCAGAAATCACGGCTTCGGGCATTTGTCCCTGCAAGGCGCTGGCGGCGGCGGGTGGGTTGGCACCCTGGCGGCGCGGGGCGCTGGCGCTGCTCGGCGGCGGCAAGGGCGCGGGCCGTTCCGTTTGTGTGGCGTCTGGCGCAGATGGCAGGCCAATGGCAGCCAAGCTTGCTCTGGTATCTCGCAACGCCTGTTCCAGGCCAAGCGTTGCCCCCTCCGCTTCCGATTTACGGCAGGCGGGGGTGAGCAATAACGCCGCCACGGCCAAGCTGGCGGCGCCAAGGGGAAGCAACCGCGGCGCCATGCGGCGCCGCGGTGACGGGATTATTGGCCTCGGCCCCTGGCGCACGCGGCGCCAGATCAGGAATCGCTGGATTCGACCACGCGCACGGGCGGCGCCACCGGCATGGATGGGTTGGCCGTCGCTTCGGTGAGCATTTCCATGCGCCCGGTCAACTGCCCGCCATCTTCCACGGAAAGGCGGCGGGACCGCGCTACACCCAAAACTCGGCCCGTGGCACGGATGATCAGGCTGCCGGTGGCGTTCAGCGTACCGTCAAACACGCCGGCGATATCGGCGTCTTCCACCTGAGCTTCGCCTTTGAAGACGCCGGAATGGCTGATGGCCAATTCCTGGCACTGCAAAAGCTGGCTTTCCATGGTGCCTTCAATGACGATGCGCTCGGCTTCCGTCACGCTGCCCTGGATGCTGATGCCCTTGCCCAATTGCAGGACGCGCTTTTCACCAGCCTCGGCGCGGCCGATGGGGCGGCCAGCAGTTGGCGTCGTGGGGCGCGCGGCGGGGGATGGCGCGATGGTCGGCTTCGCCGGCGTGGCGGCTGCACTCGCCACCGGTGGCACCACCGCCGCCGCAGGCCGGAAGGGCGGCACCGCCAGGTCGGGATCGCGCGCTGTCGGCACGCTGCTGGGTTCCGGTGCTGACGGAGTGGTGGCTTCATCCTTGCGACGGAAAAGCGACATATTAGCCCCCTTGGTGATTCGTGTTGCTGATGCCTTCGGCTAGCATGCGACTCTGGAACGCCACAACGGGCGAAAACAGGTTATCCCCCGTTTTCTGGTGATGCACTCGGAAATTTTTCGAAGCCGGCCAAGCCGCGGATCAGCAAATGCGCCGCCGTCGCAATGCCAATGATCGGCACCAATAAATTCAGCACCGGCACTATCGCCATCAAAGCCAATACAATGCCAAGCAGCCACCCCTGCCAGCGCAGCCGCTGCCAGGCGATGCGCGAATGCGCCAGGTTCATGCGCCTGAGCGCCACTTCCCGCAGTAGCCCCGCGCCCAGCCCATGGGCCGCGATCAGCAAGGCCAGCAGCGCGCCAAAAACGGGAATGAAGAACAGCGGCAATAGCAGCATTTGCAGCGCCAGCAATTTCACCCCGAACCATAGCCCATGCCCCAGCTGCGCCAGCGCCGAAGCACCGGAAGGCGCCGCGAGTCCTGGGTAATGCCGCCGTTCCACCGCGCCCGCGATGCTATCCGTGAACAGGGACGCAATGCCGAGAGCCACGGGCAGAAACAGCCACCAGCCGAGAAACACCCCCGCCGCCGCACCGCCCGCCTGGGTGATCCAGGAAAGCCATTCCGGCCCGCCCGCCGCCGCCCACCCGGCCAGCCAGGCCGCCAAGCCGATCAGCCCCAGCACCGCCAAAGCCGCCCCCAGCACGCCCAGGATCAGCGGCAGACGAAAGGCAGGGTCGCCCAATTGGCGAAAGGCGAGGAAAAGCGCTTGCGGCATGGTGGACGCCACCCTCGCCCAAGGCTAATGCCGCCGCAACCTTTTCCCGGAGCCCTCGCCCATGACCCCCCCCAGCCTTGATATTCTTGGCATCGGCAATGCCATTGTGGATGTGCTGGCGCGTGCCGAGGACAGTTTTCTGGAAGAACACGGCATGGCCAAGGGCGGCATGGCGCTGATCGGCACCGACCAGGCCGAGGCGATTTACGCTGCCATGGGCCCAGGCGTTGAAAGCAGTGGCGGGTCCGCTGCCAATACCTGCGCCGTCGCCGCGGGGCTTGGCGCCAAGGTCGGCTATCTGGGCAAGGTCGCGGATGATGGCCTCGGCCAGGTATTCCGCCATGACATTACTGCCGCCGGGGTCGCTTTCCCGACGCCCCCCTTGGCCGGCGGTGCCCCCACCGCGCGCTGCCTGATCCTGGTATCCCCCGATGGCCAGCGCACCATGAATACCTTCCTTGGCGCCTGCGTGACCTTTGGGGAGGCGGATCTGGACCAAGCCGCCATTGCCAGCGCGCGCATTGTCTATCTGGAGGGCTATCTTTTTGACCCGCCGGCGGCCCAGGCCGCCTTCCGCGCCGCCGCGCGCATCGCCCATCAGGCCGGGCGGCAAGTGGCGATCACGCTATCCGACCCCTTCTGCGTGGGCCGCCACCGCGCTGCCTTCCGCGCCTTCATCCGCGAGGAAGCCGATATCGTCTTCGCCAATGAGGCTGAGATTTGCGCCCTTTATGAGACCGAGGATTTCGATGCAGCGGCTGAGGCGGTGCGCGCCGAGGTCGCCATTGCCGCGCTCACCCGCAGCGAAAAGGGCAGCCGCATCATCGCGGGCAGCGAGACCCATGAAATCCGCGCCGAGCCGACCAGGCTGGTGGATAGCACCGGCGCGGGGGATGCCTATGCCGCCGGCTTCATGGCGGCGCTGACCCGTGGCCTGGCTTTGGCCGAATGTGGCCGCTGGGGCAGCATTGCCGCGGCTGAGGTGATTTCCCATTTCGGCGCCCGGCCCCAGGCCGATCTGGCGGCGCTGGTCAGCAGCCGGCCCGGCGGGGTGGCGGCAGCGCTCGGCTAGTCTTTTAGCTGTCATACGCTTTTCTCTGGCTTTTTCCGGTGGGAGCGCCTATCTCCCCGCCATAACGAAACGCCTGGATGGAAACCACCGCCCGCCCCCAAGCCCTGGGAGCCGGGTTGGTGGCGTTTTTGCCAGGCTCTTCCCCCAGGTGCTCAATGCAAATTCGTAACGTCGCCATTATCGCCCATGTTGACCACGGCAAGACCACGCTGGTGGACAAGCTGCTGAGCCAGGCCGGTGCCTTCCGCGCCAATCAGCAGGTTGCCGAACGCGCGCTTGACCGAAACGATCTGGAACGCGAACGGGGCATCACCATCCTCGCCAAATCCACCGCCGTGGAATGGAAGGGTGTGAAGATCAACATCGTGGACACGCCGGGCCACGCCGATTTCGGCGGTGAGGTGGAACGCATCCTGTCCATGGTGGATGGCGCGATTGTGCTGTGCGATGCCGCCGAAGGCCCGCTGCCGCAGACCAAGTTTGTGCTGACGAAGGCGCTCGCGCGCGGGCTGAAGCCGATTGTGGTCATCAATAAGGTGGACCGCCAGGATGCCCGCCCGGATGAAGTGCATAACGAAGTCTTTGACCTTTTCGCCGCGCTGGGTGCGAGCGATGAGCAGCTTGATTTCCACACGCTGTTTGCTTCCGGCCGGCAGGGCTGGGCGGATCTGGAACTGGAAGGCGCGCGCAAGGATTTGTCGCCGCTGTTTGACCTGATCCTGTCCCATGTGCCGGCACCGAAGGTGGACCTTGAAAAGCCCTTTGCGATGAATGCGACAATTCTGGAAAGCGACAATTTCCTGGGCCGCATCCTGACCGGACGTGTGGAGCAGGGCGTTGCGCGGCTGAATATGCCCGTGCGCGTGCTGCGCCAGGATGGCACGGTGGTGGAAACCGGGCGGCTCACGAAGCTCATGACCTTCTCGGGCCTTGATCGCGTGCCGGTGGATGAGGTGCAGGCGGGCGATATCATCGCCATTGCCGGGCTTTCGGATGCGACCATTCCCGACACCATCGCAGCGCCGGAAGTGACCGAACCGCTGCCTGCGCTGCCGGTGGACCCGCCGACACTCGCCATGACCTTCCGCATCAATGACGGGCCGCTTGGTGGGCGTGAGGGCAAGAAGGTCACGTCGCGGCAGATTCGCGAAAGGCTGTTCAAGGAAACCGAAGGCAATGTCGCCATCAAGGTGAAGGTGAGCGAGGAAGTTGACGCTTTCGAAGTCGCCGGCCGCGGTGAATTGCAGTTGGGCGTTCTGATCGAGACCATGCGGCGTGAGGGGTTTGAACTCACCATCGGGCGCCCGCGCGTGCTGACGCGCGACAATCCCGAAACCGGTGAGCGTGAGGAACCCTTCGAAGAAGCCTTGATTGATGTGGATGAAAGCTATTCCGGCGTGGTGGTGGAGAAGATGTCGCTCCGCAAGGGCCAGATGCAGGATATGCGGCCTTCGGGCGGCGGCAAGGTGCGGCTGACCTTTCATATCCCGTCTCGTGGCCTGATTGGCTATCACGGCGAATTCCTGACCGATACGCGCGGCACGGGCATGATGAACCGGCTGTTCCTCGGCTATCGCCCCTGGGCGGGGCCGATTGAAGGCCGGCGCAATGGTTCGCTGATTTCAAATTCGGATGGGGAAGCCATTCAATACGCGCTGTTCTATTTGCAGGAACGCGGCACGCTGTTCGTTGATCCCGGCGTGAAGGTTTATGTCGGGATGATCCTGGGCGAACATTCGCGCGACAATGATCTGGAAGTGAACCCGATCAAGGAAAAGAAGCTGACGAATATCCGCGCCGCCGGCAAGGATGAGGCTTTGCTGCTGATCCCGCCGCGCAAGATGAGCCTGGAACAGGCGATTGCCTATATTGAAGACGATGAATTGGTTGAGGTGACGCCGGGTGCCATTCGGCTCCGTAAGCGCCACCTTGATCCGCATGAGCGCAAGCGCCATGCGCGTCGGGCGGAGAGTGAGGCGGCGTAAGCATTTTCAAGCCAAGTGGAAACACTTGGCGACTCGGAAAATGCGATCTTACAAACTTTCGCGTATTTTCAAGCCAAGTTACCTTCTTGGCCTGAAAGCTCCCTAAGCCTCACGTGTGGGGTGCCCCTCCAGCATCCTGGCGAAATCATCCCAGGGGCGTGGCTTGAAGATGGTATCGGTGACAAAGGCAACCGTGATCCTGTCGCACCGAAAGGCGCGAATATCGCGGCGCAATTGATCCCAGCAGAGCACATACCAGACCGGCGGATTGAGCAGCAGGAAATGAGGCTCAATCAACCGTTCCGTATGGTTCCTGTGTCGGTCCCGGTAGCGCATGCTGATAACGCGATTGAGGGCGAAAGCTTCCTTCAGGGCGTGTCCGCATTGCTTTCGGGTCTCTTCAAGGGATGCCATCACTGCGCCAGACGCTGCCCCACCAATCCTGATGCGTTTGCGCATCGCCGCAATCCGGCGCTGCTCACCAGGCGCGAAACTGCCCATGACCTTGCGCCTTATTGCATCGGCATGGCTCATTTGAAGTGATGCATACAGGCTTTCGCCGATGGCGAGGCCGATCAGCAGATCAAGTGCCTCCCGGCGTGACAGGTTGATCCGCCCGATTCCCCAACCAGGTGCAATGCGCACACCGCCGCCTCGGCCCCTTTCGCTTTCCACGGGAACGCCCCGTTCGCGCAGGATTTCCAAATCCCGGTGCAGCGTCCGCAGGGATACGCCGAATTCGATCGCGGCATCCCGCAAAGCGACCGCATCTTCGTTCTTCAACCAAGCCTCAAGCCGATCAAGGCGCGCGAGGCGGGTGGACATCGTCATCCGGTCCCTATGGCGCAAAATATGCCAGAAAGCGACATATTTTTCCGTACAAGACAGGCACCGCGCGCAAGACGCCGGGAATGGAGGATGATCGTGAAGCAGCAAGTCCTGGAATTGGTCTCATTCAAGCTGGCGCCTGGAAGCTCCGAGGTGGAGATGCTGGCCGCATCAGGCATTTGCCAGTCGGAATTCCTGCAAAAGCAGGAAGGCTTCCTGCTGAGGCTCACGGCGCGGCGGGATGATGGGTCTTATGTTGATGTCGTGCTTTGGGAAAGCCAGGCCCATGCTGACGCTGCCTTGGAGCATTCCCAGGCTTCAGACGCGGCAGGGCGGTTTCTTGCCCATATTCTCATGGACATAGAAAATGCCGAACCAAAGATGGAACATTGCGCCGTACTGCGGCGTGCCGGGCATGAAGCCTGAGTTTTCTGTCCTGGAAGAAAAAGTCATGGCCGCACCAACAATGAACGAGGTCGCCGCCATGCTGTCTGCCCGCTATGCCGATGTTTCTCTTGCCACCAGCTGGGGCGAAACAGCGCTATTCTACAACCCCGGCAAGCGCCTTCCCAGGGGTATCTATTTTGCCACGCTCAAGGACCATGATGGCGCGAATGACAAGGCATCCGCGCTGCATCGGCCTGGTGTTTTTCGTCTGAGCCTTGGCCTGCCGCGGGGAGACTATATTTCGCGCTTTGGGCCAATGCCGTTTCGCCCGGGTAAAGGGGGCGTGGTTCTGGGGCCTTGGGATTTCACCGCCCTGGACCAGCTTTCGCCGCACCCAATTTACGCCTGGATGGGCTGGGTGGCAGTGCTCAACCCATCGCACAGCACATTGGCGGCACTATCGCCCTTGTTTGACGCTGCCTTCGACAAGGCGCGGCATGGTTTCCGCAGGCGCCTTGGGTGAGGGGAATTGAACGGGGTCACCCTATCGCGGCGCCCCTTCCCCAATCCGGTGCAACAGCCGCCCGCCATCCGCGAGCCCAATCACCACCAGAATCTCATCCGGCCGCGGGCCATCGCCTAGGCTCACGGTGATCGCGTCAAAATGCCCGCGCGACCAGACATCATCCTTATGCCCAAGCGGCAGATCGAGCGCGCTGCCAGGCCCGCCCATCTTGGCCGAGGATGGAATAATCGCCGCACCGCCGCCAATCGCTTCCCGCAATGGCCGGCCAAGGGCCGGGTGCAAAATCGCCGCGGCATGTTCCAATTCCCCCGCCGCGCCCACAATCGCGCCCTTACCGTAGGAAACTGCCGGCCCGCCCAACAGCTTCACCAATTCCGGCGCGACTTGGGCGGAAAGCTTGGGGCCAATCTCCACCAGGGGCGACAAATCCGCCTGATAGCGCCCGGCATAGGGATTGCCGATCAGGATCAGCGCCACGGCGCGGATAATGGGGCGCGGGGCTGCGCGCCCGGCCTCGGCGAAGCTTTCCTCGCGCAGGTAAACAAGTTTGCGGATATCGGGCATGCGCCCATCCCCCTGATCCATGAACGCGACAAAGCTTGCACCTTTATCGCGGCCATGGAAGCCAGGCAGCGCTTTCAGGCAAGAGGCCTTCAAGCTCGCTGCACGACAGCTTTACCTCTGGGGTGGCGAAAACTTTTCTAAGCCCGCGCGGCCTTTGCCCGCATCGTCCGGGTTTCCTTTGCACGGGCAAAGACCACAAGCGCTACCACGCCCATTGGCACCAGGACCAAATCCATCAGCCGCATCCTATCCGGCTGAATCATCATCATGGTGGTAATGCCCCATGAAAGGAAAAGGCCAAGGCAGAATACATGCAGGCTATTGCGCCCCAGTGTCGCCAATATCCCGCCAATCGCATGATGCATCCAGCGGTGATCGCGCGGAACAAAGACAGCTACCAGATAGGCCAGGCTCAGCGCATGCAGCAGCGGCAAGGCGCTCAGCGTCGTCTTTCCTTCGTAAAGATGCACCGCAGTGCCAATATTGCCGGGCAGAAGACCATGCTCCACCAGCCGCGCAACAAGGCCAACCACCACCACCATAAGGGCGCCGGCAATCAAAAAAGGATGCCGTGATACCGCGTGCCCGCCAGTGAGCAATGATCGCCGCCCAAGATAGGCGCCAATCATGTACAGAAACTGCCAAGCCAGCGGGTCAAAGGCCACGGGCTGGCCGCCCAAAGCAGGCGTCGCCACCAGGTCGCATTGAACGGCGAGCCAAAGCAGAAAACTTGGCACCAGCGCTAAGCCGCCCCAGCGTGCCGTGAGCCACATGAACACGGGCAGCAGCAGCATGCCAAAAATGAACAAGGGCAGGATACCAATGAATTGCGGCTGATACAGCGCAATTGCGCCGGCCGGCACGGCAAGCCAGGGTTTTTCGATCAGCCAATCCCAGCCAAGGCGCGTCGCCTCATCGGGTACTGCGCCGGTCAGGGTGACGGCCAAAACCAAGGTGGCGAAAATGAAAAAGACCAGCATATGCATGCGCCATAGATTCCAAATGCGCAGGCGCAGATCCTGCCAAGCCATGCCAAAGCCGCCACGCGATGCTTTCAGCGTGAACAAGCTGCCAAGCGCGAGACCGGAGAGCAAAATGAATTGCTCTGAACTGTCAGAAAGGCCCCAGGCCGCGTGAATGCCATAGAAGTAAAGGCTGCCGGCGACATGGGAAATGAAGATCGAAAGCTGCATCCAGCCCCGAAGGATATCAAGCCGCAGGTCACGCGGCGGCGGCATCAATGGCTTGGACATTGTCGTCTATCCTCAGGCCGAAT
Source organism: Roseomonas sp. (assembly GCA_020249435.1). Classification (GTDB taxonomy): domain Bacteria; phylum Pseudomonadota; class Alphaproteobacteria; order Acetobacterales; family Acetobacteraceae; genus Neoroseomonas. The sequence continues at coordinate 46,238 of JADCFQ010000025.1, read as the reverse complement.
GTTGCTGCGTTGGCGCCAAGATGCGCCGCAACACGGGCAGCTTTGCGCCAAGGGACAACACTTCAGGCCAACGGGCCAAAACGATCACGGCGCCCATGGCGAAGGTGAAGCACGCTTCCTTGAATAGGCGCGCGCCATCTTCATAAGGATCAACGCCAAGCGGTGTGAACAGATGGAAGAAAATGGCACCCGCCATGATGCCCATGGTGAATAAGCCACCAAAAGCCTGGGTGCGCGGGATCAATACCAAGATGGTCGCAACAATTTCCATGCCCGCAACAAACAGGCGGAATGGCATTTCAGGGATGCCTGACCATTCGGATAAACGCTCAAATACCAGGGTCGGGCCGGTCAATTTATACTGCTGATACCAAGTGAATTCAAAGGCAATCCAGGCCGCTGCCAGCCAAGCGACACCAAGGCGGATATAGTGCATGGTCATGGATAGGCCCCTTTGTCACAGTCTCTCGTGGTTCTAAGTGCGCCGACCCGGCGCCGCGTTACACCATCAAGCCGCCAGGGCCTGGTTCCTGTCGTGAAATTATTTTAACCGTTTGCCGCTTTCTTCAGCGCCTCCCGAAGGCTAGCCTGCCGCCAGGATTTGCGCCGGAAAAAGGAAAAAGCGTTTGCACGCTGATCTTTCGCTAGCCAGAAAGCTGAGCGCAGGTGACGCGGAGGCATTTCGCAGCCTGGTGCGCGCGCAGCATCACCGCCTGATCCTCCTTGCCACAGGCTTCACCCAGTCAAGGGCTATCGCGGAGGAGGTGGTGCAGGATGCCTGGGTCGTCGTGATGGAGAACATAGACGCTTATGAAGGCCGGTCCGCGCTGAGTGCCTGGATCGCTGGCATTGTGGTCAATAAGGCGCGGGCACGGGCGCGGAAGGAACAGCGCATGATCAGCTTTGAAGCCATGGCGGATGCTGATGGCCCCGCGATCGCGCCTGAGAAATTCGCCGCCGATGGCCATTGGGCCGATGGCATGCCCGCCTGGGAGGTTGTCACACCAGAACGCCTTTTGGGGGCGCGCCAATTGCTGCGGAAGGTTGCGGAAGCACTGGAAGGCCTGCCCCCCGCGCAGCGCGTGGCGGTGCTGCTGCGCGACGTTGAGGGGCTCGAACCCGCTGAGATCTGTCGGCAATTGGACATCTCGGAGGTGAATCTCCGTGTTCTCCTGCATCGGGCGCGCAATCGCCTGCGGGAGGCAGCAGATGAGGATCTGCGTATAAAATGATGCAAGACGCTGTAACTTTTGCTGGCTTGCAGGGACAGGAACGTGGGGACGGGTGCTCTAGCCGGGGCCCAAGGGAATTGCCCAGATGTTGACGTGCCAAAGCCTATCCGACGACGCAGCGGCCTATATGGACGCTTCCTTGCCCGCGCCCAGGCGGCTGCGCATCAAGGCGCATCTGCTTTTCTGTCCTGCCTGCCGGCGTTATCTGCAGCAGCTCAAAATCGCGATGGGTTTGGCCCGTCATGCAGCAACCGAGCCGCCGCCACCCGAAGTGGAGGAGCGGCTCGTCTCAATGTTCCGTCAGGCAAGGCGCCAGGACCCACCGGGCTAGGGCTTTGACCATGATGCACCCGGTGGCGCGCTTTGGCTTTCCGGGGCCAGCCATGATCGAATGGCAAGACCGGGCGAGCCTTGCCCCCCTGGCAGAAACCTCAGCCGCGTTGCATCCTGCGTAATTAGAGCGTCTCCGGTTCGCATCCGCTCCCCGGATACGCCCTAAATGGTTTGTTTGCTCGCATTTTCCGAGTCGCCAAGTGAGTCCACTTGGCTTGAAAATGCTCAGAATAAAAGGAATACCGCCATGGTCCATGCTCCGAACCGTCCGCCGCCAGGTGCGCCGCCTGTGCGCATCAACCTATACTCCGATACGCAAACCCGCCCGACACCGGCCATGAAGGACGCCATGATGCGCGCCGAAGTGGGCGATGAGCAGCATGGCGATGACCCGACGGTGCATGAGCTTTGTGACCGCATGGCCGCGCTGATGGGCAAGGAAGCGGCGATGTATTTGCCATCCGGCACCATGTGCAATGTGGTCGCGATCCTGACGCATTGCCAAAAGGGTGATGAGGTGGTGGCGCATGAAACCAGCCACATCCTGCATAGCGAAGGCGGCACCCATGCCGCGCTGACTGGCGTGCAGATCATGCCGATGCGCGGGCCGAAGGGCATGTTCACCGCGGATGAATTGCGCGCCGCCATTCGCCCTAAAACCCGCTACACCCCGCCGCAGCGCCTGCTGGAAGTGGAACAAACGGCCAATATCGGCGGTGGTGCGGTATGGCCGCTGGCGCAGCTTAATGCCGTCGCCGCCGTCGCGCATGGCGAAGGCTGGGCCACGCATATGGATGGTGCGCGGCTGATGAATGCCTGTGTCGCTGCCGGTGTGGCGCCCAAGGATATGGTCGCGTCCTATGACAGTGTGTGGCTGGATTTCACCAAGGGCCTCGGCGCGCCGCTGGGTGCCGTGTTGTGCGGCAGCAATGAGTTCATTGGCCGCGCCTGGCGTTGGAAGCAGCGCCTGGGTGGGTCCATGCGGCAGGGCGGCATTTGCGCCGCCGCCTGCATTTATGCGCTGGATCACAATATTGATCGGCTGGCCGAAGACCACGCCAATGCCAAGGCGCTTGCGCGCGGCTTGGCGCAGATTGAAGGTGTCAAGGTGGAAGACCCGGAAACCAATCTGGTGTTCTTCGATATTAGCGGCACCGGCATGGATGTCGCCCGCTTGCAGGAAAAGCTGCAAATGCGCGGCATTGCCGTGAGCGGCCTTGGTGGGCGGGTGCGGGCGTGTACGCATCTGGATGTGACCGCGCCCATGATTGATGAGGCGGTTACCGAAATCCGCGCCGCGCTGAAGGCGGCTTAACATAATCTCTGGCCTGCCTGAGCGTTCAGCCCAGGCAGGCCAGCGATTAGTGCGCGCCCCGTTCACATTCGTTCATTTGGCGCGCACTAAAGTTTGTTCAGTCGCATTTTCCGAGTCGCCAAGTGTTTCCACTTGGCTTGAAGATGCTTACCGTTCGAAGCGGGGCAGGGCCACGCGCTTGCCGAGTGCCAGCGCATCCAGTGTCATTTGCAGCGGTGTCAGATCGGCCTCGCTCTCACCACGCCGCAGCAATTCGGCGAAGCGGGCATAGAGCATCGGGTATTCCGCCCGCACCTCCTGCACTGTCACCTTGCCGTCAATCACCAACGTGCCGCCGCTATCGAGCAACGCCAATTCATGGCCGCAGCCTGTGGTCATGCGTAATTCACGCTGATCCGGGCCGACATGACCCCAATTCGCGTGCAGCTCCAGCGGGCCGGTACTGTCCAAGGCGCCGAAGCGGATCGTGGTGGCAAGCGGCGCGGCATGGTTCTCGGCGATGCGCAATTCCGCGCTGCGTACAAAAGGCGGTGGTGTGAAGATCCGGCTGATCACCGAAAGCGCATTGATCGCCATATCGAAAACACCAAGCCCATCAGCCTGCCAAATCCAATCCTGATCGGGGTGGTAGACGCGAAAATCCTCATGCCAATCCACGCGCAGTCGGGCGAGGTACTTATCGGCCAGAAACTGCCGTGCGGCTTCCACCGCCTGGTTGCATTGCGAATGCCAGGATGCATAGACAACACGCCCGCAGCGTGCCGCCAATTGCACCAGTGCCTCGGCCTCGCCCATTGTTGCGGCGGCGGGTTTTTCCAAAAGGACATGCTTGCCCGCGAGCAGCGCATCACGCGCAATGGCAAAGCGCGCCGCTGGGGGTGTGCAGATCGCGACCGCATCCAGCGCTGAGGCCGCGAACATGGCCTGATGATCCTTGTGGATAGGCAAACCGGCAATGGGTTCCCCACCGGCAAGATCAGCGAGCCCGGCCAAGGTGAAATTGGCGTCGGCCAGGATTGTCGGCACATGCCGCTTACGCGCTATTTGCCCCAAGCCCACAATACCGATGCGCGTTGCCATGCCCGCCCCCTTCATCGCGCCCGGTGTCTCCCTACCGGCCTTGGCCGTATTGGGGCGCCTGGGCAAAGCTTATCCGAATTCGGGAAGCAGCCCAGGGGCAGGAGCGAGGTTTCAGACAACGCTTTTGCTTGATATGATCCACCAATCCGAATGACATGCGCATGATGCATCAGAACGGAACCCACCCTTGAAGCCGCCGCGCGCCATGCTGCGCAAGCGGTGGCTTTGGGTGCTCGCCGCTTGCCTGGGCGCGCTGTTGCTCGCCCCCCTCGCACTGGATCGGCTATTCCCGCCCAATCTCACGCGCCTCCATAGCGCGGGGGTGGAGGTGCAGGATCGTGACGGGCGCATCCTGTCTGTGCTGCCCGCACCAGGCGGCTTTTGGCGCTTGGCAACGCGGCCTGAGGATGTTTCGCCCATTCTGCTCGATCTGCTGATCGCGGCAGAGGATCGGCGCTTTTATGACCATGTCGGCGTTGATCCGCTGGCGCTGGCGCGTGCGGCAGGGCAGTGGGTCCGCGCGGGGCGGGTGGTCTCGGGCGGGTCCACTATCACCATGCAGGCGGCGCGGCTTTTGGAACCGCGCCCACGCGGGCTGCGCGCCAAGGCGATTGAAATCTTCCGCGCCTTTCAATTGGAAGCGCGTTTCAGCAAGCAGGAAATCCTGGGGATTTGGCTGACGCTTGCGCCGCAAACCGGGAACATTGAAGGCATACGCGCCGGCGCCTTGGCCTGGTTTGGCCGCCCCGCCAGCCGGCTTGATGCAGCGGAAGCCGCCTTGCTGATTGCGCTCGCCCGCCGCCCGGCAGCGCTCAGCCCTGACCGCCACGCGGAAGCGGCGCGCGCCGCACGGGATGATGTGCTGCGCCGACGCGGGGCCGCGATGCTCTCCGCCGAGGATCAGGCTTTGGCTTTGGTGGCACCCTTGCCCAATGCGCGGCTGCCCATGCCTGGCCTCGCGCCGCATCTCGCGCGGGAATTGGCGCGGCGGGGCGATTCCCCCATCCGCAGCAGCCTGGATGCCGGGCTGCAACGCGCCAGCGAAAGATTGGCGCAGGAGGCACTGGCGCGCCTGCCGGAACGCGCCAGCATTGCGCTGATCATCGCTGATCTGGCCACGCGCGAGGCCCGCGCCTTGGTCGGTGGCGCCTTTGGTGCCGAAAGCCGCGCCGGGGCGCTGGATTTGACCCTCGCGATCCGTTCGCCTGGTTCTGCGCTAAAGCCTTTTCTTTATGCCATGGCCTTCGAACAGGGGTTGGTGCGGCCCGATACGCTGCTTTCCGATCTGCCGCGCCGCTTTGGCGCCTATGCGCCGGAGAATTTCGACCGCGGTTTTGTGGGCCGCATCACAGCCGCCGAGGCCCTTAGGCTTTCGCTCAACCTGCCCGCGGTCGCGCTATTGGATGGCATTGGGCCGGCGCGGTTTGCGGCATCGTTGCGGTCAGCCGGAGCAGCGCCGGTACTGCCGCGTGGGGTGGATGCGTCCCTGCCCTTGGCGCTCGGCGGCGCAGGGACAACGCTGCGTGACATGGTTGGGCTTTATGCGCTGCTCGGTGATGGCGGGCGGGCGGGCGGGCTTCGCTTCACCCCTGGGCCGGCACCACAAGACGCGCCGGTTTTGGAAGCACGCGCTGCCGCAGCCGTAGCCGGGCTTTTGGTGCAGGAATTTCCGGGCGGTGGGCCACGTGGTGTGGCGTGGAAGACCGGTACCTCCTGGGGCGGGCGGGATGCCTGGGCCTTTGGCTTTGATGGCCGGCACGTGGCCGGGGTTTGGGTGGGGCGGCCCGATGGCACGCCCATCCCTGGCCTGACCGGGCGGGATGCGGCGCTGCCCGTGCTCGCGCGGGTTTTTGCCTTGTTGCCGGAGGCACCTTTGGAACGCGCGCCAAGCCGCCCGGATGCGCCGATGGCGGCCTTGGGGAGTGATCCCTTGCGCCTGATCTTCCCTCCGCCCGGCGCGGTTCTGGCGGAAGGCGCGGGGCCGGTGGTGCTGCGCGTGGCCGGTGGGCGGCGGCCTCTAGTTTTTTTGGTGGATGGCGCGCCGCTCGCGCGGGATGCCGCGCGGCGCGAATTGGGCTGGACCCCGCCCGGCCCCGGCTTCTACCGCATTGCGGTGATGGATGCCGAAGGCGCGCTTGTTGCCGCCGATGTGCGGGTGGCTCCCCCCGGCGCACCGCGCGCGGAAGGTGCCCTTCTGCGCCTGACCCCCGCCGAGTGAATTGGGGGCTTGCGCGCAAGGGGCGCTCGCCCGACCATAAGGGCAGAAAGACGGAGCAGAGCGTGGCGCAGTTCAAAGGTACTGAAAGATACGTCGCAACCCGAGAGCTGGAGGTTGCGGTCAATGCCGCGGTGGCGTTGGAACGCCCGCTGCTGATCAAGGGTGAACCCGGCACGGGCAAGACCGTGCTGGCGCAGGAAATCGCCAAGGCACTCGGCTATCCGCTGATTGAATGGCACATCAAATCCACCACCAAGGCGCAGCAGGGCCTTTATGAATATGATGCCGTCAGCCGGCTGCGTGATGGCCAGCTTGGCGATCCGCGCGTGCATGACATTGCGAATTACATTGTGCGCGGCAAGCTGTGGGAGGCTTTTGAATCAGACGCCCCGGTGGTGCTGCTGATTGATGAAATCGACAAGGCCGATATCGAATTTCCAAACGATCTGTTGTTGGAGATCGATCGGATGGAATTCTATGTCTATGAATTGCGGCGGACGGTGAAGGCGCGGCATCGGCCGGTGGTCATCATCACCTCCAACAATGAAAAGGAATTGCCGGACGCGTTTTTGCGCCGTTGCTTCTTCCATTACATCCGCTTCCCGGATCGGGAGACGATGGAGCGGATCGTGCAAACGCATTTCCCGAATATCCGCCAGGATTTGCTGCGAGAGGCTTTGACGGTGTTCTTCGATGTGCGCGGCGTGAATGAATTGAAGAAGAAGCCAGCCACATCGGAATTGCTGGATTGGCTGAAGCTGCTGACGATTGAAGACATGCCGCCCGAGGCGCTGCGGAGCCAGGATGCCAAAACTGCCATCCCGCCGCTTTATGGTGCACTGCTGAAGAACGAACAGGATGTGCATTTGTTTGAACGCCTGGCCTTCCTGACGCGGCGGAAGGTCTGATGCGGCGGTTGCAGCGATAGGCAAGGCCAATGTTCGCGCCCTTCATCATTGCGCTGCGCGCTGCCGGGGTTCCGGCATCCATTACGGAATATCTGGCCCTGCTGCGCGCGTTGAAGGCTGGCGTGGCGGGTTTTGATATTGAGGATTTCTACCATCTGTCGCGCGCCGCGCTGGTGAAGGATGAACGCCATCTGGACCGCTTCGATCGTGTTTTTGGCGAAATCTTCAAAGGGCTGGAAGCACCGCCCGGTGGGCCTGTGGTGGAAATCCCCGCCGAATGGCTGCGCAAAATGGCCGAGAAATTCCTGACCGAGGAAGAGCGTGCGCAAATCGAAGCGCTTGGCGGTTTCGACAAGCTGATGGAAACGCTGCGCCAAAGGCTCGCGGAACAAAAGGGCCGGCATCAGGGTGGGTCTAAATGGATCGGCACTGCCGGCACGTCGCCCTTCGGTGCCTATGGCTATAATCCGGAAGGTGTGCGGATTGGGCAGGAAGAAAGCCGTAATCGCCGTGCGGCCAAGGTGTGGGACAAGCGCATCTACAAGGATCTGGATGAGGATGAGGCGCTGTCATCGCGCAACATGAAGGTTGCACTGCGCCGACTACGGCGTTTTGCGCGCACGGGTGCGGCGACCGAATTGGATATGCCGGGCACGATTGGCGCGACCGCACGCAATGGCGGGTCGCTTGATCTGCATATGGTGCCGGAACGGCGCAATGCGGTGAAGGTGCTGCTGCTGATGGATATTGGCGGTTCGATGGATGACCATATCCGCATCTGCCAGGAATTGTTTTCTGCCGCGCGCGGTGAATTTAAGCATCTGGAATTCTACTATTTCCACAATTGCCCCTATGAGAGGCTGTGGCGCGAAAATCGCCGGCGGAAGGAAACCGAAAAATCCACGCAGGAGGTCCTGCGCACCTATGGCCCGGATTGGCGGCTTGTTCTGGTGGGCGATGCCACCATGGGGCCTTATGAAATCTCTCAGCCCGGCGGTTCGGTTGAACATTGGAATGAGGAATCAGGCGTGGTCTGGATGGGCCGCCTGACGCGGCATTTCCGCCGCGCCGCCTGGCTCAATCCCGTGAATCAACAGCATTGGCGCTATACCCATTCCATTGGCATGATGCAGGGGCTGATGGAAAACCGCATGCACCCGCTGACATTGGCGGGGCTTGAATCCATGGCGCGGGAATTGGCGAAATGATGCCCGCACCACAATCAAATCATCACAAGAAGGAAACGCTGTTTCATGGCAACTAAGCCTCGTTTGCCGCGCGGGCGGCAATTCTTTGCCAATCCAGGCCCGACCAATATTCCCGATTCCGTTTTGCATGCGGTCGCGCATGTGACGGTGGATTTCAACGATCCGGCTTTCATGCCGGTTTATGAGGCATGCGTCGCGGGTCTGAAGCGCGTTTTGAAGACCGAACAGGAAATCTTCATGTACACCGGGTCGGGCCACGCCGCCTGGGAAGCGAGCCTCGTCAATCTATTCTCTCCCGGTGACAAGGTTGCCATTATCGAAACCGGCTATTTTTCGCTAAGCTGGGCGCAGATGGCGAAGGATTTGTCGCTGGAGGTTGAAACCATCGCTGCTGATTGGCGGCGGGGCCTTGATTTCGCCGCGCTGCGGGCTGCGCTGGCGGCGGATACGACGCATAGCATCAAGGCGATTTGCGCGGTGCATAATGAAACCGCGACGGGCATGGAATTGCCGCTCAAACAGGTGCGTGCCGTGATGGATGAGGTCGGGCATCCCGCGCTGCTGCTGAGCGATACCATCTCCTCCCTCGGGTCGCTTGAATTTCGGATGGATGATTGGGGCATTGATGTCGCGGTCGGTGGCAGCCAGAAGGGCTTGATGCTGCCAACCGGCATGTCCTTCACCGGTGTCTCGGCCAAGGCGCTGGCAGCGCATAAGACATCGCGCTTGCCGAAATCCTATCTGTCCTGGACGAATATGCTGACGCGCAAGCATAAATCCTTCGTCGGCACGGTGCCGACCTCCCTGTTCTATGGTTTGCAGGAAAGCCTGCGCCTGCTGGAGGAAGAAGGGCTCGATGAGGTTTGCGCGCGGCATTCGCGCCTTGCCGAAGCGGTACGGCGCTGCGTGCGTCATTGGTCGGGCAATGCCGGGCCGCAGCTTTTCTGCACCAATCCGGATCGCTATTCCGATAGTGTGACCGCGGTGATGATGCCCGAAGGCCATGATGCGGAAGCGGTACGGCGTACGGCGCTGCAAAGCTTCAATGTCTCGCTCGGTGGCGGGCTTGGGCCCTTGGGCGGTAAGGTATTCCGCATTGGCCATTTGGGCGATTTGAACGAACCGATGATCCTGGGCACGCTTTCTGTCGTTGAAATGGCGCTGAAGCTGAACGGCGTGCCGCATGCGCCAGGCGGTGTGGCGGCAGCGATGGAATATCTGGCGGAAGCGGCGCGTTCGTGAACGAAAAGGGGCGCGCCATTGCGCGCGCCCTTCACAGACCAGACCGGCGCTTGAAGCCGGCAGAGCAGGAGGAAGCAAAAAATGTCCATCACCCAGCGCAGCGTCTATCGCCATGCCGATATGAAGCGCTTGTTCGATCCTGCATCCATCGCCGTGATTGGTGCCTCCCCGCGCGCAGGGTCTTTCGCGGATCGCACCATCAGCGCGCTGTCTGGCTATACGGGGCGGCTTTATCTGGTGAATAGCCGCTATGAGAAGATTGGTGAGCGGCCTTGTTTTGCTTCCGTGGCAGCGCTGCCCGAAGTGCCGGATTGCTGCATTGTGGTCGCCGCCAAGGATGCGGTGGAAGAAATCGCCAGCGATTGCGCCAAGGCCGGTGTGGGTGGCGTGATGATCTATGCCTCTGGCTTTTCGGAAACCGGACGCGCTGAGGATATCGCCGCACAGCAGCGCCTGGCGGCGATTGGCCGCGATGCGGGCATGCGCATTGTTGGGCCGAATTGCATCGGCATGCTGAATTTCGGCAGCAGGGCCGGCGTGACCTTCATGATCCCGCCGCCCATGGAAGCGCCCTTGCCGCATGCGCTGGGCCTGGTCAGCCAATCCGGCGCACTTGGTTTTTCGCTCGCGCAGGCGGTGATGCGTGGTGTGTCCGTGAGCCATTTGCTCACCACCGGCAATTCTTCCGATATTGATGTGGCGGATTGCGTTTCCTTCCTGGCGGATGATCCGGGCTGCCGCGCGATTGCCTGCGTGTTTGAAGGCATGCCGGACCCGATGCGTTTTATTGAAGCGGCGCAAATTGCCGATGCTGCCGACAAGCCGCTGATTGTCTTCAAGCTCGGCACCGGTGAACAGGGCGCGGCGGCGGCGATGTCGCATACCGGGTCACTTGCGGGGTCCCAAGCCGCTTATCGCGCGGCCTTTGAACGTGCGGGCGCGATCCTCGTGGATAATTTCGAAGCCATGGTGGAAACCGCTTCCTTCATGGCCAAGGCGCCCAAACCCAAGGCGCGCGGGGTCGCGGTGGTGGCGGTCTCGGGCGGGGCCGCGATCATGTCAGCTGACCGTGCGGAGGAACGCGGCATTCCGCTGCCGCAGCCAACCCCGCCAGTGCAGGCCATTCTGGAATCGCGCATTCCGGATTTCGGTTCCGCGCGCAATCCTTGCGATGTCACCGCACAAGTCGCGAATGACCCGGAAAGCCTGACGGCGTGCGCTTCCGCCATGCTGGGTGAGGATCATTACGGCACGCTGCTTTACGCGCAGATCTATTCGACCGAGCTTTCCGCCAAGCGCCCCGGCGAATTGGCCGCCATTGCGGAAAAGCATGACAAGCCGATTTGTGTGGTTTGGACAACGGAATGGCTGGAAGGCCATGGCTCTCGTGAGGCGGAGCAAAACCCGCGCATCGGCCTGTTCCGGTCCATGGATCGCTGCTTTTCCACACTCGATCATTGGCATAAGCGCGAGGAACGTCGCAGCGCTGGCCCGCGCCAATACAAGCGCCTGGCACGCCCGGAAGCCGCGCAGGAAGCGGCGCGGCTGATCGCGGCGGCAGCGGATCGCACGCTGACGGAACGTGAAGCGAAGCAGGTGCTGGCCGCTTATGGCGTGCCGGTGGTGCCGGAACGCCTGACCAATACGGAGGATGAGGCTCTTGCCGCTGCAAAGGCGCTGGGTTGGCCGGTGGCCATCAAGGTGGAAAGCCCGGATTTGCCGCATAAGACGGAAGCGGGCGTCATCCGCCTGAAACTGAAGGATGAGGCTGAATTGCGCGAAGCCTTCCGCGCTGTCATGGCCAACGCAAAACACCATGCGCCACAGGCGCGCATCAATGGTGTGCTGGTGCAGCCCATGGCGAAGCCTGGCGTCGAAATCATGGTCGGTGCGCGGATTGATCCGCTGATGGGGCCGTTGGTGGTGGTCGGTTTGGGTGGTGTGCTGGTGGAATTGATGCGCGATTCAGCCTTGGCGCTGGCGCCCGTTACCAAGACGGAAGCCCGCGATTTGCTCGGCCGCCTGAAAGGCCGCGCGGCGCTGGAAGGCTTCCGCGGTGCGCCGGCGGCCGATATGGATCGGCTTTCGGATATCATCGTGCGGCTCTCGGAATTCGCGGCCGATCAGCGCGATGTGATCGCCGAGCTTGATGTGAACCCCATCATCATCGCCGGCAGTGACGCTGTGGCGGTGGATGCGCTGATTGTGAAAGCCTGAGGCCATCATGACCAAACCGCTTTTCCTGCTCTGGACCGATGGCGCGGATGCCTATCGCAAGGCGATCACCGATGCCGGGCTGGACCAGCGCATCCGGTTGGAGGTGCTGGCGCGCAATGCCACGCCAACAGCCGAACAATTGCAGGAAGCGGAGGCAATGCTGACCTGGGGGCCGCCCGCCGGCACGCTTGCGCAAATGCCAAAGCTCCGCTGGGCGCAAGCACTGACCGCCGGGGTGGAACATTGGCTGGCACGCGCTGATCTGCCGCCAGGGCTGATGCTCACCTGCGCGCGCGGCACACATCGCGTGCAAATGCCGGAGAATATTCTGGGCGCGTTGTTTCACATCACCAAACCCTATGCGGCGATTGTCGGTGACAATGCGGCTGGCACCTGGACACGGCGGGTTTCCTCAACGCTTGCAGGGCAGACGCTTGGTATTCTTGGTCTTGGCGCGATCGGGCAGGAATTAGCGCGTAAGGCGGCGGCACTCGAAATGCGCGTCATTGGCACGCGTCGCGCAGGCGGCAGCCTGCCGCATGTGGAACGTGTTTATGCACCGGAAGAGACGGATGAGGTGCTGGCGCAATCCGATTTCGTCGTGCTGCTGCTGCCCGCCACGCGGGAGACCGAGAATATCATCAATGCCGCGCGGCTCGCCCGCATGAAGAAAACCGCCTGGCTGCTCAATTTTGGCCGAGGCGCCTTGATTGATGATGCGGCCTTGGTCGCCGCTGCCAAGGCCGACACCATTGCGGGAGCCATCCTGGATGTGTTTCGCCAGGAACCCTTGCCCAAGGATGATCCTTTCTGGGGCACGGAAAACATCCTGGTGCTGCCGCATATTGGCGGGCTGCATCCGGCGCGAGATTCCATGGTGGCGGCGCTGCTGGTGGAAAATCTGCGCCGCTTTCTGGATGGCGCGCCGCTCAAGGAAGTGGTGGATCGCAAGGCGGGGTATTAGGTGCCATGACATACCGGCCCTTTGATCTCAGCGGCAAGGTTGCGCTGATCACGGGGGGCAATTCCGGCATTGGGCTTGGCATGGCCCGCGCGCTTGCCGAAGCGGGTGCGGATATCGCGATTTGGGGCAGCAATGCCGCGAAGAACGCAGCCGCGCTGGAAAGCCTGAAGCCGTTTGGCGTGCGCCTTCATGCGCTGGCCTGCGATATCAGTGATGAAGCGGCAGTGGAACGCGCCTTCGCGGAAACCGTCGCACAACTCGGCCGGGTGGATGCGTGTTTCGCCAATGCCGGCACCTATGGCCATGCTGCGCGCTTCACGGCGCTCGAGACCGCCGAATGGCAGCGCGTGATGCGCATCAATCTGGATGGCGCCTTTTTCACGCTGCGCGCCGCGGCGCGGCATATGGCGGAACGCGGCGGCGGTGGTTCTTTGGTAGCCACAGCCTCCCTCGCCGCCATTGAAGGGGCGGCGCGCAATGCGCATTACGGCGCCACCAAGGGCGCGCTGGTGGCCATGATTCGCGCCTTGGCGGTGGAGATGGCCCGGCATGGCATTCGCGCCAATGCCATCCTGCCCGGCTGGATCGAAACTGCCATGACCGCCGGCAATGTTGCCGACGAGCGTTTCAGTGGCGCCGTGCTGCCCCGCATCCCCGCCCGGCGCTGGGGCCAACCGGCGGATTTCGGCGGCATCGCAGTTTATCTGGCAAGCGAAGCCTCCGCCTATCATTCCGGCGATTGCCTGGTGATTGATGGCGGCTATTCGCTGTTCTGATCCGCCCCCTCTGGACCCCGGCCCCTGGCTTGGGTAAGAAATGTTCAGCGTTGCCCCTGTGGCGGAACGGTAGACGCAGACGACTCAAAATCGTCCGCCCGTAAGGGCATGGGAGTTCGAGTCTCCCTGGGGGCATTTTTTCATTCACGCACGCGCCAGGTATTCAGCGACATGGCGATGATAATGCCCAAGCTGGCGCGGCTTGCCTTGTGCGCTGCGGTCCACCCAGCGGTTCATCGCGCGCCAGCGCCATAGGATGCGCGCGACTTCCGCCGTGGCGGCGCCAAAGCTGCCAGGATCGTCGCGCAGCATCGCCAAGGCTTCGGCGTAATCCGCATCAAAGCTATTGGCGCGCGTTTCAGTGAGCTGGCCCTCGCGGAGCTGGTAGCGATAGGCAAGCGCCGCCGAAACCGGCGCGCGCCCCCCGGCCCCGGCCAGGGCCTGCAAATCCGCCCAGACATCGTCAATCAGCCGGAAGGGGCGAAAGGGCTCGGCGGTCGCGCGCGGGCGCACCACATGAAGTGAGGCGAAGACCTCTCGCCATTCAAGCCAGCCCAGGCTTTGCGTACCGGGCGGCGGCACGCGGCGGAGTTCCGCGCCATCCGGGGTGCGGATGATGCTGGGGATCACGGCGGCGCCATGCGCACGCGCCAAGGCGAGGGTTGCAGCCAGGCCATCCGCTGCCCCCTCATAGCCATCATCGGCATCGAGCATGGTGATGAAATCACCGCGCGCCAGTACCAATGCACGGTTGCGCGCGGCTGGCGCACCGGAGGCAATCGGCCCGATGGGGGCAAAAACCAGCCTGGGGTCGGCGGGCAGGCATGCGCGGTAATCCGTGCCGTCATCGGAAGCAATAATCACCTCCACCTTAGCCCCCTCAGCACGCAAAAGGACCGAGGCGACGGCAGCGCCGATTTCCGCGCGCAGCTGATGTGCGGCCATCAGGATGCTGATTTCGGGCGCGGGGTGCATGCGGGTTCCGGCTTGGGGTTGGGATGCTTTTCGTGGCGTTAATCTGGCGGCGCCGGGATGATGAATGTCAAGAAAAGCCGATTTTCGCGCGATTTCGTGGGGCTCTGCCATTTCTCTCTGGACAAGCGCCCCAAGAATGGATTCTTTAGAGATCACTTCAAGTCATGGGGTTATCGCGCTTATGGCGCTGCTTTCCATCTTCAAGCGCATCCTGAAAGGGGTGTTCGTGCCGGCCGTGTTCCTTGCGGTGTCGGGCTATTTCGCCTGGCATGCGGTGCATGGCGAACGCGGGCTGATGGCGCGCGACAAGCGCCAGGGTGATATCGTGGCGGCGCGGGCCGCACTTCAGCAGGCCGAGGCCGAGCGCGATGCGATGGAACGCCGCGTGACCGGCTTGCGCGGTGATCGGCTGGACCGGGATCAGCTTGAAGAACGTGCCCGGTCGCTGCTGAATATGGTCGGGCGGGATGAGGTGATTGTCCCCTATGGGCCGGAACGCCGGCTTTATTGACCAGCGGGCGCTGCGCCCGGCTTTTGCTGATTTTTCAAGCCTTAGGGAACCCGGCTTATGGCGCTGGGGAGGCAGCATGCGCGCATCCTACATGGCGAAACAAGCACTTAACTGAATTGCGGTTAATTGCATTATTGCATTGCAGAAACACGGTTTTTTAGTCTTTCATGGCTTGAAATTCGCGATTGCCGGGCGCTAATGGTGCCAGGAAGCTAAGCGCAGGAGGAAATCCCATGCCCCAGGCCACAGAAGCCGCCACCAAGCGGCGCGGCAAAGCCAAAGCACCGTCCCTGTCGCGCGATGAAATGCTGCGCGCCTATCGCGACATGCTGCTGATCCGCCGTTTTGAGGAAAAGGCCGGCCAGCTTTACGGCATGGGGCTGATTGGCGGCTTCTGCCATCTTTATATCGGCCAGGAAGCCGTGGTGGTGGGCATGCAAATGTGCCTGAAGCCGGGGGATCAGGTGATCACCTCCTACCGCGACCATGGGCATATGCTGGCCACCGGCATGGAAGCCCGCGGCGTGATGGCGGAACTCACCGGGCGCATTGGCGGCTATTCCAAGGGCAAGGGCGGGTCCATGCATATGTTCAGCCGGGAGAAGGGCTTCTTCGGCGGGCATGGCATTGTCGGCGCGCAGGTCTCGCTCGGCAACGGTCTCGCCTTCGCGAATTGGTATCGGCAGGATGGGCGGGTCGCGGTGACCTATTTCGGCGAAGGCGCATCCAACCAGGGCCAGGTGTTTGAAAGCCTGAACCTGGCGGCGCTGTTCAAGCTGCCCTGCATTTTCATCATCGAAAACAACAAATACGGCATGGGCACGAGCGTGGAGCGTGCCTCTGCCTCACGCGATTTGTCGCAGAATGGCGCGGCCTGGGGCATTCCGGGTGAGCAGGTGAATGGCATGGATGTGGCTTCCGTGCGCGAAGCGGGCGAACGCGCGGTGGCGCATTGCCGCGCCGGCAAGGGGCCGTATCTGCTGGAGATGAAAACCTATCGCTATCGCGGCCATTCCATGTCCGACCCCGCGAAGTATCGCACCCGCGAAGAAGTGCAGAAAATGCGCGAAACATCGGATTGTATCGAGACTGCGCGCAAGGCGCTGCTGGATGATTTCGGCGTCACCGAAGCCGACCTGAAGGTGATTGATGATGATGTGAAGGCGATTGTCCAGGACAGCGCCGATTTCGCGCAGGAAAGCCCGGAACCGCCGGAATCCGAATTGATGACCGATATTCTGGTGGAGGCGAATTGAGATGGGTGCCGTAATCCTGATGCCCGCGCTTTCCCCCACCATGACGGAAGGCAAGCTGGCCCGCTGGCTGAAGAAAGCCGGCGACAAGGTGAAATCCGGTGACGTGATTGCCGAGATCGAAACCGACAAGGCAACCATGGAAGTGGAAGCGGTGGATGAGGGGGTATTGACCTCCATCCTCGTGCCGGAGGGTACGGATAATGTCGCGGTGAATACGGCGATTGCGGAATTGGATGGTGGCGCGGGCAGCGCGCAAGCGGCACCGGCGCCGGTCGCCGCCGCAGCACCCGCCGCCGCGGCCCCGGCATCCGTGCCCGCGGCGCCGCGCACTGCCACGCCTGAGAAGGATTGGGGCCCTACCAAGACCATCACCGTTCGCGAAGCTTTGCGCGATGCCATGGCGGCAGAAATGCGCACCGATGCGGATGTGTTCCTGATTGGTGAGGAAGTGGCGCAATACCAAGGCGCCTATAAGATCAGCCAGGGCTTGCTGGAAGAATTCGGCCCGCGTCGCGTGATGGATATGCCCATTACCGAACATGGCTTTACCGGCATGGCAGTGGGTGCGGCCTTTACTGGCCTGAAGCCCATTGTGGAATTTATGACCTTCAATTTTTCCATGCAGGCGATTGACCAGATCATCAATTCCGCTGCCAAGACATTGTATATGTCAGGCGGGCAATTGGGCTGCCCGATCGTCTTTCGTGGACCGAATGGCGCGGCTTCACGCGTCGCGGCGCAGCACTCGCAATGCTATGCTTCCTGGTATGCGCATTGCCCAGGCTTGAAGGTTGTAGCACCCTGGTCGGCGGCTGACGCGAAAGGGCTGCTGCGCGCCGCCATTCGCGACCCCAATCCGGTGATCGTGCTGGAAAATGAAATCCTCTATGGGCAGAGCTTTGAATGCCCGACAGCGGATGATTTCGTGCTGGATATCGGCAAGGCGAAGGTGGAACGCGCAGGCAGTGATGTCACCATCGTCGCTTTTTCCATCATGGTTGGCATGGCGATGCAGGCGGCGGAAAAGCTCGCGGAACAGGGCATCAGTGCTGAGGTGATCAATCTGCGCTCCATCCGGCCCTTGGATACGGAAACCATCGCGGCTTCCGTGCGCAAGACCAATCGCCTGGTGACCTTGGAAGAAGGCTGGCCCTTCGCCGGCATCGGCGCAGAGGTTGCGATGCAAATCATGGAAACCGCCTTTGATCATTTGGATGCGCCGCCGGTGCGCGTGACGGGTGTGGATGTGCCCATGCCCTATGCGGCCAATCTGGAAAAGCTCGCGCTGCCGCGCCTGGAGCAGGTGGTGGAAGCGGCGCGTAGCGTCACCTATCGGCGGTAAGGGGAAAGATCATGGCAACGAATATCCTGATGCCGGCTTTGTCTCCGACGATGACGGAAGGCAATCTGGCGCGCTGGCTGAAGCAGGAAGGCGACCGGATCAAGGCCGGCGATGTGATTGCGGAAATCGAAACCGATAAGGCGACGATGGAAGTGGAAGCAGTGGATGAGGGGATTCTGGGCCGCATCCTGGTGCCCGCCGGCACGCAAGCCGTGAAGGTGAATGACGTGATCGCCGTGCTGGTGGAAGCGGGCGAAGCCGTGCCCGCCGTCGGCGCTGCACCGAAAGCGGCGCCCGCAGCGGCACCTGCACCCGCGCCGGTTGCGGCAGCGCCTGCCGCTGCTGCGCCAGCACCCGCGCCCGCATCAGGTGATCGCGTTTTCGCGAGCCCACTGGCGCGTCGCATGGCCGCTCAGGCTGGTTTGGATATCAGCAAAATCGCCGGGTCCGGCCCCAATGGGCGGATCGTGAAGGCGGATGTGGATGCGGCGCTATCGCGTGGCCCTGCGCCCGCCGCTGCACCGGCTGCCGCGCCCGCGCCTGTTGCGGCGCCACGTCCCGCCGCGCCGGTAGCCATCACTGCGCCGCATACCGCCATTCCGAATAGCAGCATGCGCAAGGTGATTGCGCGCCGGCTTTCCGAATCCAAGGCGACCATCCCGCATTTCTATGTCAGCACTGATGTGGAAATTGATGCGTTGCTGAAAATCCGTGCTGATTTGAATGCGCGGAGCCCAAAGGATGGTCCCGGCGCCTATAAGCTTTCGGTCAATGATCTGGTGATCAAGGCAACGGCGGTGACGTTGCGCCGCTTCCCCAATGTGAATGCCATGTGGACAGAAGATGCCATTCTGCAATTGCATGATGTGGATATCTCGGTCGCGGTCTCCATTCCCGATGGGCTGATCACGCCGATTGTGAAGGGCGCCGATATCAAGGGCCTGGCTGCCATCAGCAATGAAATGAAGGATTTGGCTGCGCGCGCCAAATCCGGCAAGCTGAAGCCGGAGGAATTTCAGGGCGGTGGGTTTTCCATCTCGAACATGGGGATGTATGGCGTGCGCGATTTCGCCGCCATCATCAACCCGCCGCAGTCTGGCATTCTGGCGGTATCCGCTGGCGAACAGCGCCCGGTGGTGAAGAATGGTGCGCTCGCTATCGCAACGGTGATGACACTCACGCTTTCCGTGGATCATCGCGTGATTGATGGCGCTTTGGCGGCGGAATTCCTGCAAGCGCTGAAGCGCAATATTGAGGATCCGCTGAGCCTGATGCTTTGATGCTGGGCAACTTCACGCTACGCGATGCGACACCCGCCGATGTGCCGGTGGTGCTGCATTTCGTGCGTGCCTTGGCCGAATATGAAAAGCTGCTGCATGAGGCCAAGGGGACCGAGGCGGATTTCGCCGCCGCCCTTTTTGGCGAAACGCCACGCGCTGCGGCCATCATCGCGGAAGTGGATGACAAACCGGTTGGGCTTTGCATCTGGTACCGGACTTTTTCGACCTTCACCGCGCGGCACGGCATTTGGGTAGAGGATATTTTTGTCGAGCCCGCCTATCGAGGACAGGGTATTGCGCGCGCCATCTTCCGTCGCCTTGCGCAACAGGTGAAGAATGAAGGCGGCGCCAGGCTGGAATGGAATGTGTTGGATTGGAATGAGCCCGCGATTGGCGCCTATCGCGCCATGGGTGCGCGCGGGCTGGATCAATGGACCATGCAACGTGTTGACGGCGCGGCGCTTGATCGCCTGGCCGAATAGAGGAAGGAGCCTGCGCAATGGCTGAGGCATTTGATCTGGTGGTGGTGGGCGGTGGGCCTGGCGGCTATGTCGCGGCCATTCGCGCGAGCCAGCTTAAGATGAAGGTTGCTTTGGTGGAGCGCGAGAATCTGGGCGGCATTTGTCTGAATTGGGGCTGCATCCCAACCAAGGCGCTGCTGCGCGCTTCGGAAATCAATCATTTGCTGCATAGCCTGGATGCCTATGGCTTCGCGGCTGACAATATCCGGTTTGATTTCGCGAAAGTGGTGAAACGCTCGCGCGGTGTCGCGGGGCAGCTTTCGGGTGGCGTGAAGCATTTGCTGCGCAAGAACAAGGTCACGGTGTTTGATGGCCATGGCAAGCTGGCCGGCGGTGGCAAGCTGGCGGTGACCAAGGATGGCAAGCCGGTGGCGGAATTGGTGGCGAAGCACATCATTCTGGCGACGGGTGCGCGGGCGCGCGTGCTGCCGGGGATTGAACCGGATGGCAAGCTGATCTGGTCCTATCGCGAAGCCATGACCGCGCCGGCCTTGCCGAAGCGGCTGATCGTGATCGGGTCTGGCGCGATTGGGTCTGAATTCGCGTCCTTCTATCGCAATATGGGGTCCGAAGTGACCTTGATTGAAGCGATGGATCGCATTCTGCCGGTGGAAGATGCCGAGGTTTCCGCCTTTGTGCATAAGGCTTTTGAAAAACAAGGCATGAAGGTGCTGGTGGGCGCCAAGCTGCAAGGCGTGCGCAAGGAAGGCGATGCGATTGCCGCGATTGTGGAAGCCGGCGGCAAGGTCTCTGAAATCAAAGCGGATCGGCTGATCAGCGCCGTTGGCATCGTCGGCAATGTTGAAGACCTTGGGCTTGAGGGCACGAAAATTCAGGTGGACCGCACCCATATCGTGACCGATGCTTTCGGCCGCACCGGTGAACCCGGTATCTATGCCATTGGCGATCTGACCGGCCCGCCCTGGTTGGCGCATAAGGCATCTCATGAGGGGATCATTTGCGTCGAAGCCATTGCCGGGCTGCATCCGCATGCCATGGATACGCTGAACATCCCCGGGTGCACCTATTGCCGGCCTCAGGTGGCTTCGGTTGGGCTGACGGAAGCCGCGGCCAAGGCGCACGGGCATGAGGTGAGGGTCGGGCGCTTCCCCTTCATCGGCAATGGCAAGGCGATTGCGATGGGTGAGCCCGAAGGCTTTGTGAAAACAGTATTTGATGCCAAGACGGGTGCGCTGCTCGGCGCCCATATGGTGGGGCCGGAGGTCACGGAAATGATCCAGGGTTATGGCATTGCCCGCACGCTGGAGACAACCGAGGCCGAATTGATGCACACCGTCTTCCCCCACCCCACGGTTTCGGAAGCCATGCATGAAAGCGTGCTTGATGCTTACGGCCGGGTGATCCACATCTAGCGTCTGATCCGCGTAGGTCGTATGACCGAAGCGGTGAATCAGCCGCTCAAATCAAGTCCTATTATGCCCCCGACTCGCATCGAAATTGACCATCGCGCCGCCAAGACGGGTGCCGAAAGGCATCCGGAAAAGGCGCATCGCCCGGACAACCCCATCCAGCGCAAGCCTGCCTGGATCCGGGTAAAGGCGCCGACGCATCCGGTTTATCTGGAAACCCGCGCCCTGATGCGGGAGAAGAAGCTGGTCACGGTATGTGAAGAAGCGGCCTGCCCGAATATCGGCGAATGCTGGTCTCAGCGCCACGCCACCATGATGATCATGGGCGAGACCTGCACGCGCGCCTGCTCCTTTTGTAATGTCGCAACCGGCATTCCGAAGCCTTTGGATACGGATGAACCGCGTCGCGTGGCGGAAGCCGTCGCTTCGCTTGGACTGCGCCATGTGGTGATCACCAGTGTGGATCGGGATGATTTGGCCGATGGCGGTGCGGCGCATTTTGCCGAGACCATTCGCGCCATTCGCGCCGCCGCACCCGGCACAACGATTGAGGTGCTGACACCGGATTTTCTGCGCAAGGATGGCGCTTTGGAAGTGGTGGTGGCGGCACGGCCTGATGTGTTCAATCATAATCTGGAAACCGTGCCGGCGCTTTATCCCTCGATTCGGCCCGGCGCGCGGTATTATCATTCCCTGCGCTTACTGGATCGTGTGAAGCAGCTTGACCCTTCCATCTTCACCAAATCCGGCATCATGGTGGGGCTTGGCGAAAAGCGCATTGAAGTGCTGCAAGTGATGGATGATCTGCGGAGCGCCGAGGTGGACTTCCTGACCATTGGCCAATATCTGCAACCATCGGTGAAGCATGCCGCGGTGGATCGCTTTGTCACCCCCGATGAGTTTGAGGATTACGCCCAGGCTGCGCGCGGCAAGGGTTTTTTGCTGGTCTCCGCAACACCTTTGACGCGTTCTTCCTATCACGCGGATCGCGACTTCGCGGCGCTGAGCGCGGCGCGCAACGCGCAATTGGCCGCAAAAGCCTGACATGCCGACCCATGCGGAAAAGAAGGTGCTCCGATATACGGAGGAGCAGCTTTTCGACATGGTCGCCGATGTGGCGCGCTATCCGGAATTCCTTCCCTGGTGCGCCGCCGCGCGGGTGCTGAGCCGCGATGAACAGGTGTTGGTGGCGGATTTGACCATCGGCTTTCGCATGTTTCGCGAAACCTTCCGGTCCCGCGTGGGCTTGAACAAGCCTGGCCATATTCATGTGGTCTATGAAAATGGTCCATTCCGATATTTAAACAATCATTGGCGCTTCACGCCGGTGGCGGGCGGGACGGAGGTAGATTTCTTCGTGGATTTCGAATTCCGCAGCCGCATTCTGCAGGTGGCGATTGGCGTTGTCTTCAATGAAGCGGTGCGGCTGATGGTGCGCGCCTTCGAAAGGCGCGCGATGCATCTTTATGGGCGGCCGGGCGCGGCTGGCATTGGCAAGCCCGCCTCGGCCTGATCGCTTCCTATTGCAGCTTGATGTTGCGCGCCTGGATCATATTGCGCCATTTGGCGTTTTCTGCCGAGAAATAGGCCGGCCATTCCGCAGTGCTGCCAACCGTTGGCACCACGGCAAGCGCGCTCAGGCGTTCGCGCGTATCGGGCGCTTCCATCGCGGCCTTTGTCAGCGCATGCATGCGCGCCAGAATATCGGCAGGCACGCCAGTTGGCGCTTGCAGGGCGATGTGTTCCACCACCTCCACGCCCGGAAAGCCCTGTTCGGCGAAGGTTGGAATTTCGGGTGTGAGGGGGCTTCTTTCCTTCGTCGCCACGGCCAGGGCGCGCAAGGAACCGGAACGGATATGCGGCAAAATGCCTGATGCCGCCTGGAAAACCATCGGCGTTTCATTGGCAAGCACTGCCTGAACCGCTGGCGCGCCGCCGCGATAGCCGACATCCTGAATGGTCAGCCGCGCTTCCTGCAAGAACAGCTCGGTCGCGAGATGCGTCGAAGACCCTGTGCCCGAATTGGCATAGGTCAGGTTGCTGTTCGGCCGGCGCGCGATCTCGACATATTCCGCGAGGGTGCGGGCGGGGAAGCTTGGGTGCACCACCATAATGATCGGCATGGAAGCGATCAGCCCGATGCCGATAAAATCCTTTTCATTGTCGTAAGGCAGCGGCATCAGATGCGGCGCCATGGCATAGGTGCTGACGGTACTGACCAGCATGGTATACCCATCGGGCCGCGCGCGCGCGACGCTATTGAAGCCAATCGTGCCATTGGCGCCGGTGCGGTTATCCACCACGAAACTGCGGCCCGTATCGGTGGAAAGCTTTTGCGCCAGAATGCGCGCCACCGCATCGGTGGAACCACCCGCGGCCCAGGGTACCACAAGCGTGACAGGGCGGCTTGGCCAGGCATCCTGCGCGCGGGCCGTGGCGGGCAGCAACGCGGGGGCAGCAAGCAGGGCAAGGTTACGGCGAGAAATCATGGCATCCTCCTCAAGTGTTTCTTGAGGCTTCAATAGGATTGACCGGCTGGGCATGGCAAGCAGCTTTTCAGCCTCGTCGGTTTTTCTTGCTTTCCGGTGCCTGGCTGGAGAAGACTGTTCACTCCCCAAGGGCAGGAGACAGAATATGGGCGGGTTTCTCACCGATGATGATCTGAACCAATTGCAACCGGCGGATGAGGTGATGTTTCCCTCGCCCATACCGACGCAGGTCGTGTCATCCGACGAATTCTGGCCGATGCCGCAGACCGAAAAGCAGAAAGCAGTTGAAGCGCGCATCAAGGAAATGGCCGATGAGATCGGCGCAAAGCAGGGCCTGGGCCGGCGGCGCTTTTTGCAAACCGCATCCGGCATGGCGGCAGCTTTCCTTGCGATGAATGAAGTCCATGGCCCGCTTTATGCCGTGAGCCGTGCCGAGGCGCAGCAGCCTGACGCGGCAGCAGCGCGTGCGGCGGCGCTGAAAGACCAATTCATCATGGATGTGCATACGCATTTCCTCCGCCCCGATACGCGCATCATGACCTTTGTGAATGCGCGCCGGGCTGTCGGCCAAGCTGGCTGGAATCCGGATTTGGTCGGCAAGGAACAGACCATTCAGGATTTGATGGAAGCAAGCTGGTTCAAGGAAGTGTTTCTTGATTCGGATACCAAGGTCGCGCTGATCAGCGGCGCGCCTTCCGAAGAACCGATTGATTGGTTCCTGACCAATGACATGAAGTTCGACGCCCGCAAACGCGTGAATGATGCATCGGGCACCAAGCGCGTTCTATCGCACGCGATTTTCACACCCGGTAAGCCAGGCTGGATGGATGAGGTGGAACGTTCCATCGAACAGCTCAAGCCCGATAGCTTCAAGGGCTATACGATTGGCGACAATACCAACAAGCATCTGGCCATTCACCCATGGCGGATGGATGATGAAAAGCTGCTCTATCCATTCTATGAAAGGCTGCTGAAGGCCGGCATCAATATTGTTTGCGTACATAAGGGACTTTTCCCGCAGCAGGTGACGCAGCAATTCCCGCATCTGCTGCCCTTTGCCGGCGTTGATGATGTGGGCAAGGCGGCAAAGGATTGGCCGCAGATCAATTTCGTCATCTACCATTCTGCCTATCGCTGGACGGGCGGCGGTGGTGCGGGCATGGGTGTTGAGCAATTCGCACGCACGGGCCGCGTGGATTGGACCACGGATTTGTCGGAGATTCCGGCGAAATATGGTGTCACCAATGTCTATGGTGATCTTGGCCAGATTTTCGCACAAACAACGGTGATTGAACCCGGGCTTTGCGCCGCGCTGATGGGCACGCTTATTCGCGGCCTTGGCGCGGATCATGTTGTTTGGGGCACGGATGCGATTTGGACGGGTTCTCCACAATGGCAGATTGAAGCGCTGCGGCGGCTTGAGATTCCGGAAGACATGCAGCGCCGCCACGGCTTCGCACCACTGGGCCCCGCGGATGGGCCGGTGAAGACCGCGATCTTTGGCGGCAATTCAGCGAAAATGTATCGCTATGATCAGCGCCGCGCGGGGCTTGATGGCGATGGTGTGGCGCGCGTGAAGGCGCAATATGCCGCAGCCGGCGGCAATCGCAGCAACAAGGCTTATGGCTATGTGCTGGCGGGATAGGCAAGCACGGGCGCAGGCGTGAACCTGCGCCCGATGGTTTTACTCCGCCGCGCGCAGCGCCGTTTGGTTGCGCAGCTTCACAATGCCGGGAAGGGCAGAGCCCTTCCATAGCGCTTCCAGCAGCGCCTTGGCTTCCTGCACGCCAATCGCATCCGCCGTCAGTTCTAGGAATTTATCGGACAGATCAGTATCCGAAAGCGGCGCATCAGGATCACCCTTGCGCGTGTGCTGATGCCGGTTCAGCACGCGCCCATCACGCAGCTTGATTTCCACCTTGGCCGAACGCTTGGATGGGAAGGCCGCGGCGCATTCCGGATCAAGCGCGACACTCACTTTCGGCATCAGCGCGCGGATGGCGGGATCGGTCAGGCGTTCTGGCTCGAACGCGGCCAGGCGCACACCGCCATGCAACAGCATGGTCGCGACGGTGAATTGCGTGGAAAAGCGGCAATCCTGTTCAGTCGCGGCGGTTGGGCGATCACAGACATCCTTGGTCGCCTTATAGCCGCCGACATGTACGCCAAGCACATCGCCCGCGCTGAAGCCGGCTTCGCGTTGCAAATCTCGCACGGCATCAAGCGCTGCGAAAATATGCCCGCAGCAGCCGTGATTCTTGAAGGTCATATCGGTGATGGCATAGGGCTTGCCGATATTGGCGAGTGACTTTTCCCATTTGCCGGTATCTTCGCTGGTGGCCGCTGCAAAGCCCGCCGGGCCATGCAGCACATCCAACGCGCCAGTCATGCCGCGCGCCGCTGCCATCGCCGCCATGGCGCCAGCTTCCGCCGCATGGCCGGGATGCAAAGGCTTGGACATGCCCTCACCCCGGAAGGCTTGTTGCAGGCCGCTTGCCATGGTGGCGCAGGTTGCAATGGCATGCGCCGTGCGTTCGGTATCGCAATTGAGCGCCACCGCCACCGCCGCCGCCGCACCGAAAGTGCCAACCGTGCCGGTCGTATGCCAGAAATCGTAGTGAGAAGGCTGCACGGCAACACCGATGCGGCAGGAAACCTCATAGCCAGCAATCATCGCACGCAGCAACAAATCCATATCCGCGCCGCGTGATTGCGCTGCTGCGAGCGCCGCCGCAATGGTGGGGCAGCCTGGATGATAGACAGCGTAACGATAGATATCGTCGAATTCCACCGTATGAGATGCCGTGCCATTCAACAGCGCCGCGTGGCGCAGCGGCACCTGACGACCGCTTACGTAACAAACCGCACCTCCGCCGCCGCGCGTTTCATCTTCAAGCGCGGCAGACATCAGCGTGGCGGGCGCACGCGATGCGCTGGCGAGCAAGGCGGCGAACCAATCCACCAAGGCGCGGCGCGCGTGATGCGCAACTTCAGCATCCACCGCGCGGCTCCGCCAGGAAGCGGCGTGATCCGCCAGAATCAGCAAGGGGTTTTCCATGTTGGGCATTGCTACGCGTTGCCGCGCAGCACCTCCTTATTGATGACAACATCGGGGTCGAGCTGACCCTTGAAATGGCTGATGATGCTCTCCGCGCAGGAAAGCCCCATGCGGCGCATGCCCTGTTCCGTCGCGGCGGCGGAATGTGGGGAAACCACGACATTCGGCAAATCAAGCAGCGGCAGGCGCGTGGTGACGGGTTCTTCCCAAAACACATCAAGCCCGGCAGTCGCAAGATGGCCGGTTTTGAGCGCGGCAGTCAGTGCCGCTTCATCCACCAAAGTGCCGCGTGCGGTATTGATATAGGTGCCGCCTGGCTTCATGGCGGCCAGGAAAGTGCCATTCACCATGCCGCGCGTTTCCTCATTACTGGGGCAATGCGTGGTGACGATATCGGCTTCCGCCAGGCCTTCATGCAGCACCTTCACCGGGCGGAAGCCTGCGCCCTTGATGGTGTTTTGCGGGATATAGGGGTCATGCACCAGCACCTCCATGCCGAAGGCAGCGCAAAGCCGCGCGACGCGCCCACCGATGCGCCCAAAGCCGATGATCAGCACCTTGCGCCCGGACAGATCCCAGGTTTTCAAAGAAGGCTTGGAACCCCAATCCAGCGCACGCAGATTCTTATCATAATCCAGCGTGCGCCGAGACGTGGACAGCATCAGCATCATCGCATGCTCGGCAACCGAAAGCGCATTCGCATCGGGTGTCACGGTCAACGGAATGCCGCGTTCGGTCAGCGCCTTCACATCAACGGCGTCATAGCCAACGCCATGGCGCGCGCAGATGGAAAGCATTGGTGCATTGGCCAAAAAATCGCGATTGATCGGGGTGGCGCGGACGATGATGGCTTCCGCGGTTTGCATCGGCTCCCGCAGGGTATCCGCATTCACCTCGGTCAACATCGTGACCTTGAAATCGGGTTCCGCATGCAGCCTTGCCATGGCATCGGCGTGCAGCGGTCTCAGGCAAACGATATGGGGCATGGTGTTTCCTATTCTACCTTGGCGCCGGAAATGCGCACCAATTCGGCCCATTTCGGAATTTCGGAAGCGATAAAGGCACGAAATTCCTCAGGCGTTGAACCAACGGGCTCGCTGCCCTGCTGGGCGAGCTTTGCCTTCATGTCATCCGTGCGCATCACGGCGCGGATTTCAGCGGCGATGCGATTGACGATGGGGCCAGGTGTATTGGCCGGCGCCATATAGCCATTCCAGAGTGCCACTTCGAAGCCAGGCAGGGTTTCCGCAATGGTTGGCACATCGGGCAGCAGGGACGAACGGCGCGCGGTGGTGACGGCAATGGCGCGCAGTCGCCCGGCCTGCACATGCGCAATCACTTCCACCAAAGGCGCTGCCATGGCCTGGATTTTCCCGCCGATCAGATCCGTCACCGCCGGCGTGCCACCGCGATAGGACACATGCGTGACATCAATGCCCGTGCGTGCGGCGATCAGCGCGGCAGAAAGATGCTGCGATGTACCTGACCCAGCATTGCCGAAATTAAGTACACCCGGCTTCGCCTTGGCTTCCGCCACCAGCCCAGCGAAATCGCGCGCCGGCACATCCGGATGCACCACCAGCAAATTCGGAATGAAGGTGGTTTGGCTGATCGGCGCGAAATCACGCTGCGCATCAAAGGGCATATTGCGATAAAGCGCGCCATTCGTTGCATGCGTAGAACTCGTCGCCATCACCAACGTATAGCCATCAGGGGCTGCGCGCGCGACAGCTTCACTCCCGATATTCCCGGCGGCACCGGGGCGATTTTCAATCACCACAGGCTGGCCAAGCCGGGGCGAAATCGCCTCAGCGACCAGGCGCGCAGTGATATCCGTGCTGCCGCCTGGCGCGAAGGGAACAATGACGCGTAGCGGGCGGTCTGGACTCCATTGCGCCTGGGCCAGCGCAGGGCGTGCTGCGATTGCTGCGAGCCCCACAAGAATATGCCGTCTTTGCATCGTCTCTTCCCTTTGTTTGGGCGCCGCCGGTCTTCGCCGGCTGGCGCGGTCATGTCACAATTGATGATGCGCGGCCGGCCCCATCACCGCTTCACGCATGCGCGCTTGCAATAGCGCACCTTCGCGCGGCGGCAGCACCAAGGGCTTGCTGGTGGCGTCAATTTTCGCGACCGCGAAGAAGGGGCCTTTGCCGGCATGGATCGCCTTATGCAGCGCGGGCACTTCATCGGGCTTGGTCACGAACATGGTGTTTGAAATGCCGGCACCCTTCGCCATCATCACCAGATCAACGCCGTGGCGTGTCGCGGTTTCCTGCATGCCGGTTTCGCCGTAATGTTCATTATCTTGCACCACAATGGAAAGATTGGCGGGTTTTTGCACCGCAATCGTGGCCAACGCGCCAATGCCCATCAGCATTTCGCCATCGCCGGTAATCACCAGCACCTTGCGCTTGGGCTGCGCCAAGGCCAGACCTAGCCCGATCATGGCAGCACCACCCATGCCGCCCCAAAGCGGCAGGTTTTCCGCGCAATCACCAATGGCCGTGATATCCCAGGCCGGCGCACCAAGCCCGGCAATCACCAGCATTTCGCCACGATCCGTAAGCAGCGCACGGGTCAATTCGCGACGGTCGAGTTTTCCTGAAGCGGCGAGCATTTTTCAGTCCTTCCCGAAAGTCTTGGCGCCGAGCACGCGCTGGCCAATCAGGGTTGCGGTAGGGCGGAAGGTATTGAAGGCGAGGCGAATGGTGGCATTCACCGTGGGCGCGATATCTTCCGGCGTATCGGCGCGGCGCACCAGCGTGCCCATCGCTTCCAATACGGTTTGCGTCGCATTGCCCATAGGCACCTGCGCCGGATTGAACTCACCGAAATCGCCGCGCATCGTCACCAGCATGGGCAGCGGGCAGCGATGCATGATGGAGAGCGAGAGCATATTGATGCAATTGCCAACGCCAGAGGATTGCATCAGCAGCACGCCCTTCGCACCGCCAAGCCAGGCGCCCTGTAAAAGCGCGATGCCTTCTTCTTCGGTGGTCAGCGTCACCACCTTCATTTCATTATCGGCAAGGCAGCGGCGGATCAGCCGGGAATGCCCGGCATCCGGCACCAGGGCCACTTGCGTGATGTTATGCGTCTTGAGCAGGGAATAGATCTGATCCGGCCAATCGGCGGCGGCGTCGGGCGCCTTGTCTATTGAATGTTCGTCCATGGTTTCCCGTTCCTTGATGGCCCCAACATCCTGCGCCCGGGCCTTCATGGCAAGACAGGAGGGCGCTGGTTGTTCTATGAAATCCGCATGATCCGCATCACCCCCGCCATCAGCATTGCCGAGAGTGAACTTAAGGAGGCGTTTTTGCGCGCCTCGGGCCCTGGTGGGCAGAATGTGAACATGTTCGAGCCAAGTCCATGATCCGCGTTACGGAGTCGATCAGCATTGACGAGGCGGAACTCCACGAGGATTTTCTTCGGTCGAGTGGCGCGGGCGGGCAGAACATCCAGAAGGTGGAGACGGCCGTTCAACTGCGGTTCGATGCCGCAAACAGTCCGAACCTACCCGATGCGGTGAAAGCCCGCCTTTTTCGCTTGGCAGGTCACCGGGCAACGCGGGAAGGCGTGATCCTCATCACCGCTCAGCAGCACCGGACACAGCATCGGAACCGGGAGGATGCGCTGGCCCGCCTGGTCGAATTGATCAAGGAGGCAGCGCGCCCTCCGCCCCCGCCTCGCAAGAAAACGCGACCAACTCTTGCCTCGAAGGTTCGTAGGCTTCAGGGCAAAGCGCTTCGATCAACCATCAAGCGTGGGCGCGGACGACCCGATATGGATTGAGCGACAGCGACATTAGCTACCACCATCCCCGACGGTCGGTGCGGCAACCTCACTTCATCGGCCTTCCGTGCCATATCCTGCGCGCTGAACCAGCCCTTGACAGAACCATTTACATCAATATATCCAGAATTATGGATATAATACATGCAGCCGAAGGCTTCAGCGCTCTCTCGCAGGAGACCCGCCTCGCGGTGCTGCGCCTCCTGATTGAGGCTGGGGCCGAAGGTGTCCCTGCCGGGGACATTGCGCGTCACTTCGGGACGCCACAGAACACGATGTCCACTAACCTCGCCATCCTTGCCCGCGCGGGATTTGTCACCTCGCGGCGTGACGGCCGGTCGGTGATCTATGCCGCCGACTACGCTGGGCTAAGGCGGTTGATCGCCTTCTTGCTCCAAGACTGTTGCAAGGGGCGCCCAGAGGTCTGCGCGCCCCTGCTCGACGCCGCACTGCCGCCCGCAGCGGCACCCTGTTGCCCACTTCCTGAATCGCCGGAGAATTGACGATGCCAGATGCCGTCTGCCTTGATCGCTCCTTGCCGGTCGCCATCATCGGGGGTGGCCCAGTCGGCCTCGCCGCCGCCGCTCACCTCATTGAACGCGGTCTGCGCCCGTGCGTCTTTGAAGCCGGGTCCGAACCCGGCAGCGCCGTCCGCGAATGGCGCCATGTGCGCATGTTCTCGCCATGGCGGTTCAACGTGGATGCTGCGGCCCGCAGGCTGCTTGAAGCCGAGATGTGGAAAGCCCCTGACGCGGACGCCTTTCCCACAGGCGCTGATCTTTTTGCCGTCTACCTCGCACCATTGGCTGCGGCGCTCGCCAAGGCGGGTGCTGGCCTCCGCTATAATGCGAAGGTGATTGGCGTCTCTCGTCGTCACCACGATCGCTTGCGTGAAGGACAGCGCGCCGCCAGTCGCGGGCGGGATGCCGCCCCCTTCGTGCTGCATCTAGCCGCGCCTGACGGCACCATTCAGGTGGTCGAGGCGCGCGCGGTGATCGATTGCTCTGGCACATGGGCCAGCCCCAACCCGGCCGGTGCGCATGGCCTTCCGGCGCCCGGTGAGACCGCAAATGCCGACCGAATCGCCTATGGCATCCCCGACGTGCTTGGCATCAGTAGAAGCAACCATGCGGGCGCAACGACGCTCGTGCTCGGCGGCGGCCATTCCGCGATGAACGCAATTCTCGATCTCGTTACCTTAGCTAGGCAAGCGCCGGGCACACGCATCATGTGGGCATTCCGCCGCCCGTTGGCCGATATAAACTTCGGCGGTGGCGAAGCAGACGGTCTGGCGGCGCGCGGTGCGCTTGGCGCGAAGGCCAAGGCGCTGATCGAGTCCCAACAGGTACAGGAGCTGGCGCCCTTTCTGGTGGATCGGATCGAGCGCGAAGGTGACCGCCTACTGGTCCATGGCGACCGAGGCGGCAACGCCGATACGGTGCTGACTGACCGCATCATCGTCGCTACCGGCTTCCGACCTGATCTGTCATGGCTTGGGGAGGTGCGTCTTACACTTGATCCCGCCGTGCAGACGACACCCGCGCTGGCACCCCTAATCGATCCCAACCTCCACTCCTGCGGGACGGTGCGTCCGCATGGCGAGGCCGAGCTTCGGCATCCGGATGAGCCGGGCTTCTATGTTGCGGGCATGAAGGCATACGGCCGAGCGCCGACCTTTTTGTTGGCAACAGGTCACGAGCAGGTGCGCAGCATTGCTGCCCACCTTTCCGGTGACACTGCTGCCGCACGGCGCGTGGAACTCGTTCTGCCCGAAACAGGCGTATGCTCAACGCAGCGCCCTGTATCAGTGTCGGCGATCACCGGCGGCAACTGTGGCCCCAGCAGTGCTGTCGAACCAGCTTTGAGGCCGACCGTTTCATCGGCGTGCTGCGGTGTGATTCCTCATGAAACGTCGAGGCGGTCTCCATGATATTCGTGATGAAGCCGAGTTGCTGTTGAACTCTCTGCGGCAGCGCCGGTGGTAGCGGAATCTCTCATCGAAAGATCGGACCGCCTTTGGGTTTACGCTCGCTTGCTTGTCAGTGATCCGCAATTCCGCGCATCGAGGTAGGTCAATGCGCGCGTTTTAGCTGTTGCGCAAGGCAGCGCTGCCGCCACCGCCACCGCGCAAGGCCACCAAACCAACCGCTGGTTCAAAAGCGCGGCGCCTTGAATCGAAAACACGCCGCGGCGCGGTCAAGCGGCTGCGCGGCGGGGCAATTGAGGATTGAAGCCGAGAAATTCGGCACAAAAAAAGGCGGTGTCCCATTGGAACACCGCCTTTATAGGAAAGCGAAAAATCAGGCCTTCGCCTTGCGCTTGCCCTTCTTCACGCCGGCCAGAGCAGCGCCCTTCAGCGCCGGGCTCGCCTTGAAGCGGACAGTGGCACCGGCCTTGATCTGCACCTTTTCGCCGGTCTTGGGGTTCAAGCCGGTACGCTTCGGGGTTTCGCGCACGGCGAAAGCACCGAAATCAGGAATGGTGAAACGGCCAGAGCTGACGATTTCAGCCTTGATCGCGTCAATGATATCGGCGGCAAGCTTGCCCGCCGCAACGGCAGACATGTCGCCAGACTTGGCGATCACATCAGTAAGAAATTTCTTCGACATGGTTCGATTCTCCCTTAAGGATGGCTTGGCATAGCCGAGGATTCGCGGCTTGTCAGCAGGTGCAACCTATTTTTTTGCGTCCTTGACAAGAAAATTTCACAGTGTCAGCCGAATGATTCGCAAATCCCTGCCCTGGCGCCGCAAAAACCCTGAATTTGGCGCGAAATCCAGAGCCTGATCAGTTGATGGAAGCACCAGATGCCCTGACAATGGGCGTCCATTTCGCGGTCTCGGCACGCATGAAGCCGGCCAATTCCTCAGGCGTGCTGGGGGCTGCTTCCAAGCCATGGCGCGCCAGATGCGCGACAATTTCCGGGTCACGCAGCGATTCGACCAGCGCTTCATTGACCCTTGTCACAATTGGGCGCGGCAGATTGCGCGGGCCCATCAGCGCATACCAATTTGCCACCTCGTAACCTGGCAAAGGCCCTGCTTCCGCGATGGTTGGCGTATCAGGCAAAAGCCGGCTGCGCTGCGGGAGCGGCACGGCCAAAGCACGCAGCTTGCCCGCTTCAATCTGCGGCAACACGGTTGCAGCGGTGGCCACCGAGAAATCCACCTTTCCCGAGATCAAATCAGTGATCAATTGCCCGCCACCGCGATAGGGCACATGCACCGTGCTGATCTTGGCCATGGAATCCAGCAAGGCGCCGCCCAAATGCCCCGCGCTACCAACGCCTGATGATCCATAGGTCAATTGATCCGGCTTGGCGCGCGCCGCGGCGATCAATTCCGGCAGGCTTCGCCACGGGCGATCCATCGGCACTACCAGGATATTGGTGACCTCAACGGAACGCGAAATCGGCGTCAGGTCGGTCATGACATCAAAGGGCAGCTTCGCCAGGATGGGGTTCAACACCAGGGATGCGATGGTACCCATCATCAGAGTATAGCCATCGGATGGCGAATTTACCGTGGCTTCTGATGCCAGATTGCCGCCCGCACCTGGGCGATTTTCCACAATGATCGGCTGGCCCAAAAGCGCCTGCAGCTTGTTCGTCAGCGTGCGCGTGGTGATATCCGTCCCGCCACCTGGGGCGAAACCAACCAGGATGCGAATCGGGCGCTGAGGATTCCACACGCCTTGCGCGGCCAGCGGTGTGGCTGCCAGCAAGGCGGGCGCGGCCAAAAGGCTACGGCGGTGCAACATGCGCTTCCTTCCTTTCCCGGCCATGCGCTTTGACGCTGGCGCAATTCATGCTGATCTTTCGCCCACTACATAGCCGGCCAATCAGTGCCGCGCCAGTAAGGAGGAAGCCATGTCGGGAAACAACATTACGCGTCGTCCAATACTGTTTGCCGGTCTGGCGGGGCTTGCCGCGCCCAGCCTGGCACGCGCCAGCACCTATCCGGATCGTCCCATCAGGCTGGTGATTCCCTTTGGCGGCGGCGGGCAGACGGATATCGTTTCCCGCGTCACGGCTGAGGCTCTGCAACAACGGCTCGGTCAGCCGGTGCTATCCGATAATCGCCCCGGCGGCGCCGGCAATCTGGCTGCCGAAATGGTCGCGCGCGCGCCGGGTGATGGCTATACCGTGCTGGTCGCCACCATGGGCACGAATAGCGGGCTGAATGCGCTGCTTTATAAATCCGTTGGCTATGATGCGCAGCGTGATTTCACGCCGGTTGGCATGTTCTGCACCACATCAAACCTGCTGATTGTGCATCATTCGATCCCCGGACGAGACTTCAATGAAGTTACCGCCTGGATCAAGGCCAATCCCGGCAAATTCACCTTTGCCTCGGCGGGGGTTGGCGCCATTACCCATCTGATCATGGAAGATATGGGGGCAAGGCTCGGGCTGGATATGGTGCATGTGCCCTATCGCCAGACCACCAATGCCATGACGGATCTGATCGCCGGGCGCGTGCATGCGCGCTGCCTTGGCCTGCCGGAAGGCGAACCGCTGCGTCAGGTGCAAAGCGTGCGCCCCGTGGCTGTCACCACCGTTGAACCGCGCCCCGAATGGCCGGGCGTGCCCACCATGGGCCAGACCATTCCGGGCTTTGAGGGTTCAAGCTATTTCGGCCTGGCCGTGCCTTCCCAAACCCCGCGTGAGATCGTCGTCAGGCTCAATGCCGCGCTGCGGGAGGCGCTGGCAGATGAAAAAGTGCGCGCCGCCTATAAGCGTGTGGGCGCTGACCCGGCTGAACCGGCCTCGGCCGAGGATTTCGCGACGCGGGCCAAGCGCGATGGCGAACGCTGGGCGCCGCTGATCCGCCGGCTCAATCTCATCGCCGAATAAGGGGGCTGCCCGCGCCGCGCGGCTGCGCTAAGCTGGTTGCGTGAATATTCTGGCACCCCTCCAGCCGCGGCTGGATATTGAAGTCGCCTTCGACCTGATCTGCCCCTGGTGCTATCTGGGCGTCAGGCGGCTGCGCCGTGCCTTGCGGGCTAGGCCGGATATCATCCCGGAACTGGTCTGGCGGCCTTTTTTGCTGAATCCGGATATTCCGCCAGGTGGTGTCTCGCGCGCGGAATTCGTCGCGCGCAAATTCGGCGGTGAGGATCGCGCGCGGCGCCTGCAAAATGCGCTGACGGAGCTTGGTCGGTCAGAAGGGATCAGCTTTCGCTTTGACCTGATGGGGCGCGTGCCTTCCAGCATCAATGCGCATCGGCTGGTGCGCTATGCGGTGCGCGAAGGCCTGGGCGAGATGATGGTGGAAGCGCTGTTCTATGCCTATTTCGCCGATGGCGTGGATATTGGCGACCCTGGCCGGCTTGCCACCATGGCCGGGCGGATCGGCCTGGACCCCCATGCGGCGCTGGCCTTTCTGCGTTCCAGTGAGGAGGCTGAGGCAGTGCATACGGAAAACCTCCGCGCCCATCGCCTTGGGATCAATGGTGTGCCTTGCTTCATCATTGCCGGGCAACAGGCCATCGCCGGGGCGCAGGAGCCAGAGGTGCTGGAAAGGCTTCTGGATGTGGCGCTTCAGCAATATCACTACAGCGGGGGCGATGGCCGCTGAGGCTTGCGCCGCCAGGGCGGGGCGTTTATGGAAAGCTTTGTCGGTGAGGGCGCATAGCTCAGTGGTATGAGCGCCTGCTTGACACGCAGGAGGTCCGTGGTTCGATCCCACGTGCGCCCACCACGCGTCCCTCAAAACCGCATGCGATATCCGACAATCAGCGAATTGGCCCCTTCGTAAACGCCGTTGAAGGTGCCGAAGATGCCGCTGCGATGCATGTAACGGATCGCGATTTCGCGGTCCGGCCGGCTGGGCAGGGCGAAGGTAAGCTCTGGCGAGAAGAAATTCAGGACATGCGATTGGTTCGGCTCTGGCCGCGCATCCGTGCCGCGTTCCACCTGCGGCAGGCGTGTGACGTAATTCGGCCCCATGGAAAGCCCGAAAGTCGTATAGACGTAGTTGGTCCAGGGAAATCCATCATAGCGGAGAAAGGCAGCGGCCCAGAATTCACCGCCTTCCGTATCGCCAAAGCGATAGGCGCCGCCCAATTCCGCATCCAGCATGAAGAAGCGCCAGAAGCGCGCGAGGCGATAGCTGGCGGCGCCGCCGAGCAACGTGTCATCGCCCCAGGAACCGGTCCAAGGTGCCACGACAATATCGCGCAGCTTGCCATCCGTCACGGAAGACCCGGCGAAGATCATGCCGGCCCAGGGCCGCGCATCGGCCAATTCCCGCGCGCGATCAGCCACGGAAATCCCCGAAGGAGGCGTCGTTTGGGCAAAGGATGCAGGGGCAAAGCTTAACATAGCCGCCACAAACAGGGCGATCCTTAGACTTGGTCTCAGGGAAGTCATAAAAAATCCTAGGTGAATTCGACTCAGGTTTTACGGGGGCTGGCGCGGATGGCAAGCCCCGCGCCATCGGTTCAGCGCCCGGCGGGTTGGAACATGAGTGCAAAGCTCGGCACATAGGTGGTCAGGAAAAGCACCACCAGCATCCACAGGATTTGCGGCCAAATCGCGCGGCTGATCCGCGCCAATGACAAGCCGCTGATCGCCATGCCGATGAAGAGGCAATAGCCGATGGGTGGGGCAGCCATGCCGATGGAAACATTGGTCACGATGATGGCGCCGAAATGGATCGGGTCCACGCCGAAGCGATTGGCAATCGCAATCAGCATCGGCCCCAGAATGACCATGATGGCGATTTCATCCATCACCGCGGCCAGCAGGAAGAAGGCGATGTTCAGCGTGGCGAGTGCAGCCCATTTTTCGCCAATGGCCTGCGCCATCCAGGTGGCGAAGCGGATGGCGATTTGTTCCTGTGCCACCAGAATGCCGAACCCTGCCGATACGGCGATAATGCCGCAGACAATGGCGCTGGTGCGCATCGCCCGCACGAAAATACCAGGTAGCGCGCGCAAGCTGAGTTTGCGTTCGACAAAGAGCCCAATGATGATGGCGTAAAGGCAGGAAACCGCCGCCGCTTCGGTTGGCGTGAAAATGCCGCCATAAATGCCGCCCAGCACCACTAAAGGTGATGCCAGCGCCCAGCGCCCATCGGCGAAGGCGCGCGCAGCGTCAGCGGCACTCGCGCGCGGCAGGCGCGGCACATTGGCACGCTTGGCATGCACCCAGCAAATTACCAGCAAGCCCGCCGCAATCAGCAGGCCGGGCACAATGCCCGACAGAAACAGCCGCCCGATGGATTGTTCGGCGACAATGCCCCAAATCACAAAGGCAATGGAAGGAGGGATCAGCGGCCCTAGCACGCCCGCCGATACCGCGATGGAAGCGGCAAAGCCCTTGTCATAACCCGCCTGCACCATGGCCGGGATCATGATGGCGCCAATCGCCGCCGTGGTGGCGGGGGCAGACCCAGAAATTGCCGAAAACACCAGCGCCGCCAGCACCGTCACCATCGCAAGCCCACCGCGCAAATGCTGCCCCAGTGTGGAAGCGAAATCCACCAGGCGGCGCGAAAGCCCGCCCGCCGACATCAATTCGCCGGCCAGCATGAACAGCGGAATAGCCAGCAGGCTGAATTGCTGCGAACCGCTGATGATGGATTGCGCCAGAAAGGCGGGTTCAATATCGGCGGCGATCAGCGCGGCGGTAATGACCAGCGCAATCGCAATCGCAAAGGGCACACCAAGCGTGACCAAGGCGCCGAAGCCGGCCGTCAGGCACCAGGCAATGGCGGTCATTCTATTGCAGCCTCATCTGCCGGTAGCGCACCGCCGGGCCTAAGCGCGCGTTCCAGCCCAAACACCGCCATCAGCGCGCCGGCAATCGGCGCCAGCGCATTCAGGATTTCGATGGGATAGCCCATGGCGGCGGAAACCGAACCGCTGGTCATGTCCAGGAACCGCCAACCCGACCAGGCGAGAAACACGCCAAGCGCTGCCGTCACAAAATCCAGAACGCGTTCCGCCGCAATGCGCCCGGCAAGTGGCAGCGCATCCGTCAGCAGGCTCAGCCGCACATGAAAGCCTTCATGCACGCCGAGCGCGAGGCCGGCCAGCACGCTCCAGGAAAACATCAGCACCGCGAATTCCTCGCTCCAGGAAGAAGCGGCGCCGAGCACATAGCGCGTCACCACCTGATAGAGAATCGCGGAGAGCATCAAGGCGGCGGCGAGCGCGATGGAAAAGCGCGTCGCCCCCGCCAGAAAACGGGCGATGGAGCCCAGAACGGTCACTGCACCGCGGCCAGGGCATCCCGAATAATATCGGCACCGATCTGGCCACGGAAGTTTTCATACATGGGCAGCACGCCGCGCCGGAAGGCTGCCTTGTCCGGCACTTCATTGATCTGCATGCCGTGCTTTTGCAGGCTGTCGCGGAAACCTGCCGTTGCCTGTGCATTCGCGGCGCGCTGCGCGGGCGTGGCTTCAGCGGCGGCTTCGGTGACGGCGGTTTTAAGGTCAGCCGGCAGGCGATCAAAGCTGCGCTTCGAAATCAGGCAGCCGATCATGGAATAGATATGGCCGGTCAGGGACAGGAACTTCGTGACTTCGTAGTATTTGCTCTGATCCACGATGCCGAGGGGAATTTCGAGCCCATCCACCGCACCCTGCTGCACGGCAGTGAAGGTTTCCCCCCAGGCCATGGGTACGGCATTGCCGCCCAGGCTGCGGAACATTTCAATATAGATCGGGCTTTGCAGCACGCGGAACTTGATGCCGCGCAGATCTTCCGGCTTCACAATCGGGCGGACGTTATTGATCATGTGGCGGAAGCCGCCTTCCATATAGCCAAGCGCCAGCACACCGCGCGATTCAAGCCGTGTGCGTAGTGCCTGGCCGACAGCGCCATCCAATACGCGATGCCCTTGTGCTTCGCTGGAAAACAGGAAGGGCATGTCATTTACCTGAAAGGCTGGTTCGATCTGCGCAATCACCGCATTGGTGATGATGCCCATATCCACCGTGCCAAGGCGCATGCCATCAATCAGCGGGCGTTCATCGCCAATGGCGCGATTGGGAAAAAGCTGCACCTCCACACGGTCGCCCACGCGTTTTTCCAGGGCTTGCTTGAAAAGCCGCGCGCCGGTGGCGTAGGGATCAAGCGCGCCATCGCCGCTGGTCCAGCCAAGGCGCAACACGGTCTTGCCTTGTGCGCGCAAAATGGCGGGCGCCATGCCAAGCGCGAACACGCCAGCGCCAAGAGAACGGCGGGTGAAGTGGGTCATTCTTTGATCCTCCCTTAATGCCCGCGACTTATGGCGCGGGGTTTGTGTGCTTCAGCATAATCCGGCCCGCGCATGGCGCAACCGCCTTCAGGCCAGGTCCATCAAGCGCCCAAAACCAGGGCAGGCATCCGCCACCCCAAGGCGCCGCAGCGCATGCCAGGCCATGACCTGATTGCTGGTCATGACCGGCAGGCCCAATTCCGCTTCCAGCGACGCAATCAGCCCAGCGGAGCGAATGGCCGTGCAGGAAATGAAAAGCGCATCAGCGCCGGGATGGGTGGCCGCGGCGCGGCGGGCCTGGGCGGCGATCTCCGCCGGCGCAATCTGCGCCATTTCGGCATTGGTATTGATGCCCATCATATCGCCGCCCATCACCGTGCAACCATGCGCAGCAAGGAAGGTGATCTCCCGTTCATGCACGGCGGCGATATAGGGTGTCACCAGCAGGATACGCCGTACGCCGAGGGCGCTGAGTGCTGCCAGAATCGCATCGGCCGTTGTCACTGCGGGCAGGCCTGTTGCCTTTTTCATGCGGGCTGGAATCTCGGCCGCCCGATCAGGGGCAAAGGTCGACACCGCCGTGCAATGAAAGCCGATCAGGCCAGGGCGCGCATCGGCCAGCAAGCCCGCCGCTTCTTCAAGCCTGTCGAGCATTTTGGACAATTCGGCTTCCGAACTGCCGCGTAATTCCAAGCGCGTGATCAGCGCCACCACACCTTCCGGCAGCATCGCATGCAATTCGGCTTCGCAAATGGCATTGCCTGAAGGCACCATCAGGCCAAGCCGCGCGCGGGCGCCGTAATCAATCATCAGAGTGATGCCCGCGCTTCGGCAAGCCAGCTTCGGTCTATATAATCCTCTGCCCGCGTGCGGGCACGGGCCGGCAAATCGCGGATCAGGGCGCTGGTTTCAATCAGCGCCTGCACGCCAGCGGCACTTGCTTCCGCATCGCGTGGGAAGATGGCATCACGCGTATATTCTGCCCAGGCGAGGTCAGCGTAGCGCGCCTCAATCCCCGTTTCACGCATGGCGACTTCCCGCGCGAAGGCCTGGTCGGTGTAGAATTTCTCATGCGCGCGCAGGAAACCGCGCAGGAAGCGCAGCAGCAGGTCACGATTGGCGCGCGCCCAGCGCAAATCCACATCCAGGCTGGTGAATTGGAAATCGGGCACTTCGTCGCGCGGTTCGCATAAGGATACGAAACCAAGATCAAGCGCGATGTGATTGAGCGGCGCGCCCTGCAACCCCGCATCAATTTCCCCTTGGCGCAGCATATCCCAGCGCGCCAGGATCGGACCGCAGGGCACCAATTCATAATCGCCCGGCCAATGCAGCCCGCGCGCTGCCAGCAGCCGCATGATCAGCGAAGAACTGCCGGCACGCAGCGATGACACGCCAATCTTCTTCCCGCGCAAATCCTCAAGCCGCGTCAGGCCAGGCCGGGCGATGAAGGAAAACGGCAGGCGATTCACATTCCCGCCAATGATCGCCTGATGCCCGCCGCCTTCGGCATCCAGAATGACATGTTCGGTGACGCCATAGGCAAGCTGCGCGCGGCCATCGCGGATACGCTCATTCACCTCCTCAATGCCTTCGATGTGGTCAATCTGCAGCGCGATTCCTTCCGCCGCGAATAGCCCGGCATGCAGGCCGATCCAGGCTGGCAGGTTGAAGTAATTGCGAGAGACGACAACAAGCGTCAGCGGGTCCATGGCCGGTTCCTTGGAGTTTCGCCGCCACCATGGGCGGGGGCCGGGCGGATCGGCAAGCCCTGACTTGTTCCGAAGGCGTCGCGCGACCATGTGGCGAGCATGGTTATTCTGCGTCCATCTCTGCCGCGCAAAATCATGGGCTGGGCCATGCTGGCACTTGGCGTGCTCGGCCTTGTGCTGCCTTTCCTGCAAGGCTTCCTATTCCTGGCCTATGGTGTCTTCACGCTGCGGGACCAGCATATCTGGGCCGCGCGGCGCTGGGCCTGGGTGGCGGGGCGCTGGCCTGAAATGGTGGGCAAGCTCGAGGCCATGGAACTGCGGATGCTGATGCGCATGCGCCATTTGGCCATGCGGTTCAGGCTGCGCACTTAGGCCGCGCTCTGGCCACCCAGGCAGGGTCGGCGTAAGGGCCTGCCATGCATCGTCTTTGGCTGATCACCGGCGCCTTGGCCGGGCTTGTCGCGGTTGGGCTTTCCGCCTGGGCAGCGCATGGGCTGCCCGCCCGGTTGGACCCGGCGCGCATGGCCGCCGTGCAAAACGCGCTGACCATGCAGGGCTGGCATGCGCTTGCCCTGCTGATTGCCGGGTTGATGGCTGAAAGGGGCCGCCGCCTTGCCCATGTCGCCGCAGCGGCCTTTCTGGCCGGCATGATCCTGTTTTGTGGCGCGGTCTGGCTCAGCGCGCTGATGGGCCAATCATTCGGCCCCATCGCGCCTTCGGGTGGGATGCTGCTGATGCTGGGCTGGGCCTTGCTGGCGCTCGCGGCGGCAAAGCGGTGATCCGCGCTGCCTATCTCGCCGCCGAAGGTTTTGAGGCGGAATTGGCCGAAGAACTCCGCCTGTCTGGCCGGCGCTTGGCGGCCTGGCATGGTCGCCTTGCGCTTTCGCCCGACCCTCCCGCCCCGGCGATCTGGGCCTTGGATATCTGGACCGACCCGCGCGAATTGCCTGCCCCTTCGGTCAAGGCCGCCGCCGATGCCTTGCGCGCCATCCAGCGCAATTGGTCCCATCTGCCGCTATTGCATCATCGCCGCAGCACGCTGATCGCCGAACGCCTGCCCCCGGTGAAGGCGCGCCCTTTGGTCTTTCCGGAGCCTGCGCCAACCGCCCCCTTGGGTGCCTGGACGCTGCTGGCGCCGGATCGGCTGCTGGCCAGCCCCAGCAAGACCAGCCCCTTCGTGAATGGCGAACCGCGCTTCGTGGAAGACAAATCCGGCCCGCCATCCCGCGCCTATCTTAAGTTGTGGGAGGGCCTGACCCGGCTTGGCCGCCATCCTGGCCCCGGAGACCGTTGCCTCGATCTCGGTGCCTCCCCCGGTGGCTGGACCTGGGTGATTGCCCGCCTGGGTGCCGAGGTGACGGCGGTGGATAAGGCGCCGCTCGACCCGGCCATTGCTGCCCTCCCCGGCGTTAATTTCCGCCCAGAGAGCGCTTTTGGCCTGGACCCCCGGCAAGAATCGCCGGTCACCTGGTTGTTCAGCGATGTCATCTGTTACCCGGCGCGGCTTTTGGGCCTGGTGCGGCGCTGGATTGAGGCCGAAAAGGCCGACAATATTTTCTGCACCATCAAATTTCAGGGCGAAACCGACCACGCCATCATCGCAGAATTTCAGCAAATTCAATACTCTATTCTATTTCATTCAAGCCAGAATAAGCATGAAGTGACCTTCGCGCGCCTGGCCCCCT
This sequence comes from Roseomonas sp., assembly GCA_020249435.1. Classification (GTDB taxonomy): domain Bacteria; phylum Pseudomonadota; class Alphaproteobacteria; order Acetobacterales; family Acetobacteraceae; genus Neoroseomonas. Next base: position 3,543 of record JADCFQ010000025.1, on the reverse strand, counting down.
GAATTTTTGGCGCCCGTTCGCCAAAGCTGGCACGGCGTCTGCAATAGCCCGGATGTACCAAAACGGTGCCGTCGGCCAAAGCGCCGACGCCAACCAAAACGGGGTTGCGACGATGTTGGTGGTTCCGGAAAAGTCTTTGACAGCTCCTCAGGAGATCCGGGCCCGCCGCATGCAGAGCACGCAAGACGCGGCTCGGCTTGACGTCGCAGGGGGGCGAAAAGAATTCGCACCCATGCTGCAAGAATTGCGGCAAAGCCCGGCAAGAACTGCCGGTCCGGGGACACCCACGGGCAACACGCTCGCTGCCATGCTCCAGCGGATCGATACGGACCAAGACGGTCGCATCTCTCCGCTGGAGCTGAGGGCTTCTGCGAAACGTGCCTATCAGGTGCCGGAACGCGCCAAGACCTGAACCTTTCGCTGTTCGCTGGCCTGACCCTATAAGGGGGCATGTCGCAAGCTGAGACGGCCCAATTCGGCGCCACCGCCATTGTCATGCGCGTGCTGCGGGCTTCCGCTTCCGATCGTATTGCGCTCACCAGCGCAGGCTGCGCCTTCTACGCCATGCTGGCGCTGTTTCCTGGCATTTTCCTGCTGATTTCGCTCTATGGTATGGTCTTCGACGCGGCGGCGGTGGAACCGCAGCTTGAAGTGCTGCGCGAATTGGTCCCCGAAGACACCTTTGAGATGATCGCGACCCGCGTGCATGATTTGGTTGAAGCGCCGCGCCCGCGCCTGGAATGGAGCGCGATCCTGAGCGCCGCCATCGCGATCTGGAGTGCTTCGGCCGGCACGCGCGCGACCATTGGCGCGCTGAATATGGCGCATCATGTGGAAGAAACGCGGCCCTTCTTTCGCTATCATGCGCTGGCCATTGGGCTGACCTTGGCGGCGACCATTGCGGCGGTGATTGCGATAGCGGCGCTGGTCGCCTTGCCCGGCATTCTGGCGCTGTTTGGCCTGCCGGCGCTCCGTGCCCTGTCATTGCGTGGGCTTTCGCTGCTGACGCTGTTGCTGCTGGTGGGGCTTTCGCTGCTGGCAGTGTATCGGCTGGGGCCGGCATCGCGGCGGCTGCCGATCCGGCGCATCCTGCCAGGTGTTGTCATGGCAACGCTGCTTTGGGCCTTGGGGTCGGCAGCCTTCAGCCTTTATGTCTCCGACTTCGCAACCTATGACGCCATGTATGGGCCGCTGGGTGCCACGGTAGGCCTGCTGATGTGGTTCTATGTCAGCGTATATGTCGTGCTGCTCGGCGCTGAATTGAATGTGGCGCTGGCGAACCGCGCCGGCATGTGGTGACAGCAGCGCAGCGCCGGGCCAGAATCGCGCCGGAGGCCCCGCATGACCCAAACCACCATCAGCGCGATCACCATTCACTGCGTGGATGCGCCGATTGACCCGCCGCTGCGCAATAGCCTGAATGTCATTCCCCGCGCGCCCCTGGTGATTGCGGATGTCACCACGAAGGATGGTGTTACCGGCACGGCCTATGTCTTTCCCTATACGCGCGCTGCATTGGGGCCGACCGCGTCACTCGCGCGGTCGATTGGGGAAGGGCTGATCGGGCGGCCTTTGGCGCCAACGTCGCTTTGGCGCGAATTGCATGACGGGTTTCGCATTCTGGGCAGTGAAGGCCTGGTGCAGATTGCGCTTTCGCTTGTGGATATGGCGCTTTGGGATGCGCTTGCGCGCCGCGCTGGCCTGCCGCTTTACGCCATGCTGGGCGCCGAGGCGCGGCCCATGCCGATATACGCCTCGCTCCGTGGTTGGGGGCCGGCGATGCTCGCGGAAGAAGCCGGTCAGGCGGTGGCGCGGCTTGGCGCGCGGGCGGTGAAATTCAAACTAGGCCATCCACGGCTGGAAGATGATCTGGCGACGGTGCGCGCGGTGCGTCGCGTGGTGGGCGATGATGTCGCGATTTTCGTGGATTACAATCAGGCGCTGACGCTGCCGGAAGCGGAACGGCGCGGGCGTGCGTTGCAGGCGCTTGATGTGCGCTGGCTGGAAGAACCGCTGCCGGTGCAGGATGATGCTGGGATGGCCGCACTTGCCGCGCGGCTCGAAATCCCCATCCAGGGTGGGGAGAATTGGTGGGGGCCGGCTGGCATGCAGCGCGCCTTGGCGGCTGGTGCCTGCGATTTCTGCATGCCAGATGCGATGAAGATTGGTGGGGTGACCGGCTGGCTGCGTGCCGCTGCCATGGCGGCAGCGCATCGCATGCCAATGTCATCGCATATCTTTGTCGAAGTCAGCGCGCATTTGCTGCAAGCGACACCGACAGCGCATTATCTGGAACATCTGGATATCGCCGCACCCTTGCTGCGCCAGCCCTTGGCGGTGCGGGATGGCATGGCGCTGGTGCCAGATGCGCCAGGGCTTGGGCTTGACTGGGATCAGGCGGCGCTGCGTCATTTCCAGGTTGATGCGTGATCCCACGCTGAAAGGCCCTTCCATGCGCGCTGCCTTTATTGATGCCAATGCCTCACTCGCTGCCGTAATGCGCAAGCTCCATCGCGCCGATGATCTGCCGATGGCCATTCATGAAACGCCCGATATCACGCCGGATGATCTGCCGGGCGTGCTTCAGGGTGTGCAGATCATGATCAATGACCATACGCATTGCCCGCTGGCGGTGATCAAGCGCTGCCCGGATTTGAAACACATTGTCTTCCTTGGCACCGGCGCGCGTTCCTACATGAACCCCGAGGAATTGGATGCCGAATGCGGCGTGAAGGTGCATATCATCAAGGGTTATGGCGATACCGCAGTGGCGGAGATGGCCTTCGCGCTGATGTGGGGCGCGGCGCGGGGCTTGGGCAATATGCATCACGCCATCATGGGCGGCGGCTGGCCGCGCACCGATGGCATGCAGCTTACCGGCAAGACGATTGGGCTAATTGGCTTTGGCGGGATTGCCGCGGAAATGGCGCGGCTTTGTCAGGGTATTGGCATGCGCGTGCTGGCCTGGAATCGCAGCCCCAAATCAGCGCCTGGCGTTGAATTTGTTGATCTGGACAGGCTTTTGGCGGAAAGCCATGTCGTCAGCCTGCATCTTTTGCTGAATGATGAAACGCGCGGCTTTTTGTCGCGCGCGCATATCGCCCGTATGCGCCAAGGCGCGCTGCTGATCAATACGGCGCGCGGTGCCGTGTTGGATGAGGATGCGCTGGTGGAGGCACTCACTTCCGGCCATTTGGGCGGCGCGGGTTTGGACGTATTCGTGACCGAGCCACTGCCGGCGGGCCATGCGCTGACGAAATTGTCCAATGTGACGCTTTCGACCCATTCCGCTTTCCGCACACCGGAAGCCACGGATAATCTGATCGAAGCGTCACTGGAACATTGCCGGCGGATTTTGCGGCAGGGTGGATGACCAGAGCCACGTTATGTTGACCCAGAGCCTCTAACAGGCTGCTGAAATTCGTAGCCTGATTTGCGTATTTATGATTCACTGTCGTTGCATTTGGTCGAGGTTGCGATGCGTGGCAATGACGCGGTGGCTGGTTCCCTGTTCAGCTATGTTGATCTTGAAAAGCGGGTGCG
>JADCFQ010000024.1 GCA_020249435.1 Roseomonas sp. | reverse complement strand
TTGGGCCAGCTATGCTGAATTGACCGCCGCAAGCGAGGCGGTGACAGTAAGCCTTGCAACGCTGCGCGCCACCGGTGCCGCAGGTAGCGATTCTCTATCCGGTATAGAAAACATCATTTCCGGCGCGGGCAATGACTGTCTTGTCGGTGATGGCATCGCCAATATGCTTGTTGGTCTTGCCGGTAATGACACGCTGACTGGTGATGTCGGCGGTGACACACTGGATGGAGGAACTGGTGCCGACCTCATATTGGGCGGCAGTGGTAATGACTTCTTGATCGGCGGCCTGGGAATTGATCAGTTTATCTTCAATACAGCGCTTGGCTCAGACAATGTGGATACGATCTCGGGCTATAGCGTTACAGATGATATGGTAGTGTTGGATGACGCCATCTTCACTGCACTAGGCGCTGCCGGCACCACCTTGGCGGCAAACGCCTTCACCATTGGCGCTGCGGCGACAACTTCTGCTCATCGCATCATCTACAATAATGCGACAGGCGCACTTTTCTACGATGCCGATGGATCAGGCGCCGGGTCGATGGTGCAATTCGCTACGCTTGCGGGTGTTACCGGCACCATCACCGCAGCGGAATTCGTGATCATCTAAAGGGGATTGGAAGCAACGGAACCAAGCCACACGCGGAAGCAGCCTTTGGGACATCCTACCCCTGGTCGGCTAGGTTTCTCATGAGCTAAGGAGGTGCTCATTTAGAACCGGAAAGGTCCAATGCCCGATAACGGCGCCCAAAAACACTCACGCAGCTATCTGCTGGCGGTGGAAGATCAGGAATTCCTGCTGCGGGATGAAATGCGCCCGTTCCGCTTCGGCATGGAATACGCCAAGGCTGAGTATGCGCTGCGCGATTGGGGGGTGCGGTCCACCGTGGTGGTATTCGGCTCCGCCCGCACGCCGAGTGCCGAGCAAGCCGCCGCCCAGGCCAAAAAGGCGCGCGGGGCGGCAGAAAAACGCGCCGCGCAACAGGCGCTGGATCGGTCCCGCTATTATGAGGATGCGCGCGCCTTCGCCCGTATTGTCTCCATGCGCGGCGGTGCCTTGGCGGCATCCGGCGCGGCGCGCGATAATGTGATTGCAACCGGCGGCGGTCCTGGAATCATGGAGGCGGCCAATCGTGGTGCGTCAGAATGCGGCGCGCCTTCCATCGGCTTCAACATCACCCTGCCACATGAACAGGCGCCCAATTCCTGGTCCACGCCGGCGCTGACCTTCCGCTTCCATTACTTCGCCATGCGCAAAATGCACCTGGCCATGCGCGCCAATGCGCTTGCGGTTTTCCCTGGCGGCTTCGGCACTTTTGATGAACTGTTTGAGGTGCTGACCCTCGCGCAATCGGAAAAGATGCGCCCGGTGCCGATTGTGCTGTTTGGGCGGGATTACTGGAACAGGGTGGTGAATTTCGCCGCCATGGTGGATGAAGGCATGATCAGTGAGGCTGATCTGAAGCTGTTTGAAATCGTTGATAATCCAGAAGAAGGCTGGGCGAGCCTATTGCAACGCGGGCTATCGCCGGCAGCGCCCGCGCCCTTGAAGCTCAGCCTGCCGCCGGTGGCAGGCAGGAAGCGGCCAGCAGCGCGAAAGCCGCGGCGCGGTGGCTGATGCGGTGCTTTTCCGCCGGGTCCATTTCGCCGAAGGTCTCAAGCCGTCCCTGCGGCACGAACATGGGATCATAGCCAAAGCCATGTGCGCCGCGCGGCGGCCAGACCCAAACGCCCTCCGCCTTGCCCTCAAGACCTTCCTCATGCCCATCGGGCCAGGCGAGCACGAGCGCGCAGGTGAACCAGGCCGCGCGGTCTGAAGCGTGCTGCGCCAGGTCATGCACCTTGCCCATGGCAAGCGCGTAATCCCGCCCGCCTTCCGGGCGCATGGCCCAATCGGCGGTATAAACACCGGGCGCGCCATCCAGCGCCGCCACCGAAAACCCTGAATCATCGGAAAGCGCCGGCATCCCCGCCGCCCGCGCCGCCGCATGCGCTTTGATGCGCGCATTGCCGAGGAAACTTGTTTCGGTCTCCTCCGGCTCCGGCAGGCCAAGCGCGCCGGCGCTGATTACCTCAATGCCATGCGGCACCAGCAGCGCGGCCACTTCACGCAGCTTTCCGGCGTTATGGGAGGCGATGACAATCTTCTCGCCCCGTGAAAGGCGCCGATGCGCCATCACTTATCCACCGCAAGCCGCTGCTTGGCGAAAAGCGCTGCCGTGCCTTCGCGCGCATGGCCCATCAGCGCCTGCAAATCGGCCTCCGTAAAGGGCGCACCTTCGGCAGTGCCTTGAATTTCGACAATCCCGCCGGACGCCGTGAGGACGAAATTCGCATCCGCATCGGCCTTGCTGTCCTCATCATAATCAAGATCAAGCACGGGCACGCCCTGATAAATGCCACAGGAAATCGCTGCCACCTGATCCTTGAGCGGATTGCGCGAGATGATATTCATGCGCTTGCAATGTTCAAAGGCCAGATGCAGCGCGACCCAGGCGCCGGTGATGGAAGCGCAGCGCGTGCCGCCATCGGCGGTCAGCACATCGCAATCGAGCGTGATGGTCATCTCCCCCATCGCCTTGAGGTCCGTCACGGCGCGAAGGCTGCGCCCGATCAGGCGCTGGATTTCCTGCGTGCGGCCGGATTGCTTGCCGCGGGCTGCTTCACGGTCCCCACGCGTATGCGTCGCACGCGGCAGCATGCCATATTCCGCCGTGACCCAGCCCTGGCCCTGGCCGCGCAGGAAGGGCGGCACCTTGCCCTCCACGCTCGCGGTGCACAGCACCTCGGTCAGGCCCATGCGGATTACGCAGGAACCTTCCGCATGGCGGGCGACGCCGGGTTGGATGGAAACGGTGCGAAGCGCGCCGGGGGCGCGGCCTGAAGGTCTGGTCATGGGCCGGGCGGTTAGCACAAGCGAGGGGGCGGCGCTAACCCGTTGACGCGCCCGGTGCAGGCTTCATACTTGGCCCATGACAAATCGGGACCACAACCCGTGACCCATACGCCCACGATGCTGACACCTGGGCTGCCATCTGCTGCCGGGTTGGATAGCCGTTCGGCGCTGATCCTGCGCGAATTGGTGGAAACCTATGTCGCGACCGGGGAACCTGTGGGGTCCCGCACCCTGTCACGACGTCTGCCGCTGGGCCTTTCCCCGGCCACCATCCGCAATGCCATGGCGGATTTGGAAGATGCCGGGCTGCTTTACGCGCCCCATACCTCGGCGGGGCGGCTGCCGACCGAACGCGGCCTCAGGCTTTTCGTGGATGGCTTGCTGGAATTTGGCGCGCTTGGCGAAGAGGATCGGGACGCGATTGCGGCGCGCTGCGCGGCATCGGGCCGGTCCTTGCAGGAAACGCTGGCCGAGGCCGGGCTGATGCTCTCTGGCCTTGCCGGGGCAGCCGGGCTGGTGGTGGCGCCCAAGACCGAAAACCCGGTGCGGCATATTGAATTTGTCGCACTCGGGCCGGGCCGCGCCTTGGTGGTGCTGGTGCATGAAGGTGGCCAGGTGGAAAACCGTGTCATTGAAGTGCCGGCAGGGCTGCCGCCTTCGGCGCTGACCCAGGCGTCCAACTACCTGAATGCGCGGCTCGCGGGCCGCACCTTGGAAGAAACCCGGAGCAAGGTGGCCGAGGAAATCGCCGCCGATCGCACGGCATTGGATGCGCTGACGCAGCAGGTGATCTCGGCAGGGCTCGCCACCTGGTCGGGCGGCGGTGGCGGGTCGCTGATTTTGCGCGGCCAGTCGCGGCTATTGCAAAACCTGGATCAGGCAGCCCAGGTGCAGGAAATCCAGCGGCTGTTCGAAAGGCTGGAGGCGCAGGAAACCATGCTGCGGCTATTGGAATTGGCGCAGCGCGGCGAAGGCGTGCAGATTTTCATCGGTGCCGAAAGCGGGCTATTCGATAGCGCGGGACTTTCCGTGGTGGTCGCCCCCTTCCGCAATGGCCAGGAAAAGATCGTCGGCGCCATTGGCGTGATCGGGCCGACCCGCATCAATTACGGGCGCGTGATCCCGGTGGTGGATTACACCGCGCGCGTGATCGGCAGATTGCTCGGTTGAACATCACGCGCAATTGACGGCGCGCTTTGAGACAGGAAACCCCATGCGTATTGCCTCCATCCGCCAAGGCGTGGTGCCCATCAGCAGCGCCATTGCCAATGCCTATATTGATTTTTCGAAAATGACGGCGAGTGTTGTCGCCATTACGGTGGAAGATGGCGCGGGCAAAAAGGCCACGGGCTATGGCTTCAATTCCAATGGCCGTTATGCGCAGCCTGGCTTGCTGACAGAACGTTTCATCCCGCGCCTGCAAGCGGCGACAGAAGCGGAATTGACGCGGAAGGATGGCGGGCTCCGCCCCGCCGGTGCCTGGGCCGCCATGATGCGCAATGAAAAACCGGGCGGGCATGGGGATCGTTCCGTTGCGGTTGGCGTCTTGGATATGGCGCTTTGGGATGCGGCGGCAAAGCTTGCCGGCGTGCCGCTCTGGCGCTTGCTTGCGGATCGCTATCGCGGCGGTCAGGCCGATGACAGCGCCTGGGTTTATGCCGCGGGCGGCTATTACTACCCCGGCAAGGGCGTGGATGCCTTGGTTGAGGAAATGAAGCGCTACCTCGGCATGGGGTATACCACCGTGAAAATGAAAATCGGTGGCGCACCTGGCACCGCGCTGAAGGAAGCGCTCAGCGAAGACATGGCGCGCATTGAAGCGGTGGTGAAGCTGCTGGGCGGCGATGGATCACGCCTGGCCGTGGATGTGAATGGCCGCTTTGGGTTGCATGCGGCGCTGACCTATGGCGCGGCGCTGCAACCCTTTGGGCTCCGCTGGTATGAGGAACCGCTCGACCCGCTCGATTATTCAACCCATGCCGCGCTGGCAGAACAATATATGCCGCCGATTGCAACCGGCGAGAATCTGTTTTCCATGCTGGATGCGCGCAATCTGATCCGCCATGGCGGCCTCAGGCCGGATCGCGATATTCTGCAATTCGATCCGGCACTTTCTTATGGCTTGGTTGAATATCTCCGCACGCTTGAAATGTTGGCGCGGCATGGCTGGTCGCCGCGACGTTGCGTGCCGCATGGCGGGCATCAATTCGCGCTCAATATCGCGGTCGGGCTTGGGCTTGGCGGCAATGAAAGCTACCCTGAGGTCTTCGCGCCCTTTGGCGGTTTCGCCGATAGCACGCCGGTGGTGGATGGGCGGATCAAAATGCCCGATACTCCCGGCATTGGGTTTGAAGCGAAATCGGCGCTTTGGGCCGTCTTGAAGGATTTATAGGCCATGAAAACCTTCTTCCCCCTATTGATGGCGGCAGGGTTTTGGTTCGTGACGCATAACGGCCTCGCCAGCGGCCTGATGCGTGCTAGGCTGGTCGCTGGCCTCGGCGCGAATGGCTTTCGCATCTTCTATTCCATCCTGTCAGTGGTTGCCTTGGTGCTGCTCGCGCGCGCCTCGGGCGCGGCAGACCCTGTGCCGCTTTGGACCGCGCCGGCCTGGCTTCGCCTGCTCCTTGCGCTGATCATGTTGCCGGCCTTTCTGTTCTTTGCCGCTGGGCTTTTACGCAACCCGACAGGGATCGGCGGAGAGGGCCTTGTTGGGCAACAGATACGCGGCATTCAGCGCATTACGCGCCACCCCATGCTCTGGTCCTTCGCGCTATGGGCCTTGGTGCATGTGCTCGGCAATGGTGATTTGGCGAGTGTGATCTTCTTCGGCACCTTCGCCATCAGCGCCTTCATCGGCATGCCCTCCATTGATCGCAAGCTTGCCGCACGCGACCCGGAAGCGGCGGCAAGACTTCAGGCTGCAACTTCCATCCTGCCTTTCGGCGCCATCATGGCCGGGCGCAATCGGCTGGTGCTGGCGGAAATCGGCTGGCTCGCGCCCGCGCTCGCTGTCATCGGCTGGGCGGCGATGCTGCATTTCCATGCGCGCTTCTTCGGCGTGCCGGCGCTGCTGCCCTTCTGATCCGCGCTTGCCCCAGGGCCGGCACGAGGGGTATTTCGGCGCTCACAAGAATTGGAGTCCGCCTTGATGCAAGCCTCTGCCCTGCCGCGCCCTGTGATGCTGGTCATTCTGGATGGCTGGGGCTGGCGGGAGGAGATTGCCGATAACGCCGTGCGTCAGGCGAAGACGCCGAATTTCGACGCGCTTTGGGCGTCCTGCCCGCATGCTTTCCTCAAAACCTCGGGCCTCGATGTCGGGCTCCCGGAAGGCCAGATGGGCAATTCCGAGGTCGGGCACCTCAATATCGGTGCCGGGCGCGTGGTGATGCAGGATTTGCCGCGCATTGATGCCGCCATTGCGGATGGGTCTTTCGCGCGATTGCCGGCGCTGACGGGGCTGATTGCGAAGCTGAAAGCCTCGGGCGGGACCTGCCATTTGATGGGCTTGCTCTCCCCCGGTGGGGTGCATGCGCATCAGGATCATGCGGTGGCGCTCGCAAAACTAGTGTCAAACGCAGGCATACCGGTGGCCATTCACGGCTTCACCGATGGGCGGGATACGCCGCCGCGCGCGGCGCCCGATTACTTGGCGCGTTTCGAAGCCGATCTCGCAGGCGTTGCTGGTGTGCGCATCGCCACCATCATCGGGCGCTATTTCGCGATGGATCGCGATAAGCGTTGGGATCGCGTCTCACAAGCCTATGCCGCGATGGTGGAGGCCAAGGGTGTTGCAGCGCCAAGCGCTGCGGCCGCCATCAGCGCAGCTTATGCCGCCGAGAAAACCGATGAATTCATCCCGGCCAGCGTCATTGGTGACTATGCCGGCATGCAGGATGGCGATGGCCTTCTCTGCTTCAATTTTCGCGCCGATCGTGCGCGCGAAATCCTCACTGCCTTGCTCGATCCTGGCTTTGATGGCTTTGCGCGCGCGCGGCTGCCGCGCTTTGCCGCCGCTGTCGGCCTCACGGAATATAGTGAGGCGTTGAACGCGCATCTCGCCACCGCCTTCGCGCCGCAATCCATGGCGGATAAGCTTGGGGAAGTGGTGGCGCGTGCGGGCCTCAAGCAGCTTCGCATGGCGGAGACGGAAAAATACCCGCATGTCACTTTCTTCCTGAATGGCGGGGAAGAAGCGGTCTATCCCGGTGAGGAACGCATCATGGTGCCATCGCCCAAGGATGTCGCGACCTATGATTTGAAGCCGAAAATGTCGGCGCCGGAACTGACGGAAAAGGCTGTCGCCGCCATCAATAGCTGCGCCTTTGATCTGATTGTGCTGAACTACGCCAATGCCGATATGGTGGGGCATACCGGCAGCCTTGCCGCTGCAACCAAGGCAGTGGAGGCAGTGGATGCCGGGCTTGGGCGCATTGTCGCGGCGCTGCGCGATGTGGGCGGCTGCCTGCTCGTTACCGCTGATCACGGCAATGCCGAATTGATGAAAGACCCCGCAACCGGCGGGCCGCATACCGCGCATACCACCAATGTGGTGCCGGCCATTCTAATGGGTGGGCCTGAGGGTGCTGCGCTCAAGGATGGGCGGCTTGCGGATATCGCACCGAGTTTGCTCGCGCTGCTTGGCCTGAAGCAGCCCGCCGCCATGACAGGACAATCCCTGCTTGGCTAAGACGCGTCTCGCCTTCGCGCTACTTCTCATGGCGCTGCCTGGCTTGGCGCTGGCGCAGCCGTCACGTGAGGATGTGGAAGAAGCCCGCCGCACCGGTGCCGCGAGCCGCGCCGCTGCCGAAGCCGCCGCACGCGAAGCGGAAGCCGCAGCGGCGGAAGAAAGCGGCCTCGCGCGGCAGCGGGTTGCCATGGCAGCGCGCGTGCAGGAGGCCGAACGCGCGCTGGAGGCGGCAGAACAGCGCCAACAACGCGCCGAGGCCGAGGCGGCGGCAGCCTATAATGAGTCAGCCTCCCGCGCGGCTGCCCTTGCCCCCATGATGCCGGCCATGCGGCGCCTCGCCCTTTGGCCGGCGGAGACATTGCTCGCCCAGCCCGCCCCGCCGGATGAGGCCCTGCGCGGCCTTCTGGTCCTGCAAGGCATGGCGCGGCAAATCCGCGCCGAGGTTGAGGTGCTGCACCAGGCCCATGCCGAGGCCGAGCGCCGCAATCGCATCGCCGCCGCGGAAGCGAGCATGGTCGCTGCGGCAGAAGCCGAACTGCGCCATGCGGCAGAGGCTTTGGATGCCGAGATCGCCGAGACCAGGCTCCGCGAACGCGAAGCCCGCGCCACGCAAAGGGCTGAGGCCGCGCGCGCGCAAGAAGCGCTCGCCCGTGCGAATGACCTTGCGGAGATGCTGACGGCGCTGGAGCGTGAGCAGGCAAGGCAGGCAGCAGCGGCTGCAGCGCGGGCGCGCCAGGAAGCCCAGGCCAGAGCGCGTGAGGAAGCGCGCCGGCCACGCCCGGCAACCCAGGTCGCGGTCCCCCAAGCCTTGCCATCGCCCATGGAAACGGCCCGCCCCGCCCCGGTTCATGGGCGCGTGAGCGTTGGCTTTGGCCAAAGGGGCGAAGCTGGCACGGCGCGCGGGGTCACTTTCTCAGCGGCGGGCGGCGCGCGCGTGGTCAGCCCCTGCACCGGGCGCGCGGTATTTGCCGGCCCGTTCCGCCGCTTCGGGCAGATCATCATCCTGGAATGCGGCCCGGGCCTGCACCTGGTGCTGGCCGGGTTTGACGCTTTGGATACCGAAGCGGGGGCTGCGCTGCTGGCCGGTGAGGCGCTTGGCCGACTCGGCGCCGGGGAGGAAGGGCGGGGCGCGCTTTACCTGGAACTGCGCCGGAACGGTCAGGTGGTGGACCCGATCCCCTGGCTTGGCGGGGCCGAATAGCGGCCCGCGCGATTTTTCGGCGACGCAAGGCATTCTAGAGTCGCGCAAAGCCTCATGAACGCCTATCTTATACAGGGGTTTTCCGGCTCCGGCCGAGTGATGAGAAGGATTGGGGCGCATGCAGCGCGGGATTTTGCGTTATGCGGGGATTGGTGCGGCCTTTGCCGCCGGCGTGGTGGTGGGCCCCTTGGTTGCTGCCTGGGCGCAGGAAGGTGGCCGGGCTGAGACCTATCGGCTGCTCAACCTGTTCGGCGATGTGTTCGAGAGAGTGCGCGCCGAATATGTGGAACCGGTGAATGACCGGGACGCGATCGAAAACGCGATCCAGGGCATGCTGTCCAGCCTTGATCCGCATTCATCCTATTTGAACCAGCGCAGCTTCCGCGACATGCAAACACAGACGCGCGGTGAATTTGGCGGGCTTGGGATCGAAGTGACGCAGGAAGGCGGCTATATCAAGGTCATCAGCCCGATTGACGAAACCCCTGCCGCGCGCGCCGGCGTCAGGCCGGGCGATTTCATCACGCATCTGAACGGGACCTCGGTGCAGGGGCTGACCCTGCAGGAAGCGGTGGACCAGATGCGCGGCCAACGCGGCACGCAGATCAAGCTGACGATCCGTCGCCAAGGCGCGGAACGGCCGATTGAACTCACGCTGACGCGCGATGTGATCCGCCCGCAAGTGGTGCGCTTCCGGCTGGAAGACGGCAATCTCGGTTATGTCCGTGTGACATCCTTCAATGAACAGACGGAAGTTGGGCTGCGCCGCGCGGTGCAGCAATTGAAGCAGCAGGCGCAGGGCGGGCTGAAGGGCTTGGTGCTGGATTTGCGCAACAATCCGGGCGGTTTGCTTGATCAGGCAGTGCAGGTCACGGATGATTTCCTGACGCAAGGTGAGATTGTCTCCACCCGCGCGCGTCGGACGGAAGATGCGCAGCGCTGGAATGCCAAGCCGGGCGATATCGCCGATGGGCTACCGATTGTCGTGCTGATCAATAGCGGCAGCGCAAGTGCCAGTGAAATCGTCGCCGGCGCGCTCCAGGATCATCGCCGCGCGGTGGTTGTGGGCGTGAAATCCTTCGGCAAGGGCAGCGTGCAAACCGTAATGCCGGTGCCGGGCAATGGCGCCATCCGGCTGACGACGGCGCGGTATTACACACCCTCTGGCCGGTCCATCCAGGGGACGGGGATTGAACCCGATATCGAAGTGCTGGCAACACGGGAAGAAACCCGCGCCGCCCAGGCGCCGCGTGATCGGGAAGCGGATTTGCGCCGTTCACTGCGCAATGAGACCCAGGCGGAAACCCGCGCCCCCATCCCGCCGCCGCCGCTCAATCTGCCGGCGGGCCTGGTGGAACGCGTGATGCGTCAGCCGGCGGAAGGCGCCCCGGCCTTTGATCCGACCAAGCCGGAAACGGATCATCAACTTCAACAGGCTTTGATACTGCTGCGCGGCATGGCTTCGGCGCCAAGCGGCGGGCAGCGCTGAGGGTGTGATGGCAGAAGGATTATCGCGCCGGGTATTCGCCGGCTGGCGCGGGCTTGGCGTTTTTTGGGTTTTGGTGTTGCTGCTGCTGGGTGGCGGCGGGCTTTGGCTTGACAACCTAGGCCCGCCCGAACCGCGTGAGGAGGCTGTGGCGGAGGCGCCGCCACCCGCCCCACCAGCACCAGTGCCGGTTACTGAAGTGCCAGCCCCGCCCGCTGCGGCGCCCGAGCCGCCCCAACCGCCAGCCCAGGCGGAAGCACCCGCGCCTGAGCCCGCGGCACCAAGCGCCGAGACTTCTGCGCAAGCCCCCGCCGCGCCGACGCCACCGCCGTTTGATGTGCCTGTGGCCGCACCGGAGTTTCCCCCAGCTCGGCCCGTCGCCGCGCCTGATCCTGCCTTATTGGAACAGGGTCGTTTTGGCGCGCTGCCAAAGGTAGGCGCTGATGGTCGCACCTCCATCCGCGCCTATGCCGGGCAATTTGACCGGCAGGATAGTCGCGCGCGTATCGGTATCATTGTGGCCGATATCGGTATTTCCAATGCGCAAACGGAAGACGCGATTCGTCGCCTGCCGCCGGCTGTTACTTTTGCGATTTCGCCCTATGCCCCGCGTGCGGCCCAGGTGGCGGAGCGGCTGCGCGCCAAGGGTTCCGAGACGCTGATCGGCCTGCCGCTAGAACCGGCGGGCTATCCGTTGAATGACCCCGGCAATCGCGCCCTGCTGACCGGGCGTTCCTCGGCCGAGAATATCGCCAATCTGGAATGGGTTCTGTCGCGCTTTCCGGGCTATGTCGGCGCCATTGGCGTGGTTGGTGGCATGCGGGGCGAACGCTTCGCCGCCATGGAGCAAAGCTACCTCGCGCTGCAGGAATCGCTGCGCAATCGTGGCCTGTTGTTTGTGGATGCCCGCCCCGGTGTCGCCGGGCCGGCTCGCGCCTGGGGTCGTTCGGTGGATGTGATCCTGGATGAGCCCGCGACGCGGTCGGAAATCGAACGTCGCCTTGTCGAGTTGGAGACAATTGCGAAGGCGCGCGGTTCCGCGCTTGGCCTGGCAAATGCCGCGACGCCGGTTATGGTGGATCGGCTGGTGGCCTGGGCGGCAGAGCTTGAACGGCGTGGCGTGGTGCTGGCCCCCATTTCCGTGCTGATCCGCCGCCCGCCGGAGACTGCGGAAAACCGCACGCAATGACACTGCCCTATCGGGATAATGTTGGCGCGCTGCTGTTCAATGCGGCGGGCCAGGTGCTGGTAGCGCGGCGCGCCGATTTGCCGAATGCGGAGGGTGCGGCGGGCGGTTGGCAATTGCCGCAGGGTGGGATGGATGCGGGCGAGGATCCCGCCATTGCGGTGTTTCGCGAATTGCAGGAGGAAATCGGCACCGCCAAGGCCGAGATTCTGGCCGAACATCCACGCTGGCTATTCTATGATCTCCCGTCAGAACTGATCGGCAAGGCGCTTGGCGGGAAGTATCGTGGACAGAGGCAGAAATGGTTTGCGCTCCGCTTTCTGGGCGCGGATGGCGATATCCGGCTTGATCTTGATCCGCACCCGGAATTCGACGCCTGGCGTTGGGCGCGACTTCAGGAATTGCCAGCGCTGGCGGTGGAATTCAAGCGCGCAATTTATGAGGATTTGGCGCGGGAATTTGCGCGGTTTGGGGGGTAGGCTTCGGCCTTTCCGCCTCACGCCCCCACCAGCCCACGCTTGCGCAGCAGCGCATCCACCTGCGGCGGCCGGCCGCGAAAGCCAGTGTAGAGCGCCATGGGGTCCGCCGTATCGCCGGCTTCAAATATGCTTTTGAGCCTTGCGGCCAGTTCGGGGTGGAAGGGATCGCCCGCTTCCTCAAACGCCTCAAACCCATCGGCGTCCAGCACTTCCGCCCAAAGGTAGAAGTAATACCCCGCCGCATAGCCATCACCGGAAAACAAATGCCCGAAATGGATCGGGCGATGGCGAAGCGCCATGCCTTCCGGCATGCCAATCTCAGCCAGGAAGGTGTTTTCGAATTCTTCCAGGGCCAAATCTTCCGGTGCCTCATGCCGATGCAGCGCAAGGTCAATCAGCGCACAGGATAGGTATTCCACCATCGCAAACCCCTGCCCATCATTGCGCGCGGCGAGCACGCGGGCAAGCAGCGCCTCATCCAAGGCAGCGCCGGTTTCGTGATGGCGCGCATGGGTTTGCAAGGTCTCTGGCAGGCTCAGCCAATTTTCCATGACTTGCGAGGGGAATTCGACAAAATCGCCAAGCACGGCAGTGCCGGATTGCGATGGGTAGCGCGCACGGCTCATCAGCCCATGCAGCGCATGGCCGAATTCGTGAAACAGCGTGCGCGCCTCATCGAAAGACAGCAGCGTTGGCGTCGCGCGGGCGAGGTTGTTGTTGTTGATGATGATGGGTGCGGTGCGACCGTTCAGGCCATCGGCGACACGAAAGCTGCTCATCCAGGCGCCGGAACGCTTGCCGGCGCGGGCGTAATTATCGAGCAGCAGCAGGCCAACATGATTGCCGGCCTCATCCAAGGCTTCAAAGCCGCGCAGATCGGCATGATAGCGCGGAATATCGGTGCGTTCTTCAAAGACCAGGCCAAATAGCCGCCGCGCGGTATCGAAAATGGCGCGCAGCATGGCTTCCAATTCGAAATGCGGTTTTAGTGCAGCACCATCGAAATCATGCTTGGCCTGCCGCGCGCGTTCCGCCCAATGGCGCCAATCCCAGGGCTCGATCGGGCCATTATGGCCGGCGGCGCGGGCGAAATCCTCAAGCTCTGCCTTTTCAATCGCGATGCGGCGCTTGGCCGGTTCCCAACAGGCGCGCAGCAATGCCTCAGCGGCATCAGGCGAACCCGCCATGGTGTCGCTCAGGCGGAAGGAAGCGAAATCCGCCTCCCCCAACAATTGCGCGCGTTCACGGCGCAGCATGAGGATTTCGCGGATCAACGGTGCGTTTTCGCGCCCTTCGGTCAAAGCGCCGCGCGCGGCAAAACCGCGCCAGAGTTTTTCGCGCAAATCGCGCCGGGCGGAGAAGGTCAGGAAGGGTTCGGCAGAAGACCGCGACAGCGTGAAGACATAGCCATCAAGCCCGGCGGCAGCGGCGGCTTCCCGCGCGGCCTGGCGCGCGAAATCGGGCAGGCCATCAAGATCGGCTTCGGTCAGCAGCATGCGCCATTCATTCTCATCCGCCAGCACATTCTGCCCGAAGCTGGTCTGCAGTGTTGCCAGGCGGGTTGAGATTTCGGCAAGCCGCGCGCGTGCCTTGGGATCAAGTCCAGCGCCGGCGCGCGTCAGGCGGAGATAAAGCCTTTCCAGCAGGCGGCGCTGATCGGGCGCCAGATCAAGCTTGTCGCGCGCCTCGTGCAAGGCCGAGACACGACGGAACAGCGCCGGGTCAAGCGCAATCGCCATGCGATGCGCGGCAAGCTTGGGGGCAATGTCGCGTTCCACCTGTTGCAGCGCCTCGGTCGCGTGGCTCGCGGCCAGGTTGAAAAACGTTGCGCCGACGCGGCTGAGCAGACGCCCCGCTTCTTCCAGCGCTTCCACCGTATTGGCGAAGCTTGGTGGGGCGGGATTGGCGCCGATGGCGGCGACCTCAGCGCGATGTGCGGCCATGGCGGCTTCAAAGGCGGGCGGGAAATGCGCGGGCTCAATGGCGCCGAAGGGCGGCAGGCCAAAGGGCGTGGTCCAGGGGGTCAGCAGCGGGTTTTCGGTCATGCCCCAAGGATGGGGCGGCGGGGGCGCGGCGTCGAGGGGTTTTCGCTATTCTCGGAAGGCACGGCTTAAGCTAAAAGCCCGCGTTCAAGGCTGAATGGCCGGGAACAACACAGACCTTGGGCGCGACCGGCGTCCTGGCGGGAACAGGGAGAAAAGCAACCATGATGCAACGCAGAACAGCTTTGGGCCTGGCCTTGGCGGCGGGCTTGGCGCCAAATTTGGCGCGCGCGCAAGCCTGGCGCCCGACACGTCCGGTCCGCTTGGTGGTGCCCTTCGCACCTGGTGGGTCAAACGACATTGTGGGCCGCATCATCGCCGAAGCGGCTGGTGGTATTCTGGGCCAGCCCGTGGTGGTGGAAAACCGCGCCGGTGCGGGCAGCGTGATCGGTGCGGAGCATGCCGCGCGGTCACCCGCCGATGGTTACACCGTGCTGATCAATAGCGCGCATGCATCGGTGCCGGCTTTGGTTGCGCGCGTGCCTTATGACACCATCAACGATTTCGTCGGCATCGCTGTGGCTGGGTTTTCGCCGCATGTGCTGGCGATCAATCCGCGTACGCAAGCGACGAGTGCGGCGGAGCTGATCGCGCTGCTGCGCGCCAATCCGGGGCGCCTGAATTTCGCCTCTGCCGGGATTGGCAGCGGCGTGCATTTGGCCGGTGAGATCTTCCGTGGCATCAGCAATACACAATTCGAAATGGTGCATTATCGCGGCGGCGGACCCGGTGTGGCCGCGCTGGTGAGCGGTGAGGCGCAATTCGGCACGCCGACAATGGCATCATCCTTGGGGCAGGTGCGCGGCGGCGGCTTGCGGGCCTTGGCGGTGGCATCCAGCCAGCGCAGCCCTGCCCTGCCGGATGTGCCAAGCGCGACGGAAGCCGGCATTCCAGGTTTCATCTTTGAGGAGTTCTTCCCGATGCTGGCGCCTGCCGGCACGCCGGCCCCGATTGTGGCGGCCTTGGGGGCAGCGTTTCAGGCTGCCATTCAGCAAAGCGCACCGCGGCTCAATGAATTGGCGGGCGTTGTGCCGCGCGCCGGTTATGAAACGCCGGATCAGGTGATGACTCTGGTGCGTGAAGGGGTGAAGACCTACACGGATGTGCTGCGCGCCGCTGGCGTGAAGCCGGAATAGGTGGCGCCAACAATTTGGCGTGACGCGTGCGATAGAGGTCACGCCGTCGGCACGGAGGCTCTGCTTGCTGTGCTAAGGCTACGCCATGGTACTGTTTGAGAGGACCAAACTCACTCAGTTGGAGGCGCACGCTAAGTTGGCCGGGGGCTTTATGTCAGTTGGGCTGGCTTTCGGTGGCGGCGGCGCCTGAGTGGTAGGGCTCCCTTATCCCGGTTAATGCTCACGCCCCTAAGCGTTAGGAGCCTTGTATGAATACTGAACTGACAAAACTCGAAGTAGCAAGGCGGCAACTCGGGACGGCGTTAGCGTTGTTTCTCGAAGACAAAGATCCAGTAGCTGTGCATGTACTTACCTGTGGTGGCGGCGAAATAGCGGACCGTCTCGCTGAAGTTGCGGGCGCCGAACCTTTTGAAACTCACGTACTCGCTACCTTTCCTGAAATGAATAAGGGCAAGCTAGCAGTGCTACGCAAAAAGCACTGGAATGCGTTGAAGCATGCAACAACACACAATGGAAAGGATCGCAATGACGCCGAACTCCTCGGCACATTCTCCGATGAAACGAACGATCATCACCTTTTCATTGGTTGGTATGATTTTGCTAACGCAGGCGGGCGACTGCCAATCGAGGCGCAGGCGTTTCAGGCGTGGTACTTCGCCAAACACCCTGACAAGCTCAGCGACGGTTTTGATCCAGCTAACTTTACCTCCCTTTTTCCCGGGCTGACCCAGGTTGACCGGTCCCAGCAAAAGGCTCGTTTACGGCGCGTGATCCAGCGCTACCGACGACACCGGGACATAATGGCAGACTCCAAGACTGACCCGCGTCCGCTTATCCTTGGACCTTTCTAACCGAGCGGTATGCTGGCGCCAACCGGCACGCCGCCGGTGGCGGTGGCGGCACTCGGCACCCCATTCCGGGCTGCCATACAGCAAAGCGCACCGCGCTTGAATGGATTGGCCGGCGTTGTGCTGCGCGCTGCTGGCGTGAAGCCGGAGTAATCAACCTTGTAATCTGCGTGCGCCCTGGCTTGCGGGGCGCATCCTTGCCGTCTGTGCTGCGCTCGACGCACGGCGACACTTTGCGGTCACGCCACCAAATGCCGATCCAGGCCGCGGCGCGGCGCCGGTGGTGCGGCTGCGGTATTCGCGGGCAAATAACCCACACGCGCCAGCATCTGCACCGTGTAGCGCGGCGTTGGCGCGCCGAGCAGGCTGTGAATCGCCTCATATTGCCGCGCTACCTCAGGGAATTCCTGCAGCGCCTGCTGGTTCGGATGCATCACAAGCCCCTGCGCCGTCCCGGCAAGGTTGACGCGCGCATAGGCACGGCCGGCAAGAATCTGCTGCCCGCGCGTATTGCCCTCGGTCACCATCCAAAGATAGGCGGGTGTTGCATCGGTCACCGCGTTGAAGTCCTTGATTTGTCCAAGGGTCGCCCGGGAGTCAGGTGCCGGGAACGCGGTGCGATCAACGAAGCCGAGGCGCGCCAGGATCACCAACATCGGGTTGGTGATGGCGATGCCATCGCGATGTTGGTCAATCTCGGCACTGCCAAAGCGCAGCACCCGCATGGATTCCATCATCGGCGCCTCGGTGGTCAGCTCGATCCGCCATGCTTCCTTCGCGATGGTGCGGATCGCTTCCACCTGCGCCTTTTCGGCGGGCGGCGCATCGGCGCGGCCAGCGAGGCCGAAGCCAATCGGCAATCCGGCCACAGAGGCATTGAGTTGCGCCAAATCAGCAGGCGCAATGCCGCGCGCGGGGTCATAGGCGCGGCGGTCGGTGCGGCGCTTCAGCACTTGCGCAAAAAGCGGATCGCGCGGCACGCCCCCATCCGATACCAGGCGCACCCTTGCGAAGGGGCGTGCGTCCAGCCTGGTGCTGGGCTCACCTTCCGGGAAAAGGGTGATCACGGCACGGTGCCCGCGTTCAGCGGCTGCCATGGTCAGCAATTCAAGAAAGGCGCCAGCCCCCATCAGGATTTGCCGGCCATAGGGGTCTGTGACGGGCAGCAGACGCTCCTCATCCAGGCGCAGCGTGATTTCGCCGGGCACGCGCAGATCAGCCAGCGATGGCTGCTTGTTATGCGGGTTGGGCGCAAGGATCGCGTGGGAAAGCGCCCAGCGGCGCAGATCGCTGCTATCCGCCGCCGGGCTATTCCAGGCGGCGGTTGCTGATGGCGGCACAGCGAAGCCGGCGCAGCCTGCAAGCATGCTAGTGCTGGCCGCCAGCACAACACCGCCGCCCGCGATGCGGATGAAGCCTCTGCGTTCCATTGAATGCTCCTTCCATGGTTGATTAGACGCCTGAGGAATTGGTTGGGCGCGGCGCGCCGCCGCGACTGATGCGCTGCCAAGCAAGCGCGATAAGCTGCACCAAAACAAGCGATGTCCCAATCACCGCCCAGCCCCACTTCACGACCGATAATGTTGAGGCAAGGATGGCAAGCGCGCTTGGGAAGGTTGTTGGCGCGCTCAGCATCATGAGCGTCACCAGATTTTCCCAGATATCGGCTGTGGCGATTGCGGGGCCGAGTACTGCAAGCCACAGCGCAAGGCGTTGCCAGCCGGGTTCATTGCGGCGGGCCTTGGCGATCATGAGGTGCAGGATGAACAGTGTGGCCAGCAGCCCGGCGATGAAGATGAAATCCACCCATTGCGTGCGCCGGTAGATATCAAGCGTGCCCTGTTCGATCAAAGCGGCATACCAGGCGCGTGTCTGGGCTGGGTTGAAGGCCAATTGCCCTTCGATCAATCGCGGCGCGAAGCCCGAACGCGCGTAAAGTATGGTGGCCCAGGTCAAACCACCGGCAAGCGTCAGCAGGCTGAAGATCAGCGCCACCCAAAAGCTTCGCCAGGAGGTTTGCTCGGCGAGGCGGTGCAAATGGCGGAGGAGGCGTGTCATGGGGATCTTCATGGCTTGGAGGATCAATAACGACTAATTGTAGTTCGATATTAAACTAATTACAAGAGCCATTTGTAGGTGCCGTCCAAGGCAACTTCATTGGCTCAAGGCCAGTGTTTTTGTGACCCTCCCGGCCGCCTTCTCTCCGAGATGCTGTCCGAGATCGGCAACTGCGTCAAACGCCTGGGGGTAACATGAACGTCGAAGGTGAAGGAGCGTTTCTGGTGTTCTTTCAGTGCTCCCGGCATGATCATGCGCGCAAGGTCTGCCTGGCTTTGGGGCAACGAATTTGATTGACGCTTCCACGTGCCGCCCCATAGGCTTTCATGAAACCAAGAATAACAGCGGAGGAAAGCAATGTTTGGAAAGATCAATCGTCGTCACCTTCTGCTGAGTGGGCTAGGTGCTGCGCTGCCCGTGCCTGCATTTGCGCAGGGGGATTATCCAAGCCGGCCCATTCGCGTGGTCATTGGCTTCCCGCCGGGCGGCGGCGTGGACACGATCGGGCGGCCCACCTTTCAGCGGCTGAGCCAAAGGCTGGGTCAGGTGATCGCGATTGATAATCGCGCCGGCAATAACGGTAATATCGCCATGGATCATGTGACGAAATCACCGGCCGATGGCTATACGCTGTTCTTCGGCAATGTCGGCAATTACACGACGCAAGCGCTGTTTCCCAATCCGGGCTTCGATACGGTGCGGGATTTCGCCTATGTCTGCCGCGTGCATGTTGGTCCGCTTGCGATTGCCGTGCCGGCAGATTTCCCCGCGCGTACGTTGCAGGAGTTCTTGGATATCGCGCGCCGCCGGCCAGGTGAATTGAATTTCGGCTCCGGCGGTTCGGGCGGTGTGCCGCATTTCGCCTTTGAAATCCTGAAGCAGCGCGTTGGGTTTGACATTGTCCATGTGCCCTATCGCGGCAGCGGCCCCGCCTTGCAGGATTTGCTGGGTGGTCGGGTGCAATTGATGGTGGATGGCTATGGGCTGATGCGCGGTGCGCATGAAGCGGGGCGCATTCGTGTGCTCGCTATCACATCACGCCAGCGGCATCCGAATTTGCCCGATGTGCCTACCGTGGATGAGGCTGGCGTGCCCGGCTATGAATTCACCTCCTGGTCTGCCCTTGCCGCGCCGGCGGCCACACCGCCCGCCATTCTGCGGCGCCTTGAAGATGCCATGCGCTGGACCATGGACAATACTGACCTGCCGCAAACCCTGCTTGGCTTTGGCACCTTCCCGGCCTTCGCCCCAGGTGCCGAGGTACGGGAGAATGTCGCGAAGGAACGCGACGCCTGGACCCGCATCGCGCGGGAGGTGAATATCCGCGCCGACTGATTGGCAAGCAAGTCGTTCTGCGGGATGATGCCGCGTGCACGGCGCGGCCAATCACGCGTGGCCGCGCCATCAGGATCGAGGAAACGAAACCATGCCCGAAGCTTTCATCTGTGCTGCCCTACGCACCCCAATTGGCCGTTACGGCGGCAGCCTTTCATCGGTGCGCACGGATGATCTTGGCGCGGTGCCGCTGAAGGCGCTGATGGAGCGGCATACATCCGTCGATTGGGCAGCAGTGGATGATGTGATCTTCGGCTGCGCCAACCAGGCCGGAGAGGATAACCGCAATGTCGCGCGCATGGCGCTGCTGTTGGCCGGCCTGCCGCAAGCCATTCCAGGCAGCACGGTGAACCGGCTTTGTGGTTCCGGCATGGATGCGGTGGGCATTGCCGCACGCGCCATTCGCGCCGGCGAAGCGGAATTGATGATCGCGGGCGGCGTTGAGAGCATGTCTCGCGCGCCTTTCGTCATGCCCAAGGCCGAAAGCGCCTTTTCGCGCAGCAATGCCGTTTACGACACCACTATTGGCTGGCGCTTCGTGAACCCGGCCATGCAAAAGCGCTACGGCACTGATTCCATGCCTGAGACTGCGGAGAACGTCGCCACTGACTACAATATCGCGCGGGAAGATCAGGATGCCATGGCGCTCCGTTCCCAGGCGCGCGCGGCGGCGGCGCAGAAAAATGGCCGGCTGGCCAAGGAAATCGTGCCGGTCACCATCCCGTCTCGCAAGGGGGACCCAGTTGTGGTGAGCGCTGATGAACATCCGCGCGAAACCTCCATGGAAGCACTCGGTAAATTGAAGCCAGTGGTGAAGGCGGATGGCACTGTGACGGCGGGCAATGCCTCAGGTGTGAATGATGGCGCCTGTGCGCTGATTATTGCGAGTGAGGCGGCGGCAAAGCGCCATGGGCTGACGCCACTCGCGCGGTTTGTCGGTGTCGCGACCGCGGGTTGTGCGCCGCGTGTGATGGGCATTGGGCCGGTGCCGGCCACGCAAAAACTGCTGGCGCGGCTTGGCATGACGCAAGACCAGATGGATGTTATTGAATTGAATGAAGCCTTCGCCGCACAGGGCCTGGCGGTGCTGCGCGGGCTTGGCATTGCCGATGATGATGCGCGGGTAAATCCGAATGGCGGTGCGATTGCGCTTGGCCATCCGCTTGGCATGAGTGGTGCGCGGCTGATCGCGACCGCAACGCATGAAATGCAGGAACGCAAGCTGCAGCGCGCCTTGGCCACCATGTGCATCGGCGTCGGGCAGGGGATCGCGACGGTGTTGGAGAGGGTTTGATTTACCCTTCCGCGCCATAAGGGGGCCATGGAGAAGCCGCGTTTTGCGGCTTGTCTGATCCCAGGCAAATGAAGGATCGCCCCGATGTTGTTCCGCACTGCCTTAATTGCGTTATGGCTCCCAACCAGCGCGGCTTTCGCGCAGCAAATGGTCCCCGCACAGAACGGGTCCTGCCCATCGGGTTCCAGCCATGCGGGGTCTGGCTATTGCCGGTCGTCCTCAGGCGCGGGGTTTGTCGCGGCGCAGAACGGGTCCTGCCCATCCGGCACCAGCCATGCGGGGGCGGGCTATTGCCGGACGGATGGGCGCACCGAATATGTGCCAAGCCGGAATGGTTCCTGCCCGTCGGGCACCAGCCATGCCGGGGCGGGGTATTGCAAGGTGCGGTAAACGCGCCTCGATCAAGAAGGGAGCCATTCATGCAGGGCATCGGCAAGGCGCTCGGCCAAAGCCTCGATCAGGCGACCTATGCGGGCTACCGGCTGGGCTTTGAAGCGGCGCGGGAAGAAGCGGCCTTGCTGGCGGAATTGGCGGGGCAGGGGGCCTTGGCCGCGCAGCTTCGCGCCATGCGGCCTTTGCCTGATAAGACCAATGCCCATTGATCCTGGCCCAAGCGCCGATTGGCGCACGCCACCATCCCGGAGGCGCCATGGCTGGCCGATCAGCCGGTTCCGGAAGAGCTGCCTCTGTTCGCTTGAACCGTTCAGCAGCCCATAATGGCGGGAATGGATAACGGTCCAGCCCAGCGGCAGGGATGCTCCCCCTGGCGACCCAACACCATCCGCGCTGCCTGGGCACTGGTCGCCGGGGAGAATTTGTTCGTCGTCGTGCTCAACAGTTCTCCATTCCATTTGGAAACTGTAGCGGATGAGTGACCCCGGGCCGGTTGACTTGCCTTCCCCCAGGATTCGTGGCATTTGCCGTCTATCGCGGGCGTAGCTCAGGGGTAGAGCACAACCTTGCCAAGGTTGGGGTCGAGGGTTCGAATCCCTTCGCCCGCTCCAGTCGCCATCTGGCCGAACTGGCTCCCCTCCTCCGACCAGCCCCTAAACTCCCCTGAAAACAAAGCTTTTTCTGGCGACCTTGAGGGTGCTCAAGTGGAATGTTTCGGCGTTTTTTCTCCGAACCGGCGAATTCTCTCCAAAGCTTGAGGGTAGGCCGATTTTTCCAACAAGGTTTAAAACATTGATCTGAAATAGTTTTGGCTATGCTGCGGTGCGGCATGGTTGGGAAATGGACTGGTGGGGCGGGGGGGGCTGGAAACTGAAAAAAGGGCTGAACCCCGAGGTTTCGGGGGGGGGGCTCGGAGCGGCTTTCCCGTTTGTTTCCAAGCTTCCCGGCGTTCCCCAGACGCAGGCACCACCAGGCAGAAGCCCCTACGCGACCGCCCTAAACCATCGTGCGTTCCAGCCGAACCTTGCGCTCTTGCCAATCCGGCATTCTGCGCGTGAGTAAACGCCAGAATGCTGGACCGTGGTGAGGATGCTCCAGGTGGCACAGTTCATGGACGAGCACATACTCAATGCAAATCAATGGCGCGCGGATGAGGTCTGGGTTGACGCTCAGCAGGCCGGTTGGGGATAGGCTCGCCCAACGCGTGACCATAGCCCGCATAACTAGCCTGGGGCGGCGATCAACTGGAATTCGCAGACTTTCCGCAATCTCGGAAAGTCTCGCAGCGATTCGTTCGCCCGCCCGTGCGCGCCGCCAGCGGCCCAGGGCAGTCGCAACAAGTGCCGGTGCCCCTCCGGGTACAGAGACGTGGATCCAACCGCCTGAAAGTCGCACAGACTCCGGACCGTCATTCACCTTGAGCCTGTAGCGCCGTCCGAGGTGAAGATGCGTCTCACCCGCGACATGTCGGCGGGGCGGGGTTCGTGGTCGCAGATCCTCAAAAAATGCCTGTTGCCGCCTTATCCATCCCGCGCGTGCTGCTACGCGTGCGGCCACGAAGTCCTCGGCGATCCCTTCCGGAGCAACGGCTTCGACTGAGCCATCAGGGTGAACATGAATAGCTAGAGTGCTGCGCTGCGAACGCCGCAGCGTAAATGCCATTAGGCCTGCTGAAGTGTTGACGGACCGGTCCACCGTCACGTTCCCGACCCTGCCATCCGCGCCCGCGCCACTCTCAGAACACGGACGATAAGATCATCCATGACAGCGGTAGGCAGACTGAGTTCAAGCTCGCCCCGCACGTGATCGAAAAGGTAGTCGTCTAGGTCATTCTGCATAGCCCGCTGGGCGTCGGCGTCCTCGGTCCAATCCACCTTGCGGTGCCGCGCGACCACCTGCTCCGCAGCCACCGCGAAATTGGCAGCAACGTCGCGCGCCTGTACCTCTGGCACGCCTGCTTCGGCCAGCACGGCCACAGCCTCACGAAAAAATGCGGCTGCGTCAGGCGCGCTGCGCAAGCCCTCTGGCAAAGCGTCATCACGCTTCCCAGTGAAGTCGCGCTGGATACCCTCGACTTTCTGCAGGTAGTCCAACTGGTCAAGGCGCCCCTGCCTGAAATCCAGGATCACCTGCTCGATCATATCAGCGAAGCGCCGGTAGAGCGCAGGGTCTTCATCCATGTTCTCGGTAAGCGTCCGCTTTAGTGCGGAGGCGATGACATCAGCCTTCGCCGCCGGGGTGCCACCCGCTGCCTCAACCGACGCGGCTAACGCCGCCTTATCAAGGATATCTACGGCTGGGGTGAGCACGCGCACTTCATGTGCCGTGACGTGCTGATCGAGCAGCTTCCGGATGCGTGGCTCAAGGGCCGACGTATCCTCACCAGGTTCATAGCTTGCCTTAGCTGCAGCGCGCAGATCGTGAAACCGCTTGAGGTCTGCCTTATAGCGCGCGATAGCACCGCTATTCGCGGGATCATTTACGAACTCTGCGACTGAGAGGGCAGTGTGCAGCATTCGACCGAAAGCGGCTAGCTTGCCGTAGAAATCCCGCCGCCGGTCATCGTCGGCCAAGTGTCGACGGCACGCCTCCAGGTCGGCGGGCGGTGGTACGCCCCGGAAGACATCGAGCAAATCAGCATGGCGTTGCGGCAGGGCATTCACTTCCTCCTTTACCGAGTGAACGATGTCCGCAATGTCCTGCTCGTCATAGCCAGCAAGCGCGTCGTAGGCTGCAAGGGCCTTATCGAGTGAACCAAGCAGCCCTTGATAATCCACGATCAGCCCGTGTTCCTTCCCTTCGAAAAGGCGGTTTACCCGAGCAATGGCCTGAAGAAGTTCGTGGTTCTCCATTTTTCTACAGATATAGAGCACCGCATTGCGCGGCGCATCGAAACCAGTGAGCAACTTCGAAACGCAGATGAGTAGCTCCGGCGTCTCCGATTTTTTGAACGCGGTGGTGATTCCCTCCACGTAAGCGCGTTCATCACCGTATCGCCCAGTCGGCCCTACCATGCGGCGCCAGAAAGCCTGCACCTCATCGGACGGCTCCTCCTCCACCTCCTCGTGGTTCTCACGCTCATCAGGGGGCGAGATGACCACCTCGCTTGTCACGAGACCAATGTCGTCCAGCGCCTTCTTAAGGCGAACAGCAGTCCGCTTGTTGAAGGCCACAATCTGCCCTTTGAACGGCGTACCTCCGAAGGTCGAAGCAAAGTGCTGGGAGATGTCGAAGGCGATGGCAGCGAGCGTGCCAGTGGTCTGCCCAACCTCGGCCATGCGCGCGAAGCGCCGCTTGAGATCAGTCCGCGCCTCCGGCGAGAGCGAGGCGGTAGTGCGGTCAAACCAGACGTCGAGACCCGCTTTGTTCACCTCCTGCTCGACCAAGCGGCCTTCATAGAGCAGAGGCACCACCTGCCCATCTTCAACGGCCTGCCGCATATCATAGCGGTCGATCAGGTCCCCGAAGCGGGCAAAGGTTGACTTCTCCTTCTTGAGCAGCGGCGTTCCGGTAAAGCCGAGGTAGCAAGCGTTGGGAAACACCTTGCGAAGCCGCGTGTGCATTGCACCGGACTGGCTGCGGTGACTCTCGTCCACCAATAGGAACACGTCTGCACTGTCGTCCCGAAGGTCGCGGACGTTCAAAGCGGCATTGAACTTCTGCAACGTCGAGGAGACCAACCCCCGACCGCGCAGCACGCTTTCCAGCAGGTGCCGTCCGCTTGTGGCCTGCACTGGCTCCAGCCCCGAGTTGCGGAAGGTCGCGGACAACTGGTCGTCCAGATCCGTCCGGTCCGTCACCAGCACCACGCGCGCGCCGGGGATGCCCTCCTCCATTGCCAGCGCACGGGCGAGCATAACCATGGTCAGCGACTTGCCGGACCCCTGCGTGTGCCAAAGGACGCCCCCAGGGCGCGCGCCGTTCAGGCCGACGCTGCTCAGCCTGGCCAGGATACGTTTAATGGCGTGGACTTGCTGGTAACGCGCGATCTTCTTTTCTCCAGCGTCAAACAACGTGAAGCGGCGCGCCATGTCGAGGATGCGGTCGGGACGAAACAGGGCATGCAGAAGCCGGTCCTGCGTGGATGGCTCCGATCCCACAGCGGCACGCACCGCCGCCTCTTCGTCTGGATCGTCACGCCAGATGGCCCAAAACTTGGCCGGCGTGCCCACGGTCGCATAGCGAGCGTCGCGGATGTTGATGGCGCCAAGGATCTGCACGGTCGAAAAGAGGGCTGTAATGCCGTCCGGTGACTGGTTCCGAAGATGCTGACTGATACCCTGCTTCACGTCCACATGCATCGCCTTTCCCTCGATGACACCCAACGGGATGCCATTCACGAAGAGAACAAGGTCCGGAATGTAGCTGTCTGTTCGGCGTGATCGCGTGACCTCAAATTCCGGCACGACATGGAAGACGTTATTACTCGGGTTTGTCCAGTCTATGTAGCGCAGCGAGTGACTGCGCGTTTCGCCTTCCATCATCTGCGGTAGGCTGGTGCCGAGCAGTAGAAGGTCTGTCATTGCCTCGTTGGCGCGTAGCAGGCCAAGCGGGCCGCTTCCGCGCAGCCGCTCGATAGCGGTGGCGATGTTGGCCTCGCTGAACGGCACATCCTCCGTCCGAGCGCGGACGCGGTTCAGTTTTGCTAGGCATTCGGCCAGTACCGGCTCCAACAGTACCGAACCAAGCCTACCGCGGCGCATACGCAGCGCATCCTCGGGTGAAAGAATTTGCCAACCCATGCGCTCCAGCAATCGAAGTGCGGCAGCTATCGCGGTAGCCTGTTCGGAGGTCTCAAAGTTGAGGTCCAGGCGAGGTTCGCACTCTGCGTCGGGTGTGTCGTCCGGCGTAGTCACACTACAGCGTCCAATCCGGCAAGGGCCACCTCAGCTCGTGCTCGGTCCATGAAGGCGATCACCCGCTGTTCTAGGGCTTTACCCGCACTATAATCTGCGGGAACAGCAAAATGGACTCGACCTTCATCATAAAGAATTTTTGCCTTGGTCCTATTCATCGATTTACCCTTGGCATAAACGGCTATGGATCCTCCCCCTTGATCTTTTACCAGCCGAAGACAAGGCACGTCTGTTTCACCGTCACCGATGAAGATCATTCGTGAAAAAGGCACCGGTCGTTCTTCTAACGGCAAACGGGCGTTGATCGCCTTGTGATCCCCGAGGTCGAGCGCCCCCTTGTTGATGCGGAAGAGGTATTGCGTCTTGTTCGTGTAGTTGACGGCGAGCGCGGGAGCGACTGCGACGTCGTGCTGGTCGTAGAGGAATCCGGAGGCGAAGACTGCCTTGAAGTGCTTCCGGATGGGCGTCCCCTCAATGATGTCGCGCAGGCCGGAGGAGATGATGAAGTGCTGCACGTCGATGCCGCGCTCCTTACCGGCCGCATTGATGCGGGCGAACCAGTCCTCAACGCCAGGGAAGAGCGGGATGGTCGCGCCGTGGTCGCGGAAGGATGTGCGGTCCACCTTGACGCCAGCATGGTGCGCGCCCTCCAGCATATGGCGCATATAGAGAAGGATAGGATCGCCCTGCGACTTGACCGCTTCCTCGTTCGATCGGTTCCAGAAATCGGTCGCCTTTCTGTGGCCAAGCGCGGGGATGAAGGAGTGTTCCTGCATGTTCCCCGGCGCCAGCGTGCCGTCAAAGTCGTAGGCGATGGCGAAGATGGGCTTCGGCTTACGCATTTGCGTTCTCCATCTGTACGTTGCTGTTAGCTTTGCGTTGCGGGACTCGCAGTGCGCCGGATAGTAGCTGTGTCATCAGAGTTTGCTTGTGTTGTCGCAGCTTGGTTGCGAGGCGCGCAGTCACATCGGCTTCAGCCCGTATTGCGTGAATAGCGTTTGCAATTCGGCGCTGCGTATCCAGAGGCGGTAGGCGAATGCGGATCTGTCGAAACTGCTCAAACTTGAGGTTCAGCGTATCATCCACGATACCCTGCGAGTAGCGACGGAGCCACTCAATCATATGCGGGGCCTTGAACAGCGCGGCGGCAAATGCACCATCCATTACTTCGGGCCTTGGGGTCACTACTGTGTAGGCGGGGCTCACTATGCCCCTTAGTGAGGAAAGGCCACAGACACCCTGCCACATCCGCATAGTATTATAGCCGATATCGCCCGGAAGAATGAGGCGGTAGTTACTCTTATCCTCGGCCGAGGTATCACGACGCTCGATCTCCTCCCGCAGCACCACGCCGCGCTCACCAGTAATGGAAAGAAGCGGAGCACCCTCATGCCCTTTTTCGTCGCGCTCTACGAATGCATCCCCCAAACGAAGAAGCGGGAACGATGAATCTTCTCCAGCAGTTCCGGGAATGAATTGGTCGAGATGCAAGCTCGTCAAGCCACTCACGTGCAGGGCGGCAGCAGCTACTAGCCCCAAGGCAGCGGCCTCCGCGCGCTCCCAATCATGCAAGACGGCAACAATACCGTCTTGCTCACCACAGGGTGGTATGGTGATCGGCAGCCTGAGGAACGTGTCCTGCGGGATACTCTTCATCGATCCGCTCGTACCATTTGATGCTCCAGCGAGGAGCGGCCGGAACGCAGGATTGGCCAGCATGTAACCAAGCCAACGAGGATTGATCCTCGGCGATGGAAGCACGGCCCAGAGGCGATCCGGAAGAAAAAGATCAGGATAGTCTTCCGGAACGTATGCGCTTAGCCCAACAAGATCGACAGTATTCATTCGGCTCACAAGTACTGTGCCGCGCCGTACGGGACAGGACACACGATGTCGTTCGGCAGACAGGACTGCCTTGTGCTGCTCAGGCTCGAATACACCTCGCAGAACACAGGATGTTTTCAGGACACCAACTTCACCGTCACGCACTAGCCTGTCTTCGCTGTTAACCGAAACGCCGGTGGTGACCGAGGTAACGACATCGGCCAGCGTGCCTTGTTTCCAATCAGGGGGGAGTGTACCGATCATACCACCCCCAACTCGCGCAGGTGCTGCTTCATCTTCGCGCGTACCTCGGCCAGTTCCGCCTCCAGCCGCTGGATGTCTGCCTCCACTGCCGCAAGGTCCACCGCCTCTGTCGCCTCTGCCGAAGATACGTAGCGTGGAATATTCAGGTTGAAGTCATTTTCTGCAATCTCGGTAATCGGCACCGGCCGGGCATACCGTTCTACCGCTGCGCGCGCTTGTACCGTCGCCACGATACGATCCATATGCGCCTCTTCCAGTACGTTCTGGCGGCGACCGGGGCGGAAGTCTCGGCTTGAATCCACAAACATTACATCGTTGGCCTCGGCGCGCGCTCCGCCGCGCTCCCTCGCACGGTCGAAGATGAGCATGGCCACAGGAATGCCGGTGGAAGGAAATAGCTGCGCCGGCAAACCCACAACGGCATCAAGCAGATTTTCCTCGATCAAGGTGCGCCGGATGCGCCCCTCCGCACCACCTCGGAAAAGTACACCATGCGGTGCAATCACGCCGATGCGCCCAACCTGCGGCAGCGCGCTTTCAATCATGTGAAGGATGAAGGCGTAGTCTGCCTTGCTTTTGGGCGGTACGCCGCGCGCGTAGCGGCCAAAGCGATCCTCACCCGCGCGCTCCGCACCCCATTTGTCGAGGCTGAAGGGAGGATTCGCCAGTACGGCCCCAAACTTCAAAAGAGCATTGCCTTCCACGAGTTTCGGTTCGTTCAGCGTATCGCCCCATTCCAGCCTTGCCCCATCGCGGCCATGGAGGAACATATTGAGCCTGGCCAGTGACCAAGTCGCGCCGTTCACCTCCTGACCCCACAGTGAGAAATCACGGCTGCCCTTTGCCTCAACTACCTCCGCAGCCCGCAGCAACAGTGATCCGGAGCCGCAGGTCGGATCATAAATCCGCGCCCCTGGCTGCGGGTCCACAAGGCGGGCCAGGAGCTTCGAAACCTGAGAAGGGGTGTAAAACTCGCCCGCCTTCTTGCCGGCGTCTGAGGCAAAACGTTCCACGAGATAGATGTACCCTTCGCCCAAGGCATCCTCGCTGACCCGATCGGGCGAGAGGTCAAGGCTATGGAAATCTTCCAGTAGCATCTTGAGCCGGCGATTACGTTCGCGCGTGGCGCCAAGCTTTGACTCGCTGTTGAAATCCACGCCGCGGAAGACGCCTTCCAGCTTTGCCCTGTTCGTATCCTCAATCGCCTGCAGCGCTACATTGATGCGCTCACCGATATTGTCGGTATCGCGCGCGGCGTAGAGCGTCCCGAAGGTGGCGTCGGCGGGAAGGAAGAACCGTTCCCGCTCCAGCCGCCGCCGCACGCGTTCTTCGTCCTCACCGTACCGTGCGCGGGCCTCGGCCGCATGGGCTTCCCAAACGTCGGAAACGTATTTCAAAAAAAGCATCACGAGGATGAAGTCTTTGTATTCACTCGGATCCAGGACGCCACGGAAGGTGTCGCAGGCGGCCCAAAGGCGGCGCTTTAGTTCATCAAGTGAGAGGGTATTCGTGTCAGACATGTTAATCTCCAAAAAATCTGGGGTTGGGACGGCGGGGTCGCCGCCGTCCCGTTCCTTCACCGATCACCGCATTTGGGATTGAACCGGCGACGCAAATGCGCCTCAACGGCCATGCGGCTTTGCTGATCGCAGTAAAGCACAGCGACTTTCAGCTCACCCGCATTGTTGCGGCGCCAGCAATCATCGCGGTCGTGATTTTCGAGACGCGAACGAAGATCGCCGCTCTCTCCCACATCCACAACGCTGAAGTCCGCCGTTCCGGGTTTGCGCGTCAGGACCACATAGGTTCCCGACTGGTTTCTAACCGAAGCCGTACTTGAAAAGGGACCAGTGAAATTCCACTGGTCAATGTTGATATACATGTTTAGGGTACCTTTGCTTGAAAGAGTGAGTTCCCCAAAGGCGTTGGCGCGCCGGAGGGGCTGGGTTTCAGCCGGGGGCATTGGCGTGCTCCTGGCTGTTCCGTTTTGGGTTCTTGGTATCTTGGGCGATAGCCAATGCGTGAACCCAAACGGATCTGTGGGCCGCCAAAGCGGCTGCAATTCGAGCTTCCTCCCGCGAAAGTTCGGCAATAGCCGCAATCGCCCGCTGTTCCGGAAGGGGTGGTAGGGGGAGCTTGAGCTCCCTGAGAGCTTCCGCCGGCACCTGCGGAATGTAGCTTCCCTTAGCCTGCGCCCTAAGGCTCAGCTGCAAGGCTGGCGCATTGATGAGCGCAGCCAGGTAATCTGCATCCGCAAGCTCGTGATACGGGCGGATGATATAGAGGGGCGCTGCCACAAGCGCCCCAACCAGATCTCCGCGAATGGCCAGGGCGGGAAACCGCGTTCCCCTAGGCAGAAAGACCACGTCGCCAGGTTTCGTGATCAGCTCCAGGTCAAACCGCGGCACCGTGGCTCGGACAAGATTATGGTTACCAGGAAGGGTACCTTCAGACATGTCTTTTGACTGCAAAATCAGAAGATTACCCTCGGGATCGGGGCTCACGCCCTCCCTAAAGGTATGTCCGATGCGGGCTTCCGCGATGTCATTCATGCGAATCAAGACGCTGCTACCTCTTTTCAGAGGCCGATATAGCAACACACATCACGCTGATCAAGGGATATTTTTTACTGAATTTGATAAGCAGCGAATTTTATGTCGCTAACATGTTCACCTCCATAGCGCCAGGCTGTCGGGGGGAGGAGGTAATCCGGAAGGAAGCACGCTTGGAAATAGCAGACTCCTCCGGGCGAAGGCGCGGTGATAGGCTCGCCCCATGAAGCCCCGCTCAATCAATATCTTCCTGCTCGATGGTGACCCGGATGGCGTGAAGGTGGCCCAGATCGCTATGTCCACCATTCATGCCATCGCCTTCCGCCGCAATCAGCTGCGGCGCGTAAGGGATACCTTCCCTGAGATTGAGCGCCCTGGGGTCTATGTCCTGATCGGCGCTGATGAGACTGAGCCCGGGCGGCTGCTTGGCTACATTGGTGAATCCGAAGGGGTCGGCGGAAGGCTGGCCACGCATAGCGCCGATTCAGCTCGAAATTTCTGGACCGATACAGTCGTTCTGGTGAGCAAGGATGAAAACCTGACCAAGAGCCACGCCCGCTACGTGGAAGCGTCCCTGATCCGGGCGGTGGGCGACAATCCCAGGTGGACGCTGCCGAATACGAACCGCCCATCGAGCGACGCGGGTAAGCTACCGCTGCCGGATAGGGTGGCGATGGATGAATTCATCGATCAGACCAAAACGCTTGTGGGTGCGCTTGGGTGGGACCTGTTCAAGGTCTTGCGCGGGCCGGTCACGCCCGCGGCGCAGGCTGCTGAGGCACCGCCGGCACCGAGCCCTGCCGCAGCCGAGCGCTTTTCATTCCGAGGTGAAGGGTTCGACGCCGAGATGAAGATCGGCCCCTCGGGAGAGATCATCGTGACCGGCGGATCGAAGGCGCGCCTTAGGACGACGCCGACTATTCCTAAAGGCACAGTGGCGATGCGCCAGATGCTCCAAGACCGGGGGGTGCTGAAGCCGTCGCAAGAGCATTTGGTTTTTGAAGGCGAGTATGTGTTTTCGTCCCCCTCTGCGGCAGCCGCGGTCGTGACCGGAGCCAGCGCCAATGGACGCGTTGTTTGGAAATTGCCGGATGGCAGGACCTATGCAGATTGGGAGGACTGCCAGAACCAGAAAGCGGGAGGCAGCTCTGCGGCCCCTGAAGCCTAAGGAAAAGCTACTCGCTGCTCCCCCCACACCGCCGGCACCCCCTCCAGCAGCCCTCGCAGCGTCACCCCCTCCGGCTGCTGCTCGTTCACGATCGCCTCGGCCAATTCCGGCACCAGCATCGGCCGTCACCGAAAAGTGGTAGCCGCGCCCGTGGTGATCGTACGCGCGAAAGACTTGGCGAAATGCATCTGGCTATGCTTTGTGTATGACTGTGGTTAGAGAAATTCGAAGAGAGCACCGGAGATGATCCGAAAGCTTCCTCTGGTCCTTTCTTTTGTGGCCTTACTGCCCGGCGCATCTGATGCGCAATGGCGGGAGCCGCCGCGTACCATGCAGCCGGGGCAGCAGCGCTTCACTGATTGCCGCGCGGTGGATGGCGATACGCTCGCCTGCCGCCAGGGACGGGTGCGCCTGCGCGGCGTGGACACCCCGGAGCGTGGCGAGAGTGGTTACCGCGCCGCCCAGCAAGAACTGCGACGGCGGACACCTGGCGGCACTGTAACGGTGGTCCCGCATCATCGGGATCGTCACGGGCGGATTGTGGGGGATGTTTACTCGCGTGGCCAAAATGTCGGGCGGTCGATGAACGCTGATGGCTACTCAAAGCCACGCGGGGCGAGGCGTTGAACGATCCAGTGCTGCGACACGCACCTTGGATTTCGATCGCGCAGGACAATCCGGCTTCGAAGCCGCGCTACTACCGAGCTTTAGTGTAGTCGGCCTTTTGCTCCCCCCACCCCACCGGCACCCCCTCCAGCAGCCGGGGCAGCGTCACTCCCTCGGGCTGGCGCCCATTCATGAGCGCCTCGACTAAGCTCGGCGCCAGTAGCGTCAGCCGCAGCAGGGTGCCAAGATACCCCCGCTCGATCTTCTCCGCCGCCGCCATTTCACTGATGCTGGCGTAGCGCCCATCGTCCAGCAGCTTCTGATAGCGGAACGCGCGCGCCAGCGCCTTCACCAGCGCTGGGTCGGCCTTGGTGGCGATCCGCCCGCCCTCGGCGCCAAACCCCAAGGATACCAGAGTCTTGCGCCCAGGGCGTCGGCGGATGGTCAGCGGCACACGGACGGTGACGTGGGAGACCGGCATTGTCATGCTGCCCGCCCTCCCCGTCCCAGGTCGCGCGCTAGGCTGCCCAGCCCCTCCACCCGCAGCCGAATGTCGGCACCGGTCGGGCCAACCACCACACGGTCCACCAGGGCGTGGATGATGCGCTGCTGCTCTGCAGGGAACAGCTCCTCCCAAAGCGGGTCAAGCCGCGCCAGGGCATCGCGCGCATCTTCTTCTGAAAGGTCGGGTGCCTCCTGCCGCGCGGCCAGCCAGCCGCCCGCCACGATTTCCGGCTGGCGCAGCAGGGCGCGCACCTGGCCAATCACGGCGCCTTCGATTTGCGCGGCAGAGATACGACGCAGAATGTCTTCGCCGCCTGTCTCTTCGTGCTTCAGGACGCGCTGCGCGACGTAGTAGCGGTACATCCGCCCCTTCTTGCGGGAATGCGTCGGCGATAGCGCCCTGCCATCCAGGCCGAATATCAGCCCCTTCAGGAGCGCTGGCTGGTGGCGGCCATTCTGCGCTGCGCGCGCCCGCGGGCTGGTTTGCAGCAGCGCATGCACCTTGTTCCACAGCGCACGCGGCACGATCGCCTGATGCTCGCCAGGATAGATGCGCCCCTTGTGCTCGACCTCGCCAACATAGGTGCGCAGGTTCAGGATTTTATAGACATCGCCCTTGTTCAGCAGCCGCCCGGATTTGCTGGTGACGCGCTGAGCTTGCAGACGCTGCACGGTCTCGGTGCCCGAACCCGTCTCGGCGAAGCATTCAAACACCTGTCGCACGCTTTTCGCCTCGGCTTCATTCACCACCAGCTTGCGATTAGCGACCTCATAGCCAAGCGGTACCTTGCCCCCCATCCACATGCCGCGCGCCTTGGAGGCCGCCACCTTGTCTCGAATACGCTCGCCAATC
Organism: Roseomonas sp.; assembly: GCA_020249435.1. GTDB lineage: Bacteria > Pseudomonadota > Alphaproteobacteria > Acetobacterales > Acetobacteraceae > Neoroseomonas. Next base: position 800 of record JADCFQ010000024.1, on the reverse strand, counting down.
ACCTCGCGTTCGAATTGCGCGAAGCTGAGCAGGATGTTGAGCGTAAGGCGCCCCATCGAGGTGGTGGTATTGAAGGACTGCGTGACGGAAACGAAGGTCACGCCATGCGCGTCCATCACCTCGACCAGCTTGGCGAAGTCCATCAAGGATCGTGACAGGCGGTCGATCTTGTAGACGACGATGACATCTACCTGATCGGATTCAATATCACGCAGCAGACGTTGCAGCGCAGGGCGTTCCAACGAGCCCCCGGAAAAGCCGCCATCATCATAGCGATTCGGCACCAGCACCCAGCCTTCGGCGCGCTGGCTGGCGATATAGGCTTCGCAAGCCTCGCGCTGGGCATCGAGGGTGTTGAATTCCTTCTCCAGGCCCTCGTCCGTAGATTTGCGCGTATAGACCGCGCAGCGGCGCTTTTGCACCGAAGCCGGCATGATTGGATCGGCGGTAATCTTGCGACGGGTCATGCGTGCGCCCCCGATCTCAGACCAAAAAACACCCAGCCATTCCAGCGCGTGCCGGTAATATGCCGCGCGATGGCGGACAGCGATTGATAGGGCAGCCCTTCATATTCGAAATCATCGGCGCGCACCGTGACCACATGCTGCACGCCCTCATATTCGCGAATGATCTGCGTGCCCGGCAGCGGGCGATTATCTGCGCGGATGCGCCGCAGCACGGCATTGCCGCCATCCAGCCTTTCGCCGAGGGCTTCGAGCCGCTTGCGTGTTTCCGGCCGCAGCCCGCCATAGGCGAGTTCCTGGATGCGATAGGCGAGCCTGCTTTCGATGTAGCTTCTG